>NZ_CP073013.1:2432039-3648059 GCF_020694005.1 Marinomonas profundi | reverse complement strand
CTTGCTTCTTATTTAGCTAATTATTGTGCGTAACGCTTACGCCACTCAGACTCTAACGCTCCCACCCAGCTACTGTGTGGTTCTGGTAAGGTTTGACCCAGCTCTTCAATACTCAAGGTGGCGATGCCGCGTGGCAAGGCGTCGAATTTAGCTTGCTCAGCGGCGGGTAATTTTGCGTAGGATAAAACGCTTAAATCGCCCCAAATGGTTGGCGTTTGTTTTTTGATTTGCGCCTCGGGTGACAACATAAAGTTCGCGACGACTTGCGCACCCGCTGTCGCGCCGCTGTTATAGGGAATAGCTAAAAAATGCGTATTGCCAATGGTGCCGTGTGTGAAGACGTAAGAGCGTACTGTGTCTGGCAAGTTACCTTTGTCGATTTGTACAGAAGCGGCGGAAATATCGAAGCTCAAGGCGACATCGATTTCTTGGTCATCGAGCAAGCGCATCATTTCTTCTGAACTGGAGGGAAACGTCTGACCACTGCGCCACGTGACTGGGTGCAGTTGATCTAAGTAAGCCCACAAAGGCGCGGTGACCTTGTCGAAATCCACACTGTCTGCGGGTTGTGACAGGGCTTTACGATGAGGGGTTAATTCGTATAAGGCTTGTTTCAAAAAGGTTGAACCAAGGAACTGCGGTGGCTCAGGGTAAGTGATTCGTCCTGGGTGTGCTTTGGCGTAAGTGAGTAATTCGGCGATGGATTTAGGGGGGCTGCTCAAGGTGGCGGTGTCATGCATAAAGATGACTTGCGCCATACCCCAAGGGGATTCCATACCATCGACAGGCGTGCCGAAGTCTTGGGTTAAGCTTTGGCGAGCATTCTCGTCCACGTAAGTCATGTAGTTTGGTAGCGACTGGCTAAATGGACCAAATAAAAGGTTATTGTCTTTCATGGCGCGGAAGTTTTCGCCATTCAACCAGATAAGGTCGATTGAACCATTGGTGTTTTTGCCAGCGGCTTTTTCGGCCAAGACACGGTTTACTGCGTCGGACGTGTCGGTCAGTTTCACCTGTTTTAGGGTCACATCGTAGTCTTCTTTGATGCGGTCTGCTGCCCATTGAATGTAATCGTTAATGTTGTCGGCACCACCCCAAGCGTTGAAATACACGGTTTGACCCTTGGCCTGATTCAAGGTGTCTTGCCAGCTTTGATGTTCATGGGCCAGCGTGGTTAAGCTAGTCAGCGCGAACGTGGCAGCAATAGACGCCGCGATTAACGATTTTTTCATTCCTTTTCTCCTGTTAGTCTTCCCCTTATCGGGGGAAGAGCTTAGTGCAATTTTCCCTCCCCTTATTGTCTTTTCAAGGGGAGGGCTAGGGTGGGGTTATTTTTAGACGTACATTATTAGAAATTTCTTACAGTCTTTTATTTAAGGAATTGGTTTTTATTAAAAATGCGTTTTAGCGTACCATGAGCTGGCAAAAATTGGGCGAGTGTTTTTACGGCTGTTTATTGGATTATGCGAGGTGTTATGTCTTATCAAATTTACTCTCATGTACTGCCGAGCGCGACACCGGGCACCCAGCGTATTTTAAAAGCCCATCATTTTGGCGAAGCGGGCGCACGTCCAAAAGTGTATTTTCAGGCCGGCTTGCACGCTGATGAATGGCCGGGATTTTTGGTGCTTAACACCTTGCTGAGAAAATTGAAAAAAGCCGACGACGCTGGACTAATTCAAGGTGAGATTGTCATTGTTCCCGTGGCGAACCCGATTGGTCTAGCACAAAATTTTCATGGTTATATTCCTGGGCGTTTTGCGTTTTCTGACGGCGGCGGCAATTTTAACCGTAACTGGCCACAGTTGGGCGCGAAAGTAGAAAAGCGCATCAAGGGCGATGTGACGGGAGATATTGAACGTAATATCGATCTGGTTCGCCAAGCGATTCATGAAGAATTGTGTCTATTACCTGAAACCACAGAGCTGCAAGGCATGAAGAAAACCCTGTTGGCTTTGTCGATGGATGCGGATGAAGTGATTGACCTGCATTGTTCTGGTGAGGCCTGTATGCACGCCTATGTGGCGCAAGAATTTGAAGAGCATTTTAAGCCATTATTGGCGCTGTTAGGGGCGAAAGTCGCTTTGTCTGAATTGGAAACGGGCGCGGCTTCGTTTGATGAAACCAACGTTAGCGTATGGCGTGATTTAAAAGCTCATTACGCCCATTTGATTCCTTGGGGAAGCCGCTCTTTAACGGTAGAATTACGCGGCGAAAATGATATTTCCAATGCGTTTGCCGAGCACGATGCGCAAGCCTTATTCGACTATCTGGTGCTGCGAGAAGTGATAACGGGCAAAGCGCCCGTTATTGATGGCAGTGAAGTTGAATATTATCCGCTGGATGCGATGGATCTAGTCAAAGCGCCGTGCGCTGGCATTGTCTGTTATCACAAAGCCATTGGCGAAGCCGTGGAAGCGGGCGAGGTGATTGGTGAAGTAGTGAACTTGATGGACGATGATGTGGAAACTTCTAGTTATCCTCTTATTGCACGTACCAATGGCGTGTTTTTCGCCCGAGTGCAGCGACGTTTGGTAGTGTGTGGCGAATCCATCGCTAAGATCGCGGGTAAAGAACATCTCGCGTTTCGTGAAATCGGCAAGCTGTTTGAAGATTAGCAATTAAATACTAGGCAAGATTATTTTGATACAAGTACAGCCCAATACTGAGGTAATCACCTCGTTAACCGATGAGCAAACGCGTGTTGTGCATCATGACCTTACGACGCCCGCGAAAGTCATCGCGGTGGCGGGGGCGGGTAAAACCACCACCTTAATTTCTCGTATTGAGCATTTATTGGCTCAGGGTGTGGATCCATCTCAGATTGGCGTGTTTATGTTCAATAAAAGCGCCCAGGAAGAGTTCTCCGAGCGTTTGAGCAAGCGACTGATGACGGCTGGGCATTTTCGTTCCCCTAGTGTGATGACTTTCCATGCGTTCGGTATGAAGTTTTGTCGACGTTTAGAGCAGCAAGGTTGGTTGTCTGCGTCTAAGCTGGTCACCGATGATTTTAGCTTGGTGAAGATGTTGCGTGAGGCCTTGCAGCGTCTGGTTCGAAGTGGCGAGAAAATCGCCCTATTGGACGAGAAAGATTGGTTGGAAGACGTGTTGTTATTTGTCGATCAGGTCAAAGCATCTGACCAATCAGCGCAGATTGTTTTTGAAGCTTTGGGTTGGTCTAACGAGCGCAAATTTTTCCCCGCCCTGTATGACGAATTAGAGAAATTACGTAAGCGTAATAATGTGCGTTTTTTCGCGGATTTGCTCAGCGACCCTTATCAATTAATCAGTCAATTAGACGAACCTGAACGCGAGAGAATACGTGGCTTGGTGCCTGATTTCCGCTATCTGTTAATTGACGAATTTCAAGACATCAACCCGTGCCAATATGAGTTGCTAAAATTGCTGTATCCAGCGCCTTGTCAGTGGATGATAGTGGGCGATGTGCAGCAATGTATTTACGAATGGCGCGGCGCCAGTCCAGATATTATGGCGAGCCAGTTTGACCAAGAATTTGCCAATGTGGCGACTTATCCATTAAGCACCAGTTTTCGCTTTGGTCATGCGGTGGGATTAATGGCGTCGAGCGTGATCAGTGAAAATGACCCTGATGCCTTGGTGATTGGCGCTGGCGAGCGTACACGAGTGTCTTTTGCGCGCGCGCCGAAGACCGGCAAGGCTTTGTTAGGCGAGCTGAAAGCCTGGGTCGATGAAGGGCGAGCGTTAAGCGATACAGCCGTGTTGGTGCGTTTGTACAGTGATATGGTGCCGGTGCAATTGGCCTTGATGCACAAAGGTGTGCCGTATCAATTGCATGGCGATTCGCCACTGTTGGAAAATCGCCAGATTCGCATGTTGATGGCGTATCTTGCAGTGATTGCGGGTGGTTTGGAAACGCCAAATAGCTTTTTTCATGCTGACGATATTGAATACTTGCTGACGGTTCCGAGCCTTGGCGCTTCTATGGCGCAGCGCAAAACCTTGATTCAACAAGCCAAACAAGCGCCGCATTTGTTGCCGCAAATTATCGAATCTGTGGCCGATGCCTCCGACGGTTGGCGCGCCAAAAAACTCTATGAGCGTGCTGACTGGTTGCGCAGTTTAGCCGATTCTTGTCATAAACAGTATCGCACCGATCCGGCGCAAGGCTTGGCGCATACTTTAGAGAAGTTGGGCATTTATCGCTACTTTGAAAGTACCAGCAGCAAAGACATTCAGACCCAAGAGAAAATCGCTACTTGCGATGCCTTTATGGCTTATGTGCGTGGCGTTGGTGGTGATGCAAAGTCGATTCTAGAACAACTCGCGAGCTTGAATGAAAAGCAAACGGACGATGTTCACGGCGTGCATCTGATGACGATCCATAAGTCGAAAGGTTTGGAATTCGATCAGGTGCTATTGTCTGGTTTACAAGAAGGGCGCTTTCCTTATTATGACGAGGATTTGAGCGCCATTGATAAGCAAGCCGCCAGCGATTTGGCGTCTGAGCGGCGTTTATTTTATGTGGCGATTACCCGCGCGAAACAAAAACTCGTGCTGTTAGAAACACCCAGTGCCGACGAACATAAGCGTATGAAGCAGGGGGATATTCCCCGAGCGGCATTGAAAAGCTTGTCTTTGTCGCGCTTTGTGTTTGAAGCTCAGCCCTATGCGGTGAGCCGGATTTGCGAAGCCTGGTATGAGAACAATGTAGGCACGCCAATTGATACCGAAAAAGCGTTGGTGTTTCAGCGTTATTTGAACGCGGTCGATCCTTCCCCGTCTTTGACCTTTCGTCATCGAGTGGAAGGCAAAAGCCTCTTACAACCCGGCGACAAAGTTCGCCATGATCAGTTTGGTCAGGGTGTCGTCGTACGGCAAGAGCGAGACGCCAAACAAATGATTTTTGTGGATTTTGGCGAAGTGGGTCTAAAACGCTTTAATCCCAAGCACACACAACTTATTAAACTGTCTTCTAGGGCCTAAAGATCACTTCAATGAGCATACGATTGATTGCTTGATCCAAACGGCCCCACGGCTCGCTAACGAGTGAAATGCACCGCCAGCCGTGAGGCATAAACCGAATGATGTTTAACTAATAAGCGAGATAACCCCCGTCGACCGGGTAATAAGACGCCGTCACGAAAGACGCTGCATCGCTGGCTAACCAAGCAACAAGATGAGCGACTTCTTCTGGTTTGCCGAGTCGTTTCATGGCGTGTTTTTCGGCGAGTATGGCCAGCACATCAGCGCTTAAATGATCATCCACCAAAGGTGTATGAATGAAACCGGGTCCTACTGAGTTAATGCGAATGCCTTCTTCAGCGTGCTCAATCGCAGCGGTTTTGGACATACCAACGACACCATGCTTTGCACTGACATAGGCGGGTGAGCCTTCGAATGCTACCTGACCAAGAATCGACGCCATATTAACAATACTGCCAGAAGCATTTTTACGCATTGCCGCTATGGCTTCGCGTTGACAGTAAAAAACACCATTGAGGTTCACATTAATCACGTTAAGCCAATCTGCCGTGGTGTAGTCACCGGATTTGCAAGAGGGCCCGCCAATACCGGCGTTGTTAACGGCAATGTCTAAACCGCCAAGCTGTTTAACGGTTTCATCCATAGCTGCTTTGACGGCCTCAGGGTTACCGACATCGACTTTAATCGTGATGCATTTTACGGCGTATTTGCTGAGTGATTGCTTGGCTTTTTCCAACGCTTCGTCGTGTAAATCCCAAAGAGCAATATCTGCACCAGAAAAAGCCATTAATTCAGCACAAGCTAAACCAATCCCAGATGCGCCGCCTGTCACCATGGCCTTTTTATTATTTAGTTGATAGTTGATCATTTTCAGCTCCTTATGATGGTGTAAAACCCTTCATCAGCCTAGCAGCTGTTCTAAGAAAGCACTTGATCGACATCAAGTGAAATGCGGATTTTACTCGGAAAAATAAAAGCTGAGACAGTGTTAAAAGTGACCGTTAGGCGGTCATTTTAAGTAATTCAGGAAGTGCTTTGATTTGATAGGCGTTGTTTTTAATATGAGCTATGTGGCCAGCAGGCACTTGTGTCCAGCTGTCTCCACAATGATCAAGCGGCTCAGAACCAATCACAATGTGCTGTTCAAACTTTTTGCAATATAAGCTGGGCGCATGGTTATCACTGGAGAAGCGTACGGCAATGATGTCTTCTCCGTTAGACAAAACAGCGGTGAAACGCAACGGGTCTTTTATATTCTTCTGTTTCATCATGTCGAGAATTTGCGCTAGGGTTATTTCAATTGCCGACTCTGGATTTTTCTCTAAACCGTTCGCAATCATCAATAAGAAAATCACTTCCGAGTCTGTCGCGCCATGGCGATGGTTATAAAGATGTTCGGGAATCAAACGATCCAGCTGCCAGCGCAAAAATTCATAGCCGCCAATCTGGCCGTTGTGCATGAACAGCCAGTTTTTGTAACTGAATGGGTGGCAGTTCGAACGGTTGGTTGCGGTACCTGTAGAGGCGCGAACGTGAGCAAAAAATAAGCCGCTCTTTATATGTTTCGCCAGACTTTTTAAGTTGCTGTCACTCCAAGCAGGCAGGACTTCATGATAAAGACCGGGCTCTTCACGTTCATCGTACCAACCTAAGCCAAAACCATCGGCGTTGACGGTCACTTCCGATTTTCGGGCGCTGAGACTTTGATGAATTAAGGAGTGTTCTTGCTCAAAAAGTAATGACTCAAGGTAAACGGGGTCACCTTGATAGGCCATCCAACGACACATGATTTTCTCCTAGCAATGAAAGCAGAGTGGAGCAACTAGGTTGCTCCACTCATGGTAATCTAATCCTCTCTTTTCCAGTAGATCTATACTTTGAAATAGCTGATTTTAGCGGATAATTGTGTCGCTAATGACGCCAGTTTTTCGGCTGAGTGACTGATTGAGTGGATGGATTTGGTTGTTTGTGAGGAGATGTCTGTGATGTTGGCAACATTGCGGTTCACTTCTGCCGTTACGGACGCTTGCTCTTCTGCTGTGGCGGAGATTCGGTCATTCATATCGCGGATCTTAGACACAGATTGGTTGATATTTCGAAGAGACTCTTCTTCGTGTTTGACTTGATTTACTGCGTCGGTAGAGCGCTGGTGGCTGGACGTCATGGCGGTTACGGCCGATGCGGTGCCGTTTTGCAGCAGTATAATCATTTTTTCTATCTGTTGAGTGGCGTTTTGAGTGTTCAGTGCCAAATGGCGGACTTCATCGGCAACCACGGCAAAGCCTCGGCCTTGTTCACCGGCACGGGCGGCTTCAATGGCGGCGTTTAATGCCAATAAGTTGGTTTGTTCGGCGATGCCTAGAATGACATTAAGAATGCTGCTGATCTCTTTGGTATTGGCTTGCAATTCATTAATGGTGGTGGCTGAGGTGGAAATTTCTGCCGCCAACTCTTCTATACTTTGGATGGTCTTGGCGACAATGATAGAGCCTTCATTGGCGGCCATTTCAGCACTGTGTGCCGCTTGGCTTGCATCGGTGGTGGATTCGGAAACATGCACCGCGGTGGCTTGAATTTCCTGTATTGCCTGAGAGATAAAGTGTGTTTCTTCTTGTTGACGGTCTACCATTTCGGACGACTCATCGGTAATGCGATTAAGGTCGTTGGCGGCATGGGTCAACATGGTGCTGGACTCGGCCACATCGTGCAAAATACTGCGCAGTTGTATGACTAATTTGTCCATTGCTGTTTCGAGTAGGCCTATTTCATCGTTGCGTGTGCTGGGAACATTCGACTCCACCAATTCGCCAGCGGCAATGTCTTCTGCGCGTCGAACCGCTTTAATTAAAGGCCTGCAAATGCCGTTTACAATAATGATGCTGATCACAACGCCAGCCACAATCAGTACGGCGGCGAGTGCCGCGCTGGCGTAAATCGTTTGATCTAATTTATTACTCTGGCTGTCGGCAACGGCATTATTATAGTGGTTGATGGCGGTAATAATGTCTTCCATTTGAGTGTTGACCATAATCAGGCTGTCGTCGGCGGCACGGCGAGATTTGTTGGCTTTCATGGTGTTTAGTTTCACCCACCAGCTGTAGGTTTCGGTGCTGGCGGCAAGAAAAATAGCTTGCTGTTCTTCCAGTGCTTGGATTTGTGCGAGCAAATCATTTAAGCCTTCATTGACTGGCATGGTGGCAAGAATGCTTTTAACATTCTCTATGCTATCGAGCAGTTCACCCGTGTAGGTTTTGAACTTGGTTGCTGATTCAGCAATTTGCTCTGTGCCATAACCGCCAATGGATTTAGCAATCGATACTTGGAAAAAGCCACGCTCAAACTCAACGGATTGTTGCAATAAAAGCTGGCGGCTTTTTTCTAGATTTTTGATTAACTGTAAACTTTGTGAGGAAAGATTTTGTAATTCGGCCGAAACCGATTTACTGGATAAGGCAGAGCTGACGCTAATGCCAACAATAGCCAATGAAAATAGGGCAATGAGGGAGAGTATTTTGGTGCGTACGGACAGACTTAACATATTTAATCCAATGAGTTAATCGTGTTGATCGAGCTCTCTTGTGCAGCAATACTTATGCCAATCAGGGTTTGCACAATGGCGTAAAAACGCAGACATGCTTGTCTAACCTGGACTTTATGCTTGTAAAGTGTGGCTAAATAATCACTTACTTTGAGAGCGTGTCATAAACGCTGTAATTTAGGCTTCAGAATGGCTTGCTTCATTTGTGTTGAAATGTGCAAGAAAAACTGAATAGGGAGTAAGGTAACGCGAAAAGAGGGGAGAAGCATAGTGGTATTTTACCAAAATGCCTCATTATTGTGCGTTTTTTAGCGGACTATTGATTTTCTAGTGGCGCAGAGCGAATAACCACGCTATTTCCATCAACGGTAAAGAAGAAGCAGTCGCGTCGATTAGTATGGCAAGCAGGGCCTTGTTGATTCACTTGAAGTAGAATCGCGTCACCGTCACAGTCAAATGACATGGAGACTAGGGTTTGGCGATGGCCTGAGCTTTCGCCTTTGCGCCAGTAGGTTTGACGAGAGCGTGACCAATAACAGACTTGGCCCGTTTCTAGGGTTTCACGAATCGATTTTTCATTCATGTACGCCAACATTAATACTTCGCCGGTGTCGTGCTGCTGTGCGATGGCGGCAACCAAGCCGTGCTCGTCGGTTTTCAGGTTCGCCAATACCGTGTCTAGGGATAGCGTTTCGCCTTTGGCGAGGTTTTCGTATGCTTTTAAGCTCATTTTACTGCCTTTTTCTCTGAAATTGCGCCTTTGCCTATGCCTTCAAAACCGTGAGCTTCGATGTGTGTCCCCGGGTTTTCTGCCACCAACACTTCAGCAATATGAGCAGAAAGGGACTCGACTGTGGTATCACAATCCAGCATATAAACTTGGTCGCTGGCTATTTTTAGCTCAAACAAACCTTGCTGGCTGGTATAGCTGAAACAGTGATAGTTCACCCCATTTTCGGTTGTTTCACTCTGTAGGTCTTCTTGTGTACCTAGATAAATGTCTTGCCAGCGCTTGGCCCAATTGTGTTCCATTGCTGCATTACGTGCGCCATCGGCATAAATTTCAATGGTAGAGCGATGACCGTGAGCGATGCGCTGGCAATTGCCCGCGTGCTTTTTTAGACCATGGCTGTATTGATATTGCGCGCCAGTGATTACCTCGGGCGAAAAATGCACACTGACGGCTTCTAGCTCCGCCGGAAGCAAATTGAGAATCTGTGACTCAACCCATTTCGCGACCGCTTCTGGTGTGATTTTTACCATTGGCAACACGCAAATAGCTTGCGTCGGCGCATCGCATTGAAATACGCGCTTGTCGGCCGCCGCCGCTCTACTGCTTACGTGGCTATGGTCGAAATGAAAAGAAACACGATCATTTTCTAATGGCGTGAGTGTGGAGCCGCTGTGCTCAGCAGGAATCGCCAGCATGTGATCAATGTTGTCATCAAGCCATTTCTTGATTTGTTTTTTGACAATACTGAAATCACAAATCATGCTTTCATCGTTTAATTTCCCCGTCAGCACGATGTCCGTCTGCCAGCTTTCACCCAACAAACCACGCTCGGCATCAAAATAGGAAAAATCCACGTGGGTTAGGTTTTTTACAAATAGCTTCAACTCACCACTCCTATGATTCTGAATGGGGCGTATCTTACCGTAAATAGAAGAGCCGTTATAGATTGATATCGCAAACGGCAAAAAGAGTAGACTGGAGCAGTGCAGGTTCAAAAAGATTTAAGTATTTGAAAATACATAAGAAAGGCGGTTGATATTTCGATTTGGCTGCGTATAATTGCGCCCCAAGGTCAACAAGCCTCCTTTATGGTGTCTCTGCTGGTCCCCTCGCAACGATAAACCGTTAATCTGGTCAGGTCCGGAAGGAAGCAGCCACAGCGGTGGACTTGTGTGCCGAGGTGCGGCTGGTAGAGATGCCACCTTAATTCCCCCGAAAACCTTAGATTTCTTTCCAAATTATTTTCTCAATCGAATTTTGGTGTTTTTTGCCAATTAACGCTTTGATAATCATTGACGTGCCCTACGTTATCGTCATTATAAATAGCTCATTTTATGCTTTAAATATTCGCTTGTTAGGTTGTCTTAGCCCTGAATTCAAGGACTAAATATTTACTCCGGGTAATGAACGCCTGCAATCATACAGCGAACGGATCCACCTGCTGATTCGATGGTAGGAATAGACAAAGGTACCAATTTTACAAATTTTTCCAACTTGAGCTTTTGTTGTTGGGTCAGCGCATTGTAAGCGGTTTGAGATAGCGCTAATAAAGCCCCTTCTGTCCCTTGTAGTTCAATAGCGTTTCCGCAAAAACGTTGGATCTGCTTTTCTGTCAGCCAAATAAGCTGTTGTCGATTAAGGTTGAAATATTGAAGCAGCCGGTCACGATCGGCTTCGGCAACCATGTCCATACTTATCATGACAAACCTTGTCCCCACACACATTAAAACATTGGTGTGGTACACGGGAACGCCCGCGTTATCGAAAGCGTCAAATACTACCGGTTGATAGTGCAAATATTGACAGACCCGTTGCAGTAGGCGGGTATCAGTACGCCTAGATTGACAGGCATAAGCAAGACGATTGGGGTGATCAAATACGATAGAGCCTGTGCCTTCTAAAAAAAGCTCTTGTTCTGCATAGTGTCGTAGGTCAACGTGTTCTGTCACCGAGTAACGGTCGCTTATCGCGTCAATAATATCTTGGCGATACTCTAAGCGACGATTTTCGGCGAGCATGGGGTATTTAATCAGCATGCCATTATGATGAGTCGTAAACCAATTGTTGGGGAAAACCGAGTCTGGCGTATTTCCCAACAAGTCTTCAAATAATTGCACGCACACTCCGTGGCTGCGAAGGGTGTTTACCGCTGCCGTTACTTCGTTGTATGCGTTATATTTTGCATTATCGTTATTCGCCAATGTTTGAAATTTGTTGTCAGCCATGGTTTGAGGGTTAGATTTAAAATGGTGTGGACGTACCATCACCACGGTATTAGGTGCTTGTTGTAAGGCAATGGTTGACGCCATGCTAAGCTCCTCTAGCCGCTGAATCTGCGACAGATGGGTGCACTGGTATTTCGTTTTTTGCCGCGTTTTGTTTAGGTGAGACAATAAAATTGGGCATATTCCACTCCTGAGCTCAGTTATTGAACGGTGCGAAATATCATAAAGAGGTGGGTTGATAGTTAAAATGTCATTAAAGCATAACTTTGTTTGTATTTTTTGTCACTTTGATAAGCTAAAGTTAGCAATTTGATCACTGGGCAGTTGAGAATATGAAACCTTATATCTACGATTCATTAGACAGTGCGCTAATTTCCGAATTAAGGCGAGATGGGCGTGCGACAATCTCTTACCTTGCCACTTGTCTCAAAGTCTCTAGGGCGACAGTGCAGAATCGTCTGGATAGGCTCGTTTCAAGTGGGGCCATTCTTGGCTTTACTATTCGTGTTCACGAAGAGCTAGAAAGAGAAACGGTTAAAGCCATGATGATGATTGAGGTTACTGGGCAATCGACCTCTCAAGTCATAAAAAAATTGCAAGGAATACCGGAATTGGTAAAGCTACACACAACGAATGGCGCCTGGGATCTGGTGGCGGAAATTCATACTGCAAATTTGAATGAGTTTGATGGCGTACTTCGTCAGGTACGTGAAGTGAGTGGAATAATAAACAGTGAAACCAGTGTGCTTCTGTCCAGTTTGTAATCTCCTCACTTTAGCGAATCTATCGGGTGACAGGCTTGGTCATAAAACGGCTCAAATAAACCGGACTAATTCGGTTTTCTGACAGATATTCAGCTTTTTAAAGGCTCTTTTCTTGTAGGTAATGATGGTCGACTCTGACAGCCCAAGGTCATTACTAATCGATTTTGCGGTGACCTTGAAGAGTTATGTTAATGGCTGTTAGGCAATTGACAGCAGACTTGATGTCAAATGCTGAACCTATTATTGACCCCAGTCCCTATCAGTTTGATAGGTTGTTCGTTTAAAAACACAATTTTATTATGCCGAATGCGATCACGCCACACAGTATTGGCCAGCCCATGGATCGTGTTTGAGTCCATACTAAAAATGTTGTGAGTGTGCCTATTAGGGTGGCAATCCAAGACAAGGTGTCTAGGTTGGCGGGAACCAGTGAGGTGCCAAACATGGCGGCGATCATGGTGGGGCCGAGCACGGTCAACCAAGTTGGCATGGTGGCGATAGAATCTTCTCGTTGGCTCTTGGTGAGTTTTTGTTTCATCCAAAGATACGGCAGAAGGCGGATCAAATAGGTGCCCACGGCAATACTGAATAATGCGATCCACATTGAATAATCCATCTCATTGACCTTTGATAGAGGGTTGATTTTTTAAAGCGTAGAACACTATGGCGCCACAAAACGCCGCTAACGGAATGGCGACATTCGGATAACCTAATACTTTTAATATCAACGCAATGAGTGTTGATGCCCCAATGGTGAGGGCCCATAAAGGGTTGTTGCATTTGGGAATAATGAGCACCAAAAAAAGCGCGGGTAAGGCGAATGGCAAAATGTCGTTGATCATCGGCCAGCGTTGGGTTAACTCTCCACCTGCGATGGCGCCCAGCGCCGTGCCGCCAATCCAACTGAACCATGCCAATATCGCTGCGCCTGTATACCATCCTATACGGGCTTCGTTCGGAAGTTGAGGCAGGCGAACGTGGGCAAGCGCAAAAATTTGGTCGGTTAAACCGTGCATAAGAGCGATCCATCTGCGGTCTTTATTAAGATATGGCGCTAAGTTCGGGCCATACACCAAATGACGCGCATTGATTAATAGCGTCATTACCACGACCAGCCATAGTGGCGCACCAGACGCGACCATGGCGACAAATAGAAACTGGGACGCCCCAGCATAGATAAAGATGGAAATTAAAATGGTCTCTAATACGCTGAATCCCGATTGAATTGAAATCAAACCAAATGAGATGGCAACGGGAATATAGCCACCTAACAGTGGGGTGGCGTCTTTTACTCCTTGTACCCAAGCGGTGCGAGTGAGAGGTTGAACGGCTGTGCTCATGTTGGCGTCTCCTGTTTTGGGTAAGTGATGATCATGATTAACGTCGCCCACAAGTCTCCAGTTCGATAGCTGTGGGGTTTGTCGGCTGAAAACGTTAAAGAAGCGCCTAGGGCTAAATCGTGTAGATTGTCATTTTCACCGGCTTGTATGGCTCCGCTGATTAGTGTGATGGATTCTGTGGTGCCAGTAAAATGCGCGTCTGATCGTTTGATTGTGTGGGGCGCGCAAGACATCCAATAGACATCGACTCGTGGATTATCATTGCCTTGGTCAATCAGTTTTACTTGCACACCGTTTTCGCCAAGCGGAGATTGAATGCTGGCCACTAGATCCCCAAAAGGCACTTTCAACTGCATAGCAAGGCGCCAAATAGTTTCCAGTGTTGGGTTGCCGTCGCCTTGTTCAATTCGAGACAAGTTGGATTTGGCAATGCCTGCATTTTGAGCAAGTTGCGAAAGCGACAAGCCTTTTGCCAAGCGTAAGTTTTGCAGATTACGCCCCAAAGTATTGAGAATCAGTTTGTTCATATTGGGTCTTAACGTGTTCCATAAAAGTGTTCTATTTAAAGAACGTTCCATATATAGAACAACTAAATGTTAGATTTGTACAGTCATTTTTATGCTGGATAGGACAAAAAAAGCCATCAGAGTGAATCTGATGGCTTTTCATTTTTTCAGTTTTGTACCGTAGGCGTGCTGTTAAAGCGACTCTGCTGTTTTAGGGCCAAAATGGATAGCACTAAAACAGCTCGTATTAAAACAGAGAGAATTAAAACGGATAGTGTTGGTTTGGATCTTCTATGGTGATCCAACGTAAGTCAGTAAACTCGGCGATGCCGGCTTTGCCTCCGAAGCGTCCATAACCAGAATCGCCAACACCACCAAAGGGCATGTGCGGCTCATCGGCTAGGGTTGGTCCATTAATATGGCAGATACCGCTTTTTATGGCATTGGCACAGGTGAGGGCGCGGTTAATGTCTTGCGAAAATACCGCGGCAGACAAGCCATATTCACTGTCATTGGCAACGCGAATGGCTTCTTCATCACCATTAACACGAATAATCGACTTTACTGGGCCAAAGCTTTCTTCCTTGTAAATGCGCATATCGCTGGTCACGCCATCTAATAGCGTCGCTGAAAAGAGCGCGCCATTACTGTCACCACCACAGGCTAATGTTGCGCCTTTGCTGACGGCGTCCTTGATCAGATCGTGCATTTTTTCTGACACTTGTGGGTTGACTAATGCGCCTAAAACGACAGCATCACGAGGATTTCCCCAAGGCAGCGTAGACGCTTTGGCGACCATTTTCTCAACAAATTCATCGGCAATGCTGGCATCGACAATCACGCGTTCGGTGGACATGCAAATTTGCCCTTGGTTCATGAACGCCCCAAAGATCGCGGCGTTGACGGCGCCATCAATGTCAGCATCAGACAAGATCACGAGCGGTGCTTTACCACCCAACTCGAGTAAAGCGGGTTTTAAATTTTCACCGGCGATGCGCCCTATGATACGACCGACAGGGCTTGATCCCGTGAAGTTCACATGACGAACTTCGGGGGCTTCAATTAAGGCTTTTACGATGTCTGGCGCATCACTTGGGTCATTGGAAATAAGATTGACCACACCGGCTGGAAAGCCAGCCTCAAGGAAACAATCAATGATCAAGCGATGAGTTAATGGGCAGAACTCGGAGCTTTTTAGGATCACGGTATTGCCACAAGCAAGCGGTGTTGCAATCGCACGAGCGCCTAAAATAATCGGCGCATTCCAAGGGGCGATAGCGAGACAGACGCCTTTAGGCTTGTTGATCGACATGGCCAAGGTGCCAGGTTTGTTTGACGGGATCACTTCTCCCGCAATTTGCGTCGTCAAAGCGGCAGCTTCTCGAATGTGTCCAGCGGCTAGCATGACGTTAAAACCGGCCCAAGGGCCCGTCGCACCGGTTTCAGCAATCATTGCTGCGATGAAATCCTCTTGCTTGGCTTCCATGATATCGGCGGCTTTGTTCAATAAATTACGGCGCTCAGTAGGGCCTGTTTGTGCCCAAGCCGGAAACGCACTTTGGGCCGCCTTGGCAGCGGACGTCACATCGTCTAGCGTGGCCGCAGCCGATACGGATGCCACTTCTCCAGTGACGGGGTCTATACGAGAGTAGTTTTTGTGGTTGCTGGCGTTTTGATCGTGTCCGCCAATGCTTAGTAAAACGGTCATAGTGATTGTCCTCTTATTATTAGTCTATATTTTATTTTCCAAGGGTTTTTCAAGGGTTTTCAAGTGTAATCCAACGCACTTCGGTAAATTCATCAACACAGGCATCGCCGCCGAAACGACCATAGCCACTGGATTTAAGGCCGCCAAAAGGCATGGCGGGGTCGTCTTTTACGGTAGCTGAATTGATATGACAGACCCCTGAATCGAGGCGGTTTGCCATGTCTTTAGCCAATGTTAAATCTTGCGTGAAAATGGCGGCAGCCAAACCGTATTCACAATTGTTGGCGACCGTAATCGCTTCTTCGGCTGACCCTACGCGATAAATGCCAGCGATTGGGCCAAAGCATTCTTCGGAGTAGATGCGCATCATTGGGGTGATGTTATCCAATAAGGTGGCATCAATAAATTGGCCTCGGCGCGTCGCGCCAGTGACCAGTGTGGCACCTTTGTCTAACGCGTCTTCAATCAGAGCGGATAAGCGAGAGGCGATGGAAGGGCTGGCGACAGGGCCCAGTTTGACGCCATCGCGACGCGGGTCAGCGGCAATCAAATTGTCGACCATGCCTTTAAGAATACCAATGAATGCTTCGGCAATGGGTTGTTCAACAATGATTCGATCCGTCGCCATGCAAATTTGGCCTTGATTTAAAAATGCGCCATAAACAGCGGCTTGTGCCGCTAGTTGAAGATTGGCGTCTTTTAAAACAATAAAAGGCGATTTTCCGCCCAGTTCTAACAGGCAGCGCTTTAGGTGCTGGGCGGCAATGCCAGCAATGATTCTTCCGATGCGTGTTGAGCCCGTAAAATTTACTCGTCGCACCGATGGGTGGGCGATCAGGCTGCTAATGACTTCTTCTGAATGTTCTGGCGCGTTGGTCATGACGCCCAGTACGCCATTGGGTACCCCCGCGTCGTGCAGCACATCGGCAATCAGTGAGTGTGTTGCAGGGGATAATTCGGAGGCTTTTAAAATGACACAGTTGCCAAATGCCAAGGGAAACACGACCGCGCGCATGGCTAAAACGATGGGCGCATTCCATGGTGCAATAGCAAGGCAAACGCCCACGGGTTGGCGCACAGTATAAGATTTTTGCGCGGTATTAATGTCAGGGTTTTGGGCGTATCTGAGTGCTAATTCGACCGCCGCTTCAATGGCGTCCGCCGCGATTTTAATATTGAAATCGACCCATTCGTTGAGCGCGCCAATTTCGCTTAACATCAGCTGAGCAAAGCGATCTCGGTATTTTGGCAGGATGTCTTTTGCGCGCCGCAGGATTTTTGCACGTTCGCTAGCGTCGATGGATGACCAGCTAGAAAAATTGGCGGCGGCGACAGAGGCCATGTGTTCAGCATCTTCGCGTCGGCCACAGGCGGCACGAGAAGCGACCAGATCCGTACTAGGGTCTAGGCGCTCAAAATAGCCTCCTGCGGCGGCTGGAGTAGAGCGTCCATTGATGAATAAATTCACTTCAGGAATGATGCTCAGGTCTAACTTTTCACACTCAATGCTCAATTTTTCACCCTTGCCGTTATTATTAAATTTTTAGGTCGATGAGTAATGTATAAGAGACTAACAGGTATTTTTACTATAAAAATGTCAATTTCTGTCTTATTCTTGTTTATTTCTGGTTCATTGTGCGTTTAATTTAGCAAGGTAATGGCAGGAGTAAGCTCATGTTGACCAATATTATTGGCTCAATGGTGCGGTTCGAGTCGGTTCAGCCGGGGTTGCAGCCGCGCATATTTAGTACGGGAAACGATAACTTTGCCGCGTTTAATTTATTGGGCATAGTGCAGCGTGGTGAGGTGTCCGTATTGATGGAGGAGAGTCACCAGGTGCAGGAATCGTCTATTTTTTGTATTCCACACAAAAAACAAGCCAAAGTACTGGTTCCACCCGGTAGTCAGGTTTGGCTGTTAGGTTATCATGACGATTTGGTGTCTCTGGTGACCGGCTCCGATGTAGACAGTACAAAGTTGGATCGACTGATGCGTCAATTCACTATTGCGCACAGTGCGAGAAAAGACATAGATGACGAATTTTTACCGCTTTTAAGGCTGTTAAATACCGAAATTTCAGAAACGAAAAAACGTTCGAGAAGCGTAATTTGTTCTATTATCCGCATGTTACTGATCGGGATTTATCGGCTCAGCCATATTGACTCTATTCGGTCAATGCATTCACCTGATGAGTTGGTGTTGCAGCAATTTCGACAATTGGTAGAAGTTGAATACAAGCAGAGAAGAACGGTGGCGTATTATTGCCAAGCGCTCATCATGACTTATGATCGCTTGCATGCTATTTGCCAACGTAATCTGAGCAAATCCCCGTTGCAGCTTATTAATAATCGAGTGTTGATTGAAGCAACGTCAAGGCTGCAAAAGTCGTCGGATTCCATACAAGCCATTGCGAACAGTTTGGGGTATAACGACGCCAGTCAATTTAGTCATTTTTTTAAAAAAGAAACAGGGCTATCGCCTCGTCAATTTAAGCGGCATTACGTGGAAAAAGACCTTCAGAAACCCCAGTCTGGTAGGCAAGATTTTTCAGACTGGCCTTAAAAACTGGCCTTAAAGACAAAGAGAAAACGCAGGCTCTGTTAAAACGCCGGCTCCTTTGTCAGTACAGCACAAAAACCGTCAGCTCGACAGAAACACGCCGTTAACCACAGAGCAAAGCAACCACATAAAAACAGCGTAAAAAAGACTGTTGGAGACAATGGTTTTGGTGGGGATTTGATAGCGGCTGGTCATCAGCAAGCCCAATCCCGTTAAGCCACTGCTGCCTGCCGAAATGGCCCAAGCACTCAAAAATAAAAAGCCTAGTTGGGTTGGGTCTGGGTTTAATGGCAGTAACATGGGGCTGGCGATAGCGACGCTGACCACAGGGTGTATCCCGATAACACCCGCGGCAATCATCACCGCAAGGGTGAAAGAAAACAGCCACGGGCTAAAAGTGAAATGCTCCAAATTAAAAAATTCTGGGTAGCTCAAGATAATCGCGCTAATGCCATTCGAGAAAATGCCAGCGGCTAAAAACAGCGCAAATTGACTGCCGATTTGAGGCAGCTTGTGATTGACGAAATGCGCCAAACTGCTTTTTCTTGACGGCGTGCGCATCAGCAAAAGGGTGGCGCTGGGGGCCAGAATACAAATCAACACCAATATACTGATGTCCGGCCAAATGTAGTGGAAAAGTATCACGGACAACGCCAAGAACATGGGGATGAATAAGCTTTCTCGGCGAATGGGGTAACCACGAAAGTCGCCTTTGGTGCGGCGGTAGGCTTCAATGCTCGAAAAAATGATGGCGACCAAGCCCATTGCCAAACCGGGAAGCAGTGTTTTTTGCCATTGCATGCCTGGTGCGTAAATCAGTGCCACGCCGGTGGCGACAAAGAAGGGCGACCACCAAGCGGCGGCCGAAAAGTTACGAGTTAGAATAAACTGCTGCACAGGCGTTAATTTAATGGCGCCCTTCATGCGATCCGCAAACACCATAATCACCGAAAGATTAATCACCGCGCCTAACACCTGCACGCCGATAGCGGTATTGAATATCGCGCTTAAACCTTTTGGTAGCGGGCGTTTTTCGTCGGTCGAGCTGGTTAGATCTAAGAAAGAAACCGCGACAAACATCGCCAGCATGGGCAAGTTAACCGCACAAACCTGCTGCCAAGTCATCCAGGTACCTTTTGATCCAGCAAACAATAATGCCGCGACGCCTATCGCCATTAGCCAAGTGACTTGTCGCTTCGCGCTGGGTGCTAAGGTATGCCACATGGCGATATTGGCAAGCCAAGCCAGTATGGTTGGGAGTAACACAGAAATGAGTTGAGTGACCGACAGTAAATAAAAAAGCAAGGTGCCCAGCACCAGCCACCCCGTGTATTTTTTAAGTCCAGTGTGTTTTTTGAGTGGCGTCATCGTGGTTTGGCGTCCTTACGTGATGGGGCATTCATTCTTTGCTAAACGCGGCTTATAAATAGTGAGGCATTCACCGGAAATCAGCAAGCACCTTTAAAGAGAAGGTCTTTTATAAGTCGACTTGTAAGCGTTGATCAACCGGCGGCGGGCAGGCGCTTTCCCGTACGATGAGCTGTGTGGGTAAGGTCATTTCTGGGTTGGGTTTTTTACCTGCTAATATCTCGAGCAATAATTTCATCGACGTCTCGCCAATAAGCTGGCGTGGTTGATGGATGGTGGTTAATTCGGGGACGCAATACTCGCTGAGAGCAAGATTGTCAAAACCAATGACGGATAATTCACTCGGGACTGGAATGTTCATTTCTCGGGCGATTTTCAGTACGCCAATTGCCGCCTCGTCACTGTGACAAACAATAGCGGACGGTTTGTTGTCTAGCGATAATAGTTGTTTACCAAGGTTGTAGCCTGCAATGTATGAAAGGTCGCATTCTAGAATGCGATCTTCTGTCACCGGGATTTTCCATTTTTTCATTGTTTCCGTATGGCCGTTCACGCGAGCATTGTAGATGGGGTTACTTCTTTTACCTGTAATACAGGCTATTTTGTAATGTCCCATCATAATTAAATATTCAACGCCTTTTTTAGCGCTGTAGTGATTGTCGATGTGAACCGTTGGCACGGGAATATCGGAAAAATACTCTCCCGCTATGACGATCGGTAGTTTAATCTCACCGGCGCTGTTAATAATCATTGACTCAGGCACGTCAGAAGAAAGCGATAATACGCCGTCCACTTGTTTGCTTTCGAACAGCTCAAAATAACTGCCTAGCCTTGAAGATTCGTTGCCAGCATCACCAATTAAGAGTTTATAGCCATGCTTGTGGGCAAGCGCTTCGATACCGTGAACCACATCAGAAAAGAAGGTGCTGTCTATGTTGGGAAGCACAACGACTATGGTCTTCGATTCACTTTTACGCAGGCTGCGAGCAAGGCCATTAGGGGAATAACCCACCTCAGCGGCGGCTTTTTCGACTTTGCGGCGGGTAACCGGCGACACCACTTCTGGATTGGCTAATGCCCTAGAAACCGTGGCGGTGGAAACGCCAGCAAGCCTTGCTACGTCTTTAACTGTGGCCATATAGGTTGTTCAATAGCAGTAAAAAAGAAAGCGTTACGGCGTTCAAATAGGTGGCCTTTTATGGTGAGTTTATTAAGCACGTTATTATATCAAAACCCTTCTCTGTGCGCAGCGACTACTCCAACAGAAGTGGGTGCTAGAAAAGGTAAAGTCACTAGGAAAGACCTAGTGACTTTAAATGACAATACTCATTAGAACGCCGCGTCTTCAAAATAGTGGTCTGCGGCGTTTTCAGCGGTGATCAAATCCGCCCCTAAAATTACACGAGAAGGCTGATGATATAAGTAACCGATATTCCCTTGTTTCACTCCGTGAACAGCAAGCGCGATGCCTGATGCAATCATTGACGGGCTATAGGTAACGGTAGCACGAACCATTTTGTTACCGGATTGAATCAATTCGATAATGTCTTTAGAGCCGGCGCCACCTAAAACGGTTTTAATATCAGTGCGTCCAGATTCTTCGATTGCTTTTAAAACACCTTTTAGCATGTCGTCGTCTTGGCACCATACAGCGTCTATTTTAGGGTGCTTTTGTAAGAAGTTTTCCATCACCGCTAGGGCTTTTTGAGTAGACCAATCACCTGGTTGAGAATCAAGAATTTTGATATTTGGGTAATTGCTCATGACATCATTAAACGCATCAACGCGTTGTTTATTGATAGGAATCTGCAGGCCTTCAATGACAACAATATCGCCTTTTCCTGACATTTCTTTGGCTAACCATTGCGCGCCAACACGGCCAAGTCCGTCATTGTCTCCAGCAATAAAGACGTTTTGTGCTGGATGTGCCAGTTCACGGTCTACCACAACGGTATAAATACCATCGGCATAGGCCTCTTCGATGACTTTTTGAAGTGTTGCTGGGTTATGTGGCAAAATCACTAAAGCATCAATACCCTTTATCATCAGATCCTCTACGTCGCCTACTTGCTTTGAACCTGAGCTAGACGCCACCACAAAAAACTCGATGTCTTTTTCTTGTTCTTCAAAGTCCGAAACCGCTTTATTTGCCCACCAAAGAAGGCCAGCTGTCCAGCCATGATCAGCCGATGGCACACTCACACCGACTTTGAACGTTGCCGCGTAGCTTGAACTAACAAAAGCAAACAGCGTGGCAAATATTGCAATGACTCTCATGATATTATTTTTATATTTCATGGATATTCTCCGTTTTACATGGGTTTAATAGCGAGCAAAACACGCGTGTTGCTCGGATTTTTGTCTTTCTTTTTATGGTCTGCATAATAAGAAAAACGAAGTCGTTAGCGATCCCCTTTAAACTGGACTAAGACCGCGGTTAAAATAACCAGCCCTTTCACCATGCCTTGTAGGTAAGGTGAAATGCCCATCAGGTTCATCATGTTGTTAATAATGCCTAGAATAATGGCGCCGATGACAGTGCCCCAAATAGTGCCTTTGCCGCCGGATAGGGCGGTGCCACCAATCACCACAGCGGCAATGGCGTCTAGTTCATAAAACAGTCCCGCGTCACCTGGACTGACAGAGTTTAATCGTGATGCCAGCAAGACCGCCGAGATGCCAACAGACAAACCCGCAATGAGGAAGGTAAGAAAATACACCCAGCGAACTTTGATAGCGGAATAAGACGCTACTTTGGCATTGGAACCAACGGCACAAACATGGCGTCCAAAAGCGCTGTGTTTAAGCACTATATGGTAGGCGACAGCCAGCAGCAGAAAGACCCAAACAGGATAGGGAATGGCCCATAAATAGCCGCCGCCAATATCGGAAAAATGCTGATTGTCAGACACCATTTCACCCGCATCACTGATATAGAGTGTCATGGAGCGAAATATTGACATGGTGGCAAGTGTCGCGATAAAAGAAGCGACCTTGCCGCGTGTAATCACCAGCCCGTTTATCGCGCCAAATACACCGCCTAATGCAATGGCGGATGACACCGCCATGGCCACAGCCCACCAACCGTCGCCAGCGCCATTAATGATCATGATGGACAATACGCCTACTAGGGCGACCATAGAGCCAACCGACAAATCAATGCCGCCAGCGATAATCACAAAGGTCATACCTAGTGCAATGATGCCGGTATAGGAAACTTGTCTTAACACGTTGGTAATATTACGAGGCACTAAAAAATGTTCACTCGCAATGGAAGAAAATAATACCAACAGCAGTAAAGCAATAAAGGGAGCGTAAGTTGCTATATCAAGCCGTTTTAGGCGGGTAATCATTGGCGATAATTGGGACATGGCCATAATAAATCCTCGTGTATTCTTATTTTTTTGAGTATTTGAGCTTGTCTAAAAAAAAGCGCAGATACTGTTTAAGTGATTGTGTTAACAAGCTAATGATTCGTCGATTTATGCCTGAGCCATGGTTTTTAAGCCCGCGGCGTAATACATAATTTCTTTTTCGGTAATGTCATCTCCGGTGAGCTCACCCATAATCTGTCCTGATCGCATTACCATAACGCGATGAGACAAGCCCATGACTTCTTCGAGCTCAGAAGAGATGACAATGATGGAGACACCTTGCTCTGTCAGAGAGTGAATGAAATGGTAGATTTCTTTTTTGGTATTAACGTCAATGCCACGAGTGGGTTCATCCAGAATGAGAATGCTAGGTTGGGTATCCATCCATTTTGATAAGTATACTTTTTGCTGATTTCCACCACTTAGATTGGCTAAGTTTGAGTTCAGGGAGGCGGCTTTTATATCAAAGCGTTTGACATACTCTCTGGCGACGTTTTTTTCTTTTGTATGCTGAACTAGAAGCCCTCTGACATAAGAGGCCAATGAAATAAGCGTGATGTTTTTGGGAATATCAAAGTTCATGATCAATCCCTTGCCCTGTCTATCTTCAGACAAGTAAGCAAGGTTGTTAGACACCGCATCAGCAATCGAGCGAATGACAACTTTGCGACCGTTTATTTCGACCTCGCCTGAGTCTTTTTTACGTAATCCCATCACGGCTTCAGCGGTTTCCGTTCGACCGGCACCAATCAGTCCTGCAAACCCTAGCACTTCGCCTTTTTTCAAATCGAAGTTGATGTTTTTGAGCACTCCTTTGATGGATAAATTACTCACTTTAAGCACGACGTCATCGCTATGTTGGCTACGTTGAGGGTAGATTTGGTTTAGTTCACGTCCCACCATTTTGCGCGCCATATCTTCTTCGTTGATCTCGGTCACATCGTCTACACTCACCAAGTGGCCGTCGCGTAGAATGGCCAAACGATCGCAAAGCAGTTTCACTTCTTTGAGTTTGTGTGAAATAAAAATAATGGTCACACCACGCTGTTTGAGCTTTTCTACTAACGAAAAGAAGATGTCCACTTCATGATCGGTCAAGACGGTTGTAGGCTCGTCCATGATGAGAATACGTGATTCATTGACCAGCGCTTTGGCAATTTCGACCATTTGTTTCTGCGCGACACTGAGATGCTCAATCAACGCATCTGGACTTAAATCGGTTTCTAGTTCTTTTAATAGCGTGTTCGCTCTGTCTCGCATGGCGGATTTATTGAGCAAATAGCCTTTTTTCATTTCATTGCCAAGAAAGATGTTTTCAAAGACATTTAGGCTGCTGATCAGGTTAAATTCTTGTGGAATCATCACGATGCCCAAACGTTTTGCATCGGCAGTCGATCGGATCAATACTTCATTGCCATCAATTTTAATGCTGCCTGAGGTCTTGGTGTAAATGCCGCTGATGATTTTGAGAAGCGTCGACTTGCCTGCGCCATTTTCTCCTAATACCCCCAGTACTTCGCCAGCAAAAATATCCAAAGTGATTTTGTGTAACACGCGCACACCAGAGAATTCTTTTACGATGCTGCGTATTTGCATAATGGGTTCAATCATTGGCTTTGCCTCGTGCTGATTGGCCATTTGACTCCATGTCGTCAAGGGGCTGCCATGCGCTATTATTTGTTGATGATGCTAGCACTGCGGTAATGAACCTCATGCCTTCAACACCGTCGTCAATGCTGGGAATAAAACCTTGTACCGAGTCGACACTGGCGCCAGATTCAATGGCGTGAATCGCGGCTGCAATGTCGACATAAAGATTGGCGAAGCCCTCTAAATACCCTTCGGGATGACCTGCGGGCACCCGCGAAAGACGATTGGCTTCTTCGCCTGCGCCGTGTCCAGCGCGAGTAATTTTTTGGGTAGGTTGACCAAATATTGAAAGCCACAACTCATTAGGCGATTCTTGACACCATTCGATGCCTGCTTTTTCACCATAAAGTCGAATTTTAAGCCCATTTTCATTGCCAGGCGCTACTTGACTCGACCAGAGCATGCCTTTTGCCCCACCATCAAAACGCAGCATAGTGTGCACGTTGTCATCCAAACGACGACCACTGACAAACGCGGTTAAATCGGCGGAAACCTGCTGAACTTTTTGACCAGAAATAAAACAGGCCAAATTAAAAGCGTGAGTGCCAATGTCTCCTAAGCAACCCGCCATGCCGGATTTCTCTGGATCAGTACGCCATTGAGCCTGTTTATTCTCAGTGCTTTCTGCCCGCTCGGTTAACCAATCTTGAGCGTATTCCACTTGAATCACGCGCAGCTTTCCTAACGTGTTGTTATCGACTAAATGTTTGGCGTGCCTAACGAGCGGATAGCCTGTGTAATTGTGCGTGAGTGCGAAAAAAGCCCCGGACTTTTCGACTAAGGCTTTCAGCTCCAGCGCTTCTTTTAAGTCTTTCGTGACGGGTTTATCGCAAATGACGTGGATGCCGTGTTCCAAAAAGGCTTTTGCTACGGGGTAATGCATGTGGTTTGGTGTCACAATGATCACCGCTTGAATACCGTCTTCGCGGCGTTTTTCTTGTTCAGCCATAGCATAGAACGACGTGTATGAGCGTGCTTCTTGGATCCCAAGGCGGCGAGAAGAAGCCAGCGCTCTGTCGGGATCAGAAGATAACGCCCCAGCAACCAATTCAAAGCCATCGTCAATACGAGTGGCAATGCGATGTACGGCACCGATAAAAGCCCCATCACCGCCGCCGACCATGCCGATACGAATGCGTTTATGTGTCATGTTTGTTCCCTCTACTTCAAGCCAAGAATTCGACGATTGGTTTTGTGATCAATGCCGCTACTGGCGAAGTCATCAAAGGCGCGTTCGGTGACTCGTATTAAGTGGTCATTAACAAATTTAACGCCTTCTTCGGCGCCAGCTTCTGGGTGTTTCATGCAGCATTCCCATTCAATCACCGCCCAACCAGCAAAATCATATTGGGTAAGCTTTGAAAAAATGCCTTTGAAATCCACTTGCCCATCACCCAAAGAGCGAAAGCGGCCAGCACGATCAATCCAATTCTGATAACCACCATAAACACCTTGTCGGCCAGTGGAATTAAATTCGGCGTCTTTTACATGAAACATCTTGATGCGGTCATGATAGATATCGATGAACTGTAAATAGTCGAGTTGTTGTAAAACGAAATGCGAAGGGTCAAACAAAATGTTAGCCCGAGGGTGGTGGTTGGTAGTCGCTAAAAATAAGTCGAAGGTGACGCCATCATGTAGATCTTCACCGGGGTGAATTTCATAGCAAACATTGACGCCGCAGCGGTCAAACTCATCGAGTATTGGCATCCAGCGATTGGCTAATTCTTCAAAGCCGGCTTCGACCAAACCGGCTGGACGTTGTGGCCAAGGGTAAAGGTAAGGCCAGAGTAGGGCACCTGAAAAAGTGGCGTGATTGGTGAGTCCTAAATTTTTCGACGCTTGTGCAGATTTTAGTAGTTGGTCGACTGCCCATTGTTGGCGAGCCTCAGGGTTGCCTTTGACGTGATCTGGCGCAAAGCCATCAAACATATCGTCGTAAGCGGGGTGAACGGCGACCAATTGACCTTGCAAGTGAGTCGATAACTCAGTTACAACCATGCCGTGTTTCGCAAGCGTATCTTGAAGATATCGGCAATATTCTAGATCACTTGCCGCTCGATCTAGGTCAAATAAGCGTTTATCCCATGTCGGAATTTGAACGCCTTTAAAACCAATGCTTGCGGCCCATTCAATAATGTTTTCAAAGGTATTAAAAGGCGCATCATCACCTGCGAATTGAGCAAGAAACAGTGCTGGACCTTGTAAAGCTTGCATAATAATAACCCCCATATTTATTTTTATTTGAGTGGTGTTTTTTGTTTGTAATCGATTACATTTTATTTCATAAAAAAAGACTTTTACAGGATTATTTGCAAAGTCTTTACGTCAAATTTAGCCTGAGTATAGTGATATTATTCACCAAGTAAACCTATCAAAACGATATTTAGCATAAATTTTTATTCATCATAGTGCCAAAATACAATGAAATGCATTACATATTTGGTCTTCATAATGCCAATATTCTTAGTGGACGCTAGTGAAATAGAGCCTATCGAATACGGATGGATGTTGGCGATATTGGCGGCTTTGGGGCTATTGGGACGGCTTTTATCGAGGTGGATTTTTTAGAAAAAACGCCACACACAAACAAAAAAAGATAATACCCCTTATCTATCGATCAATTTACATTCGTCTTACTCCTTTTGGAGACCGTTCACTCAATAAAAATAACGAAGGAATGAAAAGATGAAAAAAATTGTTTCTATGAGCCTGCTGGCCACTCTCTGTGCAGCAACATCTCTTCCTGCATTGGCGGCAGGTGAAAAAATCGGTTTGTTGATGTCTGACTTGCGTTTAGAGCGCTGGCAGAAAGACCGTGATTTATTCACACAAGCGGCCGAAGCGATGGGAGCTGAAGTGTATACCCAGTCCGCAAACGGTGATGTCACCACTCAGATCTCTCAAATTGAAAACATGATTTCCCGTGGTGTCGATGTGTTGGTTATCGTGCCAGAAAACGGCGAAGTGCTAGGCAATGTCTTGGCTGAAGCCAAAGCCGAAGGCATTAAAGTGTTGGCTTATGACCGTTTGATTAAGTTTGCTGATATCGATTTGTACGTGTCTTTCGACAATATTCGCGTGGGTGAAATGCAGGCCGAAGCTTTGCTTGGTTTAAAACCGACGGGCAATTATTTTTTGATGGGCGGTTCGCCAACGGATAACAACGCGAAGATGTTCCGTCAAGGCCAAATGAATGTACTGCAACCGGTTATTGATGCGAAAAAAATCAACATAGTGGGCGATCAATGGGCCATGGGTTGGTCTGCTGAAGCCGCGTTGAACATCATGGAAAATGGCTTGACGGCCAATGCTAATAAAATCGATGCGGTGGTAGCGTCTAACGATTCAACCGCTGGCGGTGCGATCCAAGCGCTTGCCGCACAAGGTTTGAGTGGCAAAGTGGTAATATCCGGCCAAGACGCGGATTTAGCCGCTGTGCGTCGTATTGTTGCTGGCACACAAACCATGACGGTGTATAAGCCTATTTCTAAGCTGGCGAAAACCAGTGCTGAAATGGCGGTGAAGCTAGCCCGTGGTGAAAAAATAAACGCCAACGGAAAAGTGAATAACGATAAGAAAGACGTTGATGCGGTATTGCTGGCGCCGATTGCTGTCACCAAAACCAACCTAGATTCAACCGTTATTGCCGATGGTTTCCACTCTCGTAGCGATGTTTACAACCCTTAATATTCTTGATCTATGGCGCTCAATCGAGCGCCATTTGTTTTTCTGCCCATAGGCAAGTAAGCGATACAAGAAGGCGATCTGAAAAAGGTCTCTTCTTATTAGAGATGAAAATGAGGTGTAAACATGAGGCAACCATTATTGGACATGCGTGGAATAGTGAAAAGCTTTTCGGGTGTTCGTGCATTGAATGGTGTGAGCATTCAGCTTGATCGCGGTGAAGCCTTGTCCATCTGCGGTGAAAATGGTTCTGGTAAATCCACTTTAATGAAGGTGCTGAGCGGTGTTTGGCCTTATGGTTCTTACGAAGGGGAAATCTTCTTTGAGGGCAATTTGGTCAAGGCGTCGTCGATTCGTGATACCGAAACACTGGGCATTGTGATTATCCATCAGGAATTGGCGCTGGTGAAAGAGTTGTCGGTGCAGGAAAATATTTTTCTTGGCAATGAGCTGGGGTCTTTTGCGCGACTTAATGACGAGGAAATGTATCGTCGTACTACTGAGTTATTGGCTCGTGTAAAGTTGGATGTATTACCCGGTACGCCCGTGCGTGAGCTGGGTGTTGGGCAGCAGCAATTGGTCGAAATCGCCAAGGCGCTGAATAAAAACGTCAAGCTGTTAATTCTGGACGAGCCAACGTCATCGTTAACCAATACTGAAATCGACATCTTGTTGAAGATCGTCAGCGAATTGAAACAACAAGGCATCGCCTGCGTTTATATTTCCCACAAATTGGACGAAGTATTGGCCCTGTCTGATTGGGTCACGGTGATTCGAGATGGCGATCATATCGATACCAAGTCTGCGGCGCAACTGACGCAAAATGACATTATTAGCATGATGGTTGGGCGAGATCTGGATGAGCTGTTCCCACGAGAAGAGCACGATATTGGTGATGTGATTTTACGCGTCAAACATGCCATCGCCAAACAATCAGGGGCGACTCGTTCACAAGTCGAAGACGTAAGTTTTGAATTGCGTCATGGCGAAATTCTGGGTATTGCGGGTTTGATTGGCTCTGGTCGCACGGAACTGATGCAATGTCTTTATGGCTCTTATGAGGGTCAATATGAGGCAGAGGTCGAGTTAGAAGGCCAAATTGTCTCTATTCGTTCTCAGCGTGCCGCGCTAGAAGCGGGTATTGCCATGGTGCCAGAAGATCGAAAACGTCATGGTATTGTGCCGATTATGAGCGTCGGTCGGAACATCACTTTGTCGGTATTAGACCAGTATTCTTCTTGGTTTGGTGCGGTTAATGAAGACAAAGAAAGCAATGACATAGACGACTATATTGCGCAGTTAAAAGTCAAAACAGCGTCTGCGGATTTGTCGATTAAGAACTTGAGTGGTGGCAACCAGCAAAAAGCCATTATTGCCAAATGCCTGTTAACCCATCCCAAAATTTTGATCTTAGACGAGCCAACTCGTGGCATCGACGTGGGCGCGAAATATGAAATATATAAGCTGATGTTTGCCCTCGTGAAACAAGGCATGTCCATCATCATGGTGTCGTCTGAATTATCCGAAGTGATTGGCATCAGTGACCGAGTCTTGGTGATGCACGAAGGGCGTCTGAAAGGGCAGTTTGACCATCAAGGTTTGACCCAAGAAATGATTATGAATTGCGCGATAAAAGAAGGTGTAGAAAATGTTTAAAACCCTAAAAACCAGTCAATTAAAACTGTTTGCGATGTTGGCGGCGATACTGCTGATTATCGTCTTCTTTTCCATTGCGACGGATGGCGCGTTTATTTCACCACGGAATATCTCGAACTTGATTCGCCAAACGGCCATTGTGGGTGTCCTCGCTATCGGCATGGTGTTTGTCATTATCAGCGCTGAGATTGATCTCTCCGTAGGCTCGATGATGGGCTTGTTGGGCGGGGTTGCGGCGATTTTGGATGTTTGGTTTAACTTTCCGATTTTATTGACCGTATTAGTGACGGTCATCGCGGGCTTGGCGCTCGGCTTATTTAATGGTTGGTGGGTAGCGTATCAACGGGTGCCATCTTTCATTGTCACCTTGGCCGGTATGTTGGCGTTTCGTGGCATATTGGTGGGTTTAACAGACGGCGCAACGGTGGCGCCTACGTCTAGTTCGCTGGCGGTTATTGGGCAAAGCTACATTCCTTCTGGTTGGGGGATGAGTGTGGTGGGCTTGCTGTGCCTTGGTTTGGTGGCAAAAGTTTACGCTCGACGCAAAGCCAGAAAGCAACATGGAGTCGAAAACCAAGCGGCAAAGTTTGAATACGCCAAGGCTTTGGTTGTGGTGTCTGTCTTGTTGGGTTTGTTGTTTGTTTTGGAAAGTTATCGGGGTATTCCAACCCCTATCTTAATTTTGGGCGGCTTGATTCTGGTGGCAAGTTATGTGGCGAAGCGCACGGCTTTTGGTCGCCGTATTTATGCGATCGGTGGCAACATTGAAGCCACTCGTATGTCTGGGGTGAACGTTGAACGTACCAAAATGTTGGTGTTTGGCTTCAATGGCATGATGGTCGCGGTGGCCGCGTTGATTCTTACGTCTCGACTCGGTGCCGGTACTCCTGCGGCGGGCAACATGGCGGAGTTAGATGCCATTGCCGCCTGTGTGATTGGCGGCGCGAGCTTGGCCGGTGGTGTGGGAGCGGTATTTGGCGCCATCATGGGGGCTTTGATTATGGCGAGTTTAGACAATGGCATGAGCATGTTGGATGTGCCGACCTTTTGGCAATTGATTGTTAAAGGCATGATTTTATTGCTCGCGGTTTGGCTGGATGTGAAAACCAAAAAGGCGCAGTAAAAGGTAGCGAACGAAGGTTGGATAGGTTTTGTAGGCCTGATGAGGAAGGTACGACCGTGATCAGGCGTGTGACGCTATTCACCCTACAATTGGTTGATTTATATTGGTTTTTGTAGGTCGGCCTTTAGGCCGTCAAAAGGCCGATAACACCAAACCAAAATCCTTGACGCGCTAAAGCACGACTTACAAGATCGACAGAAGTTGTTTAGTGACACCCTCATTCGCGAGGATGACGATTAACAAGATGAAGGATATTTTTATGTATATAGGAATCGACCTCGGCACCTCTGGTGTCAAAGTGATTTTAATGGCAGGAGATGGTCAAGTAATAGCCAGTTGTTCGTCGCCACTGTCGGTGTCTCGACCGTTTGACCTTTGGTCTGAGCAAAACCCTGAAGATTGGTGGCAAGCCACGGATTTGGCTATGTTGCAGCTCGCCGCAGAACACAGTTTGCAAGCGGTAAAAGCCATTGGATTATCGGGGCAAATGCACGGCGCCACCTTATTAGATAAAAAAGGCGCGGTGCTAAGGCCGGCCATTTTGTGGAATGACGGTCGTTCCCACGAAGAATGTTTGTTATTGCAAAGACGCTGCCCAGAAGTGCAGGCAATTACCGGCAATTTGGTCATGCCGGGGTTTACCGCGCCTAAGTTGCTTTGGGTGAAACAGCACGAGCCAGAGATCTTTGGTCAAATAGACAAGGTGCTGTTGCCGAAAGATTATCTACGCTTTCGCATGACAGGCGAGTTTGCCACGGATGTGTCTGATGCTTCTGGTACGCTTTGGTTAAACATGGAGCAGCGTGCTTGGAGTGACACCATGTTGAGTGCCACAGGGCTAACGGTTGCGCAAATGCCCCGCGTATTCGAAGGGTCAGAAGTCACTGGTGTGATTGACGGCGCTGTAGCAAAACGCTGGTCTATGCCGATTGTTCCTGTTGTCGCAGGGGGAGGTGATAACGCGGCGGGTGCGGTGGGCATGGGGATTATTTCTCCTGAACAAAGCATGTTGTCACTTGGCACGTCTGGGGTGATTTTTGCGGTAAGCGATGGCTTTACTGCCAATCCCGCCGCGGCGTTGCACAGTTTTGGTCATGCGATCCCCAATACTTGGCACACCATGTCAGTGATGTTGAGTGCCGCGAGTTGTATTGATTGGGTAACGAAATTAGCACAGTTTAGCAGCGTGGAAGCGGCGTTATTGGCGGCGGAAAATCGCATGGGTCATGATAGTAGTCTTATCTTTTTGCCTTACCTAAGCGGAGAGAGAACACCACATAATGACCCTAATGCAAAAGGTGTTTTTTGGGGCATGACTCATGAGACTACGGCGGCGGATCTGGTTCAAGCAGTGCTTGAAGGGGTGACTTTTGCCTTGTTGGATGGCCTAGACGCTGTGCGTTCCGCGCAAAATATCAGTGACAGTATTGATGTGATTGGCGGTGGCGCGAAAAGTGCGTATTGGTTACAGGTGTTGGCAGATGTCTTTAATGTACCGATGGATTACCGAGCAGGGGGCGACGTGGGGCCAGCCTTGGGTGCGGCCCGATTGGCAGCCATAGGTGATCAAGGTCAAGCCGCGCTAAAGACTATTTGTAGCAAACCTGCGTTAATTAAGCAGTATTTACCAAATCAGACTAATGCGGCTCAATACGCTGAAAAACGTGAGCGCTTTCAGGCGTTATACCAAAGGTTAAAAGGACTTTAATCTTTTAGGGTAACTTTCCCGGTAAATAACTAAAATCGTAATGAATGACCTCGCCTCTTGGGGCGGGGGGATTCATTTACGTTTTCTGTTATTCCGATTCTGATTTTTATCATTCTCTAGAACTAATGCGCCTTCCAAGGGTATGATCTGGCCAGCAATAATAAAAATCAGAGACGCTTTTGTATGTTTGAAAAACGCTATCGACTCAACCTAGTATTCAATGCTAATAAGGTTTACGACCGACAAGTCATTGAAGGCATTGGTGAATATTTACAAGCCGCACAGTGTGACTGGGACGTGTATTTCGAAGACGATTTTCGTTCTCGCCTTGATGCGTTAAAACACTGGAAAGGGGACGGCATCATTGCCGATTTTGATAACCCCGAAGTGGAAGACATTCTAAAAAACACTGACATTCCCACCGTGGCGGTTGGTGGTTCTTATCATCATAAAAGCGATTACCCACGTTTGCCTTATGTGGCGACAGACAACGCCGCGTTGGTGCGTTGTGCCTATCAGCATTTGAAGCGCAAAGGTCTGCCGCAGTTTGCTTTTTACAGCGTGCCGAGTACCGATTACAGCCGTTGGGCCAGTGAACGCGAGCATGCGTTTGTCGAGCAAGTTCGTTCAGATGGCTTTGAACCTCATGTGCATCAAGGTTTTTGTACCTCGGCAGAAATCTGGGAAACCGCTCAGTATGCGTTAGAAACCTGGCTAAATAATCTGCCCAAACCCATTGGCATTATTGCTGTTACCGATTCCCGTGCGCGGCATTTATTACAAGTTTGCGATCATTTGAATATCTTGGTGCCAGAGCAAGTGGCCATTGTGGGCATCGATAACGAAAGCATGGCGAGATACTTAAATCGCACCGCCTTGTCTTCTGTAGAACAGGGCAGCAAGCAAATGGGCTATGAAGCGGCAAAAATGTTGCATCGCACCTTGCTTGGCTATCCCGTTGAAAACTCGCTAGTGGTGGTCGACCCCATTGGCATTACCGAACGACAATCGTCTGATTATCGTGCCTTACACGACCCTTATGTAATCCAAGCCATGCATTTTATTCGTCATAATGCTTGTCGTGGCGTGAAAGTTGCGCAAGTGGTCGATTACATTGGTATTTCAAGAACCAACCTAGAAACCCGCTTTATCGACGAAATTGGCTGCTCAATGCACGAACAACTGCACATGACCAAGTTTTATCGCGCTTGTGAATTGATCACCTCGACCGACTTACCGTTTGATGAAATCGCCCGAACCTGTGGCTATCCTTCCGTGCAATACATGTACACGGTATCCCGCAAAAACCTAGGCATGACGCCGGGGGAATACCGAGTGTCGTCGCGGCTGGGGAAAGAAAATAACTAGCAGTAAAGCTATTTTTGAAATGGCTAGAAAAATTTTACTTTACTGAGCGTTGTGCTGTGTTTGAATATTATTGTGCTAGTCGCTAGGAATAAAACATGCTTAAAAATATAGATCCTTTGCTAAATGGTGAATTACTCAAGGTGCTGCGCACTATGGGCCACGGTGATGACATTGTTCTGGTTGATCGTAACTTTCCTGCGGCGTCTGTTGCGGCTGGAAAACCGGTGATTCGTTTAGATGGCGTGAATGTGATTCAAGCGGCGGCGGCGATTTTATCGGTATTGCCGTTGGATACTTTTGTCGATCACCCTGTCACGCGCATGCAAGTGGTTGGCGAAGGCGAAGCTGTGATGCCAGAAGTGCAGCAGGAGTTTGCGGCGACATTGAGTGCTGTTGACAGTGACCATGCGGAAATGGGTTCGTTAGAACGCTTTGCTTTTTATGAAGCGGCGAAACAAGCGTTCGCGGTGGTTGTGACCGGTGAAGCAAGAGGGTACGGCTGCTTTTTATTGAAAAAAGGCGTGATCTTTTCTTAATAACGCTTGTAGAATTCAGTAATAAAAAAAATACAGGTTAGCTTTCGCTAGCCTGTATTTTTTGTTTTAAGTCACTTAACTTTTTCAAATAAACTTATTTAAAGGCTTACTTGAAAACTTACTTGAAAATATAACCATTCACCATGTTTTCCAGCATCTCTTGGCGACCAGAAACGGGTTTAGGGTCTATGCTGTTCTTCTCGGCGTATTCCGCAAGGTCTTGCAGTGTATGCTTGCCCGCCAAAATGTCCGCACCTAAGGTGTCGTTCCATTTTGCATAGCGTTGATCAACAAGGTTTGCGAGTTTTTCATCTTCGATCATTTTCACCGCGCGCTCTAATGACAACGCCAAGGTGTCCATCGCGCCAATATGACCGTGGAATAAATCTTCCAGATCCATGGATTGACGACGTAGCTTGGTATCAAACATGTAGCCGCCAGTTGTGAAACCACCTGATTTTAGAATCTCATAAGTGACAAGTGTGTATTCTTCGACACTGGTGGGGAATTGGTCTGTGTCCCAGCCGAGTTGCGCGTCGCCTTGGTTGGCGTCGACAGAACCAAGAATACCCAATGAACACGCTGTGGCGATTTCATGGTGGAAGCTGTGACCCGCCAAGGTCGCGTGGTTGGCTTCGATGTTGACCTTGATCTCTTTCTCAAGACCAAACTCTTTTAAGAAGCCATACACAGTCGCGGTATCGTAATCGTATTGATGTTTAGTCGGTTCTGCAGGCTTTGGCTCGATCAATAATGTGCCTTTAAAACCGATTTTGTATTTGTGCTCGACCACCATTTGCATGAAACGACCCAGCTGGGCGCGTTCGCGTTTTAGATCGGTATTCAATAAGGTTTCATAGCCTTCACGGCCACCCCATAGAACATAGTTTTGGCCGCCTAATGCTTTGGTCGCATTCATCGCATGAAACACCTGAGTGGCTGCGTAAGCGAAAATTTCAGGGTTAGGATTGGACGCGGCGCCAGACATGTATCTTGGGTTGGAAAACGCGTTGGCCGTTCCCCACAATAACTTGATGCCCGTGGCTTCTTGCTTGGCTTGCAAAACGTCGACCATTTGCGCAAAGTTATTAATGTATTCCTTGAGCGAGCGACCTTCTGGGCTGACATCCACATCGTGAAAACTGTAATAGGGAACGCCCAGTTTCGTGAAAAACTCAAAAGCAGCGTCGGCTTTCAGCTTGGCGGCTTCCATTTCGTTGGAAGGCTTGTACCAAGGGCGTTCAAACGTATTTGCACCGAATACGTCACTGCCTTGCCAGCAGAACGAGTGCCAATAACACACCGCTACGCGTAAATGCTCTGCCATGGTTTTACCCATTAGCATTTTGTTTGCATCGTAATGTTTGAAAGCAAAAGGGTTGCTTGAATTCGCCCCTTCGTATTTGACCAAAGGCACGGTTTTGAAAAATTCGTTCATCTTAGAACTCCTGACGGTTGTTATTTTTTATCCCTATGAATCATTGTTTTTTTGAGCGATTGCTTCAATTACGAAATTTTCTGAGCGCGTTATTGAATTTGTTGGGGGAGATTTTTTGATGGCTTCTGGGTCAATAGCTTTGCCCTGCTTGGGAGGGGTGTAATAAGATTAGGTAACAATCATTATGGAGGGCAAAGGAATGCCAGTTATTAGTCGTTTTTACGGTATCTTGATCGCTATGTATTTTAATGATCATAATCCACCACACTTCCATGCGAAGTATTCAAGATATGAAGTGTTATTCGCATTTGATGGAAGCATTTTTGAAGGAAATTTGCCAAAACGTGTATCTGTTTTTGTTCAAGAATGGATTGAAATACACCGATCAGAATTAGAAGATAATTGGTCTCGTGCGAAAGCGGGTGAACCTTTAAATAACATTGCCCCATTGGAGTAAACGATGTTGCATATTAAGTCCGCAAAATATTTATCAGGTTATAAACTGTGGGTTGTTTTTGACGATGGAACAGCGGGAGAAGTGGATTTAACCAATGAACTGAAGGGCTCGATGTTTGAACCACTTAAAGATTTAGCTGAGTTCCAGAATGTCTCTGTCGATCCAGAACTAGAGACGGTTGTTTGGCCGAACGGCGCGGATTTAGCACCTGAGTTTTTAAAGGCATTGCAGAGCAAGCAGAGTCAGTTGTGCTAAATACGAATTCCGAATAAATACCCCTAACAAACGGCAGTACCTGACAGTTTTTTTGCTATCACTTTTTTGTAAAAAGAGGCAAAAAAGCCAGTATCTAAAACCTTTTCGGTGAGCTGGGTGTTATCCCTTCACACAACTGGTTCGTTGATTGCCCGCCTTGAAAGGGGTTATCCAATGATGCGAGTTAGGCGCGTATTTTTAACGATTGCTTTTGCGCACGTAGTTCAATATTGAAATTGGTACGGTTTTTCTCACTGGAAAGCCTGCTATCTCTTTGCGATCGATGATGTGTTTTAAGCGGCTTTCGATGGCGCATAGGTTTTTAAAATCCCCCATGGCAACGAACGAAATAGCCTCACCCGATGCGCCCGCGCGGCCAGTTCGGCCAATGCGGTGGATGTATTCTTCTGGCTTAAAGGGTAAGTCGTAATTGACGACGCGACTCAATTCGCCAATGTCCAGACCACGGGCGGCGACGCCGGTTGCGACTAGGTATTTTAACTCGCCGGATTTAAATTGTGCCAAAATCTTTTCACGCATGGCTTGGCTTCTATCTCCGTGAATGGAGTCTGCTTTGATGCCGCGCTTTGCAAGTTGGTCGACAAGCTTGGCGGCGCCGTGTTTTTTCTCGATGAAGATAAGCGCCTGATCCCATTTTTGTTCATTAATCAAATGGCTCAATAGGGCAGATTTCGTGTCTTTATCAACGGTGATTAACCATTGCTTGATATTGGCAGCCGCACGAACATTGGGAGAAATAGAGATTTCAGCCGCTAGGTCGGTCATTTTGCTGTCTGAAAAATCATAGGCAAGGGCGCGGACGTCGTCGGTCATGGTGGCCGAGAACAATAAGTTCTGACGGTTTTCTGGTAGACGCTCGATGATTTTATTGATATCGCCGACAAACCCCATGTCGACCATTCTGTCGGCTTCGTCTAGTACCATGACTTTGAGTTCATCAAAATGCAGGGCACGCTGATGCGCTAAATCGAGTAATCTGCCCGGTGTGGCAACCAGAATATCAATGCCTTCAATTAAGCGCTCTTTTTGAGCTTCTGTGTCTACACCGCCATATATCGCCATCGAACTTAGGTTCAGATGTTTGGAATATTGGGCAACACTGGCTTCGACCTGTACGGCTAACTCACGAGTCGGTACAAGAATCAGCACGCGTATGCGTTTGCCGCGTAAAGTGCCAGCTTTACTGAATCGTTCTAGCAGTGGCAGTACAAAAGCCGCGGTTTTACCTGTTCCGGTTTGCGCCGTGGCAATTAAGTCTTTACCCGAAAGAATGACCGGGATTGCTTGTTTCTGGATGGGCGTTGGGGTTTTGTAACCCAGTTCGGTAATGGCTTGAACAAGAGGACGGGATAATCCTAGTTTTGCAAATGGCATAAGAGGCTCTGACAGAGTGTCGTAAGGTATCGAAAGAAAAGAGGCGGTAGTATAGCGTAAAAGTCGCTGGTCGTTGTTGGAATCTTGCCATTCGCTTTGCTTATTCATGTGATTGCCCCTGATGAAGCCGATGGCGAGGTAAATGCTGGTGTAATTTGAGCTGAATGTAAAAAAGGGGGTGGAAGCTCGGTGGGTATCGGCTATTATTTGCGTCAGTCAAAATCAATTTAAGGTCTTTGCTGGTGGCTAATACGGTAAAAGACCTTGGTTCTAATAGAGAAGATGTGAATAAATTGGACGCTAAAGAGGGTTGTTGGGTTGCGTGTTCCTATTGTCAGGGGCGCGGGAAACGCAGTCGAAGGTTGCGTAAAAAAGTACGCTTGCTTTACTTGAAGGAATTAAATGAATTTGAGCAAATGCAAGGAGAAGGACCCGCGCCTATTCGTCCTAAAGGGCACCTTGAACTGTGTTTGAAATGCTCTGGTTCGGGGTTGTTGCCTGCGGATCAGTTTCCTGTCGCGGATACCGAAAATTACCCTCATGTCGCTATTATTGGTGGCGGCATTGGTGGTGTGGCGTTGGCGGTGGCGTGTTTGCATCGTGGTATTCCTTTTACGCTTTATGAGCGAGACAGTGGCTTTGATGTTCGGTCTCAGGGCTATGGATTGACCTTGCAGCAGGCGAGTAAGGCGATTGAAGGCTTGGGGGTTTTCTCTTTAAAAGAAGGCGTGATTTCGACCCGACATTTGGTTCATACCCCGGAGGGCAAGGTTGTCGGTGAATGGGGAATGAGAAAGTGGGTGCACTCTGGTACGAAAACGGCGCCGAAGCGAACCAATGTTCATATTGCGCGTCAGTCGTTGCGTTTGGCTTTGCTTGATCAGTTAGGCGGTGAAAATGCGCTGCAATGGGGGCATCAGCTGGTTGATTTTAACGACGCTGAAGCAGGCGTCGATTTACGTTTTCAGGTGAATGGTGAGATAAAGCACGCCAAAGCGGACCTTGTGGTGGGCGCCGATGGTATTCGCAGTGTGGTACGTCGCTTGTTGATCACAGAAGAAACGACGCCATTGTGTTACCTAGGTTGCATCGTGATTCTGGGGATTTGTGCGTTGGCGGATCTTGAGGGTATTGAAAGCGATTTGTTGGATTCGGCGACGGTATTTCAGACGGCTAATGGCAATGAGCGTATTTATGTTATGCCTTATGCGGCCGATTCGGTGATGTGGCAGTTGAGCTTCCCCATGTCAGAAAGCGACGCTAAGGCGTTGAACGAGCAGGGCGCGCAAGCCCTTAAAGACGAAGCTTGTCGAAGAACTCAATGGCATTCCCCCATTCCGCAGATTTTAGCGGCTACGCCGTTGTCGTTGGTGTCGGGCTATCCCGTGTACGACCGTGCATTGCTTGAGCCTGACTGGTTGGCGCAAGCTGAAAAGGTGACCCTGATCGGCGATGCGGCTCATCCGATGAGTCCGTTTAAAGGTCAGGGGGCGAATCAAGCCTTGTTGGATGCGTTGGCCTTGGCTCGCAATATTGCGATAGGGTGCCGTTCTGCTTCTGAATGGCGGGAAGTCGGGGTGAGACAGGCTGTATTAAACGCTTTTGAAGCGGAAATGTTAGAACGCAGTGCGGTGAAGGTGAAAGATTCCGCCGCCGCCGCCGAGTTTTTGCATTCTGATATTGTGCTTTATGTGGGCGACGAGCCAAGAGGGCGGAACCTAAACAAAAACAATTCGTCCGATGACGTTGAGTAGAGAAATCATTTAATTACTAAGGCTGTAAATCGATACTATGACGAGAAAAATATTGAGTTTGAAAGGAAAGCGATCTTCTGACATGAACCCTGCTGAAGAGGTGGCCGAGGATGTGTTTGAGAGTGATCCACAAAAGCGCTTTCTCAATGGCGTCGCTATTCACCCTTCACCTTGTATTCGTTTGGCGACTCGTTCTGCGCAGTTGTCTATGCGAGCGATGGATTTGATTACGCCCATTGGTATGGGGCAACGAGGTTTGATTGTGGCGCCGCCAGGCTCCGGCAAAACGACGCTGTTGAAGCACATTTGTCAGGCGGTGGGTGATGCGTATCCAGACATCAAGCTGTATGCCTTGCTGATTGACGAGCGACCCGAAGAAGTGACGGATTTTAAACGTGGTGTGGCGGCTGAGGTGCATGCCTCGTCTTCTGATGAAAGTTATGCTCAACACGTTCGTGTGGCGGATGAGTTGCTTGATAAAGCTCGGGCACAAGCGGGGGAAGGGCATGATGTGATGATTGTGATTGACTCGCTGACTCGGCTTTCACGAGTTCACAACGCGGACCGCAAAAGCAGTGGTCGCACCATGTCGGGTGGGCTTGATACTCGGGCGCTGGAAATTCCCCGTAAGTTGTTTGGCGCGGCAAGAAAGATTGAGAACGGTGGGTCATTGACGATTCTTGCGACGATTTTGGTTGATACCGGCAGTCGTATGGATCAGGTTATTTTCGAAGAGTTTAAAGGCACGGGCAATATGGAAATTGTATTGTCACGGGAGGTGGCGAGCCATCGGATTTTTCCCGCTATTGATATTGCGAAAAGCAGTACGCGCCGTGAGGAGTTGCTGATTGATAGCAAAGACCTCGAAAAGGTGCGAGCCCTGCGACGGTCTCTAACTCATCTTCAACCGATAGATGGGGCGAGTAAGCTGGTGGAATTGTTGGAAACATACCCAACCAATGCCGAGTTGTTGAAGCATTTCGTTCCTAGTTAGGCTGATTATCTGACCGCCTTAGGTTAAAGGCGGGTCATTACTAATTAAGGCGACTTTTTTATCTAAGTGTTGAGTTTCTTTTGTCTTTATTTCAGGTGCCTTTATTTCAGGTGCCTTTATCTCAGGTTTTGAAGCCATTTTTTCAGAAGGATGAGTCACCCCAGTGAATTTCCCACCAGGCTCAATGCTCAGATTGTCGCTGTAAACTATGCCGCTGACTCGTCCATTGCTCAAAATATCAACATGATTTGCATGGCAAGTGCCTTCAAAGCTGCCATTAACGATGAGGCGTTCGGTAATGATTTCGCCTAGTACGTTGCCAGATTCACTGATTTTTAGTTGATTGGCTACTTCTATTTGACCTTCAACATGGCCATCAATTTGTAGGTAATTCTCTACTTTAAGGTGCCCGTTAATTGAACAGCCTGCTGCGATGAGAGTTGTAGTTGTTGACTGACTCTTGTTTCTATTTTGCCCACTAAAGATTCCCACTGTATTCCTCCCACTCTTGCGAAAATTGTATCAAAGTTGTCGACATGCCAATCCAGAAATGGCTTGGGGTCTAATGCTCGTCCTATAAACCTGATTTCATAGTGCAAATGCGGTCCTGACGTGAGGCCGCTGTTACCTGAATAGGCGATCAAATCACCCTTTTTTACAAAGTCCCCACGACTAACGGCGAATTTGTTTAAATGAGAGTACGAGCTGGAGAAGCCGTATCCGTGTAATAAACGCAAAAAATTGCCTGAACCTTTGTTGCTTGGTCGTATCACTTCTACTGTGCCATCAGCTGGCGCGTAGATGGGGGTTCCTGTGTTCACCGCAAAGTCTTGTCCTCGATGGAACTTTTTTATACCAAGGACTGGGTGTTGTCGCTCGCCATAGCTAGAAGAGGTTCGGGCGTTTTTTACCGGAGCGCCGCTCGGTATTTGCGTTAACATGGCCACCCGCATGGAAGAGTTCATGGTGGCGGTGTCTAGCCGAGATTTAAGTTCGACATTGTTTTGGTCGCCCATGCCCAATACTTTTTCCAGGTCGTCCAGCCGGTCGGCAACCACGAGCATGCGCTCTTCACGTTCTGATAAATCTTGCTCTAGACTTATTTTTAAGGCGGTAAGCGAGGTTAATTCTTTGGTTAATGAGGAAGACTTATTTTCTAGCTCAAGCAATTTAAGTTTTGATGATTCCGCATCGTTCACTAAGTAATAAATGATGCCTGCGGTGAGCAAAATAACAATAAAAATCGTATAGCTAATAAATTTAGCCGTATGGCGTGTTTTTTTACCAAAACTAAAGTGCTTTGTCCCATGAATTGAAGAAACGGATACCGTTATATTGTCTTTCATTGTAATTGTTTATTTACCCGAATCATCGTCTTCTTTAAGTCCATTACCCATAGTATCTACTTTTGTATACTTTTGTATACTCTCGCCTAGCGTCATTTTGTGTTTATACGCTGACGGTAGGTTTATGTAAAAGCGGTTTAAGGTCAATGGTGCTTTTATTATTCAGCAATAACGCTGCAGTTTCGGCCTTGGCGCTTGGCTTGATAGAGAGCGGTGTCCGCTGTTTTGAGGGCTGTTTTTATGCTGTTGTCACTGTCGGCATCCCAAAACGAGATGCCTAAGGATACGGTGATTTTTCCTGCAGTGGGCATATTAAATGCTGCTATTTCTATGCGCACTTTCTCTGCGTGTCGATACGCTAGGTGGGGCGATGTGGCGGGTAATAAAATGAGAAATTCTTCTCCCCCGTTACGACACAATATGGCTTTGGTGTTTGAGCTGCGACGTATAATGGCCGATAAGTTCTGTAGAACCTCATCGCCCACATCGTGTCCAAATGTATCGTTTACTAATTTAAAATGGTCAATGTCCAGCGCAATAATAGCGAAGCTGAGTTTTTGCTCTTCCCATTGGCTTAACACGCTTTCTAAGCCTCTACGGTTGTAAAGTTGGGTTAGTGGGTCGGTATAGCTGTCTTCATTGAGCTGATAGATTTTGCTATTTAATGTGCTTAGTCCCCGTAACGTTGCTTGTTTTAATTCGAATGCTTCAAAGTACCATGCTTTAATTTGATTGATGTTATGTTCAGCATCACTTTTGTCCATATCTTTAGCGTGGTCTGCCAAGGCTTGTAGCGGTTTAGTGATGTAACGGCTGGCGAGCCAAATTAACAGCAGGGTTAAAAGCAATATGGGCAAGCTTCTGAGGACAACTTCCATAAGTTGTATGTCGAGTTCCGCCATGGAATTTTCAAAAGGGCGCTGCGCTACGATCCCCCATCCTGCTCGCTCAATATGGGCATAGCCTGCGATCATTGGAATGCCTAATGAGTTAACGACTATGCTACTGCCCCATTGGCCGTCTACAGCAGCATTTAGTACCGGGTTATTTTCAATGTGTTGACCAATACGGTGTTGATCGTGATGATAAATAATTTCTCGTTGTCGGCTTACAACGTATAAATACGACCCATCGTTGTAAGGATGTTGTCCGAGTAATTTAAAAAACATATTGTCTTGATTCAAGTAAATGGTACCGGCAATGTAGCCGAGGTAATCACCGTTTTCGTGGTAAATAGGGTGTGAAACGCTGGCCAAATATCGACCAGTAGGAGCAATAAATGGGTCGGTAACTAGAGGTTTGCGAGTGTTGAAGGATTGGCGTGCGCCATCTGACAAAGTATTCCCTTTCACCGGAATAGTGAGAGGGAATATAGCGGCGACAATGGCTTTGGAGTTCACAATGGAGACAGAGTTAAAATAATTAGACTGCTGGAAGAGCCTTTTTACTTCTTCGTTCAATAGTGCTTCGTTGGTAAAGTCTTTGGCCAACACCGCCGCGCTATACGCTAATTGTTTTTGTGAGCTTTCTAAGGAATTATTGGTGGTTTCTGCCAGTTTGGCTGCATACACTCGGTTGGCTTCTAGCGTCGAGTCTATTAGTCGCTGTTTTTGAACTTGGTAGGTGGTGTAATAGCTATTGGCAAAAGTGAATAAGACGGCTAATACCGTTAGTAATAAAAAGAGTTTTTGTAGATTTAAACGAAACAACTCAACTCTCCTGTACAGAGCATCACTTCCTGCCAGTAGATAGGAGAGCTTAAGGTTTTGGGCGATATAAAAAACGCCTGTATGTTAACAAATTCTAATGTAAACAAGCAGTGAGAAACTTTGTTATTACGTAGTGAATTGTTAACCCATTGTTAACCTAGTTTGTTTCTCTATCAGTCTGATAGAGAGAAGAGACAAGATAGGGCTTGTTTTTGCTATAAATCGAAATGATAATGGTTATTCTTACTATTTGATTTTTTGGAGTACTTTGTGACTTTTACCTTGCCTACTTTACCCTATGCCTACACAGCGTTAGCGCCGCATATCGATGCGTTAACCATGGAAATCCATCATAGTCGACATCACCAGACGTATGTAAATGGTCTAAATGCGGCTTTAGAGGGGAGCGCTTATACGAATTGGCCTGTTGAGCGTTTATTGCTTGATATTAAGACATTGCCAGAAAACTTGCAGGGGGCGGTGCGTAACCATGGCGGTGGTCATGCGAATCATAGTCTGTTTTGGTTGGTCATGTCACCAGAGGGCGGTGGCGAACCCAAAGGGCCATTGGCGGAAGCCATTCAGCAAAGTTTTGGCAGTTTTGACGCGTTTAAGCAGCGCTTTATTCAGGCCGCGCTGAGTCGATTTGGCAGTGGCTGGGCTTGGTTGGTGAAAGATTCACAAGGCGAGTTGCAGGTTACTAGTAGCGCCAATCAAGACAGTCCGTTAATGGATGGATTAACGCCCATATTAGGGTTAGATGTGTGGGAGCATGCCTATTATTTGCAGTATCAGAATAAGCGCCCAGACTATGTGGCGGCTTTTTTTAATGTTGTTAATTGGCCGCAAGTGGCTTTGTGGTATCAGGAGTCAGCATGAAGTTATTTTTGTTGCCATGGCTGCCGCGGTTTGGTGTTCGTAAGCTAATAGGAAGCACGATTTTATTATTGGGGGCTTATACCGCGCTGGAGCAGTTTGTTTTGCTGCTTCAACAGCACTCTCATGTGCGCTATGCCTTCTATGCTGGTGCTATCGCGGCGGCGGCAACGGCCGCAGGCGCATTGCCCGCCTTATTTCTACATCATTTATCGCAAAAATTGCATGATGTGATGCTAGGGTTTGGGGCGGGGGTGATGCTGGCGGCTTGCATGTTTTCGTTGATTATTCCGGCTTTGGCGTTGCTAACGGATAGTGGTGCGACGGCTTGGTATGGCTCTGGCAGTGTAGGATTGGCTATTTTGCTGGGCGGTGCTTTTATGTTGTTGTTAGAGCGTCTGGTGCCACATGAGCATTTTATTAAAGACGAAGATCGTTTGCATGGTCAAACTTTGCGACGTAGCTGGTTGTTTGTGTTCGCTATTGCTTTGCACAATATTCCAGAAGGCTTGGCCATCGGGGCGTCTTTCGCCAGTGGTGATATTTTGGCGGCAACGGCCTTGGCGACAGGGATTTCAATACAAGATATTCCTGAAGGTCTGGTGGTGGCCATGGCTCTGTTAGCGGTGGGGTATGGTCGAATACTGGCGGTGACGATTGCGGTTCTATCCGGATTAACGGAGCCTGTTATGGCGGTGATTGGCGCAGCGCTGTTGGGAGAGTCTAGTCTGCTGTTACCTTGGGGCTTGGCACTGGCTGCTGGGGCTATGTTGTTTGTGATCAGCCATGAAATGATCCCAGAGTCCCATCGTCAGGGACATGAGCTTGCGGCAACGAAAGGCCTGATGTTAGGGTTCGTTTTGATGATGTTGCTTGACACGGCATTGGGGTAATAGCGTCATCATCGCGCCGCCAAACAGTGATGGTTGAAAGCGACGTTTTTGAGGTCTGACTTTTCTGATTTCTGTAGGCGCATAACGCGTCCTTTTTTCTGTATAATGGCTATCAGTCCTGATTCACTATTAGGCTTGCCACTTCGTGTAGAAATCTGATTGTTGGTATTCGAATTTAACTTGGAACGATAAACGTATGAATAGTACTCCTGCACACAAACCTCGCCCAATGGTCGATCTTATTGTTAGTGTTATTTTACCGTCTTTTATTTTGATGAAGCTAAGCGGTGAAGATAAATTAGGCGTGAGTGGCGGCCTTATTCTTGCGCTTGCTTTTCCACTTGGTTGGGGGCTTTTTGAGCTAGTCAAATACAGAAAATTTAATTTCATTGCGTTATTGGGCTTGGTGAGTGTTTTGCTGACAGGCAGTATTGGTCTGTTTGAACTTGATAATAAATGGTTGGCGATCAAAGAAGCGGCTATTCCTGCTGTGATAGGACTTGCTGTGCTGGTATCTACTTTTACGCCTTATCCTTTGGTGAGAGCCTTGTTGTTTAACGCGGCTATTATGGATGTAGAGGTTATCCAAAAGAAGTTAGAAGAGAACAACAGCGTTGCGGCTTTTGAAGATAAGCTAATGAAGGCCACCTATTTTGTTGCCGGGTCTTTTGCCTTTTCCGCCACGATGAATTACATACTCGCTAAATGGATTGTGACCAGTCCAGCAGGCACGGCCGCTTTCAATGAAGAGCTGGGTCAGATGACATTGTATAGTTATCCGATGATTGCCATTCCCTCTATGGTGATGATGATGGCGATCTTTTATTACTTGTGGCGCAGCATTCACAAAGCTACGGGCTTGAAGTTAGAAGATTTAATGGTGAAGAAATAAAGTAAGGTCATCATGCGCCTAGATAAGTTTATTTGTAAAAGCACCGAGTTATGTAAACACCAAGCGATCCAATGTATTTTGGCTGGGGAGGTGAGTGTTAATGGCAAGCTTGTGACCAATGAAGCGACTCAGGTGCATGAAAACAATACGGTGCTGTTGAGTGGTAGTAAGCTGAAGGCGCGCGATTTTCGTTATATTTTGATGAATAAACCCGCGTCGACGGTCTGTTCTAATATCGATGAAGTCTACCCATCCTTGTTCAACTATTTGCCTGTGGATAGCGTTTCAGAGCTGCACATTGCTGGTCGCTTGGATGCCGATACGACAGGTTTGGTGTTGATCACTGATGACGGGCGCTGGTCCTTTTATATTACACAGCCGCGCCATGATTGCGCTAAAGTGTATCGTGTTCGGTTGTCTCGAGACATCCCCCCAGAATCAGCCAATGATTTAGTCATGCAATTTGAACGTGGCTTACCGCTTCAAGGTGAGAAGCGGTTAACACGACCCGCCAAATTAAACATTATTGCTCCGAAAGAAGTGCTTTTAACCATCACGGAAGGCAAATTTCATCAAGTAAAACGCATGTTTGCCGCCGTTGGTAATAAAGTGGTGAGCTTGCATCGAGAGCAAATCGGCGATATTTGCCTTGATGTTGACGTTGGGCAATGGCGTTTTTTGTCAAAGAATGAGGTAGAGTCTTTCATTACTAAGTCAATTAATTGAGGTCAAAGCGATGACAGCGAAGCGTATATTGTTCACAGGTGGATCAGGAAAAGCGGGAAGACATGCGGTTGCGTATCTTCTAGACCAAGGTCATCGAGTGCTTAATGTTGACTTGGTGCCTTTGGATCACCCGCGCGTCGATAATCTTATTGCCGATATTACCGATTCCGGCCAAATGTTTAACGCCATGAGTTCCTATGCCGGTTTTGATGAATTAGAGCCTGGTACTGGGGTGCCAACATTTGATGCCGTGGTGCATTTTGCCGCCGTACCAAGAATCTTGATCAACCCAGATAATGAAACCTTTCGAGCGAATACCCTAGGAACCTACAACGTTATTGAGGCTGCGGTGAAGCTTGGCATTAAAAAGGTGATTATTGCCTCGTCTGAGACCACGTACGGTATCTGTTTTTCAGATGGTCAAACCAATCCGCATTGCTTGCCGTTAGAAGAGGATTACGATGTTGATCCTATGGACAGCTACGGATTATCTAAGGTGGTGAACGAAAAAACCGCGCGCAGTTTCCAACGTCGTTCAGGCATTGATATTTACGCCCTGCGCATTGGTAATGTGATAGAGCCACATGAATACGCGGAGCTGTTTCCGAACTATTTCGAAAACCCTGAAGTGCGTCGCAGAAATGCCTTTTGTTACATTGACGCCCGTGATCTGGGGCAAATTGTTGACTTATGCTTGCAAAAAGACGGTTTAGGTTTCCAACTCTTTAACGCTGGTAATGATCACAATGGCGCGATTATTCCTACCCAACAATTAGCCGAGCGCTTTTATCCTAATGTGCCAATGACTCGTGAAATGGGCGAGCACGAGGCCTTGTTTTCGAACCGTAAAATCCGCGAAGTGCTAGGATTTAAAGAGCAACATAACTGGCGTAAATATGTTGAAGCGCCAAGTGAGTGATGTTTGTCATTAATTTGCTAACGAAAAATGGCGTCTTATCTTAGGCGCTTTTTTTTTGGTGTTTTTTTTTGGTGTTTTTTTTGGAGTGTTTTTTTTGGTTCTTTTTGGTGCGATCCATTGTTTATAGATGGTGCATTTGTGCTATTTTTGTTTATATATATGATTTATAAGTATTTAATGGATTGTTTTTCCGCATTATAATTGACATAGTCAAGAGCGGTAAATTGTACCGACCCGCAATAATGCACGAAAAATCCATTGTTTTGATAAGATAATTCGTCTGTTTTCTATAAATTCTCTGGTTTATTCCATGCATAACACTTCAAAAATCTAGCAGCATTGACTGTTTTTCAGCAAAACTAACAGGTCAATATTACGATTTTAAGTATTTTCCATATAATCTACGGCACCAATTTGGAGCGATAGGTTATTTGTCTTGGTTGTTAAATTTGCTAACGACGATGATGAACCCGCTCAATTAAGCATCAAGAGCATGAGTTGTCCCCACTTTTTTCCTTATATAACGAGTGTCGTCACAACATCACTCAGTGAAGCAGTGTGATTAAAACACTTAGAAAGTACCCATGCCGTTATTATCTGATGATTAATAAAATGGAAACAATATTTTGACTACTAACTAGGAATCAATATTCTATGACTTATGTTCATCAAACCATTTCTGACTTGAAACGTACCAGTCCTGCTCAATCTGAATTTTACCAAGCGGTAGAAGAGGTGCTGGACTCACTTGGACCCGTGTTAGAAGGCAATGATCGCTATCAAAAACAAGCGATAATACAACGTATCGTTGAGCCTGAACGTCAAATTATGTTTCGTGTGCCTTGGGTAGATGACAAGGGTAATATTCAAGTCAATAAAGGTTACCGTGTTGAATTTAACTCTGCACTTGGCCCCTATAAAGGCGGCTTACGTTTTCATCCTAGTGTTAATGCCAGCATCATTAAATTTTTAGGCTTCGAACAAATCTTTAAAAATGCGTTAACAGGGTTGCCTATTGGTGGCGGTAAAGGCGGCGCTAACTTCGATCCTAAAGGCCGTTCCGATGGCGAGATTATGCGTTTTTGCCAATCATTTATGACCGAATTATATCGACATATTGGCCCAACCACGGATGTTCCTGCGGGTGATATCGGCGTTGGCGCACGAGAAATTGGCTATATGTTTGGACAATACAAACGTTTGACTGGCCGTTATGAAGGCGTGCTGACCGGGAAAAGTTTGCTTTGGGGTGGTTCTTTAGTTCGTAAGGAAGCAACAGGTTACGGCGCAGTGTATTTTGCTCAGTATATGCTAGAGGCTCGTGGCGGCTTGTTGGAAGGTAAAAAGTGCCTAATTTCAGGGGCAGGTAATGTTGCTATTTATACGATTGAAAAGCTTTATCAGCTTGGTGCGATACCGGTTAGTTGTTCGGATTCACGTGGCACGATTTATCATCAGGCAGGCATCGATCTTGATTTGTTAAAAGAATTAAAAGAAGTGCGTGGCGTCAGCTTGGTTGAGTATTTACAAAAGCATAGTGATGCTCAATACATTCCAAAGTCGGATTATCCAGCGGACGGTCATGCTGTATGGCGCTTTAAAGCGGATGCCGCTTTTCCTTGTGCTACACAGAATGAACTGACGTTAGAAGACGCTCAGGCATTGTTGGCCAATGGTTGTGTCGTTGTGAGTGAAGGCGCGAACATGCCATCTACTCAAGCGGCGGTGGATGCCTTTATTGAGGCGAACATCGCGTATGGTCCAGGCAAGGCCGCTAATGCTGGTGGGGTTGCTACTAGCCAGTTAGAAATGGCACAAAATGCGAGCATGCAAAACTGGACGTTTGAGCAGGTGGATGACAAGCTGAAAGTGATCATGAAAAATATTTTCAATGCAGCGAATGATACTGCTATAGAGTTTGGTCAACCTGGTAACCTTGTATTAGGTGCGAATATCGCGGGCTTTAGACGCGTCGCAGAAGCCATGATTGAGCAGGGTGTTGTATAGCTTTGCTATCGTCCCAACCTAAAGAAACGGCTTTTATTGAGAGGTCGTTGATGTATTTTTTTGGAGGGGGCAATTAGGTTTGTCGTTAGCTTAGTGATGGGGACTACCGCCACGCCAGACAGGGATGTTGGCTGGCGTGGCGGTAGTCCCCTTTTTATTGCTTTGGGTTAATCCCAGTTGATCTCGGCAAGGGATTCAAAACTTGGGCGAGCGAAGTAGTAACCTTGAAACAGATGAAGCCCCATTTCTTGTAATGTATGGTATTCAGCTTTTGTTTCGACACCTTCCACGACCACGAGCATGTTAAGTTCGTTAAATAAGTTTACTAAATTACGTACAATGATTTGGCGCTTTTTGTCTTGATCGATGTTTTTGATCAATGCCATGTCGATTTTGGTAATGTCGGTTTTTAGGTCCGCAAGTTGATTTAGACCATTAAACCCAGAGCCGAAATCATCCGTTGCAGTAAGAAAGCCTTGTTGCTGATAGTGCTGGATGATGGATTCTAAGTGGCTGCTGTCGGTGATTTGTTCGTTTTCGGTGAATTCGAAAATGATTTTTTCTTTGGGAAAATGGTATTCTTCGGCCGCGTTTAGCGTGGTTCGGATGCAGAGTTCAGGCTTATATACGGCATTCGGTAAAAAATTGATACTGAGAAAGCTGTGCTGGTGAATATTCAGTTTGGCCGCTAATTTGATTGCTTTGACGCGGCAGCTTTGGTCAAAACGATAGCGGTTCGTGTCGTTGACGTTTTGGAAAACGTGAAAAGCGCCTTCTTGGTTTAAGCCTCGAACGAGGGCTTCTTGAGCGAAGACGGTTTTAGTTTGGCTGTTAATGATTGGCTGAAATGCCATGGTGAAGTCAAAACCTAAGTCACAGCCAGTTGAGCATTCTGTGCAACCTAGTTTTCGAAAGTCTTTTTGTTTCATGTCATCTATTCTCTTTTCTTCTTGCTGTAATATGACAAAAAATAAGCCTACCCATACGAGTTAGGTTACTTTCCAATGCTGTGACTTTGCCAGTCAAACCGTGGCTTTATAGTTTTAGACAATAGAGCTTTTGGGCTTTATTTTCCAGTCTTGCATGGCGTATTGACTAATATTATGTATTTTTAAAGTGGTGAAATAAGAGTGAATACAGTGATAGCAGGGTTGCCAATTTTATTATTAATGTGGGCAATGACAAAGCGTAATGCGATACCCTCTCATATTGCCTTGCCCGTCACGGCGCTGTTAATTGCCTTGATTCAGTGGCTTTTGTTTGAAGCGGACCTTGTGTTGTTAATGGCGAATGTGGTGGCGGGTATCTTGTCTGTGCTGACGCCGATTTCGATTGTGGCTGGCGCTATTTTGTTGAACCGGGTGTTGCATTTTTCTGGTGCTGAAGCCGTGTTGAGCCAGTGGCTAAAAAGCATCAGCCGTAACAAAGTGGCTCAGTTGATGATCATTGGTTGGGCGTTTGCCTTTATGATTGAAGGCGCATCAGGTTTTGGTACGCCAGCGGCGATTGCGGCGCCTATTTTAGTCGGTTTAGGCTTTCCTGCTATTCCTGTGGCGATTTTTGCATTAGTGATGAACTCTGTGCCTGTGTCTTTTGGGGCGGTCGGGACGCCCATTTGGTTTGGTTTGTCGGGCTTATCATTGTCCGAGACACAGCTTATGGAGATCGCTAGGCAAACGGCTTTATTGAACAGTATCGCGGCCTTGGTGATTCCTTTTATTGCGTTGAGATTTTTGCTTGGATGGCAGGAAATTCGACACAATGCCGGTTTTATTTTGCTGAGCGTGCTTTCTTGTACGCTGCCTTATATGTTGTTTGCGCAATGGAACTATGAATTTCCGGCACTCATCGGTGGTGCGATTGGGTTGGCATTAAATGTGTGGTTAGCGAAAAAACGCATCGGCTTATCTGTGTCTACAGAAGTTGAATTGCCTGACAGAGTGATGAAAACCCGTAGTGTGGTGAAGGTTTTTGTACCCTTTGCTTTATTGATTGTTATTTTGATTGTCACGCGTGTGCCACAGTGGGGAATAAAGGAGGTGCTCAATACCATGTCGCCATTGTGGGGATGGCAATTGGGTGCGGCGGAGTTTGAAATAAGCAAAGCCTTAGTGCTAAGCCTTAATAATATCTTGGGGACGGGAGTGAGTTGGCAATATAAAAGTCTGTATGTTCCCGCCGTGATTCCGTTTCTGCTGGTGGTATTGGTGTGTGTGCCTTTATTTGGTATGTCACGGACATTGGTTATGGCTTCGTTACGAGACACAGGGCAGCGTTTGCTTTTGCCTATGGTGTCTTTGATGGGGGCGTTGGTCATGGTGAACTTGATGATGCAAGGCGGCAGTCAAGCGCCTATGCTGTTGTTGGCTCAAGCTTTTGCTGGATGGTTGGGTGATAGTTGGGGTTACGCGGCGGCGCTGCTTGGCGCGCTTGGGTCGTTCTTTTCTGGCTCGGCAACTGTATCGAATTTAACCTTTGGTGGGATTCAGCTAGGCATTGCTGAAAAAGTAGGCTTGCCTATTACCTTGGTTTTGGCGCTGCAGTCGGCAGGCGCAGCGATGGGAAACATGGTGTGTATTAATAACATTATTGCGGTATCGACGATTTTGGGCGTAAGCAACAAAGAAGGCTTTATTATCAAGCGAACCATTATCCCGATGTTGGCTTATGCGTTGGTGGCGGCGTTGTTTTCGCTGGTGTGGCTGCATTAATATATTGATGTTGATAATCAATCTCGTTATCATTTGATGGTTTATTATATAATGATAAGGGTGATTGAATGTCTCTGCTCAAAAGCAAAAGAGCTGTTTTAAGAACGACTAATGTTCTGGTTTCGTCTTGCGTCTTGCTTGTACCTGTTTATTCAGCATCTGGGTATGCGGAAGAAGTACTTGGTACGATAGAAGTGGTTGATGAAAAATTGCCAAAGGAAGGCGAGAAGGTTGAAGGGTATGTTGCTAAAAGTAGTGTTAGTGCAACAAAAACAAATATCGCTATCACCGAAACTCCGCAGTCGGTTTCTGTGGTTACTCGAGATCAAATGGACGATCAAGGTGCAATCGGTGTTCGTGAGGCGTTACGTTATTCCGCTGGTGTGGGGGCTGAGCGCTATGGCTTTGATAGTCGAGGAGACGCTACTTCAATTCGTGGTTCAGATCCGGTTATTTTCTTGGACGGTCTACAAAAATCTTTTGGCTTTTATTCTACCCCTCGTACTGAGTCTTATACCTTAGAAAGTATCGATGTCATTCGTGGTCCAGCCTCCGTTCTTTATGGGCAGGGATCGGTCGGCGGTGTTGTCAATTTGGTTTCTAAAAGGCCCCAAGAAACCCCATCAAATGAGGTTGAGTTACAACTCGGTAACCATAACCGCAAACAAGTTTCCCTCGATTCCACGGGCAAATTAAATGAAGAGGGAAGCCTGCTTTACCGTATTGTACTTTTAGGGCGTGACAGTGACACTCAAGTAGATCATGTGGATGATGACAGACGGTTAATAATGCCTTCAATTACGTGGCGTCCATCAAAAGATACCGAATGGATGGTTTCTATGTTGCGACAAGAAGACCACAGCGGTACATCTTCTCAGTTCTTACCGCTTTATGGGACTTTATATGATGCGCCTTATGGTTTGCCGACAATAGCCAGTAATACTTTTATTTCTGAGCCCGACTTTGACAAGTATGATGCAGATGAAACAGCAATCACCTCGTTGCTCCGCCATCGTATTAACGATACTTGGCAGCTAAGTCAGAATTTACGTTATTCAGAAAGTGACGTCGTATACCAAACCATCTATCCGATATTTACACCAAGCCTGAAAGCGAATGGTGACATAGCTCGTGTTGCTTACTCTAAGCACAGTTATTTAAATGCGTTAACGGCAGACAATCGCGCGCAAGCTAATTTTTCGGTTGGTAAGATCAATCATAATGTGTTGGTAGGACTCGACTATCAGCATGCTGAAAGTGGTGGTAAAACGGCCTATTTGCAAGACATTGGGGATATTAACGTGTATGAGCCTGTTTATGGTAATTACACCCCGATTACAGCAAGTGACTATAGCGATATAAAGATCAATACGCTGATGCAAACGGGGGTTTATCTTCAAGATCAGGTTGATATGGGTGATCATTGGATAGCCTTGCTGGGCGGTCGTTATGATTCATCTACTAACCGGACAGAAGGCAGTGATACCGATAGAGATTATGCTTTTACTAAACGTGTTGGCGTGATGTATCAGATGGACTCGGGGGTCAATCCTTTTATTAGTTACTCTGAATCCTTTACGCCGGTAATGGGAGTGAATTTCTATGGGGATTCTTTTAAGCCTATTCGCGGTGAGCAAACAGAAGTCGGGGTTAAGTATCAACCAATCGGATCGGACAGCCTATATACCGCGACGATTTATAATCTGCATGAAAAAAATCGTAAAATGACAGACCCTAATAATGCGAGCAATTCTATTCAAGCGGGTAAAACCCGTACGCGAGGCGTCGAGCTAGAGGCAAAAGCTGCGCTTAGTAATCATTGGGGATTGATTGCTAATTATGCCTATAGTGATACTGAAGTGCTGAAAGGAGCCAATGAAGGAAAGCGCATCGCTAGTATTCCAGAGCACAATGCTTCGCTTTGGAGCCAACACGAACTTGCTGAATTGTTGGGCGTCGAAGGTCTTCGCGCTGGTGTTGGCTTGCGTTATGTTGGCTCAAGTTGGGGTGGGGCGGATAAAGTGAAAACGCCATACGTTACTTTACTCGATGCGATGCTGGCTTATGGGCGCGATAACTGGGAAGCTTCTTTGCATGTTAGTAATGTAGAAAACAAGCCTTACTATGCAACTTGCCTCGCGCGTGGTGATTGTTTCTTTGGCTCTGGGCGCACCATTGTTGGGTCTTTTAACTATCAATTTTAAGTCATAATTTTAAATCATTCTATCGACGTCGCTTTTAAAAACAGCCGGATAAAATTAATTTTATCCGGCTGTTTTGTTTTCTATATTTGCTTTACGCTAGCGTTTAATTAATCGGACAGTGATTTTAATGGAGGGTGTAATGCAATCTGTAAAAGTGGTGTTTCATATCGATGAAGTGGATAAATGGCCGTTGCTTTTAGCGAATGTACGGAATCTTGTGAAGGCGGTAGATCTAGCGTCATCGCATATTATGGTCTTAACGAACGCCAAGGCAGTATTGGCTTTTGATGGCAATGCCCTGTTAAACCATATCGATGGGATTGAGGCGCTAGCTGGCAAAAAAGTTGTGTTTGCCGTGTGTCAGAACTCACTTAATGGCTCAGGCATGGCGGTTGATTCTTTGCCTGAGTATGTGAAAGTGGTGCCTGTTGGCGTGCTGACCTTAATTGAGAAGCAAGCGGATGGCTTTGCTTATATCAAGCCTTAGTGATGTTTGCATAGTACAGAAGACGTTAGGTGGTGTAGAAGGTAAAAGGGTCAGCTGTAAGCAGCTGACCCTTTTTATATCTATATTTTTCCTTTCAAGCGTTATGACTATTTGTCGGCTGCTTTTTCAGCTTGTTGTTCGTCGTAACGTTTTTCCCAGAAGTCTGCGCCTTTGATACCAAGGGCTTTCGGGTTAAATGTGTACTCTTTTACGCCAGCGGCTTTTTGCTCTTCATAGTCGCGCAACGCTTTCATCGTCGGTTTGGCCATAAAGAAAATGGTCAGAATACCAAGGATGTTTAGCCAAGCCATTAGACCCACACCAACGTCACCTAGGTTCCAGATGTAACCCGCAGTGTTAACGGTGCCGTATGCCACCATGAACATGATCAGCAGCTTAACGAAAGTCAATGATATGTTGATGTTCAATGCACGACGTAGGTAAGCCACGTTGGTTTCAGCAATGTAGTAATACGCCAAAATAGTGGTGAAGGCGAAGAAGAACAACGCGATACCCACAAACACCGGACCTGAATTACCGAATACGCTTGCCAATGCCATTTGAGTAAAGGCAGGCGACGCAATGATGGTAGAAGGATCAACGTTTTGTACGATGAATTGGCCATCAGGCAATGAGCCTTGTACGTTGTATTGCTGTGTGATCAAGATCATCAAAGCCGTAGCCGTACAAATGAATAGCGTATCCACGTAAACAGAGAAAGCTTGCACTAGGCCCTGTTGAGCAGGGTGTTGAACTTCAGCCGCAGCAGCAGCATGAGGCCCTGTACCTTGACCCGCTTCGTTAGAGTAAACACCACGTTTTACACCCCAACCAATTGCTGCACCAAAGCCCGCTTGAGCCGTAAAGGCATCAGAGAAGATTAAGCCAAAAATGCCAGGTACTTTGTCTAGGTTTAGGAAGACAATGATCAATGCCATCACAATGTAACCAAGCGCCATGAATGGCACGATGATTTGAGTGAAGTTAGCGATACGTTTGATACCACCGAAAATGATGAATGCTAGCACCATTAGGATAACCGCTAGCGCAACCAGTTTGGTCGAGCCTACTTCACCGAATGAGCTAGAAACAATCACGCCTTCGCCAAAGATTTGTGTTACCGCATTACCAACGGAGTTGGCTTGAATACCCGGTAAGAAAACACCGCAGGCAAGGATAGAGGACAACGCAAATAAGATGCCTAACCAACGCCAGCCTAGGCAGCGCTCAAAGTAGTAAGCAGGGCCACCACGATATTGACCGTTTTCATTAACCTTGTAGATCTGGCCTAATGTGGACTCTGCATAAGCTGTACTGGCGCCTAAGAAAGCCACCACCCACATCCAAAATACCGCCCCTGGGCCACCAAAACCAATGGCGGCCGCAACACCGGCGATATTACCTGTGCCAACGCGGCCAGATAGAGACACCGCAAGCGCTTGGAAAGAAGAAATGCCTTTGTCTGAATCGCTGGAATTTAATAGAATTGAACACATTTCTTTGAAATGACGAACTTGGGCAAAACGTGTCAATATTGAATAAAACAAGCCAGCGCCTAAGCATAGATAAATTAGGGCAGGGCTCCAAATGACTCCGTTTAAGAAATCAATGAATGCTTGCATAAATAGTCCTCGATAAGATGAGCTCTGTGAGCTCTATTTTGTTGTTATGATTAACTAGGGTGTCACTAGATATAAAGCAATTATTATGCCAAATATACAATTATGCGCTTTGTATATTGCGTACAAAGTGCACCATAGTTGGGCGAATTTAGCATGAAAAAACAATGAGATCCATTTGTAAGTAACGAGTAATGAAAAAAAATCCCGCTACAATAAATGAGTAACGGGATTCAACGTTAAAACGCTTAGGTAAGAACAGACGTGGCTAGATAACGGTTTTTATTGCACTTAAAAGGTAAGGGTCAAAAAGACCTTCGGGAAAGTCTACATTCATCACTCTACCCATGGTGACTAAGAAAATGACCAAGCCAATAGCGATGGTCGTCGACTTTACATAAGACGCTTTTGCTAGAAATCTCAAAAATAAGAGAGAAAACACAAATGTCGTTGAAATAAAGCCAAACAAATAATAGCCATATGCAATGAAAAAGAAGCCTACTATGTATACCAGATTCATGGCGAGATCTGATGACACCTTAGTGTGTTTCTCTCTAATGTATTTGCTGACAATCATGACAATAGAAAACAAGACAATTGTAATGGCTATGATGGGGAAGGCCTTTGTTAACGTCGAGGCATCCCAGATATTAATAAGAGCATAGGTAGCAGAGCCTCCCATAACAGCGATGATTCCCCAATCTGTCCAAGAGACAGTCTTGGTCATACTGTTTTGCTCTTTGTCTTGTGCGAGTTGTTCTGGCTTCATTTTCTGTTTTCTTCTCTTCAGAATGGGAGGTAGCACAAAACCAACAATGATGAGTGCGGCAATAGTGATAACACCCGGACGCAAAAACCAATCGTAGCCATAAAATTGAATACTTTGGAAAAAGTAGTTTTCGGCTCCTGAAGACAAGACAAAACCAATTAAAAATGCGGGTCTAGGCCAATTGGCACCTTTCATCATGATGCCAAGCGTGGCCACAACGCCTAGTAGAATAAAGTCACCTAGGCTACGTGTTGCCTGATAGGCGGCAAAAAGTATTAAGGTTAAGATGATTGGCGTCAGTATTGAAAATTTTATGTAGGTCAGCAGTGATATTGGGCGTGTAAAGCAAATACAGAATATTGCGCCGAGAATGTTGGCAAGAGCAAGCGACCAAATAATCGTGTACGTCAGGTCAAGGTGAGTTGATATCATTGACACGCCGGGTTGAATACCAAGCAATAGCATACCGCCTAGAAAAACTGCCGCCGCACCTGAGCCTGGAACACCGAATAAAATGGTCGGAATCATACTTCCTGATGCGCAGGCGTTATTGGCAGATTCAGGCGCGATGACACCACGAATATCACCTTTTCCAAATTGGGATGAGTCTTTACTAGAATTGATGGCAAAGCTATATGTCATCCAATCGACCACAGAGCCACCAAGTCCAGGAATGGCTCCAATTAAACTGCCAAATATGGACGATTTACCAACGAGTGGAAGGTTTTGGAATACATCTTTAAACCCTTGTTTTAAACCATGACCAAGCTTATTTGGTGAAGAGGCGATAGCACTGTTTTTTACTAATAGACTGATTATTTCAGGTAAAGCAAAAATACCTAAACCAACCACAACGAGTGGAATGCCATCGTAAAGGTAATCAATGTCTAGCGTAAAGCGAAACTCTCCTGTTGCGGGCGCTCCGCCAATGGCTCCGACTAAAAGGCCAAAGCCACACGCTGCTAATCCTTTGTATACATTGCCACCAGAAAGAGCAGCAACAACGCTTAACCCTAACAGTGTGAGCATAAAAAGCTCTGCGGAGGAAAATGCTAAAACAACAGGACGAGCGACGAGTATAAAGACACTCAATACGACAGCACCAACTACACCGCCTATCATGGATGATAAGAAAGCAGCGGATAGTGCGCGTGCAGCTTGGCCTTTTTTAGCTAAAGGAAAACCATCCATGACAGTGGCTTGCGATGAGCTTGATCCTGGGATGCCCATTAAAACCGAGGTAAATGTATCGCCTGTAGGGATGACAGCAACAAGTCCCATCAACATCCCAAGACCAACGGAAGGTTCCATTCCATACAAAAAGGGTAAGAGTAAAGACATGCCGGCGATGCCGCCTAGTCCGGGAATGATACCGACGACTAGGCCAACCAGTACACCTGCTATTAGGTAAGTGAGGTGGGTGATCGATAGTATTTGATCTAGGGCGCTGAGGAACTCAATCATTAACAATAACTCCTGCTACAAAATTACAGCGTGTAATCAAATTTTGATTTTAGCCAAGAAGAAATCCAAGCATATAACTCAGGGGAAACAGCAATCGCTTCACTCAAGTATTGAGCTGCGTCAATCCCTACAATGTTTTCGTATGGCCCTACTTGTACTTCAGAATCCTTGATAAAAGTAGGATCTTTTAGCATCGTTCTTACGGCGCTTTGGTAGGCATTAATGATATCGTTTGGTGTGTCTGCTGGAATAAAAATAACTTTTTGGAAAGCAAAGCCAGCAGCTAAGAATTTTTTATAAGCTGTGTACTCCATTCCTGAAGGCTCTTTACCAAATTTTTTGACATAGACTTCTTCAAAAGTGGGAAGATCTGCAAACGCAGGGTCTCTCACGATTTTGCCCTGATTATTAAGAATGCCTAATGAAAATAGCGGTACGGCTTTTTGATTGTCAACAAGGTCGACGACCGAACTCAAATACGCCGAAGACGTTTGAAAGTCAATTTTGGCTTCACCACGTTCGAAAGCAAGACGACCAGCGCCACGGCTTTTCATCCCGAAAACAGGTTTGATATCAAGTTCTAGCATTTCAAAAGCAAGAAATACGGGCAACTCCAATCCTGTTGGGCTTTGAGAGCCAAAAGGTAAGGTCACACCATCCAATTTAGTTATGTCATCAGCAGACGTGACACCAAGGTTTGGCTGCACGTAGACAACACCGCCGGTTGGGCTGGCCATTAGTGGGATCCATTTATCAAAGTTATAGCGAACACGCTTATCGCCTAGCATAAATGGGTACAATGTTGATGCAGAGGTCCCTAGGATATCTTCACCATTGCTTTTTGCACGTTGAAAAAACAGGTTGGTCCCTGTAATTGAACCACCACCAGGTTGGTTTTTTATCACCACTGTTGGGTTGCCTGGTAAGTTTTTTGTCAAATGCGGAGCGACAAAGCGAGCCCATACATCTGTGCCGCCGCCAACGCCAAATGGGATGGCCCAGTTAATAGTAGAGGGCAGCTCTGTCTCTTGTGCTTGTGCTGGTATAGCAGATAATAGGCAGCCAAAAGATAAGATGGAAACGCCTAAGAGCTTAGAAAGTTTTTTCATGTTTTTTTCCTTTCTTGTTTTTATGGGTATTCAATACGGACGTTATTTTTTGTATTGAGAGTTAATTTAGATAAACCGTACCGGACAGTATTTTTCTGGCAGTACGAATTACCGAGACGCTATTCAATGCGGATAAATTGTCTTCCTTGCGCTGAGCACTGAGCTCTATTTTTCCTGAAGGGTGTTCAAGGGTGAAATAGGACTCGGAGTCTTTATTACCAATGAGCTTTGTTGCTACGGTTCCTGGAAGGCAACACGCGGTGACAATAGCGATACTTCCTGTAACGGCTAATGATTTATGGCATTTATGTGGGACAAAGTAGCGAGCATTGATGGTTCCATCAAAACGAGCTGGAGAAAGTAAAATAGGCTTAGGTATCACTGAGTTTGAAACATCGCCCATTCCCATTAGCTCACCTGCCTGAAGGCGAATAACCTCTAAACGGGTCATGAATTCTATGTCACTATCTAGTTCTGCTGGTGTTTCGTAACCGGTTTTTCCAAGATCACTTGCTTGAATTAAAACAACCGGTGTTGCCGCATCAATACAAGTAACTTCTACAGAATCGATAATGTTCAAAGCACTCCCTGTGGGTAATAACTTACCTGTTTTTGCGCCTTCTACATTCAAAAATGTTAACTGAATTGGGGCGCCGGGTGAGTTCGTACCGCTAATAATAGTATTGCCGGTATATTCTACTTTGCCTTGAGGGGTTTGTACTGTTGAATGAATAATCTTTCCGGTGTTGAGATTATGAATACGTACTGTCGTTGTTCCTTCACTAGCAGGAAATAAGCCAGTTTCTATGGCGTAAGGCGCAACACCAGCAAGCATGTTTCCGCAGTTTGGGGCAAAATCAACGATTCTATCGAGTATGCCAACTTGGGCAAATAGGTAGTCAACATCCGCATCGGGGTGAGTAGAAGCACCAACCATGGCGACTTTACTTGTTAGGCTATTTCCTCCACCAAGGCCATCAAGCTGGAGCTCATGACCTGACCCCATGATTTTTAACAAAACATCTGCGCAGGCATTCCGATCCTGAGGAAGGTCGGATATTTGCAGGTAGGGACCTCTAGAGGTGCCGCCGCGCATTATGATGCAAGATATGGTTTGTGACATTCTTATTAAACCTTTGTTGTTGTAATAGCTTGTAGCTAAAGTCTCACACTCTATATTCGTGCATCAAATGCAAAGATAGTCCATAATTGATGTGTTAGGCGCATCAATAGGAGGTGGCAATGCATCAGATAGAATTTAAAGATTTGGTTATTTTTATACGCATTGCGGAGACTGGGAATTTCCATGACGCTGCGGAACTGACCTTTTTATCCCAGCCCGCTTTGAGTCGGCGAATGCAAAAGTTAGAGGCTATTTTGGGGGCTCAATTATTTGAACGAACGACTCGAAAAACTTGGCTAACTTCGGTAGGGCGAGAGTTTTTACCAAAAGCTCGACGCATGGTAGAAGAGTTTGAATTATCGGTTTTAGGGATAAAGGACATGGCTTCCCAGCAGAAAGGGAAAGTCACTATTGCTTGTATTCCTACCGCTGCTTTTTATTTTTTGCCGAGTGTTATTAATGTATTTAACGAGCGTTATCCGGGTATACGGATTCAGATTTTAGATGAAAGTGCCAATCATGGTTTGGAGTCAGTTATTCGTGGAGATGCGGATTTTGGTATAAATATGGCCATTGCTCAGCATCCAGAGGTGTCCTTTACTCCGCTTTTAGACGATCCGTTTGTGGTGTGTTTACGCAAAGATCATCCGTTATGTGAATTGGAGGAAGTGTCTTGGACTGATATGGAGCCCTATAAACTTATTAGTGTTGGGCGTGCCAGCGGTAACCGAATTTTGTTAGACAAATCTTTAGCAAGAGATCAGGTGCAGTTAAACAGTTTTTACGAAGTGCAGCATCTCTCAACATCATTGGGTTTGGTGGAAATGGGGTTGGGGATATCGATTGTTCCTAAACTAGCGATGCCACTAAGTAGTGCATCTGTGCTCACTTCTAGACCGCTCAAAGGGCAGAAGATTGACCGCTCGATTGGTCTTGTAAAACGCAGTTCAACATCGGTTTCTCCTGCTGCTGATTTGTTTATTAACATTCTTTTAGAACGCTGGTCGGTTCGTCCATCTTGACAAAACGCCAGGTACGATACTTGACGTTTGTAGCGCTATTGTTTCGCTCTTAACATGTCGTATTTTTTTCGTTATAAAGGAGATTGGCCATGATGAGTCTCTAAAGTAGGGATACAAAGGGTGCTGTATGTCACAAGAGGCAGTGATACTAGGCTGTTTGATATTGTTTCTATTGGCGGCTAAAGCGTTTTTTCTCAGTAAAGAGTTGAAAAACCATGAAAAGAGTTTCCCTCCAATATCCCATAGAAACCTAAATACTATATACTTGCAGGTCAAAGTGGCGTCTTTAATAGAGTAGTGGCAAACGCTGTTGCCGTGCAAAGACCTCAAAGTAACAATACTGTTAGACCAACACTTATCGGGACTTACATCAAACATGTCAGAAACGTCTAAACCAGGTAATTTCATTACCCAAATCATTGATAAAGATAACGAATCAGGCAAGCATGGCGGTAAGGTTCTTACACGCTTTCCACCTGAGCCAAATGGCTATTTACACATTGGTCATGCTAAATCCATCTGCCTGAATTTTGGCTTGGCACAGCGTTACAATGGTCAATGTAATCTACGTTTCGATGACACTAACCCTGAGAAAGAAAGCGTTGAATACATTGAATCTATCAAGCGTGATGTGGAGTGGCTTGGTTTTCAGTGGAAAGATAAACCTAAGTTTGCCTCTGACTATTTTGATCAGTTATTCGACTTTGCCGTTCAGCTTATTCAGGCAGGCAAGGCGTATGCTTGTGAACTCAATGCCGAGCAAATGCGCGAATACCGCGGCACCTTGAAAGAGCCAGGCAAAAACAGCCCATATCGTGATCGTAGCGTTGAAGAAAACATGGCTATTTTCATGGACATGAAAAACGCTAAGTACAAAGACGGCGAAGTGGTGTTGCGTGCCAAGATAGATATGGCCAGCCCAAACATTAACATGCGCGATCCGATTATTTATCGTGTGCGCCATGTGCATCACCATCAAACAGGTGACAAGTGGTGTGTTTACCCAATGTATGACTTCACGCATTGCTTGTCTGATGCGTTGGAAGATATTACTCATTCTGTTTGTACGCTGGAATTTCAAGATCACCGTCCATTGTACGATTGGGTGTTAGAGACATTAAACACGGCGCATCCGCAGCAAATTGAATTCGCACGTTTGAACTTGAATTACACCGTGACCAGTAAACGTAAGCTAAAACAGTTAGTGGATGAAAAACACGTCCATGGTTGGGATGATCCGCGTATGCCAACTATTTCTGGCTTGCGTCGTCGTGGTTATACCTCTTTGTCTATCCGTAACTTCTGTGACCGTATTGGTGTGACCAAGTCCGATAGTGTGGTCGATGTGGGTATGCTAGAGCATGCTATTCGCGAAGATTTGGACGCGAGCGCGAATCGTGCCATGGTGGTGCTTAACCCTATTAAGGTGACTTTGACCAATTACCCAGCAGACAAAGAAGAAATCTTCAATGTGGGTAATCATCCGAAAAACGAAGCAGCGGGTACTCGCGAGGTGCCGTTTAGCAAAGACTTGTATATCGATGCGGCGGATTTTGCTGAAGTACCACCGCGTAAGTGGAAGCGCTTGACGCTGGATGGCGCGGTTCGCCTACGTGGCGGATACGTAATTACTTGTGATCAAGCGATTAAAAACGCAGCGGGTGACGTGGTCGAGCTGCTTTGTCGCTACGATGAAAACACCCTTGGCGTGAACCCTGAAGATTATAAGCCAAAAGGTGTTATTCATTGGGTAAGTGCAAAACATGCGGTGGACGCCACGGTGAATCTTTATGATCGTTTGTTCGTTAATGAAGCGCCAGACGCGAACTATGAAGACAAAACCTTCTTAGATTTTATCAACTCAGAGTCTTTGACGGTATTGACCAACGCCAAAGTGGAGCCGTCTTTACTGGTGTCTGAAAAAGGCCAAGGTTTCCAGTTTGAGCGCGAAGGTTACTTTTGTCGCGATCTGAAAGAAGACGGTATGGTGTTTAACCGTACGGTGACGTTACGTGATTCTTGGGCGAAAATCGAAGCAAAAGGAAATTAAGCGCATGTTGAAGATTTACAATACCCTTAGTGGTAAGAAAGAAATTTTCAAGCCCATTGTGGAAGGCAAAGTGGGCATGTACGTCTGTGGTAACACGGTATACGACTACTGCCACATTGGTCATGCTCGTGCGATGATTTCTTTTGATGTGATTTCGCGTTTTATTCGTCACCTAGGTTACGAGCTGCATTATGTGCGCAACATTACCGATGTTGACGATAAAATTATCAAACGTGCAGAAGAAAATAACGAATCAACTCAGTCTTTGACCGAGCGTATGATCGCTGCACAGCGTGAAGATGAGCTACGTCTTGGTAATAAAATGCCGGATCGTGAACCTAAAGCCACTGAGTTTATGCAAGAAATTATCGATATGGTGCAAGTGCTTATCGATAAGGGCTTTGCTTACCAAGGCAGTTCTGGTGATGTGTATTATCGAGCCACGAAATTTAAAGATTACGGTAAATTAAATAATCGTAAGCTTGAAGATATGTTGGCTGGCGCGCGTATTGATGTTGAAGTGGCCAAAGAGCATCCAGCGGATTTTGTGTTGTGGAAGCAGGCAAAAGCGGGTGAGGTGTCTTGGCCTTCTCCTTGGGGGGATGGTCGTCCTGGTTGGCATATTGAATGTTCCGCCATGTCGACTAATTGCCTTGGTAGTCATTTCGATATTCATGGTGGTGGGCCAGATCTTAAATTTCCACATCATGAAAATGAGATTGCTCAGTCAGAAGCGGCGACAGGCAAAGACTATGTGAACTATTGGATGCATTGTGGTGCGGTTCGCGTCAACAATGAAAAAATGTCTAAGTCATTAGGTAATTTTTTTACGGTGCGTGATGTATTGGCGAAGTTTAATCCTGAGGTCATTCGCTACTTAATGGTGTCTAGCCAATATCGCAGTGCGATTGATTATTCGGATCAGAGTTTGCAGGACGCCAAAGTCGCGCTAGAGCGTCTTTACACGGCGTTGCGTCAGCAAGCCATTGCTGAGTCATTTGAGCCGACTGGCTTCACTGAGCGATTCGAAGAGGCAATGAAAGACGACTTCAATACGGCGCTGGCGGTTTCTGTGCTGTTTGAGTTGGTGCGTGAGTTAAATAAAGCGAAAACAGACGATCTTACTAAAGCATCAGCGCTAGCGGCTGAGCTATGTTCTTTGGCGGATTTACTTGGCTTATTGTATCAAGATCCAGAATATTTCATGCAAAACAGTACGCTGTCTGAAGGGTTGGATGAAGCGGCAATACAGGCTTTGATCGACGAAAGAACACAAGCGCGCAAAGACAAAAACTTTGCTCGCAGTGATGAAATTCGTGATGAGCTAGCCGCTCAAGGTATTGAACTTCTTGACAGCCGAGAAGGAACGACTTGGACCAGACGTTAAGCGAATGAACGGACTGGAAAATACTAAAAAGGCGATGATTACATCGCCTTTTTTATGGCTGTCCTGAAATGAAACTTTAGTCTTTGTCTTTCACTACTTTAACGGCCAGTACATCGCATGGAGCGCCGTGCAGTACGCCATTGGCGGTGGAGCCTAATAGCAGAGCAAGGCCGTGACGGCCATGGCTTCCCACGACAATAAGATCCACTCTTTTTTCTTCGGCAATACGATGTATTTCGCTTTCAATTCCACCTTGTGTGATGCAGCTCTCTTGAACGGGGACATCCAGTTGAGCTTCTAGTATGGAAATCCTCTCTTTGGCGGTTTCCTGTAGTTGCGCCTGTATGTCGGTGATGTCAATAGGGACATCGCCACCATAGGCATAGTTTAGTGACTCAATGACGTGAAGTATGGTAAGTTCCGCGCCGGTTGCTTTGCACAACGCGACGGCTTTATTGGCAACCTTGATACTTTCATCGGTTAGGTCAACAGCGAGTAGAATTCTGTTATACATCATAGAACACCTCCAATATTGGCTTGATTAACTTATTTTAGTTGAAAACTAGAGAGACATGGAAATATGACTGCTCTTATTGTTATTTTTATTACACTGTCTTTAATGGGGTCGGCCTTATGGGTGATGCCGCCTAGGCAAGAACGTCAGCGCATGGCATTACGTATGCATGCTCGAAAATTAGGTCTTGCTGTGCAGCTTACATCAATTGATCTGCCTGACAAGTGGGATAAATCAATCAATAAGCAAAAAGTCGTTGCTTATGCTCATTATTACCCTAAGCCTGTCGTGTCTTTGCCAAAGAAAATATGGTTATTGCCTTATGAGGTGTGGAAATATCATGCGGTGTTAGAAGGCTGGTGGTCTGGTGCATTTTTTACACTTCCTGAGTCGTGTAAACCCGTACTGGAACAATACGGTAGCTTAATTGTTGCCGTGCAAATCACCCAAACGGGCGTGTTTTTGTATTGGCATGAGACCGCGGATGAAGAGGCGCTGGAGGCGCTGTCTAGGTTGGTTTTTGCGTTGGCTGAGATTCGAGTGACAGGGCTTTCGTGATGTTTGCCTAGGGTTCTGTTTGTTTCGAGGATTCTATGTCATGAAGTAGTTCGCTAAGCGCTTCTTCAGGATTTTCGCTGTTCTTCATCGCGGCAATTTTAGGCGATAGAATGTCTTTTATTCTACCGGTAACAAAGGTGTTTAAGGTGTTTTTTTCAGGGCGTTCTATTGAGTCTGATTTAAGATGAGACAGTATGACGCCATAGAGTGTTTGAGCGACGCGCATATCACCACTCGAAAAGTTTTTATTGGCTTGGACCATTTGGCGATTTAATTGAACCCATAGGTTTAGCCAGCGTAAATAGTCATAACACGCCTGATAGTGAGAATGGCTAATTCTGCCTTTGCGGCGAAGATACAGTAGCATTTTGGCCAGTTTTGTTAGGCGTTCTTTATAATTGCTTTTCTCTTGAAAGCTTAAAGCCTCCGGCTCAGGGTTGAATACAATAGGGTCGCTGTCTCTTGCTTCTTCTGCGGTGGCGATACGGATTTCGATTTTTTCCGGATCGTCTGTGTATTGTAGAAGTTCGCGAAGTGTGTCTAGATAGAAGTCGTAGAGAACGTCAGTGGCAATAGGGTCCGTATTAATGTCTTTGAGGCCGCGAATGTGCTGTTCGACGCGATCCGCTCGATTGGACAGTTGCAGTTGTTTAACACGGCGTTCGGTCATTTCTTTTTCTTTTTGGTGTGCACGTGATCCAATGACCACAGACAAGAGCACAATGATGATTAAAAATGCAATTGTTAATATTTGAAGGGTAGCCATGATTGTCCTTAAGCGCTGAATTCAGTATGTTAAATAAGAAATACTAAGTTCCGCAAGATTTAATGTGTGAAACAATACAGGGATCGCTTGTCATATAAAAGGTGTTTGCTTAATATCAGCGCCCCTAGAGATCAAACTTCGTGCAATGTGGATTTGCAGACCTACTTTATAAAAGGCTTACACAGTTCAATGGGAAAATCACTGGTTATCGTGGAGTCGCCAGCAAAGGCGAAAACCATCAATAAATACCTAGGCAATGACTTTGTTGTCAAATCGAGTGTAGGACACATCCGAGACTTGCCAACAGGTACTACTGCCACCTCTACGCCTCAAGAGCGAGCAAAGCAGGCTGCTTTGACGCGTAAAATGAGTCCGGAAGAAAAACTTAAGCACAAAAGTAGTAAATCTCGGCAGCAGTTAATTTCTAGAATGGGTGTGGATCCAGAAAGTAACTGGAAAGCACGCTATGAAATTTTGCCAGGCAAAGAAAAAGTCGTCGATGAATTGAAGCGGCTAGCCAAAAACGCTGACACCATCTATCTCGCAACCGATTTGGATAGAGAGGGAGAGGCGATTGCTTGGCACTTGCGAGAGGCTATTGGGGGTGACGACAGTCGCTATAAACGCGTTGTATTTAACGAAATCACCAAAAAAGCCATTAAAGCCGCTTTTGAAACACCCTCTGAACTAGACATGAATCGGGTGAACGCGCAACAAGCGCGACGCTTTCTGGATCGTGTGGTTGGCTTTATGGTGTCGCCTTTGCTTTGGTCAAAAGTGGCGAGAGGGCTTTCTGCCGGTCGAGTTCAGTCGGTTGCGGTGCGTCTGATCGTTGAACGCGAAAAAGAAATTCGTGCTTTTGTGCCAGATGAGTTCTGGGAACTGGATGCCATGTTGGCGACGCCATCGAAAGAGGTGATCAAGTTCGAAGCCGCAAAATATCAAGACAAAGAATATCGTCCTGTCAATAAAGCGCAATCTGACGAGCATCTTGCTCGTTTAGCCGGTGCCAAATATCTGGTTGATAGCCGAGAAGACAAGCCGACAAGCAGTAAACCATCGGCGCCTTTTATTACCTCTACGCTGCAGCAAGCGGCCAGTACGCGTTTGGGTTATGGCGTTAAGAAAACCATGATGCTGGCGCAGCGTTTATATGAAGGTGGTTATATAACGTATATGCGTACTGACTCGACCAATTTGAGTGTCGATGCAGTAGAAACGTTGAGAGGTTATATTCTTTCTAACTTTGGTGAAGCGTATATACCAGAAGAACCGATTCGCTATACCAGTAAAGAAGGCGCTCAAGAAGCTCACGAAGCCATCCGACCTTCGGATGTGAGTATTCGTGTGGATGACTTGCAAGGCATGGAAAAAGACGCTCACCGCTTATATGACTTGATTCGTAGTCAATTCATGGCGTGTCAAATGACTCCGGCGCTCTATACCTCTACAACGATTACCGTGACCAGTGGCGATTATGAGTTTAAGGCCAAGGGGCGTATTTTGCGTTTTGATGGTTACACTCGCGCCATGCAGACAGTAGCGAAAAAAGGCGAAGACAATATCTTGCCAGATGTAGGGCAAGGAGAATATCTGGATCTTAAAGAGTTGTTGCCTGAGCAGCATTTCACCAAACCTGTGGCGCGTTTTAGCGAAGCAAGCTTGGTTAAAGAACTTGAGAAGCGCGGCATTGGTCGTCCGTCGACATACGCTTCTATCATTTCTACGATTCAAGATCGTGGTTATGTGCGCGTTGAGAATCGTCGCTTTTACGCTGAAAAAATGGGCGATATTGTGACTGAGCGCTTGGTTGATAGCTTTAATTCTTTAATGAATTTCAGTTTTACAGCGCAAATGGAAGAGCAATTGGACGATATTGCGGAAGGCCATAAAGACTGGATTAAAACGCTGAATGCGTTTTATAAAGATTTCAGCTCCGTGCTTGCGAAAGCCGAGTCGCCAGATGGCGGCATGATGCTAAATGAGCCCACACCGACAGACATTGAGTGTCCAACCTGTTCTCGTCCGATGCAGATTCGTACCGCCAGTACGGGCGTCTTTATGTCTTGTTCTGGTTATGTGCTGCCACCGAAAGAGCGTTGTAAAGCAACGATTAACCTTGTTCGTGGCGATGAAGTGGTTGCGGTAGACGATGAAGAGGGCGAATCTAAAGCGCTCATCAATAAGCATCGCTGTAAAATCTGTGGCTCGGCTATGGACAGCTACTTGATGGATGAGCACCGCAAACTGCATGTTTGTGGTAATAATCCGGCTTGCTCTGGTTACGAAGTGGAAGCGGGTGCGTTTAAGATTAAAGGCTACGACGGTCCGACGCTTGAATGTGATAAGTGTGGCTCTGAAATGCAGCTCAAAACAGGTCGTTTTGGTAAGTATTTCGGTTGTACCAGCGATGACTGTAAAAACACCCGTAAACTGCTGAAAAGTGGTGAAGCCGCGCCGCCAAAAATGGATCCTGTGCCTATGCCTGATCTGGCGTGTCAAAAAGTAGAAGACCACTATGTGCTTCGAGATGGTGCCACTGGTTTGTTCTTGGCGGCCAGTCAATTCCCGCGTAAACGGGAAACTCGTGCGCCCTTGGTGGAAGAGTTATTGCCTTATATGGATCAAATCGATCCTAAGTATCACTTTTTTGCGAAAGCGCCCAGGAAAGATGCTGAAGGGCGCCCCGCTATTATTCGCTACAGCCGTAAGACAAAAGAGCAGTATGTCATGACGGAAGAAGAAGGCAAACCAACGGGCTGGAAGGCGTTTTATGTTGGTTCTAAGTGGGTGATCGAAGAGGGTAAGAAAAAATGAGCGGCGTCACCTTGGCGAGTTTGACCAATCAAAAGCTGGATACGGCAAGGCGTTTTATTCAGCAGAGTCAAGAGAGTGGCGAGGCATGGTTAAACGTTGGGCTGGAAAGTTCGGCTATTTTTCAATTAAGAAGTGCGTTAAATGGCTTGTTGAAAGAAGTGTCGACGGCTTATTCGCTGTCTGGCTCTCTGGATGTCGCTAACTTGCTGCTTGAAGCTGAAAAAAAACAGATAATGATTCCAGTATTAACCGAATTGGCGGACTTGCTTTCGCGCTCTGATTCTTGGTGTTTTCAGTTGAATCAGGCTTATTTGGTGCAGTTTGAATGTCGAGCTTCCGCCTCATCAGTCGTTCAAGGCGATAACCTGATTGGTCGTGGCAGTGATGCTGGCGCATCGGTGAGTTTGTATTTGGCGAAACTGATCGAATTGGTATTACGTTTTAGAGAAGAGTCATCAGAGTATTGAATATGAAAGAGTCCTACCTAGAGATTGTTGAGCTGGATAACGGCGATATTGTGCTGCGTCCAGCCAGTGAAAATGGTGAGGAAACCGTTCCGTTGGCAATATTGCAGATTCCAAATGATACCCGATCTTATTTAAAAGATCGCTATTTTGAATTAGCAAAATGCATGTTCCATGCCGGGGTTGATTTTGTTTACTCAGACGATTCGTTTTTTGATGAAGACTCAGAGTATCTTGATGAAGAAGAGTTTCGTCCTAAAATCTTGCATTAATTTTGTGGGTTTTGTGGCGTGGAATTAATGACCAATAAAAAAGCGACGCTTAGGCTTCGCTTTTTTATTGGTGATTTTGCTTGTTGGTTTTGACGTTTGTCTTGATGATCGAGCTCAAAAACATAGAACTCAAAGACCTTGTCGAATAACCCCAACGGATAAGCCTTCAATGGCAAAATCTTCGCTTTCAAGGTCGACGATGATGTCGTTGAATGCTTCATTTGCTGGAATAAGGCGGACAATATGGCCATTCTGTTCGAAGCGTTTAACCGTTACTTCATCGCCAATGCGGGCGACAACAATTTGCCCATTACGAACCTCAGTGGTTTTGTGTACGGCCAGCAAATCCCCCTCCATAATGCCAATGTCTTTCATGCTGGTGCCTGATACGGACAGAAAGTAGTCGGCTTGAGGAGAAAACATATTGGCGGGTATGTTCACGTGAGAAGCAATGTTCTCTTGCGCCAAAATAGGGTACCCTGCTGCCACTTTGCCGATGACAGGTAGGCCAAGGTCTTCTTTGGCTTCATCATTGGATGCACGGTCAACTAAGCGTATTCCTCGTGAGGCGCCAGACAGCATCTCTATTGCGCCTTTTTTACACAAGGCTTTGAGATGTTCTTCGGCCGCATTAGGGGATTTAAATCCTAGTCGACGGGCTATTTCTGCTCTCGTAGGTGGAAAACCAGTTTCACTGATAAATTCGCGAATGGTTTCTAGTACGTCAGATTGTCTTTTGGTCAATTTAATCATAGGGCATCTGGTTGTTTATACAGTAACTGTTATTATATACAGCATTCTTAACGATACTCAATGATATAAATGCTTTCAGACGAACTAAAAACACAAATTCAACTTGCATACCGAGCCTCTTTGGAGGCGAAGTCCCATAAACCAAGGGCTGGGCAGCGCCAGATGATTGGTGCGATTGCACGCACCTTGGGAAATATTAAACAAGGCTCAGAAGGTGAGCGACTGGATGAAAAACACGTTGCCGTGATTGAAGCCGGTACCGGCACGGGCAAAACCTTGTCGTATTGTCTTGCTGCCATTCCCATTGCGAAAGCGCGAGGCTTGAAATTAATCATTTCTACTGCAACCGTTGCTTTGCAAGAGCAGATTCTGCACAAAGAGTTGCCAGACCTGCTTGAGCATACCGATCTGGTTTTTAAGTACACGCTTGCTAAAGGGCGAGGGCGTTACCTGTGTTTGAATAATCTTGAGGGTTTTTTGAATTCTGAAGAGCAAGCCATGGATGACATGTTTGCGGGCCTTTTTGAGCAGCACCTCCATTCAGACGATGTTAATACCGTGCTTTACCAAGAGATGGATGCCGCCTTGCAAAAAGGCGACTGGGATGGCGACAAAGACAATTGGGCTGGCATCGTCCGTGACCAAGACTGGCGGCGCTTAACCACGGATCATCAGCAATGCACCAATCGTAATTGTGCGAATTATTCAGCTTGTCCGTTCTTTAAAGCGCGGGCAGAGATAGAAGTCGCCGATGTCATTGTGGCCAACCACGACTTGGTGTTGGCAGACTTGTCATTAGGCGGTGGCGCTATTTTGACGCCACCAAAAGACACTATTTATGTGTTTGATGAAGGCCATCACCTGCCTGACAAGGCGATTGGCCACTTTCGACATGAAGTGCGTTTGCAGCAAAGCATCACTTGGCTTCGTCAGCTGGAAAAAAACTTAGTCAACCTTAAGCAAGAGTTGACGAGTGAGGTGAGTTTGACGGGGAATTTATTGTTAAAAATCCCGCAGCAAATACAGAGTGTTGTGAATTTTATTCAATATGCTCAACAAGGTTTGGCTCCTTATATTCAAGGTTTAGGGCTGGATCAAGACAATAACCAACATCGTTTTGTATTTGGTCAGATTCCTGATGAATTGCGCCAATTAGCTTACAGCTTGCAAACGTCCTATCAAAAGTTGTTTAACAGTATTGAAAATATCCAAGATGAATGCAAAAAGACCAAGCAAAATGAAGGCATGGGTGTCACGCCTGAAACCGCCGAAATCTGGCAGCCTATTTTGGGGGTTATTCTTGGTCGTTTAGAGCAATGTATAGGGTTGTGGCGCTTGTATTCTGCGGTTGATGACCAAAATTTTCCGCCTAATGCCCGTTGGTTGGTGTTATCTGGCCAAGGAATGGAGCAAGATATCGAGCTAGGCGGTTCTCCTATCTTGGCCGCCAATACATTAAAGCAACAGCTGTGGGACAAATGTTTTGGGGCGGTCGTTACGTCGGCCACTTTAACCGCTTTGAATCAGTTTCATCGTTTTAATATGCGTTCTGGTGTGCCGAGAGAGAGTGAATATTTACGTGTCATGAGCCCATTTGATTTTCAAAAAAATGGTCTTTTGGTGGTGCCAAATATGCAGCATGAGCCCGGTCGGGTGGAACAGCACACCGCTGAGATTGTTGCCTATTTAGATAAAAACGTGAAGGCGGCAAAAGGCAGCTTGGTGTTGTTTTCTTCACGTCGCCAAATGGAAGAGGTGGCGCAATCTTTATCTGCTGGGTTGCAGGAAATTTTGCTGATGCAAGGAGAGCAATCTAAGCGGGTGATTTTGGATTCACATAAAGCACGTATTGATGAGGGTAAAGGCAGCTTGTTGCTGGGGCTTGCTAGCTTCGCAGAGGGGGTTGATTTGCCGGGAGAGTATTTGACCTGCGTGTACATTGCCAAAATTCCTTTTGCTGTGCCAGATGATCCCGTTGAGGCAACCCTGGCGGAATGGATACAAAAACGTGGCGGTAACCCTTTTATGGAAATCACCATACCAGACGCCTCTTTGCGTTTAGTGCAGGCAACAGGGCGATTGCTCAGAAGTGAGCAAGATTCTGGCGAGATTCATATATTGGATAAGCGTTTACGAACCAAGCGCTATGGTCCGCAGCTAATTAGCAGCTTGCCGCCTTACCGATACTGATAAAGTTCGTTTAACAAACTAGAAGCAAGAGGTGATAAAACCTGATCAATTAGGTACACTCTTGCGAAGATTATTAACCTTATAACACAATAGAAGCGTATAGATTCCAATATGGAAAACCAAACTCAAGAAGCACAAGCAGAAACCACCGCAAAACCTAAGCGTACTCGTCGCCCTAATAAGCGCCCAAGAAATAATGATGACAGCCCAGTAAGTGCCCAAGCGGATACGCCAACCAGCAATGATAGCAATGAGACAAAGCCTGCTGGGAATACAAACGCTAAAATTTGGTCTATAGACGATTTTCCGGTTGCTGAAGTAGAAGGTAAGTTGCGTTTTCATGATTTAAACCTTCCTGATCGAGTGATCAAGTCCATTGCTGAAATGGGATTTGAATACTGTAGTGAAATTCAAGCTGAAACCTTGCCGATGACCTTGCTTGGTTATGACATTATTGGACAAGCACAGACGGGCACGGGAAAAACCGCGGCTTTTTTGATCGCGATGATCAGTGATTTTCTGGATTACCCTCTTGAAGAAAAGCGCGCGAACAATTTTGCGCGTGGTTTGATTATCGCCCCGACTCGTGAATTGGCAATACAGATTGCTGATGAAGCGATTAAGCTTACTTCAAACTGCCATTTGAATGTGGTTACTTTGGTCGGTGGTTTAAGTTATGAAAAACAAAAAATCGCTTTAGAAACCGAAAATGTGGATATTTTGGTGGCAACACCAGGGCGTTTGTTGGACTTTGCTCGCAGTCGCAAGGTGCAATTGGGTAAAGTAGAGTGTTTGGTGCTGGATGAGGCCGATCGCATGCTGTCAATGGGGTTTATTCCGGATGTGAAAAGTATTATCCGCATGACGCCGCACAAAGAACTAAGACAAACCATGTTGTTTAGCGCGACTTTCCCAAAAGATATTCAAGCGCTTGCACAGCAGTGGACCTATTGCCCTAAAGAAGTGTCTGTGGTGCCAAAAGAAGCGACCAATCAGAACATTGATCAGGTGATTTATACCGTTGAAGCCGATCAGAAATGGCCGGTATTAAAACAGTTGATTAATGAAAATGGTGGTCAACGCACAATTATTTTTGCTAACCGCCGTGATGAAACGCGTGATTTGTATGAGCGTTTGCGTAAGGCGAATATTAATTGTGCAATTTTGTCGGGTGAAGTGGCGCAAGATAAGCGAGTGAAAACCTTGAATAATTTTAAAGAAGGCATTATTCAAGTGTTGGTTGCAACCGATGTGGCAGGGCGTGGTATTCACGTCGATAATGTAGAGTTAGTTGTCAATTATTCATTACCAGAAGACCCTGAGGATTATGTGCATCGCATTGGTCGTACGGGTCGTGGCGGCGAAATGGGTAAATCAGTCAGTTTCGCCAGCGAAGACGATGCCTTTATGATCCCAGAAATTGAACGAGTCGTCGGCGAAAGTATTCGCTGTGAATATATGGTTGATACGTCTCGATAAACATCGCTTAGAGACCTTTATGTGACGACTAGGCTGGCCAATATGGTGTTGAACATAGAGTAAGAGTGCTCATTTATACGTTATAAGTTCGGCTTTCTTATTTTGTTGCCTTGGCTGCCTTTGTGACATCTCATAAAGGTCTCGCTTACTTTTAGTGAGACAAGATGAATTTACAACACTACTTTGCAAACTTGGGATCTGAGTTTTCTTCGAAAACTCAGATCCAGCCACTTCATCAGCAGCGCTTGGTTGAATTTAACCCATCGCTCGCGACTTTTCTGTCTATCGATATTAAATCCCCTCCAACAAAACGCCTATTAAGCGGTGAAGACCTTGTGCCTTCTAGCCTGAGTATGGTTTATGCAGGTCATCAATTTGGTGGTTTTTCTGCTCAGTTGGGTGATGGTCGCGGTGTGTTGTTGGGCGAGGTTCGTGGTCAAGATGGCTTATTGTATGATTTGCATATGAAGGGCGCTGGCCCAACGCCGTACTCACGCCGTGGCGATGGTCGTGCGGTGTTACGCTCTTGTATTCGAGAATATTTAGCCAGTGAAGCAATGCATGCTTTGTCGGTGCCTTCTTCTCGCGCACTGGCGCTTTACGATAGCCGTGAGGCGGTGTATCGAGAAACGCCTGAAGCGGGCGCTATGTTATTACGGACGGCGCAAGGGCATATTCGATTTGGTCACTTTGAGTACTTTTTTTATCAGGGCAAACAGGCAGAGCTTGATCAGCTTATCGATTATTGTCTAGAGCATTATTACCCAGATTGTTTGCACACAGAATCACCACTAGAAAGCATGCTGATGGAAGTGGTAAAGCGTACGGCTCGAATGATTGCCAAATGGCAGTCGGTCGGTTTTCAGCATGGCGTGATGAATACAGATAATTTTTCTTTTAGCGGTGAAACGATCGATTATGGGCCCTATGGCTTTATGGAAGACTATGAGCCAAATTGGGTTTGCAACCATTCAGATCATGAGGGTCGCTATGCGTTTTCTCGGCAGCCAGGGGTTGGCTTGTGGAATTTGAATTGCTTAATGCGGTGTTTTTCGAAACACCTTGAAAGAGATCAGCTGATTGCTATTTTGCAATGTTACGAGCCAGAGTTGCAAACTCATTATGACGCCTTGATGATGAAAAAAATGGGCTTGAATTCGGTGCAACAGGTGGATGAATTGTTGCCGTCGTTGCTGACTCTATTGGCGACCGAAAAAATGGATTACAGCGTATTTTTTCGTTTATTGAGTCATTTTGAACAGGGTGACTTTGCGCTTTTGCTTGATGAAGTGGTGGATCGAGAGGCGCTGTCTACTTGGCTTGAGCGCTACGAGCGGGTGCGAATTGAAAATGAATTAGCATGGTCTCAAATCAGTGCTGCTATGTTGGCAGTGAATCCGAAATTTATATTACGGAATTATTTGGCTCATGATGCGATTTTAGCCGCAGAGCGAGGAGATTACTTGCCGTTTCGTCGTTTATTAAATGTGCTCACTCATCCTTTTGATGAGCATCCAGAGTCAGACTTGCTTGCGCAAAGGGCACCTGAATGGGGTAAGTCATTAGAAGTTAGTTGTTCGTCTTAATGGGATTTATGTGGATTTTATTAGGCGATTTTTGGAAGAGAAGTAGACGTTATGAAGCATTCGGTATGTGTATTAGGGGGTGGCAGTTTTGGCACCGCTTTGGCCAATATTATGGCCAAAAATGGGCATCAAGTGAGCCAGTGGATGCGCAATGAGGAGCAGGTTGAAGAGATCAACTTGACGGGATTAAATAGTCGCTATTTGCCCAATGCGCCATTGCATCGAGAATTATTAGCGACGAGTAATTTAGAGCAGGCAATACGCGACAGCGATACAGTGTTTGTTTCGATTCCCTCGAAGTCGTTTGAGCAGGTAGTGCAGCGAATTGAGCCTTGGTTGACGGCGGATAAAATATTAATCAGCACCACTAAGGGATTTAATCCAAATCGTTTTGAACTTATGAGTGATATTTTGCGTCGAAACCCTATTACGCAAAAAATAGGGGTGCTGAGTGGCCCTAATTTGGCCAAAGAGATTGCCGCAGGTCAAATGACTGGATCGGTTATCGCCAGTGTGGACGACCAAGTGCGTCGGCGGGTAATTGAGCTGTTAAAGTCGCCCACTTTTCGTGTCTATGAAAACAAAGACAGCGCTGGGGTTGAGCTGGCGGGTGCGTTAAAAAATATTTATGCAATTGTATGCGGTCTTGCCAAAGCCTTAAAGGTGGGTGAAAACACGATGGCAATGATATTGACCCGTAGCTTGGCAGAAATGAGCCGATTTGCGGTGCACTTTGGTGCAAACCCAATGACGTTTTTAGGGCTTGCTGGGATGGGAGACTTAATTGCGACTTGCACTTCGCCTTTGAGTCGCAATTATCGCGTGGGGTTTGCCATTGGTTCCGGGGAGAATCTAGAAGATGCAGTGGGGGGCATTGGCGAGGTGGCTGAAGGTGTGAATACCTTGAAAATGGTGGTGGATGAGGCTCATAAGCATGGTTTGTATATGCCGCTTGCTGAAGGTTTGTCTAAATTATTGTTTGAAAACGCCACGCTGGAATCGTTGATTGGTTCAATGATGACGGGTGAGCAAAAATGGGATGTCGAATTTGCGACAAATGAGGAGAATAATAATGTCTAAACCAGGGTATGCGGATCAAGGATTTTGGTTTCGCGTGATTTTTATGCTGCTGTATTGGGTGGTATTAAACATTGCCGTGACTGTGTTTGGTTTTTTGCTCGTTTTGGTAAGTTTAGTGAAGCTCGGTTCAAAGCATGAGCCTGTTACCTTGTCTAATTGGCTGCAAGGCGTGACGGCTTTTATTGGTCAAATCTTTGCCTTTTTAGCCTATAAAACCGAAGAAAAACCCTTTCCGTTTCAGCCTTGGCCTCAGGTGAGTGTGGATGAAGAAGCGTAAACGTCTTTATGTCTTACGTCATGGCAATGCTCAGCCTTATGGCTATGATCAAGATGAACGTCGAGAGCTAACCGAATTGGGTGTGGCCGAGGTGAAGGTGGTTGCTCAGGCATTTAAGGCCAAGTCGGAAAGGTTCGATGTGGTGATGGTGAGTCCTTATATTCGTGCTCAGCAGACGGCGAAAGTTTTTCTAGCGGACCTTGATGTGTCTGTTGAAGTGAAAGAATGCTCTTTGATTACGCCAAATGGTCGCGAGATGGAGGTGGCTCTTTGGTTAAGTGAGCAGCCTTATGAGTCAATTTTATTGGTGACTCATCAGCCTTTTGCCCATCAATTTATTGATTTTTTAGTGGATGAACCCCTGCCGGTAAATTTTGCCATGACCACTGCGACGTTAGCGGCAGTGGAAGGGGATTTTATTGCTGGGGCTTGTTGCCAGTTTAGATGGCATTTATCCCCTTTATAGGTCACTGAATTGAAACCAGCATGGATAAAGAAACGTTATTATGGGAAATGAAATTGTCTATCAGTTGCCGCATACAGAAATAGCGGGATTGCAGTGGTTACCAAAGAACGCATCAGCATTAAAGATTTTGTCATTACATGGCTGGTTAGACAACGCCGAGAGTTTTTCTAATTTATCGCCGCATTTAGCGAATTTTTCGCATACCGCGATTGATTTTGCGGGTCATGGTTTGTCCATTCATCGCCCCGCAGGAAGTTTTTATCACCTATGGGACCATGTGTTGGATGTGGTGTCTATTTTGAATCAATCCAAGCAAAGTGTTTGGCTGATTGGTCACAGTATGGGGGGCGCGGTTGCGATGCTTGTGGCGGCCATTGCGCCCGATAAAGTTCGCGGTTTGATTGTGTTGGATAATATGGGGCCGTTGAGTGCCTCGCCAAGCGAACGCGTTGTGAATTTACAGCGTTCAGTCAATAAAATGCTTAAGTACCGTTTAGGGAAAGACACCCGTTACCCCACCAAAGAGGCGATGGTGTTGGCAAGAATGGAGGGTTTTACCTCGTTATCACGGTTGGCGTCTACAATATTAGTAGATCGAGGTGCTAGGCAAAATGATGAAGGTGGTTGGGTTTGGCGCCATGACGGCAAATTGACTTTTCCCTCACCTTTTCGAATGGATGAAGAGGGTGTTGAGGCTTTTATTCAAGAAATTAAGTGCCCAACGCTGGCTTTGGTGGCGAATAACGGTATCTATCAGGACAATCGTTTGCTGGTCGATAAGCGGGCAGCGCAGTTTCCTTGGATAAAACTTAAATGGCTAGACGGTAATCATCATTTTCATCTTGAGCCTGATAGTTGTGCCCTTGTTGCTGCTGAAATCCAGCAATTTATTGATCAAAACTAATTGTGTCATCCGCTTATTTGGGTGGGATTATAGGAAAATCGTATGGTAAAGCGTCGTGTACTATTACTTTGCTCGCTCTGTTTGTTAAGCAGCTTGTCTTTCGCTAGTGTGTTGAGCATTGAACCTTATCGAGATGCACAGCTTGTTAAAAGTCGCTCTCAGGCGGATCAAGGTGTTGATGTGCCTCTGAGCAAAATTCAGCGAGCAGGTCGAGGTTGGGAGCCTGAATCGGTTGTGCGCATTCAGGGGGATTACATCAGTACGCTTTACAAAATTGATCGTAATGCGCTTTTGCCTGATGTCTATTCTCATTATGAGACGCGAATACTGAATAATGGCTATCGCGTTTTATTTCAATGCGATAGCCGTAGTTGCGGCAGTAGTAATGCGTGGGCGAATAACTTCTTTGGCGATTATCTTTTGTATGGCGCAGATCAGAATCAATACTTATTGGTGGTGAAAAACGATCAGGATGTCTATCGAATTCTTTACATCAATCGCCGTGGTGCAGGCGATGTTATGGTGCGTATGGATGAAGTGAAATCAGCAGAAGCCAGAGGGAGCGAAGCAAATATTACTGCTCAGATGGATGCGCAGGATACCCCTCGAATACGTCGCTTTATAAATGATTTGTCACCGGGACAAAAAGTCATTGGCTTTGTTACCAGTCGGCAAACGAACGCCTTGAACGCAATAGAAGCTGGGGATCAACTTATTTCAACGATTTCTGCCGGCTTGGGCGATCAGCTTAAGGATAGAGTGCGCTTTATAAACTTGGCAGACCTTGGTCGTGAGTCGCTAGGTGTTGGGCGTATTTCCTTTGTTTATGTTCGTCCTTAGGTGGTCGCGGTGAATACAAAAAAAACAGTGGCTCTTATCTTGGGCAGCGGCGCGGCGCGCGGTCATGCGCATATTGGCGTGATTCAGGCTGTTGAAGAGCGTGGTTATGATATTATTAGTATTTCTGGTTGTTCTATTGGTGCCATTGTCGGTGGCGTTTTTGCCGCAGGCAAGCTGCCAGAGTATCGTGAGTGGGCAGAATCGCTTGATCGCCTGAGCGTGATTCGCTTATTGGACATGTCCTTGTTGAATGGCGGCTATATTAAAGGCGATCGTTTTTTCGAGAAGATCCAAGGCATGATAGGGGAACCTGCTATTGAGTCTTTGCCTATTGATTATACCTCCGTTGCGGTGGATCTGTTGAATCAGAAAGAGTTCTGGTTTCAGCGTGGCGACTTGATTAGCGCGATGCGTGCTTCTTCTGCGATCCCTTCTATTGTGTCGCCCGTGTCATTAAATGGTCGGATGTACGTTGATGGCGGTGTTTTGAACCCTTTGCCTATTATTCCTTCTGTGCCAGCGGGGGCGGATTACATTATTGCAGTGGATCTAAATGGTCCAGCAGAAGGCGTGTTAGAAAATGTTTCAGGTGAACGTCCTAGTGCGCCTGCTTGGTGGTTAAATACAAAAGGTTTCTTTGCTAAAGAAAAAGACGATGCAGAAGAAAAACCTAAATACTCGCCAGAAAGCTGGGGGCGTTTACAAACCATTAACATGATGTTTGAAACCATGCAGGAGTCTCTTACTCAGTACAAGCTGGCTGGCTACCCACCAGATTTATTGATTTCGATGCCGAAAGATATTTCTGGCTTTTACGAGTTCTGGCGAGCGAAGGAGCTGATTGATTTTGGTTACGATGTTGCGCTGAAAGCGCTCGATGGTTTGGAGTCCCCATCTTCAAGTTATTTCTCTTTTCCCAAGGGCTATTAGTTTAGTGTTGGGTTGTCGATCTTTGTGCTGATAGGGTTAATGTTTAGCTCTCTCAGTAAGTGACATAACGAAATAAGCGGCAGCCCGATTAAGCTGTTTGGGTCGCTGCCTTCCATTTTGTCAAACAGGCATACGCCCAGACCTTCGCATTTAAAGCTTCCTGCGCAGTCGAGAGGCTGCTCTAGGGTCACGTAATGGATGATTTCTGGCTCGGTTAGTGTTCTAAAATACACGTGGTATTCATTTAATCGATATTGATAGGTTTGATCTTGTTGGTTGAACACACAGAGGCCAGTTAAAAAACTCACTTTTTTACCGCTGAACTCAGAAAGCTGTTTGATGGCGTTGTTTTCGGTGAGCGGTTTGCCTAAGATTTTGGTGCCTAAAACGGCGACTTGGTCGGATGCAATAATGATGGCATCAGTCGATTTTTTATTTGATAGGCGCTCGTGGTGAACGGCGAAGGCTTTGGCGATGGAGAGGCGTTTTACTAAGTCTGCAGCGGATTCTTGAGCGAGCGGGCTTTCGTCAATGTCGGGTGAATGGCATTCGAAGGGGATTCTCAGGCGCTCTAATAGCGCTTTTCGATAAGGAGACGAAGAACCTAAGATAAGCTGTGTTTGCATTGTTTTTGGGTCACTTTTCGAAAATTAAAATGGAATGTCAGGGGATTTTACTTTTTTTACACTGAAATGCTTTAAAAGAGTGAAAAAAACCCGTTTAACCGCACTTAGACTTTGACAATAAGAGCCCTTGGCAATATTATTCCCCGCCATGTTGAATGATACATTACCTAAATATTTTGACCCTCGAAAATACGCCAGCCATGAGTCGGCGTTCGAAGGGTACGTGCCCCTTAATCAATTTAAGGAGCTTTGTGCTATCTTAGCCTCTGATGAGGGTAATGCTTTTATTCATCTAGACTTTAGAGTTGATGAGGATAGGCGTTATATTGCTACCGGATCATTAACCGCTCAAGTACAAGTTGTTTGTCAGCGTTGTATGGGGGCTGTTGCACATGATTTGGCGTTAGATTTGTCGCTGGGATTCGTTTATGACGAAGACCATGCAAAAAATCTACCGGCCGATTACGATCCTGTTGTCATGACCGATGGTGAAGTAATTCTGGCAGATATGGTCGAGCAAGAAATTATACTTGCCTTACCAATTGTCGCCTATCACGAAGAAAGTGGTTGCAACCCAACAGCTGTAAAGTATGCCTCGTCTACCGATGACGCACCGGATGACGAAAAACCGAATCCATTTAGTATATTGGCCCAATTAAAGGCCAAGTAAAGTTAGGAGCTCCAAAAATGGCAGTACAAAAAAGTAAAGTTACTCGTTCACGTCGCGGCCAGCGTCGTTCACACGATGCTTTGACTGGTCCAACTCTTTCTGTAGAAAAGACGACTGGTGAACTTCACCGTCGTCACCACATTTCTGCAGATGGTTTTTACCGTGGTCGTCAAGTTATCACCCCTAAAGGTGAGTAACTAAGATACCCATGATCAGGGTAGCTTTAGACGCTATGGGCGGGGACTTAGGTCCCCGCATTGCATTTGACGGTGCAGTGGAGATTCTTTCTCGCCATCAAGATGTCATCATCACCCTTTATTACTCTCCTCATTCCGGTTTGGAACTTCCTGCGCCTCATGAACGTTTATCTCTGATTACTTGCTCTGATGTCATTAATGGAGATGAAGAGATTGTTTTGTCTTTATTTCGCCGTCGTAACAGCACGCTTTATCAGTCTTTAAATGCATTGGCTCAGCGGTCATCGGATGTGGTTGTTACCTTGGGGAATACGGGGGCTATGGTTGCATTGGCGCGCCATATTTTAGGGGTGTTACGGCCTAAGCTTTATCCGGCATTGATTAGAGAGCTTTACTCTAACCCGTTGCGTTGTTTGGTGGATTTAGGGGCGAATGTACATTGTCCGCCGTCAATGTTGGTGGGTTTTGCAGAACTGGGTGCGGCCTATATTGAGGCGCTGAGTGTTGAACCACCCAGGGTTGGGTTGTTAAATGTAGGTGTCGAAAGCTCGAAAGGCAGTGCCGTTATTCGAGAGACGGATCGACTTTTGGCCAGTAAAAAATGGCCTGAGTATTGTGGTTATGCCGAAGGAACGGAATTATTCGATGGCGATAAAAACGTCATTGTGTGTGATGGCATGGTCGGCAATGCGGTGTTAAAAGCATCAGAAGGGCTGCTGTCTTTTATGATGAGTAAATTTAAAGCCGTGGACGGCGCATCATCTTTGTTTGAGACGTTTTACCAAACTGAACGCAGGCATGGCGCTTGCCTAGTTGGCGTGCGTGGCAATTTGGTAAAAGGTCATGGTTGTTCAGATTTGTCTGCTATGATTGGTGCAATTGAGTATGGAATTGATATTGCGCGGGCAGATTTGTATTCTGCAATAGAAGCGCGACTTTGTAATGAAGCTTTATAGTCAGGAGAGTAAATGAGCAGTAAATTAGCTTTTGTTTTTCCAGGTCAGGGTTCTCAGCAGTTGGGAATGTTGGCGGATTTGGCCGAAAAGCACGACATAATAGAGCAAACGTTCGCAGAAGCGTCCGAGGTTCTTGGTTATGATTTATGGCGTCTTGTGCAAAATGATGCGGACAAGCTGAGTCAAACCGACAAAACGCAACCGGCCTTGTTGACGGCCAGTGTTGCTTTGTGGCGTCTCTGGGAGCAGCAGGGCGGTGAACAGCCAGCGTATGTTACAGGTCACAGTCTTGGTGAATATTCTGCCTTGGTGTGTGCTGGCGTGATTGCCTTTACGGATGCGGTTGAACTGGTTAAGTTGCGTGGCGAATATATGCAGCAAGCGGTTCCTGCGGGTGAGGGGGCGATGGCGGCAATTATCGGTCTTGATGATGATAAAGTGGTTGCTGCGTGTGACGCGGCGCCAGGTATTGTGAGTGCGGTTAACTTTAATTCGCCAGGTCAGGTTGTTATCGCAGGTCACGTTGCGGCAGTAGAAGCGGCCATGGCAAACGCAAAAGAAGCGGGTGCCAAGCGGGCTTTGCCTCTGCCAGTGAGCGTTCCGTCTCATTGTGAGCTGATGATTCCTGCCGGTGCGAAGCTGGCTGAAAAACTTGAGACGATTGCGTTTCATTCGCCCACTTGTACTTTGGTGCAGAACGTGACGGCTCAAGCGGTTTCGGATCCTTCTGTCATTAAGGCGAACCTAGTTGCCCAGTTAAGTGAGCCAGTGTTGTGGACGCAATCTGTTGTGTTGCTTGCTGAGCTTGGTGTAACGTCTACGGTAGAATGTGGTCCGGGCAAGGTATTAAGCGGTCTTAATAAGCGAATCGTTAAAGGCTTGGAAACGGCTTCTTTAGGTGATTTGGTTGGGTTTGAAGCGGCTTTATCTGTATAAAGTTTTATTATAGGTTCGAAATAAACGGTTCAAAATACATTGTTGGAGACAAGCATGAGTCTTGAAGGAAAAATCGCACTGGTAACGGGCGCTACTCGCGGTATAGGCAAAGCAATTGCTGTTGCTTTGGTTGAGCAGGGCGCAACGGTTATCGGTACAGCGACCAGTGAGTCGGGTGCGCAAAGTATCGGTGAATATTTAGGGACGAATGGCAAAGGCTGGGTGCTGGATGTATCATCAAGCGAATCCGTTGATGCTGTTGTGAAGGAAATTACAGCGGAATTTGGTGCGCCAACTATTTTGGTTAATAATGCCGGTATTACTCGTGATAACCTTATGATGCGCATGAAGGAAGATGAATGGGGTCAGGTGATTAATACTAACCTTACCTCGGTCTTTCGTGTCACAAAAGCTTGCTTACGTGGCATGACCAAAGCAAAATTCGGTCGTGTTATTAGCATTAGTTCAGTCGTTGGCTCTATGGGGAATGGTGGACAAACCAATTATTCCGCGGCAAAAGCCGGTCTAGAAGGATTTAGTCGTTCTTTGGCGGCAGAGATTGCGTCTCGTGGAATTACGGTCAACTGTGTTGCCCCAGGGTTTATCGAAACAGATATGACTAAGGTGTTGCCTGAAGAGCATAAGGCTAAATTGGTCGAAAAAGTGCCTTCATCACGTCTTGGTCAACCCGAAGAAATTGCGGCAGCTGTCGCGTTTTTGGCGTCAAATGGCGCCGCTTACATCACCGGTGAGACATTACATGTCAATGGCGGTATGTATATGTCGTAATTTGAGTTGAATTTTATGTTTAATTCAACGAAAATACGTCTCCGGTTCATGTCGAGAATCACGCCTTTTAGGTGATCGAATTTTTATAATATGCTCACACTGAGCTGTTAATGAGTAGAGTAGGAACTTCTAATGAGTAGCATTGAAGAACGCGTTAAAAAAATCGTTTGTGAACAACTAGGCGTTAAAGAAGAAGATGTTGTTGCTTCAGCATCTTTTGTTGATGACCTAGGTGCCGATTCCCTAGATACTGTTGAGCTAGTAATGGCTCTTGAAGAGGAATTTGATACTGAAATTCCTGATGAAGAAGCAGAGAAAATCACTACTGTACAAGCAGCGAACGATTACATAAACGCTAACTTGTAATACATTGGTGAAATGAGTTTCCCGAAAAGCCGCTTGTATTCGTTACAGCGGCTTTTCTTATTAATAGCCCATGATGGTTAAGGGTGAATGACTGGAGGAATCTTATGTCTCGTCGTCGGGTTGTAGTCACAGGTATGGGAATGGTGACACCCCTTGGCAATAATGTGAAAGATACGTGGGATAACATACTGGAAGGTAAGAGCGGTGTTTCGGAGATCACCTCTTTTGATGCTAGCCAGTTTTCCACTCGTTTTGCGGCACAGGTAAATGGCTTTGATGCGACTCAATATATGAGCGTGAAAGAGGCCCGCAAAATGGATCTTTTCATTCAATATGGTATCGCCGCGGCCGTGCAGGCGTTAGAGGATGCAAATTTAAATGCAGAGACTGCCGATTTAAATCGCGTTGGTTGTGCGATTGGTTCTGGTATTGGCGGTTTGCCAATGATTGAAAAAAACCTAGAGCTATTGAATGAATCCGGTCCAAAACGTATTTCTCCTTTTTTTGTACCAGGCGCGATTATTAATATGATTTCTGGTCATGTTGCCATTCGTTTTGGCTTTAAAGGCCCTAATATTTCCATTGTCACCGCCTGTACAACAGGGACGCATAATATTGGCATGGCGGGCCGAATGATTGCCTACGGTGATGCCGATGTGATGATTGCTGGCGGTGCTGAGATGGCCATTACGCCACTGGGTATTGGTGGTTTTGGGGCGGCTCGGGCCTTGTCTACTCGTAATGATGATTATAAAACAGCCAGTCGCCCTTGGGATAAAGACCGCGATGGTTTTGTGATGGGCGATGGTGCGGGTATTTTGGTGCTGGAAGAATATGAGCACGCAGTGGCTCGAGGTGCGAAAATATACGCTGAGCTTGTGGGGTTTGGTATGAGTGATGATGCGCACCACATGACGGCTCCACCGGAAGATGGCGAAGGCGCGGCGTCTGCCATGCGTGCCGCTCTAAAGGATGCCAAGCTGACCCCTTTAGACATTGATTATATAAATGCTCATGGTACGTCGACGCCTGCTGGCGATTTGGCCGAAACGCAAGCAGTGAAGTCTCTGATGGGAGACGATGCCTCTGACGTGGCAATCAGTTCAACTAAGTCGATGATAGGGCATTTATTGGGGGCTTCTGGTGCGGTTGAGTCCATTTTTTCGATCTTGGCGATTCGAGATCAAGTGGCGCCACCGACGATAAACCTAGAAGAGCAAGGCGAAGGCTGTGATTTAAACTATATTCCGGGTACGCCGCAAAAGCGTAAAATAGAGGTTGTGCTGAATAACTCTTTTGGGTTTGGCGGGACGAACGGAACACTTGTTTTTAAGAAAATGCCTTAAAGGCAAGTGGGCGGACTCAGTGCCGCCCACTTGTTGTGTTTTGCTCATGATTAATGAATTTGTGTTGATATGCCGCGTAGCGTGCTGATTTCTTTTGTTATATCGTACGTTTCGTTGCGGCTATCTAGTTCATACAAACGATCTTCTAGCTGTTGGTAAAGGGCGATTTCTTCGTCACCTAAAAAGTGTAAGCACTCTCCCCCGACGAACCACAGCAGTTCTCGTTTTATTAAAGGAACTAGGTTCGCATAGCAACGAATGAAGCGCGATAATATTTCTTGGGCATCAAAAGTATAGTCATGGGTATTTTTCTGGATATTGCTCGTCAGCTCATCCCATTTTGTTAAAAAATCCAGTTCTTCTTCTGCTAAGTCTGGCTGGTTGAATGGTGCATGTTCTGCAATTCGCTGGCGCAGATCAGAAAAAGCATCAAGTATGTATTGTGTGCGTGATTCCACGTAAAACCCTATTCAAGTAAATAATTATTAGTCGGCCATGCCGTACGAGAGTTTCAATTATGACATATGCAATCGAAATTAGTGACCTTAAAAAACGCTATGATGGTGGATTTGAAGCGCTAAAAGGGATCAATTTAAATGTTGAAAAAGGCGATTTTTTTGCATTGCTGGGGCCTAATGGCGCCGGTAAGTCGACCACTATCGGCATTTTATGCTCGTTGGTGAATAAAACATCGGGCCGGGTGTCTATTTTTGGTACGGACATTGATAAAGATTTTGCCAAAGCCAAACAATATTTAGGGGTGGTGCCGCAAGAGTTTAACTTTAATGTGTTCGAAACCGTGTTTAACGTGGTGGTAACGCAAGCGGGGTTTTACGGCATCGGTCGTTCTGTGGCCGAAGAGCGCGCGGAAAAATACCTAAAGCAATTGGATCTTTGGGATAAACGGAATGATCAATCTCGAATGTTGTCTGGCGGTATGAAGCGTCGTTTGATGATCGCAAGAGCCTTAATTCATGAGCCAGAAGTGCTTATTTTAGACGAGCCAACCGCTGGGGTAGACATTGAACTGCGTCGTTCTATGTGGGAGTTCATCAAAAAGTTAAATGAGCAAGGTACAACGATTATTTTGACGACGCATTATTTAGAAGAAGCGGAACAGCTATGTCGTAACATTGCCATTATCAACGCTGGGGAAATTGTCGAAAATACCAGCGTTAAAGCCTTGTTGAAAACACTGAATCAGGAAACCTTTATTTTAGATCTGGATACCCGATTGCCTGATGATTGGTCTTTGCCGGGCTTTAGTGTTGCGGTAAGTAAAGACGCTACTACGGTAGAGGTGGAGGTCATTAAAGGGCAGTCTATTAATGCGATTTTTAAGGCGCTAGATTCTATTGCTATCAATGTGGTCAGTATGCGTAATAAGTCCAATCGACTTGAAGAGCTCTTCGTTAAATTAATTAAAGGCTAAGCAGATGAAAAATTCGGAAATTTGGGTCGCGTTTTATACTATTTTAGTCAGGGAAATTCGTCGCTTTACTCGTATTTGGCCGCAAACATTGTTGCCACCAGCCATTACGATGACCTTGTATTTCGCTATATTTGGTAACTTGATTGGTGACCGAATTGGCGAAATGGGGGGCTTTAGCTATATGCAATATATTGTGCCTGGTTTAATCATGATGTCTATTATTACCAACGCCTATTCGAATGTATCATCGTCTTTTTTCTCGGCCAAGTTTCAGCACAGCGTACAAGAGTTACTGGTATCGCCGACACCCAATTGGGTGATTCTGCTGGGTTACACACTAGGCGGTGTGGCACGAGGCTTGTGTGTGGGTTTGATTGTTACTGTGCTGTCGTTGTTTTTTACGCACTTAGCGCTGGAGAGCTTGTTTTTGACTGTGTTGGTGGTGTGTTTGACGGCGGTGATGTTTTCGCTGGGGGGATTTGTTAATGCCATTTACGCTCGAAGCTTTGATGATGTCTCTATTGTCCCTACATTCATTTTAACGCCTCTAACGTATCTTGGTGGGGTGTTTTATTCTATCGATTTATTACCCGACTTCTGGCAGTCTGTTTCGCTTTTAAACCCTGTTCTTTATATGGTTAATGCGTTTCGCTACGGTATTTTGGGTGTGTCTGATATCAATGTGTATTGGGCGCTGGTAATTGTTTGTGTGTTTATTGTGGTGTTATTTGGTTTTGGTCTGCGTTTGCTCAATCAGGGCAAAGGTATTAGAAGTTGAGGAAGTGATATGGGTTTTTTACCCTTAGGTCAGCAAACAGAGTATGTTTCTGAGTACGATTCAGGGTTGCTTTACCCCATTGCAAGAGTGGATAAATGGACCGAAATGGGCATTGAGTCCGAACGCTTACCCTTTTATGGTGAAGATGTTTGGAATGCGTATGAGTTGTCTTGGTTAAATGCGAAAGGAAAGCCAGTTGTTGCTTTGGCGGAGATTCGTTTACCCTGTGATTCGCCTAATATTATTGAATCTAAATCGTTTAAATTGTATTTAAATTCATTGAATCAAATGCGTTATGACTCTATGGAAGCAGTGCAAGCCATCCTTGAGAAGGATCTTTCTAACGCGGCGGGTGCTGCTGTGACGGTGATGATTCGGGATGTTGATTCGATGGCGTCGCTGGTCGTCTTGACCCCAGACTACTGCATTGATGAATTGGATGTGGATGTGTCGGAATACCATCCTAACGCGGGGTTGTTGGCAACGGACAAGACGGTTGGGGTTGTCGAAGAGCGTGTGGTGAGCCACCTGTTAAAATCCAATTGCCCTGTTACCAATCAACCTGATTGGGGGGCGGTTTTTATTGAGTACAAAGGCCCTAAAATTCACCATGACAGCTTATTAAAGTATGTTATTTCTTTTCGTGAGCATACGGATTTTCATGAGCAATGTGTTGAGCGTATTTTTATCGACATCATGCGTCAGTGTCAGCCAGAAAGCTTAACGGTTTATGCGCGTTATGTAAGGCGCGGAGGATTGGACATCAACCCTTACCGTTCTTCAGTCCCGCTGGTGCTAGGGAATAATCGTCTTACACGCCAGTAGTGTGATCAAAAAAAACAAAAACCGCATGTTGAATGCGGTTTTTTTGTGCTCAATATTTTGTTTACATGAGGCCAAGTTGACCTTTTACCACGGACAATGCGGGTTCTCCATTATAGGTTGTCACCCCTTGGAGCCAGTTGTCTAGCACGCCTGGGTGAGCCTTGATCCAATTTTCTGCGGCTTGTTCGGGCTTTTCACTTGAGCCGATGATTTCGTTTTCCATTGTTAGGCTAAATTTAAGGTTGCTGAGCAGCTTGCCAACGTTAGGACACTCATTTGTATAGTCTTTACGGGTCAAGGTTCTGATGGTTGCTCCGCCATAGTTGGGTCCGAAATATTCGTCGCCACCGGTTAAGTATTTTAAATCAAAGTTTACGTTCATTGGGTGAGGTTCCCAAGCGAGAAAAACAATGAAGTTGTCTCGTTTTACGGTTCTTGATACTTGCGATAGCATAGCTTGTTCGCCTGACTCAACAAGGTTCCACTCTTTTAGACCAAAATCATTGCTGTCTATCATATCTTGTAGTTTCTGGTTGGCGGGCGCGCCTGCGTCAATGCCATATATGCGCTGACGAAAGTCTTTGCTAAATTTTTGTAAGTCGGAAAAATCTTTTACGCCTGCGTCAAACACATAGGTTGGAACAGCCAAGGTGAATTTTACGCCTTCTAAGTTGGTGCGAACGATCTCAATATTGTCTTTGTATTTATCAATAAAAGCCGATTGAGCCGGCATCCAGTTGCCCATAAAGGCATCTATTTCGCCATTTTTTAAGCTTTCAAAACCGACAGGGACGCTTAGAAGATAGACTTGTGTATCGTATCCCATTGCGTTTAAAAGGGTTGTTGCTATGCCATTGGTGGCACCAATATCCGTCCAGCCCGGGTCGCTAAAAGTCACTTTTTGACATTGCTCTGGTTCAGCAGCGAGCCCTAAGCTACTACTAAGTAGTAAGCTTGTAACCCCCAAGGCTTTGAGCCCTTTCTGATTAAAAGGAAATACTGTCATTTGCGTGCTCCTATAAGTGTTGGTCTTTGTTTGCGTATTGTTGGTTATACGATTTTAGGGAATCGAGATCGGCTTTCCAAATCGTCTAGGTCAATGTGGTTTCTCATGTACATTTCGCTGCTATCGAAGATAGGTTGGTGATCCCATGCGAGTTTTTTTCCTTTGTTCATGGCTTTGACAATTAAACGACGTCGGCGTTGGCTGATTAGAACGTCTTGGGTCATTGCATCAGAATCCCAGCGCTCCAACGCTTCCTGTTTGAAAGCCTTGCATAGGTCAGCATAATCTGGGTTTGTCGCTAGATTAATTAGCTCATCTGGGTCATTTTCTAGGTCAAATAACTGCTCTGGATCGATTGCGCAATAGACGTATTTATATTGTGCTCTGCGTATCATTAAAAGTGGGGCAATGGCGCCCTCACCAAAATACTCACCGATTACTTCGTCGTGCCCGCCAGCGTTGCCTTCAATATGTGGCATTAGGCTTCTGCCTTGTATGGGCATGGCATAATGATGGTCTGTGGTGTTCGTCGCCATTTCAAGGAAAGTGGGTAATAGATCCATGGTGGAAACCGATTCTTTGACGCGCTTAGCTGAAAAATGTTGGGGTGCGTGAACGATCATAGGGACGCGAGCTGACCCTTCAAAAAACGACATTTTATACCAAAGGTTGCGTTCGCCGAGCATATCGCCATGATCGCCGGAAAAAACAATAATGGTATTATCGGCTAGGCCTGTTTCTTCTAGTGTTTTTAATAACATGCCGATTTTGTCGTCTACGTAGCTAATGGCGCCGTAGTAAGCGCGTCGAGCGTTGCGAACTTGTTGCTCACTTAGTGCTTGATCGTGATAAGCATAAACTTCTTGTAATCGTGCTGAGTGTGGGTCTTGGTCTTCTTTATTAATGGTGATTTTAGGGGGATCTATTTCATCCTCTTGGTATCTGTCCCAATATTCTTGCGGTATTGCGTAAGGGTCGTGTGGGTGTGACATGGAAACGGTAAGGCAAAATGGACGATCCTGCTCGCGTCGTACATAGTCGTATAGATAACGCTGGGCGTGGAAAACGACTTCGTCGTCAAAATCCAGTTGATTGCTGCGTATACAGGGGCCTGCTTGAGTAACAGACGACATATTATGATACCAGGTAGGGCGCGTTTTAAGGTCATCCCAATTGGGAAACCAGCCATAATCAGCAGGGTAAATATCGGTAGTGAGGCGCTCTTCGAATCCATGCAGTTGATCCGGGCCACAAAAGTGCATTTTACCGGAGAGTGCGGTTTTGTAGTTTTGTGCTCGCAAGTAATGGGCAAAGGTTGGAATGTCCGCCGCTAGGTCAGCGGCGTTGTCATAAGCGCCAATTTTACTAGGAAGCTGACCTGTCATTAGTACATATCTAGAGGGCGCACAGAGCGGACTGTTGCAATACGCCGAGTCAAAGACTACGCCACTTTCAGCGAGTTTGCTCAGGTTGGGGGTTTTTACAACAGGGTGCCCATAGATGGGCAAAGCAGAGGCTGCGATTTGATCGGCCATAATAAAAAGAATGTTAGGTTGTTTGTTTGACATGATTTTCTCTAATGGATAAACATTGAAGTTAGGATTTATTGAGTGGCAATAACCCTGCTTTGCTTACATTGCGCCATGAAAAAGATGCTGTAAACTGACTAAAATCTTATGTATTGGATAAGTTTAACTTATGTTAATAAACTCAGAGTTGCCACCATTGCAATCACTTGTCGTTTTTGAGGCCGCCGCAAGGCTGTTGAGCTTTACTGCTGCCGCGCGCGAATTAGGCACGACACAACCGGCGGTAAGTCAGCAAATACGGACATTAGAGGTTTCACTTGGCGCACCATTATTTGAGCGAATTTATCGTGGTGTGGTATTGACGGATGCGGGGCATATTTTACTAAAAACGACACAGTCGAGTTTGCAAGACTTGCGTAATGTGATGCAAAAGATAAAACAAAAACCAACGTCCCAACGTATTACTGTCGCAACGGATTTTGCTTTTGCCGCTTTTTGGCTCATGCCTCGCTTGCCAGAATTTCGTCGTCTACATAAAGACATTGATATCCGCATTCAAACTTCTCAATCTGAAGTGGATTTGGTATCAATTGAAGCGGACGTGGCGATTTTATTTGGCGAAGGGCAATATCAAGGCTATTTGACGGAAAAATTATTACCTGAGCAGGTTTATCCGGTATGCAGTCCAAAGCTATTGGATGAATTTTCTGGCTTTACCAATCTAACGGATTTGATAAAAGCGCCATTGTTAAAGTTAAATGCTGATATGGGGCAAAAATGGATGGATTGGGAATTGCTGTTTCAGCAGCAGGGTGCCCAATGGCAACCCTCTGAATCTGTGATGGAGTTTGATAATTATACTTTGTTGGCCCAGGCTGCGATTTCTGGTCAAGGGGTGGGGCTTGGCTGGTCACCACTATTGGATGACTTTATTCAAAGCGGCGTGCTGGTCGCGCTGTCAGATTTCGCGGTGCAATCTGATAATGGCTACTATATTGTGGTGTCGAAAAAACGGGCACCCACGGCACCCGTTTCCGCGTTTATTGATTGGCTTAAGTCTTAATCGTTTTTATATGAATGCTTTTTTATAAATACAGCCACCAGAGAACCCCAATCGTGCAAAGCGATAGGGGAAGAGAAAATAAAATCATCAATGCGATTTCGTCCACAGGTCCTTTAAAAGTGGTGGCCAACATGTAGCTGATGACGGCAACGGGCATGGCGCTTAGCACTATCAGTACCGCGCCTTCTAACGGGGTCAGCGGAAAAAAATACACGACTGTGCAGGCGCTCAACGCCCCGATAATAGGGCGAAACAGAGACAATAGCGCGGCTCTGCCAATTTTGTGGCGTTCTTTTATGGTTAGGTTGCTAATCGATTTGCCTAGTAGCATTAACATAATGGGCAGTGTGATTTGGCTGATCATGTTCAGTGTGCTCATTAAGGGCACGGGGAGACTGACATCCAAGCTGAGGAAAACGCCACCCACAAGCAGCGTAATAATGGCGCCACTTTTGAGTAATTGTTTTGGGTGGTAAGTGCCTGACATAAAGCCAACACCCAAGGTGAAATGGCTGATCTGCACGATGGATGAAATGACCACCGCAATCGCCATGCCTTCTATTCCAAATAAAGCGTAGGCAACAGGAATGCCCAGATTCCCCGTATTTGGATTGACCAAAGGGGGCAAGTAAAATTGTGGCGACAGTTTAAGGGCTCTGAGAAATAAGTAGGAAAGTAAGGCGACTAGCGCTAATACCAGCACGGTGGCAGCAATAATTTTTAGCATGCTAAAAATTTGCATTTGCATAGACAAAACCGAGTGCAGTAGCAGGGCGGGTAAGCCTACATTGGACACCAGAGCGCTAAGCGATGGGCTTTCTAAATAGTGTGTTTTTTTACCAAGAAAAAAGCCTAAAAAAATGATCAATACAACGGGAGTGAGTGAGCCAGCCAAAGCCAATAGCATAGAAATCCTTAAGGGCGCCTTCGTGTTATGCGTTTTTGTTAGCGTCAATACTAAAGGCTTCCACCAGGTAGTGCACCAAGGCTTTTACTCTGAGGCTGATATTTCTTGATTTTGGATAGAGTAAACTGACGTCGGAGTGGGGGAGTTGCCAGTCTGGTAATGGCTGTATCAGTCGTCCTGATTGAATATCTTGCTCAACATAATACGCTGGCTGTCTAGAGATACCTAGGCCTTCGAGTGTCGCCTGTTTTACGACATGCCCATTTGAACATTTAAGCTTTCCTTGCACCGGAAGCTCGTATTTTTCTTTGCTGTTAAGGTGTGTGAATGACCATCTTTTTACCGAGCCATTGATTAAAGTATGGTCCAGCAAATCTTTCGGGCTGTTGAGCTTAGGCATGGTCTCAACATAAGCAGGACTCGCGACAAGATAGTTGGCATAGCGGGTGAGTCTGCGGCCAATCAGGTTGGAATTAGTAAGCGAACCCATTCTGACAACAAGGTCATACTGCGATTCAATTAAATCTTCTCTTGTACTGGAAAAGCTGAGCTCTATTTCTATCTTTGGGTTGTCACGCATAAATCTCAGCAAGAGCGGCGCGAGTATTTCTTCACCAAATAAACCACCCACGGCATTGATTCTGATTTGGCCTCCAATACTGGCGTGAGCGTTTTGGGCGGATAATACGGCATGTTCTAGTTGGTCTACTCCCTGACGTGAAAGCTGATAAAAAGTTTCTCCAGCGGGAGACAGAGAAAGTGATCGGGTAGAGCGATACAGCAACTGTACGCCCATGTCTTTTTCTAGGCGGCTAATGATTTGCGACACTCTGGCTCGAGAAATATTCAGTTGCTCAGCGGCCTTGGAAAAGCTTTGTGATTCAACAACGGTTAAAAACTCTCGTAGGCCTTGCGGGAAATTAGCACTCATATTGTTAAGCCTTATTAAACAATGATTTTAATATATTGATAATTATAAACAGTAAAAAGGCTCGTATAGTAGCGCCATTCATCATTAATTCGTGCATAGGAGTGTTTATGAAAACAAGAACATTAGGAAAAACAGGCTTTGAGGTGTCGGAAGTCGGCTTAGGATGCTGGCAATTAGGGAATGATTTTGGTCCTGTGGAAGATAAGGAAGCGACTACTATATTGCAAACGGCCGTTGACGAAGGTATTCATTTTTTTGATACGGCGGACGTTTATGGTGGTGGTTTAAGCGAACAGAGAATAGGCCAATGGCGTAACACTTTAAGCAAATCGCCTATTATCGCGACTAAGGTCGGGCGTGATGCAGCGCTCTATCCTAATGGTTACAGCAAGGCGGCGGTGAAGAAGAGTTTGCAGGCCTCCGCTAAACGACTCGGCGTCGAGACGATTGATCTTGCACAGCTGCACTGTGTGCCTCGCGATGTGCTGTTTTCAGGGGATATACTGGCTTGGATGGAAGACCTTAAAAAAGAAGGCGTTGTCCAGCACTTTGGTGCCAGTGTAGAAATGCTAGACGAAGCGACGTTTTGTTGTGCTCACCCTGAATTGGCCAGCTTGCAGATTTTATTCAATGTTTTTCGTCAAGACGCGGTTGAATCCCTCTTGCCATTAGCCGAAAAAAACAACGTCGGCATTATTGTACGTTTACCATTAGCAAGCGGTTTACTGTCTGGGAAAATGTCTCTTGATCATCGCTTTGATGAGCATGATCATCGCTCTTACAATAAAGATGGCGCGGCGTTTCATGTGGGAGAGACGTTTAACGGAATTCCGTTTGAAAAAGGCGTGGCATTAGTAGAAGCATTAAAGGCAAAATTGCCTGAAGGCCAAAATATACTAGATGTGTCGCTGCGTTGGATTTTAGATCAGCCACAGGTTTCGAGTATTATTGCTGGCGCCAGCCGCTCATCTCAGGTGACACGCAATGCCGCGGCATCGGCTTTGCCGCCGCTAAGCAGCGAGTTGCATGCCTTGTTGACCGATTTTTACCGTGCAGAAGTGAGAGGTCATATTCGCGGTGGTATCTGATTTTGAGAGGCTCAATCTCTTAGTAACTGAGCCTTTGAGTCACTAAGTTTCTGATTCATTAAACCTCTGAATGCACTAAGTCTCTGAACGCACTAAACCTCTGAAAAAATGGCGCGATTTTATCGCGCCATTTTTTAGTTTAACCGTCTTGCTGTATTGATTAAGGGTATTTATTTTAATATTTGTTCGGCGTGGGCTTTGGTTTTCACCTTGCTGATAATGTCCTCTATCATGCCATTTTGATCGATGATAAACGTCGTTCTCACTGTCCCCATAGACTCTCGTCCCATGAATTTTTTAAGTTGCCAAGTGCCGTATAGCTCATGAACTGTTTTTTCAGTATCGGCAATCAAGGGAAACGGCAGATTGTATTTCGCGATGAAGTTTTGATGTTTTTTCTCTGTATCTGTGCTGATGCCAAGAATGACGAAACCTTGATCAAGTAGGGCTTGATAGTTATCACGCAAATCGCAAGCCTGTGCTGTGCAACCTGGTGTTGAGTCCCGAGGGTAAAAATACAAAACGACTTTTTTGCCTTTGAATTGACTGAGAGTGATGGTGTCGCCGTTTTGGTCTTTGGCGCTAAAGTCTGGGGCGGGTTGCCCAATTTCAATTGTCATAAGGTGTCCTCTGTTTGTGCGTTTATAAACCGTAGCTTAGCAAGGGTGAAACAAAAAATCCCCTCAGATGTCTTTTCTTGCTAATTTACTCCGGCTTTACGCGCCGCAATTATTGTTAAAGGTGAGTCTGGACGTTACTATAGGCGCCGCTTAATATTTTTATCGGAGACTCGAAATGATCACAGGTAGTTTAGTTGCGCTTATCACACCGATGTCAGCAGATGGCGCTGTAGACACTAAAAAATTAGATGATCTAGTCGAGTTTCATATCAATGAAGGAACCCATGGCATTGTTGCTGTCGGTACAACCGGTGAATCGTCGACCTTGACCCCAGAAGAGCACGCCAATGTGATTCGTCAAGTGGTCCGTACCGTGAATGGGCGTATTCCTGTGATTGCAGGAACGGGGGCGAATGCAACGCATGAAGCGATTGATCTGACTCGTCGAGCAAAAGACGCGGGTGCCGATGCCTGTTTATTGGTGACGCCTTATTACAACAAACCGACTCAAGAAGGTTTGTTCCAACATTTTAAAGCCATTGCTGACGCCGTTGATATTCCTCAAATTCTGTATAATGTCCCCGGAAGAACGGCTTGTGATATGCAAAATGACACCGTGGTTCGTCTATCCGCCATCAAAAACATAGTTGGTATTAAAGATGCTACAGGGGATTTAGAGCGTGGTGACGCGCTGATTAAGGCGTTGCCAGAGCACTTTGCAGTGTACTCAGGAGACGATCCAACGGCGGTGTCATTGATGTTGCTAGGTGGCAAGGGCAATATTTCAGTGACCGCGAATGTTGCCCCAAAAGCGGTCGCTCAAGCGGCAGAATTCGCATTGGCTGGTCAGGCAGATCAAGCCCATGCGATTGATACCACTATTTCGTCTTTGCATAAAAATTTATTTTTAGAGTCCAATCCTATTCCTGTTAAATGGGCGTGTAGTCAATTGGGCTTGTGTGATGATGGTATTCGGTTACCATTAACCCCTCTTTCTGAACATCACCATTCTGCCGTTCGACAGGCAATGATAGAAGCTGGAATTTTATTAGTATGAATAAGTTTGCTTTACAGTTTGTTGGCGCGACGTCAATCGCCTTAGGTTTATCCGGTTGTAGTCTGTTTTTGACAGACCATTCCAATGATTATCAGAATGAAAAGCCGGTGACATCGACACTGGAAACACCAGCAGGGTCTAAACAGTCAAAAGATCTACTGGTTATTCCTAATGAAGATAAAATCGGTAATTTAGAACCCTCTGATTCTTTTACGACACCAAGAGCCCCGTTTGTGTTTTACCCAATGGTTAATGTGGGTGTGACCGAGCAAGACGATGCCATTGAATTCTTAGTGCCAGCAGATCAGCAACAAGCAAAGCGCATCGTTGCGGATTTTCTGACGGCGCTTCATGGTGCGGGTACATCCATTGCATCGCAAACCGACAATCAAATTATCTCCATTGCTTTTGACTTTCATCCGCAAGGTTGGTGGGCGTCTTTGTGGAGCGATATCACCCGCTTGCATCCAGCACAAACGGTTTTTTCATTCCGCTTTAGTGAATCCGGTGACAAAACACGGGTAAGCGTTCAGTTTCGTGACGAACAGCAGGATGTAGAACCCAGTCGCTGGATGAGCCCTGTTCAAAATGACGATGCTTATTCGGTGGCGGTACGCTTATGGGGCGCAATGGGGCGTCAATTGAATCAATCGTCGGCTTACCTTTCAAATCGTGACGACACATCGCCGCTCCCTGTTTGGGTTGATCATCAAGGTTTGTATGCTATTTACTTAGGCAAAAACGTCTCGCCAGCAGATATTGAAACTAAATTGAACATGGCGGGCATGTATTTGATGCCAGAAGTGGAAAACATGCTGGCACCTGTGCCGCCGGAAGAGGTTGCACGTATTGGCGATGTGATTGACTTCATGGTCCCTAGTGGCAAGGGTAGCGAAATGAAACTGTTCAATACGCGTCGTCGAAACCTTGATGATGTCGGTTGGGAAGAGCGAGAATACGCTTACCAAATCACTCATCAAAAAGCAGGTGATTTCTTGGTGATTGATGTGTCATCAATGGCATTGCCTGAAGTGGTGTCGTTTCATTTGGCACAGCGTTTTGTAAATTAAAGATTAACCCCTCACAAAGACAAACCGGAGACCCTCCAATGGAAAAACGACAAGAGCTGTATGCAGGTAAGGCAAAATCTGTATTTCGTACAGATGATCCTGACAAGATGGTTCTAGTGTTTCGTGATGACACCTCGGCATTTGACGGCAAAAGAATAGAACAGCTTGAGCGTAAAGGCATGGTGAATAACAAGTTCAACGCCTTCATCATGACAAAATTGCAAGAAGCGGGTATTCCAACCCATTTTGAGACGCTTTTAAGCGATACCGAGTCGCTGGTTAAGTGTCTTGATATGATGCCTATCGAATGTGTTGTCCGTAATGTTGCGGCAGGTAGTTTGTGCCGTCGTCTAGGTGTGGAAGAGGGAATTACCCTTACTCCGCCGACCTTTGAGTTATTCTTAAAAAATGATGCCCTAGGGGATCCAATGATAAATGAGTCACATGTGGAATCATTTGGTTGGGCCAAAACGGCAGATTTAGAGAAAGCAAAAGCGCTTACCTTCAAGGTGAATGATGTATTAAAAGCGATTTTTGCCGAAGGCGGCATGATTTTGGTGGATTACAAATTAGAATTTGGTCTATATAAAGGTGAGGTTTTATTAGGTGACGAGTTTTCACCTGACGGCTGCCGTTTATGGGACGCCAACACCAAAGAGAAATTAGACAAAGACCGTTTTCGTCAAGGTTTAGGTGGGGTAATCGAAGCTTACGAGGATGTTGGTCGTCGTATAGGCATTGATTTCGACGCCTAAGTGGACGAATGATTTAGTTCATAATGGAGGGGCTTGCTCCTCCATTGTTGCCACGCAAGCTTGCCATTCAAGGACACACATTGATTAATTTCCTCCCTGTCGCCATTGGCCTGCGTTACGCTCGGGCAAAACGCTCCAATCATTTTATTTCTTTTATTAGCTTTTCATCTATTGCTGGCCTTGCGCTTGGCGTAATGGTGCTTATCACGGTGTTATCTGTGATGAACGGCTTTGATAGGGAGTTACGACAACGAATTTTAGGTATGGTGCCTCACGCTACTTTATGGGGCTCGCCTGTTTTAGACGATTGGCGTGGTACCGCCAAATTGGTTGAAAAAATGCCCAACGTGGTTGGGGTTGCTCCTCATATTCAAGCGCAGGTCATGTTTCAATCGGGTCAAAGCGTTCATGGTGCTATCTTGAATGGCATCAATCCAGAGATGGAAAAAAAGGTTTCTATTATTGATGACAACATGGCTTCAGGTTCACTTAATGCGCTCAATGAAACGCGTTTTGGTATCGTTTTAGGGGCGCAGCTCGCCAAAATGCTGCGGGTGGAGATTGGCGATAAAGTCACGGCCATTTTACCTAAGGCCAATGTCTCTATTGCCGGTGTTGCGCCAGTACTGAAGCGTTTCACTGTCGTGGGTACCTTTGAGGTGGGAGCTGAATTAGACAGTAGCTTGGCTTATATCAATATAAAAGACGCGGCCAAACTCAAGCGCTATAAAGGCGACGATGCTGAAGCCTTGAGAATTTCGTTTGATGATCTGTTTGTTGCCCCGACTCGTATTTGGGATATCGCCCGTGAAGTGCCAGGTCAAAATCGGGTGAGTGATTGGACTCGTACTCACGGAAATTTGTTTCAAGCCATTCAGATGGAAAAAACCATGATAGGTTTGTTGCTTTTACTTATTGTTGCGGTGGCGGCTTTTAATATTGTCTCGACCTTGGTCATGGTGGTAACGGATAAGCGTAATGATATTGCGATTCTTCGAACCATGGGCTTAACCTCGGCTCAAGTGATGTGGGTGTTTATTGTTCAAGGCGTGTTTATTGGTATGCTGGGCACCTTGATTGGTGTCGTCTCAGGGGTGGCCTTAGCGCTGAACGTGAGCGATCTTATTGCCGCCATGCAGACATTATTAAATGTTCAGTTTTTGAATGCGGATGTGTACTTTATTAATTATTTGCCATCACAGCTAGAATGGTCTGATGTGAGGCTTATTGTCATATCAGCCTTTATTATGACGGTTGCCGCGACGATTTACCCCGCTTGGCGAGCTTCCAAAGTAGAGCCAGCAGAGGCATTACGTTATGAGTAATAATATCGTTCTAGAGTGTCATTCGCTGTCTAAACAATACCAAGACGGTAAGCAGGTTATTGAGGTATTTCACTCTATTGATTTAACACTAAACAAAGGCGAGGCTTGCGCTATTGTTGGGGCTTCTGGATCTGGTAAAACCACCTTGCTGAATTTGTTGGCGGGGTTGGATTTGGCCACGACTGGCGATGTTAAGTTGGCGCAGGTTTCTTGGTCCAGTATTAGTGATGCAAAACGCGCTAAAATGCGCAATAAAGAAATGGGCTTTGTGTATCAGTTTCACCATTTATTAGCGGAATTTAGCGCCTTAGAAAACGTGCTCATGCCGATGTGGATTGCGGGCATGAATAAGCAGGAAGCAAAGCAGCGCGGAGAAACATTGTTGGCACAGGTGGGGTTAAAAGATCGGCTAGATCATAAGCCTTCACAACTCTCTGGCGGAGAACGGCAGCGTGTGGCGATTGCCCGCGCACTGGCGAATCGTCCGGCTTGCGTGTTGATGGATGAACCAACAGGAAACTTAGATGAAGCCACGTCGTTAGAAATTCAGAACCTGATTAACGAGTTAAAAGTGACTTACAATATGGCTTTTCTGGTGGTGACGCATGATGAAAAAATGCTGGGATGGATGGATTCTGCTCATCGCTTATCGCAGGGTGCCTTGCATAGGCTAAAGTAAGCGGTAAAAGATTAAAGGCTAGATTCACGGATATTTTTGGCTTTTTGTCGGCATTTTTTAAATGCTTTGAGGTGTTATTTATTGCGAAGGGTGCGTTCTTTCCAGCGTTTAATCACATGCAGTCGCCATAAGATGGTAATAAGGACATAGCTGATAGCACCAACGACGAGACCAGAGATGAATGAGCCAACATAGAGCGGCAGCCAAATGTGCTCCAATTTATCCCAGATCCATTCGACAGAAAGTTGGAAGTCTTTTTTGTCTTGAGCACCCAGTATTAAGGTGCCTACTTTGTAGTTGCAATAAAATACAAAAGGCATAGTGAGGGGGTTTGTGATCCACACTAATGCAATCGACAATGGGATGTTGGCGCGTAAGGGAATAGCGAGTAAGGCCGAGGCGAGCATCTGAAAAGGCATGGGAATAAAGGCCCAAAACAAGCCATTAAAAAATGCCCGAGCGACAGATTTGCGGTTGAGGTGCCATAAATTAGCCTCATAAATTTGAGACCCTAATAGACCTAGCGCTTTACTTTGTCTCAGCTTTTCTGAGTTAGGTATGATTTTTTTTAGATAATTTTTTGGCATAGTTAGGTGAAAAATAATTTAGCAATTTAAGACAAGGAGGTCTTATGTTACTAAGTAGTTTATCCGTATTGATGGGCGCCATATTGGTGCCGAGCCACTATTTCTGGCTGTATTCTACGCACATCATTCTAGTGTGTCTCTATCTAATGCGTACAAAGCGTTTAATCGCATTGCTTTTGACACTTCTATCCTTTATTTCCATTCTCTATCATGAATTTCCAGAAAGCCCACCACTTAGTGTGCAGATTGGTGACTCGGTGTCGGTTGATTTTGACGCTCGGCAGCTGGTGGTTGCTGAGTCATCGCTAAGCTCGGTGCCGTTTAGAAAAAACTATGTCAGCGTCCAGTTCTTTTCTTCTGATGGTGTTCGCCACACGTTGGATGACTTCATCTTAAGCTCGCTTTTGACTAAACAAGGGCGCTGGGTAGAAGGCGAGGTTGTTAGTCTTGTACCAGCCGATAAAGAGGGCCCTTGGTGGCAGAGAAATCTCTATGTCAAGCATCAGCGGGCACAGTTAGGGATACGTTTTGCCGATGCCGATGAGTCTCAGTTGCACTCTGCCGTGATGCCGCTGAGAAATCAGCTGTTTGCCTATTTGGATCATGCTTTTTCTGGGTTTGATCATTGGCGATTCTCTAAAGCGCTTTTATTGGGCAGCGATGATTTGTGGACTGAGCGAGATACTTGGGTGGTTCGTACCTTAGGCTTGGCGCACCTTTTTGTGGTTTCTGGTTTGCACACGGGTTTTATGTTTGCCATAGGCAGTGTTATTAGCCGCCTTATTTGGTGGTTGAGCCCGAGGGCAATACTGCTCTCGGGGGTGAGCCGTTGGCATTATGATGTGATTATTGTTATTCCTCTGCTACTTGGGTATGCCTATATTACGAATTGGGGAGAACCCGTGGTTAGGGCGTCGATCATGTTAAGTGTCTACTTGTGTGCTCGAATGATGGCGTTGAAGGTGTCTCCTTACCGTATTATCACTTTTGCGCTCTGGTTGGTTTTACTGTTTTCTCCTAGAACGTTATTAAGTCCTGGGCTCTGGCTTTCGTTTAGCATGGTGTATTTGCTAATTGGCTTTTGCCAGATTTCAACCGCTTGGTCTCGTTTGGTTATGGTGCAAGTCATGTTGAGTACCGCATCCATGGTGTTGATTCTTGGCTGGCAAGAGGCTATTTCCAGTAGCGCTATCTTGGTTAACATTGTGCTGATTCCCTTGGCGGCTTTTATTTGGTTTCCATGGGTTTTACTGGCTTGCTTAGAGACACTCGTGTTTGGTTCGACGCTTGGCTATGGGATGCTGGAAGGCTTACTCGTTTATGTGATGCGAGCATTGGAATGGTTGGTTTTTTCTGCGCCTTTGCTGCATTTTGATGTGTTTTCTTCGCCTGTACCGCGTTTTCTCATGCTGTTTCTGGTGTGCTATTGGGTGTACCAGAGTCCGTTAAAGCGAGGCATGATGGGGGCCTTGTGCATCTGGTGTGTGTTGTTTTATTCCATATTGTTTGGCCCTTCCAAAGCGGATATCTCACTGGAAAATATTAATCGGACGCTGGTGTTAAAAAAACAGGGGGAGATTTTATTATTAAATGGCTGGGCGGATAATCAAATGGACCGGCTGATGATTCAGTCTTATTTGAAGGTGAAAGACGAGGGGCGTTATATTTTGTCGCCCCGTTTAAGCTCAGCATTGACCGCTGCTACGCTTCTGCAGGCGGATATTGATTGGGTGATTCTGCAAAAAAAAGAGCCACCAAGTGTGTTGGCTGTTTTGCATGCCTTACAAATAAATTGGCTGGTGGTTGCGGAGGGTGAATCCTTGTTTTTTTATTTTTCAAATGGCCAAATTTCATTGCGTCACTCTTCCTGCGTATATTCGTTTTTTCTCTTAAAATCTGACACTTGCAAGCGTGTAGAAAAGTTAGAGAGTGTGTTAAATTACAGTCAAATTTAATTTGGAGAGCAACGTGTTAGCTTTTATTCAGACGGGTGGTTTTTTCATGTGGCCATTAATGGCTTGTTCGATTCTAACATTGGCGATTATTCTTGAGCGGTTTTGGACCTTGCGCAAAAAAAATGTGGCACCAAAAGGGCTGTTGTCTGAGGTGATGACACGATTACGAGACGATAGAATGAGCCTCGAATATATTCGTTCTATGCAAGCCAAAACCGGCTTGGCGTCTATTTTTGCGGCGGGTCTTCTGAACTCTAAACATGGCCGTAACTCAATGAAAGAAAGTGTCCAAGAAGCGGCCAGTCATGTGATTCATGAACTAGAACGTTTTATGAATACTCTTGGTACGATCGCAGCAATCTCACCCTTGCTAGGCTTGTTGGGTACTGTGGTTGGAATGATTAAAGTCTTTTCCGTGTTGATGGAAAGTGGGGCGGGTAATACGGCGTTATTGGCTGGCGGTATATCAGAAGCCTTGTTAACCACGGCAGCTGGATTGGGCGTGGCCATTCCGGCTTTAATTTTCCATCGTTTTTTTAGTCGTCGTATCGATGAGTTAGTCGTGACGATGGAGCAGCAGTCCACCAAATTGATTGACTCCTTACATGGTGATCGAGATAAAACAGGAGCTGCCCAGTGAAATTTCGACGTCAAAAAATAGATGACGTGCAGATTAATTTAACGCCTTTGATCGACGTGGTCTTTTTGCTGCTGATTTTCTTTATGGTCAGTACCACATTTAATCAAAGCACAGAGCTCACCATAGATTTACCAACGGCAACCTCTAATGCTCCTAGTTCTGACCGTACAAAAAACGTTGAATTGATTATTACCGCCGATGGTCAATATGTGATTAATGGCCAAACGTTGATTAACGAAAAAGTCAGCACTCTGGTGCAAGGCTTAAAAGAAGTTACGGAAGGGGATTATACGCGTCCTTTAATTATCACCGCAGACGCTAAATCTTCTTATGATATGGTGCTTAGAGTTTATGACGCCGCTGCCTCGCTGGGTATCAGCAAGCTTGCTCACACCGCACAGAAAGAGCCTATTCAGTGAGTGTTGAGTCGTTGTTTACACGTTCTTGGTATGGCCGTTGTGGTTGGACAAATGTCTTTCGGCCTCTGCAGCCTCTCATTAGACGATTGGTGCTCAACAAAAGGCGCGCTTTTTTAGAACAGTCGAAAAAATCCTACCGCGCTCCTGTTCCCGTTGTGGTAGTGGGGAACATTAGCGTTGGAGGGACGGGGAAGTCGCCCATGGTAGTAGCCCTGTGCCAACTCTTAAAAGCGCACGGTTATCGCCCCGGTATTGTTTCACGAGGACATGGTGCAAAAATAACCGTGCCAACCCCAGTTTATCCAGAAAGCTCAACCTTGGCGGTGGGGGATGAACCCGTCATGTTGGTGCGCCGAGCGGCTTGCCCAATGGTAGTGTTTTCAAAAAGAGATGAGGCGGTTAAATATCTTCTGGCGACCACCGATGTGGATGTGGTCATCAGTGATGATGGTATGCAGCATTATCAACTCAATAGAGATATTGAAGTCGCCATGTTGGATGCCAAACGCGGTGTGGGAAATGGTCAATTGTTGCCAGTCGGGCCATTGAGAGAGCCGGTTGAGCGACTCAAAGAAGTTGATTTTGTGGTGAGTGTGTCCCATGAAATGACAGACGCCCTTGAAAAACTGTCGTTGCCAATTACCTTGGCGCCGCTTATTCCAAGCAGGTTGATGTCTTTGGATGGTGCAAGGCGTTTAGATTGCCAGCAAGCATTTGTCTCTCATACAAAATGGCATATTATGGCTGGCATTGGTAACCCTGAACGTTTCATTGACACCTTAGAGCAACTCGGCTTGCAAAAAAAGCATACGACTCATCAATGGTTTGCCGATCACCATGCGTTTGACAAGAATGACATACCTGCTGACAGGGCCATTATCATGACGGAAAAAGACGCGGTAAAATGTCAATCTCTTAGCGTAGTGAATGAAAATATTTGGTACTTACCGGTGTCTTTGCAATTGCCAGAGTGTTTTCAGCACGCTTTTCTAGAAAAATTAAACCTTATAAAAGTGGATCATTAGCATGAATAAAACCTTATTAGATATCCTTGTTTGCCCAGTGACCAAAGCCACGCTTACCTTGAGCAAAGACGGGAGCGAGTTGATCAGTAAAGTGGGTGGTATGGCGTATCCGATCCGTGATGGTATCCCGGTATTATTAGAAACAGAAGCCCGTACTTTGACGGCAGATGAGCGCCTAGAGTCAGGCTCGTCAAAGTGAAAGCGCAAAAGCAGCTGACGCTGTTTAAAATGTGTCAGAAAGAGAAAATTAAGCTAGCCCATGATAATGCGATTTAATACCACAGACTATTTAGCCCAAAGCGTCGAAGACGCGATTCAGAGAAACATTTCTTTAGCGGCTTATAACACGTTTCGTTTTGCTTACCGTGCCGAATACTTTGCGGTCGCAGACAGTATCGCGTCGTTAAAGGCGTTATTGGCATGGGCCAAAGAGTTTAAACAGCCAGTGACTATGATTGGCGGCGGCAGTAATTTGCTTATTGCTGCGGATGTGTCGGGGTTGGTGATTATCAACCGTTTAACGGGCATAAACGTCAGAGAGCAAGGTGGCAATTTGGTCGGTCTAACCGTTGCTGCAGGGGAAAACTGGCATCAGTTAGTGGCCTTTACGGTCACACAAGGCTGGTTTGGTATTGAAAACTTAGCGCTAATTCCCGGCACGGTGGGAGCCGCCCCTGTGCAAAATATCGGCGCTTACGGTGTGGAAATAAAAGACGTTTTAGTTCGGGTTCAAGTGATTAATGCGCTGTCTGGTGATGTCTATTGGGTCAATGCTCAGGATTGTGGTTTAGCTTATCGAGACAGCTATTTTAAAGGTAAATGGAAAGACACTTTATTCATTACGGCGGTGGAATTATCACTTAAAAAGCAAGCCGCGCTTTTATTAACCTACGGTGGTTTATCGGAGCGGGTTAAAGGTGAGCCAAGCCTTAAAGCGGTCTTTGATACCGTGTGTGAAGTGCGACGGGAGAAGCTGCCAGATCCTAGTGAGTTGGCGAACGCGGGCAGTTTTTTCAAAAACCCAATTATTAGTCACGCGCAACATGCGCAACTGAAAGCGCGCTTTCCTTCCTTAGTGTCTTTTCCCTTTGAAAAAGGGATTAAGTTAGCCGCTGGCTGGCTGATCGATCAAGCCGGTTGGAAAGGGAAACAATATCAAGGTGTTGGAGTCTATGAAAAGCAGGCGTTAGTGCTGGTGAATTATTCAACACAAAGCGCAGATGCCTTGCTGGAACTGGAAGCAAAAATAAAACACTCTGTCGCAACGCTTTATGGCGTTGAGTTGGAGCGTGAGCCAGTTCAATTACCCTCGCCGGTTCAGGCTGATGTGCCCAATATGGAGACGCAGGGTTGAAAGTAGGGGTAATGGACTCAGGCGCTGGCGGTTTAACCATCCTCAATGCCATACACCAAAAACAACCTTATCTGGATTTGCTGTATCTAGCCGATGATGCTTTCGCGCCTTATGGCAGTAAAAGTGTGGCGCAATTGCAAGATAGATTGGTAAAGATAGGGCGCTTTTTCGAAACGGAAAAGGTCTCGGCGATTGTGGTGGCTTGTAATACCGCAACGGTGGCGGCCATTGATGCTCTCCGCGCCAGTACCTTATTGCCTGTTATCGGGGTAGAGCCTGCCGTAAAACCCGCCTTTAGACTCAGTAAACAGCGCAAAGTCGCTGTGTTAGCGACGCCTGTGACGGCACAAAGCCCACGCTTAAAGCAATTAATTGCACTGTGGAAATCCGATAGTGAGGTGTCTATTATGTCCAGCGCAACCTTAGCATTTGACATCGACGCTTGGCCTGATTCGCAAGCAAAAGTGACCGAGACCATTCAACAATTGAGTCAAGCAATGCGCGCGCAACAGATCGATACCTTGGTGTTGGCTTGTACTCATTATCCTTTGGTGAAGCATTTGTTTGAGCAAGCACTGGGAAGTGAGTGTGACATTGTCGAACCCAGTGCAGGGGTAACCGCTCAGTTAATTCGCCGTTTAGAAGCCACTTATCCAGAAGCAATGTGCTTGCTACAAAATCCCCTGTCTCAAGTTGAAGGGACGATAACATTGTGCAGCTCTTTGGCGTCTAAAAACATGCACAGACTCGTTTCATGGGTGGAAGCGAGAGAAGATATTTTAGACCTACGACACGTTTCTATTTAAAGGTTGTTGTCAAAAAAAGCGATGATTCTATCCTTTTCCCACATGGCATCTTGATGCCCCAAATCCATTAAAGCCCGACAGTATTGCGGCGTAAAAAGCAAATAGCTCGCCGCGGAACTGATTCTTTCCGAGGTCGACCCTCCCGCTGCTTTTAATAAAATACGGACGTTTTTAGGTAAGGTTTTAATGTAATGATGAGCGATGCCATTAAGCTCTTCTGACGGGGAAATGATCAATGTCTCCGTGGGAAGATTTTGATGCTGGGCTTGTTTTTCCTTGGGTAAATCACGAATAAGGCTATTCATGATCTCTAATTGGTAAATATCATCTTCCAGATTATCGATAAAAGCACTGTTTAATAACTGCCCAAGAATTTGCGCCATACTCGGGGCGCTAGATTCGACTTCCTCTTCAACCGTCGCTGCCCACTTTTTCGCGCTGCGGTTTCCGCTGACACCAATAATGAATAGTTTGTCTGCCCCTAGTTTGAGGGCTGGATAAATGGCTGACTTCTGACGGATAGCACCATCGCCATAATAGTGGTTTTGAATTTTATGGGCTGGAAAAATGGTCGGAATGGCACTGGATGCTAATAAGTGATCTACCCCCAAGATTGCTTCCACACCTTTGCGTCGGTTGCCTTTCCAGGATGCTAGCCCAGGTGTACCTTGGAAAAAGGTTGTTGATTCCCCTGTGCTGTAACTCATCGCCGTGATGGCCAGTGCTTTGAGTTGCTTGTTTGCAATGGCCGTGTTGATTTGAGAAAAGTCTAAGTGATTGGTTAGTAGCTCTTTTAATGGTGTGTTGTCCATTAGCGCCATTGAGGTTTCGCTATTATGGAGGTGAAAAAGAGACAGTAAGGTTTTGGTTAAAGAGGTGGCGACAGGCCAACGACCCACTGTGTAAATTTGATCGGGTGTTAGATGGCGCCATACAAACGCTAAGGTCGATACGGCTTTGGAAAAGTCGCCAGCATGAGACGCTAACATGGTGGCATTTAGTGCGCCAGCAGAGGTGCCACACAAAATTGAAAATGGCAGCGCGGTGTGTTTCGGGAGTATTTTTCCCATGGCGGATAATACGCCAACTTGATAGGCCGCACGTGCGCCACCGCCAGATAAAATTAAGGCATTATTATTGGTCATAAGAACTCGCTTAGTCTGGTTTTATTCAAGCATTCCATGTCTCTCATAAAAACGCATTTCTTCTATTAAAACAACCACACAGATCGATTAAAACAATCATACACTGCTGTGAATTATGCTCAATTCGGTCAATCATATCACCTGTTGATATCAGTATTTTGCATAACAGGTGGGCTTCGCTATGACTAACGGTGGACTGTCCGAGCAATCTGTTCCACAATTCATCGATAGTTTTCAAATCTTGAGCAGTACGTTAAATGTTGAACAACAGGTTAAATATTAAATGTTAAATAATAAGAAAAAGGATCATTCCAATGAAATCTTCTGTCGTCATTAGCGGGGTGGGTCTTTGGACTCCCGCGTATTCCATTAGTAATGAAGAGTTGGTAGACAGCTATAATGCTTGGGCTGAGCAATATAATATTGAGCACGCTCAATCTATTGAAAAAGGTGAGCAAGAGGCAAAGCCGCTTTCCAGTGCGGCCTTTATTGAAAAAGCCTCTGGTATCAAAAGTCGCTATATTTATGCCAAAGAGGGCGCGTTAGACATTAATCGTATGCGTCCGCTACTGGAAGTTCGAAACGACGAACAAGTCTCTCATCAAGCTGAAATGGCCATTGCCGCGGCGCATAAAGCACTAGAAGCCGCCAATAAAAAAGCCAGTGACATCGATATGGTGATTGTTTCTTGTGCTTATACACAGCGCTCTTATCCTGCAATCGCCATTGAAGTACAAGCGGCATTAGGCATCGAGGGGTTTGGCTTTGATATGTTGGTGGCGTGTTCTGCTGCTACTTTTGGTTTGCAGCGAGCGGTTGACGCGGTGAAAGCGGGCACCGCAAAAGGGGTGTTGGTGATCAACCCAGAACTGACGTCGCCTCAGGTTAACTACATGGACAGAGACTCGCATTTTATCTTTGGTGATGTGGCAACGGCTGTGGTGGTGGAAAGCAGTGACACCTGCCAGTCAGCCCATTCTTTTGAGGTGTTAAGCAGTAAATGCATCACGGCTTATTCGAACAATATTCGTTCTAATTTTGGTTATACCACTCGTGCAACAGATGAAGACCCGTATTCAGCCGATAAGTTGTTTCACCAAAATGGTCGTAAGGTATTCAAAGAGGTTTGCCCCATGGCGGCCGAGCATATTGAGAGTCATTTGCAGAGTCAGGGTATTCAAATGGCGGAGTTAAAACGCTGGTGGTTGCATCAGGCTAACATCAATATGAATTTATTGATTAGCAAACGGCTGCTAGGCCGTGACGCCACACTTGACGAGGCACCGGTGGTACTGGATGAATACGCTAATACCGCGTCGGCGGGTTCTATTATCGCTTTTGCCAAATACCATGAGGACTTGCTGGCAGGGGATATTGGGGTGATTTGCTCGTTTGGTGCGGGTTACTCCATTGGGAGCCTGATACTTCGTAAACGTTAACAGCTTAATTCTTTTATGTTGCTTGAATAAGTTGCCTCGTTAAGTCATTGAAACAGATGTGATTATGAGGGAGACTAATTGCATCGGTTTCAAAGACTTAATAAGGTATGTTTAATATGGCTATTCATCCTCAAGCAGGGCAGCTTGCTGCTTATGATTCACTGGTTAATCTTCCTGAGCTCATGACGGCGTATTATGTCAAAAAGCCCCGTGCAGCAACTCATGCCGATGAACGTGTGAGTTTTGGAACCTCAGGGCATCGTGGTAGCGCCTTGTTAAGCAGTTTTAATGAAGACCATATTCTTGCCATTGCGCAAGCCATTGCGGAATATCGCCAGACGCAGAATATTTCAGGGCCGCTGTACTTAGGCAAAGACACGCATGCCTTGTCTGAGGCGGCTTTTCAGACTACGTTGAGCGTGCTCACTGCAAATGGGGTGCGGGTTCGTACTCAATTGAATGGCGGTTATACGCCAACGCCTGTTATTTCCCATGCGGTGTTAACGCACAATAAAGCGGAATCTGATATTAGTGATGGCATTGTCATTACCCCTTCGCATAACCCGCCCGAAGATGGCGGTATTAAATACAATTCAAGCAAAGGCGGCCCAGCAGATAAAGACATTACTGACTGGGTGGCGAAAAGAGCGAATGCGTTATTAGAAAACAATCTACAAGGCGTTAAACGTCTTGGGTTAGACGAAGTGCAAGCCAGTGGTTTAATAGAGCCTTTTGATTATATTAATCATTATGTTGATGATCTTGAAAATGTCATTGATATGAAAGCCATTGCCGATGCAAAAATCCGCATTGGCGTCGATCCTATGGGCGGTTCAGGCATACATTACTGGGAGCCTATTGCGAAAAAATATGGCTTGGACATTAGTGTTGTCAATAAAGAAGTCGACCCGACGTTTCGGTTTGTGCCGCTTGATAAAGATGGCCGTATCCGCATGGACTGTTCTTCGCCGTATTCCATGCAGGGTTTGCTAAAACTCAAAGACGAATTTGACATTGCGGTTGGTAATGACCCTGATTACGACCGACACGGCATTGTCTGTGCTCAGTTTGGGTTAATGAACCCGAATGCTTATCTGGCCGTGGCGATAGAGTATTTGTCACAGCATAGACCGCAATGGTCGCAAGACATTCAATTTGGTAAAACATTGGTCTCCAGTGGCATGATAGATCGTGTCGTGAATGGGCTGGGTCGTCAGCTTTGTGAAGTCCCTGTCGGTTTTAAATGGTATGTGGAAGGCATGTTTAATGGCACCATGGCATTTGGTGGCGAAGAAAGCGCAGGCGCGGCGTTTTTACGCAAAAATGGCCGTGTTTGGACCACTGACAAAGATGGTTTCATTATGGCTTTGCTGGCGGCCGAAATATTGGCGGTGACAGGCAAAGACCCACAAATGCTTTATGAAGAGCAGGTCAGCAAGTTTGGTCGACCTTTTTACAAGCGCATCGATGTGGTGGCGACGTCGGCGCAAAAAGCCTTACTCGGTGCGTTAGATGTCAAAAACGTCACGCAAAAAACGCTAGCGGATGAGCCTATTACGTCGATATTGACCCATGCGCCAGGTAACGGCGCCGCCATTGGCGGTTTAAAAGTCTCTACTGATAATGGCTGGTTTGCAGCGAGGCCATCGGGTACGGAGAATGTTTATAAAATTTATCTAGAAAGTTTTGTGTCAGAAGCGCATCTGGCGAAATTGGAAAGCGAAGCGAAAGCGCTAGTCGACAGTGTGTTAGGGAATTAAGCCTCTACTCATGTCGTTTTAGTAAGCTACGGCAGCGTTAACCTGTCTTCAATGAAGGTAATGAAGAGTTATTATGAGTACAGAATTTTCGATTTTATCGGCCACCTTGCTGTTTTTGTTCGTTATTGATCCATTTGGTAATATTCCAATTTTGTTGTCTGTGATGAAGGGCGTGCCGCAAAAACGTCAATACCAGATCGTGGTGCGTGATGGTCTAATTGGCTTACTGATCTTGGTGTGCTTTTTGTTTTTTGGCGCTGAGTTTTTACAGTTACTGCATTTGGAAACGGAATCTATTTCCATTGCCGGTGGCGTGGTGCTGTTTGTGATTGCTTTGAAAATGATTTTCCCTTCCCCTTTGACGAAGGATAAAGGCCCTGTCATGGAGCCTTTTATTGTGCCCATTTCTATTCCTATGTTGGCGGGGCCTTCTACTTTGGCCACTCTGCTGGTGATGGTGAAAAGTTACCCTGACGGTCGAGATAGCTTATTGATTGCGATCTTTGCCGCATGGGGGATTTCTGTGGTGATTCTGGCAATGGCACCGTTATTGAATCGACTGTTGAAAGAAAAAGGCTTGGCCGCATTGGAGCGTTTGATGGGAATGCTGTTGTTAATGATGTCGGTACAGATGTTGGTGAATGGGATTCGGGGGCTGGTAACGCACATGGCGGCGAGCCTGTAGCGGAGCAAATTTCACCCAGAGCCTCTTGATTTTTAAGCGCGAATTAAGAGGCTCGTTGGGTGCGTTTATTGTTCTATTGCTGGAATATCGTTCTGATCGATTAGACCCTGTTCGACGGCGATCTGTAGTAGCTGAATGATGAGTTCATCGGGGGGAAGCAGGTGTAAAGGCGTTGTTTGGCCTTGTTCTGCGACAGCCTCGTCTAGGTTGACATCGCGCTCTTCAAACCAAGAGTGGATGCTTTGCACTTCAAAGCTTGGCTCTAAGCCTTTTATATCGTACGTGGCTTCGACTAATAGACTCAACAATTCAGGCTCCAGCGCGTAAATCACATCAGTATCAAATTCATTGATCCATTCTGCTAATATGTCGCTGGCTTCGAAGCCAAATTCGTAGAGTTGTTGCTCATCAAGGTCAAGAGCGTTGGGTTCGATACGGTGTTCTTCGAGCCATTCGTCGTCGGGAATCACCAGCACTTCTTTGATTTGTGCTTCGTGAGTCGACCAAGTGAAAAGCAGCGGAAACGCTGGCTCGTCGGAAGAGTTGGCGACAGCCGTGATGAATATAGGTAAACTTGCCATAATTTAGAACCAATGTTTGATTGTTAAGGAAGAGTAAATGACCAGCCGAATCAAGATCAGTAGTGCGTTTGATGGCGGTAACATCTCCGTTATTGACGCCTCGGAGCCGGACAATATTAGAGTAAAGATCCCTAATGATACAAACTCTAAATTTTTACAGTGGTTTTATTTTCGTTTACAAGGCGGAATGGGTGAGCAATGTGTCATTCAATTCGAAAACGCCAGCGACGCGGCGTACCCAGATGGTTGGGTAGATTATCAAGCCGTAGCGTCTTATGACCGTGAGTATTGGTTCCGCGTGCCAACTGAATATGTCGACGGTAAATTGGTGATTACTCACCAGCCCGAGCAAGACAGTGTGTATTACGCGTATTTTGCGCCTTACAGTTATGAACGTCATTTAGACATGATCGCTTGGGCGGCCAGTCATGACGATTGTATTACGGATCACTTGGGCGAAACCGCTGAAGGTCGTGATATTACCTTATTGGAAATTAGTAAAACCCAAGGGCTTGCGAAAAATATTTGGATCATCGCTCGCCAACATCCTGGTGAGACCATGGCTGAATGGTTTGTGGAAGGTTTGCTTGAGCGTTTGTTTGATGAATCCCACCCGGTCGCGCGTTCGTTGCTGAAGCAATGCCGTTTTTATGTGGTGCCAAACATGAACCCAGATGGGTCTGTGCAGGGGAATTTGCGGGTCAACAGCAAAGGTGTGAATTTGAACCGCGAATGGAAAAACCCAACCGCAGAATTCAGTCCCGAAGTGTTAGCGGTGCAAAAGAAAATGGCTGAAACGGGTGTGGATTTATTCTTGGATATTCATGGCGATGAGACACTTCCGGCGAACTTTGTAGATGGTTGCCAAGGTGTGCCATCGTTTGATGCGCGTATGGAAGCAATGGAGTCTTTGTTTAAAGACATGTTTCTCGCTGTCAGCCCAGACTTTCAGACTGAAATCGGCTACACGCCATCTCAGTTTGGTGAGGCGAATTTAACCGTCGCCACCAAATGGGTAGGGGAAACCTATCAGTGTTTGTCTTTCACCTTAGAAATGCCGTTCAAAGACAACAAAAACTTGCCAGACGAAATCGTTGGCTGGTCGCCAGAGCGCGCTAAAATTTTGGGGGCCGATGTGTTGTACCCTATTTATCAGGTGATTATGAGTTCTCACATGAGAGCGGACGATTGATTCTGACCTGTTTTAGGTTATTTTCCGTTATTTGTCGGCTAAATTATGCTTTATTATCTGGCGAACTTTCTTAAACTGGATTAGCATCTGGCAGTCAAAATTGCACTGAATTTAATGCCCCTGTTTATTTTTATAGAACGTAATATTAGGACGAAGAAAAATGCCTAAGGCAAGTGAGATCAAAAAGAATATCGCGATTAGCTACGACAACAAAACCTATATTGTGAAAGATATCGAACGGTCGGTTCCTCAAGGTCGTGCCGGTGGAAGTTTGTATCGCATGCGTATGTATGATGTGGTGACAGGGCGTAAATTGGATGAAACCTTTAAAGATTCGGACATGATTGATCTTGCTGATCTCGTTCGCCGTCAAGCGATGTTCTCTTATTCCGATGGTGAGGAGTATGTTTTCATGGACAGCGAAGACTACACGCCATACAGTTTGAATAAGAGCGCTATTGAAGAAGAGATTCTGTTTGTTAATGAAGACACAGTCGGCATTCAAGTGGTGTTGGTTAACGACGTGCCTGTCATTATCGAATTACCGACCAACGTTGAGTTAGAGGTCGTTGAAACCGACCCTTCAATCAAGGGCGCTTCTGCAACGTCGCGTAACAAGCCAGCTAAATTGTCTACTGGCGCGGTGATTCAAGTGCCTGAGCACATTTCTACGGGTGATCGTATCAAGGTCAATGTAGAAGAACGTAAGTTTGCGGGCCGCGCTGAGAAGTAATCGTTTCTCGTCGATTGAGTCGTATAAAAAATGCAGCCAATTGGCTGCATTTTTTTTAACGTTGCCATTTGGCAGAGGCGACGGATTAATCTTTTTTAGCCGCTTCTTTTAATATGTCTTTGGCTTTTTTCTCTGGGTGATTGTTGGCTTCTGTCAGCCCCGCTTCCCTTTGTACTGCGGCCAGTACGCCGCGTAAAATGCCTAATTCTTGTTTCTCTGGACGTGAGCGATTAAAGAAACGATGTAACTTATCTAAGACTTTACCAGGATGGCTGCGGATGATGAAGTTAATGCCATAAAGGGTTTCTTCTAAATGCGCATAAAAAAGATCCATGTCTTTTTTGTGTGGGTACTCTGGCGTTTCTTTTTGATAGTTTTCTTTGTTCTGATTGGCCATCCAAATCTCATAAGCAACGATTTGCACGGCTTGTGAAATATTGAGCACGGGGTATTCATCGTTGGCGTCGATATACACTTGGCGGTGGCATTGGGCTATTTCGTCGTTTAATAAGCCTGTGGTCTCACGGCCAAAAACAATCGCCACGTTATGATCAACCGCTTCTGGGATGACGCTTTCGGCGCATTCTCTGGCATTCATGATCGGCAGTTGAAAGGTGCGATGGCGCGCGCTGGTGCCAATCACAAGGCTACAGTCTGCGATGGCTTCTTCGAGCGTGGTCACTATGGTGGCATTTTCAAGTAGATCAACAGCGCCGGCTGCTCGGCTGGTCGCTTCTTCCGATGGATAGTCATTTGGATCAACCAAATAAAGCTTGGTTAAGCCCATATTTTTCATGGCTCGGGCAATGGCACCGACGTTGCCAGGGTGAAAGGTGTTGATCAATACGATTCGGATATTACTTAGCATGGTTGGTGAAGTACTCAGGGTTAGTTGTCACTTAGTTTTGTTCAGCGGTTTGATTATGGCGTTAGCGTGAGTGTTTGCTCTGTGCTGGCGAAATCGACCTTGTCTAAGATGACTTTGGTTGTGTCGTTAAAGAGGAATTGATTACAGGCGTGATGATACAGGGATCCTGTCTCCAACACCAATCGGTAGCTGCCTCTTGGAATGTAATTGGCGGCGTAAGCTTGCTTTCTATAAAGATAAATAGAGAAAGGCGCTTTGCCGTCATAAGATTCGAAAGTGAGCATACTGTGTTCTGGGAGTTGATTGAGTATACGCAGCCGACTGTTGCCATCGGCTTGGCCAATTAATTTACCATGCTGGGGGGCGATTCCTGGCTGGCCAAAGCAGCCCGTTTGACGTGCTTGCTCAACACTGCCAAAACCGATATTTTTGGCCTGCACCCAGCCGTTTATGCCGTTATAGCGAACCGTCAACCAGTTACCTTGTAGTTTTATACTTTGCAGGTCAGATTGTGTTGGGATGGTTTGCAAGATAGCGCTGGAGACATCGGGCTCAGCATAAAGCGGAGTATCGGCCAAGGTGTAATTTATTCCAACGCGGAACTGCGGATATAAACCAGTGATGTAAGTGGCGGTTTTAGACTCGGCCGTTTCTTGCTGTGAGGATTGCCAATAAAGTGTGCTGTAAATGCCGGCGGCAAAAAATGCGATATAGGTCGCCGCTCGAAACGCGGCCTTTGCGGCGTTTAGTCTAATGGGTTGGCTAACGGCTTCGCTGTGGTATGGGCGCGTGGGTTGCGTGTAGTCGCCCTCGTCATCCATAAAGGATTGATAGGGCGGTATGTCGGTATGTTTTTCTTTTCTGCCGGTATCATCTGTGTCGCTATAGCCGTGAGCGTTGAAGTCTTTTGAGGCTTTAAAGGCTTCTTCATACAAGGCTTTGACGCGTTTTTCATTGAGTGTGTTGCGCGCCGCTTTGATGGCGTCATCACGCACTTTATCGTGATGAGCGTTGTTGCGTTTCATTGCTTCGTAGGCGCGTTGTCGCTCTTTTATAAAGGCTTCTTGTTCTTTATCGGTGGCGCTCGAAAAATGCGTGTAACGGTTTTTAGCGGCCGAGCTTTGCGTATTTTCTTTGGTGAAGGTAAAGGGCTTCCAATCGTTGACTTGTGCCCCTTGGCGAATCGCATTGGTGACATTTTCATACGCCGCTTGCAGGCGCTGAAAAAGCTCGGTTGTGTCTTTGTCTGGGTTCTTGTCAGGGTGATAGCGCCTAGCCAAACGTCTAAATGCGGTCTTTGCTTCCTGCTCGCTGGCGGTGGTGGAGATTTCCAGCAGTTGATAATCGTCTATTAGGCTCATGTAATTTGGCTTACTAACCGCACGGTGCAAGTGGATGAATTTACGTGTTATGCATTATGCACGATTTGTTGGCGTGGACAAAGGTGGAACTTTTTTATTCAACAGCGCCAGGTAGTCAGCGGGTGACATAGGGCGATAGAGGTGATAACCCTGACCAACTTGGCAATGCCAGTCCTGCAATAACTGCAGTATGCCTTCTGATTCAATGCCTTCAGCGACACTGATAATATTAAGCGCCTTACTCAGGTCTATCATATTGCGGCATAAGATCTGGCTTTGTGCATCCTCGAGTAAGCTCATAATAAAGAATTGGTCTATTTTTAGTTCGTCAGTTTGTAAGGCGACAAGGTTCTGCATGGAACTATAACCGACACCAAAATCATCGATAGCGAGTTTGAAGCCGGCTTGATGAAGCTGCTTTACGTTGTCATGTACGATGGCATTATTTTGAAAAACACTGGTTTCGGTGATTTCTATGGTGAAGGTTTGGGGCGATAAACGGTGGCGCTGAATTAAGAGTGAGACGCGATGAGCAAAATCCTCTTGTAATAGGTCAAGCGCTGAGATGTTGATGGATAAGCGTTTGTTCAATAGGGCATGGGGGTGTTGATGTGCCCATTGGAATACTTTTTCCAGTAACAGGTCTGTGAGTTTATAAATAAGCCCGGTTTGCTCTGCTAGCGGTATGAATTCAGCAGGTGAAACTTGCCCTAATTTATCGTTATTCCAGCGCACCAAAACTTCCCCACCGATGATTTGGCGGGTGAGTAAATCGACTTGAGGTTGAATATCGAAATACAGTGCTTCCTGTTGAATATCATTGGTGAGCTGCGTAATTAAATGCAGCTGATGGGCATGGTTGTTTTTTAAGTTATCAGTAAAAGGGAGCCAATTGCCTGATGAGTAAGTCACCGAGTTTTTTGCGATAAGCGCATTTTGGTAGAGCTTGTCTAGATTGGCTCCTTGTGATGGATAGAGGGCGCTGCCAATTTTATATTGGTGTCTAAAGTGAATATTATTCACCAGCGTAGAATAGTCTAATGTGTGTTGGATGAATTGAATTTGTGTTTTTATCAAGGCTGGCGTTGTGCTAATCAAGAGAATGTTTTGCGTGCTGATACGGATGATTTTTTTGAGGGTTTTGTTTGGCAAAGGAAAAGATAAAAGGCCGTTCATCTCGGCTGTTTTTTGATGGATATGTTCGATGATTTCAACCATGGCAGTGTCTGCTTTTGCGGGACCAAACGCTTGGCTTAATGCTCGATGATTGGTGATGTCTATGATGATAAGTGCCAGTTCAGGATCATTGTGCGGCTGATTGTATGAGTGATTGAGATTCGCTAAATGAATAGGCAGTTGGTCAAAATAATAGGTTCTGTTAGGTAAGCCTGTTGGCTGATCAATCAGGGCTTGCTGTTGGCGATTGGTTTCTATTTGCTTGGCTTTATCAGCAAAGGCAAATGAAAAACTGAGCAGTTGCAATAGACAAGCCACGGGGAAAATCGATTCGGTAATGGGGTTTATAGGCAAAACCTTCCAAAAAATAAGGGTGTTTAGGATGCTGCCGACTATTAAAAAGAACCATGAAAACAAATAGAAGCGGACCGCAAGAAAGCCTTTGGCGTACGCTTTTACACCCCAATAAGTACAAATTATAAACATAAACACTTCAATTAAGGCGAACCCTAAGGCCGACGTCTTGACGGAGAGTAGCTGTGTTGAAATCAAGAAAATAACAAAAATCCAATCACCGTATCGACGAATAATTGACTGTGGGGCGGGGATGTGAATTTCCTTTAAAAAATGCACACTGAAACGAAAGAGGATCCACGCGCCAATACCGAAAACGAGGAATAGTTGCCTTATAACCCATTGGCTAACGGATTCCGGAAAGATCCAGCGATTAAACCCTGTGATAGCCGACAAAGCGATAAGAATCACAATGTTGAGTGCAAGGTAATATAGAAAGCCGGGTTGCCTGAGAAGGGCAAAAACAAAGACGTTGTGGGTAAGCAAAATGAGTAGGCTGCTGATAATGACACTCCAAAAAATCGGCTGGTATTGCTTTTTTTCTAGGGTGTCTTTTGCATTTAGTAACTCGAAAGGCGTTAGAAGAGGGCTGTTGCCCTGTTTGCGTATCAGTAACGTCGTATTTTGATGACTCGATAATTGAAGCGGAATCCAGATGCCATCGTAATATTCTGTGTCGGTATGCCAGTCATCGAGCGCGCCTCGCTTCCAATGGTTAATGAGTTGATCGCCATGAAACAGGTAAAAATCGAGGTGCTCAATAACGTAATAATTTAATTTGAGGTGAAAGTTGTTTTCTTGCTCCAGTGCGGATTCTGCGAAAGTTAATTTATGCCAATAAGTCTGCGCTGAAAAACCTTGCGATTCTGAATAGGCTTGTTGCGTGAATTTTTCTGCATTCAGCAAGGCTTGTTCTGCAGAAAGAGGGTGTATTTCTTTAAAAGTAGGGATTGGCGTTGTGAGTGTTAGACCCAATACGGCTGGCTGCCATAACAATAAGGCTAGGGTGATAAAGGAAGATACAACGAATTTTGGGGTCATTCCTAAGAGTCCATGATGCTTTTTTGACGACATTTAAAAAGACTTAACTTGCAATCCTGGTGCCTTTCTTAAAATATAGGCGACATTTTTAATATGTACACTGTTTAGGATTTTTATGAGCGATAAACTGACCCACCTAGACCATCAAGGCCATGCTCACATGGTCGATGTTTCAGACAAAAACATTACCAAGCGTACCGCGACGGCTCAGGCCATTTTATTGATGCAGCCAACGACGTTAACCAAGGTCATCGAAGGAGGGCTACCAAAAGGAGATGTGCTGGCGACGGCTCGCATCGCGGGTATTCAGGCGGCTAAAAAGACTTCTGATTTAATCCCTTTGTGTCACCCTTTAATGCTAACCAAGGTGACGGTGGACATTAATGTCATCAGTGATCGTGAGCTAGAGGTGTTGTGCACTTGTTCTCTGTCTGGCAAAACGGGGGTTGAAATGGAGGCGCTAACCGGTGCTAGTATTGCGGCATTAACTCTTTATGATATGTGCAAAGCGGTGGATAAAGGTATCGTGATTCAACATGTGTCTTTGTTAGCAAAGAAAGGTGGTAAAAGTGGCGACTGGAGTAAAGGGGATGCCTAGCGTAAAAGTGGTGTTTTTTGCCTCACTCAAAGAGCGTATTGGTCAAGGTGAATGCAGGGTCGAAGTGGTCTTACCGGTGACTATTGGCGAATTAAAACAGCAATTAGCCAACGAATTGGCTCACGGGCAGGCGCTGCTTGAGAAAGGCATTCAATCCTCTATCGATTTTGAATTCGCACGGGACACAGACCTAGTGCCAGAAAGCGTTAATGAAGTGGCTTTTTTTCCACCGGTTACGGGAGGTTAAATGATTCTTGTACAGGAAGACGATTTTCAGGTGGATGCTTTATACAAGGGTCTATTAAAAGCCAATGAAACGGGCGCTGTGGCGATGTTTGTCGGTTTAGTGCGGCAGTTTTCGGATTTGCCTAACGGCGCGTGTCACTTTGAGCTTGAACATTATCCTGGCATGACAGAACGCAACCTGCAGACTATTGTCGATGAGGCCAATGCTCGTTGGCCCTTGTTGGATGTTTGCGTTGTGCACCGTGTTGGTCGTTTGTCGGTGGACGATCAGATCGTCTTTGTTGGCGTCAGCGCTGCGCATCGTGCCGACGCTTTTCAAGCCTGTGACTTTATTATGGATTATTTAAAAAGCCGAGCGGCGTTTTGGAAAAAAGAGTCTCAGGGCTCAGAAAGCCATTGGGTAGAAGCCAATACTAATGACGAAAAAAGCTTAGAGCGCTGGTAAAAATAGCACAACGCTAAATATAGAGAAGTGCTGCTTATTTTTAACACTGATATTTAATGCGGTCGAAGGGTTTTCTTTCGGCCGCTGGCGTGGCGTTCTCGATATTCGGTATCAATGTACTTATCTGTGGTCGCCATGCTGGCATGCCCCGCGTCTTCTCTTACGTGTTCCTTGGGTCTGGTTTTTACGTCTTCGGATATGCCGGTATGGCGCAACCAATGCACGGTTGCGACACGTAAATCATCGGCATCTGCTCTCATGCCATCTTCGCACATACGTTCATAGGCTTGATCAAAACATAATTGCACTATGTTGCGCACTTGCCGTGAGCTGGTCATGGCTCCTTGGCCGCGGTTTTTGGGCACCAGCGGCGTATTTTCCGCAATGGTTGGCAATGTTGGCAAATCTCGAAAACGGCGATATCGAATGAGCGCATTGAGCATGTCATCTGATACGGCGACAAGACGTTCTTTATTGCCTTTTGAAAGCACTTTGAACCACCAATGACCGTCGGCGTCTTTGATAAAATCGCCCATCACCGGCGCGGAGCGTTCATCGGCGACGAGTTCAGAAATTCGCAAATACATACCAAGCAACGCATTCATGATAAAAAGAGTGCGTTCGTGAGTCGCTGGGTCTTCTTCGGCCAGCATTTCTGCGGTTTCAATCACATAATCCCATTGCAGATTAGAAATTCGTCGCACTTGTTTGCGTGTCACTTCTTTTTTAACGAATTTACTTTTTTGTCGAATTAAGGCGACGGGATTCTGCTGCGCTGCGTCCTCTTGCATAAGAAAGCCATAATAAGACGATAAAATTGAAAACGTCGCCCGGATCGCTGATTGGGATAATGAATGCAGTTTTGTCTTTGGCACATCGCCATTTTTGAATTCCAATTTACTGACATGGGCGACAAAGGGTCGCCACTCTTTGTTCGCGGTTCTTTGTCCCATGTGCAATTTAAAGCGAGCGACATTTTTTGTGCCTATCCAGCTTTCTGGTGGCGAGATACAAAAATGGATGAATTCTTCAATCTGATCACGGCGCAATGTGGTGGTTGGGCAGTTGGCGATATGCCACGACCACAGCAGCAGTCGTTCTACTTCTCGACGATAAGAATTAAAGGTCGCTTGGGAGCCGTTGTAGCTGTAAATAAAGCACAGGGCAAGCTGAAGGTCACGGCGATACTCTGGGTCGTTGAGCTGGGGGGTATTTTGTTTAAGGTGAGCAGCGATCCCCTCGAATTGAGTGAACGGATTCGGCAAGTGTTCTAAGTTATCAATTAAAGCAAGCGGCGTCATAATCTTATATATCCAAACAGATGATCTATATTAACAAATTTTCCGATCTATCCCTATCGTTTTATTTGAACCTATCGACTTAAACCATCAGAAAAAGCAATGCAGGTATGCGGTAAGATGCCAGTTTGTTTAATGCTTCCTTATTTGCTTGGTTTGTTACCTTATTTAGAATGCCTAGTTGTATTTTTATGTGATTTTTATCCAATCTGACGTTTATTGGTTCGTATTTGGAATAACGGTGGAAGCGACGCCCTTGCTCTTTTTTAATTTTAATAAAGGTTTATTATTATCTTATCGAAACATTACTTAGTAATGGCAACCATTGAAACTATATTGATAAGGAATGAAAATGAACACTTTCTCAAAAACAGCAATTACCTTCTTCACTGCATCTGTTATCGCCACCAGTGCTTTTGCCGCCGATGAAAATGCCGCTGATCGCTTACAAAGCGCGAGAGGCAGCGTTCTTGCTCTGTCGGCTACATTAGAAAATATGGGCGCGAAGGTAGATTCTACAGTTAATTTAAAAGGTGCTTATACTTACAATCAAAAAACGGCTATTTATCAAGCGAAGCACGCTGACTTGCAATCTCAATTTGATGCATTACGTGCGCAGTCTGCTGAATAATATAGATTGTTTTATAAATACCTAAAAAATCCAGACAATATGTCTGGCTTTTTTTTAGCTTTCTTCTTCTAGGTCTTCTCGTTTTTCCGCTGATCTGATCATTTTAAAATAATCAGATGTGCTTTTTATAATGTCTTTTTCATTATCTTTTGCGTCATTTTCAGAGCGCTTTATTAAATATTGGGCCGTTTTATCTTTCCCCTGACTAAAGTCTAACAATGCTCGATAATGCAACGCCATGGCTTTATTTCCAATAGACTGAAAGTATTGGATGTTGGCGCGCCAAATTAAACGTTGTTCATAAAGGTAGTTTGATGTTGTCTCAATGGGTTTTGACTGACTTAATTGGCTGTCTAGCATAGCAAAAAGAATATTGTTTGGATCAAGCTCAAGTCGACGTTTGATAACCGCTATGCCTTTTTCTTTTTCATTGGCTGCGGCGTAGCTAAGGGCCTGAAGATAGTCTGTAAATGAGTTGCGCTTGTCTAATTGCTCTAAAAAGCCGAGTGCTCGATCTGGTGATTGAATTAAATAAGAAAGCAGCCCCTTTGCGAAAAGCTTGGCATTATGGTGATAGATATTTTGATCCAGATAGGTGTAGGGGTTGTCTTCTAGTCCTGCTCTATACGCTAGCAAGGTCGCCCGAAAAAATTCAAAATCACTGGCCTGTTGGCGCCATAGTATTGTTTGCTTAGGTGCGGTGCTAAAAGCGTCTGAAAGGCGTGTGTTAGGAGAAGGGTGAGTTGATAAAAACTCTAGCTTGGGTCTGCCTAACGCTTGTTTAAACAACGCCTGAAATAATTTTGTCATGCCATCTGGGTCGAGCCCTGCGTCAAGCAGATATTGACGCCCGCGTCGATCGGCTTCTTGTTCTTGGTTACGGCTGTAGGTTAGGGTGTTTTCCGCTTGATTGGCTATGCCACCGAGCCAAAGAGCCGTGGTCGCGTCGCCGCCTGCGCCCGCAAGTGCTGCAGCGATACCGGCTCCTAACATAACGAGGGTTTTGCTTAGCTCTTCTCCAGCGTATTTAGACTGTCGTTCGTAGTGCCTTAAGTCTAAATGGGCAACCTCGTGAGACAATAGACCCAGCAGCATGTCTTCACTGTTAATTATTTCCATGATATCGGAATAGATAAAAAGGTGGCTGCCGGGAATGACGAAGGCATTGCTCTGCGAACTGTTCAGAAATGTCATCTCGACGGTTTTATTATAAAGGTCCGTTTGTGGGAGAATTTGAGACAGCGTGTCTTTTACGTAATCGTAGGATGGTGGAAAGTCGATTAATGCCCGGCTGCCATTGAGCTTTCTAAACCAGTATTGACCTAATATGTATGAGGGATTGGACAGTGCTCTTTCATCTTTGTTAGCTTCTAAATCTGGGATTTCTGCCCATGCCGAATTGGCAAAAATACTGGCAAAAACAACGGCTAAGATAGCGAATCCTGTTGTAACGTTTGAAAATAGTCTCATAATGTGGCAAGTGTGGTTATTAGATAAAGTGAAAAATGATGGTCGATGTAAGCAATCAGTATGACGTAATCTTGGATGTAAGAGAAGATCGTTGCCCTATGCCGTTACTAAAAGCCAAAATGGCACTCAGTAAGATGCAAGCAGGGGAGTGTTTGTGTGTGATTAGTGGTGATTCCGGTTCATTAAGGGACATCCCGCAATATGTGGCTCTGGTTGGTTTTTCTTTGTTGTCTTTGAGTGAAGAAGAGCGTATTTATCGCTTTGTAATTCAAAAAAATTAAAACGGATTCGTTATGTTTAAAATTGTCGATACACTGATTAAGCGATATTTTTCGAATGAAGAAGTCGTTGTGTTTTTGTTGTTGTTGGTTGCGACACTGTGTGTTTTTGCATTCTGGGGCGGAATTTTAGCGCCGATATTAATCGCTATTGTGTTGGCATTTTTGCTTCAAGGCTTGGTTGATAGATTACAGCAACTGGGCTTAGGGCATGTTCCGGCTGTTTTCATTGTTTTTTTTACGTTTTTAACCGCGTGCAGTGTGTTTATTGGGGTGATGATACCCATTGTTTGGCACCAAGCCGTGCGGCTTGTGCAAGATGCGCCTAGAATGTTTGTCGAGATTCGTCATGAGATAGAACAGTTTACCGAGGGGCATAGCGAGCTGGTGAGTCAAGCTGCCATTGCGGAGGTGATTAATTCATTGGCGAATGAGTCGACCAATCTGGGACAGTGGTTGGTGTCTTTCTCTTTGTCCAGTATACCGTCTTTGTTTTCATTAATTATCTACTTGGTCTTAGTGCCATTAGTCATGTTTTTTCTGCTCAAGGATCAAGAGAAAATCTTGGATTACTTGACGTCATGGTTACCAAAAGAAAGACGAATGATGCGGAATATCGCCCATGAAATGAATGATCAAATAGCCAACTACATTCGAGGCAAGTTTATTGAAATGTTGGTTGTCGGGGGGGTGACGTATCTTGTTTTTCTCGCCTTCGGATTAAGGTACGCAGAGTTGCTCGCATTGTTGGTTGGGCTTTCAGTATTGATACCTTATATTGGGGCGGCTGCGGTGACGGTCCCCGTGGTGTTGGTGGCATTTTATCAATTCGGCACTCAAAACGCGTTTATTTACGTGGTGGTTGCGTATTTAATTATTCAAGCATTAGACGGTAATGTTTTGGTGCCATTATTATTTTCAGAAGCGGTAAATTTGCACCCGTTAGCCATTATCATCGCTGTGTTGTTTTTTGGTGGTATTTGGGGTTTTTGGGGAATATTTTTCGCCATTCCTCTTGCAACCTTAGTGAAGGCGATTATTAGTGCTTGGCCTGATCAAGAGCTCTTACATCCGCGTTAAAAAAACAACCGAACCACGCGCCCAAGATGACACTTGGGTGCGTGGTGTGCTGCAAATGTCGTCTGTTGCAGATACCTGTATTACAGACATAAATCCGTTAGAGAACATGGGCAATCAAAACACTGAACGGCGGAAGAATGACGGTGTTGCCGTCTAGGTAGCCGCTTTTGACAGCCTCAGGCAGGGTGAGCGCGGAGAGAGAATGTTCAACCGGTAAAATTTTATCCTGGTTCGAAGTGTTAAGCGCGACATAGAGCGTGCGGCTTTGATAACGGCGTAAAAATGTCAATGTCGTTTGGTCATTATAGAGAAAGGTAATGTCACCAAAGCGCAATGCTGGGTGACTACGTCTAACGTGTAAAAAATCACGGTAAGCATGTAGGACAGAGTGCCGGTTTCCCTCTTGCTCGCTGACCGCTAGATGGCTCTGTTCTTTGGCGACGGGCAACCAAGGTCGAGTGGATTTTGTAAAGCCACCTAACGCTTCATTTTTCCAAGGAATCGGCGTTCTGCAACCGTCTCGGCCTTTGAATTCGGGCCAAAAGGTAATGCCAAAAGGGTCAACTAGCTGGTCAAAATCCAGCTCCGCTTCCGGCAAACCCAGTTCTTCGCCTTGATACAAGCATACGCTGCCGCGTAATGAGAGCAGCATGGTCATATAGACTTTGCTTTTTGCCAAGGCATCGTGATTTTTCCCCCAGCGTGTGGCAACGCGTTCCACATCATGATTACCAATCGACCAGCATGGCCAGCCATCACCTAATCCCGCCTCTATGGTTTCCATGGTGTGACGGATGTGTGTCATAGACGAATCGTGGGTAAGCAGGTCGAATGAGTAGCACATGTGTAGTTTATCGTTGCCCTGGGTATACGCGGCCATGGTGTTTAATGCGAAGTCACAGCCTACTTCCCCCACGGTTGTGGTGTTCGGGTATTTATCTAGTAAGCTGCGTAAGCGTTGTAAAAAGCCAATGTTTTCAGGTCTGGACTTGTCATACAGATGCAGTTGATAGGCGTATGGATTGTCGAGCCGAACGCCAATGCTGCCTTCGACGATTTCCTTTTTAGGCGGATTATTTCGCAGTTCACTATCGTGGTAATAATAGTTAGCCGTATCCAAACGAAAGCCATCTACGCCGCGTTTTAGCCAAAACTCAACGGTTTCCAACAAGGCGTCGACCACATCAGGGTTGTGGAAATTCAAATCGGGTTGGCTGTCTAAAAAGTTGTGTAGGTAATATTGTCGGCGACGACTGTCCCAGTGCCAAGCTGGGCCGCCAAAAACAGACAGCCAATTGTTAGGAACCGTGCCGTCTGGGTTGGCGTCTGCCCAGATGTACCAATCCGCTTTTGGGTTGTCATGACTTTGGCGAGATTCGATAAACCAAGGATGTTGGTCTGAACTGTGATTTAACACCTGATCTATCATGACTTTTAAACCATGATGATGTGCCGATTGAATAAGTTCGTCGAAGTCCGTGAGATTGCCGAAGATAGGGTCGACGCCACAATAATCACTGACGTCGTAGCCAAAGTCCTTCATCGGAGAGGTAAAAAAAGGCGATAACCAGATAGCGTCAACGCCAAGCGAGGCAATATAGTCCATTTTGGCGGTAACGCCGGGGAGGTCGCCAATGCCGTCATTGTTGGAGTCGAAAAAACTACGAGGGTAGACTTGATAAATTACGGCACCACGCCACCATTCTTGTTTCTCAGTCATGATCTTTCTCGCTATAAATAGGTTTGTTGAGTCAAGCGCTAACAGCATGCGTTATATTTATAAGGCGTTGGCTTCATGATCTGTCGTGCTTTTTTAGCCTATTTCCAGCATACTCAATGATTATGATTAATGCATGATTTTTGTTGCCTTATTTATCCTCGTAGACACTGCCCCCTACCTTTGGAGCCGTAATGTTTTCTGAAAATGCTCGCCCTGTGGCTTGGCCTTTATTCTTTTTTTACTTTTTTTTCTGTGCTCTTGTTGGCGTGATGATGCCTTACATTTCGTTGTATTATAAATCGATTGGCTTAACGGCATCAGAAATTGGTAGATTGATGTCTACCTTTACCTTGTCAGGTATTTTAATTCCGCATTTTTGGGGCTGGTTAACTGCCAAGGTAGGGCTGCCGAAACGCATCCTGCAAATAGGCATATTGGGTTGTTTTATCGCCGTCATTCCCTTCAACTGGAACAATCAATTTGAAACCTTATGGTTGCTGACTTGTACCATGGCGCTATTTTATTCCGCCTTGATTCCGATGACAGACTCGTTGGCGGTGAGAAGTATTCGTCATTTAGATGTGCCTTATACGCGTTTAAGAGTGGGTGGCTCGATTGGCTACGTGTTTGCGGTGACAGGGGCCGGTTTTTTAATTGGTCAGTTTGGCATTGGCATCGTTATTCCGACCATGGGGGTGTTTTTGGCGCTTGCGGTCGTGACGTCTTTTTTTCTTAAAGAGCAGGCGTATGAGGTAAACACTCAGAAGGCGACAACGTCTTTTTTCAATTTAGTTCGAACCCCGGAATCCATGTTGTTTTTCGGACTGGCATTTTTGGCCTTTATGTCTCATGCGCCTTTTAATGTGTTTTTTGCGGTGCACTTATCAAATTTAGGGTACAGCGGAGAACACATTGGGCTTTTGATGGCTTTAGGGGTGATTATCGAGATAGTGTTATTTTTATTCTTTGGTAACGCTATTAAGCGCTTTGATGTGGTGCACATTATCACCCTCTGCTTTATTTGTGGCATGGTGCGTTGGCTGTTGGTGGGCTGGTTCGCTTCTGTGGTTTGGGTGCTTATATTTACGCAGCTGCTTCATAGTATTACCTTTGCCTTGTTTCATATGGTCTCTATTGAACAGATTCGACGTCTTTTCCCTGAGCGTTTCGCCGGCCAAGGGCAAGCCATGTACAGTGCTTTTGCCATAGGATTAGGGGGCGGTTTGGGAATGGTGATTGCTGGCTATTTATGGGAATGGATTGGTGGCGCATGGGTGTTCACTCTGGCGGCTTTGGTTAGCTCGTTGGCGCTGACGATGCTTTTACTGAGTCAGCGCCGTTAGTCAATCTTTCAGTCTGTGCTGTCGCTTTTTAGCAGTTCAATAAAAGCGATGGCGGCTCGACTGAGTGTTCTTTGTTTGTGATGAATAACCCCCAGTTTTCTTTCTACGTTCAAATCCGGCAAATTCAGTACGACCAGTTTTTCATCCACTAAGGTCGAAGGCAGCAACGACCAGCCCCAGCCAATGTTAACCAGCATTGCCAGTGTTTCTAGGTTGTTGGTGTTCATGCGTACTTGTGGTTTTAACCCTTGTTTGCCAAAAACTTGCTCAGCAATTTGTCTAGTAAAGGTGTTTTTGTTGGGGAGTACGCAAGCATGTTGCGCGAGTTCAATTAAGCTTAGATTTTTCGAACCTGCCAAGGGGTGGTCTTTACTGACCACACAGGCAAGTGGGTCAGACCAAATTGGCAGCGACTCTATAAGTGGGTTCTCTTTATTAGATAATGTAATAATCCCCAGTTCTGCACGGCCTTTTAAAACATCTTGATAGGCTTCTTCGGATTGAGAAAATTCAATTTCTAAGTGTGCGCAGGGGAAGTCCTCTTGGAAGCGTTTTAAAAACTTAGGCAAACGGTGTAAGCCAATATGATGGCCGGTGGAAATGCGTAACTCCCCACTGACATCCTGCATCTGTAAGGTCATGCTGCGTTTTATGTCTTGCAGGTCTTCGGCCATTTTTCGTGCTTTGGGCAATAGACGAATACCCGCTTCGGTTAATTGCACTTGGCGTCCAATACGGTCAAACAGCCGAACACCTAGGCTGCTTTCGAGCGCAGCAACGCGTTTGCTAACCGCAGGTTGAGTCACAAAAAGTTGTGCGCCCGCTTCTGAAAAAGAGCGGGTTTCGGCGACTTTTATAAAAGTCAGCAGTTCGGCAATGTCTATCATTCCAAAAAATTATCCAAAACATGAAAAATATGAATTTGAGTAATTTAAGCCAAAGTTTTAGGATAGCGCAATAGATTTCTGAGGAGAGAATTTATGTCAGCTAAAACCCTGTATGACAAGTTGTGGGATAGCCACCTTGTGCAACAACGAGATGACGGCAGTGCGTTGATTTATATCGATTTACAGTTGCTTCATGAAGTGACATCACCGCAAGCATTTGAAGGGCTTAGATTGGCTGGGCGCAAGCCTTGGCGTGTGTCGTCAAGCTTGGCGACGCCAGATCATAACGTACCAACGACAAAGCAAGAGCGTATTTCCGGTGTGGATGGTATTGAAGACCCCGTTTCTAAAATCCAAGTCATGACGCTGGACGACAACTGTAACGAATTTGGTATTACTGAATTCAATATGAAAGACATTCGCCAAGGTATCGTGCACGTTGTTGGGCCAGAGCAAGGCGCGACGCTTCCCGGTATGACGGTGGTGTGTGGCGATTCTCATACTTCTACACACGGTGCATTTGGCGCCTTGGCGCATGGCATTGGCACCTCTGAAGTGGAACATGTCTTAGCGACCCAGTGCCTTGTGCAAAAGAAAAGTCGCAACATGCTGGTACGGGTTGATGGTGAATTGTCACCGTGGGTATCTGCGAAAGACGTGGTGTTGGCGATTATTGGTGCCATTGGTACCGCTGGTGGTACGGGATTTGCGATTGAGTTTGGTGGCACTGGCATCCAGTCTTTGTCTATGGAAGGCCGGATGACGGTCTGCAACATGGCGATAGAAGCGGGCGCTCGTGTTGGCTTGATCGCTGTGGACGATACCACGATTGAGTACGTGAAAGGCCGTCCCTATGCGCCAAAAGGCGAGCATTGGGACATGGCAGTGGAAGCATGGAAAGACTTGGTTTCTGATAAAGACGCGCAATTTGACGAAGTGGTTGTGTTAAAAGCGGAAGACATTAAGCCGCAGGTTACTTGGGGAACCTCGCCAGAAATGGTGATCGCCATTGATCAGCCGATTCCGCGTCCTGAAGATCAAAAAGATCCGGTGAAAAAAGAAGGTTATGCCCGTGCTTGGAAATACATGGGCTTAGAAGGCAAAACCATGTTGGCTGATGTGACGCTTGATCGTGTCTTTATTGGCTCTTGTACCAATTCTCGTATTGAAGATTTGCGCATTGCCGCGCAAGTGGTGAAAGGTCGTAAAGTGGCGTCGACTTTGAAGCAAGCGATTGTAGTGCCAGGCTCTGGTTTGGTGAAAGCCCAAGCGGAAAAAGAAGGCTTACATGAAATCTTTGAAGCCGCAGGTTTAGAGTGGCGCGAGCCGGGTTGTTCTATGTGCTTGGCGATGAATGCTGACAAATTGGGTGCTGGCGAACATTGTGCATCCACCTCGAATCGTAACTTTGAAGGTCGCCAAGGCTTTGGTGGTCGTACGCATTTGGTCAGCCCTGCGATGGCAGCGGCTGCGGCGATTGCGGGTCACTTTGTTGATGTGAACGAGTTTGTTAAACACTAGGAGAGCTCTCTAGAAGAGTTATTGAGGAGACATTATGCGTCCTTTTACTAAACACACAGGTTTAGCCGCTCCTTTGGATTTGGCAAACGTTGATACTGACATGATTATTCCAAAGCAGTTCTTGAAATCGATCAAGCGCACTGGCTTTGGTAAAAATTTATTCGATGAACTGCGTTATGAAGACGAAGGTCAGCCTGATCAAGAGTGCGATGGTCGCCCAATACGCAAAGACTTTGTATTGAATCAAGATCGCTACAAAGGCGCGAGCGTACTTTTGGCGCGTCAAAACTTTGGTTGTGGCTCTAGCCGTGAACACGCGCCTTGGGCGTTGGATGATTACGGTTTTCGTTGCATTATTGCGCCCAGTTTTGCGGATATTTTTTACAATAACTGTTTTAAAAATGGCTTGTTGCCAATCGTTTTGCAGGCTGAAGAAGTGGATCAATTATTCGCTGAAGTGGCATTACGTGAAGGTGCTCAAATAACGATTGATCTTGAGAACCTAACGGTGACGTCACCATCTGGCGCTCAATTCGAATTCAATGTCGACAATTTTCGCAAACATTGTTTGTTGAATGGTTTGGATGATATTGGTTTAACATTGCAGCAAGATTTGGCGATTCATCGCTATGAAGAAAAACGTATGAAGGACGCGCCGTGGCTTTTTTTGCCACGCGGTCAATAAATAAAAGACATAGCTTTTAAGGGTTTAAAATGACTAAAAATGTATTGGTATTGCCGGGTGACGGTATTGGTCCAGAAATCGTTGCACAAGCGGTTCGCGTGTTGGATGCGGTGAATGAGCAGTTTTCATTAAATATTCAGCATGAAAGCGCCTTGGTTGGTGGTTCTGCTTACGATGAAACGGGTTCGCCATTGCCAGAAACCACACTGGCGAAAGCGAAAGCGGCCGATGCGATTTTGTTGGGAGCAGTGGGCGGCCCTAAGTGGGATAAGCTAGATATGTCGGTTCGCCCTGAAAAAGGCTTACTTGGCTTGCGTTCTAACCTTGAGTTGTTTTCGAACCTTCGTCCGGCGATTTTGTATCCGCAGTTGGCGGATGCCTCTAGCTTGAAGCCAGAAATCGTGGCGGGCTTGGATATTTTGATTGTTCGTGAATTAACCGGCGGCATTTACTTTGGTCAACCGCGTGGTATTCGGATCTTAGAAAACGGTGAACGTGAAGGTTTTAACACTTACGTTTATAATGAATCAGAAATTCGTCGTATTGGTCGATCTGCTTTTGAAGCCGCCCGTCAACGTGGCAAGCGCGTCTGCTCAATTGATAAGTCCAACGTATTGGAAGTAACCGTACTGTGGAAAGACGTCATGGAAGAAGTGGCGAAAGAGTACCCTGACGTCGAATTGACTCATATGCTGGTCGATAATGCGGCAATGCAGTTGGTTCGTGCCCCAAAACAGTTTGATGTCATGGTTACTGGCAATATGTTTGGTGATATCCTATCCGATGCAGCGGCTATGTTGACAGGTTCTATTGGTATGTTACCTTCTGCATCACTTAATGCGGAAGGTCGCGGTATGTATGAGCCATGCCACGGTTCTGCGCCAGACATTGCGGGCAAAGGAATCGCCAACCCATTGGCAACTATTTTGTCTGTTGCTATGATGTTGCGTTATTCTTTAGACGCTAAAGAGGCGGCGGATGCGATTGAAGCGGCTGTCAGCCAGGTGCTGGATCTTGGGTTAAGAACCGCCGATATAGCATCAAAAGGGTGCGAAACGGTTAGTACGCAAGCCATGGGCGATGCGGTTCTAGCCGCACTTAAAGCTTAATATCATAACGATATTAAGTATTCATTAGGGATACTGCTCTTGGTATGAGCGGCCCCACAAAAAAAGGTAACGTTAACCATGTCAAAACACACTGTAGGTTTAGTCGGATGGCGCGGAATGGTCGGTTCCGTGTTGATGCAACGAATGATGGAAGAAAAAGACTTTGATCATATTGATCCAGTGTTTTTCACGACGTCTCAAACGGGGCAGAAAGGTCCAGAAATTGGTAAAGATATTCCATTACTTCAAGATGCGAACGACATTGAAGCATTGAAAAAGATGGATATTATTATTACCTGCCAAGGCGGGGATTATACCAAGGCTATTTACCCTCAGTTGCGTAATGCTGGTTGGAAAGGTTACTGGATTGATGCGGCGTCTTCTTTGCGTATGGAAAAAGACGCCATTATCGTGCTTGATCCGGTTAACTCAAACGTTATTAAGCAAGGTTTGAGCAATGGTGTAAAAACCTTTGTTGGCGGTAATTGTACGGTTAGCTTGATGCTGTTGGCGCTGGGTGGGTTGTTTGAGAAAGGTCATATTGAATGGATGACGTCGATGACATACCAAGCCGCTTCTGGCGGCGGCGCACGTCATATGCGCGAACTCATCAATCAAATGGGCATGCTGCAAGGTTCGGTTGCTAGTGAGCTTGCTGATCCAGCCAGTGCGATTCTTGAGATCGATCGTAAGGTCGCAGAAACAATGCGTTCTGGTTCGCTTCCAACAGACCAGTTTGGTGTGCCGTTAGCGGGTTCTTTGATTCCTTATATCGATAGCCAGCTTGATAACGGTCAGAGCCGTGAAGAGTGGAAAGCACAAGCAGAAGCGAACAAGATCCTAGGTATCGACGGCAACCCAATTCCAGTTGATGGCTTATGTGTTCGTATCGGTGCAATGCGTTGCCATAGTCAGGCATACACCATCAAGCTGAATAAAGACATCCCAGTGGCGGATATCGAAGGTTTGCTTGCTGAGCACAACCAGTGGGTTGATGTTGTGCCGAATGATAAAGAAGCAACAATGCAGCGTCTAACGCCTACTGCAGCCACTGGCACGCTTGGTATCCCAGTAGGTCGTATTCGTAAGTTGAATATGGGGCCTGAGTACATCAGTGCTTTTTCTGTTGGTGACCAATTGTTGTGGGGTGCCGCAGAGCCATTGCGTCGCATGCTACGCATTCTACTGAATGACTAAACTATTTTAGTGTTTAGTGGGTGACCGCAAAAACATCTTCCGAAAAGCGCCAGTCTGTTGAGATTGGCGCTTTTTTTGTAGGCTAGCTTGCTCGCGTATTTGGTGATGTTATCCATCGCAGAAATACGCGCTGTTCTGCTGAGCTCTATGCTCGAAGCATGGTTGCATTTGATGGGAATTCTACTAAGTTTTGGTATGGGCTCGGTGGTTTCGGGTTTGGTGTTGACGGTAACCTCATGGAGGCGAGGCTTGTTCTATGCTGTGTTTTGCCAGAGTGTATCGACTGTACCGGCCCTCAGGTGCAAAATGGCTAGTGAGTTAAAAAATGAGTTAAAAAATGAGTTAAAAAATGAGTTAAAAAATGAGTTAAAAAGAGTAGGCTGCATTTTTTGATGTATTTAGCGTGTTTTGTGGTTCATAGGTGCAATAAAAATAGCCGGTTGGCGGAAAGTTAGACTGAAATGTTTGCTAGATTTTTAGCGTTATGATATTGATAAATAAAGTGTTTAAAGGCGGTGTTGCGAGCGCATTCGGAAACACTTTGTTTTATTCATGATTTTGAGCAAGTATTTACATTATAGCTATTGAAATTAGGTCATATCATCCCTAGATTATAACTAAGGGGCAACAAAGGAGGAGCAAGATCTAAGTTAATAAAAACCTGACTAAAACAGAAGGAAACTCTCTATGTATACATTGAATATTAGCGGTCACCACGTCCAATCTGGTGAAGAAGTTCAAGAAGTCGTAAAAGAAAAAATGGATCACTTGGCTCGTATCAATAATCAGATAACCACTATTAATGTGACCTTAAATACAGAGAAGCATGGGACTCATGAGTTAATAGTAGAAGCCAGTGTGCATATTCCTGGTCATGACCTTTTTGCAATGGTTCAAACGGAAAAACAACTTAAACCAGCCCTCGACATGTTAGTTGGTAAGTTAGAAAAGCAGCTAATTAAACACAAAGCCAAACATGCTGGCAGACAGCACCATATTAACGCTAAGGATGTAGAAAGTCCGATTGAACGTCAGTTACAAGCCGAATTTGACGAACTTGTGGAGCGAGAAGTTATTCAGTAACTAGAGCCTTCTAACCCTTTTAGCATAAGCCTCGCATAGCGGGGCTTTTTAATGCCAGTGTTAAAAATATAAAAGACGATAAAAAAGACAACAAAAAAAGCCTACAGATAACTCTGTAGGCTTTTTTGCAATTTTTTAATCTGCGTTTTGAGTTAGACGCTTTTTACGTTAGACGTTACTAACAGGAATAAACTCTACTGGCGCCATTGTCATTGGATCGAGTGGTGGAGCGAAGTCCGTCAAGGTAATGCCCGCTACCGCTGCTTTGTATTCCTCTAATGTTGGGAAACGACCCAATATAGTAGAAAGTACAACGATTGGCGTTGAACCAAGCAAAGATTCACCTTTCTTCTCGGTAGAGTCTGCTACAACACGACCTTGGAACAAGCGAGTAGAGGTGGCAATAACTGTATCGCCTGGCTCTGCTTTCTCTTGGTTACCCATGCACAAGTTACATCCTGGGCGTTCCAAGTACATGATGTTTTCGTATTTAGTACGTGCTTCACCTTTTGGTTTAGCATCGTCAAATTCGAAACCTGCATATTTCTTCAGAATGTCCCAGTCACCCTCAGCTTTTAATTCATCAACAATGTTATAGGTTGGTGGCGCAACAACGAGTGGCACTTTGAACGATACGCTGCCATTTTGTTTTTCAATATTGCGCAACATTTGAGCGATGATTTGCATGTCTCCTTTGTGGACCATGCAAGACCCAACAAAACCTAGATCGACAGGCTTATCTTTATAGAAAGAAACTTGGCGAATGACATCATGAGTGTAACGCTTAGACACATCATCATTGTTCACATCTGGATCGGCAATCATTGGCTCAATGATTTCGTCAAGATCAACAACAACATCAGCATAGTACTTAGCATTGTTGTCTGGCACTAGGGCAGGCTGCGTGCCTGACTGGATGCCAGCGATGCGTTTGTCAGCTAATTCGATTAGACCGTGCAGAGTTTGTGCTTCATTCTCCATGCCTTTATCAATCATGATCTGAATACGCTTTTTAGCTAACTCAAGAGATTGAATCAAGGTGTTGTCTTGAGAAATACAGATGGAAGCTTTGGCTTTCATCTCTGCTGTCCAGTCCGTAAAGGTGAAGGCTTGGTCCGCTAGCAAGGTGCCGATATGAACTTCAATAATACGACCTTGGAATACGTTTTCGCCGCCAAACTGTTTAAGCATTTGAGCTTGCGTAGCGTGTACCACATCACGGAAATCCATGTAGCTTTTCATTTTACCTTTAAAGGTTACTTTGACGGACTCCGGAATTGGCATAGTCGCTTCGCCTGTTGCTAATGCTAACGCGACGGTTCCTGAGTCGGCACCAAAAGCAACGCCTTTAGACATACGTGTATGTGAGTCACCGCCGATGATAATCGCTGTGTCATCAACCGTAATGTCATTTAATACTTTATGAATAACGTCTGTCATTGGAGGGTAAACGCCTTTGGGATCACGACCTGTGATTAATCCAAACTTATTCATGAAAGACATCAATTTTGGAATGTTGGCTTGTGCTTTTGAGTCCCAAACAGACGCGGTGTGACAACCCGATTGGTAAGCGCCATCAACACTTGGAGAAATGACCGTCGCAGCCATAGATTCCAGTTCTTGAGCCGTCATCAAGCCCGTGGTGTCCTGCGAGCCGACGATGTTTACTTTGACGCGAACATCAGAGCCAGCGTGCAAGGCTTTTTTAGATTTTACGCCCACTGCGTTTTTGTTGAAGATTTTTTCAACCGCTGTAAGGCCTTGGTCATCGTTAGATATTTCTTGTGCTGGGGCGTAGACTGTTGGCGTTGGGATACCAAGTGTTTCAGCGGCAAATGTTTGTAGTTTTTTCCCGAAGACAACCGCGTATGAACTACCGGCTTTCATAAACTCAACTTGTTGAGGTGTGAAAGCGGAAGCAACATCAACCAATACTTTGTCGCCGCTGTAGAGTTTCTTTTCCTTAGTGTTGATAGTTAACACTGTGCCAGTTTCTACTGAGTAGGCTTGTTCAAGGGTAGTGTCGCCATTAGCATCAAGAACGGGTTTGCCATTGGCATCTAATTTCTTAACCCAGTTTTTAAGGTCTAGACCAATACCGCCTGTCACACCCACTGTCGTCATAAAAATAGGGGAAATGCCGTTTGTGCCTGCCACAATAGGAGCAAAGTTCACAAATGGAATATAAGGGCTTGCTTGCTCGCCGGCCCAAAGTGCCACGTTGTTAACGCCAGACATGCGTGAAGAACCTACGCCCATGGTGCCTTTTTCAGCGATCAACATGACTTTTTTGCCAGGATACTGCTTTTGAAGCGCTTGGATTTCAGCTTGTGCTTCTGGAGAAATCATGCACTTGCCGTGCAACTCTCGATCTGAACGAGAGTGAGCTTGATTGCCTGGAGAAAGTAGATCGGTAGAAATATCACCTTCTGCCGCGATGTAGGTGACCACATCAACGGTTTCGGCAATGTCAGGCAGCTTGGTGAAGAAATCCGCTGCCGCGTAGCTCTGTAGGATATCTTTAGCGATGGTGTTGCCCGCTTTATAAGCTGATTCAAGGCGCTCCATGTCCGCTTCATACAAGAATACTTGAGTCTTAAGTACTTCTGCTGCAGGCGCTGCGACTGACGTATCATCAGACAAAGCCAGATCAAGAAGCACTTTAATAGAAGGGCCGCCTTTCATATGAGACAGTAGTTCAAAGGCAAAAGCGGGAGGGATTTCAGCAACAGCTGATTCGCCAAGAATGATTTCTTTTAGATATTTAGCTTTTACGACCGCCGCGCTGGTTGTGCCAGGGATGGTGTTATAGATAAAAAAGTTAAGGGAGTCTTTGTGGTGTTCGTGGTTAGTATCTTTAATTTGAGCAATGATTTCTGATAATAACGCATCGCTATCAATGGGCTTAGGATGCAGTCCTTGACCTTTTCGATTTTCGATTTCTTGTAAGTACTCTGTATATAGGCTCATTCTCACCTCTGAATAATTTATGATAATAATACCGTGCGTTAAAAGAGAACCTGAAACCAGGTTGCTGCATTTCATTCTATTTAGTACATCTCATGTTACAGAAAAAAAGCCTCAAGAAGTGATGATGCACCATAACAATTTCGAATAGGTGACATTTAGCGGAATTATTCTGATTTAGCTAAATCATCAGCTTGCTGAATAATCCGCACCACTCTAAAGCCCCAATTGCTGGCTTGGAGATTGGGTTCCGCTCGATAACGTGTGGCGCTTCTACCCACTCGAGGGATGTCAAACCAAGACCCACCGCGCAATACTCTGTTGTCACATTGGTTAGCAAGCCAGACTTGATTTTTACTCGGCGCGCCCTCGTAGGAGTCGTGATAACAATCTTCCACCCATTCAGCGACGTTTCCGTGCATGTCAAACAAGCCTAGTGGATTACTGGCTTGGCTGCCAACAGGCGCAGTAGAAACACCGTCCCATTGACTGCCGCAGCTGTCACAAACACTGTAGCCCGGCTTAACGGTATTACCGTACCAGAAAGCGGTGTTTGAATCGGCGCGGGCAGAATATTCCCATTCTATTTCGGTCGGCAGGCGATATTCTTCTTGTGTTTGATCGGATAGCCAGACGGCATAGGCTTTGGCATCGTACCAGCTGACATTGATGACGGGGCGCTGTCCTCGGCCCCAATCATTATCAGGCGGTAATTCTCGTCCAGTGGCTTTGGCAAACTTGTCATATTGATCAAAGGTGACTTCGTATTTGCTAATATAGAAGCCTTTAGGGATATCCACTTCATGAACGGGCTTTTCGTTGTCGTCTCCCATTCTATTTTGATCGCCCATCATAAAGGTTGCTGGCGGAATTTTTTCTATCTTGGGCGCAGTGCCACCGGATAGAAGAGGCTCCTCTAATGTTTGTGGTAGCGCTTCGAATGACGTTGGTGGCTTTGCTTCTGGAATAGCAGGCAGTGGCGTGACGAGGTTTTGTTCAGTTTTGCTCTCAGGCCATAATATCGCTGCGGCCACTAATCCCGTGATCAGTACGGCGCCAATAGCAACCGTTTTTCGAGGTGTATTACGAACGTAGCGTTTAATCGCTCGCTTGGTTGTCGAACGGTCGCTGACTTCTGGCTTGTAGAGGTTCGCACGAAGCATTCGAATGACTTCGGTTAAGGATTTTGGCCTATAGCGCTCGCTTTCACGACTCCATTTTAGTAACCGATTCCATGTGGCGTCGCTTAAGTTGGGGTGACTGTCTGGTAAGCTTGTACTGAAGTCTTTGTCTAAAATGGATTCACCCAACAAGGCCGCCATTAGCAGTTTCATAAAGGCGAAACGGTCCGATGATGTTGTGCGCTTTTGCTCTTTCTTTAAATACTCCGGCGGAAGCAGGCGAGCGTCCATGACGCTGTCATCAATTCGGCTCATCCAGTTATGTGCGCCAAACCCCGTCATCAAGCCCAAGCCATTGACGACATGAATGGCACTTAAATCTAAGTGCCCATGTAACAAGCCGTTACGATGAACTTGATCCAATGCTTTGGCAATATTGTCAAACAGGCTAATGACAACATTCAGCGGTGCGCCATCAGGGTATTTGCCTAAAAAGCTATAAAGGTTCTCGCCACCACACACCGCCGAGCATGAAAATACCCATAAGTTAGAATAAAACGGCGGATAGTTGGGCGTGATGGCGGGGTGTTTGACGCTTGCGTACTTTCTCGCATTTTGTAGAAAGTCTTCCACCTTGCCCTTGTTCGACTGGAAAAAACGCAGCACGAAAGGGCGTCCACCTTGGTCGACTACCCATGTGGTTTTGTCACCATCCATGGGATAGTTCAAAACATAAGGGTCTAGTTCGACACCAACATGTTGGCCAATCTTTAATTTTTTAGGGTCATAAAAATCATTCATTACGAATTTGATATCCAAATCAAGACGTTGCTGCCTAAGTGGTTAATAATGCGTATAATCACGTTTTTTAACACAAAAAGGTAGAGTAATGTTATCTGCGTATCCTGAGCTTGTTGAATTTCTTCCGTGCCAATCTCCTGAAGCATGGGTGAATTGGGCGATTGAGAATCAAACCTTGCTATTAAATGATCATGCTCATTGTGAAAAAAAAGCGGCCTCAACCGCCATGAGCTTAATGTATCGCTATGTTGATCGCGATAACTTGCTGCATAAAATGTCTCGTTTAGCGCGTGAAGAGTTGCTGCACTTCGAACAAGTGCACAAGTTGATGCGAAAACGTGGCATAGCTTATGAGCATTTAACCGCCTCACGCTATGCTGACGGAATGCGTAAACATATTCGGACTCATGAGCCCGCGCGCCTTGTTGACACCCTAATTATTGGTGCATTTGTTGAGGCGCGCTCTTGCGAACGCTTTGCTATCTTAGCACCGCATTTAGACGAAGAGCTGTCTAAATTCTATATTTCATTGCTTAAATCAGAAGCACGTCATTTTGAAGATTACCTAGAGCTTGCACAAGAGTACGCGAATGAATCGATTGATGAGCGAGTGGCTTTTTTTGGTGAATTAGAACGCCAGCTAATTATTGAACCGGATGTTGAATTTCGAGTGCACAGTGGACCACCAGCGAGCGCGTAATACATTACAAAATGCCACAAAGCATTTGATATTCAACATGGAGACTTTTAATCGGACTGCTACACTCATTGTATAAACTTGCTATTCTGGAGAATAATGATGGGGATGCATAAAAGTGAAACACTTCCAGATGTTACTTATTGGCTAGCCTTAGAAATTGCAAAAGTGGACCCCGTAGTGGATCTTGATGTGATGTACAAGGGCTCTCTAGAGCTCGATTTTTTGTATCAGCTGTTAACGACAAAAGTGCAGCAGCATTGGTGGCAGTCTTATGGTGTTCAACTCAGTCCGGTGATTGTCAATAACGCCTTTTTCCGTGCGGTTGCCATGCTGCACAACCGCAATATTGAATTTAATCGTTCCCGCAATGCAGAAGAAACAGTGTGGGTAAGAGAGCTACTGTCTAAGAGAAATCAAAGACCATAAAGCGAGCTGTGCTGTGACACATGCAAGATGGCTCAAAGAGACTTGCAACGTAGCAGCCATTTAGTCAATTGAAACCCCATTTTATCGCTGAGCTTTTGTGCTGAAGCTTTTAGCTCTTTGGCATTGTCATGGTTCATGCGTTTGCCTGCGATGATCACCCAGTTGCCACTGCCAGTATCTAATGCTCGGACATCATTAAAGTGTTGTTTGATGATGTCTATTAGGGCTTGATTGTTTTTATGATCAACCCAGCAGTTGAGTGCTAACCAACCCTCTTCTTTGATGTTGTTCGCGCAGTGTTCAATAAAGCTTGCTTGCAGAACAGATCGGTCCATTCCTTCAGTGTTGTAAAGGTCTGTCATTAGAATATCGACTTTTTTAGGCAAACCTGCTGCTATGTAGTCGATGGCATTGGCGACGTCCAAAGTGATGCGTTTGCCTTTGGGGAGCTTGAAATACATTTCCGCGGCGTCCATCACTTCTTGACGTAATTCCACCGCCGTAATATGAATGGCAGGCACGGTATGGTGAAGCGCGTGAAGCAAGGTGCCACCGCCAAGCCCTAAAATACACACGCGTTTCGGTTCGCAAAACAGCAGAGGCAACATCATGGCTTGGGTGTATTCGTGTTGCAAAATATGCGGTGTTGATAGCCGAATTCGGCTTTGCTCGTCACCCTCAGCAAACGACAAGATGCGATATTGGCCATCATCAAAAACGCGAATAGGGCCCAATTCATCGGCGCTGTCATGTAGTAGGTTTTGGTGACTCATGGGTTTCCTTCAAAATAATAGAAAAGGCTCGACAGTCCGAGCCTTTTTAGGGTCAAAGTTTTTAGAGTTAAAATGTTTAGGGTTAACGTTGCTTGTTAACCGCCGCCGTTGCTTCCCTTAGGTGCTTCAAGATAGCTTGTGCTGGGTGGGGAATCGCCACATGATCAAAGCGTTTTACTTGGCTACGACAAGAATAGCCGGTAGCAACTAATTTTCCGAGTAAACCTGGGGCGGCCACTTTTTCTTTCCAAGACAAATCATAAATTGTTTGAGAAGTTGCTTTATTGGCAGTCTCATGACCATAAGTGCCCGCCATACCACAACAACCGACGTTTTCGACCTTTAGTTCAAGACCTAAAATGCTGTAGATTTTTTGCCAATCCTGAATAGACGCAGCCGCATTGGTTTTTTCGGTACAATGCGTCATCAAATGGTACGTTGAGTGGTCGCACATTAATGGCTGTTTAATCAGGTGTTCGCTTTTTTTCATTAGCCATTCTTGCATTAATTGGATGTTAGGGATTTGCCGACTGTTGCTGAATTCCTTGGTGTATTCCGCCCGATACGTCAGTGTCATAGAAGGATCAATACCAATAAAAGGCAAACCATAGAAAGCCAAACTTTGTAGCATGTCGAGATTTTTACGCGCCGTTTTGTTAAAGGCTTTCATGAAACCATGTACATGCAAGGGTTTGCCGTTCGGCATGTAAGGCGCGAGATAAGCTTGAAAACCAAGACGGCTCAGCATTTCCATGGTATCTAGCACCAGCTCGGTTTCAAAATAACTGGTAAAAGCATCTTGCACGACAATAACGGCGCGGGCTCTGTCTTTTGGGCTTAAGGCTTCAATTGCCAATGGCGTGGCCAAGCGGATACCACGACGAGACATTTCTTTTTTAAGGTTGAGCGTGCTCAGTTTTGGGTTATCCGCTAAGCCAAGGTATTTGCTGCTAAAGTGATTCAGCCAACGGCGGCTGACTAACCAATTATAAGGCTGCGGAAATATTGCCAAGGTTGGCAGCATAAATTCTAACGAGCCAATAAGATAATCTTTGGCTGGTCGCAAATAGCGGCTGTAGTAAAGTTCTAAAAATTTTGCTCTGAACTCTGGTACATCGACTTTGATGGGGCATTGACCCACGCAAGATTTACAGGCTAAACAGCCCATCATGGAATCGTGAACCTCGTGTGAAAAATCATAGTCACCACGACGTTTCGCCAAGGTGTTTTTCAGTTTGGGCAAAAAGCTAAATAGAAAGTGACTGTCTTTGGCGTCTTTGCTCGCTTGAACCGTATCGACACCTTGCTGACTCATGTCACGCAGCCATTCGCGCATTAAAGAAGCTCGGCCTTTTGGCGAATGACGGCGATCTCGCGTGCCTTTCCAAGAAGGACACATGGCATCATTTGGGTCGAAGTTGTAGCAGGCACCGTTGCCGTTGCAATACAGGCCTGCTTGAAACTGATCACGGTTCTGAATTGGAATCTGGCGATCAAATTGACCACGCAATGGCACCGCATCGATTTTTAATAAATCCGCACCGAGTTCAAACGGCGTGGCGATTTTACCCGGATTCAATTGGTTTCTGGGGTCGAAAGCGCCTTTTATTTGTTGAATGCTAGGGTAGAGTTCACCAAAAAATGCGGGGGCGTATTCAGAACGTACCCCTTTGCCATGTTCGCCCCATAACAGACCATGGTATTTTTGCGTCAGTGCAACCACCTTGTCAGTAATTTCACGGATCATTGGCTCTTGGGATTCGTCTTTCAGATCAAGCGCTGGACGTACATGTAAGACGCCTGCGTCAACGTGACCAAACATGCCATATTGCAGATGATAACTGTCTAAAACCGCACGAAACTCCATAATATAGTCCGCCAAGTTTTCTGGCGGTACGGCGGTGTCTTCAACGAAGGGAATAGGGCGTTTTTCGCCTTTGGCATTGCCCAACAAGCCAACGGATTTTTTGCGCATGGCCCACAATGTATTGACCTTGTCGTGTCCCATGGCGATGGTGTAGCCCAAAGCACTGCTGCCGTTTTTCTTTACTAAAGTGTCTAATTTGTCGGTGAGGATTTTAATTTTATCGGCGACTTCTTGTTCATCAAAGCCGGTGTATTCGACTAGGTTGATCCCTTGAATGTTTTCTCCGGCTTTTTCGGGGAAAAACTCGGCAACAGAATTCCAGATGATGTCGCCTTTAGCGAGCCCCAGTACTTTGGAATCGACGGTTTCAATAGAGGTGGGTTTAGCGGCTAATAATTCTTGGGCATGGCGTAACGAGCCTTCAAAGCTGTCATAACGAATATTGACGAGAGCCGCATACGTCGGAATGGTCAAAAGGTTTACTTTGGCTTCAACAATAAAACCTAATGTTCCCTCTGATCCACAGAGTATCGAGTTCATATTGAATCGACCATCTTCGCTACGAATGTGCGCTAAATCGTATCCGGTCAAGCAACGGTTAAGTTCTGGGAAGGTGTCTTTGATTGCTTGGGTTTTGTTCTTTTGAATGCTATCGACAACACGGTGAGCATGCGCGGAATAATCGCTACCGCTTTGTATGCTAGCAAGCGTTTCATCATCGATAGGAGAAGATTCTAGTAAAAAACCATCTAACAACACGGTCTTGAGTGACAGCAGATGATCGCGGGTTTTGCCGTACATTACCGAACCTTGGCCGCTGGCGTCGGTATTGATCATGCCGCCAATCGTTGCTCGGTTACTGGTAGACAGTTCCGGCGCAAAGAACAAACCGTGGGGCTCGATGGCTTTATTAAGCTGATCTTTGACCACACCGGCTTCTACACGAGCCCAACCTTCCTCTTGGTTGATTTCCAAAATGCGATTCATGTGCTTGGACAAATCTACCACCAAGCCATCGGTAAGTGATTGGCCGTTGGTGCCAGTGCCGCCGCCACGTGGGCTTAATACGATGTCGTTAAATTCTGCTTGATTAGATAACCGCACCAATAGCTGAATATCTTGCGCATTCTTTGGGTAAATGACCCCTTGCGGTAACACTTGATAAATAGAGTTGTCGGTTGACAGCACCACACGGTTGGCATAATCCGGATGACTGTCTCCTGAGAATCCTGACGCTTTCAGGCGCTCGATAAACGAAAGGTATTTGGCCTGAATGGGCGAGACTTCAGGAAGCGTTGGAATCATATTTCATCTCCACAAATGATGAGTGCGCCGATTTTAACAAAGAAATGTCCACTAGAGCGATTTTTATGCGTGGAAAAAAGTGTGTGATAAGACGCTAAAAACTCATGTTATTATGCAAGGTATCTACTTTTTCTGTCATTGGGTTTAATTGTGTCTTTTATTCAGCCAATCATCTTACCACCAGCTTGCCAGCAATCGTCCGGTGCTCAATATGAGTTAGACATTTATCGTGGTGATCTTGAACATGCGAATGCGCCGGGTAATAAATGGCATAAGCTGCAGCATCATCTTAACGTCGCCGAACAGCAGAATGCCTCCGTGATTGCGACCTTTGGTGGGCCGTTTTCAAATCATCTTCATGCCTTTGGCAAGACGCTCAACTGCTTGCCTTTTAACGCGGTGGCGGTGGTTCGAGGTGAATTACACCCCATGCTGACACCCACATTAAAAGATATGGTGAAGGATGGGGTGGAATTGTGGCCAGCCTCGCGGTCGGACTATCGACTTGGCATGGGTTCACAAATAGTGAATGAAATAAATGAGCGCTACGCTAATGTCTACTGGATTCCCGAAGGGGGAGGCGGGGAGCTTGGCGCCTTGGGCTGTCAGGATTGGGCGAAAGACATAAGCCGTATGGATGACAAATACGATGCTTGGGTGGTGTCGTCTGGTACGGGTACCACCGCGGCGGGTTTATTGTCTTATCAACATACTCCCGATTTGCATGTTTTCAGCGCGTTAAAAGGTGAGCCGAGCCAAAGAGCCTTGATTTTAGAGATGGCGAATACATTAACGGCCAAGCCACGCCCTAGGGACGCTGCCGATAAAACGTCAACAAGGCTCGATAAAAAGTTATTTTTTCATGCGGATTGCCATGAAGGTGGCTATGCGAAACACAGTTCGGCGCTTATGACATTTTTACGAGAATTTGCCGAGGCGAACCCAAATCAAACGCTAGACCCAGTTTACACTTGCAAAAGTATGCTCGCTATTTTTAAGGCGATGCAAGCGGGCGCATGGCCGTATCGGCGTACCTTATTTATTCATACTGGCGGTTTACAAGGTTGGCGAGGTTATTCATCAGACAGTAATCCATTTGTGCGTTCTTAACGAGATGGCGAGAGTTGGCTTCTTCATGTTAAAGTGGCGTCAATAAAACCCACGCTGAACAATAAAAAAACCGCTATAACAATACGATGGGTTGCTTTGTTTACATCGACAGACGGGAAGAGAATGACACATGAGTCTTTTTAGACGTGTTGGTATTATAGCTCGGTTAGATAAACCACAGGTTCTTGACACGGTTAAGAAACTGATGGAATACCTGCAAGAAAAAAGCATCGCGCCAGTACTTGAAGATCAGTTGGCGACCATGATGCCCGGCGTAAAAGTGGCGTCAGCGCCTTTAAAAGAGCTGGGTGATCATTGCGATATGGTGATGGTTGTGGGGGGGGATGGTAGCTTTTTAGGCGCCGCCAGAGCGATATGCAATTATGACATTCCGGTATTGGGGATCAACCGAGGCACCTTGGGTTTCTTAACGGATATCTCGCCTCACAATCTGCAAGAAGAATTGGATCCGATTTTTCGAGGTGAATATCACGAAGAAAAGCGCTTCATGATAGAGGCGAAAATTAAGCGCCAAAATCGCCCCAGCGGTGAAGGCATCGCGCTGAATGATCTGGTACTTCATCCTGGTAAATCCGCTCGAATGATACGTTTTGACTTGTTTATCGACGATCAGTTTGTGATGAACCAAAAATCCGATGGTCTGATCGTGGCCACACCGACCGGATCAACGGCTTATGCCTTGTCGGCTGGTGGGCCCATTATGCTGCCTAAGTTAGATGCGTTGGTTTTGGTTCCTATGCATCCGCATACCTTAAGTAATCGTCCGATTGTGATTGATGCGAATGCGCGCATTCGTATTGTGGTTAGTGAGTCCAACCTGACTTACCCGAGTGTTAGTTGTGATGGTCAGCTGAATATTACGGCGGCGCCGGGTGATGAAATTTATATCACCAAAAAGGCGGGCAATATTCGACTTATTCATCCCAAAAATCATGATTTTTATAATGTCTGTCGCGATAAATTAGGATGGCAGACCAGTTATCGCCCTTGATTTGCCGTGTTGTGGCCGACATTTTCTTATTATTTGGCAGAGGAATTTTCTTTAGAGTCTTATGTATTTTGTTTATCAGTTCAAAGAAACAGAAGACCCTAAAGGGTTAAGCGAAGCATTATGGCGGCACAAGGTGGCGCACCAAATTATCGCCAAGCAGGGGAGTGCTGAGTTGTGGGTCTTAGATCCAGGTCAGTTGCCAGCGGCCGAGCAATTGATCAGCATTTGGCAAGATGACCCTGCTTTACTGCAGCAAGCTCAACCTGCTGCCGTTACTGGGGTGTCGTCTCGAAATAAGCTCTTTTCTCAGCTCAAAATAGCGCCTGTCACCAGCCTACTTTTGTTGCTCACGTTGTTGGTCGCGCTGATTACTCAGCTTGGTGCCGACATCAAAACCGTGGGTTATTTTGCCATTAGTCCGTTTGATATAAGAAACGGCCATATTTATTTTTATGATTTGGCAGAGGTCTTTTCTAAAGGTGAATATTGGCGTTTTTTCACGCCCGCCTTACTGCACTTTAGTGTGCTTCACCTTATCTTTAATACCTTATGGGTGTGGGATATCGGTAGAAAGCTTGAAGGTCTTTTGGGCTCAATGTGGTGGAGCATCGGCGTTGTCATTATTGCCGTGCTGAGCAATGTTTTGCAGTATCAAATAAGTGCTTATCCCTTGTTTGGTGGTTTATCCGGTGTGGTATACGGCCTAATCGGCTTTGCTTGGCTATTGCCGATTTTGAGCAAACGTTGGCCCACTATTATCAGTAAACCATTAATGGTCTTTTTTACGGTCTGGTTAGCCATAGGCTATACGCCGTTCCCAGAAATGCTAGGTCTAGGCAGCATAGCAAACACGGCCCACAGCATTGGTTTGCTGTCAGGCTTAGTGCTGGGTGTTGTTTACTGGCTTGCGACCAAACATCGACAGAGTTAAATCTACAATGCCGCCTTATATTTTAATCATAACAGCCTGTTTAAACGCAGGGAGATAAGATAAATGAATTTTAAAGAAATGATCGACAATATGTCACCGGAAGTATATGTCAAGTTGAAGCAAGCGGTAGAGCTTGGCAAATGGCCTAATGGCGTGCGATTGACACCAGAGCAAACAGAGCTGTGTCTACAAGCCGTGATTACCTACGATTACAGCAACAAAGAAGAAAAAGATCGAGTCGGTTATATTGATACCGCTGGGCATAAAAGTTTGGGCAAAAAAGAATCTACCGAAGAGCAAGATACGATTAAGTGGGTTGGTGACGGTCCTGAGGGTCAAGTTTGATGTTACAGGGCAATCTCAAAAAAATGTCGACGGAAGTTCGCGACGGTAAAGTCTATTATCATCTTAACCTTGGTCATGAGCGCGTGACGGTTAACGATTTGTTAGGCCAAAAAGTGTCTTTGCATCTTGATGGCGTCATTCATTGCGTTAATTGTGGCAAGGTAACCAAAAAATCCTTTAGCCAAGGTTTTTGTTTCAATTGCTTTCGCAAGCTAGCGGCCTGTGACACTTGCATTATGAGCCCAGAAAAATGCCATTTTCACTTAGGGACTTGTCGTGAACCCGAATGGGCTGAGCAGTATTGCATGCAAAGCCATTATGTCTATTTGGCCAATTCGTCGGCGTTGAAAGTGGGCATTACTCGCGGCGACCAACTGCCGACACGATGGATCGATCAGGGGGCGACACAGGCCCGACCGTTGTTTCGAGTACAAAACCGCCGGATGTCTGGTTTAGTCGAAACTTTATTTAAAACCCAAGTGGCGGATAAAACCAATTGGCGCAATATGCTCAAGGGGGCTTCTATTGAGATGGACCTTGAGCATGAGCAAGAGCGTTTGATTGACCAATTGTATGAAGGTTTGGACTCGTTACAACATGAGTTTGGCTTGCAGTCCATCACTGATTTATCCGATGAAAATGAAACGCACGAGTTTATTTATCCTGTTTTAGAATACCCAACCAAAATCACCAGCCTTAACGCAGAAAAAACACCACTTATTGAAGGTACCTTGATGGGCATAAAAGGCCAATATTGGATACTAGATACAGGTGTGATCAACATTCGTAAATACACAGGTTATCAAGCGACATTGAACTTTTAGGAGAGAGCACATGAAAGAGAGCCAACCTTCCGCGATTTATTTAAAAGATTATAAAGTTCCTCCTTTTCTGATTGATAAAACAGAGCTCACTTTTGATTTGGATGAAGCGACAACGATTGTGACTTCGCGCCTGCATATGCGTCGTAATCCTGCCTTTGGAAAATCAACAGCGCCATTGATTCTGGATGGCGGCGAAGACGTGAAACTGATCGGTGTCGCCATGGACGATTACCCCTTACCAGCAGAAGAGTATCGCATCAGTGAAGACAAACTGATTATCACGGCGACCGCGGATGAATTTATTCTAACGTGTGAAACCTTGATTGAGCCGCAAAATAATACGCGTCTTGAAGGTTTATACCGTTCATCTTCGATGTTTTGTACTCAGTGCGAAGCGGAAGGCTTTCGCCACATTACCTATTATTTAGATCGTCCCGATGTGATGTCGGTGTTTACTACCACCATCATCGCCGATGAATCTCGTTATCCGGTTATGTTATCGAACGGCAACGAAGTAGAGCGGGGCAAAACCGATGAAGGCAAAACGCTTGTAGTGTGGCACGACCCATTCCCAAAACCGGCCTATCTTTTTGCCTTGGTTGCCGGTGACTTGGCGGTGAAAAACGATGTGTTTACCACACAAAGTCAGCGCGATATTACACTGCAAATTTTCACCGAGTCGCACAATATCGATAAAGTCGATTACGCGATGGAAGCGCTGAAACGCTCCATGCGTTGGGATGAAGAGGCTTACGGGCGCGAATACGATCTGGATGTTTTTATGATCGTTGCCGTGGATGATTTCAATATGGGCGCGATGGAAAACAAGGGGCTGAATATTTTCAACTCGTCATGCTTGTTGGCTAGCCCAGAAACCACCACAGATGATACCTATTTACGCGTAGAAGCCATTGTTGCCCATGAATATTTCCATAACTGGTCCGGTAACCGTGTCACCTGTCGTGACTGGTTTCAGCTGAGCTTAAAAGAAGGCTTCACTGTATTTCGCGATCAGACTTTTTCGGCTGACATGCATTCTGCAACGGTGAAACGTGTGGAAGATGTGTCCTTCCTAAAAACGGCTCAATTCGCAGAAGATGCTGGCCCAATGGCGCACCCTGTGCGTCCTTCTTCATTTATTGAGATATCCAATTTTTACACCTTAACCGTGTATGAAAAAGGCGCGGAAATTGTCCGCATGATTCATACGCTGTTAGGCGCCGAGAAATTCCGCGCTGGTTCGGATTTGTACTTTGACCGCCATGATGGACAGGCTGTCACTTGTGACGACTTTTTAGCGGCCATGCAAGACGCCTCTGGGGTGGATTTGTCTCAATTTAAGCGCTGGTATTCCCAAGCGGGCACACCGGTCGTCATCGTCACCGATGCTTTTGATGAAGAATCTGGAACCTACCGTTTAACGATGAAACAAGACACCGCTGCCACGCCAGCGCAACCGACTAAGTTACCGCTGCATATTCCAGTGCGTGTCGGCTTGCTTGATGAGCAGGGCGCGGCTTTGTCTGCAACCGTTAATGGTATTGCTGCAGACGATCATGTTTTGCATTTAACGGACAGCGAACAGGTGTTTGAGTTTACCGGTTTAACGTCTCGTCCAGTGCCTTCTTTGTTACGTGGTTTTTCCGCGCCAGTGAAATTACGTTATGATTATTCTGCTGCCGATTTATTGTTATTGATGTCAGCGGATTCTGATGGATTTAATCGTTGGAGTGCTGCACAGCAATTGGCAGTCAATGAATTAACAAGCTTGATTGACCAAGCGATTAAAGGGGACGATTTATCCATCGACTCGCAATTAATTCATGGCTACAAAACCTTATTAAACGACGCCAGTTTAGACCCTGCCATGGTTGCCTTGATTCTTGCTTTGCCAAGCCAAGCCTACTTGTCTGAATTGGCCAATCCTATTTACCCTGCCGCGATCAAACAAGCACGCCAATATTTAAAAACTCAGCTAGCCGGTGCATTGTCGACGGACTTTGAGCGGGTTTACCATGAGCATAAAATCCAAGGCGCTTATCAGGCAACGGCGCAAGACATTGCGCATCGTTCATTGAAGAACATGGCCTTATCTTATTGGCTAGAGTCAGGCAGTGAGCTTGCTCAGCAAACGGTGATAACGCAATTCGAATCCGCAGACAATATGACGGATCAGTTTGCTGCGCTTTCTATTTATGTGAACTCTATTTCTGTGAACTCGATTGCGGTCAATACACAGCATTCTAAGGCGGCTGAATTGTTAGCGGCCTTCTATGAACAATGGCAGTCTGAGCCATTAGTCGTGAACAAATGGCTGATGTTAAGCGCGAGCCAAGAGAACGACAATGCATTGGCAACGGTAAAAACTTTGATGGAGCATCCTGCTTTCGATCTGAAAAATCCTAATAAGGTACGGTCTGTGCTGGGTGGCTTTGGGCAGAGTGTGTCGGGCTTTCATAAAGCCGACGGCAGTGGCTATCAATTCTTGGCTGATCAAATCATTTTGCTAAACAAACGTAATCCACAAATTGCGTCTAGACTCTGTACGCCATTAACTCGCTGGAAAAAACTACAGCCGGAATTAAGTGCAAAAATGAAAGCAGAACTGGAGCGCATTTTGGCAGAGGATTTGTCTAAAGACGTTTATGAAGTGGTTTCTAAAAGTTTGGCGTAATAGGTTTGGTTCGTTTTTGTCTTGACCTAATCTTCTTTCGTTGATCTAACAATCGCCCCCTTGGTGTTTTTCCTTGGGGGCTTTTTATGCTTTACTTAACATGGCTTGATAATCTTTACTGGTTCTTTGCATTTTATACGTAAATCTGGCATAAGAGAGGTAACTTATTGTCGACCTTGAGTTTATTTAAGGAGCGAAAAATGAAAGCACGTACGACGATTTTGATTCCTATTACTTTAGGGCTGATGATATCGGCTTGCAGTACGTCTTCTCGTCAACAGACCGATAGCGTTATTGGATCAGAAGCCACTTCAATCGAGCCTCAGCAACAAGGATCAGCGACTAACAAAGACACAGAGTTGAATGAAACGTTGCAGGCTAAGTTGTCCCAGATTGATTCTCTCAAGCAGCAGTTAGCGGATAATCAACAGCGCTTATTGACGTTAAATCAGTCACTAGATGAAAAAGACGCAACAATCGCTGAATTGCAAAAAAACGCCACCAATGCGGAAACACTCGCCGCCTTAGAAGAGCAAAAAAATCTACGCCAAGCCTTGGAGTCACGCTATGCGGCCCTGAAGCTTGATAATGATTTGCTTAATCGCCGTATCAATCAACTGGAAAATGAAAACACGTCTCTCACGCAGCAAGTGAGCCGTTTAGAGCAAGCGCCAACCGCGGAAGACAATTTTCAGCAGCGCTATTTTAGCTTACTAAGAGAAAATACCCGACTGCAGCAGAAATACGCCAACCTTGAATCCGACAATCAACGTAATCAAAGGCGTCTGGCCGCGTTAAAAAAAGAAAACTTGATGTTAGGTGGTGCATTGTCTGAAGCAAGAGCTCAGCACCAAGTGTTGTGGGATAGAATACGCCATTTGAGTGGTGAAAAGGTGGCTCAAGAAAGCGACCTATCGACTCATGAGTCGCCAATATCTGAACCGCAGACCGTTACTGACACTGAGTCGCAAGAGGCTTCTTTTGACGTCGGTGCAGCAGATTATGACACTGAAAATAGCAGCATGCGCATGGACATTGCGAGCCTTCAGGAACAAGTAGAGAACCAAAAATATCTCATTGATGAATATCGTAATGATATTTTAAAATTAGAAGCAGCATTGGATGAAACTGCCAATTACGAATCTCGTTGGCAAGCGCTAGACACTAAGCTGGCTCAAGCTCAGCAGAATAACCTGCTTTTATCTGAGCAGTTGAGTATCGCCCAAACGCGATTAAACTCCAGTCAAACTGAGTTGAATACGCTTTCTGCGAAGCTAAGCAACACACAGCAGGCGCTTGAGGCAAAAGAAAATAACAGTATTTCTATGGCCGCTGTCATGGCGTCATTGGAGTCTCAATTCAGTGCAAGGTTGCAAAATGTACAGTGGCAATTACCGAATGAAATGGCACTGCATAATACCTTTGAAATTCTTGTCTCGGCCACCGTGCAACCGGCGTCGTCAGGGCAAACTTACTTGGCAGAATTGGTCACCGATAGCGCTATTCAAATGATGAGCGATCCTGTCGTGAGCGTGGTTGCTGAGGATGGTCGACTACAATGGCGCTGGCGTGTGTCTGGCTTAAATGAACGACCAGAAGCGCAATTGAATTTATTTGTTAGTCAGCAAGTCAATGTACAAGATCAGATAATACAAAGACAAATTCACCGAGGAGAAGAAACGCTCTCTTTAGTGAATACAAATTGGCTTGAAAAATACGGTTATTGGGGCGTCGCTATCCTATTAGGATTACTGGGCGGTTTCTTGATAGGGCGAGTCAATAAAGCTAAAAACAACATTTGATGGCTCGGTTCATCTATTTGATAACTTGATAGGCAGCGTGCTAATTGCAAAGGATTAGCGCGCGACTATTTCCACCCTCGAATCATTCAACTCCTCATTACTATTTTTCAACGCGAAAAGCCGCGCTTTTCGGTATAGTAGGCTCGCATATTCTTTTTTGAGGTGGTGAGCGTGGTAAAGTCCGATTCGTATTCTATTATTGAGAAACGACTAGCTGAAAATGTATTAATTCTGGATGGTGCTATGGGCACCATGATTCAAGGGTATAAATTAGAAGAACAGGATTATCGTGGCGAACGTTTTGCTGATTGGAACAGTGACTTAAAAGGCAACAATGACCTTCTTTCTTTGACTCAGCCAAAGATCATTAAAGACATATACTCCAGCTATCTTGCCGCTGGGGCAGATATCATCGAAACCAACACCTTTAATGCTAATTATATTTCCATGCTTGATTACCACATGGAAGACCTTAGCTATGAGTTAAACTTTGAATCCGCTCGCTTGGCGCGTGAAGCCGCCGATGAATTTACTAAGCAAAACCCCAATAAGCCACGTTTTGTTGCCGGCGCGGTTGGCCCAACCAGCCGTACTTGTACGATTTCCCCTGATGTTAACGATCCAGGTTTTCGTAACGTCCACTTTGACGAGCTAGTTTCTGCTTATACCACGGCAGTTGATGGTTTAATCAAGGGCGGGGTCGATATTCTATTAATCGAAACTATTTTTGATACCTTGAACGCAAAAGCCGCTATTTACGCGGTATTGGACTATTTTGAGAAAAACGGCGTTCGTTACCCCATTATGATTTCGGGCACCATTACGGATGCCTCTGGTCGTACTTTGTCTGGCCAGACGACGGAAGCCTTTTGGAATTCCATCTCTCATGCTAAGCCGATTTCGGTTGGTTTGAACTGTGCCCTTGGGCCAAAAGAATTGCGTCAATATGTGGAAGAGCTGTCGCGCATTGCTGACACCCATGTTTCGGCTCACCCGAATGCTGGTTTACCTAATGCCTTTGGCGAATACGACGAATCGCCACAAGAAATGTTAGAAGAGATCCAGGGTTGGGTGGAGGCTGGCTTTTTGAATATTATCGGTGGTTGTTGCGGTACCGCGCCAGAGCACATAGCCACTTTCGCGAAAGCGTTCGCCGATGCAACGCCACGGGTTATTCCTACAATCGAGAAAGCCTGTCGTTTGTCTGGACTTGAGCCATTTAACATTGATGGCAATAATCTGTTTGTTAACGTTGGCGAAAGAACCAATGTTACCGGTTCCGCGATGTTCAAGCGTCTGATTAAAGAAGGTGACTTCGACACTGCACTAGATGTAGCGCGTCAGCAAGTTGAAAACGGTGCGCAAATCATTGACATCAACATGGATGAAGGCATGTTGGACTCGCAAGCGGCGATGGAACGATTCCTCAAGCTGATCGCGTCTGAGCCGGATATTTCTCGTGTGCCTATCATGCTCGATTCTTCTAAATGGGAAATATTAGAAGCCGGTTTAAAATGGATTCAAGGCAAAGGCGTTGTTAACTCCATCAGCATGAAAGAGGGCGAAGACAAATTCCGTGAGCAAGCCCGTAAATTGATGAAATACGGCGCTGCGGTCATCGTGATGGCGTTTGACGAAGTGGGTCAGGCGGATACTCGTGCGCGCAAAGTTGAAATTTGCCGCCGTTCTTATCATATTTTGGTTGATGAAGTTGGCTTTCCGCCAGAAGACATTATTTTTGACCCGAACATTTTTGCCATCGCCACAGGGATTGAAGAACACAACCGCTACGCCTTGGACTTTATCGAAGCCACAGGCGACATTACGCGCGAATTGCCTTATGCCAAAATTTCGGGTGGGGTTTCTAACGTCTCTTTCTCGTTCCGTGGTAACAATCCTGTACGTGAAGCGATCCATGCGGTGTTCTTATATCATGCGATCAAGCAAGGCATGACAATGGGGATTGTTAACGCTGGGCAGCTCGCCTTGTATGAAGACATCCCAACAAAACTGCGTAATGCGGTAGAAGACGCGGTGCTGAACCGCACGCCAGATGCAACCGATAACTTATTGGCGATAGCTGGTGAGTTTGCTGGGACGGGCGAAGTGGCCGAAAAAGAAACGCAAGAATGGCGTGGCCTGCCTGTGTCTGAGCGCCTTAGTCACGCATTGGTTAAGGGCATTACGGAATTTATTGAGGACGATACCGAAGAGGCGCGTCATGCTTATGCTCGACCGCTGGAAGTGATTGAAGGGCCATTAATGGATGGCATGAGCATAGTCGGTGACTTATTTGGCGCCGGTAAGATGTTCTTACCTCAAGTGGTGAAATCCGCCCGCGTGATGAAAAAAGCCGTTGCCTATTTGATGCCTTATATTGAGGAAGAAAAACGCCTTAACATGGATACGGCTTCTTCTAGTAATGGCAAGATAGTGATGGCGACCGTAAAAGGCGATGTACACGATATTGGCAAAAACATTGTCGGTGTGGTGCTGCAGTGCAACAACTTCGAAGTGGTTGACCTTGGCGTCATGGTGCCCGCCGAAAAGATTTTACGTACAGCAAAAGAAGTCGGCGCCGACATGATTGGCCTATCTGGTTTGATCACACCATCATTGGATGAAATGGTGCATGTGGCGAAAGAAATGGAGCGCCAAGGCTTTGATTTGCCGGTAATGATTGGTGGTGCGACCACATCGAAGGCACATACTGCGGTCAAAATTGAACAAAACTACAAACGCAACCAAGTAGTGCATGTCACCAATGCGTCTCGCAGTGTGGGAGTGGCGAGCGCCTTGTTGAGTAAAGACAAGGTGCGCTACCAGAAGTTTGTTGATGAAATCAAAGCCGATTATGAAAAAACGCGTATTCGCTACAAAGACCGCGTAAAAGCGGGGCGTCGAGTGTCTTTGGACAAAGCGCGCCAAAACAAAGGTCCAATGGCGTTTGATGGTAACGTGGTTCAGCCTAAAAAACTGGGCATCACGGTGCTAACGGAACAGGATATCGACTTTAACAAGGTCAAAGACTACATCGACTGGACGCCATTTTTCCAAACATGGGAACTGGCCGGCGCTTACCCGCGTATTCTTACTGATGACGTGGTCGGGGTTGAGGCGACACGTGTTTACCACGATGCCTTGGCCATGTTGGATGAGGTTATTGCAACAAAATGCTTGCAAGCGCGGGCTGTGGTTGGCTTGTTTCCAGCAAACCAAGTGAATCATGATGATATTGAAATCTATGCGGATGACTCTCGTAGCCAGGTGATTGAACGCTTGTCTTTCCTTAGAATTCAGAACGAATTAACCGCGCCGGGTAAGTACAATCATAGTCTTGCCGATTTTATTGCACCAAAAGACAGTGGTGTGGCGGACTATATCGGCGCATTTGCCTGTGCGGCAGGCTTTGGCATTGATCCTTTGGTGGCAAAATATGAAGCCGACTATGACGATTATAATTCCATCATGATCAAGGCGATTGCGGATCGCTTAGCCGAAGCGACGGCGGAGTATTTGCACGAAAAAGTGCGTAAGGAATTCTGGGGCTATGCGCACGACGAAGAATTAACCAATGAACAATTGATTAAAGAAAAATACCAAGGTATTCGCCCAGCACCAGGTTATCCGGCTTGCCCTGATCACACCGAAAAAGCCAAGCTTTGGACCTTGTTGGATGTGAAAGAAAAGATTGATATGGAGATTACCGAAAGCTTTGCCATGCTACCAACAGCGGCGGTGAGTGGTTGGTATTTTGCCCATCCAGACGCCACCTATTTTGGTGTGGGGAAAATAGGCCCAGATCAAGTAGACGATTACGCTGAACGTAAAGGTATGAGCAAGGACGACGCCGAGCGTTGGTTAGCACCTAACTTGGGTTATGATCCAGAAGACGACCGCATTTAATTCTCTTTGTCGTGCTTTTGTTCAAGTAAACCTAATCGGTGCGGGGAATAAGTGCCGATTAGGTTTTTTATTTTAAAGGGTATTGACATGTCAAAAACCATAAAAGATCCAGCACAACACAAAAAGCGCATGCAAGCGATCAAGTCTCATGTGGACAAACGCATTGCGAAAGCGCAAGAAGACAAGGGCACCTTTGTATTGCTGACGGGGAATGGTAAAGGCAAATCCAGCTCGGCATTGGGGATGGTGGCACGGGCGCTGGGCCATGGCATGAAGGTGGGCGTGGTGCAGTTTTTAAAAGGTGAGTGGAACACCGGCGAGATTGATTTCTTTAAGCAACAGAAAAACGTGCAATGGGAAATTATGCCAGCAGGCTTTACGTGGGAAACACAAAACCGCGAATCGGACATCGCGTCATCAGAGCAGGCGTGGGAAAAAGCCGCGGCTATGTTGTCAGATGCCAGTATCGATTTGGTGGTGCTCGATGAATTGACCTATTTATTGCATTACGAGTATTTGCTTGAGGATGATGTGCTGCAAGCCTTGATGGCGCGGCCAGAAAGTCAGCATCTCGTCGTAACGGGGCGAGGCGCTTCTGATGCGTTGATTGAGTTAGCCGATACAGTGAGTGAGATAAAAGAAGTAAAACATGCCTTTAAGCGAGGCATTAAAGCGCAAAAAGGGCTGGAGTTTTAGGTCGGCCTTGTTTTATATTAGAGGCGTTTTTTATAGCGATTTTTTAAACCAACAGAGGTCTTTATGGCAACCATTGAGCGCATGGAAGTAAATCAACGTATGAGTCGTATCGTTAAGCATAATGAAACGGTTTATCTTTGTGGCCAAGTTGGTGCAGATGCAAATACCGACATAAGCGAGCAGACTCGTACCATGTTAGACAAGGTGGATGTCTTGTTGGAGCAAGCAGGGTCGGATAAATCCTATATTTTGTCGGCGACGGTATACATTCGTGATATGAAAGACTTTGCGGCTATGAATGCTGTTTGGGATGCTTGGATACCAGAAGGGCATGCGCCAGCGCGTGCTTGTGTTGAGGCAAGACTTGCCAGACCTGAGTTACTTGTCGAAGTTTCAGTTGTTGCCGCTGTTATCCAATAATTAGCAAGCAGCTGGCTGGTGTTGTTTGAATGGACTCTCCATTGTTTGAATGAATTGTCATTGCCGCCAGCTTGCTTTTTTTGCTAGTTTCTTTTTATTGTCACATCGTTCTCAACTAATGCATTGCTTAAGACGCGAATAGTTCTTGCCATGTCTCTTGATAAATTCATTAACAAAATACCAAAATCAAACGGATATTGGTCGTGAAAATCACTAAATAATTGGCAGGATATTTCCAGTAATAAAGAATCCTCCAACGCAGACAGACTACCGACACGTTCATGCAGTGCAATCATAGAGACAAAGCCAATCGCCTCGCCAAAGCTAATGGTTCGGGTGCGTATTTTCTTTTCGCCATGCTGTTTGTAGAAATCCAGTTTGCCATGCAGTACGGCGTGGAAACTGTTGCCTTTACTGCCATAAGAAAAAATCTCATCGCCTTTGTTGACCTTGTGTAAAACACCCTGATCCAGTAAATATTGGATAGAAATATTAGATAGCGCGCCAAAGATAGAGCCTGTTTTTAAGTGCTCTGGCGATATATCGTAGGTTGACTCTTTTGCTATGACGGTTTTCATTTTTATCTCCGTCGCTATGGGTTCTTTTATGTCATCGGCCATGTCGCGTATTTCTAAACAGTCTGGCCATTAATTATCGTTTTAGGTGCATTTGGTTAAAAATAATAGCGCTATTTTGTATTCCTTATTAATACTTATGAGCGTCTATGTAACAGTAAGTTCCTGCTTTTTTATGGAATCGGCGCTTTCTCTTTTAAAATAGGTGTTTTCTTCCTTAAAGAGTCAGCCCAATCTGTGCGATAATGCGCCACATCATCTTTGCTCTAACGATTTCCCTCGTTGAGAGCACAACAATTTACCTCATGATAAACGGAAGAATACTTTGTTAACGACGGCTAATATCACCATGCAATTTGGTGCAAAACCTCTTTTTGAAAACGTCTCTGTAAAATTTGGAGAAGGCAAACGTTATGGTCTAATCGGTGCCAATGGCTGTGGTAAGTCCACTTTCATGAAAATTCTGGGTGGCGATTTAGAGCCCAGTTCAGGTAACGTTTCTAAAGATCCGAATGAACGCCTTGGTAAATTAAAGCAGGATCAGTTTGCCTTCGAAGAATATTCCGTTATTGATACCGTGATTATGGGGCACACTGAGCTTTGGGCGATTAAGTCTGAAAAAGATGCGATTTATGCCAATCCAGAAATGACAGAAGCCGACGGTTTGCGGGCGGGTGATTTGGAGGCTGAATTTGCTGAAATGGATGGTTATACCTCTGATGCCCGTGCGGGGGAATTGTTACTAGGTGTCGGCATTCCAACAGAGCAGCATTATGGTTTGATGAGCGAAGTGGCTCCAGGCTTGAAGCTTCGAGTGTTATTGGCACAAGCGTTGTTTTCTGATCCGGAAATTTTGCTATTGGATGAGCCGACCAACAACTTGGATATCAACACCATCCGTTGGTTAGAAGGCGTCTTGGTAGAACGTAATTGCACCATGATTATTATTTCCCATGACCGTCACTTTCTAAACTCTGTGTGTACCAATATGGCGGATTTGGATTACGGTGAGTTGCGTTTGTTCTCTGGTAATTATGATGAGTACATGACCGCGGCGACGCAAGCCCGTGAACGTCTACTGTCCGATAACGCGAAGAAAAAAGCGCAAATCAACGAACTAAAATCGTTCGTCAGTCGTTTTTCTGCCAACGCATCGAAATCCAAACAAGCGACGTCGCGCGCGAAGCAAATTGATAAAATCCAGCTTGAAGAAGTTAAACCTTCTAGTCGCCAAAACCCTTTTATTCGTTTCGAGCAAGAAAAGAAATTGCATCGCATGGCGGTACAAATTGAAAATGTTGCAAAGTCTTATGATGAGCCATTGTTCAGTGGTCTGAATATGATGGTGGAAGTCGGTGAGCGTATCGCGGTTATCGGGCCAAATGGTATCGGTAAAACCACCTTGCTGAAATGTCTGGTTGGTGACACTGAATTAACTAAAGGCCATGTGAAGTGGTCGGAAAATGCCAATATTGGCTATTATGCTCAAGACCATCACCATGAATTTGAGCAAGATGTAGATTTGATTGAATGGATGTCGCAATGGGGGCAAGAAGGTGACGATGAGCAAATTATTCGTGGCACCTTGGGGCGTTTGTTGTTCTCTCAAAATGACATTAAGAAATCGGTTAAAGTGTTGTCTGGTGGTGAACAAGGTCGCATGCTGTTTGGTAAGTTAATGCTGCAAAAGCCTAACGTTCTGGTGATGGATGAGCCAACTAACCACATGGATATGGAATCCATTGAGTCGTTAAACTTGGCGCTTGAAAACTATCCTGGCACTTTGATTTTTGTCAGTCATGACCGTGAATTCGTGTCTTCTTTGGCGACTCGCATTGTTGAAGTGACCAGCGCTGGCATTGTTGATTTCCATGGTACCTATGACGAGTATCTAGCGAAGCAAGAAGCTTAATGTAGACCAAGGGCTTTTGTCCCAGAAATAGCAATAAAAAAAAGGAAGACGGTAGCAGGTCTTCCTTTTTTAATTAAACGGACTTAATAGCACTATTTACGCCTATCAACATAGGCATCAGCTTGCTGGTATTCGAGCACCTCAACGTCATCACCAATATTTATGATGCCCGTATTTAGGGCGATTAAATTGACCCCGAAAGTAATGCCTTTATTATCAAGAAGACGAAATTTCCCTAAGGTTTTTAACGGTTCGCCTTTGGGGATTCGTTCCGCTGTTTGTGGGTGTAGTGTCGTAAAAATACAGCGCACACAAGGCTTAACATTTTCAAATTCCACATTACCGATGCGAATGCGTTTCCAGCTGTCTTCTGCAAATGCTTGATTGCCCTGAATAACGAGATTAGGACGAAACTGTGCCATCTGAATGACTTGCGGACAGGTTCGATTCAGTTCTGCAAGTGATGCGTGGGTGGTGAGTAAATAGGGATAGCCATCGGCAAAGGTGATGGGCGTGTCTGGTCGACGACTTGTGTAGCGTTCAGATTCATCGCTAAAATAAACAAGCTGAACGGGTTCGCCTAGCAGATGACTAAACCAGACATCGGCTTCTTGATGCGTTCTCTGTCCCTTAACCGTACTTTCCCAAACCACGACGTCTTGATGATCTTCATTAAACTGCGCCGTATCGAGAATAAGATTATTTGACATGCTGGGGTGAGCGAGCTGCCACTGGCTCTTGCCAATAGATTTGGCGGTGACGAGCGTTAATTTAGGATGTTCTCTGCCGGTGATAAAGAGGCCATCGGGCTTCACTAGCATGTACCGTCGGTCATCAGTCAGGCCAGCATAGCCAACCTGACTACGTTGCAAAGGAATACCTTGGATGGATTTTATAGGGTAGATGGCCAGTTCGCTGAGGGTATACACGTTGCAACTTCCTTTCTTACATGAGGCATGATTTTTCTTTAGAGACATTGTTACTTAGAGAAATATTATTATTACTTAGAGCGTCGGTCATTCCAATAAAAAAGCCTCAGAAATTTGACCTTCTGAGGCTTGAGTGTTGCTGTCAGTTTGTTGATTACAAGTAGTAAGACGCCAACGGTGGGAAGCCGTTAAATTCTACGGCGCTGTAAGTGGTTGTATAAGCCCCCGTTGAAAGCCAGTACATGCGGTCGCCAATGGCTAAATTCAGTGGCAAGCCGTATTTGTAGTTTTCGTACATAATATCGGCGCTGTCACAGGTTGGCCCCGCGATGATCACTTCTTCTAGTTCGCCACCTTTGTCGACATGAATAGGGTACTTAATTGATTCGTCTAGGGTTTCAATTAGGCCTGAGAATTTACCCACGTCAGTGAATACCCAGCGATTAAGCGCAGTGTGCGATTTGCGCGAAATCAACACTACTTCACTTACCAGTACGCCAGCATTAGAGATTAAAGAGCGGCCAGGTTCTAAAATAATACGTGGCAAATCAGTACCAAAATCTTCTTCTAAGAAACGTGTGATCTCTTCCGCGTAAGTGGCAAGGTCATTGGTACGAGCAATATAGTTGGCTGGAAATCCGCCCCCCATATTGATCATTTCCAATACAATGCCATCTTCTTCTTTAAGGCGTTCGAAAATCACTTTAACACTGGCAATGGCCGCATCCCAGGCGCCGATATCGCGCTGCTGAGAACCAACGTGGAATGATATGCCGTAAGGAATCAGTCCCAGCTCTTTTGCAAGCACAAGTAGATCCATGGCCATATCTGGACGGCAGCCGAATTTACGCGAAAGCGGCCAATCTGCAGTGACGGTGCCTTCGGTTAAGATGCGAACATAGATACGTGAGCCTGGTGCCGCTTTGGCGATATTGCGCAAGTCTGCTTCAGAATCGGTGGCAAACATGCGTACGCCTTTTTCATAAAAATAGCGTACGTCTTTGGCTTTCTTAATGGTATTGCCATAACTTACTTGGTCAGGTGAAATGCCCCCGATGGCAAATAATTTGTCTAATTCATAACGTGATGCCACATCAAAGTTTGAGCCACGGTCGCGAAGTAGCGTCAAAATTTCTGGTGCGGGATTGGCTTTAATAGCGTAAAAAATATCCGCAACAGGGAAACCTTTGGTTAATTCTGTATAGGCTTCATCGATGATGTCGGTATCGATCACCACAAAAGGGGTGTCTTTGGTTTCTGCAAACGCTTTAAAACGGGCAAAACGCTCAGGTGTGTAGAAAGAATTGACGTCAATAGTCATGGGCTAAAGGCTCCTTAATGATGCAAAACATAAACCGATTAAATAAGTAAACGCCTTTACCTTCTCCCGTCCTACTTATGGCTGTTACTTATCCGGCGGTAAGGCCTTAAGCGACTAGCGCAGCAGTTGAAGCGGTGCGGATTATGTTCAGCAATGACGCGGGCGAAATTTAAGGCTCAAGGCGCGTTGGGTCAAGTATTTTTTCATATTTTAGACTAAAAAAAAGAGACAGCAAAAGTCTCCTTTTTATTTGGGCATTGTTTCGTTACTTTTGTGTGAATCGGGTTTGTAAATAATGCCCTCCACTGCCTATTAATAAGGCAATGACGAAATAAAAGCCTTCGCTTGGATTATTGACCAACGCGGTTAATCCAGGCCCAGGGCAGTAGCCGCTGATTCCCCATCCAATGCCAAAAATGGCCGAACCTAGGACTAACTTCGAATCAATATGTCTAAGTGTGGGGATTTGCCATTTGCCGGCTAACAGCGGTTTTGTCTGCTTACTCTTGATAAAGTAGCCAAGCATGCCGACAGCAATAGCGCTTGCCATAACAATAATAAGTGAAGGGTTCCACTCACCAAAAATATCCAAAAAGCCGATGACAACGGCGGGGTTGGTCATTTCTGAAAAGGCTAAGCCGAGGCCGAAAAGTAGGCCAGAGATAAGTGTGATAACAGCGTTCATGAGTGACTCTCCTAATGCAAAAAAGCAACCGTTATGATGGCGGTAGTCATAAAAATAAGTGTCGCGACAATAGAGCGTGGCGATAGGCGAGCTATTCCGCAGACGCCATGACCGCTGGTGCAGCCGCTGCCCAGTCTTGTGCCATAACCCACTAATAGCCCTGAAAGAATTAACAGCAAAGGGCTTCTTGTTTCTGGCATTGCTACTGTTTGTTCGGTTAACACCCCATAGGCGCTACCGCCAATAATCAATCCAGCAATGAATAACAAGGGCAATAAACGGGCTTTGCTAAATAAAAGCTGCGCTAAAATACCGCTTATACCAATGACCTTGCCTGTGCTTAGCAGATAAACAGTAGTGGTTAGACCGATTAGCAGCCCGCCCACCAAGGGATTAAAAATAGTGTCCATAATGGCTTCCTCGTTTTATATAAGGCAATTCTAATTTATATTAATAAGAAAAGTCTAATGTATTTTTGCGAGTTTCTTTTGCTTGGTTGCGTTTCGTTGATTGCACGGTTATTACTGATTAAGCAGCTGATATTAAAACGTCCTCACGGTATGCTTAAAATAGCCATTGTCAAAAAGGCAGTAAAAATGGCTATTTTGCTTGTCAGACAGTATGAAAAAGAAGGGGCTTAGATGAAGGAGTTGTGGTTGGGCGCGCCAGTGGGTGAGGCTCAATATGTGTTTCTATTGCCCAATGAGCCCATATTGCCAGATGGGTGTGACGCTTCTTTTTTGAGGCAGCCTGATATCGCCCTTTTAATTGAATTAAATGGCAATCATTGGCGTAAAATACTCACCATTATGGCAAAGCTGACGACGCCAAATTATGCTAATTGGAAGGTGTTTCGTGACAATGACTTACTGAACAGAATAGGCATAACGTTTTCACTGGATTCGCTTCAGGGTTATGACGGTCCGCTTTTTATTGTCGGTAAAACGTTTTTCGACCGACTGCCTATCCCTGATTCGGCGGTAAAGCTAGGCAGTGGGAACGCGCATTTTGCCAGTGTCTGTTGGCCATATATTTGGTGTCCGTATTTAGATTATCGACAGTTTCCTAATATTCTAATTGAATCACTACGTGAATGTATCTTGGAGAAATCATGTTTAAAGCGCTAAAAAGCCTTTTCAGTGTTCCTGTGGAGCAGGGTACGCAAATTTCCTATCAAAAAGCCGTGGCGGCATTAATGATGGAGGTGATGTTGGCCGATCATCAAGTCGATGAGAAAGAAGAGCAACAAGTAAAACGCTTGTTGCGCGAGGTCAGTGAGCTGGGTGATGACATAGATACTCTTTTCGCCGAGGCTCGTTCTGGCGTAGAGCAGGCGAATGACCTGTATCAGTTCACCAAGGTTATCAATGAGACGGCAACATTAGAGCAAAAAATGTTGCTACTAAAAGGCTTATGGCGTGTCGCTTTAGCGGATGGCGATCTTGATGCTCATGAAGACCATCGTATTCGAAGAATCAGTGAATTATTGTTTATGCCGCACTCGGAATTTATTCAGGCTAAATTGTTTGTGCAAAAAGAAATGCGGGCTGAGTCATAAAAGAAGCGTACTAACGATCAGCTATAAAAATTGATCAGCTATAAAAAAACGCGGCAAATGCCGCGTTTTTTGACTGACTGGTCTAAGGATTACTGTCGTATGGCAGGCTTAGGCTGCGAAGTTCGCTGTAGCGAATTCCCAGTTAGCCAGCGCCCAAAAACCTTTAAGGTAGTCAGGACGAACATTGCGGTAATCGATGTAGTAAGCATGTTCCCACAGATCGACCGTGATAATAGCGGTTTGGCCATTTGTCATCGGTGTTGCTGCATTGCTTGTATTGACGATGTCTAAAGAGCCATCAGCGTTTTTGACCAACCAAGTCCAGCTAGAACCGAAGTTGTTCACTGCTTTGTCATCAAATGCCGCTTGGAACTCTGCGAATGAGCCCCATTTTGCATTGATCGCCTCTGCTAACGCGCCTGTTGGCTCGCCGCCGCCATTAGGGCTTAGGCTGTTCCAGAAGAAAGTATGGTTCCAAATTTGCGCAGCGTTATTAAATACTGGGCCAGCAGGAGCCGATACAATGATCTCTTCAAGGGTTTTGTTTTCGTACTCAGAACCAGGAACTAGGCCGTTTAACTTAACAACATAAGTGTTGTGATGCTTGCCGTAATGATACTCAAGCGTCTCAACAGACATATGAGGCTCAAGTGCGTCTTTAGCATAAGGAAGAGCGGGTAATTCAAAAGACATTTTCTATTCTCCTTGCTTTTTATTAACGAAAAATGCTTGTTATCAAGCAGTTAATGGTGCTTATATAGTAGCATTGAACCGCTTAAGATAATATTATTTAGGTAGGCTCTAAGTTGAATTTTCATAATTTCTATTAATAGCGGCTATATAAGATATCCATGCGAAAAGACGATGATGTTGAGATCCCAAGCTTGACCCTAGATCAAGATGAGGTCAGTGAAAGAAGACACAGCGCCACGGTCACCAAGGGACGTCCTGTCCCTTCTTCAGTAAGACCCGCTCATGCGCCAGCTGTTGTGCATAAAAAAGCCAATTTACTCGGCGTTTACCTTTTATTATTGCTCATTTTGATGGCTTCAGTGGGAGCTGGTTATTGGCTGTGGCAACAAAATAGGCAGTTACGAAATGAACTCTATGGCGCTAAAAGCGAAATAGAGAATCTAGATCACCAATTGCTTGCAGCCGATGTCTCTGCCAATGAGCAGGGCGAAACCCTAGAAGAGATATTGAAGAGCCACGACAGTGAAATTCGTAAACTCTGGGGTGTTGCATACGATACTAATAGAAAAGCCATTGCCAGTAATGCGGCCAACGTCGAGGATGTGCAGAAAAAGCTTTCTGTGTTGCGCGAAACCTTGTCAACTCAGTCCAAGCTCGTCGCTATACAGTCAGAGGCCTTTAGCGATATAGAGGCCGGTTACAATAAATTGATACCGTCTGTTTCAGCGATTGATAGTACAGTGCAAGATCTTGCTACTAAACAAGATCAGCAAGCAAAACTGATTGCTGCGCAAGTGGGCCAAAATGAGGCTCAGACATTAAGCCTTGATCAGGTTTTGCAGAGTTTGGCGACTCTTGAAGAAAAAGTAACGGCCATCGAAAAACAGGCTGAAGACGCTACCGCTGGCACTGACATTCAGCAAACGCTTGATAGACACCAAAATGCGATTGATTCAAGTGATGCCTTTAGAGTTCAGGTTAACAGTGAAATTATTCGTCTGCGCAAGCAAATAAATCAGCTTATGCTTGAGCAGCAACTAAACGCCCAATAGCGCGATATACCGAGCATAATATCCAAACACAAAAAAGGTCGATTTTATCGGCTTTTTTTTGTGCTCGAAATAATTTGTGTGCTTGAAATGGTTTTTGTGTACTTGAAATAGTGTCGGTGGGCTCTTTTAAGGTGTGGTTTATTTTTCTAAAGAGGCTTTCCTATTAAAGCTTTTTTAATATGCATATTCTACTAAAGTCTAGATAGCCTAGTTTTTATAACCTAAAGGCATGTTATAGTTGAACAAATGCTGAAGCCTGACAACAGAGATGAGAGATTATGACAGAGGCAAGACTTACTCACTTAAAACAGCTAGAAGCCGAAAGTATTCATATTATACGTGAGGTTGCGGCTGAATTTGATAACCCAGTAATGCTGTATTCGATTGGTAAAGATTCTGCAGTGATGCTGCATCTTGCCATGAAGGCGTTTTACCCTGGCAAACCACCGTTTCCACTAATGCATGTGGATACTGGCTGGAAGTTTAAAGAAATGATTACTTTCCGTGATGAAATGGTTGCTAAGCTTGGCTTGGAATTAATCGTTCATCAGAATCAAGAAGGTATAGAGCAGGGTGTTGGTCCGTTTACCCACGGCAGCTCCAAGCATACCGATGTGATGAAGACGCAAGCGCTAAAGCAAGCTTTAGACAAATACGGCTTTGATGCCGCTTTTGGTGGTGCGCGCCGTGACGAAGAAAAATCTCGTGCCAAAGAGCGTGTTTATTCTTTCCGAGACAAACAACATCGCTGGGACCCCAAAAATCAACGCCCTGAATTGTGGAATATTTATAACGGTAAAGTGAATAAAGGCGAGAGCATCCGTGTTTTTCCTTTATCTAACTGGACTGAGCTGGATATTTGGCAATACATTTATTTAGAAAGTATTCCGATTGTTCCTTTGTATTTTTCTGCAAAGCGCCCAGTGGTAGAGCGCGATGGCACTTTGATCATGGTTGATGATGAACGTATGCCATTAGACGGTGAAGTGCCTGAAATGAAGTCGGTTCGTTTTCGGACGCTAGGCTGCTATCCATTAACCGGTGCGGTTGAGTCTGAAGCGGCTTCTTTGCCTGAAATTATTCAGGAAATGTTGCTGACAAGAAGCTCCGAGCGTCAAGGGCGAATGATTGACCATGACTCATCAGGGTCAATGGAAGAGAAGAAGAAACAAGGCTATTTCTAAGTTTGGAGTAAAGAAAGAATGTCTCACCAATCAGAATTGATCAGCCAAGACATACTTGGTTATCTGAAACAACACGAAGAAAAAGACCTACTGCGTCTTCTTACTTGCGGTAACGTCGATGATGGCAAAAGTACATTAATCGGGCGCTTACTTCATGACTCAAAATTAATTTATGAAGATCATCTGGACGCGGTTAAGCGCGACAGTAAAAAGTCTGGCACGCAAGGCGAAGAAATCGACCTAGCCTTATTGGTTGATGGCTTACAGGCCGAGCGCGAACAGGGTATTACGATCGATGTGGCTTATCGTTATTTCTCAACGGAAAAACGTAAGTTTATCATTGCTGATACCCCTGGGCATGAGCAATACACACGCAATATGGCGACTGGCGCATCCACTTGTGACTTAGCCATTATTTTGATCGATGCCCGTTACGGCGTACAAACTCAAACACGTCGTCATAGCTATATTGCTTCATTGTTGGGTATTAAGCATGTCGTCGTGGCGATCAATAAAATGGATTTGGTGGCGTTTTCTGAAGAAACATTCCAGCAGATTAAAAATGACTATCTAAAGTTTGTTGATCAGCTAGGTGACCGTAAACCAGAAGACATTCATTTTGTGCCTATGTCGGCGTTACGCGGCGACAACGTGGTCAATGCGTCAGAGAGCACGCCTTGGTATCAAGGTGGTCCACTGATGTCTATTTTGGAAACCGTACAAATTAATCGTGACGTTAAGCGTGATGCTTTCCGCTTTCCTGTTCAGTACGTTAATCGTCCTAATTTGGATTTTCGTGGTTTCTCTGGAACCATCGCCGCCGGTGCGGTTAAGCTAGGCGATAAAGTGGTTGCTTTGCCCTCTGGAAAAATCTCGACCGTGGAAAAGATTGTTACCTTTGATGGTGATCTAGACACGGCGAAAGCAGGGCAGGCCGTGACCATTACGCTTGAAGACGAAATCGATATCAGTCGTGGTGATATGTTGTCCCATGTTGGCCAAGAGCCGCTTATGGGGACGACACTGCGATCGTCTATTGTCTGGATGGCGGATCAGTCACTTGTGCCTGGTAAGTTGTATGACTTTAAAATAGGAACGCAAACCGTTCCCGGTAAAGTGCATCACTTTAATCATCGTGTTGATGTTAATACGCTAGAGGTCAGTGACATTGATGCGCTAGAACTCAATGGTATTGCTGACGCTGTGCTTCAGTTTGATGCGCCTGTGGTGTTTGATGAATACACGGACAGCCGTTTTACAGGGGCGCTGGTAATTATTGACCGCCTCACCAACGTGACAGTTGGTGCTGGCATGGTGGAAGAGGCGGTTGCAGAGATTGAACAAGATCTACAGGTTAGTGCAGAAGAACGCGCGGCTCGTCTTGGTCAAAAACCTGCGGTTATCGCTTTGACACTGGGTACGCTTTCAAGCGCGGATCTATTGGAGCGTGCTTTGCTGCGTCAAGGTGTTGTAGCCTTGGTGAAAGCCAATGCAACAGCGGCAGAGGCGGATTTAATTCGTCAAACTGGTGTTGTCTTTTTGGTGGCTGATGCTTCTATAGCGGACTCTGAAGTGATTGAATCTTCGCTTGATGAAGTGGTTGATTTGATTGTTGAGCGTGTTCGACTCTAGTGAATAGGGTCTTATAATAGGCGCTCAATCGATAGGCCAGCTTAAGTGGCTGGCCTATCGATATCAGACATTCAATATCAGACATTAAAGCGCTTCTTCCGTGTCTATGCGTTTCACTTCTTTGTGTTGATCTTCATTACTGCCTAGCTTCCAATAACTGGAAATATAAAGATTTTCTTTTTCTACGTTTGTGTTGTTTTTAAAAAAAGACCGCAACGCTCTCATACCGCTAAACTCACACGCTGCCCAAACTGACACGCTACCTTGAGGCCATGCTAGTGATTGGATTTGATCCAGTAATACGTTGCTGTTTTCACCAGAATGAGGGTTAACAATCCATTTCAGCTCAATGCCAGCAGGGTGTTTTAATGGCTGGATGTCGTCTTCTGACATCACCTCCAGTAGAGCGTAACCTTTTGCGTCTTGCGAAAGCTCTTCTAGATTCACGCTAATGGCGGGCAAAGCGGTCATGTCTCCAATGAGTATTTTCCAATCACTTGACTCTTCAATGGTTTTTTTGGGTCCGGGTCCGCCGACAAGAATGGTGTCATTGGGTTGGGCTTGCTTTGCCCAGGATGACGCTGGACCACCATCCTCGTGTAAAACAAAATCAATGTCTATTTCGTCTGCGCGCTGATGTCGAATGGTATAAGTACGAATTAATGGTTTTTGCTCTTCTCTTGCAAAAATGAGTTTTACATAGCCGCCGGTTTGGTTTTCAGGAATGGTGTGTATGTTCTCGCCACCTAGCGTGACTCGTAACATGTTGGTCGTTATAGACGACTTTCTAATAACAGTGAGTTCTCTTGGTTGTGGTCTGCTCATTAAAGGATCCTTAATCTCGTTAGGTGACGGCGATGGATGGAGGTTGTTGGTCATGGTTTGCGCAATGTGGATGAAGTTTTCTATTTGCTGCTCTGATAAGTTTTGGGTCATGCTTTTGATGGCCGCTTGATCCAATATCATCAGGCTTTCGAGTAACTCATCGCCCGTTTTCGTCAGGCTTAATAGCTGGCTGCGATGATTGTCTGGGCTGCGAATTTTTTTCACGTAATTGGCACAATTCAGTTCTTTTAACACTCTGGTGACTTGGGATTTATCAAGAGAAAGCCGTTCGGCAATGTCTCTGGCGCTGCAGTTTTTTATGTTTTTAATGCATTTGAGAGACCGTATATGGCTAACGGGAATGGATAGGCCTGCTTGTGCCGCGGCTTCACGCATTTTACCTCTATAGCTGTGCATTAATTTATGCAGTGATTCACCCATGCTTTCTTTCATTGTTTCGTTTTCGCTGTTTATTTATGAGAATGGTTATCAATATATCGCCATTCAGTTGATAAAGTCAACTGATAAGGGGTTGATTGCTCGTTAAGAAACAATTACGACTAAGAGAGGCTTTTTTTATGGTGGTGAAGCGCTACAATATTCCCCTTTAAACTGAGTGGCTCTAGAGCATGAATAAGCAAGAGGTGCATGAGGCGATTACATCTGCGTTATTGTGTCGCTTTGAGACAGCAACATGGGCGGCAAAACAAGCTCATGAAGCGGCTACGAATGAAGAAAGTATCGCAGAAAATAAGTACGATACGTTTGGCTTGGAAGCCTCTTATTTGGCGCATGGGCAATCGCAACGCGTATTAGAATGTGAGAAAGACTGGCAGGTTTTTAATAAAAACCCACCCGCCTTGTTTTCTGAGGAGGACGCTATCGACTTGTGGTGTATGGTGACGCTGCTGCAGTTCGCATCACCCGTCAGCACGGAAAAGCATTTCTTTATGTCGCCCTGCGCCGGTGGCCTTGCGGTTGAAATAGACGAAAAAGTGGTTTATCTCGTGACCTCATCAAGCCCCGTTGGAAAGTCCTTGCTTGGCAAAACGCTTGGCGATGAGATTGAACTGCTGCAAAACGGCAAGCAAATAGCGTATGAAATAACCATGATAGGCTAAAGCGCCTATTGTAATGGACAAATTTGGTTCAGACCCTAGAGAGTCAGACTCGCTTCGCATATAATGCTTTGCCTTAAAATATTCAGTTCTTTTGTCTGACGTTCAAAATTCAGCAAATCATTGCTAGTTAGATAGAAAACACTCCAAGATCACTCTCTTACTGAGACAGTAATAGGAAAGAAATTATGCGCAGCCATTATTGCGGCGAGTTAAATGCTTCTAACATTTCACAAGAAATTACCCTATGCGGTTGGGTTCATCGTCGTCGTGACCACGGTGGCGTTATTTTCTTAGACATTCGTGACCGCGAAGGAATCACGCAAGTTGTTTTCGACCCAGATCGTGCCGAAAGCTTTGCATTGGCTGACAGTGTGCGTAACGAGTTTGTGGTTAAGCTAAAAGGTCTAGTACGTGCTCGTCCTGAAGGCACCGTCAACCCTAATATGAACACTGGTGAAATTGAAGTGTTAGGAACGGCGCTTGAAATCCTTAATGCTGCCAAAACACCACCATTTCAGCTTGATGAGCACCAGTCCGTTGGTGAAGACGTTCGCTTGAAAAATCGTTTCATCGATTTGCGTCGCCCTGAAATTCAACAAAAAATGCGTTTCCGTTCGAAAGTAACCTCTGTATTGCGCCGCTATTTAGATGGCAACGGATTTCTGGACATCGAAACCCCCATTTTGACTCGTGCAACACCAGAAGGCGCCCGCGACTACTTGGTGCCAAGCCGTACTCAACAAGGTAGCTTTTTTGCTTTGCCGCAGTCACCGCAGCTTTTCAAACAATTGTTGATGGTGTCTGGCTTTGATCGTTATTACCAAATTGCCAAATGCTTTCGTGATGAAGATTTGCGCGCCGATCGTCAGCCGGAGTTCACTCAAGTGGACATTGAAACCTCGTTCATGAGTGAAAAAGAGATCATGGCGATGACGGAAGATATGATTGTTAGCTTGTTCAAAGAGCTAATGAACGTTGACTTGGGTACTTTCCCGCGCATGCCATATTCGGAAGCGATGGAAACTTACGGTAGCGATAAGCCCGATCTGCGTATCCCATTGACCATAGTTAGCGTGTCTGACTTGATGGCAAATGTGGATTTCAAAGTATTCTCTGGTCCAGCGACGGATTCAAAGGGGCGTGTTGCTGCCCTTAAAGTACCGGGTGGGAATGCGCTAACTCGTAAGCAGATTGATGATTACACTAAATTTGTTTCCATCTATGGCGCGAAAGGTTTGGCTTACATCAAGGTAAACGATAAATCTAACCTTGAAGAAGGCTTGCAGTCTCCTATTGTTAAGTTCTTGCCAGTTGAGGTTCGCGCTGCTTTGCTTGAGCGCCTTGAAGCAGAGGACGGTGACTTGATTTTCTTCGGTGCCGATTCTGCAAAAGTAGTTAACGAAGCATTGGGTGCACTGCGTTGTAAACTGGGTGAAGACTTAGACCTTTATACTTGCAAGTGGGCGCCACTGTGGGTTGTTGACTTCCCCATGTTTGAAGAAACAAGTGATGGCGGTATTACGGCTATTCACCATCCATTTACAGCGCCTTCATGCTCGCCTGAAGATCTAAAAGCCAGCCCATTAATGGCGCTTTCTCAGGCTTATGACATGGTGCTGAATGGCACTGAATTGGGCGGTGGTTCTATTCGTATTCACCAGTCTTCTATGCAAGAAACTGTCTTTGAATTACTGAATATCAGCAAAGAAGAGCAAGAAGAGAAATTCGGTTTCTTGTTAGACGCCTTGAAATTTGGTGCGCCACCACATGGCGGCTTGGCGTTTGGTTTAGATCGCTTGGTAATGTTAATGACGGGCTCTAGCTCTATTCGTGACGTGATTGCTTTCCCTAAAACACAAAGTGCGACTTGCCTATTAACGCAAGCGCCAGGTGAAGTAAGTGAGAAGCAATTGAAAGAATTAAACATTCGCATCAGAAAGCCTGTTGTTGAGTCTTAACTTTTGCCATTAAACTTACTTTAAAACAGTAAGTTATGTTAAAGGATTGCAAGAAAAACGTAAAAGGCCGCTTATTAGCGGTCTTTTTTGTATTTTGGCATTGCATACTTTGTAAAGGGCTGTTGAAATATACAGTAACTATACAAGGCACAGAAAATTATGGTCACGACCAGAATTTTAGCGATTGATCCAGGCTCTCGAGTGACGGGCTTTGCTATTGTTGATGCGATAAATGGCAAAGCGACGTACGTTAATAGTGGCTGTATCCGTCTGCCAGATGAGGCGTTGTCTGTACGGCTTAAGCATATTTTTAATCATGTTTCTGCTTTATTAGAAGAATACCAGCCTGATGAATTTGCCATTGAAGAAGTATTTTTAGCAAAAAATGCCAACTCAGCGTTAAAGCTTGGGCAGGCTAGAGGGGCGGCTATTGTTGCTGCTTCACTGAAGGAATTGGTGGTGCATGAATATGCGGCTCGACGGGTCAAGCAATCTGTCGTCGGAAACGGCAACGCAGATAAAATACAGGTTCAAATGATGGTGCAGCTTTTACTTAATTTATCCTCTAAACCTCAGGCAGACGCTGCGGATGCCTTGGCGATCGCCTTGTGTCATGCTAATACGCGCACGTCTGGCGGCTTAGAGTATGGCATTGGTAAACGGGCGGGGCGCTCCTCTAAGCGCTGGACAGAACAAGATGTAAGGAAAACAATGTGATCGGACGAGTTGTCGGCACTTTGGTTGAAAAAACACCACCAGAATTATTGGTTGATGTAGGCGGCATAGGGTATGAAGTCAGCGCCTCTATGACCACCATTTATGACCTACCTCAAGTTGGCGGACAAGTAACGCTTTATACGCATTTGTTAGTCAAAGAAGATTCCCACACTCTTTATGGTTTTATTGATAAGAGCGAGCGTGCGCTGTTCCGTATTCTTATCAAGGTAAACGGTATCGGCCCCAAAATGGCGTTGGCTATTTTGTCCAGCATGTCGTCACAGGAATTAATCAACAACGTTCAGGAGTCTGATGTATCGGCTCTTACGCGCATTCCTGGCGTCGGCAAAAAAACCGCCGAGCGGCTGATTATTGAATTGCGTGACAAGCTTGGCCAAGCCGCGAAAAATGATTTGTTTTCGACGCCAACCGTATTGCGTCAAGTTCAGGCTGACCCTAGGCAAGAGGCGGAGGCTGCGCTTATTTCACTTGGCTATAAACCTCAAGAAGCGGCTAAGGCGATTGCGGGGGTTCCTGTGGATGCTGCCAGTAGCGAAGATGTAATTAAAGCGGCGCTAAAAGGAATGCTGAGGCAATAAAGCATGATTGAACACGATCGTATTATTTCTTCCGAAATTAAAGGCAATGATCGACAAGTGGATCGAGCAATACGGCCGCAAGCACTTGCTGAATATATTGGTCAACCCGTTGTGCGAGAGCAGATGGAGATTTTTATTGAAGCGGCAAGGCAGCGCAGTGAGCCGCTTGATCATACCTTGATATTTGGCCCCCCCGGTTTAGGAAAAACAACCCTTGCCCACATTATCGGCAATGAAATGGGGGCTGAGGTAAGAACAACATCTGGGCCTGTATTGGAAAGGGCGGGAGATTTAGCGGCCCTTCTAACCAATTTAAACGAAGGTGATATTCTATTTATTGATGAAATACATAGATTAAGCCCTGCTATTGAAGAAGTATTATATCCAGCCATGGAAGACTATCAGCTGGATATAATGATAGGCGAAGGACCGGCGGCAAGATCAATTAAAATTGAACTCCCTCCCTTTACGCTTGTCGGAGCAACGACGCGGGCAGGCTTGTTAACGTCTCCTTTGCGCGATCGATTTGGGATCGTGCAGCGGTTAGAGTTTTATGATGTTGAGTCATTGACCACCATTGTTGCCAGATCTGCAGGAAAAATGGGCATGGAGCTTGATCATTCAGGTTGTTTTGAAGTCGCCAGGAGGTCACGAGGAACGCCCAGGATAGCCAACCGATTATTGCGTCGAGTAAGGGATGTTGCGCAAGTTAGTGGCGAGCAACATATTGGACAAAAGGTTGCTCAACGTGCGCTAGATATGTTAAGTGTAGATACCGAAGGTTTTGACCATCTTGATAGGCGTATGTTGTTGACTATGATAGAAAAATTTGACGGGCGACCGGTCGGGTTAGACAGTGTTTCTGCCGCGCTGGGGGAAGATAAAGATACAATAGAAGACGTCATCGAGCCGTTTTTGATTCAGCAAGGTTTTATTATTAGAACGCCAAGAGGTCGTCAGGTCACGAAGCGTGCTTATGAACATTTTAATTATCAACTACCTTCAGATTTTAAATAGAGGTTAATAATGTCAATTTGGGGTCTTATCGCCAGTGCTAGTCTTGTGGTTCAACTTGTTATGTTGATATTGCTAGCCGCTTCCGTATTTTCATGGATTGTAATATTTCAACGAATTCGGGTATTAAAAGAAGCAAGAAAAATTCGCTCTACCTTTGAAGAGCAGTTTTGGTCCGGTATTGATCTAAGCCAGCTTTATCGAAAGCTTACGCAAGAAGGTAGAAAAAGCGGTGGGATGGAAACGATTTTCACTTCTGGAATAAAAGAATTTACTCGATTAAGACAAAATCACAATGTGGACCCTGATGCGGTAATGGAAGGGGTTCAGCGAGCGATGCGTGTCGCACTTTATCGAGAAGAAGAAAAGTTAGATCAACATTTGTCGTTTTTGGCAACCGTTGGCTCAACCAGTCCTTATATCGGCTTGTTTGGTACGGTTTGGGGGATTATGCACTCCTTTATTGGGCTTGCTGAAGTTCAGCAGGCTACATTGGCGGCGGTTGCTCCGGGTATTGCAGAGGCATTAATCGCAACGGCCATTGGCTTGGCTGCGGCCATTCCAGCGGTTATTGCTTATAATCGATTTTCATCATCGGTGGAATCGCTTAGTTCTAGTTACGAAAATTTTGCTGATGAATTCACCAGTATCTTACATCGTAAGGTACATGTTCGAGAGGGAGGCGCTGTATAGTGGCTCGCTCAAGAAGAAGAAATAAACGTCGTCCAATGGCTGAAATAAACGTTGTGCCATATATTGATGTCATGCTGGTGCTGTTGGTTATTTTTATGATCACTGCGCCGATGTTAACGCAAGGGGTGGATGTAGAGCTTCCCAACGCTAATGCTGCGCCGATACAAGATAACGAAAACGATGCGATGATTGCTTCAGTCGATGCCGCTGGACAGTTCTATTTAGATGTTGGCGGGAAACAAGAAGCCATTGCGTTAACGGAATTACAGGATAGAGTTAGAAAAATACTAAATCAAAACCCTAGAATGCCGGTTCTGGTTAGAGGCGACAAAAATGTTCCTTATGGGGATGTCATTGGTTTAATGGTTGCCTTGCAAGGTGCAGGGGTGCCAAATGTTGGTTTGGTTACAGAACCGGATAATAATTAAATGAAATGGTTGCGCAGTGACAATTACAGTATCCCTTCGCTTTTAGCGATAGGTCTGCATGCGGTTGTGATAGTCGGTGGAATGGTGGCTGTCAATTTTACGGACAATAAGCCCGTAGAGCCCAAAAGGCCAATGATTGTTAATGCGGCAGTGGTCGATGTGTCGCAAACCATAATAGGTCAGCGAGAATCGGCAGAAAGAGCCGCAAAACAGCAAGCCGCCATAGCGGAGCAGAAAAGAAAAGAAGCCGAGCAGAGCCGTAAAAAACAAGCTGAAAGAAAAGCCTTAGAAGAGAAGCGAAAGCAGCTGGCTCAAGCTCAGCAAGCCAAAGAACAAGCAGAAGCGCAAAAGCAAGCCAATGAACAAAAGCGTCTCGCAGATGCCGCCGAGCAAAAGCGGGCGGCTCAAGAAGTAGAGAAAAAGCGTGTCGCTAAAGAAGCTGAGCAAAAACGTCTCGCCGACAAAAAAGCGCAAGAGAAAAAGCAAGAGGAGCTGGCTCGTAAAGCAGAAGCTGACCGCTTAGCGGAGCAGGAGCGTAAACGCCAAGAGGAAGCCGCAAGGCTTGCCGAGCAGCAAAAAGCAGAGGAAGCTGCGGCTCGTGCTGCGGCAGAAGAGGCTCAGCAACGAGCGGTAGAGGAAGCCCAGATGGTTCAGTCTATTAGTGGTTTGATCAATGATAGAGTAACCGCTAACTGGAATCGTCCCCCGAGTGCTCGCAATGGAATGAGATCTGAGTTACGTATTCATTTCTTGCCAAACGGCGAGGTGATGAATGCTCAAATTACCAAAAGTAGTGGTGATGCTTTGTTTGATCAAAGGGCGGTTGATGCCGTTTATAAGGTAAGGCGAATAGAAGAGTTGGCAAAAGTGGATTCTTATATATTTGAACGCAATTTCCGTCAGGTAGATTTAATTTTTAACCCTCAGGATTTGAGAAACTAATGATGTTTAAAAAATGGTTGAGTGTGCTGATCACTTGCTTAATATTTACAGCGTCCGCTAGAGCGCAATTGGTCATTGAAATAACCAGTGGTGCCGATCAGCTTTTGCCTATTGCGGTTGTACCTTTTGGTTATAAAGGCGTCGAAGCGTTACCAGAAGACATCGCCCAAATAGTAGAAGACGATTTGGCTCGAAGCGGTCTATTTCAACCTATTCCTAGGGCGAATATGTTAAGCATGCCCTCGACGGAGAAAGATGTTTTTTATCGCGATTGGCGTCTGCTGAAAAGTGATTATGTCGTCGTCGGAGCGGTGCAAAAACTCAGTAATGGTCAATATCGAATAGGCTTTGAGTTGCTTAATGTGTTAAGTCAAAAGTCCGTGCAAAAACACAGCTCTATTGATGTAAATGCCAGAAATTTTAGAGATGCAGCGCATTATATTAGCGATAAGATTTACGAATTATTGACGGGCACTAAAGGCGCGTTTAGTACTAGAATACTTTATGTCACGGCTGAGGGAGATAGAAAAAGCCCCTTGTTTAAACTGCAAGTGGCGGATGCTGATGGGCATCGTCCTCAGGTGGTAGTCGAGTCTAAAGAGCCTATTTTGTCCCCTTCATGGAGCAGTGACGGGCGTAAGATTGCTTATGTTATGTTCAGGAATCGTCGCCCCAATATCTTTATTCAGGAGCTGGCAACAGGGCAAAGGCAGCAAATCGCACAGTTTCGAGGCCTTAATGGCGCGCCGGCTTGGTCTCCTGATGGAAAAAAATTAGCCTTGGTCTTGTCAAAGGATAATAATCCGGAAATATACTCCTTAGACATAGCGACACAGAAATTAGAAAGAATGACTAACCATTACGCCATTGACACCGAGCCAAGCTGGGAGCCTGATGGCAAAGGGATTGTATTTACATCTGATCGAGGCGGAAATCCGCAAATATATCGACTCGATGTAGATAGTAAGCGTGTAGAGAGAGTGACTTTTGAAGGGGAATTAAATACCCGGGCAAGAATGACCCCAGATGGGCGTTACCTTGTTACTGTTCAAAAGAACGATGGCAACTATCATATCGCATTACAGGATATGAATACTGGCCGCGTGCAGACTCTCACAGAGACTTACTTAGACGAATCGCCAAGCATTGCGCCAAATGGTAGCATGGTGATATATGCCACAACCTATCAAGGAAGGGGTATCTTAGCCGTAGTATCTGTTGATGGCCTGGTTAAATATAGGCTACCATCGGCGGACGGTGATGTACGGGAACCATCTTGGTCTCCGTATTTCAAATAAAGACATTGAGGAGTGAATAATGAGTGTAAACAAACTAGGTAAGTTTGCTGTAATTGGGTTGTCTGCAGCTTGGATCGCGGGTTGTAGTACAACAGCGACCGATACTGATTCTTCAACTGTTGCTGAAGATGCCAATTCAACTGAGCAAGCAGAAGAGACTTCTGGCAGCTCTGATCAAGCATATGGTGCGGGTGAAGAGGGTGCAATGACAAGCGTCATTGTGGAAGATGATGCTGCGACAACTCAAAATGCAAACATGGACCCATTAGCTGGCGTTCAAACGGTATTCTACTTTGATTTTGATAAATCAATTGTGCGTCCAGAATCTCGTGAAGCGTTAGCGAAACATGCGGAATTTTTAGTGTCAAACCCAGATGCTCGTATCGTATTAGAGGGACACGCAGATGAGCGTGGTACTCGTGAGTACAATATGGCTCTAGGCGAGCGCCGTGCAAAAGCAATTAGCCGTTATTTGACGATTCAAGGCGTTGCCGCTTCTCAAGTTGAAACGGTGAGCTTTGGTGAAGAAGTGCCAGTGGCATTTAGTCATGACAGCAATGCTTGGCAATTAAATCGTCGAGTTGAAGTACGTTACGAAAAATGATCAATAAAAACGTAAAAGTTCGTTCTTTTGCATTGGCGCTGTGTTTCACAGCGCCTTTTGCAATGGCTGAAATTCAACAAGTTAGCGGCGGTCTGTCGACAGGCGCAGCGGCTGATTTGCTTTTTCAAGTAGAAACCTTACAACAAGAAGTTCAACAGCTTAGGGGGTTGCTGGAAGAGCAAGGTCATGAGCTAAAACTGATGAAAGAAAGTCAAAGAAATCGCTATATTGATCTTGATAAGCGTATTTCTTTGCTGATGTCTGCTTCTGCGGCAAACGAATTTAATCAGCCATCACCTTCGGCTCAATCAGAACAGAAAACCTCCCCCAGAAATGCGGTTGATGCGCCAATGAGCGCGCCTATCCCATTTGCTCCGGTGAATTTACAACCTCCAACAGTCCAGTCCCAGCAAGCCTATAACAATGCTTACGATCTCATTCGACAAAGAAAGTTTGATGATGCCGAAATGGCATTCTCTGCGTTTGTGAAAGAGTACCCAAGCAATACGTTAACGGGTAATGGCTTTTATTGGCTAGGTGAAATTAAGTTGGTTCAAGGCAAGTCGCAAGAAGCCATAGAAGCGTTTTCTACGGTCACGCAAAAATTCCCTGGACACAATAAAGAACAAGATGCTTTGTATAAGCTAGGAACCGTCAGTGACCAAGCTGGAGATACAGAAAAAGCGAGATCGTATCTACAAGATGTCATAAAACGCTTTCCTAATAGTAAAGCCGCTCAGCTTGCAGCGGGATATTTAAGTAAAATTAAATAACTTGCATTTCTCAGCGGGCTCTGTATTATACGCAACCCGTTGGGTCGTTAGCTCAGTTGGTAGAGCAGTTGACTTTTAATCAATTGGTCACTGGTTCGAATCCAGTACGACCCACCAACGCGTTTATTCCTTTTGAAATTTTTTTGGGTCGTTAGCTCAGTTGGTAGAGCAGTTGACTTTTAATCAATTGGTCACTGGTTCGAATCCAGTACGACCCACCAAAAAAACCGTCATTTCGCTCCCAGTTTCTGAAGGGGTAATTACATGTCAGAACTTTTCAACAAAGCCGCCCTTCGAGATACGGTTCAAAAGTATTTGTCTGAAGCCGAAAAAAGCCTTGAAATAAAATCGATTGACGATGATCAAATTCGTGCCGAGATCAAGTCTTTGCTCAAGCAAAAGAATGCGGTATTGGTTGCGCATTATTACACAGAAGATGCGATTCAAGAGTTGGCGGAAGAAACTGGCGGTATCATTGCTGACTCCTTAGAGATGGCGCGCTTTGGTGCAAATCATGACGCTAAGACTTTGGTTGTTGCCGGTGTTAAATTCATGGGTGAAACCGCAAAAATTCTAAGCCCAGAAAAAACTGTTCTCATGCCAACCTTGGAAGCAACCTGCTCTTTGGATATTGGTTGTCCCATTGAAGAATTTTCAGCGTTTTGTGATCAACACCCTGACCGCAAGGTGGTGGTTTATGCAAACACCTCTGCAGCGGTAAAGGCTCGTGCTGACTGGGTCGTGACTTCTAGCATTGCATTAGAGGTTGTTGAGCATCTGGTTGAGCAAGGGGAGAAGATTATTTGGGCGCCAGATCAGCATTTAGGGGGCTATATTCAAAGGGAAACTGGCGCGGACATGATCCTTTGGGATGGCGCTTGTATCGTGCATGAGGAATTTAAAGCGAAAGGGATTGTAGACATAAAAGCGATCTATCCTGATGCTGCTGTACTAGTTCATCCCGAATCGCCTGAGGCCGTGGTTGACGTCGCAGATGTTGTTGGTTCTACCTCTCAATTACTCAATGCTTCAAAAACCATGCACAATGACACCTTTATCGTAGCGACTGATAGAGGCATTTTCTATAAAATGAAACAAGCCTCTCCAAATAAACGCTTCATAGAAGCGCCTACCGCCGGATCTGGTGCCAATTGTCGCAGTTGTGCTCATTGCCCTTGGATGGCTTTAAATAGTTTAGAAATGCTGCGTAACGCTCTCAGAGATAATTCAGGAGAAATTCATATCCCTGAAGAAACCAGAGTCAAAGCATTAATACCATTACAGAAAATGCTTAATTTTCAACTTAAATAATGCCTGAGGCCTTTGTTGTGGTAATGGGTGGCGAGTTGATTGCTGTCAATTACCATGCGCTATAAAGGTCTTGGCTGTTTAATTTAGAGTACTCAAATATTTCATTTCCAGGTCTGATAGGGCCATCTGCAAACGGTCATACTCGAGACTTTTTTTGTTGTATGAGGCTCTTGCCTCTTGTTGGTCTTTAGCCTGCGGCATATCAGATACTTTCTTTTTTAATTCTGTCGTTGCTTGTGCCAGCTTTCTATTTTTCTCTCTCTCTTTTACTAATAGCCCCAATAGAGCGGGTGCGGTATTGCCGCGTTCACCTAGGGTGGTGCCTGTTTTGTCGCTAAGTTGTAGGTTGGCCGCCTTGGCGGTATCTAGTTCCTGTAGCAGTAGCGCGACACAGGTTTCTGACTCGTGAAGTAGGTGCTCTAGTGTTTTGGCGTCTTCATCTTGCTGAATTAAATTGTCTGTGGTGCTGCCTTCGAGAGCGGTGTTTAACGTATTACGTAGAGATGTGAGCGTTTCTTTTTTATTGGCACTTAATGTTTCTAAATTTTCTTTTGCGGTTTCGTTGCTGTTTACAAGTTGCTGCTCTAATGCGGCTAATTTTGTATTTTTGGCGTCAATATCTTGTTTTAGCGACTCAATCGATAGCTCTGATGTTTCTAGCTCGCCTTCAAGTTGTTTGATAATAGTTTGGAATTCTTCTGACATTCTTTCCAGCTTTGAAACCGCCGTTTTCTTAATGTCGATAGATTGACGGGGAGGGTTATCACTGGCCTTTTTCACCTCAATTCTGAGTTGCTCAATAACCATTTTTTGCCGATTCGATAAGCTGTTCAAACTGGATATTTGTTTGAATGATGCATGTTGAGTGCTTTTGTCGAGTATTTTATTTTTAGGGGCTGTTACTAGATAGTGGTTAAATCCGTCTTTATTGGTGATTTGTTTTGTTTCTAGGTTTTTGACTTTGGCCTTTAAGTCACGAAGCTCTGCTTGTAAACGCTGCAATTCTCTTTTTTTACTATCTAATTGTATCGCTCGCTTAGACGCTCGATTGATATTTTTTCTTAAGTCTTCATTTAATAAAAATTGATTCTTTGCCAATGATTCCTTGGTGATTAAGAGTTCTGCCGTCTGAAAAAATTCAGCCTCAGTCTCTTTTAGGTTTTTTGCTAGTGTATCTGGGTCTGTATTTTGCAGTTTGTTTGCTGAGAGTGCATAAAGTAGGTCTGATAAAAAGCGACCAAGAATGGTTTTGGGTCTTTCACTCACTTGATTTAATAAGATGGCTCTTTCCGCTTTTAGTATCGTCCCCCATATTTTAAGCGTATTAACTTCATGGCTATCTTTGTCTTGGGGGCGAATGGCATTAGAAGCATAACTGATCTGCTTGCTCAAAAAACTCGCTAATTGTTTGTAGGATTTCGTAGGCTCGTCTGCATGTTCTGATGGAGTTTGCCCGCCATCGGCTTCCACTTGTTTGATTTGAATTTTCTTTTTAAGCAAGTAAGATGACCACATAAAAAGAATGTTCACGATAGCTAGAAAGGTCGTTAGCTCAAGCAGTGTCCAGATTAGCCATTTTGGCATAAATCCCTCCCAAACCCTTAGATTAGTAGACGTGTCCATCCCTATTTATGAGGGATAGTTCGACTGTGTATCCCTATTATATAGTAATGGAATAAAAGACATGATGAACAATGACTTTATAACATTTATGCGTAATCGTATATCGCAACCTGCTTTAAGCGCACCCGCACCAACCTCCACTGAATGGGAGGCTATCTTGAGCGCAGCAAGCAGGGCCGCCGACCATGGTAACTTAAAGCCGTGGCGATTTCGTATTTATGAAGGGGAGGGGCGTGCAAGATTGGGGCAAATTTACTGGCACCATGCTTTATCGGAAGTAGACTCGCTCCCAGCAAGCAAAGAAGAGGCCTTTATTAAAAAAGCCTATCGAGCGCCAGCGGTTTTATTGGTTTATGCGCACCTGCAGAAACACCCTAAAGTGCCTGATATTGAACAAGTCATGGCGGCGTCTGCAGCGGCTCAGCAGGTGTTACTTGGACTTAATGCGCTTGGCTATGGCGCTATGTGGCGAAGTGGGCCTGCTTGCTTCACTCAAAAGACAAAAGATCTTTTGTCATTAGAAGCGAGCGACCAAATAATCGGGCTTATTTACACAGGTACCCCTAAAGAAAAATCGACCTTCATTCCAGAGGTGGTATTAGAACCTTATTTAAAGTGGGTAAGAGATTAATTTTTAAGGTTTATTTTCATAAAATTGGTTGCAATCTACCAACTTCATAATTAATATACGCGCACAAATTACGCACTGCGTAAGAAAAGTTTAGGTGAGCTGTCCGAGTGGCCGAAGGAGCACGCCTGGAAAGCGTGTATGTCGAAAGGCATCAAGAGTTCGAATCTCTTGCTCACCGCCATTATTCCTCTAGAATCAACGCTTTCAGAGCGATTCTAGAAATTGTACATAAAAAAGTACATCAATAAAAAACCAGTTAGACTAGCGTCTAGCTGGTTTTTTTTGCTTCTATTTTTGCAATGAAAATCAGCGATTAACGAATCGCTCACAGAAGCCATTCAGTCAGAAGGAAAAATGACGGTAAAAATGTCGGTAAAAACACCAGACCAAATTATAGCGGTATTAGCGGTAAGCTCGGAGCTGACATTGGCAGATGTAAGTCACTAAGAGCAGCAGAACGGACCGTGGCGAAATTAAAGCAAGAAGGGCGCTTAGAGTACAAAGGCCCTAAGAAAAATGGTTTGTGGGTGGTGAGGGATTGAGCTGCGTTAGAAACTTTGTACAAAAAGACGCCCGCCATTTATTCCCATGTGGCGTCTTCTTCTGAGAAGATGAATGTAATGTCTCTGCCATCCGAGCACATTTGCATAACCGAATACGGCGACCCATCATCATTCAGTGTCACCAAGCTAACACCTGATGCGTTGAGCAATCGTTCGCCGTGATCGGCGGTTTCCGGTTTATGCGGAATGACTTTCATGCTACGTCGTCTGGTAAACCAGTTTAAGGGTGATCTAGGTGAATAAAGCCAGCGGTTCGCACGGTCAAAGACATCCAGTAGCCGCTTAGGAAATTCATTTTTAATGCCACTGCTTGTTATTTGCCAGACATCAGGCCCTCGTTGGGTGCCACGTAGCTGAATGCTATAGACAAAAGAATAATGCACGTCACCAGAGAGAATGACAAAATGCTTTGGGGTCTTTTGATGGCGAAACATATTCATTAGTGTATGAGCAGAACCTGGGTGAGCCATCCAGTTTTCCGCATCGACCATGAGCGGTTTTCCAAACCAAGTAAAGAGCCGCTGGATGGTTTCAATGATTTTTACGCCAAAGATAGGTGATGGTGATACTAAAACAACGGCGTCTAGACCTTTAAGTTGTTGCTGAAGGTCTGTTAATGCCTCCCAGTCCATTAAGCCTGAAGGGTTTTCTGACGATTTTTCAGAGCGCCAGCGTTGAGTTCGAATATCCAACACAACAAGAGGAGGGGTTGTTTTCCAAGTGTAGCTCCAGTTTGAAAAACGAAACAGCGACTGTAATAAGTCATCATGCTCAGATTCTCCTGGTGTGTTTAGCACGCTTTGCACATCGTTTATGAGTTGATCACTAAATCGTTCAGGGCAATTTCCCCATCCTTGGCACAGCGTATAAGCGAGTAGCGCATTGCCAATAATGCGAGATGAAAATGGATGATTATAGGCTTTTTCCTCCCATGCTGCGGTAAGGTTCCAGTCATCGGTAATGTCATGGTCGTCAAAAATCATCGCCACGGGAAGGTGGGCGAGGGCTCGGCGCACTTTAGGCAAGCCTTCTACAAAACTTTGCAGTATGGTTTGTCGCTTTAAAAAATCTGTTTTTTGCTCATCACTTAAGCCAGACGGGATAGACCAGCCGTTTTCATCAAGTAACATCTCCCAGCCTTTTGGGGACCAAACAAGGGCATACATGGCCAGCATTTCTGCCAAAGAAATAAGGTGGTTATGGGCGGTATCTGTGGTGAATATTGGTTTACGTACACCGCCAAACACTTGTTTCAGCATGCTTTGGTTTACGTCATTTTCAGGTAACAGCGTTTCTCTTGCATAGTAATAAGAAGATTCTTGGTGCAGTTGTTTCGTGCTCTCTATTTCAACGCACGGCAATTTTTCGTCCGGCATATCGAGGTGAGGAATTAACTGATGAATGGCCCATAACATGGGCGCGGCAACATCGTCAGCGTAAATTTGGTCGCCGCTCATCATGAGTAAGCTAGGCCATTCAGCCGGAGGTGTTTCTTTGAGTAAATCGTCCACTCTCAGTAACCCATCTTTACTGGGGTGATGTGGCTTGCGACAAGAGCCATGCAATAAGCGATTAACCTGAGGTTGCAAAATAAAAAATGGCAAGGTGTGGTCAGGGTAGACTAAATCATTCGCCCAGTGGGTCCAGTCTAAGCCATTAAGGCGTAGATCATAATGAATGACCTGCTGCATTGGCAGGGCGTGCTCAAGTGTGATGTCCAGTAGTTGCAAGTATAAATGTTCGCCTGCTTTCAATTGTGTCTGGCAATCGGTTATTTGCGCTTCTGAAAGGTTTAATAGCGTTTGTGTGTCTTGCTTTAATAACAAAGAGACGCTGGCGGGTTCTGTTGTCATCAGCCAAAACGTCAGGCGTTGCGGTGTCATTCTACGTAATATGGGACCAGCAAGTACCTGCATATTGTTCCTTATTTAATTCGCCAGTAAGAGATCGGCTTGCTCAAAAACAATAGGGCGACCTTCTGTGGTGGTCGAGGTAACCGTCATTTTGGCATTGAGCACCAGTTGATCATCTTGCGCCCGATAAATGCGCTGATAAAAGGCCAGCTTTAACTTCGATTCTCTTTCTGTGCGAGTGTGAATATAAAAAGTATCACCACTAGAGAGTGAGCGTTTGTATTCAAGCTCAGCTTTGATTAAAACCAGGTGAATTCCCTGTTTGGTGATTTCGGCGAAATTCAATCCACGATCTTGTATAAATTGATGCCTAGCGTGCTCTAAGTAATTTTGATACACCGCATTATTAACAATTCCTTGCATATCACATTCATAGTCACGAACGTCAAAAAAAATCGGCTGTTTCTCATCCATTGTTATTTCCTTTAGGCTTCAATGCGTTATTCATGATGGGCGATGTTGTTTTTCCCCGTTCTTTTTGCGTAAAGCAAATAGTGGCGGGCGCGCTCAACCAGCTCCTTTGGGCTTTCGTCCCCAACTAAGGTGGCAACCCCGATAGACACAGTCACTTGGCGTAATAATACTTTGGTGTTTTTGTAACGTATTTTTTGAATAGAGACTTGGTGTCTTAACGTCTCAGCAAACTGAGCGGCAATACTCAGCTCAGTCTCACTAAGTAAGATGGCAAATTGCCCGCCATTGAGCCGTGCAATAAAGCTATTTTCTGGCAGGTTGTTAAGTAAGAGTTTAGCAATATAGCGAATAAGCGATGTACCCACCTTGATGCCGTAGTCTTGATTGATCGCCCCAAGGTGATCAATATCAACAAGCAATAAGCTAAGGTCATCTTCGGCAGCAGGAGCAAGCGAAAACAATGACCGTTCAAAGCCTTTCTCGTTCGCCAGTAGCGTCATGACGTCCAGTTCGGTATTTTTCTTGGCGTCTAATAGTTCTGAACGAAGTGCCGCTAGCTCTTCTTGGGTATTGGCAAGTGTGCGGCTATAGCCGTCAATCGCTTGGTTGGCTTTAAACGCCCCTTGCTCTAGTAACATAGCCAACCGGGCAAGTTGATCTGTGTCATTGCTGTAATGCTTTAATGCTTTTTTGGTAAGCAGGATAGTGTTGTTGAATTGAGCAATTTCACTTGAAACACTGCTTGTTTCTGTCTCTAAATGCTGAGTTAAGTGTTTAAAACTTTCATCACGCTGGTGTGCGTGTTGAAATTCTTCAGGAAGCAGAAACTCGTTAAAAACTTCTTTTGAAACGAAGGCTGGTAGGCTTCCAAAGCGCCTCAACGCCTGATCAACAACTTGATTCAGCTTAGGCGTTCTATTGGATACATACTCATACCAGATGCCGTAATTGTATGGCGTTGGAGGAATATCAAGCTTTGCCATCAAGGGAATGGCGGATTTCATTAGTTTGTTGGCTTGCTCTGTATTGTATTGAAACATCGGAACCTCTGCTGCCATTGTTTGCCTCTATGGCGTCCCATATCATAGCTGGCAATATATGTACTTCCAAAAGAGTCTAAACGCTCTGTGGCATTATTGGCTTCAATCCCATAAAGAGAGATTGCGTTTTCGTATTCTTGAAAATAAACTGAAAAACAGCAACATACTAAGGCTAATTGTAAACAATAGCCATTAGCCGCCAGTAAATTTACTAGAATAGCCTTCCTTCTCAAGCAGCTCCTTTATTTTTTGTCGTTGATCTCCTTGAATTTCAATTTGCCCGTCTTTGACGGCACCGCCTGTACCACATTGGGTTTTAAGCTTTTTCCCTAGTGCTTTTAGCGCTTCTTCAGTGATAGGAAGCCCATTAATCACAGTGACGCCTTTGCCTTTACGGCCTTTTGTTTCTAATGCAATTAACACCTTGCCATTGCCTATTACTTGCTCTTTTTGGCACTGGCAGTCTGATGTGGGGTGCTCACAATCAGGACATAAACGACCTTGATCGGTTGAGTAGACTAGATTTCGATTTTTCATGAAAGATCACCTTGAGTGGTCGCTTAAAACGCATATTTTATCATCTTGTTGTCTGCTATTTCAGAAAAAAAACCGTTTTCAGCGCCTCTGTGGCAACTCCGCTATACTGATGGTGTATCGTTTGAGTGAAATGCGTAATGAATAGAAACAACCTAGTTAAAATAAGACCCGCGAGAGAAGTGGATATTGAAAGTGTCTTGTGCTTTGAACGGCGCAATCGAGCATGGTTCGCGCTATTTTTGCCCAGTCAGGCTTTATATACTCAGGACGATAAGACACATTTCAGCTATTTGCTGAAAAGAAAAACGCGCTCGTTGCAATACTTACTGTATCAACCGCCTGATGTGGTGGTGGGGCGTTTTAGTGGCCAAATCCTCGATGTGAAAAACCGAACGTTAGAAGTCTCCTACCGAGTAGATCAGCATTATTTGAATCAGGGCATTGCACGCCAAGCACTGAAGTATTTACTGCTAGTTTGGGCAAGCTATGGAATAAAAGAAGTGTATGCGCAAGTCGCTGATCATAATAAAGCGTCAATAAAAGTGCTTTTGGCCTGTGGCTTTGAGCTTTTTGAAATCCAGCGCAACGCGATAAAATTGCCCTCGGGCATCCATGACGGTTGGGGGTTTCGCTGGTCAGTGGATAGCCCTCTTAAACCTGATAATGCGCCAGTCTGCTAAGAACGTTAACGATTTTATCGCTTAATTGCGCTTTTAGCGTCATGGTTTGGTGAGTAATAGGGTGAACAAACTGAAGGCTGGAAGCATGCAGCATCAATCGAAAGTCGTCTGGCCAAATTTCTTTCACCACCTTATTAATATGACGACATCCATAACAAGAATCTCCGACAAGCGGATTGTGTTGATGCTTGAAATGCCGACGTATCTGATGCTTACGCCCTTGCTTTGGCTTCACTTCGAGCCAACTTAAACGCATGCTGTCGTAGCGACTGACAGGGATTGGGAACTGATATTGGGCTAATCGAGTGAAATGGGTTTCAGCGTCTCTTTCAGTGCCTTCTATTTTAAAGCGCGAGCGGCCTTTTTGTTCATTGAGTTTTGCCAAGGGGTAGTCAATAACCCCCATTTCGTCACAAAAGCCTCTGACTAAGCAGTGGTAAATTTTATCTGTCTTGGATGACGAAAACTGCGCCGCCAGCAACCTTGCTACTTGTGGCGAGAATGCCATCACCAATACACCAGAGGTTCCTCGGTCAAGCCGATGTACAGGAAACACCCATTTACCGGTTTGATCTCTCAGTCTTTGAACAACCGCGTCTTCTTCATCTTTGGCTAAATGAGTGCGGTGAACCAGCAGACCTGCCGGTTTATTCACCACAACCAAGTGTTCATCTTGAAATAAAATATCTAACGTCATTCAGGTTTGTCTATAAAAGCCGTTATTTTGTCCATTGCCATATTCACTAAGGTTTGCATGGCTTCGTTACTTCCCCAAGCAATATGGGGCGTGAGTAAAAAGTTGCGGCGCTGGGTGAGTGCTTGAAGCGGATGATCAAGCGGCATAGGTTCCTGAGACGCCACATCAAACGCTGCGCCAGCAATGCGATTGCTATCGAAAGCACGCACTAACGCCGGTTCGTCCACAATGCCGCCTCGGCTAATATTCAATAACAAGCTGCTTGGTTTCATTAAGGAAAATTCGGCATCGCTGATCAAATTTTTTGTGTCCGGCGTCAATGGGCAGTTAATGCTAATAACATCGGCCAGCGTTAATGCTTCTTCAAAGTCGATATAGCCATTTCTAATAGATTGAGCGCCTTTGCGCTCAGCAAACACCACCGTCATGCCAAAAGCGAGGGCAATGGCCGCGACTTTTTTGCCCAAGGTGCCACCACCAATAATCGCCATGGTCGAACCGGACAAGTCTTTAATCGGGTAATCAAGAAAGCAAAAATACTGAGAATCCGCCCATTTCCCCGCTTTAACGTCTTCTAAGTAGGAGGCTAAGTTTCTTCTGAGCGCCAATAACATCGCAAAAGTATGTTCCGGAACGCTAATATTGGAGTAGCCTGCGACATTTTGTACGCTGATATTATGTTTTGCACAGGCCTCTAAATCGACATTATTCATCCCTGTTGCCATAACTTGTACCAAACCTAGATGAGGGGCTTGATTAAGTGCATCAGCATTTAACACCACCTTGTTGGTCAGTACAATATTGGCGTCTTGTATGCGTTCTGCAACCTCATCGGGGGAGGTGTTTTCATATTCAACAAAGTCATTAATTGAGGCGGGTAAGGTGACTTTGATGTACTTTGGAAATGAACCTCTGTCTAGAAACACCGCTTTCATCTGTTTTTCCTTATTTTTATCTATTTAGTGCTGTCTAATAATGGTTGTAAATGTGGCAGGATGTTCTGCAGTACAATGGGTTGGCCTGCCTTATTAGGGTGCAGGCCGTCACTTTGCATTAAATCTTTGTTTAATGCGACATTTTCAAGCATAAACGGCAGATAGGCAACATCGTACTTGTCTGCAATATCCTTGTACAAATTAAAGAACATTTGCGTATAGCGTTTGCCGTAGTTTTGTGGGATTTGATTGCCCACTAACAAGACAGTGGCATTCGATTGATGAGCTTGCTCAATCATTTTTTCTAGATTTAATGTGGTCTGATTGAGCGGGTAGCCACGTAAAGCATCATTAGCACCCAGTTCTAACACGACCCAATTGGGGTTGTGCGTCGTTAATAAAGCGTCAAAACGAGACAAGCCACCTTGGGTTGTCTCGCCACTGACACTGGCATTAACCACCTTTATTTCTGGATGAGATTGAGAAAGTTGCTTTTCGAGTAAACTAACCCAACCATCTTGTTGTCGTAAGTTATAAGCCGCACTAAGGCTGTCGCCCATAATCAGCAAAGTAGAAGCCGACGCAAAGGAACTGATAAACAGCAACACGCTTATTGTGAACAGTTGTCTTAATTGCCTTTTAAAAAACATATGAAACCTTTTAGAGTGAGTCACCATGGCTAGAAACACCGCGATCAAAGTATCTAATTTAACTCACACTGTGACGTCAAATACAGGGGATTTAACCATATTGAAAGGAATTAATATGGAAATTAAAGAAAGTGAGTCTGTTGCCATCGTGGGGTCATCCGGTTCGGGCAAGTCTACCTTATTGGGTTTGTTGGCTGGATTGGATGTTAACACTTCTGGTGAAGTTTTTCTTTACGATCATGAGTTTTCCGGTCAATCTGAAGAGCAAAGGGCGCTCATCCGTGGTCAATATGTCGGTTTTATTTTTCAATCTTTTCATCTTCTCCCAAGCCTTCAAGCGATAGAAAATGTCATGTTGCCAGCCGAATTAAAGGGCGATAAGGAGGCTCGCAAAAAAGCCGAAGCGCTATTAGAAAAAGTCGGTTTATCACATCGCTTAACCCATTATCCGAACCAGCTTTCTGGTGGCGAGCAACAGCGTGTAGCCATTGCTCGTGCCTTTGCCTCCAACCCTAAAATACTCTTTGCTGATGAGCCGACAGGAAACCTGGATGAAGAGAATGGCAAGCTGATTATTAAGCTGTTGTTTGATCTTAACCAGTCGCAAGGCACAACCCTGGTGATGGTGACGCACGACAATGAGCTCGCCAAAATGTGTGATCGCCAACTTGTCATGTCTGCAGGCCAGTTAACGGAAAAATCCCTATGAGTTTTACGTTTCGTTTAATGTTAAGAGACCTGCGCAGTGGGGATTTGCTCACGCTTTTACTCGCGCTGGTGATCTCGGTGAGTACCGTCACCTCCATTGGTTTGTTTATTGACCGTCTCCAGCTGTCTTTCGAACAAGAATCCGCCAATTTATTGGCCGCCGATCGATTGGTTCGATCAGACGATGACATTCCAAATCAATGGAAGGCAAAGGCGGATGAGCTATCGCTACAGCATGCAGAGCGTACTTCTTTTACCACCATGATGTTTGCCGGCGATGCCTTGCAGCTCTCCCAATTGAGTGCGGTTACCGAAGGTTATCCTCTAAAAGGCGCTTATCTTGTTGACGATACCTTGTTCGGTACGGGACAAGCGTCAAACACCTCGCCACAACCCGGTGAAATTTGGGTGTCGTCACGTCTTGCCAGCTTGCTCAATATCAAGATTGGCAATCAAGTTGAAGTCGGAGACGCGTCCTTTACGGTGACGAAATATTTGGTGCGTGATCCTGGTTCTAGCACGTCGGCTTTTGCTATTTCGCCTCGTGCAGTAATGAACATGGCGGATCTGGCAGCAACAAAGGTGATTATCCCTGGTAGTCGTGTGCGCTATGCCTTGCTGTTGGCGGGTGAACGCTCGGCTCTTAGTGAGTATGAAGATTGGATAACGCCACAGTTGAACGAAGGCCAACGCTGGCAGACACCAACACAACGCGGTGAACGTATTGGCGATACGATTGGTCGTGCAGAATCCTTTTTGTTATTAGCCGGAACCTTAGCTGTAGTTATGTCTGGTGTCGCCATGGCCCTTGCTTCAGCTCGGTTTGTAAAACGCCATTTAATGCAGGTCGCTATCTTAAAAACCCTTGGGGCCACCCCTAAGTTGTTGGGTAAAGTATTTTTTCAGCAACTTTTCACACTGTTTTTAGCCGGTGCACTGATTGGTTTAGGTATAGGATGGGTCATACAGGAACTGATTGCCTCTATTCTGTCGGGGCTGATGTCGACCGCCTTACCAGAACCATCGATTAGTCGTTTATGGTTAGGTGCGGCAACGGGGGCGATTTCCATGTTGGTATTTTGTCTGCCGCTGATGTCCCATTTGATTAAGATTTCACCTTTGTCTGTATTGCAGCCAAATGCCAAAATTGAGCTAAATACCTTCTTCATTTATTTGGTCGGCTTTATGGGTATGTACGGGCTAATGTGCGTCTACACCAATGGCTTTTTGCTGCCTAGCATCATGACCGTGGCCATATCGGCTATTGCACTGTTAGTCGCGGGCATCGGCTGGGTTGCGTTTAAATTAGGCCGCTCTTTAACATCGGGCGCCACCAGTGGCTGGCAGATTGGCTTGGCCTCTTTGTATCGACGTTTGATTCCCAACTTGTTTCAGCTGTTGGTGTTTACTCTCATCATTATGCTTACCCTGATACTGGTGGGTGTCAAATCGAACCTAATTGCTGATTGGCAACAACAGCTGCCAGAAGATGCGCCGAATCATTATTTATTTAATGTTCAGGCTGACCAAATTGAGCAAATTAATCACGCCACAGACACACTCAAGGTGCCAAGGTCTGATTGGTATCCTATGGTTCGTGGTCGAGTCATCGAAGCCAATGGTGAGTCTATTCAGGCGCTCTATCCAGAAGAACGAGGTGAGCCAGAGTTATACGAGCGCGAGCTGAACCTTACTTGGTCGGATTCCATCGGAAAAGGCAATGAATTGGTGGCTGGGGATTTCTCTGCTGATGGGCTTTCTGTTGAACAAGAAGCGGCGAAAGAAGCCAAGCTGACATTGGGTGATGAACTCACCATCAACATAGGTGGCAATCTGATTACCTTGCCCATCACCTCGATACGTACGGTAGATTGGGGCTCGATGCAGCCTAACTTTTACCTGATGCTACCAAAAAGTGCGCTGCAAGATTACCCGGCTAATTTTGTCAGCAGCTTGTTTATTGGCGAAACGTCTGCGCAACCGTTTTACAAAGAAATGGCGCAATTTCCTACAGTATCAATTCTTAATGTTGGCGATATTTTAAAACAGATTCAGACCATCATCGGCCAGTTATCTAAAGCCATCCAATTGGTGTTGTTCTGTATTCTGAGTGCGGGCGCCTTGGTTCTGCTTGCTAGTGTGCGTTCGACATTGGAGGAAAGATTGGAAGAAGGGGCGTTACTGCGGGTACTAGGCGCAAAAAGCGCCTTAGTTCGCCAGGCTTTGCTGGTGGAGTTCGGCGCACTTGGCTTATTTGCAGGCCTCATTGCCGCTCTGGGGGCTGAGGCTTGCTTGCTGGGTTTACAAGTATTTGTGTTTAACTCACAAGCCAGTATTCACCCATTGTTGTGGCTATTAGGACCAGTTATTGGGATCTGCGTCATCTCAACCATTGGTATATTTGCCAGCAGGACTGTGTTAAAAGTGCCGCCCATGCTTTTATTGCGTGGCTTATAATAGACAAACTTTTGTACTTTTCATAACTGGGCTGTTTGCATGTTTGTAGAAAAAACGGGCTACATTGTCAGTCGTCATACACGGGATGTTGGCGGCCACATTGAAATGAGCCTTTTTATAAAAACACCAGAAGGAACAGTAAAGGTTCTTCCGGATAGACAGCTAAGTGTGTTTTTTACCGATGCTCCGCTTACTAGCCTGCCACAGGACGTGGCTGGCGTTCAGTGTGTTGAATCACATTATCAATCTTTTGAACATGCGGCGGTTGTGTTGGTGCAAAGTCGCAGTCTTGTGCTCCATCAGCAGATGGTAAGCTTGGTCAAGCAAAATGGCTATGCGGTATTTGAAGAAGACATTAAGGCCCATAATCGTTATTTGATGGAGCGTCATATTCGTGGCGCCGTGCGTTTTATTGGCATTCCAGATGCAGGCGGTCAAACATTCCGTCAAGCCCGTGTGATTGCCAGTGATTGGCAACCAAATTGGACAGTTTGGTCACTGGATATCGAGACATCCGTGTCGACCAACACCTTGCTGTCTATCGGCATTACCGCCGCGGATCAGCGCGTTGCGTTTGTGGTAACCGAACAAGCGTCCTCTTCAGCGGTTATTCAGCCATTTTCTGACGAAAAAAGTTTGCTGCTGGCGTTTATTCGCTATGTCAAAAAGCATTCCCCTGACATGTTCATTGGCTGGAACCTGATCGGTTTTGATCTGCAATTTATTGATCAGCGTTGTCAGGTATTGGGGATTCGCCCTGCCTTTGGGGTGAATGGTGAAAACTGGAATATTCGTTCCTCGGATAATCAGGGAAAATATTTTGCCAGCATCCCCGGAAGAGTGGCGCTAGACGGCATTACCCTGTTGAAGGTCGGCGGTTATCACTTTGAGTCCTATAGTCTGAACCATGTCAGTAATGAAATCCTAGACGATGGTAAGTTGCTGCATGGCAGTGAGCGCTGGCAAGAAATAGAGCGACTCCATAAGGAAGATCTAGACGCCTTTGTTGCTTACAACTTACAAGACTGTGATCTGGTTTTGCGTATTTTTGAAAAATTAAAATTGATTGAGCTGCAACAGACCCGTGTTGATTTAACGGGCATTCCTTTCGAGCAGACGGGCGGTTCTGTGGCGGCTTTTGAGAATCTGTATTTACCTCGATTGCACTCAGCAGGCTGGGTTGCGCCAGCGTGGCATGATGATGATTTTGTCGCCAGTCCCGGCGGTTTTGTCATGTCATCCATTCCTGGGCTTTACAAAAATGTCTTAGTGTTTGATTTTAAAAGCTTGTATCCCAGCATTATTCGCACCTTTTATGTGGACCCTTTGGCACGCATTGTTGCGCAGCATTCACTAGAGCAAGCCGCGCAACACACGTCAGATTCCGCCAATGCTCAATCATCACCTCTTGTGTCCGGTTATTTGGGCGCACATTTCCATCGCCAACACGCGATTTTACCCGAATTGGTCAGTGAGCTTGCTCATGCAAGGGAGGAGGCGAAAAAAACAGGCAACAGCATTTTAAGTTATGCCATAAAAATCATTATGAATTCATTTTATGGTGTGCTGGGGTCAAATGTTTGTCGCTTTTATCACGCCGAACTGGCCAGCTCCATCACCATGCGCGGTCATGAATTGTTGAGGCGAACCCAGACATGGATGGAGGAGCGTGGCGCTAAGGTGATATATGGCGATACCGATTCCCTTTTTGTCATATTGAATAAGGAGCAAGAAGACCCTCAAAAACAAGGCGAGCGTTTGCGCGATGAAATTAACGTCTGTTTGTCCGCATGGTGTGAGGAATACGCTCAGCTGGATTCGCATTTGGAGCTTGAATTCGAACGCGTTTACGAGCGTTTTTTTATGCCCACCATACGCGGCCAAGAAGAAGGCAGTAAAAAGCGCTATGCAGGGAAATCCAAAGGCGAGCTTGTTTTTAAAGGTTTAGAAGCCGCACGAACCGATTGGACGCCATTGGCACGGCAGTTTCAGCGCACGCTGTTTGAAAAAATGTTCAACGACGAAAACCCCATCGCTTATATTCAGCACACCATCGCAAAACTTAGATCCGGCGAATTTGACGAGCAATTGATTTACAGCAAACAATTGAGCCGTCCCTTATCGACCTACACGAAAAACAAACCGCCTCACGTTAGAGCGGCGGCTATGATTGATAAAAAGAGAGCAGAGCAAGGGTTGCCGCTGGAATACAATAAAGGGCGAAAGCGGGTGTACTATGTTTATCAGCGTTCTGGCGTGGTGCCTTACGAAAGCCCGCAGGATCTGATGGATTTAGATTACGAGCATTATATCGAAAAGCAGATTGAACCGATTGCTGATAGTATCCTGCCATTTTTCAAAACCAGCATGGCGAGCTTATTGTCACAACAAATCTCTTTGCTTTAGTGGTTGTTTAGGGGCATTTGCTTGCTGGCTTTAAACGCGAACGCCAAACAGGTTTTCGGTATTTTTGATGCTTGTTTTTGCCAATTCATCCACCGAAATGCCTTTTAGCCTAGCGACTTCTTGAGCCACCCAAGGCAAATATTTGGGATGATTTTTCTTTGGACGCGGTCGAATATTTCTGGGTAGAAGGTAGGGCGCATCGGTTTCTAGCAGTAATCTATTCAATGGAATATGCGGGATAGAAGCTTGTAAATCCGCGCCTCGGCGTTCGTCACAGACCCAGCCTGTAATGCCAATGTACAGCCCTAAGGTCAAATAATTATCCAGTTCCGCTCGGCTCCCCGTAAAGCAATGAATAACGGATTGTTGCGCCAATTCTGGATGCTGTTTAAGGATGGCGATCATCTCGTTATGAGCATCACGTTCGTGAAGATACAAGGGCAGTTGGTGCTCAAGTGCCAATTCTATTTGTTCATTAAAGGCGTAAAATTGTTCATCAGGCGTTGAATAGTTGCGATTAAAATCCAACCCTGTTTCGCCAATGGCAACGGGTCTAGCGGCTTGAATCAGCGTGGAGAAATCAGCCTTACTTTTCGCACTCCATGTTTTGGCTTGGTGTGGATGGCAGCCCAAGGTGTTCCATATGCTCGAGTGGGTTTGGCTCAATGCTTGAATTTTCTGACTTTCATTGAAGTCGGATGCAATGCAAACCATGCCGTTAACACCCGCTTTTTGCATTTCAAAGAGCGTGTTATCAAGATCGTCAAGGAAGATACTATGGTTAATATTGACGCCAATATCTATCATATTCCCTCCATTCCGCGAGCGTTTTTTAAGCTTTCAATGTATAGCGCTTTAATCGATTGCTTTGATATCCCCTTATGGGCAAGCTTGTCAAAGGGGATTCTTTCCCAGCGCCCAGCTTCGTATGCTTCGACTATTTTTAAAATCCCTCCCAAACTCCCTTTGTACTCTAATAAAGCCGACTTGATATTAGTGTCAAGCGGTAAGTCTTTTAACAAAACGGGCAGCTCTTCATCAAAAAAACTGGGTAGATAAGAAAACAAGCCCACTAAAAACGCACCTTCTAGTTTAGGAAATAAAGCGGTGGAAAGGTTTTGGCAAAAGAAAGCTCTTGAAACCGCCATCGAAAAAAGACAGTTTGGCTTGCCTAAAACACTTCCTAACATCACCACGCCAACCCACTTTATGAGGTCTCGTATGCCTATTATTTCGACAGCGCGTTGTGCATTAGTGACGTTGAATTGACTGCGGTATAAAACACTGTGAGTCAGCTTAATGATGCGATAGGTTAATGTCGGATCCCGTTCTATACAGTCTGCTAATTCGCGAGGGGACGATTTATGCTGATTCAGCGCCACCAGCAAATCAATTAAGATGGCCTTATACGCTAAAATGCGTTTGCCTTTAATCGGGGTGACTTTACCAATAAAGTTGCCGCTGAAAACCCCTTCTGGAATGCTTTCTTCTAGTTGACGAAACTGTTCCGCGTTTTCTATGTTATTTACCCATACTTTTTTATGGCGCAATAACTCTGTGTTACTCCAGGTAGTAATGTCACTAATGTGCAAGCAATTTAGGTCAAATACAGCATAAGAAAAATTACTCATTACCGTCACTGAAAGGGAGTCTAAGGTCGGGTTTATAATACCCAATTGATAACCCTGAAGGCGCAGTTCAGAAAGTAGATCGAGGTGTGCTTCGGTAAAGCTAGCCGCGCTGATGAAGATCACCACTGGGCTTTTGGGGTGTGGCGGTAGGGCGCTCATTTCCTCTAAATTACTTTGAATGAATAGCGTTTTTTGCTGCGTTATCTCGTCAAGGTTTACATCAACAAACAAGGCGCTTAAAAACGCCATATCATGTTCTTGTATCGCATTGCTTGGGTGCATTATGTAGTAAGCTATAACCTTTGATAAACGGTTGACGATCGCTTTGCGGCAAAAAAGTACATCATTATTCTCCATTCATTATCCTTAGAAGAAGAGTCGGCTCAAAAAAAATACTGTAACATTTAGCCGAATACAATATCATGGTTATAATGGATTAATGCCTTAATTTTAAAATGTTTGGAGTAACGTATGGCAAGCATGTTAGACGCGGTAGACCAAAGAACCAAGTTGGTGGGTGAGAATCGCTTGGAGCTATTGATGTTCCGTCTTGGTGGTATGCAAATGTTTGCAATCAACGTGTTTAAGGTTCAGGAGGTAGTCATGCTGCCAAAACTGAACCTTATGCCGCACAGGCATCCCTCTGTTGCTGGTGTCACTCACTTTAGAGGAAGAACCGTTCCGGTTATAGACTTGTCCGAATCGATTGGCATGAGGCCGATTGATCGTTCTCAGCCGTGCAATTTGATCGTGACGGAATACAATAATAGCGTCCAAGGCTTTATGGTGGGTGAGGTAGACCGAATCATCAATATGAATTGGAACGAAATCTTACCCCCACCAGATGGCGCAGGGCGCCAACACTATTTGACCGCCATCACACGAGTGAACGACCGAATCGTTGAAATAATTGACGTTGAGAAAGTCTTAGCTGAAATTTCGCCTTATGACAGCACAGTCAGTGACGAGGTAATAGACAAGGGCTTACTGGAGCTTGCCAAAGGGATGGAGGTCTTAGTGGTCGACGACTCTTCTGTTGGTTTAGCACAGTGTCGATCAACATTAGACTTCATGGGCATTACCGTTCATGAGGCCACTGATGGTAAGCGCGGCCTTGAAAAACTAAAAAAATGGGCCGATGACGGTGAAATAGTACCCGAAAAACTACTCATGATGATTACCGATGCAGAAATGCCAGAGATGGACGGTTATCGTTTGACCCGTGAAGTACGTGAAGACCCTAGACTAAAAGACCTTCATATTGTTTTACACACTTCACTCAGTGGCAGTTTCAATAAAGCCATGGTGCAAAAAGTGGGCTGCGATGATTTTTTGTCAAAGTTTCAGCCTGATAAATTAGCGACTCTGATTCAAGACAGAATTCGCAGTGTGGTTGAACGAGAATAATTTACGGATAGGCTTATTATAAGATTTCGGTAAAAAGCAGACCCATGTCTGCTTTTTTTAAGCGTGTTTTTTAACCTTATTTGGCTATTCAGGAGTCTAATACCCTTTTTTATGCTAACGATTGAATGGATCTTGTTGTTAATTTTTATGGGCGCTGCGACAGGGGCTATTTCATCGATGATTTATGTCGCGCCAGCGTTAATTGCGATACCGGCTCTCTATTTCTTTCTTCCGGTGTTCGATCTCTCTTTTCAAGCATTAATGCTCCCAGCGGTTGCAACCTGTATTGTCGCGTTTATTCCAGCACACCTTTACACTTGGGTTAAAGCAATGCAGCAAGGGGAAGTGGATTCGCAGAGTTTAATTAACTTTGCCCCAGGTATCGCGATGGGAGGCGTCATTGGCGCCCAACTCTTGTCGCTGATAAACATGGTGGTTTTTAATCTGGCCTTTTCTTTCATCGCAGCGGTCGCGGTGATTCATATTCTGTTTCAGGCAAAAATAGAAAGCCGTCGGGCGATTGCTATCCCTAAGCTAGCTCACTTACCCGTTGGTTTGCTTGTCGGTACGTTATCGCTGTTGTCTGCCAATTGTGGGAGCGTGCTGGCAAAAGGCCTTTGCACACTCAACAAGACAAAAGCAGGGCAGAGGCAAGGCACCGTAGATGGTTTAGTGGTGTTTGCTTCGATCGCCGCTATGGTGGGGTTTATTTATCCTGCAAAAAACGTCGATAACATGGGGTTGGGTGGCTTTGCGGGTGCCGTGCATTTGCCTTCGGCGTGTATTTTGGCTGCTAGTCATTTGTTTTTTTATTGGCTTTGCCGTCAGCGAGGCAATGCACTAGACAAACGCGTTTTATCCATCAGTTTTGTGGTCTATGCGGTACTGTCTTTGTTGCGTTTGTGGATTCCATAGGCGCGCCTTACTTTACGTTAACATGGCATAGAAGCTCGGCTGAATTAGCTTGCTATTTTCATAATTGTCCCCATTTTAATTGCCTATAATGAGTCAATCATTCAAACCAAAAGGTATCCCATGAAAAACACGAGTCACTATGGCGTATTGATAATGAATCTAGGCACGCCTGATGCACCTAAAACGCCAGATGTTCGCCGTTATCTTCGAGAGTTTTTGTCTGATGCTCGTGTTGTTGACCTTAATCCATTGATTTGGAAACCCATTCTTAATTTAGTTATCTTGGCCCTACGCCCTCCTAAAGTGGCTAAGATCTATCAACAAGTGTGGATGGAGGAGGGCTCACCTTTGCTGGTTTTTAGTCAACGTTTACGCGATAAACTGCAAGCTGAGTTGAGCGAAAAAACAGGCCATAACGTTCCGGTTGCACTGGCCATGACCTACGGAAATCCAAGTGTTGAAAGTGCCGCTCAAAAACTAAGAGATCAAGGGGTTAAAAATATCCTTGTGTTACCTATGTATCCGCAGTTTTCCGCGACCACGACGGCCGCCGCTTATGATAGATTAATGCGTGCATTAAAAAACTGTCCTCATTGGCCATCACTGCAGCTATTACACGATTATGCCGATCACCCCATGTACATTAAGGCGCTTGCCAATTCTGTTCGCGCCCAATGGGATAAGCAAGGAGAGCGTCGCCACCTTGTACTTTCTTATCATGGCATCCCCAAACGTTATGTCACTAATGGTGACCCTTATGCCCGACGCTGTGAGACAACCAGTCGGCTGGTGGCTGAAGAGCTTGAGCTGGGCGATCATGAATGGACGCATGTTTATCAATCAAGATTTGGTCGCGAGGAATGGTTAAAACCTTACGCCGATGTCACACTAAGGGCTTTGCCATCGATGGGCGTCAAAAAAATCAATGTTATCAGTCCTGCCTTTTCCATTGATTGCATTGAAACTCTTGAGGAAGTCACACTAGAGCTTGGTGATGAATTTAAACACAATGGCGGCGTGGCGTTTGACTACATTCCTGCCTTGAACGACTCAGCAGATCAGATCGCACTTTATGTTGATTTAATTGAACAAAATACCAAACAGTGGAAATAGCATGACGATTAGCGCGGCAAACATTCAGACTATAGCCTTTGACGCAGATGACACTCTTTGGCGAAATGAAGATATTTTTATCCATGCGCAGGATGAGTTTATCAACCTGCTTTTACCTTACCATGATGAAAACTATGTACGCTCCCATTTAGCGGAAGTGCAAATCGAAAACTTACAGCACTTTGGTTATGGCATTAAAGGTTTCACGCTGTCGATGATAGAAACCGCCATTGAATTGACAGAAGGTAGGATAACAGGCAGTGAAATACATGAAATCATGCAGCTGGCAAAATGTATGCTATCGTCGCCTGTAGAGCTTTTACCCAACGTTGCTAAGGTATTGTCTGCGCTGCAAGGAGAATATCGTTTGTTGGTAATTACCAAAGGCGATCTGCTTGATCAGGAAAGCAAATTAGCGCGCTCGGGGATTGCAGACCAATTTGATACGATTGAGATTGTCAGCAATAAGACAGCAGACGCTTATCAACAAATATTGCAGCGTCATGCGATCTTTGTGGAAAATTTCCTGATGGTAGGGAACTCGCTAAAATCGGATATTTTGCCCGTATTAGATATTGGCGCTCAAGCGCTTCATATTCCCTATCACAGTACATGGGAGCACGAACAAGTAACCGATTATACGTTATTGCGCTATCCACAGCTTGCCTCACTTCGTGATATCGAGCAGCTGCTCGACTGGTTACAACAACCTTCTTTTGACAACCATAAGGCCATATTATGAATTATTTAAAAGCGATAATTGCTTCCCTTGTTTTAATATCAACCTTGGCTCAAGCCGACGACAGTGCCCTAAATAAAGCCAAAGGCGGCGCTGTGGAGCTATGGGGAAAAACCAAGGCGACTACCATTGAAATAGCAAACAGCACGTCTGAAAAAGCCTCAGAAGTGGGTAAGAAAGCCGCTGAATTTGGTCGAAAAGCATCGGAAAACACCAAAGAAACCAGCGCTATTGTTTGGGATAAAATGAAAGAGGCTGGCGCCGCAACCGCAGACAGTGCGAAAAAAGGCGCCTCAAAAATCCGAAACCTAGCAGGGCAAGAAGATTGCAAAGAAGACAGTGCGCTTTGCTATAAAGATAAAAAGTAAAATGACGAGTAACGCGTGTGCAGGATAAAGACAGTAAAGTACCAGGGTTGCCCGCTAGTCACTGGGAACAAGAGTTCTTGGAGCAGGCTGATGCCCATATCAAATCAGCCAAAGTGCGCTACCGTTGCCCAAAATGCGATCATTTACTGGTGTTAAAAACGGGCGCCAATGGTGATTTTTGGGGTTGTGAATCTTATCCTATCTGCAACTACACGGCGAACCATGAAAATGGCAAGCCTGTTAGAGCAAAGCGTTATCTTTGTCCCGCCTGCCAATCTCCTTTAAGAAAAAAAACCTTCAAAGATAATACTTTTTGGGGCTGTTCTACTTATCCAGAATGCAAAGTAACAGTAGAGGACGACAACGGCGTTCCTTCGAGTACTAAGAAATACCCTTGTCGTGTGTGCGGTCATTACTTGGTTAGGAAAAAAAGTAAAAATAGCTATTTTTGGGGCTGCATTACCTACCCTAAGTGTACAAATACGTTAAACGACGACAAAGGTTTACCCGTTCTAAAGAAAAAACGCCCCTCCGCTTAATTTACCTTCCATTTATATAGAGTGGCGCTTTTCAATGTCCAGCAAAGCCTTGTCTATTTGCTTAAAGGTAAATTTGAAGCCTTGCTCTTCTAGGCGTTGCGGAATCACTCTGGCCCCTTGGGTTAACAGGCTCGCCATTTCACCAAAAATCAACGCCAGCGCCCACTTTGGCGTCGTCAAAAGAGCAGGGCGTTTTAATGCAGCCGCGAAGCATTTAGCAAAGTGTTTTTGCTGTATTTGCTCGGGAGCCACCAGATTGTATGCACCCGCATAAGCTTGATCTGTCATGGCAAGCATAATCGCCTTGATAACATCATCAATATGCACCCATGGAAACCACTGCTTTCCATCGGCAATGGGGCCTCCAAGTCCACACAAAAAGGGCAGGCGCATTTTTTCTAAGGCACCGCCAACACCAAGCACCACGCCTAAACGCAACACAGTAACGCGGGTTTCAGCGCGGCTAAACGCCATTGCTGCCTCTTCCCAGGCGGCGCAAAGTTCATGGGAGAAGCCCGATTTTGGTGGTGTTTCTTCGTTAAAAATATCCTCTCTGGCGACACCATAAAAGCCAACCGCAGACATGGATATAACGCATTTTGGCGGATATCTGAACGCCTTGTGAATGGTGTTTGTTAATAATACCCGGCTATCGAATAAGGCTTTTTTACGTTTTTCTGTCCAAGGGCGACTGGCAATATTTTCCCCCGCCAAATTAATAAACACATCGATTTGTTCATCTAACGCATTTAAGGTCGAGCAGGTTAATTGAATGATGTCAGGGCCTAGCCGACGGTCGGGAATCGACCTTACCAAAGCATAAATCTGGTGATCTTTTGGTAACAGCGCGTCGAGCAAAAAACGACCAATGAATCCCGTTGCCCCTGATATTAGAATCTTCATACTATCTGCCTTATGTGTTGCAATCGTTTGTCGTGTTACGAGCCAAAAAAGAAATAAGATCAATCACTTCTAAAATAAACGTGATAGCCTGCTTTTTGCTTACTTTGCTGAGAAGATTTTAAGGTTTTTTACTCTGCACCTTCTTTTTCTAGTATAGGATGGCTAAAATGGGGAATCGAGAAACATTAGGTATCAAAATGCTACGCAAAGAATACGATCACATCATTCTTCTTGCCCATGGAAGCCCAGACCCTCTTTGGAAACAGCCTTTCGAATCACTCTATCATCAAGTGAGCCAAACCTATGGTGAAGGCAACGTCAGTTTGGCGTATATGGAACTGACTTCACCTTCTCTTGAAGACGTTATCGCCACGCTGGGAAAAGAGGTCCGTCAGATTGGTGTGTTACCGCTTTTTTTAGCCGTTGGTCGTCATCTAAGACAAGATGTACCAGAACAAATAGCCGCATTACAAACCGATGGCTTAGACATTAAATTGCTGCCGCCCATCGGTGATGATGAGCGGATCAAACAGGCCATGCAGGCCGTGATAGCCAATCATTTAGGTAAGGTTTAACAATGCAATTGTTTTTGGTTTATTCATGGAGCGGGCTGAATGCTATTTAGACACTTACCCGATGAAATATTTCAGGCATTAAGCGGCTCTAATAGAGCACTGATTGAAGCCGTCCTCAATGATCTGGCGGAGGTTTTTTACGATCACGCAGAAGACCCGATAAAAGACAAATCAACCATCATCGAATCAATCGAAGACACGCTGCATAAGCTAGACACGCTTGCTTGGCACGATGAGCAAAAAGAGTCCTTTGATTCCCCCAAGACCATTCACGATTACGCCCTGCGTATTTACCATCGTTTGGTCAATACTGGCTGGTTAGTGGAAGAGCAAGAACTGTATCGCGTCAGTGTGCTTATGACGCCGCAAATTTCCATGTTGCTGCGTTCGTTGGTTGAAATCAGTCGACATGGTAAGCGTAACTATGGTGCGACCGTATTAAGCATTCTTAGCAACTTAGAAGCCGTCGCCAAACACCCCAAAGAGCGTGGCGTGACCTTGCGTCAGTCTGCGGAGGCTTCCAGAGATTTTTCGGCGCATTTGAATCAGATTTTGCTGGGTATTCGTAGTTTGCAGCGTGAGCTTTTTGCCAGTCGAGATCCAAAAGCCATTGTGGCGGGATTTTTTGATTTGTTTGTAGAGGGCATATTGATTGCCGATTACAAAACCATCAAAACCAGCAATAACCCTTTTCGCTTTCGCCGCCAAATTTTAGAGCTCACCCAGGAGTTTTTGGGCACGCCAGAAACCATGAGGCAAGTGGCTCAGTGCTACGTGGATCAGCAGCTGATTAGCATGGCGGAAGCGCAAGCCATGGTTGAAAAAGATTGCCGCGATATTATTCTCACCTTTAGTAACATAGAGCAACGCTTAGAGCGGATTGACGAATACCGCTATCGATTAGAAAAACGTGCGGCGGATACCGCTCGTTATATGGATAGCTCGCGTCCAGGTATGGCCAATAAAGTCGCTGGTATCATTAGCGATATTGCTAAATACGAAACCTTACCGGTTTTAAAGCAAGTCATTGGGGCTCGTTTTGTTGGTGTGGCTTCCGCTGCCCAACCGAGTAAACGACGAGAACCACCACCGCCTCGAGTGATGACGCCAGCAGAAGTATCAGCCGACGCCATCAGGATACGCGACCAACAGCGTCGCTTCCATGAAGCCCGACAAGTTACCATTCCCAAGATACAAAGTTATCTAGAAAAACAGATGGCATCGGAAAGTAGCAAACATATCTTGGACTTCACCATTGAATCGGTCGAAGATTTTGTCTGTTTTGACCATTTGCGTTATGTCGGTTCTCTGGGTGTAAGCGCCAAGAAAATAGAAGATTTATTTGAAATACACTTCACCAATCAATATCTGGATGTGCACGATTTTGTTGAATGTCGAGAGTTTAATGTCGTGCGTAGGAGCAAAGCGTCATGCTGAGAGAATTAAAAAAGGTCATTGAAGAGTCTGGAAAAGACGCTCAAGAATTCCAACAGACAGCAAACTTCGTGATGGCAAACCAATTCGCTAGCGCCTACAAACATGGCCAGCGGAAGCATTATTTGTTGTTAGAGTCTTATCAGGATTACTTTGACAACCTATTCGACGCGCTCGGCATGAAACTCTATATAAACGAAAATGAACGCCTTGCTGGCGTCTTGCCGGTGCAAAAAGAAGCGTTTGTGCGCTTAAAAACCGATGAAACTCTGTTTTTATTGGTGCTGCGTCAGATTTATGAAGAAAAAATAGAAAACTTCGAAGTAGATAACGGCTTTGTTGCAACCAATACACACGCGATTTTGGATAGATTTGTACAGCTGGTTAAACGGGAAATCCCTAACGAAACCCGTTTTAAAGATATTTTGGCCTTGTTTAGCCGCCACGGCATCGTCATTCGTGGTAAGTCTTACGAAGAAGACAGTAAAAACCAGATGATTAACATCACCCCTGTGGTCAGGCTAATTGTGACAGAAGCCTACTTGAGACAGCTTGAGTCTTTTAATGGCACGGACCCGGATGAAGACGATATCGCCGAGTCAAACGCGCTAGTAGAGTCAAACGCGTCAATAGAAACAGAAAAAATGCCAGAAACCACTCAGGACTAGGACCAAAATATGAAAAAGCTAAATCGAATCGTATTAGTAAATTGGTACCTACTGGGTGCGGAAGAAATTAATATTCGTGGTAATACCGCCATTGTCGGGCCAACGGGTTCTGGTAAGTCGTCATTGCTTGATGCGATTCAAACCGTGTTAACCGGTGCCAGTAAGCGCCATCTAAATTATAACGCCAGCGCCAATGATGGCAAAGCCAGTGGCCGCAGCATACGCTCTTACATTTTGGGGATGATAGACTCAGGCCAAGCGAATGCCAAAGCCTTTGGCACACAACCAAGACAAGACGCCACCAGTTATCTCGCCTTGGTGTTTGAAGACAGCATCACTGGCAATGAGTCCACCGTCGGTTTGGCATTGAGCGCATCGTTAGCGTCGCCAGAAGAAGATGTGCTTGGGCGTTTTGTGCTACCGCATTTTGGTGCTAAAAAGTCAGATTTTATCGACGCAATGGAAGGCAAGAGCTACCAAGCCAAACCTTGGATTGAAGTACGCGAAGCCATGAAGAAGGTCTGTCTGGACCCCTATATTAAATCGGGCAGTGCCTCAGCGACCCAATACATCAATCGCTATCTTGAAGAATTAAGCCCCAGTGCAGATCAATTAATCACCCTTGACAGCTTTTTGAAAAACTTCAAAAACGCCTTGAAATTCGTGCCAATTGCTTCGCCAACACGCTTTGTGCAAGATTTTGTTTTAGCGGAAGCGCCGCTTCAAGTGGGAGCTTACCAAAAATCCTTACATGAATATCGCCATTTGGAAGCCAAAACCCTTGAAGTATCAAAACGCATTGATGACCTCAAACTTATTCAACTAGATTGCGAGAAAAAGCATCAGCAGGAACAAAGTGCGATCAATTATCAATGGATCGCCACGGAAGCGCGTTTTGACGAGTTGGGTAGCAAACAAGACGATATCCAAGATCAATACGAACTGCAAAAAGAGCGCGAAGAAGAAATTGAAGAAGAGCTGGCCACCCAAGGTAGCTTATTAAAGCAATTACAAGGGCAATTGCTGCGTTTTGAGCAGCAATACGAACATTCGGATGTCGGTCTAAAGCTGCAGCAACTTGAGCAAAATAAAAAATTATTGACGCTACAAGGGCAACAAGATCAAAAAGCTATTTTGCAAGTACGCCAACTGACGTTACTGCTATCGGCGCTTAATTCTTTTGAGGATTTGTTGTCGAAAGAAACCGTGGCCTTGGTGAAAGAATTTGCCGCTTTCAATGGTTTAATTACCGAAGAAGGGCGTGTTGAAGGCAACCTGAAACCGTTGACGCAAAAACTCATCGCCCTGAATGACCTGTTGGATAAGGAAAAGACCCAAGTTTTTGCGCAACGTTCTGAGCTAAACCGCACCATCCTGAACCTGAAAGACGAATGTAAGCAGCTAGAGTCAGACGTTTCTTCGCTCAAAGGGGGGGTTAGCCCGCTTTCTCAGAACACCAAACGCCTTATTGCACTGCTAAAAGACGCCAATATTACCGCGACACCCTTAAGTCATTTAGCGGAAGTCACTGACCGTAAATGGCAAGATGCGATTGAAGGTTACCTTGGCGCTCAGCGTGAAGCTTTAATTGTAGAGCCCGAAGACGCTGAAGAGTCTATTCGCATATTCCGCGCCCACCGTCGCCAATTAATGGGCTGTCGCGTTGTTGATACCACGCAAACTCGACTTTGGTTGAACCGTGGTGATAATAACTCGGCTTTGCGTTTTATCCGTTGCAATAATGACCATGCTCAAGCCTATTTAAACCGTCGTTTGGGCGGCATTAAGCCAGTAGACACAGAACGTGAGTTGCTGCGTGAAGACAGCGCCATGACGGCAGATGGCATGTTAAAACTGGCAGGGACGATTTCGACCATCCGTTTTGTGCCGCATATGATGGTGGGGATCAATACCGAAGGCATGCGTGAATCGCGCGAGAAGCAATTGGCGAGTCTTAGCGGCGAACTGATGAACTTCCTTAAAGCGGATCAGCGCCTTGAGCAAGCCGATTCCTTGCTGGGGCGGGTTATCGCTAACAACCAGTTTGATGCAGAAAGTATTGGCAGCGCGAGTCACACAGTGACGCGTTTGGCGCAGGAGCTTGAGTCGGTCGAAGCGGACATTATGCAACTGCAAAAGCACGACGACACTGAGCTTCAAGAACGCATTGAAGAGCTTAAATCGCGCATTGCCAATGTGGAACTGGAACGCAAGAAACTAGACCGTGAACGCCAGCAGATTGCAGAGCAGTTTGGGGCGTTAAATACGCAGAAAAGCCAACTTAGCTCTGCATTGGCTGCGCTCGATGAAGAACGAAATCGTTTAACCTCTAATCCAAAATACGATGCAGAATTTGCCAGTGAGCGTTATTCATTGCTGGAAAATAGCATGGTAAATGGCGCCGCAATTTATAAAGAAGCCATTAGCCGTGCCGACAAAGCCAGCGAGAAAGCGCGTAGTTTTGACCAAAAGGTACGTAAAGAAGTCGCGGATCATTATGGTAAATATCACCAAGCTAATTTAGACAATGACGTTCAACTGGATTATTTAGAATCTAAATTCGAAGAGTTCGAGCATTATGTTTCCTATCAAATCAACATTTTGAGTGAAACTGAATTAGCAAAATACGCCAAGCGTGCCGAATTGGCTCGTAAAGAAGCGGAAGAAACCTTCCGTTCCGACTATGTTTCTAAGTTAAAGGACTCCTTAGATCAAGTGGCGCATATTATTCGTGAGCTTAATCACAGTCTCAAACGCCGCCCATTTAACCAAGAAATTTATCAATTCCGTTATTACCCTAATGGCGACATGAAAGATATTTTAGACTTGGTAGAGCGTTTTAGCGCCCAAGACCAAGCAAATGTCGGCGGGTTATTTGACCCACATTTAAGCGACGATCCCGAACATATTCGTGCCATAACCGCGATTCAAGAGCTGATATCAGACGAAGAAAAACAGCAAGACTTAGCTGACTATCGAAAATTCTATAACTTCGAAGTGGATATTTTGGACGCCGAAGGCAACAAAAAAACCACCTTGAGTCAGCGTATCCAAACAGGTTCTGGCGGCGAGCATCAAATTCCATTTTATTTGGCCATTGCAGCCGCGCTTTCAACAACCTATCGCTTACACGAAACCATGGATGGGGACATTGTCGGCGGCTTTTCGTTGGCGATGTTTGATGAAGCGTTTAATAAGATAGACATGGTAAAAACATCGACCTGTATGGGCTTTATGAAAGACATTGGTCTGCAGGTTATTGCCGCAGCGCCCGATGACAAACGGGCGGTTATGGCCGCCAATATGGATACTATTATCAGTGTATGGCGTGAGGGTGGTGCGGTATCAATCGACGTGGCTTATCCAAAGGAAAAGGGACAGACATTGATTAACGGGCAGTATGAACACGCATTAACGCCAGCCTAGTAGAGGAAAGTATGAGCATACAGTCACACATTGAGAAAAGCATCAATGATAAAATAGACGTCGCGTTTATGACGCTTGAAAACGAGAGTCATAAACACAATGTCCCTGAGGGCAGCGAGTCTCACTTCAAGCTGGTTCTGGTCAGTGATGTGTTCGACGGTAAGCGCCTAGTCCAGCGCCATCAGCTTATTTATGCTGTATTACAGACTGAGATGACGCAAATTCATGCGCTTGCCATGCACTTGTATACGCTGAAAGAATGGCATGAGCGACAAGCAATGGCGCCGTCATCACCGCAATGTCATGGAGGCGAGTAGGGGGAATCTCCCCCCACTCGGTTAAATAGATGAGCATTTCCGTTAATATTAATGACACTGAAAACAAGGTCACTATCAAGATCGTTGGGAGCTTTGATTTCTCGTTATTTAATGATTTTCGGGCCGCTTATGTCGAGCTTCCAAAGCACTATGGGCGCTATACCGTCGATATGAGTATGATTGAGTACTTGGACAGCGCTGCGCTTGGCATGCTGTTAAGCATGAGAAATGCCATACCACGAGACAGTCCAATCGAATTGCAAGGCGCCAATTCATTTATCAAGAATATTCTATTGATTTCTCGTTTTGATAAACGCTTTGACATTCAATAAAGGTCAGATGAATGAAGCTATTATGCGTAGACAGTGAGCTCGTATATCGCGAAATTATCTCGTTATGTGCAGAAAAAGAAAACGTCAGCGTTATCAGTGTCGCCAGTTACGAGGAAGCCATTTTAGCTTTCGTGGAGTACGCTCCAGACATTGTCACCTTGGATGTTCTGATTAAAGGTGGAAGTGGCATTGATTTGGTGAAAAAACTCAAGTCCTTGTCAGCTCAACGTTTTGTGCCAATGATTTTTCTTGCTTCTCATACCACCGAATCGGTGATGGATAAATGCTTTAAAGCCGGCGCCGACGATTTCCTTCCAAAGCCATTTAATGAAGTTCTCTTCAATATTCGACTCAAAACACACATGAGTCATGTGGCGTTAATGCAAGAGATGTATCGCAAGAATAAAGCGCTTACCTATTATCAAGCAATGATAGAACGAGAGCATGAAATGGCCCACCATGTGCTTGATCATATTCAAACTCGATGTGAAAAAAACTCAGCCAACGTGGCCATTACGCGACTGTCAGCCGCCAGCTTTAACGGTGACTTAGCGCTGGTAAAAACCCGTTCGGATGGCGCGCGCCTGGTTTTTGTTGGCGACTTTACTGGACATGGCCTGCCGGCGTCGATTGGTGCCTTGCCCGTTACTCAGGTGTTTTTTGATGCGGTTGATGACCTAATAGCGGTCAACGAACTTGCAGCACAAATCAATAGGGTGCTTTTCAGCATTTTGCCCGATTACATGTTTTGTGCCGGTTACCTTCTCTTACTTTCTAACCATGGTGATATGACATACTGGGGCGGTGGCATGCCCAATGCGTATATTCGTCGGGCTTGTGGCCAGGTTGATTTTTTACGATCCACTCATATGCCACTGGGTGTGCTTAGTGCAGCAGAGTTTGAGTCTGATTTACAAACTGATTCGTTAAATACAGGTGACACATTGATTATTATTTCTGACGGCGTTTTGGAACTCAAAAATAGCCATCATAAAATGTTAGGAGGCGAGGAAACTAGAAAGCTGATTGCGCACGCTTATGCCGAAAAAAATCTTACGGTAGCGCAACAAATCACCGAAAAGAGCTTGGCAGAATACAGGGGAGAATCTGAACAGTTAGACGATATCACGCTGGTCGCCTTAAGAAACACCAGCTTGCCATAACAGCAAACTGGTTGTATGGGCTATTACTTCTTACCGCCTTTTTTCTTATTTTTGTTACCTTGGTTTTTTACCTGCGGCTTGGGAAATGGACGCTTTTCCGGCTCTGTTCGCAACACTAAAAATAAGTCTGTGACCACTTCTGGTATTTGCGCAATGCATGAATTCGTTAGCTTCTCACTGGCTCTAATCTCAGTAACTTCTTCATCGTCAAACAGATCAGACGCGACCATGATAGGCAATAAAAGCTCGGCAACCACGTCTTCCTTCTCAGCTTCAAACCAGTGATGTTCGGTCATGAACACACCTTCCATAAACCCGCTGGCCCATTCTTGTAACTCACTCAACTCTTCTGCTGAGCTCCCCATTTCAAGTTCACAGGGCACCATGAAGCCATCTTCCGACTCTAGCTCTTGTTGAATGTCGACCAAAAGACGAGAGAGATACTGACGTATTTGTTTCTCTTGTTTTTCATCGTTAAACTTTGGTGTGTCTTCAAAAATAACCGGTAACCAGGTTTCTTCAGAGGTCGGAACAGGACAAATAGACAATGCCGTCAAAAAACCATGTGCCATCACAAAGTTCTGACATTCTTCATGAACTTGGTCTGACTCCAAAAAACTTTCTAACGTCTCTAACTCAAGATCATCAAGAGGTTGGTGTGCCATGCAAATGTTTCCCTAATACGAATTAAGGTATCGATTTTAGCGAAATTAAGGTGAAAAATCGATGCAGAAAGCACAGTGTTAAGAGATAATTAGCAAATGAATCTTAAGAAACAAACACTTTCACGTTTAGGTTATTCCCATTATCGTCCATTGCAAGAAGAGGCAATCGATGCCTTGTGCTCTGGTCGAGACGTTTTGCTTGCGGCGCCGACCGGTGGCGGGAAATCTCTGGTGTATCAGGCGGCAGGACTGATGCGACGTGGCGTTGCGGTAATTGTCAGTCCATTACTGTCACTGATGACTCAGCAAGTGACAGCATTAAACGCTAAAGGCATTCACGCGAGGTTTCTCAATTCTACGTTAAACCCAGGCGAACAAGATGATCTCATCTGGGCATTGCGACATCAGCGCATTGATCTGCTGTACCTATCTCCCGAAAAACTGGTTCAGCCGTCTGTTATCGGCTTTCTTCACAGTGTCGACATTTCGCTATTTGCGATCGACGAAGCGCATTGTATTTCTCAATGGGGCGGCTTTTTCCGGCCCGAATACAGTCAGCTTGGTCAGCTTAAAACCTCTTTCCCCGGCGTGCCTATTATTGCGCTCACCGGAACCGTTGATCAAACAACGACGACAACCATTCAGGAGTCGTTACGACTTACCCATTGCTTGGTAATGAAAAGCAGCTTTGATCGTGCCAACATTAAGCTGCATATTGCACAAAAAAGAAAATCTAAACAGCAAATTTTGTATTTTTTGCATCATGAAGTGCCAGGCGAAACGGGCATTATCTACTGTCGTTCAAGGAAGAAAACAGAACAATTAGCGGCTTGGTTATCAGCCTTGGGATTGCCTAGCTTGAGTTACCACGCCGCGATGAGTGACGCGGACAAGCAAAAAAACCATACCATTTTTACCCAGCAATATGGCGCTATTATGGTGGCAACCACGGCTTATGGGATGGGAATCGATATTCCTCATGTTCGATTTGTGGTTCATTTAGATTTACCGAATAGCCCGGAAGCCTATTTTCAAGAGGTCGGCAGAGCAGGGCGAGATGGGCGTCCCGCCAAATCTCTATTGCTGTATGGTTTACAAGACATGCTTCAAGCACAGCAGCTTATTGCTCTACAAGCTTCCGCTGTCGAGCAAGACGGTCAGCGCCTCGGTAGTCTATTCCGTATTTTAGAAGGAAGAGGCTGCCGTCGTCAGAATTTGTTGGCGCATTTTGGCGAAACGCTTGCGGCTTGCAATCATTGTGATCGCTGCCTTACCACTTCGTCAGAGCAGAATGTAACAACGGCCAGTCAAAAACTCTTATCACTGATTTATCATACCAAGGGTCTTCAAGCTTTTTCAGTGCTCGTTGCTATTTTGCTAGGTAAGAAAAACAAAGCTGTTAGTGCAATAAAGGCGGAATCATCGCCTTTATTTGGTAAAGGCAAAGAATTAAATGAAGCCCAGTGGAAATCGCTCATTCGGCATTTAATCGCCTATGAATACATTAGTGTAGGAACCGCAAGTGTTTTTACGCTGCACATTAATGAGCAATCTCGAGCGGTTTTACAGGGCAAAGCACAGGTTATTATTCCCAGTGAGCACTATTACCCCGCGCTGCAAGAAGATCAATTGACACTTAATAGTGTGCATTGGCATAAGGTGTTGGCTTGGAAATATGCTTACGGAAAAGCAAGCTTAACGGATGCTCAGCTTAGGCTGATTTGTTTGCATAAGCCCCGCTCCCTCGCGTCATTAAGCCGCTTGACTGGGCTGTCAAAAGAAGGCTTAGCTGACTTTGCCGATCCCTTAATGAAGCTTATTCACGAGGTTGATTTAAAAGAGGTCAGTACTGCATGCTCTTAACGTCAAGTGAAACGGCATTGAATGATGAAGCCGATCCGCTCAGTATTATTGTCGATCAAGTCAATCAGTGCTTTAGCCAAGCGGACACTTTTTTCGGCACTAGATTTAAGCGCTCATCCTGTAACTTTAAGCAAAGAGGACGAGCCGCTGGCACCGCACACCTACAAAAAAACGAACTCCGCTTTAACTACTTTATGTATTTGCAAGACTCTGTGGAATTTCTTAGCACGGTCGTTCCCCATGAAGTCGCGCACATCATTGTTTTCCAAATCTATGGCAATTCGGTTAAACCGCATGGCAAAGAGTGGCAGGCTGTGATGTTCAGGGTCTATGGCATTAGGCCAAGCAGGACGCATACTTTTGATGTGCCGCCACAAAAACACAATTATGAGTACCGCTGTGCTTGCCAAAAACATCAATTTACCAAACAGCGCCACACCAGAGCACAGCGGGGGACTGAGTATGTCTGTAAAAAGTGTCGCTCGAGCTTACAATTCATGACGCCTTAATGTTCAATTAAAGGCTAAAAAAGCACAAAAATAGTAATTTTCCGTACGGATTACGCTTAAATCATCCATTTTTGATGCGATACTTTTATCCTTATAGTACTATAAGCGCGTTTTGTTTATAGCGTATTTATGATGGATTTATCGACTCGACCTAAAGAAAAATTAGAGCTCAACAAGCTCCAAAAACGCCTTCGTAGATTAACAGGCCAAGCCATTGCTGACTTCAATATGATTGAAGATGGCGATAAAGTAATGGTCTGTTTATCGGGTGGGAAAGACTCTTATACCATGCTTGAGATTTTGCTTAATCTACAAGCCAGTGCACCGATTCAATTTAGCATCGTTGCCGTTAATCTAGATCAGAAGCAGCCAGGTTTTCCTGAGCATATTTTGCCGGCTTATTTAGAAGAACTCGGTGTAGACTTTCATATTTTAGAGCGCGATACCTACAGCATAGTAAAAGAGATCGTACCTGAAGGGAAAACCACCTGTGGTTTATGCTCTCGTTTACGCCGTGGCTCTCTGTATGGCTTTGCTGAGGAAATTGGCGCAACCAAAATTGCCCTTGGCCATCACCGAGATGACATTCTTGAAACGTTATTTTTAAACATGTTTTTTGGCGGAAAGTTAAAATCTATGCCACCAAAACTGTTGAGCGATGATGGTAAGCATGTGGTTATTCGGCCTTTGGCGTATTGCAAAGAATCAGACATTGAAGAGTTTGCTTTGATGAAAGAATACCCCATTATTCCTTGTAACCTTTGTGGTTCGCAAGAAAACCTACAAAGACAAGTTGTCAAAGACATGCTACATAAATGGGAAAAAGAATTCCCTGGCAGAACAGAAACCATGTTCTCTGCTATTCGAAACGTAGTGCCATCTCATTTGGCAGACGCAACACTATTTGATTTTAAAGGGTTGAAGCAGTCGCCTGCCGCCTTTGACCGACTAAATATAATTTCATTATAGGAAAATAGACATGAACCTGACACATAAAGCACTACTATTAACCGCCGGCATTCTAGGGTCTTCTATCGTCAACGCGTCCACTGCTGGCGTTAGCTTAACCAATAATACGGTGCAAGGTGATATTAATTTAAACATGGGGTCGTTCGGCATTAACAGTGGCATTACACATAATGATGAGGCCAATACGTCAACCGCACATATTGGCGTTACCGTTGAAGACTCAGACACTAGCGGACCGCTGCAAGTTGGCCTTGGGATTCGTTTGTACGCTATCGATGCCGATTTAGACAATGATAATGACGACTTATCTGTTGCTCTTGCTTTAGGTGGTTGGTACCGATACACCCTACAACAAGCCAATCGCCTTAGTATTTATGGTTCTGCATACTATTCCCCGGAAGTATTGGCGATATCAAACTTAGACCACATGTATACCTATGATATTCGTCTTGAGTACATGACAATGCGCAATGCGCGTGCGTTTGTTCGTTATGGTAGAACAGTGACAGTTTATGACGACAATAGCCGTAAAGAAATTGATAAAGGTCTTTCTGTCGGTGCGACGGTCGATTTTTAAAGCAAGACTATCGTTTTGATCAACAAAAAAGGTGGCTCAGGCCACCTTTTTTAGTTTTCTTCACTGATACTAATCAATCACCGTCATAGGCGCAAAGACTAAAGACAGGCACGTCGCTATCCCTTAGTTTTTGGCTACCACCAAGATCAGGAAGGTCAATAATGGCGGCCACTTCTTTGATGTTTGCTCCTTGCTTAGTCAACAGTTTTATGGCGGCAAAGAGAGTGCCACCCGTTGCAATCAAATCATCAAATAATAGCACTTCGTCGCCTTGCTTAACGGCGCCTTCTTGAATTTCTAGTTCTGCTTCGCCGTACTCTAAAGCGTATTTTTGTGAAATGGTTTTACCAGGAAGTTTGCCTTTTTTACGCACCAAGATAAGAGGCTTTTGCAGCTCATAGGCCAGCACCGCTGCAATTAAAAAACCACGCGCATCGATGCAGGCGATGTGTGTAATATCACTAGCAATATAGCGATGCACATACGCATCAACTACCATTCTCATACCTTTAGGATCACTGAAAATAGGCGTAATGTCTCGAAAGCTAATGCCTTGTTTTGGCCAGTCTTCTATCGTTTGAATCAGTGACTTAACGTAAAAATCGTCGTACAGCATGTTGGTATCGCCTTAATTTATCAATCAAATAGGCGTGATTTTACCACAATCATTCGCAACCCCAACGAGTTTTTGTATTTCAGGGAAATCGATTATTTCAATTTCCTTACCATCTACGTGGATCAGTTCATTTTTTTGAAAACGAGTAATCACTCGGCTTACCGTTTCAACCGCTAGGCCTAGGTAGTTGCCCATTTCACCGCGTGACATTGAAAGCCGAAAAGCACTGGCTGAGTAGCCTCGTCTTTTAAAGCGATTAGAGAGGTTAAGTAAAAAAGACGCCACTTTCTCATCGGCGTTCTTTTTCCCCAGCAACACCATCATTTGCTGATCATCGGATATTTTCCGGCTCATCACTTTAAACAGCTGATGTCGCATAGAAGGAATTTGGGCTGATAATTCTTCTAATCGGCTAAAAGGGATTTCACATACTGTGGTTGTTTCTAGCGCTTTTGCTGATACCGGGTAGGCATTAGAGTCAATACCGCTGAGCCCCACCAATTCACTTGGGCAATAGAAACCGGTTATTTGCTCTTCTCCGTACGAGGTAATATTAAACGTTTTTAACGTGCCAGAACGAACCGCAAAGACAGAATCAAATACGTCTCCTTGGCGGAATAAAAACTCGCCTTTTTTCAGCGGTTTTTTTCGCTCAATAATTTGATCTAACTTATTGATGTCTTCATCCGCTAAGGCAATGGGAAGACAGAGGGCGCTCAAGCTACAACTTTGACATTGCGAGGTGAGTGTACTGTTAAATCGTGAGTGTGCGTGTGTCATTGACATGTAAATCTCCCTGATCTTGATCTATATAACTTTTGAATATTCTATGGCGCCATTTAGATACTTATCGAAAACCATACAAACACAACGAATGAGTAATCTACCACGCTCTGTCACTTTAATACTGACCTGCAGTCCATCATTATGAATTTCTAGTATACCATCTTCGATCATCGGCATTAGATTGTCTACTTCCTGTGAGAAATAATCAAAGAATCGAATCCCGTATGAGTGCTCGATAATGGCAGTATTTAGCTCAAACTGAGAGATAAGTGTCATAATCACTTGATGGCGAATCTTATCATCAATGTTGCTAATATACCCCTTTGCAATGGCAAGTTGGCCTTTTTCAATACAGCGTCTGAACAAAGGTAAATCCGTGTGATTTTGGATATAAACCCCGTTTAAATTACTGATTGCCGACACGCCAAAAGCAACTAAGTCGGTATCCGCATGTGTGGTGTAGCCTTGGAAATTGCGTTGTAATTGACCATTTTTTTGGGCTTGAAACAGGCTGTCATTGGGTTTGGCAAAATGATCCATGCCAATGTATTGATAGCCTGCATTGACTAAATATTCAATGCTCATTTTCAGCAAATCAAGCTTCAAACTAGAGGTTGGCAAACTTGTCTCAAGGATGCGTTTTTGGGCTCGAAAACGTTCTGGCAGATGTGCGTAATTAAACAGTGAAATGCGCTCAGGTGATAATTCAACCACCTTCTCTAAGGTACTTCGAAAACCGCCCAGAGATTGGTTCGGTAGGCCGTAAATCAAATCAAAATTAATCGAATTTATATTCAGTTCTCGCGCATAAGACACAAGATCGGCAACAAGATTAATGGGCTGAATTCGGTGTATCGCTTTCTGCACGCCAGCATCAAAGTCTTGAATGCCGATGCTAATTCTATTTATTCCCATTGCGGTCAACAAAGCCAGTTTAGAATGGCTGATTTCCCTAGGATCAATTTCAATGCTGTAGTCTTGGCTCCCATCATTAACGAGATTAAAATACTGCTTAATCGTGCCAAACAGGCTTTCGATCAAATCCTCGGTAAGAAAAGTTGGAGTGCCACCACCAAAGTGCAGCTGTGTCACCTTCCTTGTATGATCTAACATCAAACTGCGCAATCTCATTTCTTCGCCTAATAACTCAACGTATTCGGCGCCTTTGCCATACTGTTTAGTCACTATTTTGTTGCATGCACAGTAATAGCAAAGATGAGCGCAAAATGGGATGTGGAAATACAAGCTGAGCGGTGATTTGGAGGGCATCAGCATTTTATCAACCAAAGCAATTTTACTGATAGTCGAATCAAATTGCGGCGCCGTTGGGTAGGAGGTGTAACGTGGCCCTGATAAATCGTACTTACTAATCAGTTCAGAATCCCAGATCATGATGTCTTCCTATTAAAATTTCTAATAGCAGTTTACCCCCTAGAGGATCGGCACTTTCTGATCCAGATCAAGGGATATCACACTGAGATCAAATAACCCCTTTGATTGGGGTTCATCACGCCAAGGTTGATGGAAAAGCGCCCTGATCAGGTTCTAACGTCTGAGCGAATCTGCTTTAATAGTGTCATCTTTTTAACATCGTATCGCTAATAATGACCTCTCTTGCTTTTTACCTAGCTCACGGCGCTGGCGCTGGCCATAACAATGATTTTTTGACGCAACTTGCGGCGGCCATTTCACGGCAAAGGCAGCAGGCGGTGATCCCTGTTACGTTTTCCTATATGCAAGAACAAGAGCGCTCAGCAAAAAAACGACCACCACCGAAGTTCGATACGCTTATTCCAGAATATCGCCATTATGTTGAACATGAAGAAGCCTGTATTGTGGCCGGAAAATCAATGGGAGGAAGAGTGGCGACACAGCTATCTCATTTACCTATGGTAAAAGCGATTGTTTGTTTTGGATTTCCTTTTTACCCTGCGGGTAAGCCGGAGAAAAACAGATTGTCTTTTCTTGCTGATCTACAAGTTCCTTGTTTGATTATTCAAGGAACAAGAGATTCATTAGGAAACCAAGACTGGGTTAATCAGCAAACGCTGCCAGAAAACATTGATATAATCTGGGTCGATGGGGCGGATCATGACTTTAAGGTATTAAAAAAATATAATAAGAACCTAGCAGATACCATTAATGAGGTGGCCATTGCCACCCAACACTGGCTAGTCAACAACATACAACGAAGAGAAATACCATGAATCACCAAGCACAGCTTGATGCCAAGGGCTTACTTTGCCCTGAACCTGTAATGATGCTGCATGTAGAAATGCGAAAACTCACGGCAAAAGAAGTTTTAAAAGTCGTCGCGACAGACCCATCAACAACGCGAGACATCCCAAAATTTTGCCAGTTTCTGGGGCATAAATTGCTAGATCAACAGCAAGAAGGGGATATTTATACGTACTGGATAGAAAAGAAAGACTCATAACCAAAAAAATCCCCAGCCCTTAAAATAGTTAAGAGCCAGGGGGTTTAGTTAAGAAAAATTTGAGAGAATCACGCTACTTTCAGCTTTTTGGCTTGATCCTTTTGTCCAAGAATTGCGCTGTGGTAGATCTGCTCAAAGTTCGAAAAGCCGACATCGATATCCAATCTCAGTTGACGAGCGACGTCGTTTGATGAAATTAATCCACGTATTGCCTTTGTGTCTTCATCAATCACTAATAAGTGCTGAAACTGGTTGTTTCGCTGACTAAAAAGCAAGGATTCAATGTCTGAGTTTTTAAGCGATGTGTAAGACAAGGCAAGCAGTGCTTCTTTTGCTCTCATCAAGTCAGCCACCATTAACTCTGAGCGCTGGAAACCGTTTGCAACCTGCTTAATAAACACATCTTCGGACAAATCTTCAAGGCTAACGACACCAATAAAATGATTCTCCGCATCGACCACGACTTTCATGCGAACATGCTCTTTTTTCATCAGCAAGACCAATTCATCAGCGCGAGTGCTGGATTCAATCACCCTAGGGCCGGCTTTCTGAAAATCAGTAAAAACAGACAAAGCAGGAGAATAAAGATTTACATTCGCGGTAGTAATCGGCCAAGTAAGATCGGTAACATCTTTTGTAGAAACATAAGTAAGTGTTTTCATAATAGAACCCCAATAAAAATAAAATAAATAGAACAGAGGGTGGTTATATCAGCGAAAACGGTGGTGCTCTTGGGTTTGCGTTACCAACAACCTTATTTTGTGGCTGGCGTTGATAATCATTTAAAGAGGGGACAAACAGTTTAGCGGGGGATAATAAAAACGCATGAGGGCCAATGTGATTACTGCTGTCTGAACTCTTGTCTTGATCTGGGACAGCGACTTCGCAGTATCTTTGATCTACGGTAGGTTCTAACCAGCGAAATTTCGTTACTTCTTGAGCATTAGCGCGCTGAGAAATCGTCAGTAAAGACGATGCAATCAGAGCAATGATCATGAGTAATTGAATTTTCACCTAGGCACCTAAAGTATTTTACACTTAGTAATTTGTACTTATTAAATATAAGCCTGCCATTCTATAAATCCCAGTCTTTTTTAACAAAATAGTGTTTTTTACACGATCAGGCAATTTGTGACCAAAAAAGGCGCGAAGTCATAGAGAAAGAGGGCGCGCACCTTTTTAGGGGTTATTGAGAGCATGTCGCTTTAGGCGGGTAACATAATAGTGGCTTCACCGGTTACCACCACTTTTCCGTCACATTCACACACTGTTTTTAATGTTGCGCGGCGACGGCGTTCATTAATGTCCGTAACCGTTACTGTCGTCACTACTTCTTGCCCAATAAAAACGGGAGCGCGAAACTTCAGTGTTTGCTCTAGATAAATGCAGCCAGGCCCAGGTAACTGGGTCCCAATAGCCGCAGAGATAAAGCCAGCTGTCAGCATGCCGTGAGCAATAGGCTGCCCAAAAGACGTGGTTGCCGCGTACTCAGCATCCAAATGGACAGGGTTTGTGTCGCCTGTTACAGCGGCAAACGCATGCACATCTGCTTCCGTAACCACTTTACGGTATTCAACACTTTGATCGATGGAAAGTTGCTCTAATGTATAGCCAGTCGTCATTACCAATCCTTATTTTGTCATTTTCGGTTATGGTACACTTTCGCCGGATTATTCTTAAGAGGTATCTATGGTTAAGTTAGTAATTTTTGATTGGGATGGTACCTTATTCGATTCCATCGACACGATATGTCACAGCATGCTGCAAGCCGCTCATTTGTCAAATGCACCATCGAGAACAAAAGACGACATAAAAAATATCATTGGGTTATCCCTCGATAAAGCGATTGATGTGGTTTGGCCGGAGCTGTCTACCAAAGACCAAAACGTCATCGTTGAGCACTACAAACGCATTTATGTCGCCTCAGATCAAACACCGCCACAGGCTTACCCCAGTGTCATTGAGATGTTAAATAAGCTTCAAGCCGCTAACATAACCATGGCAGTCGCCACAGGTAAAAGCCGCAGAGGGTTAGACCGAATCATGGCGTTAACCAATACATCGTCCTATTTTTCAACCACTCGCTGTGCTGACGAAAGCTTGTCTAAACCACACCCGTTGATGCTAGAGCAAATACTGGCCGAGCTGGACATTTTACCTGAGCACGCGATGATGATTGGTGATACCGAATACGATTTAAACATGGCAACCAATGCGGGAATGAAAAGTATTGGTGTTACTTATGGCGCACACCATGAAGATCGCCTTAGAGCGTGTCAGCCACACGCGCTAATCAATCATTTCAATCAATTATCAACCATTCTAGGGTTATAGAAAATGAGCTGGACAGAAGAAGACGATCGCAAACAGTCACTTAATGAAGCGGAAAGCACACAAGATGAAAAAGAAGTGGCTAACAAAATGGCTAACAAAGACTCTAGTACAGAAGACAATGTCGATCCGAATAAAGCAATCTGGTCTTTGCTGGAAAAAACCCTTAGCGAAAACTTGATTGAAAAACGTCGCGCTAGACGCTGGAGAATATTCTTTCGCTTTACCACCTTGGTGATTTTCTTGACCGTCATTGTCGGTTGGTTTGCAAAATCCAACTTTCAAGACGTTAGTTTAGAAGGCGATGTGGTTGCTATGATCCCTATGCGCGGTGTCATCGGTGCCGATAACGATATTGAGTCGTCTGAATTTGTGCGATTGCTTAATGCGGCCTACCAAAACACTCAATTAAAGGGGGTGATTATTGAAATGAACAGCCCAGGCGGAAGCCCTGTTCATTCGGGCATTATTTACGATGCTATTCGCGCCAAAGAGCAGAGTCATCCTGATATCCCAGTGCTTGTTGTGGTCGAAGACATGGCGGCTTCCGGTGGCTACTATATTGCTTCGGCCGCGAATGAAATTTATGCCGATAAGGCAAGTTTGGTCGGTTCGATCGGGGTTATTTCATCCAGCTTTGATGCCAGCCATTTATTAGAAAAGATCGGCGTAGAACGACGGACTTTCACCGCGGGCCGCAACAAAGCCTTTCTTGACCCATTCGCCCCAATGACCGAAGAAGCTAAAACCAAATGGCAAGCCGTGTTAGATGAAACCCATCAGCAGTTTATCCACGCCGTAAAAGAAGGTCGTGGCGATCGACTTATTATTACCGATGATGTTTTTTCAGGCATGGTATTTACCGGATCACAAGCCGTGGAAATAGGCTTAATCGATGGGCTGTCCAGTGTTAACACCATTCTCGATACGCGTTTTCCCGATGCTGAGCCTATCTTCTATGAGCCTAAACAAGACTCATGGAAAGAGCTGGCTAAAGAGTTTGGGGTTGAAATGGCAACAAAAGTCATCAATACCACCCATATCCAATAATCAAGAGCCAATAATCGATAGCCAACCGCTTTCTATCGCTTTTTTTCACTAAGCTCCTACGGGAGCTTTTTTATTGTCTAAAATAAATCCAATAAGCAAATCCAATAAATAGTACATAAAACCTGACTCTCTCACGCACTAACTCAATAGTCGCGCTAGATAGAGACAATATAGAGACCAGCTTGTTTCATCAATAAGATATATTTGATAATATAAATTCATTATTTATTAAATAGGCTTCAATTGACCAGTAGGACCCTTAAAAATGGCTCGTAAAGCAAACATTGCAAGAGAAGAAATCCATCAAGCCTGCTGGGAGTTGATTGAAAAAAACAGCTTCCCAAACATACCTCGCTTGGCTGAGTACTTTCGACAAAAAGACGGACGACATTGCTCAAACACCACTTTTTTGAACGCCATCACCCAGTGGGAAGAGAGCTACAAAGAACAGCAACAACATGAATTAAGCGAACTAAGCGACCTGCTGCAGCCGGTGTTTAAGCGCTTTTCCAGAGAAGTGACTCAGCAACTTGGGCAATTATTAGATGAAAAATCGACCGAAATCGAACAACACCAACATCGCAAACAAGAGGCGACGCAAAGCGGTTATCTCTCTTTATCTTCTGCGTTAATCGAATTACAAGCGGCCCATGACACTCTAACGTCAGAGCGCAAGAAAATAAGTGACGAAGCCGAAACACTTAAACAAAAATGGACCTTTTCTGAACAAAGGTACCAAGAGGTGATGGCGCAAAACGCCGTACTGACCAGTCAGATCAAACAAGAGCAAAAAGCAAACACGGAGCTCAGAATCAACCTTGCCCAAAAAGAAGTGGATCTCGCCAAACAAGACAACCAATTGGCTAAGGTATTAGAAGAAAATGCCAAACTTGCCGCCGCACTAGAAGAAAACCAAAGCGAAAAAATGGAAAATGACGCGATAAAATGGCAAGAAATGACTCAAAAGCTGGATACACTAACCAACTCACTAAACAAATCAGTAAACAAATCAGTAAACAACTCAGCGAAAACCATGCAACGCAAAGATAGAGGCTCGAAACAATAACCGTTATAATGCGTCATTCGCTATATCCGCGCATTCATAATTAAGAAGAGAAGATGAGCAACAAACAATCTGCCGTTCGTGATTTATCCACCATCAAAGACTTTATTCGTTGGGCCTTTAGTCGCTTTCAACAAGCCGACTTATTTTACGGTCATGGCACAGACAACCCTTGGGATGAAGCCGTTCATCTGGTGATGGGGGCATTAAAGCTTCCGCTCGATTTTGATCGTGATATGCTAGATTGCGCGCTGACCTACAACGAGAAGAAACACATTCTTAAACTAGTACAAACGCGCATCACTAAACGTGAGCCTTTGCCGTATCTTTTAGGCGAAGCCTGGTTTATGGGATTGCCATTCAAAGTCACCAAAGACACGTTAATTCCACGTTCGCCGATTATTGCTTTGTTAGAAAGTGAATTTGCGCCTTGGCTTAAAAACGACCCATTAAACATCTTGGATATGTGCACAGGTTCTGGCTGTTTAGGCATTGCGGCCGCCTTAGTCTTTGAAGACGCAGAAGTGGATATTTCCGATATTAGCGAAGCCGCGTTATTGGTTGCCAATGAAAACATTGTGCGCCATCAAGTCGAAGACCGAGTTCACGCCATTCATTCGGATATGTTTAAAGGTTTAGCGGGCAAACAATACGACCTGATTATTTGCAACCCACCTTATGTGGATGCCGACGACTTTGAAAGCGCGCCAGCAGAATTTCATAATGAACCAGAACTGGCGCTAACGTCAGGGGAAGATGGCCTTAATTTTACCCACGAATTTTTAGCCCAAGTCGCGCATTATCTGCAAGATGACGGTATATTAGTCTACGAAGTAGGAAACACCGAAATCGCCTTACAAGCCGCTTATCCTAACATTCCTTTTATGTGGGTAGAATTAGAGCAGGGTGGTAATGGTGTTTTTATCCTAACCAAAGATCAACTTAGCGAACTATTACAAGAGCAGAAATAGCCTATGTCTGGTAATACATTTGGAACACTTTTTAAAGTCACCACCTTTGGTGAAAGTCACGGCCTTGCGCTTGGCGCCATTGTTGATGGTTGCCCACCAGGCATCGAGATTTGCGAAGCGGATTTACAGCGTGATCTAGATCTGCGCAAACCCGGTACCTCGAAACACACCACACAACGCCGTGAAGCCGATGAAGTCAAAATTTTATCGGGTGTCTTTGAAGGCAAAACCACAGGCACGCCAATTGGTTTAATGATCGAAAACACCGATCAACGATCAAAGGATTACGGCAATATTGCCGAGACTTTCCGCCCGGCTCATGCTGACTACACCTATGATCAAAAATACGGCTTCCGTGATTATCGTGGTGGCGGTCGTTCATCAGCGCGTGAAACAGCGATGCGAGTGGCGGCTGGTGCCATTGCGAAAAAATACCTAAAGCAACAATTTGGTATTGAAATTCAAGGCTTCTTGTCGCAACTGGGTCCAATCAAATTGGCAGTCAAAGACCTAAGCCAAGTTTACGAAAACAGTTTTTTTAGCCCAGACCCCGATGCGATTCCACAGCTTGAAGAATACATGACAGCGTTGCGTCGTGAAGGCGATTCCATTGGTGCGAAAATCACCGTGATAGCGAAGAACCTCATGCCAGGTTTAGGCGAACCGGTTTTTGATCGTCTAGATGCCGACATTGCCAAAGCCATGATGAGCATTAACGCGGTAAAAGGCGTGGAAATTGGCGACGGCTTTGATGTGGTAGAACAAAAAGGCAGCCAACACCGAGACGAAATGACACCTGAAGGCTTTTTAAGCAATCACGCTGGCGGCGTACTTGGTGGCATTTCTTCTGGTCAAGATATTGTGGTTCACATGGCGTTAAAACCCACCTCGAGCATTACCATTCCAGGCAAAAGCATTGACCGTGCCGGTAATCCAATCGAAGTGATCACCAAAGGTCGTCATGATCCTTGTGTGGGTATTCGCGCGACGCCGATTGCCGAAGCCATGTTGGCTCTGACGATCATGGACCATTTATTGAGACACAGAGCACAAAATGCCGATGTGGTTTGTCCGACACCGATTATTAAAGGCCAAGCGTAACGCACTACTTTAGAATTTAAAAAGCCGCTATTTGTCGCTGTAGAGTGATAAAAGCGGCTTTTTTATTCATTTAAGGCCATACCGTGAGATGGATTATATGACCATAAAACAAGACGCAACCGTCATCCGAGTTTGTGTTGGCTCAACCAATCCCGTCAAAATGAATGCGACCAGACAAGCATTTTCGCAAGTCTTTCCCAATCACATCATTCATTGTGAAGAAAAGCACGCGCCGTCAGGTGTTGCCGATCAACCCATGACAGAAGCAGAAACTCGCCTTGGCGCACAAAACCGTGCTCGTTATTGCTTTAAAAGCAGCACAGACAAAGAGAAGAATTTTTTTGTTGCCATGGAAGGTGGTGTCGATAAATTCGAGGAGGGCGCAGCCACTTTTGCCTACGTGGCGATAGTAGACAGTGAAGGGAACTTGATGACAGGTCGATCAGCCAATTTACCTTTACCCAATACGCTTTATAAACGTTTACAAGCCGGTGAAGAATTGGGGCTGGTCATGGACGAATGGTTTAATACCGATAATATCCGCCAAAAAGGCGGCGCCATTGGTTTATTCACCAACCACGCAGCGACAAGAGAAAGCGTCTGTACCCAAGCCTTAATATTGGCGTTAGCGCCTGCCTTGCACCCAGAGCGCTATCTTTAAACTTTATCTTTATCTTTTAACCGATGCAGACAGAATAATGAAATACCAATGGGTTCTATTTGACGCCGACGAAACACTTTTCCATTTCGACAACTTCGCCGGTCTAAAACACATGTTCGCCAAGCATGGCGTAAAATTTGAACAAACTGATTTTGATCAATACCAAGCACTAAACAAGCCACTTTGGGTAGACTATCAAAACGGCCAAATCAGTGCAGAACAACTGCAAACACGACGCTTCCAATTATGGAGCGACAAACTGGCCATCAGCACCAAAGAGCTGAACAGACAGTTTTTAGACTCCATGGCGGAAATCTGCAAAACATTGCCAGGCGCCGAAGAGCTCGTGGCGTATTTGCATGCAAACAATATCAAGATGGGCATCATTACCAATGGCTTTGCCCAGTTACAAAAAATCCGTTTAGAACGCACAGGATTCCTGCCATATTTTTCCCCCGTGGTAATATCTGAACGGGTTGGCGTTGCCAAGCCACACCCAAAGATCTTCGAATACACCTTAGAACTCATGGGCTCACCAGATAAAAATCACGTACTAATGGTGGGCGATACGTTGGAATCAGACATACTAGGCGGCAACCACTTTGGTTTTGACACTTGCTGGCTCAACCATCACAACAAAACACACCCAGAAGAGATTCGACCCACATACCAAGTCAGTTCACTTAATGAATTGCTGAACCGATTTAAATACGGATAAAACAAGCATAACAAGGCAGTAAACGCCGTCCGGAGCGTCTTTTCCACTATTTCCGATAATAACATTTATCGGAAATAGTGAGGGGAAATAGACAGACTTTGAATTCGACATTCATCATGGTTTAAAACCTTTGTTAGATCGCGCTGATGCTCAGGTTATTTAACGGCTGCAACCTAAGCATCAACCAGTTTAACGCTTAACGTTTTTTAAACGACAAATACGCTGGTACGTTTAAGATGCTCACTAATAACATCCCCCATGCCAGCAATCCAAATAACTGGGTGTCATTCCATCCTTGCTCTATCATCAGACCAAATAATAATGGCGACGCTGCGGTGGCGAAAATCATTAATGAGGTCATCATGGCGCGTATTGAGCCAATGGCTTTGGTGCCGTAGATTTCTGCCCACGCCGCGTTAATCACGGTATTTAATGCGCCAATGCCTGTGCCAAATAACGTCATAAAGACAAACACCGACCAAGCGCCGTCAAAGATTACCAATATGATCAAGGCCGCCAATAACGGCATAGGCAAATACAGTAATAAGGATTTAGCACTGAATTTATCCACCAAACTCCCTGCGACCATGGCGCTAAACCAATGACTCACGCCGTAAGCGATAAACCCACTGGCCAGTAAAGCCGATGACCACATTTTTTGCTCTAGCAAAAAGTTTTGTTGGATAAACACCCCAGTGACTAAAAAAGGCGCTGCCAAGGAAGTCGGTAAAATCAGCCAAAAGCGCCAATCTTTTAATACATCTCGACGGCCAGAGGCATCGCCCGCCTCCTCCTTTTTAGCCTTGCGCACGGGGGCTTTTTGCAATGCGCTTTTTACCAGCAGCCAATAGCCTAATGGCAAGTACAGCACTAACACACTGGCGGCAAACACATACCAGCTGTGGCGCCAGCCAAGCCAAGCGATTAATGCGATGATGATGCTGGGTAAGATGGCCTCTCCTACCGCCACGCCACTGGAAGCTAGGCTGATGGCCTTGCCTCGTTGCTTTTCAAAGGATCGAATCATGATGGTTTGCGCAGTGTGCGGCAACAAGCCTTGGCCACATAAACGCAATAAAAACAGCGTTACACAGAGCATTAATACCGAGCTCAATTGCGCCATCAGCACACAAGCCAACGCCAAGAAAACAGCTAAAATAACAATCAGCAGACGGGGGGGATATTTGTCCACCATACCACCAATAATCATAATAACGGCACTGCTTGCCAAAGTGCCAACCGCGTAATACAAACCATATTGCGCCGCCGAAATACTCAACTCTCGTTGAATATCCGCACCAAACCAACTAAGAAAAAAAGATTGGCCAATATTTCCCCAAAAAACAGACAAAAAACCAAAGGTGATTAAGGGCCATTGCAGACGGATAAAAGACAGATAATTAGTCACAAACTGTATTCTCGTAAATTGTTCAAAATTGACACTCGCAGCGTTACCTCAGACAATGCTTTCTTTATAAGGTAAAAGTTTATGAGGTACAGGCTATGGACCAAATACACTACCAGCACTTTAAAAATACATTAGAAACAATGAAAGCAGAATTGCTCTCACGTGCAGACACGCATCTCGACGATACGGTCGAACTAGACCAAAGCCGCGTAGGTCGACTGTCTCGAATGGATGCATTACAAGGTCAGCAAATGGCGATGGAAGCCAAAAGGCGCAATACCGCAAAACTGCTTGCTATTGAAAGCGCGCTAAAACGGATTGCAACAGAAACCTATGGAAATTGCTTTATTTGCGATCAGTCTATCCCATTAAAACGCTTAGAGTTAGACCCAACCTATACTCGCTGTATAGAGTGTGTAGATCAATAAAAACCTCTAAAGAAGCAAGTTAGCTGTCGCTAAGCTTGTTCTTTAGAGGCAAATTGCTTAACTCAAGATAATAAATTATCTTAAAATTACTTTTATCTCAAGACAGCCTTTATCTCAAGACAACCAATGGCACTTGGCTGCTTTCAATCATGCGCAGTGTGTTACTGCCCAAGAAAAGCTGGCGTATTTTTGAGTGGCCAAACGCCCCCATCACCATCAACTCTATCTTATTCTGAACTTGATATTCGGCTAATGATGCGAAAATCTCGCCTTCAATAAACTCCGCCTTCACATCAAACCCTTGATCGCGTAAACGCTGAGCGGTCTTTTCAAACCTTTCTTCTATATCCGATTCATTATTTTTAATGGTCACTAGATGGCAAGTCATGCCATGCAATAAACCACCAGAAATAATACGCTCTACCGCTTTGTCTGCCGTTGCACGACCATCATAGGCCAACATAAAGTTGGTCGGTACAGTAAAGTCTTTGCTGGCAATCAATACTGGCGTGTGTACTTGGCGAATAAGGTGTTCAATATGCGAACCAAGCGCCTTAAAATCTTGTTGGTGCCCTTCTCCCGAACGACCAACAACGATTAGACGAGCTTCCTCTTCTAACTCGATCAATGCTTCTACAAAGTCACCGTGGCGCTGCTTTTGCTCGACCTTGTCACAGCCCTGATCCTTGGCTAATTGAGTTACATGCTCAAGCATGTCCTTGCCCAATTGCAATGCCACTTTACCGCGCTGCTCATCCAATGACGCCATTTCGGCCAGCAACGCAGAACGTGCGCCTAAGCCAATCGCGCCCGTTAGATCATCTGCACCATGTTGCTGTTGTTTCTCAATAGTATGCAAAAACATTAGTGGCTTATTGAGTGTCTTAGACACCCAAACGCCAGCATGGCATACATCATTGGCTAATACTGAACCATCGATACAGGCTATTATTTTTTCCATCTTGATCTCCTTAGTGTCCGCCCATGAGTTTTTCGACTTCTTTTGGATCATTGTGTACGGCAAATTTATCCACCACGGTTTCCGTCGCGGCGTTCATACCCACTAACTCAACCTCTGCACCTTCACGGCGGAACTTGATGACCACTTTGTCTAATGAAGAGACCGAAGTAATATCCCAAAAATGCGCACTGGTTAAATCGATGACCACTTTATCAACGGCTTCTTTAAAATCAAAAGACGCAACAAAGGCTTCTGATGAAGCGAAAAACACCTGACCAACCACACGGTAAGTACGAACGGATTCATCATCACCCTGCTCAGATTTAACCACCATAAAGCGACCAATTTTATTTGCAAAAAACAAGGTTGCCAATAGAACCCCAACAAACACACCAATCGCCAAGTTATGCGTCGCTACGACAATAACCACGGTAGCAATCATCACGATATTGGTTGATAGCGGGTGTTTTTTAAGATCCTTGATCGAACTCCAAGAAAAGGTACCAATCGACACCATGATCATAACCGCTACCAATGCCGCCATTGGAATCTGTTTTAGCCATTCGCCTAAAAACACCACCATAACCAAAAGAAACGCACCAGCAGCAAAAGTGGATAAACGACCACGACCGCCTGATTTCACATTAATGATGGACTGGCCTATCATGGCGCAACCCGCCATACCACCCAGTAAACCAGATCCTATATTCGCAATTCCTTGGCCTTTACATTCGCGGTTACGGTCACTCTTGGTATCGGTCAAATCATCAACAATGGTCGCTGTCATCATCGACTCTAGCAAACCCACTATCGCCAAACCAATAGAATAAGGCAAAATAATCAGCAAGGTGTCTAGATTCAACGGTACGTCAGGCCATAAAAAGATAGGCAGCGTATCGGGTAATTCGCCCATATCGCCAACGGTACGAATATCAATCCCCATCGTCATCGCAAAAGCTGTAAGCACCACAATACACACCAAAGGCGAAGGCAAAGCTTTACCAATCACAGGTACATAAGGGAAAAGGTAGATAATACCCAAGCCAGCCGCCGTCATGGCGTAAACATGCCAAGTGACATTGGTCAATTCTGGCAACTGTGCCATAAATATCAGGATCGCCAAGGCGTTCACAAACCCTGTCACCACAGACCGCGAGACAAACCGCATCAAGCTGCCTAGCTTAATGTAGCCCGCAATAATCTGGATCACACCGGTTAGCAAGGTCGCCGCCAGTAAGTACTCTAAACCATGATCTTTTACCAAGGTAACCATCAACAAGGCCATTGCGCCAGTAGCGGCCGAGATCATACCTGGTCGACCACCCACAAACGCGATCACCACCGCGATACAAAAAGAAGCGTACAAGCCCACTTTTGGGTCGACGCCAGCAATAATAGAGAAAGCGATGGCTTCTGGGATCAACGCCAACGCCACCACAATACCAGCCAATATATCCCCACGAATGTTAGAGAACCATTCCATTTTCATTTTTTCGAGCATAGGTTACCTTTTTATAAGCGCACCAACACAGTCGCACCCGCTGCGAAGCATCAGTGTCTTCCAGTTAGAAACATTAAAGAGTAAAAATTAAAATACGATTTGGCACAAAAATGCCTACGACCAGCTGACTATCCAGTGGCAGTATAGAGGTATCGTCTCACAGAGGTGTGACGAAAAGATGAGAGAACTTAAGGTGGCGTAAGACGCAAAACATTTTCCCTTTGAGGGTTGTTAAAGGCCGCTATCTTAACAAAAAACTGACATTAGTCAACCAACGCACCCATGGCGAAAGCACCATTGAACTGTGGTCAAGACAGCTCAATGAATGCTTTTCATTAACCCTACACTTTTCTAGGGTTTAATTTATAGCGATTAATCCACACCATTATTAGTGCTAAAAAGGACAATACTGCTGCCGCGCCCGGAATCCAGGCAAACCCAAAACCAACGCTAATCACCAAGCCGCCTAATGCCGCTCCTAGGGCATTGCCCAGATTAAAAGCCCCAATATTAATAGACGAAGCCAATCCTGGCGCTTGATCAGCGATTTTCATTACCTGCATTTGCAAAGGCGGACCGCTGCCAAAAATCACCGTCCCCCATAATAATATGGTCAATCCAGCGCCAAGCGTGGTTGTCGCGGTAAAACGAAACATCAACAACACCAGCACCTGCAAACCCAGAAAGACAAACAAGGCTAAATCTGGTGATTTGTCGGTGACCTTACCACTAATATAATTACCCAATGTAAAGCCGATACCAATCAGCATCAGCATGGTCGCAATAACATTATCTGTGGCCTGAGCCAAGGTCTGCATCACGGGCGCAATATAGGTATAAAGCGTAAACATCGAACCTGCGCACAACACAGTGGTGGCAAAAGCGCGCAAGGCTGCAGGCTGCATGATGGCTTTTAGTTCCGTTTTAACGTCAGGTTTTTGCGCTGGTGCCATGGCCGGCAAGCTGCGACTAATGCCAAAAATCGCCACCACACCTAACACCGCCGTTACCGCGAAGGAAAGCCGCCAATCGAAGGTTTGCCCTAACCAAGTGGTAATCGGTACGCCCACGATATTGGCAATGGTTAAGCCTAAAAAGATAGAGGCCACCGCCGAGCCTTTTTTATGATATGGCGCTAGGTTCATCGCCACGACCGCACCGATACCAAAAAAAGCCCCATGGGAAAGACTGGTAATAATACGTGATAATAAGAAGGTTTCGTAATTGACCGAAATAGCAGAAAGCAAGTTACCTACAACGAATACCACCATCAAAGCGAGCAAAGAGGTTTTATGGCTGTACTTAGTCAAATATAAGGTGATTAGCGGCGCACCAATCATCACCCCAACCGCATAAGCACTAATAAGTAACCCCGCTGCTGGAATCGACGCGTTCACCCCATCCGCAATAACCGGTAATAACCCCATGGGCATAAATTCTGTGGTACCTATTCCAAACGTACCCAGTGCAATGGCAAAAATGCCCCATTGATATGCAGCAAGCATATGACGACTCCAATGACGTTGATTCATGAGCAAGAAACAAAATAAGCCAAGAGGTGCTCTCTTGGCTTATTTCAATAAAGGCGCATTTTATAATAAACACGCCTTAATTGCTTTGAACCCTTGATTACTATTTTTCACAAACCATCGGTTTTAGTGGTTTTTTTGGCCCTTGGTTTAGGCCACCAAAACCAATAGACGACAAAAGCAATCAAGACGATACCTAATAAATTTATGAGCGTGCTCATTTTAATTCTCCACTTCTTGTTTAGCATCACGTGAAACACGGAACAATCGGAGCCGATTGGCATTGGTGACCACGGTAACCGACGATAAAGACATGGCCGCGCCGGCAATCACCGGACTCAATAACCACCCAGTAAAGGGAAACAAAATACCCGCTGCAACCGGAATCCCTAAGGTGTTGTAGGCAAACGCCCCCCATAAATTTTGTTTGATGTTCCTCAAGGTGGCTTTACTGATTTGGATCACATCCGCAACGCCTTTTAAGTCATTGTTGATGAGTGTGATGTCAGCGCTTTCCATGGCAACATCGGTTCCCGCCCCCATGGCAAAACCAACATCAGCTTGCGCCAAAGCGGGCGCGTCATTAATACCGTCACCAATCATGCCCACCACCTCGCCTTGGGCTTGAAGCTTCTTAACCCAGTTCAGCTTATCATCCGGCATTAGCTGCGCATGATAGTCTTCAATACCCACCTCACTTGCGACCGATGCGGCGGTTTCTGGGTTGTCCCCCGTGAGCATAACGACCTTCAGGCCTTGCTTTTTAAAGCTGGCGATCGCGGCTTTCATGCCCTTTTTAATCGGATCTTCAATATAAAAAACCGCCAACAATACCTTTTCATCGGATAGATAAACACGCGTTGCGGCAGAGTGCTGATTGTCAGTATTGCCTACCTTGAAATGAATGCCCTTTTCTTTCATTAAGCGTTCATTGCCAAGGTAATATTCCTTTCCATTAACATGGCCTTTTACTCCTAAGCCAACCAGTGACTCGAACCCTTCCAGCTTTAGAGCGTCTTTTTCTTCCACATCCGCCTGGCAGTATTCTAGTAATGCGTCAGCCAAAGGATGATTCGCTCGCGCCTCAAGCACCGAGACCAGTTGCGCAACGAAGCCTTCTTGAGCATGCTCAGTTACTGTTTGATTGACGACTTTTGGTTTGCCTTCCGTAATGGTGCCCGTTTTATCCAACACCACCACGGTCAACTCGCTTGCTCGCTGTAGCGCATCGCCATTACGGATCAAACCGCCGTATTCTGCCGCCTTACCAATCCCGATCATGGTTGAAATGGGCGTCGCCAATCCTAGTGCACAAGGGCAAGCAATAATTAACACAGAAATACTGGTCACCAACATGTATGAGAAAACCGCCTCCCCGCCAAAATTAAACCACGCCAATGCCGACAAAATAGCAACGATGATGACACTCGGTACAAACACAGAAGACACTTTATCGGCCAAAACACTGATCGGCGGTTTGGACCCTTGGGCTTTACTCACCATGGTAATAATTTGCGCAAGTAAGGTGTCGGAACCAATTCGAGTCGCCTTGAACAATAAACTCCCCTGACCGTTAACCGTTCCGGCGGATAGCAGACTCCCTTGGTGCTTTTCAATCGGCACGGCCTCCCCAGTCAACATCGATTCATTCACGGTTGATAACCCTTCTAGCACTTCGCCATCGACCGGGACACTGTCCCCTGAACGAACGCGCAACACGTCCCCTAGCTTAATGTCCGCAACCGGAACACGTGACTCCACACTATTTTCAATCCGGGTTGCCATTTTAGGTCGCAAGTCTAATAAACGATGCAATGCTTGACTGGTTTTACGCCGCGCACGCAGCTCCAATGCTTGCCCAAGGTTAATCAGACCGATAATCATCACCGACGCTTCAAAATACAAATGGTGCGTGTTTTCTGGCAGCCAACTCGGCACGATCACCACCAACATAGAATAGAACCAAGCACACCCCGTTCCTAACGCAATTAACATGTCCATATTAGCTTGATGCGACGTGAAGGCTTTCCAAGCACCACGGAAATAATGCTTCCCCGCACGCACCATGATCCATAGGGTGACAATCCCGATAAATAGCCAGATAAGCCTATCAGTGAGCGTGCTCACAGCCATGCTTCCGCCTAATATCCCATAGAGCATTAAGGGCACTCCCAGCGCCAACCCCAAGGCAGCGGATTGGCGTTTATAGTGATACTCCTTTAACTCTCTTTTTTCGCGCTCGCTGTCGTTTTTTTCAGTATCAACAATCAGGCTAGCCTGATAACCCGCATCGGCCACCGCTTTGATCAGCACATTCAATGAGCCCAATGTTGTCACTTGTGCGGTATGGTTGGCAAAATTCACCTCCGCAGACATGACTTTGTCAGCATTGACTAATGCTTTTTGCACGGAGTTAACACAGCCCGCGCAGGTCATACCCGTAATCGACAGTTGATAATTAACCTCCACCTCTGATGGCTCTACGCGGCTATCAGGATCGGATAAAGTCTCATTTGCATAATGATCCGCACCTGATTGAGCGTGCTCACTATTATCCAGCAACCCAAAAGACTGGTAACCCGCCTCTTCCACTATTGCTTCTATCGAAGCCAAAGAAAGATCAGAAGTTACCAGCAGTGTATTTTCTTTTGGAACACCGGTTACAATTGCTTCTGGGGCGCTTTGTTGAATCAACTTCCTAACGTTTGACACACAGCCTTGGCATGACATACCCGTCACTTTAAGCGCTAATTCCACCGCTGGTGTTTCTTTGCCGGAATGGTTGTCTGCATTTTTATCTATTGTTGAATGCTCTGCTTTCATACTGTTCACCTACTCATTTATCCGTGGCTTGTTCTTCCCATTCTTCAATCAAACAGCAAATCGAATGACCATTAGGCGTGCCATCTGGCATTTCCTCCCAAGTGGCCAATGCCTCTTCCATTTTGAGGAGATGGGCTTCTAGTTGAGCTATTTTTAACTTGGTTTCAGGCACTTTTTTTTGCAGTAAATCTCGTACCATGGGGCAAGGTGAATCACCACTGTCCGATTGCTGAAAAATTTCTTCTATTTGCTTTAAACTAAAGCCCAACTCGCTTGCTTGACGAATAAAGGTTAATCGCTGCAAGGCCAGCTTGTCGTAGAGCTGATAGCCATTATTTGGGTCTCGAGCCGCATGGATCAGCCCTAACCTAGTGTAATGACGCACCGTCTCAGCCGTGACATGGGCTTTTTTCGCTAGCTCATTGACTCGCATAGAAACTCCTATTACAGAAAATGCTGAAGAAAGTAACGAAACAACTAGAGTGTAAAACCTATAGGTAGCACATAGGTCAAGCGTTTCTAACGAAACTCTAAAATAAAAAAAACCGAGATCATTATGTCTCGGTTTATAGGTTAATCATGATGTTTAATCGCAGCCCAGGCTCTGCACAAGCAATGCCTTAATGCAGCTTCAGTTTAGGCTTAACGACCTTACCAATTTTCTGCGCCGCCATAATCACCGTGGCTTTAAACCAACCATGAATCGCAATCAGATGCAGACGATACAAGGATACGTACACAAAGCGCGCAATGCGCCCTTCGATGAACATAGAACCGCCCATCAAATTCCCCATCAAGTTACCTACCGTGCTATAACGGCTCAAGTTCACCAAAGAGCCATAATCTTTATACGTGTATTCTTTCAACGGCTCACTCAAAAAGGACGCCTTGATATTATCAAAGACCAATGCCGCCATTTGGTGTGCTGACTGGGCCCGTGGCGGAACAAATGAGCCATCGGCTTGTTTGCAAGCGCAACAATCACCAATCACATAAATGCTTTCAAAAGCGGTAGTTTGCAAGGTGCCTTTTACCAAAATTTGATTGCTTCGAGTGGTTTCAAAACCGTCTATCTCAGCAACAAAATCCGGCGCTTTCACCCCCGCTGCCCAAATCATCAGATCGGCTTCAATATTACTTTCATCTGCGGTCTGAAAGCCCCCATCGTAGGCGCGCACGACTCGCGTATTTTGGCTGACGGTGACCCCCAAACGAATCAGTTCTTTGGTTGCTAACACGGCTATACGATCAGGCAATGCGGCTAAAATCCGTGGCCCCGCTTCAATTAGCTGAATATTAACTCGCTTTCCAGACATTTCCGGCATGCCATAAGCTTTAAGCATATCAGCGACATGAAAGAGTTCAGCCGACAATTCAACACCGGTTGCGCCACCGCCAACAATGGCTAGCTTCAATTTAGCATCCGCTCCTTCCTGATGAACACGCAAGAACTGATTCAAAAGCGCCTGTTGGAAACGTTCCGCTTGTTTATGGGAATCTAGAAAGTAACAGTGTTCTAATACGCCAGGCGTACCAAAATCGTTACTCACACTGCCAACAGCCATGACGAGAATATCATAAGAAATACTGCGTTTAGGCAAGACAATGTGCCCCATATCATCAGACAGCGAATCCAATGTAAGCGTTTTTGCTTCAGGATCCACGCCCATTAACGTACCTAATTGAAACTGATAATGATGCTTGGCGGCATGGGCTCTGTAGTTCACCCCATCGTTATTAATATCCAAAGAGCCTGTCGCCACTTCGTGTAACAGAGGCTTCCAAATGTGAGTCTGACTTCTATCGATAAGTACAATCTCTGCTTGGCGCTTTTTGCCAAAGGCATGACCCAACTTGGTAACCAGCTCTAAGCCGCCGGCACCACCACCAACTACCACGATTTTTTTCATATAAAATCCCCTATAAACATTGAATAATCTGGAAAATGTTCAATAAACCCTTTCCAGATTCCTCGACTGAGAACCTTTACTTGATTTTTTGCGCCAGCAACTTATCTAACGTATTGGCAAAAGCCATTCTATCTTGCTGATTAAAGCTCGCTGGGCCGCCCGTTTGGATACCAGAAGAACGCATTTGCTCCATGAAGTCTCGCATACCTAGACGCTGTTTAATATTTTCTTTTGTATAAAGTTCGCCGCGCGGATTGATCGCCAAGGCGCCTTTTTCAATCACTTCGGACGCCAATGGAATATCCGCGGTAACCACTAGATCCTGAGTATCGATATTTTCAACAATATAATTATCGGCAACATCAAAGCCTGAACTGACCACGCGTCGTTCAATCCATTTAGATGGAGGAATAGCAATCGCCTGATTAGCAACAAGAATACAGGGGATTTGCACCCGTTCTGCAGCACGAAAAAGAATGGTTTTGATTACATTTGGACAGGCGTCGGCATCGACCCAAAGGCGCATAGTGTTCCCCTTTTGTAGGGCACCATTATTAAACAGCCAGAGAGTGAAATCCAGTAGTGAATAACAACAAACGGAGCGCATAAGCAATCCGTTTGTTGTATAAGGTTTAGCTCACACTTACATCCCCTAGAGCTTAACAAGTTACATATTAGGGTAGTTTGGTCCGCCTGCTCCTTCAGGGGTTACCCAAGTAATGTTCTGTGCTGGGTCTTTAATGTCGCAGGTTTTACAATGAATGCAGTTTTGCGAGTTGATCTGAAAAATGGATTCGTTATTCGACTCAACTACTTCATACACGCCAGCCGGACAATATCGCTGAGCAGGCTCACTGTACTTTGGCAAATTGCTATTAATCGGAACCGCCGCGTCTTTCAGTTGCAAATGACAGGGTTGGTTTTCTTCATGATTGGTATTGGATAAAAATACCGAAGACAACTTGTCAAAGCTTAATAGTCCATCTGGCTTCTTATACTCAGGTGCCACATGTTTTTCAGCAAGTTCCATACAAGCATAATCTGGCGTCATATCATTAAAGGTAAAGGGCAAACCGCCAGCAAAAAAGTTTTGATCCAACCAGTTATAAGCACCGCCCCAGAATGTACCAAGTTTGTGCATCACAGGGACAAAGTTACGCGCTTGCTGTAGCTCTTTTCCTAACCAAGAATCTGTTAACAGGTCATTAAATGCCTGTAACTCCGCGGCAGGTGTTGCTGATTGCAGCGCTTCAAAAATACTCTCAGCCGCCAACATGCCACTTTTCATCGCTGTGTGCGTGCCTTTAATTTTCGCAGGATTAAGCGTACCGGCATCACAACCAATCACCAAGCCTCCCGGAAAGCTCATTTTAGGCAAAGAGGCCCAGCCGCCTTTTGCGATGGCGCGAGCCCCATAAGACACCCGTTTGGCGCCCTTTAAGTGCTCAGCAATAATGGGGTGATGTTTGTATTTTTGAAATTCCTCATAAGGACTCAAGTAGGGGTTTTTATAATTCAAATCGACAATTAAGCCAACCACCACCTGGTTATTTTCTAAGTGGTATAAAAAGCCACCACCGCCGGCTTCATCGCTTAATGGCCACCCCGCAGTATGAATAACCGTGCCAGGTTTGCTTTGCGATTCTGGTACATCCCACAGCTCTTTAATACCAAGGCCGTAGTGTTGAGGAGCTTTGTTTTTATCCAGTTCAAAGCGTGCCATTAGCTCTTTACCTAGATGCCCCCGACAACCTTCTGCAAAAATCGTGTATTTCGCTTTCAGTAACATGCCCGGCATAAAGCCATCTTTCTCAGAACCATCTTCGGCTCGCCCCATGTCCCCCGTCACGATACCTTCAACCTTGCCATCGTCGTCATACGCTAGATGGGCCGCAGAAAAGCTCGGGAATACTTCCACGCCTAAGGCTTCCGCTTGCTCCGCCAGCCAGCGACAAAGGTTACCTAGACTAATAATATAATTGCCGTCGTTATGCAGCGTTTTCGGAACCATCCAGTGACTTAATTGCTTAGAAGCACTGTCTGAGCTTAACCAATGCAGTTCATCTTGATTAACTTTGGTATGTAATGGTGCGCCCAAGGCTTGCCAATCAGGAAACAACTCTGCCAAGGCTTTTTGGTCAACCACGGCGCCCGATAAAATATGAGCGCCTATTTCAGAGCCTTTTTCGACCAAACAGACACTGATCTCTTTTTCTGCCGCTTTGGCTTGTTGCATGATGCGACATGCTGCGGATAAGCCAGCTGGGCCACCACCAACAATCACCACATCAAATTCCATTACTTCTCTATCGGTCATATTGCCTCCCTATCAGGGTACTTTTGTTTTTATCGATTGAAAGCATTTTTGTTTAGGTTGTCAACAGTTGTTTGTCCAAACTTAATTTCGCGAGCATAACCAAAAGCACGCGGCAAAACATGGTCACAGTAAAATAAGACCGAATGTCGCCAAGACGCTTTTTGCGTTGCATCAAGCTTGTTATCGCTTTGAACGGCGTGCAAGGCTCTCATCTGTAACCAAGCCCCAACCAAATAGCCCATTAGCATCATGTAAGGATAGGCTAAGCCCGTACCTAAAACAGAGTCTTTTCGCATCGCGTCTAGACACAACTGAGTGGCGACTTTGGCCTGTTCAAGTACCTCTGCTACTTTTTCCGCATAAGGTGCCATGTCTGGTGTTTGCCATTGTGCTAATTCGGCTTCAATGTCGGCGAGCAAAGACAGCATCCCGGCACCTTTATCAGAGTGCAGTTTACGGCCAATTAAATCGATGGCTTGTATGCCATTCGTCCCCTCGTAAATCGGTAGAATGCGTGCATCACGAGCATGTTGAGCCACGCCTGTTTCTTCAATAAATCCCATTCCACCATGGATCTGAATGGCCAACGAGGTGACTTCTTGAGCTTGCTCAGTGATCCAACCTTTAACAATTGGTGTGTACAAAGCCGTTCTCGTGATCGCCTGCTGCTGTACTTCTCCCGTTGCAAAATGCGACAAATCATTTTCAACTGCGGCAACATATACAAGTGAGCGCATAGCGTCGATTTGGGATTTCATCATCATCAACATGCGCAGCACATCAGGATGCTCAATAATGGCGACGCGCTCTGTCCGCTCGGCATTCATGCCTTGCTTGCGTTCTTTCGCATAATCCAATGCTTGCTGATAGGCTCGTTCAGAAATGGCTAAGCCTTGCAAGCCAACGCCCTGCCTTGCATTGTTCATCATGGTAAACATGGCTTTTATGCCGTCGTTTTCTTTACCGACGAGATAACCAACCGCACCGTCTTTATCGCCAAAGCTCATCACACAGGTCGGAGAAGCGTGAATGCCCATTTTATGTTCTACAGAAACCACATGAACATCATTGCGTTCAGCAGGCTCGCCCTGCGCATCTAAGATGAACTTTGGCACAATGAACAACGAAATGCCTTTTACACCCTCAGGTGCCTCTGGCAGACGTGCCAACACCAAATGAATGATGTTGTCACTCATTTGGTGATCGCCCCAAGTAATGAATATTTTTTGTCCTTTAATGCGGAAAGCATCGCCATCTGGTATGGCTTTACAGGCGATCGCCGCAAGATCGGAACCGGCGGCAGGCTCGGTTAAGTTCATCGTACCAGCCCATTCGCCCGCTAGCATTTTTGGCAAATAACGGTTTTTTAGTTCATCACTCGCATGCAAGCTAATGGCTTCGATTGCCCCTAGACTCAACAAAGGACACAAAGAAAAAGATAGGTTTGCCGCTTGAACGCCTTCATTCACCGCCGTCGCTATATAAGAAGGAAGGCCTTGTCCGCCGTATTCTGGGTCGCCAGAAAGGCTAATCCAACCGCCATCAGCATACGCTTTAAAAGCGGCTTTAAATCCTTTCGCCTCAATGACCTCGCCTTGTTCAACGCGCGAACCCTCTTGGTCGCCACTGGCGTTAATCGGCGCGATAACCTGCTCCGCTAACTTGCCTGCTTCACCCAGAATGGCTTCTAACAAATCGTTATCGACTGCCTCGTCTAAATGTGGCGTTAAACGCTCTATTCGAGCAACAGACAGTAAGCTGAATAAAATATCATTGATTGGGTATTGGTATTCGCTCATTTTTTATTCTCCGGTTAATTATCCGAGCGGATCTAGAAATCTATCTAGTCAGAATGGTAAAAGATGGCAAATATCTCAATAACAATTCAGACCTATATTTCTGACAAATACAATCAAGCAATGTAAAAGACGAACACAAACGCCCTATTTATAGGCGTTTCATGGCTTTGCCGAATTTTAAGTATTCCTCACTTTTTCGATAGGCTCCTGGCGTCATCCCAGTCCACTTTTTAAACGAGCGAAAAAACGCACTGGGTTCGTCAAAGCCCATTAATGCGGCAATATCATTGATGCTGAGCTGGGGCGCGTTCATATAAGTAATGGCGGCCTCTTTACGGCAATCGTCTTTAATGTGCTGATAAGAGGTTTTTTCGTCATTTAGGCGTCGCCGCAAGGTGGATACACTCATATTAAGCGCACTGGCGACTTCTTCGGCGCTTGGCATTTCCCGAGAGAAATCTTTACCCAGCATGGCCATAACTTGAGATTTTAGACTATTATCATTTTCAACCATCACCAACAACTGATAAGGCGCGGTTTTTAAAAAACCTCTTAAACTGTCTTCTGTTTGCACAATCGGCATATCAAGATAGCTGGCAGGAAACACCAAAGCATTGGCATGCTGGTTGAATTTTACTTCCGATTGAAACAGTGTTTTGTAGTATTCAACATCGTCTGGGCGTTCGCTGGTAAAATACGCCGCTTTTAAATTTAACCGACGACCAATCAACCAACAAATAAAATGATGCCACATGGAAAGCGTGGTTCTTAACTGTTCTTTTGATTCTCGAACCACCAAGCTATCAATATTTTCCAGCGATGAATCCAGCGGGGCAAAAGTGACCATGGCAAACCGACCTTTTTTAATTAATACTGGCTTTACCGTTGGCCCTCGGCAAATTTCATAAAAATCACTGCATCGATACAAGGCATGTGTCAGACTTCTAGCATGAATAATACAAAGACACATCATCCTAAAAGTGCCATTGGGGACTTTCCCGCCACTTAACATACCAAAAGACTCATCTTGCATAAGCCACATGATTTTCTGATAGAGCATTCCATATCGATACGCTGGGAAGGGATCGTTTTGTTCTATCTCATCTTGCGTGATCTCTAGGCTGGCTAATACCGCTTGGCGATCCAACCCTTGATCTTCAACCGCTTTTAAAAGATAGCGAACACTCGACATTGGAACAGAAGCTTTCACTCTTACCACCCTATCTAACAAATGAACTTGGTTAATATTTTTATTTTACGGTACTTTTTTAACATAAAAAAAGGCCGCATCTGCAGCCTTTTTTATTTTACATTTATTTGCTTATTTTTCCGTCTTTACTTTTGCTCGCTTACTTTTGCTCAGTAAAGGCAGACAATAATTCATCTAATGACAAATCTTCACTATCCGTATCGATGCCATCAGGTTTTTCCATTGCTTCCGCTTGCTCTGCTTTTTCATCAACAGGTTTAACGAAAACAAAACGACGTGGACGAACCGGCGCCGCGCCAGCTTCTTTTGCTGGAAGTTCGCCTAATCTTTCTAGTTTTTTGTGCGCTTGTTCTTTGCGTTCCTTGGCTTTCTTTGTCACAAAGCGGCGAGTTGATGAAGCTTTACGAGCTTTATTTTGCTCTTTCATCATCTCTTTTGAGCCAGTTTTACCAAGTTTTCCACGCATACTGCGCGATTTTTTAACACGAGCCATAATATCCTCTCTTTATCGCGCGCATTGTAGCAGTGAATTTACGCTAGGTCATCTAGCAGTGTTAGCAATTTACTCTAAAAGCGCCATGACCTATGTTTCTTTGCACGCCAATTTCTCCCAGCCACTTTCTTACGTCGGAGGAACTTCCTGACTGCAATGCACCCTCTAAGTTTTCTAATACGGCAATGGTATCATCAACCACTTTTTCATACTTGGCCTGCTGCACGGCTAGTGACTCTCCCTGCAGGTTTTCTACTTTAAACTTATAAGGTGTTTCGCCCTGTGCTTTTTCAAAATAAGTAATCAGCGTCTCCACTCGTTGCGCCGCCGCGTCATGATCGCCTGACTTTATATCCGTTGACATAGAACGCATTTCATTAGCAATATTGCCCATGTAACCGCGCAATGGGCTTTCATCACAGGATTGATTGGCAAACACGGCGGATGAGCAAGACAAGGATAAAATAGCGGCAGCAATAAAACCTTTATTCATAATAAAATACCTTTAATATTAGCAACAAAAAGATTATGTCTTTAAAAGTAACACGCTATGCTAAAAAAACACCCTATAAATTGTAATGTTTTATTGAGTACATTCGACCAATAGCGAAAAACAAAACATTCGACCAATAGCGAAAAACAAAACATTCACCAACAACAAAGAAGAGGTAAGCCCTATCATTTTACGACACTATTGTTTCATTTTACTTTGTGGCAGCCTTAGTCAATTTAGCGTCGCAGAATGCAGTGACTTTGACGCAAAAATCGCCGCCGACGAAAGCGCACAAGACTATGTGAATGGAAAAACATTTAAAGCAGCGATGATCTTAAAAAAACATTTGCCCAGTAAACGCAAAGAGGTCGCCAGCTATGTTTATGTCAAAGCAGACGACCTCTATTATACCGTGTATTCTCTAGTGAACTCTCAGTGTGACGCTGAGATAATAAAGAGAACCAATGGCAAGCACTAGGGAAGGTGCGAATAAGTCTACTAAGCCTCAGTCTTTCAGAGAAACCGTCAAATAAGGCGCGACTCTGAAGGAATGTAGGTACCTTTCAAAGAGCCGCAACGACATGTGGCGCTTTCTCTGAAAGACCCGTATACCTACATGGATGTAGGTAATTAGGGCAATGCAGGAGCAATTGCCGAGGGCATGGTCTAAAAGCCTGTATTCTTTGTTGAGCACCTCGACAATAGAACCACTATTCACATTCGGTACTCGCCTCGAATAACAGGCTTTTATCCACATGCTGAGGCAAGAGGACTTGTTCGAACCTTCCCTAACCTCTTAGTTGGTTCGTTATTTTTTCGCTTTTTCAGGCTTTTTTACTTTCTCTGCTTTTTTGCTGTTTTCAGACTCTTCTTCCTCTGAATCGTCTTCTTCCTCATCCTCTTCTTCACCCAGCTTAGATATTGCCTCTAAGCGCTCAATTACCCGTGCTGAGATAGTGCCTTCTGGGTAATCGCCCTCATCATTGACCACGCCAGGCTCAATCTGCGTTAGCAAATGCAAGGCTTCATCCGCCGTGGAAATGGCATAAATATGAAACATTCCGGCTTTGACTGCTTCAACAATGTCATCGTTTAACATTAAATTGATCGTGTTGGATTTGGGGATGATGACGCCTTGCTTCCCCGTTAAGCCACGGGCATGACAAACACTAAAGAAACCTTCAATTTTCTCATTCACTCCCCCAATCGCTTGCACTTCACCGTATTGGTTTAACGAACCAGTAATGGCGAGGTCTTGACGCAAGGGCACTTGAATCAAAGCAGAAAGCAAACAACAAAGCTCTGCTGTCGAAGCGCTGTCTCCGTCCACATAACCATAGCTTTGCTCCATTGCGATCGAAGCTGAAATATCCAACGGAAAGTGTTGAGCGTATTTATTACCTAGATACCCTGACAGAATCAACACACCTTTAGAGTGAATGTTTTGGCCAAGGTTTGACTCGCGCTCTATATCGATAATGCCCTTGCCACCAGGGTAGACAGTAGTAGAAATTCGCGCTGGCGCCCCAAAGCTGCTATCGCCTATTTGCATGACGGTTAAACCATTGATTTTGCCCACCGCATAACCATCACTTTCCAATAAAACCGTGCCTTCAATAATCTCTTCGATGATTTTTTCGCTGACTCTGCCGGTACGGTGTTTTTTGGCTTTTAATGCGCGCGCGATATGATCCGCATTAATATCGCTGTCTTTGGCCATCTGGCGAACAAAATCCGCTTCACCCAATAGTTCAAACACATCACCGATTTTGGCTGCCATTTCACGCTGGTGTTCCGCTAAACGACTGCTGTATTCGATCAACGCTGCCACGCCATCACGCGTCACATTTGCGTATTCTTCTTTATCAACTCGGTCTTTCATCAGGCGCGCAAAGGACAGTTCAGATTCTTTTGAGCGTTTTAATGTGTCGTCAAAGTCCACTAACACGCGAAACATTTCTTGAAAATCTGGGTCGGCATCTTGCAATAAGTAATAAATATCACGAGCCCCTATCAGCACGACTTTTACCTGTAACGGCAAGTCCTGTGGCGACAGCGTCATGGTGTTCATTAAGCCCATGTCGGCATAAGGGTGTTCAATTTTGATGGTTTTACTTTTCAAGGCCCGCTTTAAGGCTTCCCACAAATAATGATCGGTTAGCAGCTTTTCAGCGTCCAAAATCAAATAACCGCCATTAGCTGCATGCAAACTGCCAGAGCGGATTAAACGATAGTTCGTTACCAGCATGCCTTGATCACTGCTGTGCTCGACCTGACCAAACAAATTACGGTAAGTCGGGTGCGACTCATAAATAACGGGCTGACCATCATTTGGCTGATGTGTAATGGCAATATTGGGTAAATACAGTTCTTCATAAAACTGTCGACGCCCTATTTCATCACGGTTTTCCGACGCTTTATCATCCGCCATTTGATCAATAATGGTTTTATCTAGGTCTTCTCTAAGCGCAGTCAGAAACGCGGTGATATCCGCATTGTGCTGATATTTTTCAAATAGGCCCGACATCAACGGATCTAGGGCTTCTTTTACCGTATCCAAATTCAGCTGACGAATCAGTTCATAGGTGGCGCGTTTCCATTGTGGTAAACCTAATAATTCTTCGTTTAACAGCCCTTCTAGCGTTGACACGCCTTCCTGAAAAGCATCACGTTCATCATCGGTTAACGCGGCGAATTCATTTTCTTCCAACGCCTTTCCGTCTTTCATTGGCGCAAAGCTAACCGAGGACGCGTCACGGAACATGGCCACGCCAATTTTCCCGGATACGCGCTCAACTTTATTAATGGCGGTTTCATATTGATCATTAAAAGCGCGATCAATCACCGATTTTTGCTGCTGATAAGACGGATTTTCAAACGCCGCCGGAAAAGTAGTCATTAAGCCATCAATCAGTGTGCGGATTTCTTTTTCAAACTCAGACGCTTGACCAGGGGCAAACTCAATCGCTTTAGGGCGGTGGCTTTCGGTAAAATTATTAATGTAGGCCCATTCATTCGGGGCTGGGCGACGTTTCGCTTCGCTTTTCAGGTAGCTCATGACATAAGAAGAACGCCCTGTACCAGAGTCGCCCATGGTAAAAATATTGTAACCTGGACGCTGCATTGCGACGCCAAATTGAATCGCTTCAACGGCACGCTCTTGGCCCAAAATACCGCTAAGAGGCTCGATATCATGCAGCGTTTTGAACGTTAGGTGATCAGCAGGCACTTTGGCCGATAACGCGTGGTACGGCAGAGGGGTAACCATATTGGACATCAATGGATTTCCTTTTGTTTAGCAAGCTTTTTAAAACCGTAAGCCTGCGAAAGAAGAAGGCTCTTCTTTCAAATATTTTAAATAAATACAATGCGTTGAGACTAACACTCTCGTCGCTCTTCGCCTATAACCACTTAACTATTCTGTTCCAAGTAGCAACTGATGCTGCGGATTTGCCTTAGCAAAAACACGATGGAAATTCGCGGCGGTGGCCTCTAATAGCGCTTCGTAGCGAATGCCTTTTAAATCAGCCACGTATTGCGCAACCTCAGACACGTACTTAGGCTCATTTTTCTTACCGCGATAAGGCACAGGCGCTAGATAAGGAGAGTCCGTTTCGATGATCAAGGCGTCCAATGGTAACTTGCGCACGGTTTCTTTCAAATCAGTGGCGGTTTTAAAGGTGACAATGCCAGAAATAGAGATCAAATAGTTTTCATCTAATGCGGCTTTTGCCATTTCATAATCTTCGGTGAAGCAATGCAATACGCCCGCTGCATCCGAGTTACCATATTGTTTTATCAGCGATAAGGTGTCTTCTTTGGCATTACGAGTGTGAACTATAACCGGTAAGCCAAGCTCTCCAGCGGTTTGAAGATGATGCATAAAGCTGACTTTTTGAGCCTCATGGGCTTGCTCTGAGGCTTCATAAAAGTAATCCAACCCAGTTTCACCAATGGCGATGACCTTAGGGTGTTTCGCATACTGGCGCAATACAAGATCATCCGTAATCAAGCCATCACTTTGCAAAGGATGAACGCCACAACTGGCATACACCCCATTTCGCTTGGTAAACCCTAAAACAGTGTCCATTTTATTAAGATCCACAGAGATGCTCAGCATTTGCCTCACACCTTGGTGATACGCCGCATCAATAGCGGCATTTAGATCCTGATTGTAAGGCGTTAAATCCAGCATATCGAGATGGCAATGAGTGTCAATTAACATAGTTGGTTTACCACTGATTCAATTCGTGTGTGAGTTGCATGATGGGGTTTAAATTGGTTTTTTTAAGGTCTGACTTCAACTTTTGCAAAGACTGATAGCGCAGCATTAATGTTTGAATGCCCAGCCGAGCCATTAGCGCACTATAAATATCTTGAAGCGCCTCATCAAGCGGCGCACCGGCCGAATGACAAATACATTGGTGCAGAATTGCCGCGAAACCATTGCAGTAATCTTCGATATTATTACTCTCTAGCCCCTTCAATACCTCACTTACTGGCACGGAACCTTGCAACATAGTCGTCAGCTGGTTTGGCAATTCGGCATACAACGACACCTTACCTTGCTGTTGAATCGACAATAAACGAAAGGGCTGAGTCGTCAGCCAGAACAGAGAGCTTAACGCTTGCCCATCGGGTTGCTGCATCAGCCATTGCTTTACGTCAGGCAGACTCGGTGTTGGTACGTTTACCAACAAACAACGACTACGAATGGTCGGTAAAAGGCTGGTCGACTGGGAGCTGGTTAAAATAAAATAGGTGCGCGCTGCGGGTTCTTCAAGCGCTTTTAACACCGCATTGGCCGCGTTTATATTCATCGCTTGCGCATGAGTCATTAAGACAACTTTATTTTGCCCTACTTGAGGCTTTTGGCTGATTTGGCGCACCAATAAACGAATCTGATCCACTTTAATGGTCGACGCCTGACCGTCTAAAACACGAAAATCAGGGTGAGTATCGGCTTGCATCAATTGGCAAGAGTGGCAATGGCCACAGGCCGCGGCTTGATCCACTTCACACATCAAGTCTTTTACGATTTCACGAGCCAGCTCTTCTTGACCAACACCATCGGCACCTGTGATCAACAAAGCATGGGAAAGGCGATTGGTTTGTTTCAACACCTGAACTTGACGTAAACAAGGCTGCAGCCAGTGAGCAAGATTTGTCATCTAGCCGTCACCAGACCAAGCGTTATTTAATTGCATTAGCTGCTTTTCGATCTGCTGTTGAACCAAATCCAATGACAAACTGGCGTCAATTACCTTTATTCGATTTGGCTCCATACCCGCGCGCTCAAGAAAACCATCACGCACTTTTTGATGAAACGCCAACGACTCTTTATCCAAGCGGTCTTGATGTTGTCTTTGTACAACACGCTCTTGACCCAATTCCACTGGCACATCCAAAACAAAGGTCGCATCCGGTTTATTCGCACCGACAACCCAAGCCGATAATTGATCCAACATGGCCATATCACCGCCGCGTGCCTTGCCTTGATAAACGTAGCTGGAATCCAAAAAGCGGTCACTGATCACCCAAGTGCCTTTTTCCAAGGCCGGTTGGATTTTTGACGCTATGTGTTGAGCCCGAGCGGCAAACACCAATAATAACTCGGTAACATCATTCACCGCTTCTTCGCGTGGGTTCAAAATCAGTTGACGAATTTCTTCCGCCAGCGGTGTGCCGCCGGGCTCACGAGTCATAAGATAGGGAATATTGTGAGCCTCTAACCACTCACGTATAAAGGCAATCGCGGTTGTTTTACCACTGCCTTCCCCGCCTTCCAACGAAATAAATTTACCTCTCATGCACACGCTCCTCTATTTCGTTGCTTCTGGCGTCGACCGATAATCTGCTCGACGCTTAAACTGATATTCTCTTACGGCCCGATTATGCTCTTTTAAGCTATTGGAAAACGCATGACTTCCATCCCCTTTGGCAACAAAGTACAAGGCTTTCGTTTCTCCGGGGTTCAACGCCGCTGCCATTGCCTCACGACCCACATTAGCAATCGGCGTTGGTGGCAAGCCCGCAACCCGATAAGTGTTATAGGGCGATAAATCCTGCAAGCCTTTACGGGTCAAGTTGCCTTTGAACCCATCACCAAGGCCATAGATGACGGTTGGATCCGTTTGCAAACGCATGCCCTTTTCTAATCGGCTAATAAAGACTCGTGCAATCAGTGGGCGCTCTTCGGGAACACCGGTTTCTTTTTCGATAATAGACGCCATAATCAGCGCGTCATAAGGCGATTTATAAGGCAAATTAGGGGCTTTGTTTTCCCATAAGCTGGCTAAGGTTTGAGCCATTAATCCATGAGCATGCTTCAGTATACTGGCATCGGTATCGCCGTCATGATAACGATAGGTATTGGCAAAAAACTGCCCTTCAGGATGTGAGACATCAAGCCCTAGCTGTTGAGCAATGTCTTCATTCGACAAACCGGTTAGTGTCATGGTGATGTTCCCCCGCGCCGCCATGGCGGAGAGGAAATCTTGCGTGGTTTTGCCTTCTAGCAAAGTAATGGCGTAAAAAATGGATTGCCCGGAATCAAACAACGCCATGACATCCAATAAATTCATCTCTGGCTGTACGCTGTATTTTCCTACTTTGGGAACCCACTCAGGGTGTAGCCTTGCCACGACGCGCGTCAGAAATGGGTACTCAATCCAGCCTTTTTTGTTCAACTCAGCGCCCAGGCTATGGGAGGTGTCCCCCGTACGAACCTCAAACACTTCCATGCTATTCAAGGGAATCGGCGAGGTAATAGAGTAATAAAGATAACCCGCCAAAACGGCCATCAGAGTGACACATAAAAAAGTAACGCGGTATAACCACTTAATGTACGCCATGCATATCCTTAGCTTGCATTAGAAATTGTAATTTACGAGTATAAACGCCGATTGGAAACGATTGCCCAGCCACCTGATTAACAGGCACTATTCCCATTAAGCTATTGGCGATAAATACTTCATCAGCCTGCATTAGATCCGCCAAGACAAAGTGCCCTACTTGAATCGAGTATTCTTGCTGTTTTTCTATAATGGCTTTGCGATAAGTTCCTTGCACACCAGACTTTTCCAGAGAAGGCGTATACAAAAAACCTCGTCGAAACCAAAATACATTACTCTGAATACACTCAATCAATTCTTGCTTCTCGTTTAACATCACCGCTTCAAACTCAGATGCCGTCAAAAAGCCTTTTGCGATCACATTTTCCAATCGGTTCAAATGCTTAATGCCTGCGATAAAGCGATTACTGTTAATAGGCACAGGTGACACCCCAAGCGAGACGCCTTTTTGTCGATGAGGCTGATAATCCGGAGCGGGTAGGATACCGATAATAATCGAATGGTTACAGTGCTTAGGCGCTAAATAGCCTCTGCCACCTTCACCGCGACTAACGACAAGCTTCACGACTGACTCTTCGCTAATGAGAGGCAAAATCTGACAAGACAAAAAGTCGGCTAAAGTTTGTTTTTGCTCAAATGAAAAAGGCATACCAAGCTTAGATAAGCCACGATAAAGCCGCGCGAGATGGTCTTCAATCTGTATAAGTTGATGAGGAATAGCAAGAATGGTTTCAAATACACCATCACCGTAAGCCAAACCACGATCAGTAACCGAAATAGAGGATTCTAATCTGTAATTGACAAAACAAGTCATGGCTAAAAACTCAAAAAATAAGGTTAGCTATGATAGCGTAAAAAAGGATGGCGTCCCATAGGGGGTTCGAACCCCTGTTACCGCCGTGAAAGGGCGGTGTCCTAGGCCTCTAGACGAATGGGACATATAGAAAAAACACGTATAAAAAACATGGAGCGGGAAACGAGGCTCGAACTCGCGACCCCAACCTTGGCAAGGTTGTGCTCTACCACTGAGCTATTCCCGCATTACTGTTGCCCTGCTCTCTAAAGAGATGGCGTCCCATAGGGGGTTCGAACCCCTGTTACCGCCGTGAAAGGGCGGTGTCCTAGGCCTCTAGACGAATGGGACACAATTCAGTTTTGACAAAACTGTAAACAAACCATCCTGCTATCGCTAACAGAAATGATGGAGCGGGAAACGAGGCTCGAACTCGCGACCCCAACCTTGGCAAGGTTGTGCTCTACCACTGAGCTATTCCCGCATTACTGTTGCCCTGCTCTCTTATATTAAAAAGAGCAAAACAACCATAAACATGGCGTCCCATAGGGGGTTCGAACCCCTGTTACCGCCGTGAAAGGGCGGTGTCCTAGGCCTCTAGACGAATGGGACACATTCAGTTTTGACAAAACTGTAAACAAACCATCCTGCTATCGCTAACAGAAATGATGGAGCGGGAAACGAGGCTCGAACTCGCGACCCCAACCTTGGCAAGGTTGTGCTCTACCACTGAGCTATTCCCGCATTACTGTTGCCCTGCTCTCTTATATTAAATAGAGCAAAACAACCATAAACATGGCGTCCCATAGGGGGTTCGAACCCCTGTTACCGCCGTGAAAGGGCGGTGTCCTAGGCCTCTAGACGAATGGGACACAATTCAGTTTTGACAAAACTGTAAACAAATCATCCTGCTATCGCTAACAGAAATGATGGAGCGGGAAACGAGGCTCGAACTCGCGACCCCAACCTTGGCAAGGTTGTGCTCTACCACTGAGCTATTCCCGCATTACTGTTGCCCTGCTCTCTTATATTAAATAGAGCAAAACAACCATAAACATGGCGTCCCATAGGGGGTTCGAACCCCTGTTACCGCCGTGAAAGGGCGGTGTCCTAGGCCTCTAGACGAATGGGACACAATTCAGTTTTGACAAAACTGTAAACAAATCATCCTGCTATCGCTAACAGAGATAATGGAGCGGGAAACGAGGCTCGAACTCGCGACCCCAACCTTGGCAAGGTTGTGCTCTACCACTGAGCTATTCCCGCAAAAAAACTTCTCACTCAACCCAAATTTTAGGTAAACTATACAGCCAATCTTAATGAAAAGATGGCGTCCCATAGGGGGTTCGAACCCCTGTTACCGCCGTGAAAGGGCGGTGTCCTAGGCCTCTAGACGAATGGGACAAGGTTACAATCTTGCTGTGTGAGCGGGTGCGTATATTACTGTTACCAACCATAAAATCAACAGTTTTTTTTATTAATTTAAGTCACTTACACAAAAAGTCGCTTTAGAAATCAATCTGATCGGAGCTATCATGCTAAATAAACAACTGTTTTTAACCTTATCCCTTTCGGCACTGCTATTAACAGGCTGCTCTACTACGCACTATATAAGTCTCACACCAGAGGCAGATATAGAGCGCGCCAACCTAAGCAATGAACGAGTGATTAATGTCTCCACCAGCACGAAACTTACTAACAACGTAGGCTCAATCAAAACAGGCCTTAATGAACGCGCTGACATTTTCACCACGAACGACATCAAACAAAGCGTGAAAAATAGTATTTTAAATGGCTTGAGAGCAATGGGCTTCACACCAGACCAAGGCGTCATGCCAGCCGCTGACCTAAAAATTGAAATCACTAAGATGAGCTACACAACAAAAGTTGAAACATTAAAAACGGTGGCCACGTTAGAATTTGAACTAAAAGCAACCCTAGCCGCTAAAGGGCAAACCTATAAAGCCAACTACGGTTCTGAAAAAGTAACAGAATATGGCACCATGCCTTATCAAAAAGCCATTGAAGATGACATGAACGCCCTCGCCAGCCAAACCGTCAACCGCTTATTGAATGATCAGAACGTTATCACCTTATTAAAATAGCCATAAAGAAGTAGCCATAAAAAGCCGCTTTCTTGTTTTACCAAGAAGGCGGCTTCTCACCACCGTTTTTTTTGCTTAATCACTTAGATTTTTACCCGCGTCATCTTGAATGCTCACAAGTTCGGTGTAAAGTGAGTATCTTTCGCCAGCGTCAGTAAGGATTAAGTGGTGCAAATTCGCAAATCAAACAAACTTGCCAATATATGTTATGAAATTCGTGGCCCCGTTCTAAAAGAAGCCGTGCGCATGGAGGAAGAAGGCCAGCGCATTCTTAAACTTAACATCGGCAACCCTGCCCCATTTGGTTTTGAAGCGCCTGACGAGATACTCGTTGACGTGATCCGCAACCTCCCCATATCGCAAGGCTACAGCGAATCAAAAGGGTTGTTTTCCGCGCGCAAAGCCGTCATGCAAAAATACCAAGCGATGGGCATCAAGTCTGCAGACGTTAACCATGTCTGGATGGGCAACGGCGTAAGCGAGCTGATTGTGATGGCGATGCAAGGGTTATTAAATGATGGCGACGAAATCCTCATCCCTGCCCCCGATTACCCGCTTTGGACCGCAGCAGCGACTTTAGCCGGTGGTTACGTTCGACACTACTTGTGTGATGAGGGGGCTGGCTGGCAGCCTGACATTAATGACATCAAGTCGAAGATCTCTAATAAAACCAAAGCCATCGTCATCATAAACCCCAACAACCCAACGGGGGCGGTTTATGAAAAAGGCATCCTTGAATCCATTATCAATCTAGCAGAAGAACACAACTTGCTGATCTTCTCAGACGAAATATACGACAAAATTCTCTATGACGAGGCTCAGCACATACCAACCGCAACACTGACAGAAGGCCGCGCCCCCTGCATCACTTTTGGCGGGTTATCTAAGGTCTATCGCACCGCAGGCTTTCGTTCTGGTTGGATGGTTATTACTGGTGATCGAAGCGGCATCAGCGATTACATAGAAGGCTTGGACATACTCAGCTCCATGCGCCTGTGTGCCAACGTGCCAGCTCAACACGCCGTACAAACAGCATTAGGAGGCTATCAGAGCATTAACGAACTTATTGCTTCTGGTGGGCGTTTATATGAGCAGCGCAAGGTTGCATGGGAAGCGCTTGACGCCATTCCCGGTGTGCATTGCCATAAACCAGAGGGGGCGCTGTATCTATTTCCTCGGCTCGATCCAAAAATGTACCAGATTAAAAATGATATGGATCTTGTTCTGCAGTTTTTGCGCGAAGAAAAAGTGCTTATTGTTCAAGGCACAGGCTTTAACTGGCCAACCCCAGACCATGTGCGGTTTGTTTTCCTCCCCCACGTTGAAGAGCTTATTCCGGCAATGGACCGTTTTGCCGCATTTTTAGGCCGATTAAGGAAGCGTTAGCAGGACGCTATTTCTGCTTGAAATAATCCAATAAAGCCCTACTATGCTCCTTAACATTTTCCTGAGGAGCATAGTCCATGCGTATTATTCTGTTTTTGCTGACAAACCTAGCTGTCATGGTGGTAGCGGGGGTTGTTTTAAGTCTTTTAGGCGTAAACGGTTATATGACCAGCAACGGCCTAGACTTCACTTCTTTATTGATTTTTTGCGCTGTCTTCGGTTTCGTAGGCAGCTTCATCTCGCTATTTCTCTCCAAGTTCATGGCAAAACGAGGGTCTGGTGCCGTTGTAATCAAACAACCTCGCAACCACAAAGAAGTGTGGCTGCTTGATACGGTAAAAGAACTCTCACAAAAAGCAGGCATTAAAATGCCAGAAGTGGCTATTTTTCCAGCCCATGACGCCAATGCTTTTGCGACCGGATGGAACAAAAACGACGCCTTAGTCGCGGTCTCAAGTGGCATGCTAGAGCGTTTTTCGCCCGATGAAATTAAAGCGGTGCTTGGCCATGAAATTGGTCACGTCGCAAACGGCGACATGGTTACATTGTCGCTTGTACAAGGCATTGTTAACACCTTTGTCATGTTCTTTGCGCGTATTGCCGCCTATGCTGTTGACCAGTTTCTACGTAGAGGAGAAAACAACCAAGGCTCTGTCGGCTTTAGTTACTACATCGTAACCTTTGTTTTTGAAATTCTTTTTGGTGTTCTCGCCTCGATGATCGTCATGTGGTTCTCTCGTTACCGAGAATTCAGAGCCGATGAAGCTGGAGCGAGGCTGGCAGGCAAAGGCGCCATGATTGCAGCATTAGCACGATTACAGCAAGAGCATGAAGAAAGCCACATGCCTGACTCCATGCTTGCTTTTGGTATTCGTCGTGGAAAAACGCCCACCTTTGGTCAGCTTTTCTCAAGCCACCCACCTATTGGCGATAGAATTAAAGCGTTGCAAGCACTGTAATAACGCCCGCCCATCACAAAAAATGCCAGCAAATGCTGGCATTTTTTGATTCTAAAACGTTTCCACTACTTCACTTTATTGTGTTGTGTTTCCAGAATATACGCCATCAGCGGAATGCCCGCTTCCTTCGCCACATCAATAAATCGAATGCCGTAGACATAAAAGTACTCGACCCCCATTTTGGCCAAGAAATCATTATCTACTAAGCTTGCCTGAACCTGCTCAAGCATTTGAATTTCTTGCGAGCGAATCTCGCAATTTAACTTAAGAATATGACTATAAGGGCCAATCTTCACGTTACACACCAAACGCATGGTTTGATTGACCGAAGCAAAATCCTCTTTCGATATCAGCTTAGCCCCACCCAAACTTAAATCAATGATGATGGCCGAAGAAGAGGCGCCTATTGATACCGCCGAATCATCTGGCTCGAGATTGCTAATAAGCCGCGTCTCAACCCTAACCGCCTGACGAACTTCAGAAGTTTCAACATAGCTAGGATAGGCGATATGAATATGGGCGGCAGGCTCTAAGTAGCTTTTTGCCACCTTGCTAGAAAACGCACAAACATGAGTACTCAGCATAAGCCGCACATTGACGACCTGCCCTTCTCTGACCAATATGTTTTTACCATTCAATTTAGGGGTCGATAGCATCAAAGACCTGCCAGGGATATTGCCCAGAACTTTGACCATATGACGCCCAGGAGGGGAAATAAATTCCAATTGAACGCTTGTCCCCATTGGAACATCAAGATCCCCCAGATCGACCTGCATTACTCCAGCCATGCACTAACCTTACGCTTCATCTTTATTTTACTGAAAAGCCAACCGCACCCAATAAACGGGATGCATCATCAGCGCCTTCTATTAAGCAAGTGTGGAATTCGTCTCTTTCAACATAATGCTTACGCAACCAATCAAACACATTATGCTCTCTATTTTCGCGGTACTTATAGCGTAACCGAACATCGTCCCTTGCTACATCATAGATGGCTTGAATACAACGAGCCAGTATTTCTTCTTGAGGAAGTTGAGCCCCCACATCAAGAGACGAAAACCATCCGGCACTAATGGCATCGCGCTGACTTACCGCAGGGAAATCCTGCTTTAAATATTCGCACAGTGCCAAATACACCATCCATGAGCCCTTTTCGCGCCCCTGCTTGCTGTAGCCCGCAATATGGGGGGTGGCAATATCCACAATAGAAACCAGCGCCTGGTTGATCAAAGGCTCGCCATCCCAAACATCCAACACCAGATGAATATCACCATGCAACGCTTTATGTCGCTCAATCAAAGCGTCTTCATCAATAACGCCACCGCGCCCCGCCGAAATAATGGCAACACCGGGCACCAATTGACTCAACTCTTTCGCTCCCAACATACCTTTTGTTGGATAATCGCCAGACGTTGTTAAAGGCGCATGCAGAGAAATCACTTCACACGTCAGTATTTCTTCTAAAGCAACAAAATTAGCCGCGCCGCTACCCTCTTCTTTCAAAGGATCATAAACGCACACATTACATCCCATGCCAGCAAAACGCTGATACACCGCTTTACCCACATTGCCATAACCAATGACACCAATTTTTTTGTTTAGCCAGCGAAATTTTTTTGTCATATACAGATGACTCAAGCCGCTAAAAACATAATCCGCTACCGCATCGGCATTGCACCCTGGCGCACTGCTGAAGGCGATACCGACTTTGGCAAGGTAATCTAAATCGATATGATCGACGCCTATCGTGGCGCTACCAACAAAACGAACTGAACTGCCGTGAAGCAGATCTTGTGTCACTTTAGTAACCGAACGCACCAATAATATATCAGCATCTTTAACCTGCTCATGAGTTAATGTGCGACCATTTACTAACTCAACGTCACCCAAATGCGAAAACAAGGCTCGCGCATTGGGCATATTCTCATCTGCAATAATTTTCATACTGTCGCTTTAAAAACTCATTAAATAGTAAATCGGGGTGGCGTTGTGCCAATAAATAGGTAGAAAAGATCTTCGCTCTTTCAGGTAAACCAGAGTCAACATAGTGACCCACTTGATACATCACTGCTCGTTCAAAATGCGCTGCGTCATAATCCGCCATAGACAAATTATCCACACTGACACGAAAGGGCAATCCGGCCGCCCAATGCAAAATACACTCGACCGCCTGCGGCTTTACTTCCACTTGCTCAAACGCTTGCTGAGTTTGCAAATCGCGAGAGTCTGATTCATACCAATAACCATAATCTTCTAATAATCGCCTTTCATCACCAGCGATACACCAATGACTCACCTCGTGCAGCGCACTAGAAGGGTAATCAAGCCGAAAAAATACCGTCGCCGAACCATTAGGTTTAGCCGGTAAATAAAGAGGCTCATCTGCACCGCCAATGAGGCGGACATTAAAACTTGAGAAGAAACAGGCATTAAAAGCTGCCACAAGTTGCGTTGCACTTGCCAACCGTAGACTCCAAAAAATGAAGAATTATCACATAAGAAACAAAAATGCGCCACGCCAAGACAGAACTTCACGCAACGCATTTTATTGGGCAATCATTCATCCCAGCTTTTTTAGTCGAGACAATTACCTGCGACCATTAATCTCTACAATTAGCCGCGATAATAGCGAGAAGGAACAAAAGGCATCGAAGATTGCGCTAGCGGGATTTTTTTGCCACGAACATTGGCAAACAACGGCTCATCCGCATCAAGCGCTTGAGTCGATACATAGGCCATCACGATAGGCTTAGCAAGGGTCGGCGAAAAGCCACCACTTGTCACACTACCTTTCACATCACCAGCAGCATCAACAATTTCCACACCTTCACGAACAGGCGCACGTCCATCTACTAAGAAACCCACACGCTTTCTGGCTGGCTTAGCAGTGAATTGCGGCAATATAATGTCGGCACCTGGGAAGCCACCAGCACGCTCTCCATCCAAGCGGCGTACTTTTTGAATGGCCCAATTAATTGAGGCCTCAACCGGTGTTGTGTTGGTATCAATGTCATGACCGTACAAACACAAACCCGCCTCAAGGCGCAAAGAGTCACGCGCGCCAAGACCAATCCACTCTACTTCATCAAACGCCAGTAAGGCATTGGCAAACGCTTCAGCGTGACTATTGGGTACCGACACCTCATAGCCATCTTCCCCTGTGTAGCCAGAGCAGCTTACCCAAAGCTCAACACCTTGCCACTGAAACTTAAGACTTTGCATAAACTTCATCGTCGCCACATCTGGCACCATACGAGCAAAAACGTCACGCGCTTTTGGCCCTTGAATCGCCAACAACGCTCTGTCGTCAACAACATCCACCTCGCAATCAACCAGCGAGGCTTTTAAATAAGCAATGTCTTGCTCTTTGCAGCCAGCATTAACCACCATAAAAACGTCATCACCCCAATTGGCAAACATCAGGTCATCGCTGATACCGCCTTTTTCCGTGGTGAACATACCATAACGCTGCATACCTTCTGCCAAGCCAAGTACATCAACAGGTAGGACAGCTTCAAGGGAGGTTTTTACATTTTCACCTCGCAGCATCACTTGACCCATATGCGATACATCAAACAAGCCCACGTTTTCACGCACCCATAAATGCTCTTTCATCACGCCTAACGGATATTGAACTGGCATTTCATAGCCAGCAAATTCAACCATTCTAGCGCCAGAAGCGATATGTAGATCACACAAAGCAGTACGTTTCATAACGAAAACCTCAATTAAAATTGTGATAGTATTTGTTTCCAATTGGAAACAGAGTATCTAAAACGAGCTTGTTTTGACAAGTACTAAGCGACATTTATTGAGGAATATTTACAATAAATCCCAATATACTCCATTGAAAAAACTAAACAACAGGTCAAAACTCAGAGTAAACAAACTTTCAAATTGACTGTCTTTTACTGTTTCCAATTGGAAACTTTTTGATTATGATAAGCAAAATTGACGTAAACCGAACAATGACTGACGTTCTTAGAAAGATGATCTTTTTTCATCATCTTAGACTGCCTTAGTGTTATTATACGCACGACTCATTGTCTTTTAGGCATACATGTTTATTTAAGAGGAATTACCCCATGGCCAACACCGAAGCCTTTTTCAGCCAAACCCTAGCGGAGCGAGATCCAGAGCTTTTTGCCACTATTGTTGAAGAACAAGAGCGTCAAGAAACCGGCATTGAATTGATCGCATCTGAAAACATTACGTCGAAGGCGGTTTTAGAGGCACAAGGTTCTGTGCTAACCAATAAATACGCCGAAGGTTACCCGAATCGTCGTTACTACGGCGGCTGTGAAGCAGTTGATGTGACAGAGCAATTGGCTATCGATCGTGCTAAACAACTGTTTAGCTGTGAATTTGCCAACGTTCAGCCTCACTCTGGCGCTCAGGCAAATGGCGCGGTGATGTTAGCCCTACTTCAACCTGGCGACACTATTCTAGGCATGTCTTTGGATGCCGGCGGCCATTTGACTCACGGTGCGCCACCAGCTCAGTCTGGCAAATGGTTCAATGCGGTTCAATATCAAGTTAACCCTGAGACACTTTTGATCGATTACGATGCAATCGAAGCCCAAGCGCTAGAATGCAAACCAAAAATGATCATCGCGGGTGGTTCTGCTATTCCTCGTGTTATCGACTTTAAACGCTTCCGCGAAATCGCTGACAAAGTTGGCGCTTACCTATTTGTTGACATGGCACACATTGCGGGCCTTGTTGCCACAGGCGCTCATCCATCACCGCTTCCATATGCCCACGTTGTCACCACCACAACGCACAAAACATTACGTGGACCTCGTGGCGGCATGATTCTTACCAATGATCTTGATCTTGGCAAGAAAATCAACTCTGCGGTATTCCCAGGTTACCAAGGCGGCCCACTAATGCATGTTATTGCAGGTAAAGCGGTTGCCTTCGGTGAAGCCCTTAAGCCTGAATTCAAAGTTTACATCGATCAAGTTGTTGCCAACGCTAAAGCCTTGGCTGCAGTGATGATCGAACGTGGTTGCGACATCGTGACGGGTGGAACAGACAACCACCTAATGTTGGTTGACCTTCGCCCTAAAGGCTTAAAAGGTAACGTAGTTGATAAAGCACTAGAACGCGCTGGCATCACCTGTAACAAAAACGGCATTCCGTTTGACACTGAAAAACCCATGATCACATCGGGCATTCGTATCGGCACACCGGCAGCAACATCGCGCGGCTTTGGTATTGAAGAGTTCGAAAAAGTGGGGCATCTTATCAGTGACGTGCTTGATGGCTTAGTGACAATGCCAGAAGGCAACCCTGAGGTTGAAGCTCGCGTACTTGCAGAAGTAAAAGAGCTTTGCAAACGCTTCCCACTCTACCGCTAAAATCACATACCCAAGGACAAACTTCCTTGGGTATTTTTTAAAGAGGCATAAACACTATGAGTACTATTCCAGAAAATCTAAAATACGCCAGCTCTCATGAGTGGGTATTAGACAACGGTGACGGCACAGTTACCGTAGGCATTACTGACCACGCACAAGACCTGCTAGGCGACGTTGTTTACGTTGAACTACCAGACGTCGGCGCTGAAATCACTGCGAAAGAACAATTTTCGCTAGTAGAGTCAGTAAAAGCGGCGTCTGATATTTATGCGCCAGTCAGCGGTGAAGTGATTGAAGTAAACGACGCGCTAAATGACACGCCAGAACTGATCAATGACGAGCCATTCGAAGGCGCCTGGATTGCAAAAATCAAACTAAGCAACAGCGCTGATCTTGACGATCTACTCGATGCTGCGGGCTATTCAGCCACTATCGAATAGTCTCAACCCTAGGCTCTCCCTCTCTTCTGTATTGAGAGCCTAATCCCCCAGACTTTATCTTAATAGGTGATTAAACCATGACCTCGTGCATTCGCGATTTGTTAAACAACGATGAATTTATTGCTCGCCACATTGGCCCTGACGAATCAGAGCAAGCCAAAATGCTAGCAACAATCGGCATAAACAGCCTTCCAGAACTGATTGAAAAAACCGTTCCTGAAGCCATTCGTCAAGCAAATCTAGACCTTTCAGCTGACCCTGTTAGCGAAAGCGACGCACTTGTGCAGCTAAAAGCCATCGCCAACCAAAACAAAGTGGCGCGCTCTTTTATCGGCATGGGTTACCACGACACACATGTGCCATCGCCTATTTTGCGCAATTTATTAGAAAACCCAGGCTGGTACACAGCGTACACACCTTACCAACCTGAAATATCTCAAGGTCGCTTGGAAGCACTATTAAACTTCCAACAAGTCATCATCGACCTGACTGGCATGGAAATCTCTAACGCCTCTTTGCTAGACGAAGCAACGGCCGCGGCCGAAGCCATGACGCTAATGAAGCGCTCAAACCGCAAAAAAAGCGACAAACTGTTTGTCGCAAGCCATTGCCTACCGCAAACCATAGACGTGGTAAAAACCCGTGCCGAGCTACTTGAAATCGACGTAATTGTTGACGATATCGCCAACTTTGCACAGCACGATGTGTTTGGTGCCATCTTCCAATACCCAGGCATCGACGGCACCGTCACTGATTTAGCGCCCGTCATAGCGCAAGCACACGCACAAGACGCGCTTGTCAGTATTGCGGTTGATCTACTGTCTCTTGTATTACTAAAATCCCCTGGCGATATGGGCGCAGACATTGTCTTCGGTTCTGCACAACGTTTTGGTGTGCCAATGGGCTTTGGCGGGCCTCACGCCGCCTTCCTAGCCACCAAAGACGCTTTCAAACGCTCCATGCCAGGCCGTGTAATTGGCGTATCAAAAGACAGTCACGGTAAGTCCGCACTGCGCATGGCCATGCAAACGCGTGAGCAACACATTCGTCGTGAAAAAGCGACGTCCAATATTTGTACCGCTCAAGCCCTACTGGCCATGATGGCAGGCTTCTACGCGGTTTATCACGGCCCTGCTGGCTTGAAGAAAATCGCCAACCGCGTGGCAGCATTGACAAATTGCTTTGCGCAAGCGATTCAGCAACAAGGCTTTACAACCAACGAGAGCTACTTTGATACCGTTATCGTCAATACTGGCGAGCAAACTGACAGCATCATGGCAAAAGGCGCGGCGAAGTTAATGAACTTCTGCAAAGTGTCTGCAAGCCAAGTCTCTATTGCGCTAAACGAAACCATCACACCCAATGACGTTATCGACTTGGCCGCATGCTTCGGTGCAACCCTGTCACTAGACGACATCACCAATACTGAAAGCGCTTATGGTTTTGATGCCGCTCTATTGCGTCAAGATGCTATTTTGACTCACCCAGTATTCAACAGTCACCACAGCGAAACCGAATTGATGCGCTATATGCACCAATTGGAAGTGAAAGACATCGCCCTAAATCAAAGCATGATCCCGCTTGGTTCTTGCACCATGAAGCTAAACGCGGCGTCTGAAATGATTCCGGTGACTTGGGCCGAATTCGGTCGCATTCACCCGTTTGCGCCAGACAATCAAGTGACTGGCTACCATGCCTTGTTGCAAGAGCTAATCGAGATGCTGTCCAAAGCAACGGGCTACGACACGGTTTCTTTGCAACCGAACTCGGGTGCTCAAGGTGAATACGCGGGTCTTATTGCGATCGACAAATACCACAAGTCTCGCGGCGATCACCAGCGCGACGTGTGCTTGATCCCAAGTTCTGCTCATGGCACCAACCCAGCGTCTGCCGCTTTGGCAGGCATGAAAGTAGTCATTGTAAAATGCGACGAAAACGGCAACATTGACTTGGTGGATCTTGCGGAAAAAGCCGAGAAACACGCCGCGCAACTAAGCTGCATCATGGCGACATACCCATCGACTCACGGTGTATTTGAAGAACACATTCGCGAAGTATGTGACATTGTTCATAAATTCGGCGGCCAAGTGTACATCGATGGCGCCAACTTAAACGCCCTAGTGGGCGTTGCGCCTCCAGGCACCTTTGGCGGGGACGTTTCCCACCTTAACCTGCACAAGACATTCTGCATTCCACATGGCGGCGGCGGCCCTGGTATGGGTCCTATTGGGGTTAAATCACACCTTGCGCCTTTCCTACCAGGCCATGCGGTTACACCGGTTATGGGAATGGCTGACCAGCACGGCGCCGTGTCCGCCGCGCCATACGGCAGCGCCAGCATTCTGGTGATTACTTGGATGTACATCAAGATGATGGGCGACAAAGGCTTGCGCGATGCGACTTTTAACGCCATTTTGAATGCCAACTACATTGCTAAACGTCTAGGTGAGCATTACCCCATTCTTTACACGGGCAAAAACGGCACGGTGGCGCACGAATGTATTATTGATATTCGTCCGCTAAAAGCAGAATCTGGCATCAGCGAAGAAGATATCGCTAAGCGCTTGATGGACTTCGGTTTCCATGCACCCACCATGTCTTTCCCGGTTGCTGGCACCTTAATGATAGAACCAACGGAATCTGAAAACTTGGAAGAACTAGATCGCTTCTGCGATTCCATGATTCAGATCCGCAAAGAAATCAGCAAAGTCCAAGCGGGTGAATGGCCTCTAGAAGACAACCCGTTGGTCAATGCACCGCATACCGCCGACAGCCTTCTCGATGCGGAATGGGCGCACGCTTACTCACGTAAAGAAGCGGCTTACCCACTTAACTGGATCAAGGCGCGTAAATACTGGCCACCGGTTGGCCGTATTGACAACGTCTACGGTGACCGCAACTTGTTCTGCGAATGCCCACCAATAGACAGCTACGAAGATTAATCTTCTAAACAGCTAACAAGCACCAAGAAACAAAAAAAGGCGAATCCGCAATGATTCGCCTTTTTTATTGCGCCAAGTACGCTTGAAAAATCGGTTACGAGATGTCGCCATGAGAAGTTGGTTATGGGAAGTAAGCAAATGACAATAAGATAAATAAATTGCTAAATTTATCTTATTGTCATTGCCATGGCATCTAGTCTAGGAAAAAACACCCGTCAATTTTTCATTCATCAATGTTTGCCACTCCTTATCAAGCGGCGCCTCAAACAACATGCGCTCACCGTTTAGCATAATATCCAATCGCGTCGCATGCAGGCACAAACGCTTAAAGCCGAGCGCTTTGGTTTCTTTTAACGATTCAGCAGGCGAATATTTCTCATCACCAACAATCGGGTAACCCGCATACTGGGCGTGAACGCGAATTTGATGCGTTCGCCCCGTCACAGGTTCACACTCAACCAAACTATAACCTTCAAACTGTCGAGCCAACTTAAATCGAGTCAAACTTTCTTTGCCGTCAGTATGCACCCTTACAACCCGCTCTCCAGATTGCAGCTCATTTTTCAATAAAGGCGCATTTACCTGTAGTTTTCGCTTTGGCCAGCTGCCGTAAACCAAAGCCAGATAGGTTTTTTGCACGCCTTCTTTTTCACGCAATGCCGTATGCAGCTCTTTTAATACCGCGCGCTTTTTAGCCACCATGATAAGACCTGAAGTATCCCGATCCAGTCGATGAACCAACTCAATAAATTTTTCTAGCGGTCGCATTTGACGCACAACTTCCACCAGGCCAAAACTCAAGCCACTGCCACCATGAACCGCTAAGCCAGAAGGCTTATTGATAACGATTAACCCTTTGTCCTCATAGACAATACGTGATTCGATGTCACTTTTTAAACGATCTGACAAGGTTGGCTTGTCCGACTCTGGCGCAATGACAATCGGCGCAATACGCACAATATCGTCATTTTGCAAACGATAATCTGGCTTGGTGCGCTTCTTATTGACACGGATTTCACCCTTCCTAAGCAAGTTGTAAATCTTGCCTTTTGGAACACCCTTGAGAAAAGTAACCAAAAAATTATCGATTCGCTGACCCGTATTATTGTCGTCAATAGTGACGTAACGAACCGCGGGACGCTCTGCTGAATTAAGATCTGAGTCCGACATAAGTTAAGATTGGTTTCCTTTATAATTGAAGCACTTAGTTTTTACTGTTATATTCACACCTCGCAAAGGGTAAGAGGTAACAAAACACCTCGAAGATAAGATGCAAAATTGAATGAAAATTGCCGAAGCGACACTTTGGCCCCCTATCTTACCTCTGTAACAGTTAATCTTAAATAATAAACCGCATGATTCGGAAAAATCCGCTTCAGTGGCAGGAACTCTCATTAAATTGCTCGACCGCGCGTTCGCGTCGTTCTATGAAAAGGCAAGAAAACGAGACCAGTTAAAGAGACTATTTGGTATTGATCACGGCAGCGACAGCACAAAGCGTTTAATCTATATAAACGAATCGCGTACTCCTCTCGCCAGACAAGACACCAAATAACCTACTCTAATACTGAGTCAAATTTGTTAATGGTTACCCTATCACTGCAGTGACTCTTTCGTATCAGCCAACAGAGTTCACACATACAATGATTAGAATGCTAATAAATGCAACTCAACAAGAAGAGTTGCGCGTCGCCCTAGTAGACGGACAACGTCTATATGATCTAGACATCGAATCCGGTTCACGCGAACAGAAGAAATCAAACATTTATAAAGGTCGCATCACTCGCATTGAGCCGAGTTTAGAAGCGGCGTTTGTTGATTTCGGCGCAGATCGCCATGGTTTCTTGCCGTTAAAAGAAATTTCTAAAACCTATTTTTCCAAAAAATCAAATCACGAAGGCCGAATTAACATCAAAGATGTGTTAAGCGAAGGCCAAGAAGTGATTGTTCAAGTAGACAAAGAAGAGCGCGGCAACAAAGGCGCCGCACTCACCACTTTTGTCAGCTTAGCAGGACGTTATTTGGTTTTGATGCCAAACAACCCTCGTGCTGGTGGCATTTCACGTCGCATCGACGGTGATGACAGATCACACCTTAAAGAAGCCATGTCCGGCCTTAACACCCCAGACAATGGCGGACTTATTGTGCGTACGGCTGGCGTTGGTCGCTCTACCGAAGAGCTTCAGTGGGATTTGGATTACCTAGACACTTTATGGTCTTCAATTACCAAAGCCGCGTCTGAGAAACCTGCGCCTTTTTTAATCTATCAAGAAAGCAACATCGTTATCCGCGCGATTCGCGACTATTTACGCGAAGACATCGGCGAAGTACTGATCGATGAAAAAAATGCTTATCAAGATGCCATTAACTTTGTCATGCAAGTGATGCCGCACTTCAAGTCGCGCATCAAGATGTATACGGATTCAACGCCTCTGTTTAATCGCTTCCAGATCGAAACTCAGATCGAAACCGCTTTCCAGCGTGAAGTTCGTCTGCCTTCTGGTGGTTCTATTGTTATCGACCCGACGGAAGCCTTGGTTTCTATCGATATCAACTCAGCCCGCGCGACCAAAGGCGGCGACATCGAAGAAACCGCATTGCAAACCAACCTAGAAGCCGCCGACGAAATTGCTCGCCAATTGCGCCTTCGTGATATTGGTGGCTTAGTGGTGATCGACTTCATCGACATGACACCAGTGCGCAACCAAAAAGAAGTTGAAAACCGCATGAAAGACGCCCTAGAGGCGGATCGTGCTCGCGTTCAATTGGGTCGTATTTCTCGTTTCGGCTTATTAGAAATGTCACGCCAACGTTTGCGCCCTTCTCTTGGTGAAACCAGTGGCATTGTCTGCCCTCGCTGTAACGGCCAAGGGTTTATTCGTGACGTAGAGTCTCTAGCGCTTTCTGTACTTCGCCTAATCGAAGAAGAATGCTCTAAAGAGCGTACCGCTCAAATTCGCGCAGTTTTACCCGTGTCTGTTGCGACTTTCTTGCTAAACGAGAAACGCACCAACATTGCAAAAATTGAAAAACGTAACAACGTTCATATCATTCTTGTGCCAAATCCACATATGGAAACACCGCACTTTGAGGTTGAACGCATTCGTGATGACAGCACAGTCGTGTCACAGAATGAAAACAGCTACACACTGGTCGAAACGCCAGAGCAGCCTCCTTATGAGCCTCGCAAAGCCAGTGAAAATGTTCGTGCACAAGCTGCGGTCACCAGCATTGCACCCAAAGCGCCAGCACCTGAACACAACGCCGCACCTGCAGCAGCGTCTAAAGCTGTCAACAGCGCACCAAGCAAACCTAGTTTGCTAAAGCGCATCATGACCGCTTTATTTGGCGAAGCGGATAGCAAGCCAAAACAAAAAACAGCAAGCAAAGCTAACTCAAATTCGTCACAGCAAACAGAACGTAGTGACTCTAGCGCTAGCTCAAGCAAACCCACTAACAATCGCACCAATAGAAATAAACGAACGGTTAAGCACCAAAATTCAGACCGTGACGATAGCGCCAGCACTGCAGAAAAAAATCGCTCTACTCGCCAATCTCGTCGTGAGCAAGCAGAAGCGACCACCAAAGTCACCGGCAATAACAACCGCCGCAATAACAACCGTGGCAATAAATCAGAGACGCAAGAGCCAAGAGCAGAGAAACAAGAAGCTGCCGTAAAAGCCGCTCCACGTCAGCCTCAAGCACAAAAAGAAGTGCCTGAAGTAACTGAGCGCAAACGCGACCGCAATGACAATCGTCGTCGCAATGGCAAACTAAAAGAAGAAGCATTAGAAGCAACCAAACTACAAGAGCAAGAAGATGCTGCTTTGGTAGAAGCCGCTCAACATGCTGAAGCGGAAAGTATTGAGAATGGTGACGAGCCTCAACGCCGTTCGCGTCGTTCACGTCGTTCGCGCCGTCCACAAAAAGACGAAATCAACACACAGGAAGAAAGCACTGAAACTGACAGCGCTGAAACTCAATCAGTAGATGCGGTTGCAACACAAGCCGAAGAAACAAAGTCACCAACGGTAGACGCTGAACCTGCAGAAACCAAAATTGAGACACAGGTAGAAGCACCAGAGACATCCGCAAAAGATGAACCTGAGGCTGTTGAGGCTGTTGAGGCTGTTGAGGCTGTTGAGGCTGTTGAGGCTGAAAAAGTACCATCAACTGATACACAAGCAACAATAGAAGAAGCCGCTAAAGACGAAACACCTGAAGTAAAACCCGCTAAGCCTAAGATGTCGGTAAAAGCTCAAATGCGAAAAATTGAGCAAGAAGAGACTCCCAAGACTGAAGCAACAACAGAGACGTCTAAAGCTGAGCAGCCCAAATCTGAAGCAGTAGCAACAGAGACACCTGAAGCGGAACAGCCAAAAATCGAAGCCGCTGTAGCAACAGAGACACCTGAAGCTGCAACGACTGCAACAGAAGTCCAAGCGGAAGCAGTAACAGAAGCAGAAGAAACAAAGGCTGAAACAGCAGAAACGACTGCCGAGGAGAACAGTGGAGAAGCGCCAGAAGACACTGGCCGCTCAACTAGAACACCTCGTCGTGGACGTGGCAAACCTGCCGCTAAACAAACAAACATTGAGGCTAAAGCGCCAGTAGAATTGCCTGCTGCTATTTTGGCTCAACAAGAAAAGCTACGCTTAGAGCAAGAAGAAAAACGCAATACGGCCACTTCTCGCCGCCGCGAATCCGCAGGTCGCGTTAAGAACGACCCAAGAATTGCGCGAAAAGAAGAGAAAGACCCAGAAACAACATCAGAAGTTAACGCACAATAAAGCGGCAACGTCTTCTGCCTGATAATACCAAGAGCCCGCCTTTGCGGGCTCTTTTACGAACAGAACACGATGGATTATTTCAACGGATTGATCAGAATATAAATAACGGACAGGTAAAAAACCATGATCATTGACTTTTCTCGCTTTAAAGACTGGACTCTTGTAGGCGATTTATTTGGCGGGGCCACCACGGCCATCGTTTCACTGCCTCTGGCGCTTGCCTTCGGCGTAGCATCAGGAGCTGGCGCAGAAGCAGGACTTTGGGGTGCTATACTCGTCGGCTTATTTGCCGCAATATTTGGTGGCTCTACTAGCCTTATTTCCGAACCAACGGGCCCAATGACGGTCATCATGACAGCGGTTCTTACCAGCATGATGGCCAGCAGCCCTGAAGGCGGTGTCGCCATGGCGTTTACTGTGGTGATGATTGCGGGTCTATTTCAAATCACATTAGGCTACTTAAAGTTAGGTAAGTACATTACGCTCATGCCATACAGCGTGATTTCAGGCTTTATGTCTGGCATCGGCATTATCTTAATTATTTTACAAATCGCCCCTTTTTTAGGGCATAGCTCACCATCAGGCGGTGTCATAGGAACATTAAGCGCATTGCCCAACCTTATTGTTAACCTAAAGTTTTCTGAACTATTTCTTGGCCTGCTCACGTTAGGTGTGCTGTTTTATCTGCCGAAATCTTGGCGCCGATACGTCCCACCTCAGCTCGTCGCCTTAGTCGCCATCACGCTTGTTTCCATTATAGTGTTTAGCGACTCAGATGTGCGCCGCATTGGCGTCATTCCATCCGGTCTACCGTCTATTCACTGGCCTCACTTTGAGCGATCCGTGTTTATCGAAATGATTATTAATGGGCTAGTATTAGGCACCTTAGGCTGTATAGACACACTATTAACCGCTGTGATCGCCGACAGCCTAACCCGTAAAGAACATGATTCGAACCGTGAACTCATAGGCCAAGGCACCGCCAATTTTTTCTCAGGGTTACTTGGTGGCTTACCTGGCGCGGGCGCCACGATGGGAACCGTCGTCAATATACAGTCTGGTGGCAAATCGCCCCTTGCTGGCGTCACTAGAGCCTTAATTCTGCTGTTAGTGGTGCTTGGGGCATCCGAGCTAATAAGTCCAATCCCAATGGCTGTTTTAGCCGGTATTGCGTTGTACGTGGGGATCAACATTCTTGATTGGAGTTTTTTAAAACGCGCCCACAAAGTCGCCCTGTCGCCAACCATCATCATGTATGGCGTTATGGCGTTAACCGTTTTTGTTGATCTCATGGTGGCGGTAGGCATCGGTGTTTTTATTGCCAATATCATAACCATTGAAAAACTCAGCCGCCTACAGTCTGGCAATGTAAAAGCCATCAGTGATGCGGATGACGACATTCCACTGTCGGAAGAAGAAAAAGCATTGCTCGATCAAGCCGATGGAAAGGTATTGCTGTTCTATTTATCCGGCCCAATGATTTTCGGTGTCAGTAAAGCCATCGCCAAACACCATAACCGCATACATAACTACAAAGCCGTCGTGTTAGATTTGAGCGCCGTTCCTATGATGGACCTTACTATTGGCCTAGCATTAGAAAACGCCATTAAAGACGCAATAGAAGCGAATTGTGCGGTTTATATCTTTAGTCCAAATGGACAAACTACAGAGCGACTTGAAAAGCTAGGTGTATTGAATCGATTACCACACAGTGCATTTTGTGACTCCCGCAAGTCGGCGTTAATACAGGCCGTTAATAGCCTAACAAACACATAAATGAATCCCCCCGCCCAAGGGGCGAGGTGCCTGTGTGCCATTTGAATAATGGCTAAAAAAAAAGCCGCTTACGTCAGTAAGCGGCTTTTTTATTTACTTCACTTTTGATCACATTAGCGATTGATCAAAATATCTCATTAAAGAGACAAGCGACGCACATCACTTAGCAAGGCGTTCAAGAAGGTCATGAAACGACCCGCATCACCACCATTGACCGCTCTATGATCGTAAGATAAGCACAATGGCAACATGGTACGAGGCTCAAATTCTTTACCATTCCAGCGTGGCTCAATGTCTGCTTTAGAAACACCAAGAATACCCACTTCAGGACAGTTAACGATAGGCGTAAAGCCAGTCCCGCCAATCGCACCCAAACTAGAAATAGTAAAACAACCACCTTGCATATCAGCTGGTTTAAGCTGCTTATCAAGTGCCTTTTTAATCAACTCACTGGCTTCTTTTGCGATCTGAATAACAGATTTTTTGTCTGCATCACGCAAAACAGGAACCACTAAGCCTGCAGGAGAATCTACCGCAATACCAATGTGCACATAATGCTTCTGAACGTAGCTTTCGCCATCGGCCATTAGCGACACATTGAAGCTTGGATTCGCCACCATAGCTTGTGCTACTGCTTTAATCAGGAATGGAAGAGGTGTCAATTTCACACCTTGTTTCTCCATTTCACCTTTCAAGCCCTTACGGAATGCTTCAAGGTCAGAAATATCGGCTTTATCAAACTGAGTCACTTGAGGCACAACAAGCGCGTTGCGAACCATGTTCTGCGCCGTCATGCGCTGAATTTTACTCATCTTAACAAGGTCGACATCGCCGAATTTGCTAAAGTCTTGATCAGGCACAGTTGGCAAACCAGAACCCGTAGCAACACCCGCTGGAGCCGACACGGCTTTTTGTACCGCTGCTTTCACATAAGCATGCAAATCTTCTTTCGTAATACGACCACGAGGGCCAGTAGGACGAACAAGAGACAAGTCAACACCTAGCTCACGAGCAAGCATACGCACAGCTGGGCCGGCATGAACTTTCTTCGAAGGTTCAGACAATACAGCCGATTGATCTGCCGCAGGAGCGGTTTTCGCTGCATTCGCTTTAGGCGCTTCTGCAGGAGCAGGAGCCGCTTTTTCAGCAACCGGCGCTGCGTCAGAACTACCTTCCACTTCAAGCTCAAGAACAAGATGACCTTCAGAAACCTTGTCACCAACCTTAATAGAAACCGATTTAACGGTTCCTGATTTTGGCGCCGGGATTTCCATGGAAGCTTTATCAGTTTCAAGCACGATAATCGAATCGCCCTCTTTAACTTTATCGCCCGCCGCGACAGCAACCTCGATCACTTCTACACCTTCAGCACCACCAATATCAGGCACCTTTACAGACTCAACACCACCAGAAACGGGGGCTGCTGCAGGAGCAGATGATTTTGGTGCTTCCGCTTTTTCTTCCGAAGCAGCAGAAGCTGTTGAAGATGATTCAGTTGTCACCACAAGAATAGCGGCACCTTCGGAAACCGTATCACCGACTTTGATCGAAATTTTACCGATCTTGCCGGTAAATGGCGAAGGGATATCCATAGAAGCTTTATCAGTCTCAAGAACGATAATAGAGTCGCCCTCTTCAACCATATCGCCTTCAGCAACACAAATCTCAATCACTTCTACGTCAGTCGCACCACCAATATCAGGCACTGAAACTTTTTCTTCACTGGAAGAAGATGGAGCAGAAGTCGGCTCGGCCGATTTTTCCGGTGCTGAAGCCGCTACTGGCGCTTCAGGAGCAGATGCTACTGCACCCTCAACTTCAATAATCAGAAGCTCGTCCCCTTCAGAAACCTTATCGCCTTCTTTCACAGAAATGCTTTTTACTGTACCAGCCATAGAAGATGGCACATCCATGGAAGCTTTATCTGTTTCTAAAACAATAATAGATTGGTCCACTTCGATAGTGTCACCAACCGCAATACTGATCTCGATAATTTCGACATCAGTCGCACCACCAATATCCGGTACTCGAATGATTTCAGTACTCACAGAAATCTCCTTTGTCTTATAGACGCATCAAACTTAAAAACTTATCTGGCTTAGGTAGCAATATACGCTAAGCCAGATACCTAGCTTGTCAGGTAATTAGCAAGTAACAGGGTTTGGCTTCTCAGGATCTAAACCAAACTTAGCAATCGCCCCACTAACTACAGATGCATCAATCACACCGTCTTTTGCCAGTGCATTCAAGGCAGAAACTACCACCCAGTAGCGATTCACTTCGAAGAAGTGACGCAATTGAGCACGAGTATCACTGCGGCCAAAACCATCTGTACCAAGTACGTTATAAGTACCTTTTACGAATGGACGAATTTGATCTGCGAACAATTTAATATGATCGGTAGACGCAATTACAGGGCCATTGCCATTCAAGCAAGATTCAACATGAGATAGGCGAGCTTCTGCTTCAGGGTGAAGCATATTCCAACGACTTACATCAAGACCTTCACGGCGTAGCTCGTTGAAAGACGTGACACTCCATACATCAGAGTTAACACCGAAATCATTAAATAGGATCTCTGCAGCCGCTTCCACTTCACGCAAAATAACGCCAGAACCAAGCAATTGAACTTGTTTCTTATTGGCTTTCTTAGCGTGAGATTTAAGCTTATACATGCCTTTAATAATGCCGTCTTCAACACCTTCAGGCATATCTTCATGTGTGTAGTTTTCATTCATTACCGTCAAGTAATAGAAAACACTTTCCTTGTCCTGATACATACGGCGCAAGCCATCTTGCACAATAACAGCGACTTCATAAGAGTAAGTCGGATCATAAGACACACAGTTCGGAATCGTCCCTGCAAGAATATGGGAATGCCCATCTTCGTGCTGCAAACCTTCGCCATTCAACGTTGTACGGCCAGCCGTAGCACCAATTAAGAAGCCACGTGCCTGAGAATCACCCGCCGCCCAAGCTAAGTCACCAATACGTTGGAAACCAAACATAGAGTAGTAGATATACACAGGAATCATTGGCAAATTGCTGTTGCTGTAAGAAGTCGCTAACGCCAACCATGCAGAAAATGCACCTGGCTCGTTAATGCCTTCTTGCAAAATTTGACCATCTGCAGATTCTTTATAGTACATAATCTGAGTGTGGTCATGCGGTGTATAACGCTGACCTTGAGCAGAATAAATACCAAGCTGACGGAACATGCCTTCCATACCAAAGGTACGCGCTTCATCGGCCACAATCGGCACAACACGTTCGCCGATTTTTTTGTCTTTTACCATCACATTCAATGCACGCACGAATGCCATAGTAGTCGAAATCTCACGACCGTTTGTTCCCGCGATTTGAGCTTTAAAGGCTTCCAAAGAAGGCACTTCAAGCGCTTCACAATCACGACGACGCACTGGGAAGTCACCATGCAATTCTTTACGACGAGAGCGCAAATATTGCATTTCTGGGCTGTCTTCCGCTGGACGGTAGTAAGGTAAATCTTTTAGCTCTTCATCACTGATTGGAATACCAAACTTGTCGCGGAATTGAGCCAAAGACTCTTCATCCAGCTTCTTCGTTTGGTGCGCGGTATTTTGCGCTTCAGCCGCTTTAAACATGCCGTAACCTTTAACGGTTTGCGCCAAGATAACGGTCGGCTGACCTTTGTGAGACGTTGCTTCAGCGTAAGCTGCATAGACTTTATAGGGATCATGACCACCACGGTTAAGATTCATGATCTCATCATCCGTCATGTCTTTCACCATCTCTAGCAACTCAGGATATTTGCCAAAGAAGTGTTCACGCGTGTAAGCGCCGCCATTTGCTTTGTAGTTTTGAAGTTCACCATCGCAAACTTCATTCATACGCTTAATAAGCAAACCTTTGTCGTCTTTTTCGAATAGAGGATCCCAATGACGACCCCATAGACATTTGACAACATTCCAGCCGGCACCACGGAAGACACCTTCAAGTTCTTGAACGATTTTGCTGTTACCACGCACAGGACCATCAAGGCGCTGCAGGTTACAGTTAATCACAAAAATCAAGTTATCTAGGTTTTCACGTCCCGCTAAAGCGATAGCGCCTAAAGATTCTGGTTCGTCACACTCACCATCGCCTAGGAAAGCCCATACTTTACGGTCACCTTGATCAATCAGACCGCGGCTGTGCTGGTACTTCATAACGTGTGCTTGGTAGATAGCCTGTAAAGGCCCCAAGCCCATTGATACGGTAGGGAACTGCCAGTAATCTGGCATTAACCAAGGGTGTGGGTAAGAAGAGATACCTTTGCCATCGACTTCGCGACGGAAGTTATCAAGCTGCTCGTCTGTCAAGCGCCCTTCAATGTATGAACGCGCATAAATACCAGGAGAAATATGGCCTTGGAAAAAGACCATATCTGCTTCTTGTTTTTCACTCGTTCCGCGGAAAAAGTGGTTAAAACCGATATCGTAAAGCGTTGCGGCAGAAGAAAAACTTGTAATGTGGCCACCAAGTGTTGAATCAACACGGTTCGCCTTCATTACCATAGCCAATGCGTTCCAACGAATAATAGAACGTATACGACGTTCCATAAATACGTCACCGGGCAATGGCTTCTGATTCTCAGGTGCAATTGTGTTCCGGTATGGTGTCGTGATAGACGACGGCATTGACGTACCCGCTTTTGAAGCTTCATTCGTCAAACGATTTAAAATGTATTGCGCGCGATCAGGACCTTCTTCGCGAAGGACAGACTCAAGCGCATCGACCCACTCTTTGGTTTCAGTTGGATCGATGTCTTCGAGAATATGCTGCTCAGTCATCGTGTTAATAACTCCCGCTATTAGAACAGATACTTAACCTACCAAGGGCATTATGTGTATTTAAGCCTTGGAGGCTACTTAAACGAACCTTCGAAATTTAGATGAATAGCCACCCTAAATTCCAGCCGATTTAGGATAAAGACGACACCCTACTTATTGCGTTTAAAGTGTCGTTTTTATCCGTTCCAATGGTCATCATTATTGTTTTAATTTTATTTCCATTGCATCGACCACTAAAGTATCTAGTCGGTTCGCTTCCAATTTGGGTTTGGTTCATCAAACCCAACATTAAATTTCTACATGCAATTAGCTTTACTAGGTGCACATAAAAAATCAAAAACGTGTATTTATGAATACATAAAAATATCATTTTGTAGCGCATCAAACGTCGATGTCTTACAAAAAATTTACCTTGTACTGAGTGTTTACTCAGCACCAAGGTATCCAATTCGGGCGTAAGATTAACACCTAATGAAAGGATCGCCTAGCCACCTCCCTCAAGATTGAAGGGCAGCAGAAGCGTTTAAATCGCTTACAAGCCTTGAATCCTATCTAAAAACTGACAAAAAAACCATAAAACACCGCGAAAACACAAGAAACAGTGATCAAGATTCACCAAACGTATGAGCTGTATAAATAGCATGAATTCCACATTTCTTTCACGAGAAATACAGCAAACACCCTGAATAAGCGACCACACCCACCAACATGAGCAACTTGCTTGGCTCCGCGCGCCTAGCATTCCTTGCCTCTATCACGCCTTGCAAGCAGCCTATCAAATCGATATAAAAAACGCGCAAGGCCGAAAAACTTAGTAATAAAACACTATGCAGATCAACAAATCCCAGAAAACAGCACTGACGCACCTACAATATAAGGCTACAATAGCGATTTAATTCAGTGACAAATAGGATAGTACATGGCCCCTTTGGACGCTCTATTAACCGAGCACATTCGATTGCAAGTCGCGTTCGCATTACAAGAAGATGTGGGTGCAGGTGATATAACAGCAAAACTTATTCCTGATGACCAAGAAATCACCGCAACGGTGATTAGCCGTGAACAAGCGGTGTTGTGTGGCCAAGCTTGGGTTAAGGAAGTTTTTGCCCACTTAGGGGGGCGCGTCAGCCTTGAGTGGCACAACAATGAAGGGGATTTACTCGAAGCCAATCGCCCTTTTTTAACACTAAAAGGTCATGCAAGAACGATTTTAACCGGAGAGCGAACGGCGCTCAACTTTCTGCAAACATTGTCTTATACCGCCACGGTCACTCGCCAGTACAGTCAGATAGTGAAAGACACACAGTTAACCATTTTAGACACGCGTAAAACGCTTCCAGGTCTGCGTCAAGCTCAAAAATATGCGGTCACGGTGGGAGGCGGACAAAATCATCGCATGGGGCTATACGATGCCTTTTTAATAAAAGAAAATCATATTATGGCAGCAGGCTCCATCGCCAATGCGGTGAACATGGCGCAAACAATTGCGCCGGGTAAGACCATCGAAGTCGAAACCGAAAACCTTGAAGAAGTCGCCATGGCAGTACAAGCTGGTGCCGATATCATCATGCTAGACAATTTTTCCTATGAAGACATGGCAACCGCTGTTGCTGACTTTAAAGGTCAGGTCAAATTCGAAGCGTCAGGAAACATGGACAAAGAGCGACTACTAAAGGTCGCAGCAACGGGCGTAGATTTTGTCTCCATTGGTGCGTTAACAAAACACATTCAAGCAATAGACCTATCTTTGCGTGTCTCTCAGGAAACATTATGAAAGAGAGTATTTTAGTCATCAATTGTGGCAGTTCTTCGTTAAAATTTGCCATTCTAGCTAACGCCGGACAAGATACATTAGTTGAAGGTATCGCGGACAGATTAGGCTCAGACGAAAGCAGTATCACCTTTAAATATGATGGCCAAAAAAGCCAAATCCCTTTAAAAGATAGTAGCCATAAAAATGCCGTCACTCATATCAAACAGTGGCTTAATGAACACCCTGCCATTGAAAGCACATTAGTGGGCATTGGTCACCGGGTCGTTCACGGCGGCGAAACATTTAGTCAATCGGTCTTAATTAATCAGGACGTCATTGATGGCATAAAAGACTGCGCTCAGTTTGCACCGCTGCATAACCCTGCCCATACCAAGGGCATTGAGATCGCGTTTGAGCTTTTCTCGGGACTGCCTCAGGTGGCGGTTTTCGACACCGCATTTCATCAAACACTGACACCAGAACAGTACCTATACCCTATCCCGATGCATTTTTATCGCGAGCACCATTTTCGTAAATATGGGTTTCATGGCACCAGTTTTCGTTATATCAGCCAAAAATTAGCTCAAGTGGCAAAAGGCAGCGATCAGCAAGGCGTTCTTGTCGCGCATCTGGGTAACGGCGCCAGCACCTGCGCCATTCATCATGGTCAATCCTCGGACACCAGCATGGGGATTACCCCATTAGAAGGCCTAATGATGGGAACGCGCTCTGGTAGCCTAGACCCAAGTTTGTTGTCGTTCATTAGCCAAGCTGAAAATATTTCCGCTGACGAAGCCCTTGAGATACTGTACAAAAAAAGCGGACTACTAGGAGTATCAGAACGCTCCAATGATTGCAGAACTTTAGAAGAGGCGATGGACTCTGGCGATCAAAAAGCCAAACTCGCGCTCGATATGTTCGCAGCTCGCACGGCCAAACATCTAGTCAGTGTCGCCATCACCTTAGACAGTATTGATCATTTAGTGTTTACTGGTGGCATTGGCGAAAATTCACACTATGTACGTCGCACTATTTGCCATTATTTGAAAGCATTTAATATTCGTATAGACTCAACTCTCAATGACAATGCGCCGCGTGGTGAAATCGCTAACATTAGCTCAACAGACAGTAAAACAGATGTTTGGATCATTCCGACTAACGAAGAATTCATGATTGCATTGGATACGATTCGTTTAATTCAGCATTGATTGAGACGTTGCACCCCATAATGGACTTATTTAGGATTCATCCGAAATGTCAATAAATGTATTAATGACCGTTCCTACTGGCCCAGGCGTGGGCTTAACATCCGTCTCAGTTGGCCTTGTTCGCGCACTCGAACAGCAAGGTTTAAAAGCCAGCTTTTTCAAACCTATTGCTCAACCTCAGCCAGGCGATAAAGGGCCGGATAAATCGACCGCTATGGTTGCGCAAGGTTCGACACTGACGCCTGCCGAGCCGATTCCACTTCATGAAGCAGAACGCTACCTTTATAACGACAACATTGATGAGCTGATGGAAGAGATTGTCGGACGCTTTCAAGCAAGCGTCGAGCCTGATTCGACCGTGATTGTAGAAGGTCTAGCTCAAATTGCAGGGCATCCCTATGCGACAAGACTTAATAAAGCCATCGCTCGAACGCTTGACGCTGGATTGGTATTGGTGACCGCCCCTAACGACATGCGTGTCAATGAATTAGAGCACCATGTTGAAATTGCCGCTGGGTCTTATGGCGGCATTAAAGCCAATGATGTCATCGGCTGTATATTGAATAAAACTACACCGGGATCATTGGGCGTCAAATCATACGGTGATCTATTCGCACAACGAGGGATATTTAAACGCAATTTCAGTCTGCTAGGGCAAATCCCAAAAGCAGATGAACTGACTTACCCGCGTGTCAAAGACGTCGCAGACTTCTTAGGCGCTCGTATTATCAATGCGGGAGAAATCGAATCTCGTCGCGTGCAATCTTATACGTTGTGCGCCCGCGGCGTTGAAAACATGCTTGAAGCGCTCCGTCCGGGCGTCTTGGTTTTCACTCCTGGAGACCGCACCGACGTCATCATGGCCACCGCCATTGCGGCATTAAACGACATCAAGATCGCGGCATTGGTGTTAACCGGTGGCTATCAGCCAAGCGAGTCATTGATGGCACTCTGCGGCAAAGCCATGGCAAAAGGCTTGCCAGTGCTTTCAGTTGAATCCAATAGCTGGGAAACCGTCATCAACATGCAATCGTTCAACCAAGAAATTCCACTGGACGATAAAGAACGAGTGCTGATGGTAAAAGAGCACATCGCCCGATGCATCGATCACGACTGGATCAACTCTTTTGCCATGAACCAAGAAGAAAGAAAGCTCTCGCCCCCTGCTTTCCGTTTCCGCTTGATCGAACTTGCACGCTCACTTAATAAGCGCATCATTCTTCCAGAAGGTGAAGAGATTCGTACCATTCAAGCGGCGTCTATTTGCGCCGAGCGCGGCATAGCTCGTTGTACGTTATTAGGCAACGAAACCGAGATTCTGCGCATTGCGCAAAACAATGGCATCGAATTAAGCCATGGCGTGGAAATACTCGACCCGAGTAGCATTCGTGAGCGTTATGTGGCTCCCATGGTCGAATTAAGAAAATCCCGCGGACTGACAGACATTGTTGCCCGTGAGCAACTTGAAGATAACGTTGTATTAGGCACCATGATGCTGCAGGTTGGTGATGTCGATGGCCTAGTGTCCGGCGCAGTCCACACCACGGCAAATACTATTCGCCCTGCCCTTCAGATCATCAAAACATCACCAAACGCCAGCCTAGTCTCGTCAGTCTTTTTCATGTGCCTACCAGACCAAGTACTGGTTTACGGTGACTGCGCTATTAATCCAGACCCAAGCGCTGAACAACTGGCTGAAATCGCCATTCAAAGTGCCGACTCAGCGGCCGCCTTTGGCATCACCCCAAAAGTTGCCATGATCAGCTACAGCACAGGTGGATCGGGCACCGGTAATGACGTCGACAAAGTCAGAGAAGCCACAGCGATTGCACAAAAACTTCGACCAGACCTATTAATTGACGGGCCGCTGCAATACGACGCCGCTATTATGGAAAAAGTCGCAAAACAAAAAGCGCCGAACAGCAAAGTGGCAGGCAAAGCCACCGTGTTTATTTTCCCTGACTTAAACACCGGTAATACCACCTACAAAGCAGTACAAAGAAGTGCGGATGTAGTGAGTATTGGGCCTATGTTACAAGGCATTCGCAAACCGGTTAACGATTTGTCTCGTGGCGCCTTGGTTGACGACATTGTTTACACCATTGCAATTACCGCGATTCAAGCAGGAAAAATTAGCCAACATTAAAAATCATTGTCCAATGCAGAAAGGGTTATCTGCATTGGACATACCATCAAATGCCTATTAGTATTTATTGATGTCATTTATTGGGTATTCATTATGTCTGGCAGTCTTCCACACGTCATTGCACTTTCAAGCCATACACAAACGGGCACAGTCACCCCTGGCTACACGACCTTTGATTTGCGATCGGACGAAGACACAAACATAGCGGCCCTTAATGCCCGTAACGCGAAAGCATCCAGTGATCTTGTTGTTACCCTATCCGAACAAGGTCAGGCATTGTCACAGAGAAACCGAAAAAAAGTCGAAGACGATGAAGTAAGTCGCCGCGAGGACGCTCTACTTGAATTGGAAGAAGAATTTATTGAAGACGACGACGCAGAACCTTTTCCTCATATCGCCAATAAAGACAGTAAAACGGCAATCTATCAAGAAAAAATACCGACAGGAGACTTTCTTGATCAAATCGTTTAGTCTATAAAAACTCATATTCTGAGTGTTTCGGCAGGATGCCAACCACTAAAATCTTCAAGGAGTGAAGAATGTTACTTTTTCGTCATACCCAACGCGGCTTCACATTACTAGAGCTCATGGTCGTTATTGCGATCATTTCCATTTTAGCCAGTTTATCTGCCCCTACATTTACCCGCCAAATAACCAAAGCTAAGCTTATAGAAGCGCAAAACCTCGCCACCCAACATCAATCATTAGTTGAAGAGTTTATTCTGTTGCACGGTTCCTTTCCTAGCACAGCGGAGTTCAACCTAATAAAACACTCTCTCGACCCAGCATCGCTCGTTAAATCCATTACAGTAGAGGATCAAGATAAAGAGGTGGGCAATATTCAAATCACGCTGAATGACAATACCGGCATCACCGAAGGTCAGTACTTAAAATATTCTCGCGACGCAAATAGAAACTGGCATTGCACCTCAGACCTAGAAGCCAACGTACTTCCGCAACAGTGCGAAAGCCTAGCGAATACAGGGGACACAGGAGCATGACATTAGAAGAAATCATCGCTTCCGCCGTTAGTCATGGGGCGACAGACATTCACATTGAGCACTCAAGTTCAGCCATCAAAGTGTATCAACGCTGTTATGGCGTGCTGAGCAAAGTCGCCGATTTACCCCAAGGAAATAACTTAATCAACCGCATCAAAATGCGCTCAAACTTGGATTTATCGGAAACCCGAAGGACACAAGAAGGGCAATTTTTATTTGAAGAAAAGCACCGAAGTACCTTTATTCGGGTCAGCATCATCACCACTGTTAAAGGCGAAAAAATTGCCCTGCGGCTATTACCAGAAAAAAGTCGCTTAGCGCTGCATAATATCGGCATTCAGCCCGCCCTACTAAACGCCCTTGGCTCAATACTCAATGAAAATAGCGGCCTAATCCTAGTGTGCGGTGCCACCGGCGCCGGAAAAAGCACCACGCTTTATTCCTGTCTCGATGTCTTAAACACAGGCAAAAAAACCGTCTTCACCATTGAAGATCCCGTTGAATATGAAATTCAGGGGTTGTTTCAATGTGAACCCAATCACGCCATTGGGCTGGATTCGGCTAGCCTTTTAAAGTCATTTTTACGACAAGACCCCGATGTCATTATGGTGGGAGAAGTACGTGATTCGGTTACGGCCAACTTGGCCGTCAATGCTGCGCTGACGGGGCATCTCGTCCTTGCTACATTGCACACCAATTCTGCGCTTGACGCCATTCATCGTTGCCACGGCTGGCAAGTAGACTTTTTTTCTCTTGCCAGCTCCTTAAAGCTCATCATACACCAATCGATGCAGTACAAAATTTCGTCTCAACAACCCATTTTTAATGGTCTAGTCCCTACATGGCAAGAAACACTGCCAAAAGACTACGAAACACTCATTGCGTCTCCGGCACTTTGGAAAGCCTTTCCCCATCAGCATAAGGAAGAAAAAGATGCCTTGGTATAAAGTGCTGCACAAAAATGGAAAAGTCGACCATCGCCACAGCACGTCCGAAAATACCCTCTTGTTTCACTATGTTCAAAATGGATACTGGCAATTTACCATTGTAGATTGGCGTCCTCGTAAGATGGACTACAAAGCCTTGCATACGTTTTATACAGAGGTGCAAAGCGCATTACAGTCGGGCTTACAGTTGAATCAAACAGTGGCGCATCTAGCTCAATCCTCAACACACTCCAACATCGCCACTCTCTGCAAAGCCATGCTAGGAGAGTTAGAAAACGGCACTGCTTTTAACGACATTTTAATCAAGCTAAGCACGCCATCTGCCGCACCTTACTGCCAATTACTTAACGCCCATGGCACCAGAGAAAGCGCTGAAAAAAGCTTAGAAATCGCCATACTCCAACTCGATGCCTTGCTTAATTGGTCGCAACGATTACTAAAAGCCATAGCCTATCCTTTCAGCATCATTCAAATAGCGTTAATCATTTCCCTAACAAACAAACTATTCCAATCAAAATCAACGGATTTAGACTTCTGGGACAACATAATTAGCTTATCTGCGATATATCTGCTGTGCAGCAGCATTCAACTGATCATCATTCACAGCTTGTACCGAGGCTATGCTTGTCATTGGTTAGAAAAATACAGCCATAACTTTCGTCTCACTAAGTTATTTTCTTTGCTGAACACAACCAGAAAAAGCGGCCTGACGTTACAACATGCTTTAAAAAATATGCCCGAATATTTTAGACACGACCCCATCAAACACGAAATTTATACTGTCTATTACACCTTGCGGCTTGGGCGTAGCTACGCAAAAAGCTTTCCTCCTCGATGGTTTCCACATGAATCGGCTATTGCACTTCATTCGGCGGAGCAAGACGGAGACATCTCAAGAGCACTTAGTCTGGCGGCTCAGGCACACGAAAAGCGCTGGCAAAAAAATCTCTCTCTACTAGAAAAACTACTACCGGCTTGTTGCCTTTTCATTGCTGGTGGCTTTGTGGCTTCGGCACTCGTTTCTTTGTACGCCCCTTTACTGGATATTTCATGATGCTGGTAACAATGTACGAGTGTCTTTTATATGCCTTAATCGTGATAAGCCTAGGCAGTTACGCCGCTGCGTTTAGTGTTCGGTGGCCGGAAAAACAGATGTATTTTTGGGAAAAAGAGGCACACAAGCTACTGTCTCTGCCATTCAATAAGACACTCCCAAATCACCTGAAAGCCTCTTGTTCTCACTGTTTGCAGTGCAATCATCGACTAGCTTGGCAGGACTTACTGCCCATCCTGAGCTTTGCCCTACTGCGGGGGAGATGTCGCTATTGCACACAGAACATATCCTATCGTTATCCTGCCATTGAGGCCCTACATTTAGTCTGTTGCTTTCCATTATTATGGCTGACTGAAGACATTTACACTCTCACCTTACTAACATTACTGATGAGCAGCTTACTCACAGCCGCCGCTATCGACGTTACCCATCATTTAATTCCAGATGAGTGCAATGGCATTATTGTCCTTTGTGGACTGCTGTTAAGTTTGGACAAAAACACCCTAGAAAGCAGTGTGTTAGGCATGATAGTTGGCTACAGCCTTATCTTCATTGTTGCTATTGTTTACCAAAAAATAAGAGGCAAAGAAGGCATAGGATTAGGCGACGCAAAACTTCTTGCAGGGCTTGGAGCCTGGTTAGGAATAGAATGCATTCCAACACTACTACTCGGTGCAAGTAGTCTCGGAATCTTATACACTATTGCCCTAAATAAAGGGTTTTCTAGGTACATTGCCTTTGGCCCTTGCTTAATTTTTTCCAGTATAATGATGTTTTATTGGTAAACTATGACAGACCTTCCTCCTATAATTGGCATTGCTGGTGGCATCGGCTCAGGCAAAAGTACCATTGCGAAGTGCTTTAATGACATAGGCATTCAAAGCGTGGATGCTGACGATGTTGCTAGACTTGTCGTTGAACCAGGCACTGACTGCCTAAGAAAAATCCACCAGCGCCATGGTAACGACATACTATTGCAAGACGGCACATTAAACCGGCGAGCACTTCGTGACATTATCTTTAACGACCCCAAGGAAAGAGTTTGGCTAGAAGCGTTGACGCACCCAGCGATCAGAGCAGCCATCAAAACGCAACTCAACGCCATCACTTCAAAATATGGCCTACTTGTTCATCCATTGTTATTCGAAACGAAGCAAGAGACACTATGCCAACTGGTCGTTGCCATTGATGTTCCGACTAGTACACAGCTTAATAGGGTCATGAATAGAGATCATATTACTCAAGAAAGCGCTCAAAAAATCATCGCGACACAGTTGAGCAACAAGGAGCGTATTAAGAGGGCCCAGCTCGTCTTGGAAAATTCTGGTAATATTGACGAAATGAATGCTAAAGTCTTTAAATTGCACCAAAAAATATTAGAGACACTATCACTTTAGAGCCACTATCATTTTTTAGAGCCACTATCATTTTAGAGCCATTATCATGCAAAATAATAACGCTGCAACCTTGGTTGCCTGCCCCACTTGCCACACAAAAACCCCGTGGTCTACAGAGAATATAGACCGACCTTTTTGTAGTCCTAGATGCAAATTGATTGACTTGGGAGCATGGGCGAGCGAATCCTATTCTATTCCCCAGCAGACCTCAGAAGAGGAAGAAATCTTTTCAGAAGACCTCATCATTGACCCTAATAAATCCTTTTTATAATGGCTAGACATGGAATGTAATAATCTATGGCACAACAAGACTTTTCACAGAAAAAAGCCCTACTCATAGAAGATATGGCAGAGGCACGAATCATGCAGCGAAAAATGCTAACGGATTTTGGTTTTACCTCTATCGACATTGCCATGAAAGCCGAAACCGCCATTGAGCTTCTGAAAAATAAGTCCTTTGATGTCATTTTGTCTGATTACAACCTTGGCAATGGCAAAGATGGGCAACAGCTGTTAGAAGAAATAAGGCACGCTAAACTGATTCCCAATACCGCAACCTATTTGATGGTAACCGCTGAAACATCGATTGAAATGGTTATGGGGGCGATTGAGTATCAGCCAGATGGCTACATCACAAAGCCTTTTTCACAAGCAGTCTTGCAACGACGACTCAGTAAATTATTGGAAACAAAGGAAAAATTGTACGACGTCAATATTGCACTTGATGCCAATAACTATGAAGACGCCATCTCTGCTGCAAAAAAAATCATGAAAAAACATCCGTCCCTTACTGGTAAATGTGAAAGGATCATCGGCGAAAGCCTTCTAGAAACCCAACAATACCAAAAAGCACTCTCACTTTTTAATAAAACGCTCAAAAGTCGAAAAATGCCTTGGGCGTTGTTTGGTAAAGCCAAATCTTATTTTTTAATGGGTGAGCTAGAAAAAGCAGAACAAAATTTTCGCCAACTGATGCTAGACAATCGTTTTTTTGTGAGTGCATACGACTGGCTTGCAAAAATACAAGTTACTCAGGGAAAAACACAAGACGCGCAAGCCACCTTAATTGAAGCCATTGGCAAATCGCCCAAAAATATTCTACGACAAATACAACTGGGTGATATCAGCCTATCATTGAAGGATTACATCACCGCAGAAATGGCCTACCGACGCGCAGTGTTCTTGGCAAAATATTCTTGTTACAACACAGCAGAAGTGTATCTTAAACATTTAGAATCGCTTGCTAGAATCTCAGACAGCGGCGCTCTGTTGACGCGTCAAAAAGACAATTTTGACAGCACCCTTAAAAAAGTACACCAATCCTTTTTTGAAGACCAAAATAACAAAGCCAAAACCTACAGCTACGAAATAGACGTTTATTTAGCGGATAGCGACACATCAACCGCTAAGCAAGTATTTCAGGCATGGCTCAGTGAAGCCAAATCTGGCCACTCTACGGCGCCAACTAGAGAGCAAAATGCCACTTATGCAAAAGCTTTTGGAGGCTAGAATGAACAAAATAAACATCAGCACCATTCTGGCCAGCGCAATACATGAAAGCAAAAATCAGGTAGGCACCCTATTATATCAACTGCAAGGCCTCAAAGATGCCATTGGCAGTCAAGATCACGCCAACCAAAAAAAGATTGTTCTTATTGAAGAGTCCCTAAAAAAACTGAATGATGAATGGGTCGAATACCTTTATCTCTATAAGCTCGCATCAGATGGTTACGACCTACATGTCGATACTTTTTTACTTGATGAATTTCTAGATGATCAAGTCTTTGCTTTATTACCGTCAGCCAATGCAAAAAGCCTAGAACTAACATACGCTTGCGAGCCCAATCTAATGGGCACATTTGACGAACGCCTCATGACGGCCGTGGTGAGCACAGCGGTTTATAATGCACTACGCTTTGCAAAATCGAAGATTATAATTAGCGCAAAAAAAATCAACACACAACAAGGAATTCCACTCCTTGTTATTGCAATAGAAGATGATGGCGACGGCTTCAAGCTTACAGATGACCAGCCCGAAGAGTTTCTTGAAGGCAACACCGGCTTAGGACTGTATTTTGCTGAGTTATCAGCCATTGCTCACAATGCCAATAACACACAAGGTTTCATCGAAAAAGGCACTTCCGTGTTACTAGGTGGCGCATGCCTTAGCATTTACCTACCCCAATCTACCCATGAAAACAGTTAACACCTAGCCATTAAAATATTTACTGGATTATTGTTTAAAGCATTGAACAAAGACTCAACCTCACTATCAGGCATTCGCTTTCAAATAGTCGGCCAATAATGCCCCGGCCTCTTCAATGTGTTGTCTCAATAACACAAGGGCCGCGCATTTATCTTTCTTTTCAATCAGTAACAGCAGCGCCTCATGCTGATTCTGACTTTCCGTCCGATACCCTAAAGGGCCATACTGAAACCCTAAGTAGCGCACAGCCTGTTTATTTAGCCCTTCCACAACTCGCTGCAGGGTTGGTCGATCAGCCGCCCGATACAAAGCCTGATGAAAACGCCAATTAAGTTCTCCTCGATGGATCAAGGCTACGTTTTCTTGGTCGAGTTCAGACAAAATACGCCTTGCTTCGATGATATCGTCTGCTTGAATACGGCTAAACGCCATACCGAACAACAAACATTCCAACTCAGCTCGCATAAGGCAAAGGTCTTCCGCCTCTTTCCAATCTAAGTCCGGAATCATCACACCAACTTTACCGTGAGAAACCAGCCACCCTTCTGCTTTTAACGACCGCAACGCATCCCTAATGGGGATTCGGCTGACACCATAACGAACAGAAAGAGTGGTTTGCCGCAGCGGAACACCCCGTGGTAACAGACTCTTTACTATATCTTCTTTTATGCTTTGACTAATATCCATCAACTGGCCTGCTTATTTCAGTTTAATATTAGAGAGCAAAAGACAAATAACACCAAATAAAAGCCCCCAAAAAGCAGACGCGATACCACCAAATGACACTCCTGATACCGTGACTAAAAATGTCACCAAAGCCGCCTCGCGATTTGAGTCATCTACCATGGCATTTTTTAAGTTTATCCCTATGGTTCCTAACAATGCGATACCCGCCAAGGCCGCAATCATGGTCGCTGGAAAAATCGAAAATAAGGCCACAACCGACGCCCCAGCCACTCCAGCCAAGCCATAAAAAATACCCGCTGCAAGCCCTGCAATATAGCGCCGCTTAGGGTCTTTATGGCACTCTTCACCGGAGCAAATCGCCGCCGTAATAGCTGCCAAGTTAAAAGCAAAACCACCCAAAGGCGCCAAGATAATAGAAGTAAAACCGGTCCAGCTAATCAAAGGCGACACTGGTGTTTGATAGCCACTACTGCGCATTACCGCGACACCAGGGATATTCTGTGACGTCATTGTCACAATATACAAGGGCACACCAATGCCAATCAAAGCGCTAAGATTCCATTCAGGCCAAACCCAAACAAATCCCCCTACGTCAAAAGGAATGTCCAACATGAGAGATTCATCAGACCGCACTAGTACAATTGCCACCCCCACCACCAAAACAAATAGCACAGAATAACGCGGCACAAAACGCTTACAGACCAAATACGTCAGCGACATCACCCCGACAAGGAAAACATCACTCATCATAGAATCAAAAATAGCGAGGCCGAACTGAAACAACACACCAGCCAACATAGCGCAAGCAAGCGGCAAAGGAACTAAACGCATGACTTTATCAAAGAGACCAGAGGCACCAGTAAGCAGTGTCAGTAGGCCAGCGAAAACAAAAACACCAATCGCCTCAGCATAACTAATGGTTCCCAAGCTGGTTGCTAGCAATGCCGCACCAGGCGTCGACCAAGCAGTAATAACAGGTGATCGATACCACAGAGAAAGGAAAAAACAGGTCGCCCCCATCCCAAAACCCAGCGCCATAATCCAAGACACTATCGTATTAGAATCAGCACCAGCGGCTTGTGCCGCTTGGAATACAATGGCAACGGAACTGGCAAAACCAATGAGCACGGCCACAAAACCTGCCACCAGCGCACTTAAACTCATATCATTTAAAATTCTAAGCACCACTCTACTTCCTTGAAAAAGGTAAAAGAGTGCTAACTATATTTCAAATAAATATATTTTTGTATACATTTTTCACGAGATAGCTATAGAACCCTCCGATTATAAGAGCCCTCTAATCATCAGAGCCCTTTAAATCATAAAAAAACGCTCAGTATTTACTACTGGGTCAGCATGTAGCCAATCAATCCCAGCGAGAATCCCATTACGGCCCCCATTGGTGGCGCCCAATGTTTTTCCAAAGCAACGCGAGGAGCAATATCCTGAAAGACCGCGTATAAAATCCCCCCCGAAGCAAACAACATCACTCCCGACACGACAGAGGGCCATTCAGACAACCAAAGATACGCCACAACACCCGACACCGGGCCGCATAATGCCAATATTAAAAACCACAAAATGATTTTCCATGGATGATAAGGAGAAGAGGCTTTCAATTCTCGAAAAGCATTAAACCCTTCCGGTAAGTTTTGCATGGCAATCAACATTGCGAGCAACACAGCATCAACGCTACCCAAAGCAAATGCCGCGCCCAAGGCCAAGGATTCAGGAATAAAATCAGACAGCATCGCCACCAGCTGACTCACAGAGGTTTGGTTTTTGGATAGGTAAATATCCAGCCACATGAACGCTATCCCACCCGACAAAAACAGCACAGCGGCAGACCAAGTAGAAAAATGCACTATGCCTTCAGGCACCAGCACCAAAGCAATCGCTGACAGCAATGCACCAGCGCCAAAAGCGGTGACACCATGCATTAGTTCATTCTCTAACCAAATGGGCCTAATTTTCTCAAAGTGCGCGATCAACGCACCCACTGGCATGGCCAATCCCGCAAACAAGGTCAACACAATAACACTATACAAGGGCGACATCTTTCTAATACTCCATTTAATACTGGGCCATTATCGGTGCAGAGTAAGCATTTTGTCACGCCCAGAAAAAAGGCGTCTTATCGACGCCTTATTCGTATATTTTTTAAGTCTAAGCGACTATTGACCAAGATAAGCATTTAGAAAGGCTTTTGTTCGTTCTTCTTTTGGTTGAGTAAAAATAACCTCTGGCTTCCCTTCCTCCACGATGGCGCCGTTATCGAAAAAACAAACTCGATCACTAATTTCACGCGCAAAATACATTTCATGCGTCACCAATAACATGGTAAAGCTTTCTTCTTTCACGAGATTGCGAATGACATCCAATACTTCGTCAACCAATTCAGGATCAAGTGCCGAGGTAATTTCATCCAACAGCAAAATAGAAGGCTTCATCGCTAAAGCACGCGCAATGCCTACTCGCTGTTTCTGACCGCCAGACAAATCATTCGGATAACTATCCGCTTTATCCGCCAAACCAACCAGTTTTAATAATTTCTCAGCAAATTCTTCCGCTTCTTTACGAGCAATACCTTTAACCCGCATGGGTGCTTCAGTGATATTACGCTTCACTGTCATATGTGGGAACAAGTTGAAATGCTGGAAAACCATACCAAGATGATGACGCATTTTATGCAGGTGCTTATTGTTAGCTGGCACATATTGTCCCTGCCAAGGCATGTGCCAAAGCGACTCCCCTGCCACATTAATGTAGCCACCATCAATGCCTTCTAACGTCATCAAAATACGCAATAACGTACTTTTACCAGAGCCACTTGGCCCGATGATAGAAACAATTTCATTCTCTTCTACTGTGAAATTAAAGTCGCTAAAGATGACGGTCTCACCAAAGCACTTTTTAACATTCTTAAACTCAATAATTGGCGCACTCATTTCAAACTAAATCCTTCTTTTGGAAAACGTTTTTCAACCTGATGAATACCGTAGGCGGCGACAATACTAAACACGAGATACAGAATCCCCACTAAAGTAAACGGTTCTAGATAGCGGAAATTTTCTGAGCCAATGATCTTAGCGATTTGTAACATTTCCAAGAGCGTAATCGCCGAAAGCTGAGGCGTCTCTTTAAACATCGCAATAATATAATTCCCTGTTGCGGGAATCATAGGACGGATGGCTTGAGGCAAAACAATGTCTTTGTAGGTATCAATAAGCGATAAATTCAGCGCTCTCGCCGCTTCCCACTGTCCCTTTTCAATACCATCGATACCGCTACGGAACACTTCTGATAAATACGCGCCATAGTGAAGGCCGAGTGCAAATACCCCTGTTGCGAGAGGCGACAAACTAATACCAAACTCAGGCATCACGTAATACAAAAAGAAAATCTGTACTAGCAAGGGGGTACTTCGAATAAATTCGACGATCCAGTACACACCGATACGCAATGGCCGGTTTTTGCTACGACGAAGCAAAGCGAATACGAGGCCCATAAAAATAGCAAAAATACTCCCCAACAATGTCGCCAGCAATGTCACTTTCGCGGCAGACAAAATCATCGGAAGCACTTCCCACGTAAATGCCCAATCCCATTCAAACCCAATCATGAATCAATACCTCCACGACCTAAGCCTTTGCCAAGGTGTTTTTCTAAGCGTCTTATGAAAAACACCAAACATTGAGCGATTACAAAGTAAAACAGCAAGACAACACCGAATATCTCACCTACTTGTAATGTGGTATCCGCTAGAGACTTCGCCCTAAAGGTCAAATCACCAATGGTAATCAAAGATACTAATGACGTTGCCTTCACCAACTCAATCGTCAGGTTTCCAAAAGGGGGAATCATATTCACCAGTGCTTGCGGCATCATAATGCGCCACAAACGCTGTGAAGGAGTGAAGTTAAGAGCAATCGACGCTTCATACTGTCCTTTTGGCACCGCTTGAATTGCCCCGCGCACAACTTCTGTACCGTAAGAACCAATATTCAAACCCAAGGCCACCACGGCGGCAGTCATCGCATCGATAGAAATACCAAAAAATGGCAATACAAAATATATCCAATACAACTGAATTAACGCGGAAGTGCCGCGAAAAAACTCAATATAAACAATGGCTATTTGCTTAAAAGGCGCTGGTGCATAAAGGCGAATCAAGCCAAAGCTAAACGCCATTAACGCTGCAAGAGGCAACGCCATGGCCACAATTTTAATGGTGACCATGGCTCCCTGGAGCAATACGGAGACAATTTCTCCTAATTCCATGAGTTATTTCCCCAGTGTTATTGGCACAATTCTTTCGCTGTCATACCACCTGGCGAAGTGTGTTTACCAAAGCCATAAGGCTCGATCATGGCAATATGATCTTTGGTATCAACAAAGCTTCCAATCTCTTCATTAAACGCATCACGTAGAGCGGTATCGGCAGGGCGGAAACCAAAGCCACCATAGCCCTTAATCGCCTCGCCTTTGATCATCAAGTCTTCAAAAGGCTGAGCCAACTCAACACGATCGTCTTTTTGCCCTAAAGAAGCCATAGTTAAGCTCGTACCAGCAAGCGCATCGATACGGCCAGACTTAAGCGCAGCAACACCAGATGGGTAATCCGGTAACGTCACTACTTTGCTCATATCAATACCGAAATCACGCGCATAACCGTATTCTACCGCACCCGACATCACGCCCAATTTCACGGATTTGTTTTTAATATCACCATAACCATTTAGCCCTTCTGGGTTGCCATTTTTCACCAAGAAGCCTTCACCAATACTGTATGTTGGATTAGAAAACAGGATTTGCTCACAACGCTTTGGAGTGATGTACATACCCGCAGCAATAACATCAAAACGCCCAGCTCGTAAACCAGGAATCAAAGAACCGAACTCGGTTACCACAACGTTTACGTCATCAACACCCAGCTCATTTAAAATATGAACCGCAATACTTGGCGCTTCACCAGCTGGCTCTCCATCTGCTGTGGTGTAGCCATAGGGCACTTCATTCGCTACCCCAATCGTCACGGTACCTTCGTCTTTTATTTTGTCCAATGTGTTTGCTGATGCCGCCACGGAAAAAAGCGCCATCGAAAAACTAATTAGAGATATAATATATCTACCAAATACTTTATTCATAATAAACCTCATTTTTGCTATGAAAATTGACAAAACTCCCTTTAACCCTAAATAAAATTCAACAAATGTTCAAGAACAATTTAGATATGTAACCATTACATCACTTACAATAACAACTTGAAATAAAATGATTAATTAAGATAAGAAGACAATAAAACGCAGATAATAGCGGAGCAGCAACAACGCAAAAAATACCAGGTTATCTGGTATTTTTTAGGGGGGGAGAGTTTAGTGTTATTTCGCCTTTGGCGCTGATTCTAACAAGGCGATCAGTAAGCGCCAGAAGTCTGCCACAGAATCAATTTCCATGCGTTCCGTTGGTGAATGCGCGCCACGGATATTCGGGCCAAAAGACACCATTTCCATACCGGGGTATTTTGCCCCTATGATGCCGCATTCTAGGCCGGCATGAATAACTTTCACATTGGCGTCGTGACCCATCACATCGGTGTGAACCGTTAAGAAGTGCTTAAGCAAGCCAGCCTTCGGATCGGGACGCCAGCCTGGGTAGCCGTTTTCTAATGTCACCTCAGCTTGAATCAATGAAAACGCAGCTTTCGCCACATAAGCAAGATGCTCGACGGCGGAATCAACAAGAGAACGTACCAACAAGCAAGCATCAAATACTTTTTTACCGTCTATCGAGTTGCGAAGATTAATCACGCCAAAGTTACAGGAGGTTTCAGTCACACCGTCCAAATCCGCACTCATGCGATGAACGCCATGAGGCGCGCAATACATGGCGTTTAGTAAGGCGTCTTTGTCGCTGGCTGCCAATTCAGAATCCAATTCCGTCGCGCCTAACGTCACTTTCAGATTTTCTTCTGTCGCGGAAAACTCCGCTTGTGTGGTTTTTTCGAACTCGGCAACAAAAGCAAACAGTTTGGCTTGGTCTTTGTCATTGACGTTAATAGTGGCGATGGCATCTCGTGAAATAGCGTTACGCAATGTGCCGCCACTGAACGAGCTTAAGCCAAAATCACAGCGTTTTTTTAATAGGTTTAACAAACGAACGATCAAAACGTTTGCACTGGCACGACCTTTATGGATGTCCAAGCCAGAATGCCCGCCACGCAAGCCCGATACGGTAATCTTAAAGGCCTTCTTATTACCGTCCGCAGCTGTTGCCGAATAGTGTTTTTTAATATTGATGTCCATACCACCCGCGCAACCAATGTAAACATCGCCACGGTCTTCAGAGTCCAAATTCAGTAGAATCTTGCCTTTTAAAATGCCTTCTTCAAGCTGCAAAGCCCCCCGTAAACTGGTTTCTTCTTCAATGGTAAATAAAGCTTCAATGGGACCATGGGCTAAATCAGTCGACTCCAATACCGCCATGGCGGCGGCAACGCCAATGCCATTATCAGCTCCGAGCGTTGTTCCGGTGGCATGCACCCAACCATCGATCACTTGCGTGACGATTGGATCCTTGGTGAAGTCATGGTCAATGCCGACGTTCTTTTGCGCTACCATGTCTAAATGACCTTGCAGAACCACGGTTTCCCTGTCTTCCATGCCTTTACTGGCGGCTTTGCGAATTAACAGATTGCCCGCAGGGTCAACATAAGCCTGATGACCTAACTCGGTCGCCCATTGAATCAGATGCTCTCTTAATGCGGCTTCATGGTAGGACGGGCGCGGTGTATTACACAGTGTTTGGAAATGGCGCCAAATCGCAGTGGGTTGTAACCTCGTTAGTACTTCGTTCATGTCTGTCTCTTTATTGTATTAAGTGCTTATTGCAAGTGTTAGCAACAGTAAAGAAGACATTAAATAGTGGCAATCGAAATTAAGACTACGCTGATAGAGAAAACGCATTAAAAAGGCGCTCGTAAGCGCCTTTTTAACAAAAATCAGCCATCCGCCTGAAGCGGAAAACCTTAAATTATTTTCGAGCTTTTAAGGCCCCTGCTGAGAAGGTAACAAATTCTTCGGCGCTGGTTGGGTGAACCCCTACTGTGTCATCGAAATCCGCTTTGGTTGCGCCTGCTTTTATTGCAATGCCTAAGCCTTGGATAATCTCACCAGAGTAATCGCCCACCATGTGAGCGCCAATCACTTTATCGTCCGCGTTATTCACCAATAGCTTCATCAAGGAGCGCGATGTGCTGCCACTCAATGTATGTTTCATCGGACGGAAGTCTGTTTGATAGACGCGAAAGTCTAGACCCCGCTTTTCCGCTTCTTGTTCGCTTAAACCCACGGTGCCAATGGCGGGTTGGCTAAAAACAGCGGTTGGAATATTGTCATAATCAAAGTCCACTTCTTTGCCTTCAAACCAGTAGGCAATCAGCGCCATGGCTTCTTTTATCGCCACTGGGGTTAATTGAATACGATCTGTCACATCACCGAGCGCAAAAACACTTTTTGCTGAGGTGGTGAAGTTGCGATCAATGATCACTGCGCCATTTTTGCCCGTTTCAACACCCGCTTTTTCAAGCTCCAGCGAAGCGACATTCGGTACGCGACCCGTTGCGTAGAGAATCAAACCGAACTCTTCTGAATGACCGTCTTTAAAATACACGCTTCGAGCGCCTTTAGGGTGACCAGCATCAACCAATTCAATGCGTTCAACGTCTGTATTCAAACGCACATCAATGCCAGACTTTTTATATTCTTCGCTGGCGAAATCGCGGACATCTTGATCGAAACCACGCAGCAATTGATCGCCACGATAAGCAAGACTTGTTTCAACCCCTAAGCCATTCAAAATACCCGCAAACTCCACGGCAATATAGCCGCCACCAACTACCAGGGCTTTTTTAGGCAGTTCTTCTAAGAAGAACATCTCATTCGAGCTAACGACTAAATCACTGCCTTGAAACTCAGGAATAAAAGGCTTAGCGCCCACAGCAATCAAAATACGTTCTGCGGTGAAGGTTTTGCCATCCACCATCACGGTATGCGCATCCACAAAGCTCGCATAACCAGAAATAACCTCTACCCCGGCATTACCAAGCAGATTGCCGTAGATGCCGTTTAAGCGTTGAATTTCCTTGGTTTTATTATCTCGTAACACGGACCAATTAAACTCAACACCTTGATGAGACCAACCAAAACCGGCCGCTTCATCAAAGCCATGACCATATTCTGCACCATACACAAATAACTTTTTCGGCACACAACCAATATTTACGCAGGTTCCACCTAGCGCACTGCCTTCAGCAACGGCGACTTTATAGCCTTTAGATGCCGCAACACGGCTAGCACGAACGCCACCTGAACCGGCGCCAATCACAAATAAATCATACTGATAAGACATTATTAGTCTCCAATGTTAGTTCATTAAAACAATGTGCAGAGTGTAACAGGGCGATGAAGAGATGTTAAAAAAATCCCGTTATGATCGTCATCAAAAAAGCACTACCGCCCTTATAAGGGAAAAGCCGACATCAATACCACAAACCAATCCAACATTAACTACTTTATGGACTTGCAACATCTAGGTATCATTAAGCAAATTCGTCAAACAAGGAATTCTCGTGAAATTTGTCTCTTTTAATATCAATGGTTTACGTGCTCGACCACATCAAATAGAAGCATTAGTTGAAAAACATGCACCAGACGTCATTGGCTTGCAAGAAATTAAGGTTCACGACGACGCCTTTCCTCACGAGATTCCTGAATCTATTGGCTATCATGCTTATTATTACGGACAAAAGTCTCACTATGGCGTGGCGATTTTTAGCAAGCAAGCTGCCACTAAGGTGGAATACGGCTTTCCTGGAGATGAAGAAGATGCTCAGCGTCGCATGATCATTGCCACATTTGATACGCCACAAGGCCCAGTCAAAGTACTTAATGGTTATTTCCCTCAAGGCGAAAGCCGTGATCATGAAACCAAGTTCCCAGCCAAGCGCAAATTTTATGCAGACTTAATGCAATACCTTGCCGTTCACTCTCCTGATGAAAAAATCATTGTCATGGGCGATATTAATATTTCCCCAACCGATTTAGACATCGGCATTGGCGAGCCAAATGCAAAGCGCTGGCTTAAGTCTGGGAAGTGCAGTTTTTTACCAGAAGAAAGAGAATGGTTTACGACACTAGCAAGTTGGGGGTTAACGGATACTTATCGCCAACTTAACCCAACAAAAAACGATCGTTTTAGTTGGTTTGACTATCGCTCAAAAGGCTTTGACGACACGCCCAAACGTGGTTTGAGAATTGATGTTATTATGGCCTCGAATGGACTAACGCCTTATTTAAAAGACTCTGATGTGGATTATGATTTACGCGGGATTGAAAAGCCTTCAGATCACGCCCCAATTTGGACAACGTTTGCACTCGAAAAGTAAGGCCATCAGGCGAGAAGCTGTATGAGAAATGACCAGCCTCTCGCCTGATTGATAAGCGTTGCTATTAATCACATCTACCCCCAGATTTATCCACAGACAATGTGGATGGTTTTCTTTTTCCCGCTAGTAAAGTGGGCCCATAACATAGGTGAGCACGAGATAAACCGATGAAAAATAAACAAGCCACAATGGACAACATGTTGCAACAGTCATCACAAGCCGCGGCATTTCTAAAAGCGCTTAGTAATGAAAATCGCCTCATGATTTTATGCTATCTAGTGGAGCAAGAATTGTCCGTTACCGCTCTTAATGACAAACTTCCTTTGAGCCAATCGGCCCTCTCACAACATCTGGCCATTTTAAGGAAAGACGGCTTAGTCAGCACGCGAAGAGAATCACAAACCATTTATTACAGCCTTGGAGACGTCAGAGTAAAAGAGCTTATTCATACGTTACACGGCTTATTTTGTGCCCGCGAATCCTAGTGTGCAACGCCCAAAAAACTTTCTATCCCTCTTGAAGCCATCTGCTATACTCCGCATTTTAATAACCTTGCCTATTACTGATCATTAATAGCAAGAACGAAACGAGGAAAGCAAGATGCCAGAAAAAGCGGTCGTAGTATATTCAGGCGGAATGGATTCCTTTACCGTTTTAAATACAGCCATTCAAAATGGACTCGATGTGTATGCCTTGTCTTTTAACTACGGGCAAAAACACCACAAGGAATTAGACGTCGCCGCACAAGTCTGTCGTGATTTGGGAATTTCTCATAAGATTGTCGATATTACCGCCATTAACAGCTTAATGGCCAATTCCTCGCTCACTGGCGACACCGAGATTCCAGAAGGTCACTATGAAGGAGACAACATGAAATCCACCGTTGTCCCAAACCGCAATATGGTCTTGCTTTCTATGGCAATTGCCTATGCTGTCTCTTTAGAAGCTGGCAAAGTGTATTACGGCGCCCATTCTGGAGATCATCACATTTACCCAGATTGCCGGCCAGAATTTGTCGAAGCCATGAACGCCGTATCAAAAATTGCTAACTATCAAGCGGTAGAAATCGTCACGCCTTTTTTGCATTCATCCAAAGGCGAGATTTTAAACGCTGGCTTGACGATGAATCTCAACTACGCCAATACATGGACATGTTACAATGGTCGCGCACAATCTTGCGGTAAATGTGGCGCTTGCCATGAACGCTTAGAGGCCTTTGCCGAGCAAGGCAAAACAGACCCATTACAATACGAAGTCTAATACGCGTATTAGACAAATAACTCATTTAATTTTAGTGTTGTTTTCGTTCTAGATTGCTTTTGTTCCACAAATCACCAATCTACTCGCTAAATTTCCAACTAAAGTTATAACTCTTACCTCGACTGTTTTTCGAGATGTAACAGGTGTAACCCAATGTACTCGATTAAAGAAGCCTTTTATTCATTACAAGGTGAAGGCGCTCATGCTGGACGCCCTGCACTATTTTGTCGTTTTACCGGCTGCAACTTATGGTCTGGTCTGGAAAAAACACGGGCAAAATCCGAATGCCAGTTCTGTGATACTGACTTTATCGGTACCGATGGCCAACATGGCGGAAAATTTAACACCGCCACACAATTACGCACCCATATCGATACGCTTTGGCCAGCAGGCCAAGGGCATAAATACGTTGTTTTTACCGGCGGCGAACCCGCACTGCAACTTGACGATGAGCTCATCGCCGAAATGAAACATCATGGCTACACCATTGCCATTGAAACCAATGGCACCATAGCATTACCAAACGGGATTGACTGGGTATGTGTTAGCCCTAAAACCGCTAAGCCTTTAGTCGTCAACAAAGGCGACGAACTAAAATTGGTGTATCCGCAATCGCATCTCTCACCGGGTCTGTTTGAATCATTGGATTTCACGCATTTTTACTTGCAACCTATGGATCAAAGTCATTTGACAGCAGATCAAATTCCACTCATTGACACCCAGCAAGTCACTTTACACTATTGTTTATCGAATCCGCGGTGGCGTCTTAGCTTACAAACACATAAAATGCTCAACATTGATTAGATAAACTCAACTTAGCAATTAACTAAACAAGGAATCTTAAATGATCATTCTACACACAAACTACGGCGACATTCACGTTGAACTAGATTACGAAAAAGCGCCAAAATCAGCGAAAAACTTCGAAGACTATGTCACATCTGGTTTTTATGATGGCGTTATTTTCCACCGTGTCATTAATGGTTTCATGGTTCAAGGTGGTGGTTTTGAGCCTGGCATGACACAAAAAGAATCTCGTACAGCCATCGAAAACGAAGCTGACAATGGCCTTAAAAACGAAATTGGCACACTGGCGATGGCTCGCACCATGGACCCACATTCTGCTTCAGCACAGTTCTTCATTAACGTGGCAGACAACAGCTTCCTAAACCACCGCAGCAAAACGCCAGACGGTTGGGGCTACGCAGTATTTGCTAAAGTGACGGCCGGTATGGACGTTGTGAACAAAATCAAAGAAGTGAAAACCACCATGAAATCAGGACATCAAGACGTTCCTGCTGAAGACGTTATCATTGAAAGTGCTGAACTAGTAAAAAGCGAAGGCTAATGATCCGTTATTTCATTTCAGACTTGCATTTAAATGACAAACGCCCGGATCTTATCCGGGCATTTGTCCAACTGAGCAAAGCGCTTATTGCCCGTGATGAAAAAGCCGAACTCTATATTCTGGGGGATTTTTATGAAGCGTGGATCGGAGATGATTATCAGGCAGATTGGAACACTCAAATAGAAGAGGCCTTGGCGGCATTGTCTCAATCGGGAATCGGCCTATATTTTTTACATGGCAACCGAGACTTCCTAATCGGCAAAGCTTGGATCAAGCGTGTTGGGGCCACACTTATTCAAGAGCAAACCCTATTGTCTCTCGACGCGGGCCCAATACTCTTGACCCACGGCGATGAATACTGTTTAGAAGACACCGAGTATCAAGCCTTCAGAAAAACCGTGCGCTCTCCTGCATGGCAAGAACATATTCTCGCCATGCCATTGCAACAACGTATCGCCTTGGCAGCGCAACTGCGTAATGATAGTAAGTCGATGGCATCAACAAAGTCCACAGCTATCATGGACGTCACAACCTCAGCCGTTACCGACTCCTTAGCCCAACATCACTGCAACACCGTGATACATGGACACACCCACCGGCCTAATGTTCATAAAGATGAGCACTATCAGCGCTTTGTATTAGGTGACTGGGATGACTTCATTTGGCTCGCTAGTATTGAAGGTTACACTTACACTCAATACAAAGCGTCCGTAGCGAATTTCTTGCAACACGGATTCGATGGATTCGAAAATATCCACCAAGAAGACTTATTACCATAGTAATCTGTCCTAATGGATTTCCGCCTTCGAAATTGTCGCTAAACTAAACGACTTCCGCCGATCTTGTAGGTCGCGATTCATCCTGAAAAAATAACATGCCGACAAAAAAACTCACCTCGACAAATTATGCCTTGTCGGGCTAAAGCCACGACCTACAAAAAAACAATATAATCAACCTACTATAGGCTAACACCTGATAACGGTCGTCCCTCCCTCATCAGGCCTACAAAACGCATCCAACCTTCTCGGAAATGATGTGAGTTACTAGTCTTGGTGTTGGATTTCCGCCTTCAAGGGTGTCGCTAAACGACTTCCGCCGATCTTGTAGGTCGCGATTTATTCTTAAAAAATAACATGCCGACAAAAACTCACCTCGACAAATTACGCCTTGTCGGGCTAAAGCCACGACCTACAAAAAAACAATATAAATCAACCTATTACAGGCTAAATAACGTCACACGCCTGATAACGGTCGTGCCTCCCTCATCAGGCCTACAAAACCTATCCAACCTGCGCAAAAGCTCGTCTTGGTGTTGGATTCGCGCTGACGCGTTGAGCCCGCGAAACAGGCGCAAGCGAATGGAACATCAAGGCGAGTGTGTTTCTGATTTTTCTACAGACGAAAAAAAGCCCTGACAGGATAACCTATCAGGGCTTTCTTAATGTAAAGCTTGACGACGACCTACTCTCACATGGGATCTCCCACACTACCATCGGCGATGGCGCTTTTCACTTCTGAGTTCGGGATGGGATCAGGTGGTTCAACGCCTCTATGATCGTCAAGCAATTCTGTTGCGTTCGTTCTGGCTGGACTTTTCGTCTCACCAAAACACGCGAAGACGTGCTTGGATCTTTAACAATTCTGTTTTGAAATAACAATAATCAAGTATTAAACCGATGCTCATCATGACTGATGCGTTATCGTAATCTGTGTCTCTATGTGTTTACTGTTCGACTTTCGTCGAGTCAGCAAAACCACTTTGGTGTTATATGGTCAAGCCTCACGAGCAATTAGTATTGGTTAGCTCAATGCCTCACAGCACTTACACACCCAACCTATCAACGTCCTAGTCTCGAACGGCTCTTTAGGGGACTTATGTCCCAGTGAGATCTTATCTTAAGGGAGGCTTCCCGCTTAGATGCTTTCAGCGGTTATCCCGTCCGAACATAGCTACCCGGCAATGCCACTGGCGTGACAACCGGAACACCAGAGGTTCGTCCACTCCGGTCCTCTCGTACTAGGAGCAGCTCCTCTCAAATCTCAAACGTCCACGGCAGATAGGGACCGAACTGTCTCACGACGTTCTAAACCCAGCTCGCGTACCACTTTAAATGGCGAACAGCCATACCCTTGGGACCGGCTTCAGCCCCAGGATGTGATGAGCCGACATCGAGGTGCCAAACACCGCCGTCGATGTGAACTCTTGGGCGGTATCAGCCTGTTATCCCCGGAGTACCTTTTATCCGTTGAGCGATGGCCCTTCCATACAGAACCACCGGATCACTAAGACCTACTTTCGTACCTGCTCGACGTGTCTGTCTCGCAGTTAAGCGTGCTTTTGCCTTTACACTCTATGCATGATTTCCGACCATGCTGAGCACACCTTCGTGCTCCTCCGTTACTCTTTGGGAGGAGACCGCCCCAGTCAAACTACCCACCACACAGTGTCCTCGATCCGGATAACGGACCTGAGTTAGAACCTCAAACATACCAGGGTGGTATTTCAAGAGTGGCTCCACGGTAACTGGCGTCACCGCTTCAAAGCCTCCCACCTATCCTACACAAGTAGGTTCAAAGTTCACTGTGAAGCTATAGTAAAGGTTCACGGGGTCTTTCCGTCTAGCCGCGGATACACAGCATCTTCACTGCGATTTCAATTTCACTGAGTCTCGGGTGGAGACAGTGTGGCCATCGTTACGCCATTCGTGCAGGTCGGAACTTACCCGACAAGGAATTTCGCTACCTTAGGACCGTTATAGTTACGGCCGCCGTTTACTTGGGCTTCGATCAAGAGCTTCGCTTGCGCTAACCCCATCAATTAACCTTCAAGCACCGGGCAGGCGTCACACCCTATACGTCCACTTTCGTGTTTGCAGAGTGCTGTGTTTTTAATAAACAGTCGCAGCCACCTGGTATCTTCGACCGACTGGTGCTTACGGGGCAAGCCCTTCACACTGGCCGGCGTACCTTCTCCCGAAGTTACGGTACCATTTTGCCTAGTTCCTTCACCCGAGTTCTCTCAAGCGCCTTGGTATTCTCTACCTGACCACCTGTGTCGGTTTGGGGTACGGTCAATGTATATCTGACGCTTAGAAGTTTTTCCTGGAAGCATGGCATCAACCACTTCGCCCAAAAGAGGGCTCGTCATCAGTTCTCGACATCCTCTCTTAAAGAGTGACCCGGATTTGCCTAAGTCACTTGCCTACCGCCTTAAACACAGACAACCATCGCTGTGCTGGCCTAGCCTTCTCCGTCTCTCCATCGCAATATACATCGGTACAGGAATATTAACCTGTTTTCCATCGACTACGCATTTCTGCCTCGCCTTAGGGGCCGACTCACCCTGCCCTGATTAACATGGGACAGGAAACCTTGGTCTTCCGGCGGGGGAGTTTTTCACTCCCCTTATCGTTACTCATGTCAACATTCGCACTTCTGATACCTCCAGCCTGCCTTACAGCTTGACCTTCAACGGCTTACAGAACGCTCCTCTACCATGCCTAGTAAACTAAGCATCCGTAGCTTCGGTGGCCAGTTTGAGCCCCGTTATATCTTCCGCGCAGGCCGACTCGACTAGTGAGCTATTACGCTTTCTTTAAAGGATGGCTGCTTCTAAGCCAACCTCCTAGCTGTCTAAGCCTTCCCACATCGTTTCCCACTTAACTGGCACTTGGGGACCTTAGCTGACGGTCTGGGTTGTTTCCCTTTCCACGACGGACGTTAGCACCCGCCGTGTGTCTCCCGTAATTGCACTCATTGGTATTCGGAGTTTGCATGGGGTTGGTAAGTCGGGATGACCCCCTAGCCCAAACAGTGCTCTACCCCCAATGGTGAGATACGAGGCGCTACCTAAATAGCTTTCGAGGAGAACCAGCTATCTCCGAGCTTGATTAGCCTTTCACTCCTATCCACAAGTCATCCCCAGCCTTTTCAACGGATGTGGGTTCGGTCCTCCAGTTGATGTTACTCAACCTTCAACCTGCTCATGGATAGATCGCCCGGTTTCGGGTCTATTCCCAGCAACTAAACGCCCTATTAAGACTCGGTTTCCCTACGGCTCCACTAATCGCTTAACCTTGCTACTGAAAATAAGTCGTTGACCCATTATACAAAAGGTACGCAGTCACGGAACAAGTCCGCTCCCACTGCTTGTACGTACACGGTTTCAGGATCTATTTCACTCCCCTCACAGGGGTTCTTTTCGCCTTTCCCTCACGGTACTGGTTCACTATCGGTCAGTCAGGAGTATTTAGCCTTGGAGGATGGTCCCCCCATATTCAGACAGGATAACACGTGTCCCGTCCTACTCGTTTTCATCATTAAGGTGTTTTCGTATACGGGGCTATCACCCTCTATCGCGGCACTTTCCAGAGCCTTCTACTAACACCAAAATCACTTAAGGGCTAATCCCCTTTCGCTCGCCGCTACTTAGGGAATCTCGGTTGATTTCTTTTCCTCCGGGTACTTAGATGTTTCAGTTCCCCGGGTTCGCCTCCTCACAGCTATGTATTCACTGTGGGATACTCTACAAGTAGAGTGGGTTTCCCCATTCGGACATGTTCGGATCACAGCCTGTTTATCGACTCCCCGAACCTTTTCGCAGATTACCACGTCCTTCATCGCCTCTGACTGCCAAGGCATCCACCGTGCACGCTTGGTCACTTGACCATATAACCCAAAGTAGTCTCATGCCGAAGCATTCACTAACATCAGATCACATACCAAAGAGCTTTTGTACCTCTCTGGATTTACGATAATAGAAGTCACTAAGCTGTTATCCTTAAAGAATAAGAGCAAGTGAACTTCCACCGGTTTAACACTTGATTTATCGTTATTTCAAAATTCGAATTGTTAAAGAGCAAGTTTAGTGCAAAGCACTAAGTCAGAGACTAAAAATCATCCAATACAATTAAATGTAAGATGCTTAGCGTCTTGCTTAATACTTTGTGCTAATGCTTTTAAGATAGGTATCAGATAATTTGTGTGAACGCTCACCAGAGCCTTCTATCGTTTAAGGAGGTGATCCAGCCCCAGGTTCCCCTAGGGCTACCTTGTTACGACTTCACCCCAGTCATTGACCACTCCGTGGTAAGCGTCCCCCTTGCGGTTAGACTACCTACTTCTGGAGCAATCAACTCCCATGGTGTGACGGGCGGTGTGTACAAGGCCCGGGAACGTATTCACCGTGACATTCTGATTCACGATTACTAGCGATTCCGACTTCATGGAGTCGAGTTGCAGACTCCAATCCGGACTACGACGTACTTTCTGGGATTCGCTCACTATCGCTAGCTCGCTGCCCTCTGTATACGCCATTGTAGCACGTGTGTAGCCCTACTCGTAAGGGCCATGATGACTTGACGTCGTCCCCACCTTCCTCCGGTTTGTCACCGGCAGTCTCCTTAAAGTTCCCACCCGAAGTGCTGGCAAATAAGGATAAGGGTTGCGCTCGTTACGGGACTTAACCCAACATTTCACAACACGAGCTGACGACAGCCATGCAGCACCTGTCTCACAGTTCCCGAAGGCACCATCTGATCTCTCAAATGTTCTGTGGATGTCAAGAGTAGGTAAGGTTCTTCGCGTTGCGTCGAATTAAACCACATGCTCCACCGCTTGTGCGGGCCCCCGTCAATTCATTTGAGTTTTAACCTTGCGGCCGTACTCCCCAGGCGGTCTACTTATTGCGTTAGCTGCGCCACTAAGTCATTACAACCCAACGGCTAGTAGACATCGTTTACGGCGTGGACTACCAGGGTATCTAATCCTGTTTGCTCCCCACGCTTTCGCACCTCAGTGTCAGTATTAGTCCAGGGTGTCGCCTTCGCCACTGATGTTCCTTCCTATATCTACGCATTTCACCGCTACACAGGAAATTCCACACCCCTCTACCATACTCTAGCTAGCCAGTATCGGGTGCCATTCCAAGGTTGAGCCCTGGGATTTCACATCCGACTTAACAAACCACCTACGCGCGCTTTACGCCCAGTAATTCCGATTAACGCTTGCACCCTCTGTATTACCGCGGCTGCTGGCACAGAGTTAGCCGGTGCTTCTTCTGGGGCTAACGTCAAAACATTTGGATATTAGCCAAACGCCCTTCCTCACCCCTGAAAGTGCTTTACAACCCTAAGGCCTTCTTCACACACGCGGCATGGCTGGATCAGGCTTGCGCCCATTGTCCAATATTCCCCACTGCTGCCTCCCGTAGGAGTCTGGGCCGTGTCTCAGTCCCAGTGTGACTGGCCATCCTCTCAGACCAGTTAAAGATCGTCGCCTTGGTAGGCCTTTACCCTACCAACTAGCTAATCTTACGCAGGCTCATCTAATAGCGGAAGGTCACAAGTGATCCCCTCCTTTCCCCCTCAGGGTGTATGCGGTATTAGCATGCGTTTCCACATGTTGTCCCCCTCTACTAGGCAGATTCCTACGCGTTACTCACCCGTCCGCCGCTCGTCAGCAGGAGCAAGCTCCCCTGTTACCGCTCGACTTGCATGTGTTAAGCCTGCCGCCAGCGTTCAATCTGAGCCATGATCAAACTCTTCAGTTAAAAAAGCTTGCTTACTCAAATCTATTACACTAACTATAACTTAATCGACTCACTGCTTCGAAAAACAACAAGCCAACATAAAGCGAATTACTGTATAAACACTCGTAAGACTTCAATTTTTTTGATCAACTACATCTCGGTAAAACCGGTCTGCGATGATCTTCTGAAGCCTCCAGCGAGCGCCCACACAAATTATCTGATTATCTATTTTAAAGAGCGTTACCACACATGCTGTGTGGCTGAGGTCGTGTATAATACAGACTATTTTTTTGTGTGCAACTGTTTTTAAGCAAAAAAATCACTGCACCTTTAAAATGCAGTGATTTTTTAATCACTCAATGTAAAACAATCAAAGGCGATTACTTTATCTCAAGCGCTTGCGCTTCAATTCTAGCCTTCCATTCAGCAGGCCCGGTAATGTGCACAGAGGTACCGGCTGTATCAACCGCAACCGTTACAGGCATATCGACAACATCAAATTCATAGATAGCCTCCATCCCCAATTCAGGGAAAGCAACGACATCCGCTTTTTTGATTGCCTTAGAAACCAAATAAGCCGCACCACCCACCGCCATAAGATAAACAGCACCGAATTCTTTGATAGCTTCAATGGCAACAGGGCCGCGTTCAGATTTACCAATCATGCCAAGCAAGCCGGTTTTATCAAGAATCGTTCTTGTAAACTTGTCCATTCGAGTTGCGGTAGTTGGGCCAGCAGGCCCCACCGCTTCATCTCTAACTGGGTCAACAGGACCTACGTAGTAAATAAAACGCCCTTTAAGATCCACAGGGAGTTCTTCACCATTAGCGATCATCTCAACCATTTTCTTATGAGCAGCATCACGCCCTGTCAACATTTTACCATTCAACAAAACAGTTTCGCCCGGTTGCCACTCTTTTACCTGCTCTGGCGTAATGGTATTCAAATCCACTCGACGAACACTCTCGCCCACCTCCCAAGTAACTTTAGGCCAATCATCTAACGAAGGCGGAACTAAATCTGCAGGACCGGAACCATCAAGTACAAAGTGCGCATGACGAGTCGCGGCACAGTTGGGAATCATCGCAACAGGTAACGAAGCGGCATGCGTTGGGTAATCCATGATTTTCACATCAAGAACCGTGGTTAAGCCACCCAAACCTTGAGCACCAATACCTAAATTGTTCACTGCATCAAAAATAGCCAAACGAAGCTCTTCAACACGCGTTTGTGGGCCACGAGCTTTCAATTCATGAATATCGATTGGCTCCATCAAGGATTCTTTCGCCATCACCATGGCTTTCTCGGCTGTACCACCGATACCGATACCAAGCATTCCCGGCGGACACCAGCCTGCACCCATGGTTGGCACAGTCTTTTTAACCCATTCAACGATGTCATCGGAAGGATTAAGCATAGCCAATTTGGATTTATTTTCAGAGCCACCGCCTTTAGCCGCAACATGAACCTCAACCGTATCACCCGGCACAACTTCCATATGAATTACGGCAGGCGTGTTGTCTTTGGTGTTTTTGCGAGCACCAGCAGGATCAGCAAGAATAGAAGCACGCAATACGTTATCTGGATGGAGATAAGCACGACGCACACCTTCGTTAATCATATCCGTAACACTTCTCGTGCTTTCCCACTGTACATTCATGCCTATCTTAACAAAGACAGTAACAATCCCCGTGTCCTGACAAATTGGACGCTTACCTTCAGCACACATACGAGAATTAATAAGAATCTGCGCCATCGAGTCTTTCGCAGCTTTACTTTCTTCTCGTTCGTAGGCTTCATGCACGGCTTTTACGAAATCCAGAGGGTGGTAATAAGAGATAAACTGCAAGGCGTCTGCCACGCTATCAATCAGATCATCTTCTTTAATAATGCTCATGCTTCTCTCCTGCTGAGTATTACGATTAAATCGAAAACGAAATGGTAAAAGATGCAGGCACGCAAAGAAAGCGTTAAGGTGTGTTTTAGAGAAATATACCCCTCATCAATGAAATGAATGAGGGGTATATCGGGGAAAAATTCTCAGTCTGCGCTAAAGCGGCTCAGCGATTCACTTTTTGCTCTCTATCAGACTTTGGCTTCTGCACGGAATGCTGAATATATTCTTCTAAAATTTGAGCCGTGAACTTTTCACGCTCCGGCAAGGAGGTAATTCGCTCCGCCTCCCAATTGATCAAGCGAATAAAAACCGAATATTTTTTTATAAATCCGTAACCAATATCTTGCACACCAATATCATTTGAATCCATTAAATAAATAACTTGTTCAAGATTTTTCTGCGTTTCAAATTGCCCGCCTTCACTGGCCGCAATCAATAAACGCTGTATATGCTGAATTGGATTTTCCGATGTACGAGGCTCTTTTTTAGCCAGACTTGAAATTAAAAATTTATCCAACATCTCTTCTGTGTGCAACTCTCTTTCATGCACATCCGCAATCAGAGCGGATTCACGCTCTAGCAAACGAATAAACAAACTCTTGTTTTTAATATCAGAAAATTCTAAGTCTTTAAGCGAAAGACCATTAACCTGCATGATATCGATCACTTTTTCATAAGAAGCTGCAGACTCCTCACCAACAGAAACCGCCAACACCAGATGCCTGCGCAAGTCATGCATAATTTTAGCAGCCCGATAATCCTCTTTACGTTGTAAATGCTGCTGATAAGACTCTTTGTTTTTTTCCAAAGCATGGCTTACCGTATCGTATTTTTGCACGGCCTCTTGCTCTTCTCTTAAGCGAGCCATGCGAATTTTAGTACAACTCGCTTCCCAAGCCTCATAAGATCGCGCCCGCGCCTGAAACGCCCTTTCGATGGCTTCTTCAAAGCTTTGCTCAATTCGAGCCCGCTCAGCACGCTCTTGAACCTCTTCCCGCTCATGCTTATGACGACAACTTTTCTTAGCCTGTAATGTTTCTTGCGCCAATAAAAGCTGAGCGTCTAATGCCTCAATATCTGTTTGAACCTTCGCCTCATCAAAATCTGCAAGTTTCTCATAGACTTTTGACCAATAGGCATCCTCAGAAAACGGCACAGCCGGATCACTCGTCGCATATTGTGTTCTCAACGTTTCAGTAAATCCTGCTCGCTCTGGCCGGAAGGCTTTAGCCGCATTAATAACATTGTCAGTGGATGTGTAACTGGTTGCTCCACTTTTATCTTTATCCATTGCTTGGATTTGTTCTCCCCTCCCATAGCTTAAAGGCGAACCTTTATCACACAGAGCAGCAGACATCTCATCGGCATCGTCCAATACATTTTTTGACACCACAACCTCTTCATCAGCATAGGCACGGTTTAATTTAGAACAAGAACTGGGCTTTTCATTTAGCCCCGTGGCACCAACACCCTCAGCTTTATCGTTACGAACAAAGCCCGCGTCACTATTTGCTGAAGTTGCCCCATCCGGTGATACATCAACTTCCTGAAAGCCTGTAAAATCCATATCATCAAGAATGGTGCGAGCGGATTCATACGCTCGACTTGGGTCGCTCTCTTTTTCACTAAAACGGCGCTGGTAGACAGAACCCTCAGACGACGACTTAACCACCGACTCTTTAACATATCGAGGAGCCGCCGCCCCCCAACTAACACGATAGAGCATTGAGCGATCGCACAATTGCAAAATAGGCAGCTCTCTTTGAGCCACTTGATACTGCCTAATCAAGGATTCAGCATGACGCAAAGCCACAACAGACTCACTAGAATTGTTAGAAGTCGCCAAATTTAGCAACTTAACAACTTTCTGTATGGCTTTTTTCCTTTTGCTTATGCTCATAAAACACACGCCTCAAATTAGCTTAATTTCACTCAATACAAACTGCAGATAAAAACATCTATTAATAATTCGTCTTTCTAGTAATAGAGCTCTGCCCCATCGCTCGGTAGCGTTAAGTCATCATTTAATAATGCCTGAATCTTCTGCAAAATTTCAGCCAAGTTTTCTTTTGTATAAGGTACCGCCGCCAGTTTCCCCCAAACAGGGCTTGGCCAGCACAAATCTGTTTTATAGCGAACAATATGATGAACATGCAATTGCGGTACTTGATTTCCAATAGCGGCAACATTTAGCTTAGTAGCGGAAAAAGCGTCATGCAGCGTTTCCGCCAATAGGCAACTTTCTGCCATCAACTGCTGTCGATCTTCATCGACCAATTGATAAATTTCAGCCACATCATTACGTTGCGGCACCAGTATGAACCAAGGAAATTGCGCGTCATTTATAAGACGAAGCTGGCACAAAGAAAAGTGCCCAACAAGAATAGAATCACGACCTAACACAGGATTTAACTCAAACATCTTTACCTCTCCCTATTTACAAAAAAGCCTTTCATAAGCACTATAGCACCCTATTTTTAAAAACTCTCAGAGACTTGGAGCCCGCATGACTGATATGCAGTGTGCCGTGAATGCACAAGCAACATTAGCCGAATGTCCTCGTTGGGACGAACGAACTCAAACGCTCTATTTTGTCGACATAGACTCTTTCATATTATATGCCTACGACACAAAATCAAACGACCTAACCCGTCGAGAATTTGACGAAGAAATCGGCTGTTTCTCTCTAGACGAACATGGCGGCTTTATTGCAGCATTTCGCTCTGGAGTGTACACGTTTGATGGCTTCACTGCCGACTTAAAGCCTTATTGGCTTGCGACCTATGATCAAAAAACCACACGTTTTAACGACGGCCGCTGTGACGCAAAAGGTCGCTTCCTAGCGGGCACCATGTACTCGCCGAAAGATGCTTTTAATGGTGCCCTACATCAATTCAGCCAAGGCCAAGAAACACTTATTGACCAAGCAGCCTGGACCTCAAATGGCTTAGCATTTTCGCCCGATAATAAGATCATGTATTATTCCGATACCCCAAACCATGTGGTATATCAGTTTGACTACAACTTAGAAACGGGCATGGCGACCAATAAGCGCGTCTTCATTGAGTTTCCTCGTGGCAACGGGCGCCCTGACGGTGCCGCAGTAGATAGTGAAGGCAATTACTGGTCCGCACTCTACCAAGGTCAGCGCGTCGTCAAAATCAGCCCTCAAGGTAAGATTTTAGAAGAGCATCCCGTTCCAGCAACCTACCCGACCATGGTCGCTTTTGGTGGGCCAGAAATGAAAACGCTATTCGTCAGCACGTGCCGTGGCGCGCAAACAGCAGAAGAACTGAAGCAATTCCCACAAGCCGGCGGAATTTTTGCACTTAAAACAAACGTAAGAGGTCAAACTGAACCTCGCTTTGCTGGCTAAAATAACCGTTTAATACAATTTTTTTACAACTTAACCTTCAAGACACAGACACTATTATGCGCGCAAGCAACTATTTATTTTCTACCCTACGTGACGCTCCTACTGACGCCGTTGTCACTAGCCACCAGCTAATGATTCGTGCTGGTATGATTCGTCAAATATCAAAAGGTCTATACACTTGGCTACCAACGGGCCTAAAAGTTTTCCGTAAAGTCGAAAGTATTGTCCGCGACGAAATGGAAAAAGCAGGCTCTCTTGAAGTGATGATGCCGGGCGTTCAACCCGCAGAACTATGGCAAGAAACTGGACGCTGGCAGAAATATGGCCCTGAACTGCTTCGCTTGCAAGATCGCCATGGTCGCGATTATTGCCTTGGTCCAACTCATGAAGAAGTCATCACAGAGCTTGCGCGTAACGAATTGACGAGCTACAAACAGCTTCCAATGAACTTTTTTCAGATTCAAACTAAATTCCGTGATGAAGTTCGCCCTCGCTTTGGCGTCATGCGTTCCCGCGAATTTTGCATGAAAGACGCCTATTCATTTCACGTTGGCGCAGAGTCATTGCAACAAACCTATGACGTCATGCATCAAGCTTACTGCAATGTGTTTGACCGTATCGGCTTGGACTATCGCCCAGTACGCGCGGACACGGGCAGCATTGGTGGCGCCTACTCACACGAATTTCATGTGTTAGCCGATTCTGGCGAAGATGACATTGCATTTAGCGATTCATCTGACTTTGCGGCAAACATCGAGCTAGCCGAAGCGGTTTGCCTAAAAGAAAAAGCCGATGCGCCAACACAAGACATCACAGAAGTATTCACGCCTGACTGCAAAACGATTCAAAAAGTCGCTGAATTTTTGAAGTTAGACGTCACCAGCACAGTAAAAACCATGCTCGTAAAAGCCGTTGATGACAACGGTCAACCAACGATTGCCGCTCTTGTGCTACGTGGCGACCACAACATCAACGACATTAAAGTAGAAAAGCTCGCTGGAATAGTCACGCCTTTTGAGTTCGCAGACGAAGCAGACATCATTACCAAAACAGGCTGCGCTCCAGGCTCTATCGGACCGAAAGGTTTAGTGGAGAAAGGCATTCGCGTTATTGCAGACCGCACCGCGGCAGTCATGTCAGATTTCTGTGCTGGCGCAAACAAAGACGACTACCATTTTACCGGCTTAAACTGGGAACGCGATTGCGCTGAATTTGAAATCGCTGATATTCGTAACGTTGTTGAAGGCGACCCTTCACCAGATGGGCAAGGCACTATCGTCATTAAACGCGGTATCGAAGTCGGTCATATTTTTCAACTTGGTCAACAATACGCAGAAGCCCTAAAAGCGACTGTTCTAGATGAAAACGGCAAAGCGCAAGTGATGCACATGGGCTGTTACGGCATTGGCGTTTCTCGTATCGTTGCAGCGGCTATCGAACAAAATTTCGATGAAAAAGGCATTTTATGGCCAGAAAGCATCGCGCCGTTCGATATTGCCATTGTGGCAATGAACTATGACAAATCCGCAGCCGTACGCGACGAATGTGATCGCCTATACGTAGAACTCAAAGCGAAAGGCTTAGATGTTCTTTTGGACGATCGCAAAGAACGCCCTGGCGTTAAATTTGCCGATTGCGAACTCCTAGGTATTCCGCATCGTTTAGTAGTGGGCGACAAAGGTTTAGAGAAAGGCACTTTAGAATATAAATATCGTAAAGCCGGCGAAAACGAAGACATCGCTATTGCTGACGCGATCGATTTTATTTTAAGCAAAAAATAACCTTATTAAGACCTAAGTGACCAGCTCGCGAATTAGCTGGTCACTATTTAAAAGCAAGCACACCATAAATAGGAGCCAGAATGACCACTATTTACCACAACCCCCGCTGCTCAAAATCTCGCCAAACCCTACAACTTTTAGAAGAAAACAACCTTCAGCCAGAAATCAGGCTGTACTTGCAAGACACACCCAGCATAGATGAAATCAAAACCTTGCTCGCTCAATTAGACATTACCCCGCTCGAACTCATGCGCACCAAAGAAGCGGCTTACAAAGAACTTGGCTTAAACAAAGACTCTACAGACGAAGAACGCCTGCAAGCCATGCACAAGACGCCAGCCCTAATAGAGCGACCTATTGTCATACACAATGACAAAGCAAAAATTGGCCGCCCGCCAGAAGACGTTTTGACGCTTTTTAAGTAAATAGGAAAACATAATGACTCCGTCACCCTACGTATTGGTCTTGTTTTACAGCCGCCACGGCTCCGTCTCGGAAATGGCAAAATACATTGCTCGCGGCATCAACAAGACCAATGGCATGGAAGCAAAGGTGCGCCAAGTGCCAGAGGTTTCAGACACGACAAAAGTGGCGTCTCCCGCACTACCCGATGATGGCGCACCGTATTGCACGCTAGAAGAGCTGGCACACTGCGCAGGCCTTGCCATCGGCTCACCATCGTATTTTGGCAGCATGGCCGCCCCGCTGAAGCATTTCATTGATCAAACCTCGACACTGTGGTTAACCGGACAACTGATTGACAAACCCGCTTGCGGCTTCACCAGCGCAAGCACCCTGCATGGCGGACAAGAGCAATGCATTCATAGCATGATGACGCCCTTACTGCATCACGGTATGATTTGGCTTGGCCTGCCTTACAAAAACAAAGAATTGATTAGCACAACGGCAGGTGGAACGCCTTATGGCGCCAGCCACCTAGCAAACAGCACCCATGAAACGACATTGACCAATGACGAAAAAGCACTCTGCGAAGCACAAGGCAAACGCATTGCAGAAATGGCGATAAAACTACAAAAATAAGTTTTTTGTCTTTATCGCATCACATTTTTACATCGCACTTTCAACATCATATAAAAAGCCGCAACCTATAAATAGATGCGGCTTTTTTGTGACATAGCAATAATCACTAATGCCTAGCGATTATGGTCGCAATGGCGATCAGTGCCTAGGAAGCTCAATACCTTTAAACAACAGTTCCACATCTTGTCTATTGCCCGCCTCCATGGCAGCCATCACAACATCTTTTGTTAGATGAGGCGCGAAAGACTCAATAAATTTGTACATATACCCACGAATAAAGGTATTACTACGAATCCCTATTTTGGTACAACTATCTGCAAATAGATGCGATGCATCTAGAGCAACCAAATCCACATCTTGCAACTCATCGTGCGCCATTGAGGCAACGATACCGACACCAAGCCCTAAACGAACATAGGTTTTGATCACATCAGAATCTGCCGCGGTAAACACCACATTAGGCTTCAGCTCGGCTTCTTGAAATGCCTGATCAAGCTGTGATCGGCCCGTAAACCCAAAGACATAAGTAACGATAGGATATTCAGCCAACGCCTGCAACGTCAGCTTATTCACTTTTGCCAGCGGGTGATCTTTGGGCACAACCACCGAACGGTTCCACGTATAACAAGGCAACATAACCAAATTACCAAACAGTTCCAGCGCCTCTGTCGCAATGGCAAAATCCACCACCCCATCGTTCGCCATTTCGGCAATCTGCATTGGCGTTCCTTGATGCATGTGTAAAGTAACGTCTGGATACCCTTCGATAAACTGATTAATCACCTTAGGCAAAGCATATCGCGCTTGAGTGTGAGTCGTAGCAATGTCCAGAGAGCCTTTGCGCTCATCGCTAAACTCTTTCGCCACGCGTTTGATGTTTTGCGTCTGACTCAGCACTTCACCCGCCAAAGCAATGATTTTTTCACCCGCAGGCGTCACGTGCGTCAAATGTTTGCCACTTCTCGCAAATACCTCAACGCCCAACTCGTCTTCCAAAAGACGAATCTGCTTACTAACGCCAGGCTGTGACGTGTACAAGCTTTGCGCCGTCGCCGAAACATTCAAGTCATGACGCGCCACTTCCCATATATACCTAAGCTGCTGTAACTTCATCGTCTGCCTTATTCGAAAAAGAGTTAAAAACATAATAAAATATTACTTTATAGAATAGTAAAAAACCTCTAATGTTGCCAGCTTAATTCACTTCACTATGGTTTTCTAATGGATTTTCTTTGGTACATTTTTGCGGGTGCTGCGGTTGGACTGGCTGTCGGCATCACTGGTGTCGGTGGTGGCTCACTCATGACGCCCTTGCTATTAATGTTTGGCTTCCCGCCGCACATCGCCATCGGCACAGACCTTATGTACGCTGGTCTAGCAAAAAGTACAGGCGTCGTGATGCACGCTAAACGCGGCAATGTAAACTGGAAAATCGTTTTCGCTATGGCGGCCGGCAGCATTCCCGCTTCACTTATTACTGTATGGGCACTCTCAAGATTTGAAAAACCCGACCACTACCAAGAAGTTTTAACCAGCACATTAGGCATCATGCTTGTGCTCACTGCCGTCGTCATAGTGTTCAGAGCCAAACTAACCCATGTGCTGAACGTCAACATATCCGTCGATCAAAGTACCAAAATCATCTTTGTCTGCGGATTCATCTTAGGCGTGCTCGTCACACTGACCTCTGTGGGCGCGGGTGCATTAGGAACCGCCATCATGATGATACTATTTCCCGTCATGCGGGCTAAAAATATAGTAGGGACTGATTTAGCGCACGCCGTACCGCTGACCTTAGTCGCAGGCACAGGGCATCTTTTTTTAGGCAATGTTGACTACACATTGCTCGCGGCCCTTTTAATCGGCTCTATCCCGACCATTTATATCGGTACCCGTATTGCCAGCCATGTTCCCAACCATGTCTTACAACCCGTTCTCGCCACCGCCCTTTTCTCTTTTGGCGTAAAATATCTTTTCTTTTAAAAAAACAAAAAATGATCACTAAGCGGTTCATTCAAAGGGAAAAACACGATATTGTTAAACGCTATAACTAAAAGCAAAAAAGCAGGAAACCCCGCAATGAGTAACAAACGTCTTGAAGACTTAAATATTGCCTCTTTTACCTCCTTGGTAACACCGAGCCAATTAAAACAAGCACTGCCTGTCAGTGAAAGCGTGAGCAGCCATGTCGCGACATCCCGCGACATTATAAAAAACATTATGGACGGTAAAGACCACCGTCTGGCTATCGTCATTGGGCCATGCTCCATTCATGACCCACAAGCGGCATTAGATTATGCCGTACGCTTAAAAGCCCTTGCTGAAAAACTGGACGACACGCTCTACGTTATTATGCGTGCTTACTTTGAAAAGCCACGCACAACGGTCGGCTGGAAAGGTCTAATTAATGACCCTAACCTAGATGGTACTTTTGATATAGACAAAGGTATTCGCATTGGTCGCAAGCTACTGATCGATTTAGCCGAACTCGGCCTCCCTCTTGCCACCGAGGCCTTAGACCCTATTTCACCTCAGTATATTCAAGACCTTATCAGCTGGTCAGCTATCGGCGCCCGCACAACAGAATCACAAACCCACCGTGAAATGGCATCCGGCTTATCAGGCCCTGTAGGCTTTAAAAACGGCACCGATGGCGGCCTAACCGTTGCCGTTAACGCGATGCAGTCGGTTTCTCATCCGCACTCTTTTTTAGGCATCAATGAAAGCGGCGAAGTCAGCATCGTAAACACCAAAGGCAACGCCTACGGTCACCTTGTTCTACGTGGCGGCAACGGCCTACCCAATTATGATGCGCAAAACATCGCATTAAGTGAACAAGCCTTAACGGCAGGCAACTTAAAGCACAACATCATGGTTGACTGCTCTCACGAGAACTCAAACAAAAAACCTGAGCGCCAAGTCACGGTTGCAGAAGACTCAACGCAACAAATTCTGGCGGGTAACCTATCCATTATGGGATTGATGATCGAGAGCAACATCGGCTGGGGCAACCAAAAAGTACCGGCCAACCTGAGCGACTTAGCATATGGCGTTTCTATTACAGACGCTTGCATTGACTGGGAAACAACAGAAAAAACACTCACCGATATGGCAAATGCCTTACGTGACGTCCTGCCAAAACGTCAACGCGGATAAGATTGATTAGCTAGCGTTTTATCGCATTAATCCATCAAAACAAAAAAAAGGGAGTCGCCATACAGCCACTCCCTTTTTATTGGATACCCATGTAAGGTCAACTTACATAAACGCGTTGTCCGTCACCGTATGATCGGTCGAGTCTTTCACCGCAGTAAGCCCTGGAACCTTCTCAATCAAGGTTTTTTCAACCCCTTCTTTAAGGGTTAGATCCACTGCGCTACAGCCTTGGCAACCGCCACCAAATTTCAACACCGCAATTTGGCCATCAATCACTTCAAGCAAACTCACTTCGCCACCATGAGCCGCCAAACCTGGGTTGATGTCAGAATAAAGCACGTAATTAATTTGATCTTCAATTGGGCTGTCTGCCGTGACTTTCGGCATTTTGGCATTAGGCGCTTTAATCGTTAATTGACCACCCATTTTTTCCGTCGCGTAATCAACATAGGCTTCGTCTAAAAAATTCACCGACATTTTTTCAATATACACTTTCAGTTTTGGCAAATTCAAGATTTCATCTGTCTCATTCACTTCGTCTGGACGGCAATAAGCAAGACAAGTTTCAGCATAAGGCGTACCCGGTTGCTGAATAAAAATGCGTACCGCAATCCCTTCTACCCCTTGTTTTTCTAGCAAGGAAGAAAGATATTCTTGGGCACCATCGGTAATTGTAATATTCATAATAACCCTTTCAAAATCTACTAACGATCAATGAAAGCTATATTACAGGAGATCAGGAACAAAGCCAAAGACCAAGTAAAAAAGTAGGGTATTTTTCCTTTTTCTGTTTAGCCACTGTCTCGACCAAGAGATTCCGAATAAGCCTTATTAGGAAAACCCCTAAAGATATAGATAAATATTCATTTTTAGAATAAAGGATATTTGCTACCATAGCTTAACTAACATTTATCAACCACGGTTCATTTCACTATGTATCAATACGACGTCATTGACCAACAGCTTGTTGAAGAGCGTGTAGCACAATTCCGCGACCAAACACGCCGCTATTTAAATCAAGAATTGAGCGAGCAAGAGTTTCTACCATTGCGCCTGCAAAACGGCCTTTATGTACAGCGCTACGCCCCTATGTTGCGTATTGCTATTCCATACGGCATGCTATCGAGCGCTCAATTACGCAAACTAGCGGATATTAGCTGTCGCTATGATAGATCTTACGGGCACTTTAGTACTCGTCAGAACCTACAATTGAACTGGCCAAAAATCGAAGACGTGCCAGACATTCTGGCCGAGCTGGCTGAAGTACAAATGCACGCAGTACAAACCAGCGGCAACTGTATTCGTAACACCACAACAGACCAATACGCCGGTGTTATTTCAGACGAAATCGTTGACCCACGCCCTTACTGTGAATTGATTCGTCAGTGGTCAACCTTCCACCCTGAGTTCGCCTTTTTACCGCGCAAATTCAAGATTGCGGTAAACGCCACAGAATCCGCAGATCGTGCCGCAACACAAGTGCATGATATTGGCTTGCACATAAAGAAAAACGCCGCCGGTGAAATCGGTTTTAAAGTCATCGTTGGTGGTGGTCTAGGCCGTACCCCAATGGTGGGGGTTACCATCAGCGAATTCATTCCGCGAGCGGACTTATTGACGTATCTAGACGCCATCATTCGCGTTTATAACCAACAAGGACGTCGCGACAACAAATACAAAGCTCGCATTAAAATATTGGTTAAAGCACTTGGCATTGAAGAGTTCCGCAATCGTGTAGAGGCTGAGTGGACACATCTTCGCGGTAAAGAAAGCACCGTTCCTATGAGTGAATTCGACCGTCTTGCTAGCTTCTTCTCTGAACCAGCCTACGAAACACTAACCGATCAACCAAGCAGCCTGACAAGCAAACTGACCGACAGCGCTGGCTTTGCTCGCTGGTATGAGCGCAACACTTTCACACATAAAAAAGCCGGCTACCGTATCGTCACTCTAACCCTTAAAAAAGCAGGGCAAGCACCTGGCGATGCGACAGCAGAACAAATGCAAAAAGCCGCCGATCTTGCCGATAAGTTCAGCTTCGGTGAATTGCGCGTCAGTCACGAACAAAACTTAGTGTTAGCAGATGTTCGTCAAGAACAACTTGTTGAACTATGGGATGCCGCAAAAGAAGCAGGCTTTGCCACCCCTACCCTTGGCTTACTAACAGACATGATTTGCTGCCCAGGTGGCGACTTCTGTGCGTTGGCAAACGCAAAATCCATCCCCATTGCGGCACAAATCCAAGACACTTTTAGCGACCTTGATTATCTTTACGACCTTGGCAACATTGACTTAAACATCTCAGGCTGCATGAACGCCTGTGGTCATCACCATGTTGGCAATATTGGCATTCTAGGTGTGGACAAAAAAGGCGAAGAGTTCTACCAAATCTCAATCGGCGGCGCTTCTGGCCATGACGCCAGCATTGGTAAAATTCTTGGACCTTCATTTGCTCAAGAAGAAATCAGCAACGTTATTCAAAAGCTAATGAATGTTTACGTTGAAAAACGTTCTGAAGAAGAACGCTTTATCGACACCTATCGCCGCGTTGGCATCACCCCATTCAAAGAGGCCGCTTATGCCAAAGCTAATTAAAAACGGTGAAATCATTGAAAACACCTACCAATGGTTACAAGACGCTGAACAAGAGGTCTCGCCAAATAGCATAGTGGCGGCACAAAAATGGCTGTCAGAAAAGGACACTATTGGCAATATCGCAGGTATTTGGCTAGAAGCAGGGGATGGCATTGAGTTTCTAGAAGACATTGATGTTAATCAATTTGACATTATCGGCGTTCATTTTCCGGCATTCACCGACGGAAGAGGCTTTAGTTATGCTCGCCTATTGCGTGAAAGACTTGGCTACAAAGGTGAGATAAGAGCACTTGGACATTTTATCCCTGACCAATTAGGCTACCTTTTGCGAGTTGGGTTTAATAGCTTTCAGTTCAGTGACACAGTCGATCTTGAAAAAGCACTTCTCTTACACAAGCCCTTTTCAATCACCTACCAAGGCGATGTTGCCGACCCAAGACCGCTATTCTTGCGCCGCTAGACAAAACATTTTCAATAAAATCACGATAAAAGGCCATTACGATGGCCTTTTCTATTGCGTAATGCTCATCTCATGATTATCGTATTAAACAGATAAAGTGATTGATTGTTAAAGGAACTTAACGTGTCTAAAAAATGCCTTACCAGCCTCATTGCTGGATTACTACTTTCTACCACTGTGCAATCAGCGACAGTGTACGTGTCCGATATCCAGTTTGTTGCGATCAGAGAAGGTCTGGACAACAACACCAGAGCGGTGGAGCGAGGCCTAAAAAGCGGAACGCCATTAGATGTTCTAGAGCAAAGCGAAGGCTACACAAAAGTCAAAACGCCTAGCGGGAACGAAGGCTGGGTAGCCGATTATTTCCTCAGTGAAGACATGGTGACAAGAGATCAACTAGACAACTTACAAACTCGCCTTAACCGAAGCATAGAAAGCAGAGATGAAATAGCCAACACCCTCAACGTTAGCCAACAAAAGATCCAGACATTAAATCGTACAAACACTAGCTTACAAGATGAAAACGAGTCTTTAAAACAACAACTTCAAGACGCAGTCAACTTGACTCAAAAAGCACAAGCCATCGTTTCTCAAAATGACGATGTAAGCTACCAGCTAGCGAGCCTGAAACAACAAGCTGACGCCGCCGTTGCACGGTCTGAAAAATTGCAAAACAGCACTGAACAAAAATGGTTTATGCTCGGTGCTGCCACAATCTTTGGCGGTTTATTGCTAGGGCTATTATTACCCATGCTGCGTCGCAGAAAAAACAGCGCGGGGTCCTGGTCTTAATCAAGAACCACCTATAGAGTCAAGGATAACGATACTTATAAGTACTCTCTTAGCGCCTAGTATTTATAAGCACCGTTATCCTTGTCGCCATGATCTCTTATTCACCGGCGCAATATAGACACCCTTCTATCACCCATTGTTCTTAATCGTTTTTTGCAAAACAAACTCTTTTCCCTCTCGAATCGATCACGAATTCAATATTGTTGCCGCTATCAAAGGGTTCAGACGACATTTATGAAATGCTTTTATCTTGCCCCTTCCTTTAAACACATAAAATATAATAGAATAGCGCGAAATACTTGGCTACCCATGTAAAAAGTCTTGTATACTAACGCGCAAATTTCGTCCTAACTTATTAGAGTAATGTAATGGCTGACTTATCAAAATACAGAAACATCGGTATTTTTGCTCACGTTGACGCGGGCAAAACCACCACCACAGAACGTATTCTTAAACTAACCGGCAGAATCCATAAACTAGGTGAAACTCACGAAGGTGAATCAACTACTGACTTCATGGAACAAGAAGCTGAACGTGGTATTACCATCCAGTCTGCGGCTGTTAGTTGTTTCTGGAAAGATCACCGCTTTAACGTTATCGACACACCTGGACACGTTGACTTCACAGTAGAAGTATACCGTTCACTAAAAGTTCTTGATGGCGGCGTTGGCGTATTCTGTGGTTCTGGCGGCGTAGAACCACAATCAGAAACTAACTGGCGTTATGCCAACGACTCTGAAGTTGCACGTTTAATTTTCGTCAACAAATTAGACCGTCTAGGTGCTAACTTCTACCGTGTAGCCGAGCAAGTACAAAAAGTACTAGGTGCGACACCACTTATCATGGTGCTTCCAATTGGTACTGAAGATGAGTTTAGTGGCGTTGTAGACCTACTAACTCGCAAAGCTTACATCTGGGATGATTCTGGCTTGCCAGAAAACTACAGTATCGAAGATGTTCCAGCGGATATGGAAGAAATTGTTGAAGAATACCGCGAAAAACTAATTGAAACGTCTGTAGAGCAAGATGACGATGTCATGATGGCTTACATGGATGGCGAAGAGCCTTCTATTGAAGACCTGAAACGCTGCATCCGTAAAGGTACGCGCGACCTTGCATTCTTCCCAACTTACTGTGGCTCTGCTTTTAAAAACAAAGGCATGCAGCTTCTTCTTGACGCTGTTGTTGATTACCTACCAAGCCCAACTGAAGTAGACCCTCAAGATCTTACAGATGAAGAAGGCAATCCAACGGGTGAGAAGGCAATCGTAGACGCTAAAGAGCCTCTTAAAGCCCTTGCATTTAAAATCATGGATGACCGTTTCGGCGCCCTTACTTTCGTACGTATCTACTCTGGCGTATTGAACAAAGGCGACACTATCCTTAACAGCTTCACGGGCAAAACGGAACGTGTGGGCCGCATGGTTGAAATGCATGCAAACGATCGTAATGAAATCAGCACGGCACAAGCGGGCGACATCATTGCAATTGTTGGTATGAAAAACGTACAGACAGGTCATACTCTTTGTGATCCAAAACACCCTTGCACACTTGAGGCGATGGTTTTCCCTGAGCCTGTAATCTCTATTTCTGTTACACCGAAAGACAAAGGTGGTAACGAGAAAATGGGTGTTGCGATTGGTAAAATGGTGGCAGAAGATCCAACTTTCCGCGTTGAGACAGACATCGATTCTGGTGAAACCATTCTTCGTGGTATGGGTGAGCTTCACCTAGACATCAAAGTAGATATCTTGAAACGTACTTACGGTGTAGATCTTATCGTAGGCCAACCACAGGTTGCCTACCGTGAAACCATCACTAAGGCCATTGAAGATACCTATACTCACAAGAAACAGTCTGGTGGTTCTGGTCAGTTCGGTAAAATCGATTACCGTATCAAACCTGCTGAAGTGGGTTCTGGCTTCAAATTTACTTCTTCTGTTGTGGGCGGTAACGTACCAAAAGAATTCTTCCCTGCAGTAGAAAAAGGCTTCAAGTCTATGATGACTCAGGGCGTTCTAGCTGGCTTCCCAGTACTAGACGTTGAAGTTGAATTGTTCGATGGTGGATTCCACGCAGTTGACTCTTCTGCAATTGCCTTCGAAATCGCTGCAAAAGGCGCTTTCCGTCAGTCAATTCCAAAAGCCGGTCCACAATTGATCGAGCCGATCATGAAAGTTGACGTGTTCACTCCAGATGACCACGTTGGTGACGTTATCGGTGACTTAAACCGTCGTCGCGGCATGATCAAAGACCAAGAGAAAGGTTTAACTGGCGTTCGCATTAAAGCAGACGTTCCTCTTTCTGAAATGTTTGGTTACATCAGTACACTACGTACAATGACATCTGGTCGTGGTCAGTTCTCTATGGAGTTCTCTCACTACCTACCATGTCCTTCTAACGTAGCGGAAACGGTTATCGCAGCGGTTAAAGAGAAAAAAGAAAGAGAAAAGAACTAAGTTCTAACTAAGTTCTGTTTCTAAAAAAACCCGATGCGTTTGCATCGGGTTTTTTATTGCCAAAAATAAAGCTCTATTGTTTAGCCAAGCAACGCGGCACAAAAAAAGCGCCGAAGCGCTTTTTTTAAATAATAATACCACCAGCTTATGGATTAAAATGGCACAGGGTACTCTTTAAAGACCGCCATAATATCCTTTAAAGCCTCTTCAGACAGCGTCATATCAAACGCCGCCATATCCTCTTTTAGCTGATCCAGAGAGGTCGCGCCAATAATGGTTGAACTCACACCATCCACTTGATCACACCACGCCAATGCCAACTGCGCTGGGGTAAAACCATGCTGCTTAGCCACTTCCATATAAGCCGTTACCGCCTTATCAACCAGAGGAGTATCACGAAAAATGCCGTTACGCTGCGAATAAGTCCAACGACTTCCTGCAGGGCGAGCACCACCAAGATATTTACCGGTTAACGCCCCAGCCGCCAGCGGTGACCAAGGAAGGTAAGCCACATCGTCATGAACACAATTTTCAACCAAATAAGGCCAGTCTTTTGTGTGCAATAAACTAAATTCATTTTGGATAGACGCCACACGGGGCAAACCATGCTGATCACTCAAACGAATAAACTCATTAATCCCCCAAGTGGTATCATCTGACAAACCAAAATGACGAATCTTACCGGCTTTAATACAAGTCTCTAAACCTTGCAAAATATCTAACATTTGAGCGGACTGCTCATCACGATCAACATCAGTAAAGCTGATAACACCAGGAAAGTGCTTGGCAAAATGCGGCGTGGTACGATTTGGCCAATGCAGTTGGTAAAGGTCAATATACTCTGTCTGCAAACGCGCTAGAGAAGCATCGACCGCTTCAATCACTGTTTTACCTGAGATATTACTGCCATTACGAACGTATTTGAGGCCCGGGCCTGCAATCTTAGTCGCAAGTACAAACTCTTTACGACGGGATGGGTTGCGTGCAAGCCAATCACCAATAATGGTTTCTGTTTTACCATAGGATTCAGCATTAGGTGGAATTGAATACATTTCAGCGGTGTCTATAAAATTCACACCATTCGCTAAAGCATATTCAATTTGTGCATCGGCATCCGCTTGGTTGTTTTGCGTCCCCCAAGTCATGGTGCCCAAGCATACGCGCGAAACATCTAGGCCAGTTCGGCCAAGTGGAACATATTTCATTCTCTCAATCCTTCAAATTCAAGTAGCACATACAGGGTGCGGAAAAATAAACCAAACCACCAATTTAATAAAATTTGCGCGTGACCGCCAGTTTTATCAATGAAAACAATAAGGAGTTACCCTATTAGCAACACGTCGTGCTTTTTCATTATGGATTAAAAGAGCTACCGAGCATTAAGCAATGCCTCATAGCGCTTATCCGTCAGCGTTTTCAAAAAGGCAACAATGGCATCTACTCTTTGATCCGGTAAAGCTGGGCCTTTTTGCAAATTCACCCAATCAATATTCTCCGCCACCTCAGGCTCTGCCCACGGCTGATCCGTTTCAGGATTAACACTGCGTGTAGGGTTATTATACTTATCATAAAAAAGCACCACGGTACGAAGATCTTTAAAAACGCCATTGTGCATATAAGGCCCTGTCACCGCCACATTACGCAACGACGGGACTTTGAATTTGCCCGCCTGCAGAGGATCATCAATGGTCGGATTATCCAACAAGCCAACATCCCTTTTATGACCATTATGTGCCATCAAATCAGGGTTAGCTGGCACACCGATATTGCGATATTCGTAATTGCTAAAGGTTTCTTGGCGATTAAGCGGTGAGGTATTCAACTGATGACAGGCATTACAGTTAGTAAACTGCTGCGAAAAAAATAACGTTTTGCCAAGCTCTTCTTCCGGCGTCAGTGTTTCTTCGCCTCGTAGTGCTCGGTCATATTTCGAATCAAACGGCATAAACAGAGCCGTTTTTTCAAACATAGCAATCGCATCAGTAATGGCGGCATAGCCTTTTTCTGCGTCATCCAAAGCGTCTTGACCATAAAGCGTATTAAATAAATTAAGATAACGTGCGTTTTCTTTTACCCGTTCAATCACAGCCGCACCATCGGGCAATGCCATTTCTAACGGGTTTAAAAAAGGCCCTTCAGCTTGTTGCGCCAACCCAGAAGCACGACCATCTAAAAATTGGCCACCACGATATTCACCGTTTGCCATCTGATGAAAGACCGGAGAAAAGGCCGCATAACCCGCTGTGGGAGTATTGCGGCTGCCCATTGAATGGCCATCACTGCCTAGCGACACCGCACCAGACAAAGCATCCGTTCTCTTATCAACAAAAGCTTGGGAAATATCATGACAGGTTCCACAGGACTGATTGCGCTGTTTCGATAAATTCATATCAAAAAATAATTGCGAGCCAAGTAAGGCTTTAGGGTCTGTTAAAGGAACAGGGAGATCCACCGAGGGTTTGTTTGCTTCAGCTGAATGAACAACGACTTGCTTAGGCTCACTACAAGCCGAAAGAAACGCAGCAACCGCCATCACCCCAAGAAAAAAACGCAGCATTAAATTTAGCTCAAATAAAAAAAGAATGTTGTGGATAATACACCGATGCCAAATATCAGTAAAACAATGACAATCATTCTTAATTATTTTTGTATAAAAAAGCACCCAATAGGATCAAGATCTTATTGGGTGCTGTCTCGTGGCAGGCTATAACGAAAAACTAATTCTGCTCAGGCAAAGTCACATTCAGCTCTAATACCGAACAATCATCCGTATTTTCAAGCTGTATCTGCACATCTTCATTACCAATATTGACGTATTTACGAATCACATCAATAATTTCTTGCTGCATTTGTGGCAGATAATCAGGCTGATGGCGCTTACTACGCTCATGAGCCACAATAATCTGCAGCCTATCCTTAGCAACGGACGCGGAGCTAGGCGTACTTTTGCTTTTAAAATAGTCAAAAATTCCCACTCTAACCCCCTAACAAACGTTTAATGAAACCTTTTTTCTGGACCTCTAAGAAGCGCAACGGACGCTCTTCGCCCATCAAACGATCCACCGCATCCATGTAGGCAAGACCCGCCTCTGATTCAGTATCCAAAATAACTGGCGTCCCTTGATTCGACGCCTTTAATACCGCTTCCGATTCAGGAATAACACCAAGTAACGGAATCGCCAAAATGTCTTCAACATCCGACACACTTAACATTTCACCCAATGCAACACGCCCAGGATGATAACGCGTCAATAAAAGATACTCTTCTATTGGCTCTTTACCCTCTTCCGCTCGTTTAGACTTACTTTGCAAAATACCCAAAATACGATCCGAATCACGCACAGAAGACACTTCCGGGTTGGTCACAACGATCGCCGCATCGGCAAAATACAGCGCCATCTGAGCACCCTTTTCGATGCCAGCTGGGGAGTCACAAATAATGTATTCAAAATCCTTAGCCAATTCATCAAGGACTTCTTTCACACCCTCAGTAGTAAGAGCATCTTTATCTCGAGTTTGAGACGCAGGCAAAATAAACAAATTTTTTGTGCGCTTATCTTTAATCAACGCTTGGGATAACGTTGCCTCTTTGTTGATCACATTCACAAAGTCATAAACCACTCGACGCTCACATCCCATAATCAAGTCTAGATTACGTAAGCCTACATCGAAATCGATAATAACCGTTTTGTGCCCTTTTATTGCAATACCCGTCCCAATAGCAGCACTGGATGTCGTCTTTCCGACACCACCCTTGCCTGAGGTGACTACTATAATTTTTGCCAATGCCCTATCCCCCGATAAACTCACATGGAATTTATCTCACAAATTAAATGAATAATAAATTTTAAAGCGGTACGATTTCTAAGCTATCGTCAACTAATAACACTTGCGCGCTGTCTTTCCAAACGATATTTTGCAGCGCATCACTCAACATAAAGTTACCCGCAATAGAAACCAATTCAGCCTCCATGCTTTTGCAAAAAATTCTCGCCTCAACATCACCTTTGACACCCGCCAATGCACGGCCTCGCAACGCGCCATAAACATGAATATTGCCATCGGCTAGCACTTCTGCCCCAGCGCTCACTTGATTCAAAATAATCAAATCCCCTTCAGCATAAACTTGCTGCCCGGACCGAATCGGCTTAGTAATCACCTTAGTTGCTTGAGGCACCAAACGCTCTTCAACTACGGTTTTCACCACCACATCTGGACTTGTGTCTTCTTTTACCGCTGGCGACATATTGATTGCTCTTGCTTTGCTAGCAGGCAAAAGCGGAATCGTGACCGAAGCACGCCATACCGGCAAAGCTTCTGGGTCACAACGCCAACCAATCACCCCAAGACCAAGCGCACTGACGGACTGAATCAGCACTTCAAATTCGTCAAGCGTAATACCACGCTTCATTTTTGAAATATCAATAATAATCGGCGCTTGATTAAAAAAATGCGGAACCTGATCAATCTTTTCCTTTAAATGAAACACAATATCATCTAATGAAAACGTCTGAATCTCTAGCAAAACCGTTGTAACGACACTTCCTTTAAGCCGGAAGCCTGAGTCTGTCATGCAAACTGTCCTTTTTTAAATAACATAAATGGCTCTAAATCTTAAAAAGCCGCGCCAAACTTTCATCACCAGCATTTAAAAATCTATTCTATCAAGCTGAACGATTAAAGAAAGTCACGACAACACACTCTTTACACTCATTTTAACGAGCGTCTGCTCTCTTATAGCGCTAAGAATAACGCAAAATGCCCAATAATGAACGAAAGATTAACCGTTTGATTTAATTAATATTTTACAACTTACTTACATACTTGTTCCCATTAATCTGGGGACAACTTCTGCACCAAAAGCGCTCAATGAAAAACACCTAACGCTCTCAATTATCAGCTGGGTGAACGGCAAATTCCGCCGCTAAACGACTCACCCCTAAACCACTTTGTTTGGTCAGTTTAATCTGCACGGGAATTCGTTCTTTTAGCGCACTGATATGACTAATAATGCCAATGGTTTTGCCAGAGGAATGCAGGTTATCCAAAGCATCTAACGCCGACTCTAGCGTTTCACTGTCCAAGGTACCGAAACCTTCATCTAAGAACAACGAATCGATACTGGTTTTATGGGACACCAAATCAGACAAAGCCAGCGCCAACGCCAAACTCACCAAGAAAGACTCCCCACCCGACAAGGTTTTCGTGTCACGTGATGCATCAGCTTGCCAAGTATCCACCACCAGCAAGGACAAAGCATCTTCGTTGCGCATCAACTGATAGCGACGATGCAAGATACCCAAATGCTGATTCGCCAAATACACCAAATGATCCAACGTCAGACTTTGCGCAAAGCGGCGGAATTTCGCGCCATCGGCAGAACCAATCAAATGATTCAACCGCTCAAGATGCACAAATGCCTCGCGGCGCGCTTCCAACGCGTCCTTCGATTTAGCTACCCGCTCTCTACGTTGTGCCTCTTCTTGAATCTGCTGAGTTACCACCCCCCATTGACGGTGCAGTGCTTGGCGCTCAGCATCAAGCTCAGCGTATTTTTCTTCCAGCGCTTCAAGAGAAGCGCTTTCAGAAGCAGAACCGTCAAACGCCGAATCTCCAAGCGCTAAAAACTCGGACTTGTTTTGATTGTGCTTCAATAAGGATTCATTCGCTTGATTCAGTAACGTCTGTAAGCGGGACACCGCTTCCTCAAGTTGCTTCAACGCGGCTTGTCGCTGACTTATTTCCTCTGTGGATAAAGTCGCCTGCAACCAAACCGCTTCACTGTCAAAACCCTTTTCAGCCAGACGTTGCTGCCAATCGGACAAAGCAACTTCATGTTCTTTCGATAGCCCAAGGTAAGATTTATCGAGCGCCTCCAATGTCGCCTTACTAGACGCCAGCGCCTGAGCCACCTGCTGTCGTTCAGCTTCTACTTTTTCTAGCCTCTGTTGAGCATGATCAGCCAGTGATTGCGCTGCTTGGCGAAGCTCACCAATACTTTTATCGCCTAACCGTTCATACAGCTGCTCAGCAATACTGGCTAATTCAGCGTCAAGCTCTGTGGCTTTCCTATGAATATCATCACCTAATTGATGACTCTCCTTTAACGAATTTGCTAAGCTTTTCGACTCGTAACTCAGCTGCTCCCCTTGCTGCAATAGTGCGTCGTAGCCCGCCTTGCTATCGCGCCATTGCGTCATCGCCTCTTGCAACTGCGCCAAAGCGTCTGCCAATGACACATCAAAGTAGCCTTCAGGAACACCCACTTGCTGCATATCAATACGTAACTGGCCAGCGCTTTGCTCTTGCTCGCCCTTCCTGCTAACTAAGCTCTGTTGATACGCTTCTAAAGCTTGCCACAATAACTGACACTGTGACTCATCCTTCGCCACTTGTTGTTGGGTGACTTGCTGCTGAGCATGCACACTCAGTAACTCTGTCTCTAGGGTCAAACGCGATTGCTGAAGCGCGTCAAGCTTAGGCGCGGTCTCTTGCAACGCCTGCCAATCTTGATCAACACGCTGAACCAGAGCCAACACCTGCTCCTTATCAAGCAGATCAAAGCGAGTATTTTGACGATCCACATAGTGAGTTAATGACACCAGCCATTCTTTTAACTCCCGCTCTGTCGTGTGCAAGCTATCCGTTAATTGCTCGCGTCGAGTTTGCCCAGAGGTGAATTCTCGCTGCATGGATTCTAAGTCCGCCACCAGCTGTATTCCTTGTCCCTTGAGGCCGTCCAATTCTTTGCCTAAACGAACGAATTCTTCCTGGCTACCTGACTCCGCTTGATACAAGGCATTGGCAAGCGAGTGCTCCGATGCACCACACAAAGGGCAAGCATCATGTTCGCCCAGCTCATCACGCAACTGTGTTAACGCGACGATATGACGCTCTGCCTCAGCAAGCTTTTCAACCGACTTCTGATGTCGAAGCTTATCTTTGTAAGCCTGCCTTTGTTGCTCTAACTGACTTTTCTGCTGTTGAATGTGGCTTGTCGTCGCATTCAGATTCGTGTCTAAATCGACCAATTGAGTTTGCAGCGCTTGATACTGTTGATACTGCTTCCAAAGGGCCTGTGCATTATATTGAGCTCGCTCAGTGTAATGATAAGTTTTCTGCCAATCCGTGTATTCACTTTGCGACGACAACGCCATAAAGGCATCTAGGGTGTTCTGCAAGGTTTGTTGTCGTTCAGACAGGCGCAATTGACCTTGCTCTAACTTAGCTTGATTTGCTGAGTATGAAGCGCGAGCAACATCATACTCTTTTGTATTCGATACAATTTGACGCTCAAGCTCGGCAATGGCTTGCACATTGATCGCCATGCTTTGCGCTTGATGTTGCCAGCTGGCCAATTGATTTTCGATTTTTTCCGGCGCGGTCCAGCGGCCCAAAATGGCTTTACTTTCGTCACATGCTTTATCAACACTAGCCCGCTTCTCAGTCATGGCGTTTAGTTGTGACTGCTGATCGTCAACTTTTTCAACGGCTTGTTTTAATCGAGCGGAAACATCTTGATGCTGGGCTTTGACACTCTCTTGGCGCGACAAAATAGGCTGGATTTCATTGTTGATCTTGTTATTCAAGGCTTCCAATTCAGCACGAGCATTGGTGAGTGTCTCTTTCGCCTGTTCAACCGATGCCGTCAACGCCTGACTTTGCTTGAGCCGTGTTTCTTGCGTCTTGGTATATTGCGTAATATCCGCCTGATTTTGATCCAAGCGAGCTTTCAAACCTTGCTGCTTGTCATAATCCGCTTGCAGACCTTGCGCCTTTAGCGCTTGCTCCAATCCTTGCTGTTGCGGCGCAAAATCCGCGAGCGCCTGACTCGCTTCGTCTACTTGTTGCTGGTATTGAGCCACTTGCACTTGCAGCTGTTGCTCAGTACGTCGCCATTCAAGTAAGGTTTGCTGCTGTTTGAGCGCCTGCGCATTGGATTTTTCATTGGCAGCAAAACTCAACTCGGTTTGCTTTAATTCAGCAAAAGCGTCGTCTGTTAGTAATTGAGTCTGCTCATTGACACTTTCGAGCGCCGCAATCGCCTGCTTTTCTTGCTTATGTTTATCAAACACCCATTTCGACACATCACCATAAATTTCTGTGCCCGTTAGCTCTTCGAGAAGTTCTGCGCGATCATTAGCTGAGGCATTCAAAAAGGCCGAAAAACCGCCTTGGGCAAGCAACATAGACTTGGTAAAACGCGAAAAATCTAACCCCGTGATGTCGGCTATCTTGTCGATTTTTTCGTTAATCTTAGTGGTAATAATGGTGCCATCGCGTTCACACAACTCACAGGTCATGGGTTGTAACTTGCCATCGCTTTGGCCTCGGGCGCGTCGTTGTCCCCAAAAAGCACGATAGCCTTTGCCCTTAATTTCAAACTCGACTTCCGCCAGGCATTCAGCGGTATGACGCGTCATCACATCATTCTGACTGGGGGAAACTTTGAGACGCGGCGTTTCATGGTAAAGCGCCAAACAAATCGCGTCTAACAAGGTCGATTTGCCCGCCCCCGTTGGCCCAACAATGGCGAACACACCCGCGTCGTCAAAGGGCGCTTTGGTAAAATCTATTTCCCATTCGCCTTTCAGGGAGTTCAAATTCTTTAGACGCAGCTTGCAAATCTTCATGATTGCTCCTCCTGAGTCGACTCGTCATCTTGGCAATGGCCTTGTTGATGCTCTTCCAACTCCACCAAGCACGCGTTGAACAAATCGGTCAGCGTCTTCGACTCGTCTTCCTCCAGCTCTAAATTCGTTTTAAGACTTTGCTCAAACACATCGCCAACGGTTAATTCTGACAAGGTTTTGCGCGCCTCAAAGCCTTCGCTCTTCTTCTCTTGCGCGCTGCGTCGCATCACTCTTAGTAATTCGATTGGCTTGTTATCAATCACCTCTAACAAACGCTTATGCACATCGCTCAAATAGTCATCGGCCATCACCGTCACTTCCAACCAGAGGGTTTTATCCTCTGTTAATGGCAAGGTTGAAATTTGGTTAATGACCTCTTTTAAATTGCCTTTCAAACTCGCCATGGGCTGAAAATTAGGAATGGTCACCAATTGCACAGGATCCGCTGGTTCAGCAAACAAATCCGCCACAAAAGCGTCTTCGCCTAACAGATCGGTATCCACTATCACCACGGTTTTATCCCGACCCAACTCATCAAAGCTCAATGGAATTGGCGAACCACTGTAACGGAATCGACCGCTTTTATTGATCGGCTGGGCGCGATGAATATGCCCAAGGGCAAGATAATCAAACGCCGGAAACACCGAGGTGGGTAAGGCTTCTAAGGTGCCCACATACAAATCACGAACCGACTCGCTCACTTGCCCACCCACGGCAGTCAAATGCCCAGTGCCAATAATCGGCACTGGCGTTTTCAGTGCTTGGTTTTTCTCACCAGCGGCGTCATACACTTGCTGGTAAAAATCGCCAATCCGCTGCAACAAGCTGAGTTTTTTCTCTTGTTCCGATTGCCCAGCGATACTTTGCATCACATCTTTTGGCCGCAAATACGGCACAGCACACACCCAAGCAGCAATATCACCTTGCTTGTTTTTCAGTGGAATAACATGGGACTCAATGTCTTCAAGATTCGCTTGGCTCGACACCTGGGTATCAAGATAGGTTAACAAGCTCTTGGATTCATTTAGCATACTGACCGAATCATGATTGCCCGCCACAATCACCAACTGACATTGGCGCGCTTTCATATCCAACACCAATTGATGATACATTTCACGCGCGTAACTTGGTGGCGAGCCGGTATCGAACACATCGCCAGCAATAATCACCGCATCGATGGACGCTTTATCTACCAGCGCCAACAACCAATCAATAAACGCCTTATGCTCATCGCGGCGGGATTTGCCCATAAAATGCTGGCCAAGATGCCAGTCCGAGGTGTGTAGAATTTTCATTAATAGAATCCGTTAAATATAAAAATAAGCATAAAAATGAAAGCCAAATAAAGGTCAAACTAGCGAACAAAATGCAATTGAGTCGGATTTATCCTTAAAGCACGCAGCAAGATCGCCCAATCTTTCGCAGACACGCTTTGGCCATGATAAATAAGTTGCAAAGCCACACGCTCAGAACCCGCCAGCGCCGCTTGAAGAAAAGCAACAAGCGCATCATCCGTCAAACTGCGCGTTAACTCGTGATTCGAAGACAAGGCAAAATGCCCTAAAAACCTAGACGTATAATCCAACAACGCCTCACGCCAATAAGATTCAAACACCGCATTGTCAGGCGATGAAATAACCACAACGGGCGCATCGACAATATCCATCTCAAACAACAAACGCCCTTTTCTTATGCCTGTCGACAACTGCACAGCCAATGTATCATTAGACGAAAGCACCAAGGCTCGCTGCCAATCTTCAGCTGAAAGATATTCTTTTAGTAGCACCACCTTCAAAGGCGTGCCAGCAGAATTTAACGCCATACACTCGTAAAAATGAGCTTGCTCAGCAGATGTTTCTTTAGGTAATTCCTTAGGTAATTCTTTAGACGGTAAGGAAACAAAAACGCGATCGCCAAAGAATTCATCACTCGGCCCCAACAAAGTAAGCTCAATAGAAACATCATCAAGGGAAACACGACTTAACAAGGAAAAAGTAGAAGACTCAGCGAATGTTTGCCGAGTTAACGACATCGTCGAAGACACCGTGGTTTGACAGGAAAGAATCGATTCACCATTGCTTGCATCATAAAGACGACACGCCCCGCAGGCACCAGCGCGACAACCATAACGAACATCCGCCCCTTGAGAAAGCAACAACGCCAACAAGTTATCACCCACACTCGCCTCGAAAAGCTCGTCATCCAATACTATCGTCAGCGCCTGTGAAACCATCATTCAACCTCAACTTTAATCTCGCCATTATGACATACTCTAACACCTCACCCTTTCTCTTTCTTAAAACGCCTTTACAAAGAGAAACGACCAAGGCGTCGGCTCTACAAAGGCAATAAAGTGAATTATTGATGCTTGCCTATCATGACGAACGATAAAAAATTTAGTAACAGAATTAAAAAGTGACTTAAACAAATGACGTGACTGACTGTTTAGCTGGTTTGCACAAGGCTTTTGAACAAAAAATCGCGAAGAGCTTTTCTTAACTAAAGAGTGAGCTTACGAATTTTGAAATGGATTATTTTGAAATGGATTATCTTGAAATGATTGCGGGAGCACTTTTCTTAATTAAACAGTGAACCTACGACTTTTTTAGATTAGTTGCGGGAGCACTTTTCTTAATTAAACAGTGAACCTACGACTTTTTTAGATTGGTTGCGGGAGCACTTTTCTTAATTAAACAGTGAACCTACGACTTTTTTAGATTAGTTGCGGGAGCACTTTTCTTAATTAAACAGTGAACCTACGACTTTTTTAGATTAGTTGCGGGAGCACTTTTCTTAATTAAACAGTGAACCTACGACTTTTTTAGATTGGTTGCGGGAGCACTTTTCTTAATTAAACAGTGAACCTACGACTTTTTTAGATTGGTTGCGGGAGCAGGATTCGAACCTACGACCTTCGGGTTATGAGCCCGACGAGCTACCAGACTGCTCCATCCCGCGACAACTAAGACTATTTAGAAAATAGACTTCTAATGATATTAAGATAAAATCTTGTGACCAAACTAGACTGATTCTAGTTCGTTGTGGGAGCACTTTTCTTAATTAAACAGTGAACCTACAACTTTTTTAGATTGTTTGTGGGAGCACTTTACTGGATTTAAAAGTGAACCTACGACCTGTCATTTTAAAATGGTTGCGGGAGCAGGATTCGAACCTACGACCTTCGGGTTATGAGCCCGACGAGCTACCAGACTGCTCCATCCCGCGCCATGCTAAACTTTTGATACAGTTTATCTTTTAGTGCTGAAGAAATTATGTGAAAAATTAATGTATATGGTTGCGGGAGCAGGATTCGAACCTACGACCTTCGGGTTATGAGCCCGACGAGCTACCAGACTGCTCCATCCCGCGACAAATTTGTTTTATTTAATCACTAACAACTTCATTTGATTAGTTGATTGTGGGAGCACTTTACTGGATTTAAAAGTGGACCTACGACCTGTCATTTTAAAATGGTTTCGTGAGTATTTTTCTTAATAAAAGAAGAAACTTACGACCTTTTTAATAATGGTTGCGGGAGCAGGATTCGAACCTACGACCTTCGGGTTATGAGCCCGACGAGCTACCAGACTGCTCCATCCCGCGACTAATCTTCGTTAACAACACGCATTCATACTGCATGTTGGTTAAGCTAATTCGCTCAACCCTTGCTAACGAGGTGCGTATTATAGGTAGATTAATGTAAGAGTCAAGCCTAGTTAGAAAACTATCTACGAATAGTTGAAATCAAGCACTTCTCCCTCATTATCTACTCCTAGATAACTTGGCTCTACGTTAGATATAAACTCTTGGTAGCTTGTATCCTCCGCTACCACAGGGTAAAAGATAGCCATTCATTTTCGACCATACGGTTAGGAGATATAAATGCCCAGTAATATTGAAACCATTCTCAAAAAGTCAACAATCCCCGCTAAAGCCGATGCTCTTCCTGGTAGAAGTGCTCCTCTTAAAATCTCTGGGATACACGCTGTCAACAATGAACCGTTTGTCCGCACTAAAAACCCTAATGAATCTGAGATTATCCTAGGCATGGGATGTTTTTGGGGGGCCGAGCGTAAGTTATGGAATACGCCCGGTGTTATCGTCACTTCTGTTGGCTACGCGGGCGGCTACACCCCCAACCCAACCTATGAAGAAGTTTGCTCAGGACAAACAGGACACAGCGAAGTCGTACAGGTTGTATTTAACCCCTCTATTATTTCATTAGAAGGCATCCTTAAAGTTTTCTGGGAAAACCATGACCCTACCCAAGGTATGCGCCAAGGCAATGATATCGGCAGCCAATACCGTTCTGTTATCTACACCACCAACGATAAAGACATGCCGATTGTGGAAGCCAGCAAAGCGGCATTTCAAAAAGAACTACTCGGCGCAGGCCACGGCATGATCACTACAGAAATCGAACCTCTCGACACCTACTACTTTGCTGAAGAATATCACCAGCAGTACCTACACAAAAACCCGAATGGGTATTGTGGCCTCGCAGGCACAGGCGTGAGCTGCCCTATTGGCTTAAGCGTATAATTTAAGTAGCCCGGAATAATCACGCGCTGTGCTTAATATGCTTTAGAAACAAGAATTTTATAGAAACGAAAAGGCCGAATCGTATAACGATTCGGCCTTTTTAGTGGGCTATATCAGAGCAAGATTAACCATCAATATTGATATTGTACTCTTGGTCGTTATAGATGACAGTTACTGTACCACTAGAAGCAACATCTGAATCATTTCCAAACGTGGCAACCGTCTTCGTATAATACTCATTTTCAACTACACCAACAGAGCTTGATGTAATAGAAAGGTGCTCATTCAGATAAGTAGAGACGTCATCAGTTCCATCAGGAACATCAAGTAAATCAGATATATCAAGCACATCTGTAGCAGCATTGAAGTCTGTCAAACTATCTACAGCAGAATCAGCAAAATCAATTACAAACGTATCCGCTCCCTCTCCCCCCGTCAATGAGTCTTGTCCAGCTCCACCACTTAGGTAATCATTACCAGCGCCACCAGAAAGAGTATCGTTACCAGCACCACCACTTAGGTAATCATTACCTGCTCCACCTGAAAGATTATCGGCACCACCTTGTCCATACAGAACATCATCACCATCTCCACCATCAAGAAGGTCGTCATTCTCACCGCCGTCTAGGTAGTCATTACCCGACCCGCCAAACAATTTATCGTTGCTAGCGTTGCCGTAGAGCAAATCGTTTCCTTCTTCACCATAAAGCTCATCTTCGTTCCCTCCTCCTTGAAGTTTGTCATTTCCTGATCCGCCATACATTTTATTCGAACCTGAATCACTTTGAAGCCAATCATCTCCAGCCTCGCCGTATAGTATATCGTCCTGAGAGCCACCTAAAATGTGATCATTTCCATCACCACCATATAAGGTATCGTTGCCAGACTCTCCATAAATCAGATCATTTCCACCATTTCCATAAACAACATCATTATCAGAACCACTGAAAATTGTATTGTTATCATCATTCCCTTCTATAGTATTAGGTTTCCATAAATCATATTGACTTGTATCAAAATTATTTTGTCTACCGTCAACTTTACCGTACTGATTTAAATCATCAGTATGAGCTTCATTTAACTTATCCTCAGAAGACCAGTTATTAGAAGTAATGTCTTCAGATGTATCAGGCACATTAGCATCTATAGCAGTAAACGATGTTGGATAGGTATCTCCACCCAAAACTTGATAATTATCAGAGTTTGATTCAGTGAGGAAAACACTTAACTGATAGTCACCACCTTGATCCCAATAAACAATCTCAATCGATTGCTTTCCAGAGTCTGTAACAGAGAAGGTAAAAATATCGGTATCAACACTTTGATTACTATCAATACTGGCAACAACATTACCATTTATCTTGATTTGATAACCATCATCTGCAGTGACCTTAATACTATAAGAGCCAACAGCTAGTGACACAAAACCAGTTAATTTAACAACAGAATCTTCCGTACTTTGCTTATTAACATATTCTATAGAAGTCCCATCATCACCTAGCCAAGATTCTAAGTTATCCCCCTTACCAAGATCTCCATTATCTCGTGTATAATTAACTTCTGTACTAATGAAGTTTGCATTCGCGCTTTGGTTCGCAATAACACTTTCAGCTAATGCAATCGTCCCTAAGTTACCAGCAGAATCATCATAATTATAAAAGCTTCCACTCAAACCAGAAATGGTTGTGACGGCGTCTTTAGAATCAGCACTTTGCACGGTAATAGATAAAGTATTGATTGTTGAGTCACCATCTTTATCGACCGTAACATAGTCATAACTAACAACTGTTGACTCACCTGCAGGAATTGAAGCAATAAAATCCTCACCGGCACTGAAGGTGTAAGTTCCATCACTGTTCAACACAAATGTATTGCCATTATTCTGATCAGTCACATTTTGTGTAACTACATGATCCAAACCATCTGCACCTGCATCAAATTCAACACTACCATTAAGAACATTTGAATCAACATCGTTGACATTATCGACTTCAACACTCGCAACGATTGAATAAGTACCAGTATTTTTTTCTGGAGTAGAAATATGCTGAGTTATCTCACCATTATCTCCTACTCGGAAACCATCCAATGTCACTTTATAAGTCACACCGTTCACTTCAACTTTCTGACTTACCTGTGTAATAGTTACGGTATCATTGGATGAATTGTTATTCGACATCTCATTATGAACCATAGGAACATCAAGGGTAATAGCTTGAATTTCTCCTGCAATCGTTATGTTAAAACTAATCGACATAGTGACATTTTTAAGTGCTCCATAATCACCAGAAATAGATTCATTTCTGTGAATAAACTGCCCTACAACAAATGATGAATCTATTTCAACATCAACCAAAGAACTTGATTCCGTTGTAAAATAATAAGAGCCATTATTGTGTTTATCATAGCCCCAATAAACAGCATCATCATCACCGTCCATATCACCATCTAAAGTACCTTTATCACCCTTATTTGATGTGAATTTAGCATCATCAAAATCGATTGAAATACCACCTACAGCGAAGTTACTTTCGGGAACAACATTACTAATAGTTAGTTCAGCCATTGTTGTCACTGCATCTGGCGAATCATCTTCAATCGTCACCGACACATTTTCAGTCGTTGTCACAAGACCATCATCTACCGCGATACCAAAGTTAATACTCGTTGTATCCTCCGTCGTTGCATCAGCATGATCCACAGGACCACTTAAAGTAACCACATAACCATGCTGACCATCTGTGTCTGTAAGCGCCACACGAATAATTTCAATTTCACCCGCTTTGGCGACCAAATTGCCACTGCTGTCGGTTGTCCAAACCAAGGTTACACCACCAGATGTCATGACCTCAGCTGGAGCAACAAGTGATAACGCCAAATTCTGGCCTTCTGCATCACTTATACTAAATGTCCCAGTCACTGAGGCACCATTCGCTGCTGCAGAATCGCTATCAAGCAAATCTTCTTCGGAAATGACCACAGAATCAGAACCATCCGCAAACGCTAGTTCAGGAGCAGAATTTTCCCAAGTTGCACTACCGGAAACGCCAGCAGCACCTGGATCTACGGCTGTAGCCGTCGCAGTTACTGACAACTCACCATCAAAGTCGTCAGGCACTGACAGTACTAAACCTTTAACCGTAACAACACCAGTCTCAGGATCAATCGCTACATTATTTGTAAAACCGCCACTGTTTAGCGAGATTTTCCAAGTTGTTACTCCATTTTCAGTCCCGAGCTTTTCAGCGCCAGACAAAGACGTTCCTTCTGGCGTAGTCACTGTTAACTCCGTAATGTTTTCAGAATGGTCTGTATCAGTCGGAGCAGCGGTGATATCTACCGTGTAATTTGTTACAGCCGACTCGTAAGAAACGCTATGAAGCAAGTAATCACTCGTCGCAACACGATCCCCAGTTGTCGGTGTAGAAAACTCGATTGCCAATATGGATTTACCCTCTGGCGCGTTCACAGTGACAGGATCACCAATTCGATCATAACCGCCTTCGTCACTATTACCATCAATGGTAAAAGTCGCCGATGTTCCATCACTATACTTAACAGTATAAACAGCCGTCTCATTATGACTATTCAACCAAGCAAGTTCGAATGTTGCGGATGAAGCGGGTTTATCAAGCTCGACGACTAACTTCTCTTGCTTACCAATTTCTGAATCTGCGCCATTCCCAGCCTGACCTGTCACTCCAAAACCAGTAGGCGTACCAGAATCCTTAATGGAAATAGCAACGACATCATTCTCGCTGTTATAAGCCGTCACGGTGAAACCGGCTGGATTGCCAACAGGATCTTCTATTCCATCGAGCACGTTAGACAAATCTACGCTATAAAGAGTCGTTGTTGTTGTCGGCTCCAACGTCAACTGAACTGTTGGTACATCAGTGACTGGCGTGACGTTGACGGTTGCCGCCGCTGAAGCCGTATTACCAGCTTCATCTATAACTTGATATGCAATCTCAACCTCACCGCTGAAATCCGCAGCCGGTGTAAAGAGTAGTGTGCCATCTTCATTGACAGTGACTGTCCCTTTTTCAGAGTCAAAAGAGACACTGCCAGGAACCAATACGGCACCACTTTCATCATTTGCGAGAATATTAATGACTATCGGCTCAGCAGAATCTTCATTCATAGACACTGTTTCACCAGCCACCTCAGCAACCGTATCAAGAGTAAACTCTAACGTACTACTTTCAGACGTATTTCCTGCAGAATCAACTTGGCGAACAGTAACTGTGTTCACACCTTCCGATGTGGTTGGTGCTGTAGTGATCCATTCTCCATCAACAAAATATTCAAGCGTAGCGCCACTTTCAATACCAGTAATCGTGTAGCTGCCATCATTAGTCAAATTGTCATTCGCTGAACTACCACTATCAGTGTTAAGCGAGATGACAAGTGAATCTGGCGCAGAAGTATCGACGATATGGGTAGACGTTGTTTTACTCTCAACGGTATTACCAGCCGCATCAGAAGACGTCACAACAACCTCAAACTCGGTATCAGCCGCTAAATCACTGCCTGCAACAGCAAGAGCCCAAACACCACCAGTAGCAACTGTTGTGGAGTATTCTCTACCATTGATCGTCATCTTGACCACATCACCAACGGAAATATCACCACCAACGGCCATACCAGAAACAGTGATGGTTTGATCACTTTCTTCCGCGTTGATCACATCGTCAGAAGTGATCGCATTCACGGTCACCGCACCGGCATCAGCCACTGTATCCTTAACAATCGACTGAGGGCTAGAAACCCCTTCGTTACCATAAACATCTGTTACATTGACGACTACACTTAACTCACCATCAGCAAGTGTTGAGACATCAATATTAGTTTCGAAATATGCCCAACCACTGCCATCCTCAGAAACCACAATATTACCAGTTAGGATAACCATTTGACCTTCACTGTCAGTAACGGTGATAGAGGTGACATTTCCTCCAACTTCTAGCCAACCACCAACAGTTAAATTACCAGCCTCATCAAAATTAACTACACCATCATTGTTGTTTTCAGCTAAAAACACATCAACATCAGCAAATGTATCGACTTTAAAGATCTCTGTACTGTTTGCAGAAAACGGATTACCAGCCCCATCAGTACCTGTCACGGTAGCCGTCACAAATGGATTAGCCAACGTTGTACTAGCAAGGTCGGACCCTAAAACATCAACAGAGTATGTATACTTACCTGAGGCATTTTGCTCATTTGAAACAATACCGGATCCAATCACCTCGCCATCCAAAGTAATAGTAACCGTATCACCAGGCTTAGCATCCCCGCCGACCCATCCCGTGATACTCACCATCACACCATCTGCGGATTCACTGCTATTAATCACACTATCAGAAGTAATTCTGTCAATATCAATATTAGCATTAGCGGCAAGGTCGACCGTATGAGTTGAAGAACCTGTACTTTCGACTGTGTTGCCCGCTTCATCAGAAGACGTCACCACCGCATCGAACGCCGTATCCGCGGCAAGATCAGAACCTGCTACGTCCACAGACCAAGTATTGTCTGCACCGACTGTCGTTGTGTAAGTCGTGCCGTTGATCACCAAGGTCACGCTATCGCCTTCTGCGATGTCGCCACCTGTCGCCGTACCTGTCACCGCCACGGTGCCTGCCGCTTCTGTCGCGTTGATCACGTCATCAGACGTAATCGCATTCACTGTCACCGTGCCCGCATCCGCAGACGTATCGACCGTATGAGTTGAAGAACCTGTACTTTCGACTGTGTTGCCCGCTTCATCAGAAGACGTCACCACCGCATCGAACGCCGTATCCGCGGCAAGATCAGAACCTGCTACGTCCACAGACCAAGTATTGTCTGCACCGACTGTCGTTGTGTAAGTCGTGCCGTTGATCACCAAGGTCACGCTATCGCCTTCTGCGATGTCGCCACCTGTCGCCGTACCTGTCACCGCCACGGTGCCTGCCGCTTCTGTCGCGTTGATCACGTCATCAGACGTAATCGCATTCACTGTCACCGTGCCCGCATCCGCAGACGTATCGACCGTATGAGTTGACGTTGTTGTTGCGCTAAAAGAGTTACCCGCGCTATCTTGGCCTGTCACACTGGCTTGAAAAGACGTATCTTGAGCAAGATCGGAACCTAAAACATCTACGCTCCATGTTTTATTCGCTAACACAACTGCTGTATATAGCGTACCGTTGATGGTCATTGAAACAACATCACCAGCGGACGCATCAAAACCCACTCGACCAGAAACCGTAACGTTGCCTTCACTTTCTTCAGCATTAATAACGTCATCTGAGGTGATACTATTGACACTGATACTGGCTCTTGAGCCTGTTTTGACCAAGTAGCTCTCAGTGGTATCTGTTGTCCCTTGTTGACCAATGTTATTCGAAACAACAACACTTGCCTCCACTATACGGTCGGAGTCCGCGGTTAGATCTGAACCCGCCACATCAACAGACCAAACACCATCACTACCTACCTGGGTTTCATAAGTAACGCCGTTAATGACTACTGTGACAACACCAGTGTTGAATTCATCTCCAGTTACAGTACCTGTGATGGTCACCGTAGCATTACTTTCGGCAGCGTTAATCGTACTGTCTTCGGTAATAGGATCGATATCAATATTAACAAGTAAAGCGCTTTGATCTACGGTATGCGTCGAAGTACCAATGCTCTCAACTGTGTCGCCAGAGCTATTGCTAGAAGTTACCACTACATCAAATTCGGTATCCGCAGCAAGATCGGAGCCTGCAACACCAATCGACCAAGTACCAGTAGCACCGACAGTCGTTGTGTAAGTTGTTCCATTAATCACTAATACAACCTGATCACCTTGGGAAATATCACCGCCAACCGCCGTACCAGACACGGTAATGGTACTGGTTGCTTCGGTCGCATTAATCATGTCGTCGGAAGTGATTGAATTAATTGTCACAGTACCAGCAACGGCTGCAACAGGAGATGCGGTTGTTGAGGTTGTCTCAGAGGATGCTCTATCTGAACTAGAAGGAACTGAATATTGGTTTTGGCCAGTTTGTCCGCCACTACCATTGTCTGTGTCATAGCCGTATCTTGGAAGTACACTAGAAGTATCATTACCAAAAGTAGGCAGTGCGCTGTTGTCATTTCGATCAATGTCAACATCAACACGTTGTTGTTCGAAGCCTTGCGCTTCACCTGCCGCTGGTGCATCCTGGATAAGCGTCGGGTCGTCACCCGCTAAAATCGCTTCTTGCAAGGCATCGACATCGGCAGAAGAGTCTGCAACAAGGTCAGCGTTATCACCACTGTTGTAAACTTCATCGGTAATTTCAACCACAGCATCACTACCAATGACAATCTCAGTACCGTCAATAAACGCAATAGTCGCACTGCCGTCAGCTCCGGTGAGAACCGTCTCTCCAAAGAAAATCGGATCCCCGATTTTAACCACTCGCTCTTGCCCATCAATCGATTGAACAGTAACCGATCCGCTTAATTTTGTAATAAAGCCGATCGCGTTACCTAGTGTTGCAAATGAAACTTGACTGTCGCTCATGGTATTTTCCCTAGAAAAGAAGTCTTTAAAAGAGTCTTAAAAAAAGACGCAATAATTTTATGATTACCCACAAGATAGGAGATTAATAACAAGGCCGCTATTGTACCTTGGTACAGTCAGGGTATTTTTTATTCATTTCATGCAAGACGACCCAGCTTTAATCCTATTTTTAAGCGGTAAAAACACTGTCTATGAACTATTCTTTTTAATGATGCTTATAAAGCCCCAAAAATAGGCTTTAAAACAAAAACAAGGAGCATAATGATGACAAACATAATTGCTTGTATTGATGGATCCTCTTTATCTGAGCACGTCACCACAGCCTCTGTTTGGGCAGCCAAAAAAATGGGATCTGCGTTGATATTGCTGCATTCTTTAGAAAAAGAAGCCATCAAAACCGATGAGGATCTATCTGGCTCTATTGGCCTTGGTAGCCGAGAGCATCTGCTCGATGAACTGGTTGCACTTGATGAAAAACGTGCAAAACTTGCGTTTGAACATGGCAAACTGGTGCTCGAAAACGCCAAAGACTTCGCGCAAAGCGCAGGTGCCAAGCAAATCGCGTTGCTCCAACGTCATGGAGACCTAGTCGACAATTTACTGCATTTAGAAGACGAAACACGTCTTATTGTGGTTGGACGTCATGGCAGCAACCACACCATGGATGCCCACACCATTGGTTCACACATAGAACGAGTCGCTCGAACATCACATCGTCCGATTCTTATTAACGTCGGAAAATTCAAAACCCCTCGTAATTTTATGATTGCTTACGATGGTCGAGAAGCCGCCGATAATGCCATCACACGTATTGCACAAAGCCCACTATTAATTGGATTACCCTGTCATTTGGTCATGGTAGGAGAAGCGACACTAGAAAGACGCTATAAATTAGATGAAGCACAGCAAATTCTTGAAGAAGAAGGCTTTGAGGTAATCGCTTCTATTAACCCAGGCAAAATCTACCCGACATTGACCCAATACAAAGAAGAACATCAGATAGAGTTAATGGCAATGGGGGCTTACGGCCACTCGAAACTACGGCAGTTTTTCGTAGGCAGCAATACCAGTAAAATGATTATTGAAAGTGATATTCCCTTGCTCATCCTTCGTTAATTCATCGTTATTGGGCGAAAGCCATATGACAAAAAAAAGCGCCAAGTGAGATGATATTCACTTGACGCTTTTTTAGAAAAACAAAAACCCTTATTGCAAATCCATCGCTTTGATATGCAATTTACCCACTTCGGCCTCAGTCACTTCGACTTTCGTTCCAGCTTCAATGGGTTCCTCACTAACCAAAGACCATTCCACACCAGAATAGTGATATTTAGGCGACTGCGTTGGCGATACCGATTCTTTTAAAAAGAACTGATGGTCCGTAAATTCGCTTTTGGTTTTTTTAGTACTTACTTTAGATTGCATACGTTTCAGTGGTTTCCACAATACTAAGGCGGCCAAGATAGTCATCACGCCCGTACTAAAAGAAGCGCTCAACACACTATTAGGCAATACCCCAACATAAACCAAAGCGCCTGTAGCCATGGCCGCTAAGCCCACAAAGAAGAAGACAAAGGTAGAAAAACCTAATACTGTCACTTCAATGACCAATAGAATCAAACCAACAATAAACAAGCTTTGGGCCAGATTATTGGCAATGATATCCATAACTAGCTCCCTTTCGACATTTTCTGAATAATCGTCATCGCTTGAGCAACCACAGCCGATGCTTCTGTCGCGCCATCCGGCAACAAGACCACGGACGATTCCTTCGCAATGGCGTGCTTCGCCTCAATGGCTTTGGTTGCCAAATCTAATTGTATGGCTTTTTGACCGGCTTCTGTATTGGCCGCTTCACCAACTTGACGCAATGCCTCAGCCTGAGCTGAAGCGACGGCAACAATGGCTTTCGCCTCACCTTCTGCGCGTAACACTTGCTCTTCTTTATCCGCTTCTGCCGCCAAAACCACAGACGCTTTTTGACCTTCGGCACGGTTAATCGCCGCCTGACGATCCCCTTCCGATTCCAAAATCTGCGCACGCTTAACACGCTCTGCTTTCATTTGCGCTTCCATCGCTTCCATCACAGATTGAGGTGGCACAATGTCTTTAATTTCGTAACGCAACACTTGGATACCCCAAGGGCCCGCCGCGTCATTGATCGACGCCACAATATTGGTGTTCAGTACATCGCGCTCTTCAAAGGTTTTATCGAGTTCCATTTTACCCAACTCAGAACGCATGGTCGTTTGCGCCAACTGAGTCACGGCAAAAACATAATTCTCTACACCATAAGTCGCTTTGTAAGGGTCTAAAACACGGAAATACAACACCCCATCCACACGCAAAGAAATATTATCTTTCGTGATAGCGCTTTGTTCCGGCACGTCTACAGCCTGCTCTTTTAAAGTACGATCGGCTGAAATACGATCAATAAAAGGAAGGATGAAGTTTAACCCCGCCTCTTTAGTCGATTGATACTTGCCAAAACGCTCAACTACATACGCCTGATTCTGCGGCACAAACTTAATCGAGCTTTTTAACAAAAAGACCGCCAGCACGAGCACAAGGGTTTGCACACTTAATAGGTAACTCAGTATCTCTTCCATCGTCTTATGTCCTTTATTATTAAAAATTAAAAGTGGCGCCCATCTCTGTGTCTAAACGCTAATGAATACAATATAGCTGTTACCGATCTAAAAACCATCATTAGAAAAACCACGCGCCGACTCAATAAACGCCTCCACACCTTCTTTTGGCGTTCTAAAAGAGGTCACTAATCGAATCACGCCTTCCTCCCAACGCCCACCGTAAAAGCCAAAACCTTCCGCTTGTAAGTGATCAATCATGGGTAATGGCAAGGTACAAAACAGCATGTTCGCCTGAGCAGGTGTATTGATTATCACTCCTGGAACGGTTTTCAACCCTGCTTGCAACAATGCCATCATGGCATTGGCATGGGTCGCATTGGTACGCCATAAATCATCGGTCAAATACGCCACCATCTGCGACGACAACAAGCGCATCTTCGAATGCAAATGCCCACCGCGTTTACGACGGTAGCCCAACTCTTTCGACACTTTCTCGCTGGAAATGCCTTTCTCTTCCAAAGACTGTTTAAACACCACGATGGCTTCGGCCGCCATCACACCATTTTTCGTCGCACCAAAAGAGACAATGTCCACGCCCGCTTTCCAGGTCATTTCAGCAGGCGAGCAACCCAAGGCAAGTAAAGCATTAGCAAACCGCGCCCCGTCCATATGAACCGGCAGGCCAGCCGCTTTCGCCACATCGGTGATGGCTCGCATTTCTGCTAACGAATACACGCTGCCCACTTCCGTGACTTGTGACAAACTAATAACCGATGGCTGGCAAGAGTGCACATCACCCATTTTTTGCTTGACCAATTTCTTCAGCTGAACAGGATCCATCTTAGCGTTGGCGCCACCGATACCGACAAAGCGCGCGCCACTGGTATAAAACTCTGGCGCGGTGCATTCGTCGTTTAACAAATGGCTTTCTGTATGGCACAACACGCTGCCCCAAGGCGGCGTTAACGCACTGATGCTCAATACATTTGCCGCCGTCCCCGTGGACACCAAAAACACATCCACATCACATTCGAACAGCTGTGACAACATTTGCGTGACTTGCGCCGTCCCGTCATCATTTCCATACGGCATAGCATCGCCTTGCGCTGCTTCCATCATGGCGTTAAAAACAGCCTCTGACGCACCGGCAATATTGTCACTGGTAAAGGCAACCTTCATTGAACCACTCCTTAAATCACATTATTTCAGATCAATGAGCATCATCATGACAGCCTTTAAAAGCATGTGCTTGGATTTTTGTGCAAAAAGGGAAAAAGCAAAGCCGTACCTTCCTCACTAGGAGAGGAAGATACAAAACCTTGCTGATAGAGAATAAATAGGAGAAAGCTTAACTTATGGCGTTTTCAACACCACGGTGGCTTGCAAACGACTCTGCCCAAAGCGTGACATTTTCTCGAATTCATCACGCGCAATTGGCACAAACTGACAATCCAACGGACTTGGTGGATCGTCCGGTAATTTCTTATCATCGTCCAAATCAGGATCATGCACGAGAATGCAATGCTCATCGTAGCCGGACATCACCACCCAATGGGGAGACTTTTTACCGTCCATCCGAAAAGTACTGATCAAGATAATCGCCAAGGCACCCGCATCGAATGCCTCAATCAATTGCGCCAATGGCATCGCACTATAATGCAAAGGCACGTCCGACCCTTCGCATTGTTTAACAAAACTTTCATGCACACGAGTAATAACATTTTTCTTCAACTCGTTACGCACGCTGTCAACAAACAAAGGACCTGCTTCGCTTAACCACACATCGGCTGATAAACCACGCTTTTTCGCCGCCAAAGCCAGCCCCATCGGATGACAACCACCATGACCAGAGGTCATAAAAATCGTCGTCGCTTCACGCCAAATCTCTAATTCGTCATCAGGCGTCGCTTGATATTCAGGATGCAAAACCGACAGCACCATTTGCAACGACGCTGGCCCACACGTAAAAGGCGTGCCTTGCGCCAACCAAGGCATTGCCCTAGTAGTTTGCTCATCACCCGCATGGCGCAAACGTTTTTGCATACGAATCGCATCGGTTTGGTCTTCGTAATAGGCATCGTAATGACCAAATTCCTTGTAACCCATTTTTTGGTACAAGGCGATGGCATTGTGATTCACATCACTGACTTCCAAACGCAACAGCATCTTGCCTTTTTTAAGGGCTTTTTTCTCACAAGCTTGAATCAGCAACTGACCAATGCCCAGCCCGCGCGCTTCAGGCGACACCGCAAGCGAATACAAACGCGCCAAGCGCGTTCCTTGACGAAGATGCAACAAGGCATACCCCAGCAACTCGCCCTCTTCCTGTTTCGCCACAAGCTGTTTCGCCACAAACAACGCCGAACCAGAGCTCGTAATCGCATGACGAAAGCTACGACGACTCAGACGGTCACCCGTAAACGCCTTGTCTTCCAAAACAAGTAACGCCTTCAGGTCGTCTAGAGTGGCTAAACGTATCTCGCTATTTGGGAAAGAATGGGGAACCGAACTCATGATCATTACATCGCCTCAGAAGGGCAAAAAGTCGCTAGGATCGTTAACCGCTGCATCCCCCTAATAAAGGTTAAACCAACGCTATTTAACGATGAAGATTTTCGCGCATTCTAGGGCGAAACCTATCTAAAAGATAGCCTATTTTTTCATCATAAAAACTTTTTATTTTCCCATTTTAGTCTATTGTTAAAACATAAAATTAAGCGCACTATCCACATAAATTCATGCTGATTAAAAACCCCAAACACCTATTTATAGGCCGTTTAGAACTACGCCAACACACTATTTTATAAGGAAAAATAAAGCCAATGTCACAGACGTACATTGTTGTTGATCAGGCCAAAGATTGGTCCGCTTTTTTACCCAGCGACCGCGTTATCACATTCACTCAATACTTAAACTTGGCCACCACTAAAAGCCAAGGCCGAACTCGCATCATCAACCTTTGTAAAAGCAGCAAATATCTGTCCGATGGGTACTACTGCTCGCTGTTGGCGGAAAGCCGTGGCCACCACGTTATGCCGTCCGTGCGCGTGCTCAACGACCTAAGCAAAAAAGACCTTTATGAACTAGAAATATCTCAGTGGTTGCCATTGTTGGCCAAAAAACTCGCCAAGCCAGACGCACCGATGGAGATGAAATTCCACTGTGTCTTCGGCAAAACAATTCATCCAGAAATGAAGGAATTCGCACGCAAATTATTTGAAAGCTTCCCCAGCCCCGTACTCGAAGTCACCTTGAAATTCCGCAAAGAATGGCAAGTCACGGCACTTTTTTCCACCTCGCAAAGCAAATTAAGCGACGCAGAAGAAACATTATTCGCCGAATCCTTAGAAGCATTCAGTAACAAGGTCTGGAGCAAAAGCCGCATTCAACGTGCCGCAAAATTCGACATGGCGATTTTGGTCAATCCAGAAGAAGTTATGCCACCCAGTGACGAGCAAGCCATCAAGAAGTTTATCCAAGCCGGTAAACAGCTAGGCATTCAAGTGGACTTAATCGGCCCAAAAGACATCATGCGCCTGCCTGAATACGACGGCTTGTTTATTCGTGAAACCACCAACATCGACCACCACACCTACCGTTTCGCCAAAAAAGCCGAAGGCCTAGGCTTAGTCGTCATGGACGATCCGCAATCCATCATGCGCTGTACCAACAAGGTGTATTTGGCGGATTTGTTCAACACTCATAAAGTGCCGTGCCCAAAAACGCGCATTGTACACAAGGGTGAAAAAGACGTTGAAAGCGCACTAGAAGCGGTTATCAGCTATCCAATGGTGGTAAAAATTCCTGATGGCGCTTTCTCCAAAGGCGTAATTAAAGCCGAAAACCGCGAGGCCTTAACCGCCAGCTTAGGCACGCTATTTAAGAAATCCTCTTTGCTATTGGTACAAGAGTATCTCTATACCGAGTTCGACTGGCGTATCGGTATATTAAACAACAAACCGATTTTTGCGTGTCGCTATTACATGGTCAAAAACCATTGGCAAATCTACCAACACAGCGACAGTGCCAGCGAAAGCGGTGGTTTTGACACCTTACCAACCTTTGAAGTGCCGCGCCGCGTTCTACAAGCGGCCATCGCCGCGACCAAACCTATTGGCGATGGTTTATACGGTGTCGACGTAAAAGAAATTAACGGCCGTGGCTACGTGATTGAAGTCAACGACAACCCAAGTATCGACCGCGGCGTAGAAGACAAATACCTCGGCGACGAACTCTACATGCACATCATGTCGGAATTTTTGCGACGCATGCAGATGAAACGCAGTGACAATTAAACCTAGGCAATTCAATCTAGGTGACTCAACTTAATCAACTCGCCCCTTAGTTTTTTTAAAAAAGAAGCGCGAAATTATTCTATACAGTCGGCCCTGCTGGCTGTATATTTCGCCGTTTTTTCAAACAACGATTCTTAACCACTGCCAGCCATTCTTTTTCATCTTCGCTTTTATCGCTATATTTAAGAATTCAAGGCAAAGCAACAACAGGTAAAACTATGGAAACGCTGATCGAACTAGCAAAGAAAATGCCCAAAACAGAACTTCACTTACACATTGAAGGCACCTTTGAGCCAGAACAGATGTTTGCCATCGCACAACGCAATCAGGTTGAGCTGAAATACAGCACAGTAGAGGCCTTAAAAGCCGCCTATCAATTCACCAATCTTCAAGATTTTTTAGACCTTTATTATCAAGGCATGTCGGTATTGCTTCATGAAGTGGACTTTTATGACCTCACCATGGCGTATTTAGAAAAAGTCCACAGTGAAAATGTTGTTCATGTGGAGATATTCTTTGACCCGCAAGGTCATTTATCGCGCGGGGTTCGCTTTGATGTACAAATCCAAGGCATTTATAACGCCCTGCAAGACGCCGAAACAAAGTGGGGCATGACCTCCAAACTTATCATGTCTTTCCTGAGACATTTAAGTGAAGAAAGTGCCTTCGAAACCCTAGAATTGGCCAAACCTTATTTGGCTTGGATTGACGGTGTTGGCCTAGACAGTTCAGAAGCAGGACACCCACCGGAAAAATTTCTGCGCGTCTTTGAAGCCTGCAAAAAACTGGGATTAAAAGTAACGGCTCATGCCGGAGAAGAAGGCCCGCCAGACTACGTTTGGCAAGCCATTGAGCAAATCGGCGTCGACAGAATTGACCATGGCAATCGCGCTTTAGAAGACGGCAAGCTTATCGACGAAATCAAACAACGCGGCTTAACCTTAACCGTTTGCCCACTGTCTAATTTAAAGCTTTGTGTCGTGAGTGATATGCAAGACCATCCCATTAAAAACATGCTAACACTTGGCCTGAACGCGACGGTCAATTCCGATGACCCCGCGTATTTTGGCGGCTACATGAACGACAACTACGCCGCCTTAATCCATGGCACAGGCATTAACAAAGCAGAACTGTTCCAGCTCGCCAAAAATGGCATCAATGGCAGCTGGATGGCAGAATCTAAAAAGGCGCAACACCTAACGCATTTGCAAACGCTTTTCGCTTAATCTACATGAGAAATATACAGAGAGTTCGAGGATTTTTTACCTGTATAAGGGTTATCAAAATACACCATGTGCGTTTCCACTTTTGAAAACACACTTTCTAATACACTAACAAAAACATCGTCAGGGGCTTCGTCAGACCATAAACCAAACACCCCTCCGCGATGAATTTTAGCCTTCATCGCGTTTAGACTTTCCGCCGTATAAAAGCGGCTATTTTCTGGATTAAGCCAATAACTTGGAGTGTGATCAATGTCCAGCAATACCGCATGCACCTTGCTGTTGCCTTCTGTACCATCAAAATTCGTATTGGCCGCGGTGGCAAATTCGAAAAAATCACCCAACACATAGCGACACCTAGGGTCATTGGTTAAACCTTCACCCAACGGAACCAACCCTTGCTCATGCCAGCGAATAACCGGTGCCATCACATCCACAACACAAAGCGACTTAACATTCACAAAATCCAACGCTGCTCTAGCCGTATACCCCAAACCTAACCCGCCCACCACAACGTCTATATCTTGACCCGAAAACTTGGCAAGCCCCTGCTTAGACAACTCAACCTCAGCCTCAACAAATAAGCTCGACATCAAAAACTCATCGTTCATTTTTACTTCGTAAAGCACTTTATGATTTAAACGTGGCTCCGAACGCTTACGCAGACTAATCGCACCACGCGGTGTTTCTTGATAATCGATTTCTTCAAATACAAAAGTCATAATAAAACTCGTCAAAATGTGGCCTTTATCATACGGACAAAAACGCACCCACACGAGACTTAAACACCGACATAAGCTTCTCACCAATCTAGTATGCATTTCTCTTGCTGATATCTCAGCGATACCAGAAGCCAGTCAGCACGTCGTTGTGGAGCGCTTAGAAGAGTTTCAAGATGAATTAAAAGCAGTATTACAAACTAGCGAGGAGCCATGAATAAAGTCACCAGCATCGCTGTTACGCTTTCTCAAATTGATGAAATAGAAACTTGGAAGCAATGCTCACCTCAGCTCACAAAAGAAGAACGTCTTCAGTGTTATAAGATAGCTCAACGCCTTTGGCTTGAGCGGTCTTATGCCGCTAATCGGTTGTACATCAATTTAGGTGTGATAGAAGAGCTAAAAGCAAATGACTGGCAACCCAACGACGTACAGAAGCAAATGATTTGGGCCAGTGCCATTGGTTCAATAGATGTAAGCGCCCTTAAATCAGCATTCTTACTGATACGTAAAAAGAGAAGTCACAAGGAACCTTAGTGGAATTATGGGATTTCCTAACTTTGTGAGAGAAATGCCATTCGTTTTTTTCACCCTGCCTAGCTGTCAATAAGGTTTTGCATGAAGGGCAGATACAACCACATTTATCGCCATTTGGAACATTACCAACATCAACAAACTCGCCACTTTTAATGTCTTGCCCGAATGGTAATAAGTTACCCAGCCTCATAACATTACCTATCAACTAATCCTATTTCTAAAAATAATGCCAGCATGCCCCCACACTAAGCAAATTTTTTATTTACAAACATCAAACCACTTCACTGCCACCACAACACACCTATACCCTGCTTTGCTGTCGCCTCGTGCGGTGACTTTGTCGATGGACTAGTTGCGATCCTTCTGAACGAATAAGTGTATTAAAAGTGACCTTAGTGGGGTTGTTACGTTAGAATCCTTAATAACGTTAATCAAGGATGATATGGCACTAGGCTGTATCTGTATTTTACCACTGAGGCAACATGAAATTAGTCTTACTGTCTGGCGCGGGGCTATCCGCAGGATCTGGAATTCCAACGTATCAAGAAAGAACGATGTCAGAAGAGTTTAAAGACTTTTTTAGTGCCTCAGAAGACAAAGCATTACAGATACTCCAGAGTCATAAACATATTTTTGAGAGCGCGACGCCTAACAATGCCCATAATGAGTGCAAAAAACTTGAAGAATTCTGCCGTGCAGTGAATGTTGAATTCCAGCATTTCACTCTCAATGTAGATTCACTCATTGAAAAGGCAAATGGTTCAGCCACTCATATTTATGGCTGTGTCGATGATCCAGTTACGGTGGCGAACAGTCGGTTTTCAGAAGCCAGTGTTCTTGATAATTTGGTGTGGTACAAAGACGACATACTAGTCATTCTTGGCGTAAGTGATAACGGCTACCCTATCGGAATACTTGAGGCCAATGTGCTTCAAGCTGGCGGTCAGGTAATCAATTACAACATTGAGCATAATAGTAATCTGTTCTGTAATCAGGTGATCGGAAACGTGGAAGATACGTTAAAAAGTATCGAAGTGGCATCTAAACTCCCACTGGTGTTTCAAGAACTAGACCTCGGAACATACAAGGTTGACACCTATGGCATAAACATCAATGGCCTTAATTATGTTGTGTATTTTTCACCTTCCATCAACTTTTACAATGAAATGGATCTTTTAGAAGACATACAAACCTATATAGGCCATCAACTGACTCACTCCTCATTTGAAGTTAAGTTTGACTATGAACCGAACATTGAGGGTGGTTTAGAAACCCAATTCAAGGCACCTGTAGGACCTCCATTATCTTTACTAAATTTGAATATTTTAGGACATACGTTATGCTCATTAATAAATATTCATAAGAATCAATATGGTGGCGAGTTTTATACTGCATCAGCAGCGCACTCACGCCTAGTACGCTTCTACAATAAGCTTGCTAAACAATATTGTAATACGTTAGAGTACGGCCACTGGTTAGAAATTAATCTCAACGAGGAGATATACTATGTCATCAAAACGCATTGAACAGGTTTCTGCATTAAAGGCAAAAAACCTTAAGCGCTTAGGAGAGGCATACGCCAAAGCAGTAAAAGAAGGCACATTGAAACCCAAAACGCCTCTTTCCGCAAAATAATCGATTTCATTAAAGCTGCCAAATGGTGGCTTTTTTAATGCCTATAATTTCCCTTTCCTGCACTTAAAGCCCCGTTCCCGGCCACTTTCATTTTTCACCGTATTTAAATCAAACCGTTTCACTCGCCACAACCGAACACCTGTACCCTGCTTTCCCATCGCCTCGTGCGGTGACTTTGTCGATGGACCAGCTGCCTTTCATTTCGGGTGGGAAGGTGTCGTTGAGGGTGAGGAGTCCTTCGGCGACGAGGTTTGGGTTGCCCATACCTAGAGAACAAGTGTGTCTAGGGTGACGCTGGCGCCTTGGCGTTTTAGTTTGGTGAGTTCGCTTTGGCTGGCTTGGGTGGCGTCGGTTGGGTTTTCGTAGCTTTGGCGTAGTTTCTTGTACGGGGCTTCGCCTACTTCTATGGTGGCTTCTTGGCCTGTGTTGTTGTCTGTCCAGTTGGCTTTCACGCCGTTGAAGCGGCTGCGGCTTGGGTTGTCCATTTGGCAGTTGGTAAAGCGGTGTTGGTTGCTTGGGGCGTTTTGTGCAGGCAGTCCGACGACAACGGGCGGGATGGCTTGCCCTGTGATGGTTTTTACTTGGCCACGTTTGGCGAGCACGTACAGGTCGTTGACGGGTTTGGCGATGGCGTCCCGTTCTCTTGCCAGTCGGGCTAAAAAGGCGCTGTCGGTCTCGTCTATTTGGTCTAGGTGGTCGATCTGGCTGTGTTCAAACTCTTTGGCCACTCGTGGGCTGAATCCGTGAGCGGTAACGATCTCCCGAAACAAGGCGGCCAGTGTAGTGTTTTCAAAGGTGCGTGTGCGGCGCTCTTTAAAGCCGGTGGTGTCTTCCACTTGAAAGGGCGGGGCTGTCGGTGGTCGCGGGAAGTTGTTTTTGCTCGTTGAGCTGTTTTTCCATTTTGGTGCTTTTCCAACTGGTTAAACGCGTTGATGTAGGCTTCTTTGAACTGGGCGGCTTTTGCGCCGGTGAAGCCCATGGCCAAGAAGACAAAGCCGTCGCGGGTGATGCGATACATAGGGCGAGTCTTGTCTTGTTCATCTTTGTCTTCAGCCAGCTAAAAATTGTTAGTTTAAAACTAGCGTCACTTGTCTCTTAGATATCTTGTAATTTTATGACATAATGTTGTGCATCTGTCGCGGGGAGTCATTCCTTTATGTTGCGGCGCTTTTTTGAACTTATTCGATACCTGAAAAATGTCATTAGATAATGGGGCTGCCCCAGTAAATTCAAGCGTTAAGCTTGATCGTCGATTTTCCATCGCCCCGATGATGGATTGGACTACGTCCGATTACCGCGTGTTTACGAGAACGTTGACCAAGAATACGCTGCTTTATACCGAGATGGTGACGACGGGTGCGTTGCTGCAGGGCAATCATCCTGAAAGATTCTTACGATATGATGGTTGCGAGCACCCTATTGCCTTGCAATTAGGTGGATCTGACGCGGTTGCCTTGGGTAAATGCGCAAAAATGGCGGAGCAAGCAGGCTTTGATGAGGTTAACCTTAACGTTGGTTGCCCAAGCGATAGAGTGCAAAACAGTTTAATCGGCGCTTGTTTGATGGCTCACCCTGATAAGGTGAAAGAGGCCATGCGCGCCATGCAAGATAACTGCACTATTCCGGTGACGATCAAACACCGCATTGGTTTAGATGACCAAGAAGATTACAGCGTGGTACGAGATTTTGTCGGCGATATAGCGACGACCGGCGTAACGACCTTTATTGTCCATGCTCGCAATGCGATTTTGGCCGGTCTAAGCCCAAAAGAAAATCGTGAAGTGCCGCCGTTGAAATACCATTATGTGCATCAGTTGAAGCAGGATTTTCCAGACCTTGAAATCATTATAAACGGTGGCATAAAAACACTAGCAGAATGCCAAGAACACTTGGCGCACGTCGATGGCGTGATGATTGGCCGCGAGGCTTATCATAATCCTTGGATATTGAGCCAAGTCGACGAACTATTATTTGGCGGTCAGGCCTTGGTGCATGATCGCTACGAAGCACTAGAAGCTTTCGTTCCTTATGTTGAACGCAAGCTGCAAGAAGGCGAACGCTTAATGCACCTAACCCGACATATTTTGGGTATTTTTCAGGGCGAAGCCGGCGGCAAACAGTTCCGTCGCTACCTTTCTGAAAACGGTCATAAAGCCGACGCACAGATAAAGGTATTATTAGAGGCCATTGAATTGGTCAAACATCATCAACACAAAGGATAAAAACAATGAGCAATAAGTTATCTCAGTTAAAAGAGTTCACGACCATTGTGGCCGACACCGGTGATATTACGGCGATCAAAGATTTTTTACCGCAAGATGCGACCACTAACCCATCTTTGATGCTAAAAGCCGCACAAATCCCAGAATACGCCCCTTTCCTTGATCAAGCCGTTGCTTGGGCAAAAACACAAAGCAACGACAAAGAACAGCAAATCCTAGACGCTGGCGACAAGCTGGCGGTTATCGTGGGTACAGAAATTCTAAAATACGTTCCAGGCCGTATTTCTACGGAAGTGGATGCGCGTTTGTCTTTTGATAAAGAAGCCACGCTCGCCAAAGCACGTAAACTGATCGCACTTTATGAAGAAGCCGGCGTGCCTCGTGACCGCGTGTTGATTAAAGCCGCGTCTACTTGGGAAGGCATCAAGGCGGCAGAAGAGCTAGAAAAAGAAGGCATCAACTGCAACCTGACCTTGCTTTTCTCTTTCGCACAAGCACAAGCCTGTGCAGAAGCGGGTGTTTACCTGATTTCTCCATTCGTAGGTCGTATCCTTGATTGGTACAAAAAATCCACTGGACAAGAATACACGGCAGAAACCGATCCAGGCGTAGTGTCTGTAACGGAAATCTACAACTACTACAAACAACACGGTTACAAAACCGTTGTGATGGGCGCGAGCTTCCGTAACATCGGTGAAATCGAGCAACTTGCGGGTTGTGACCGTTTGACAATCAGCCCTAACCTGCTGGAAGAATTGAAAAAAGACGAAGGCAAACTTGAGCGTAAATTGATACCAACCACAGACGTGAAACCGACTCCTGCTGCTGTGACAGAAGCGGCATTCCGTTGGGCGATGAACGAAGACGCCATGGCAACAGAAAAATTGTCTGAAGGCATTCGTAACTTTGCTGCCGATCAGCGCAAACTAGAAGTCACTTTAGCGTCTATGCTATAAAATAGACGTTAGTAAGTTCTCTGAAAAACGCGGCTTAGGTCGCGTTTTTTATTTCTCATAAGCAGTAAGAATAATGACTGAAACAACCGAATTTGAAAAAATGGTCCGTGGCGACGCCTTTAACGCTATCGATCTAGATTTACGCCTACGCCGAGAGGCCGCTCGCCTTGCTTGCGCAAAATTCAACGCTCATCCAAGCAAGGGCAATCTTCGCCATGTGACACGGTTGTTTGCTGAATTTGGCAGTGTAGTGATTGAACCGGGCTTTCAGTGTGACTATGGTTCGCAAATTCATTTGGGCGAGCGCGTTTTTATCAATTTTAACTGTGTTTTCTTAGACAGCGCCAAAATCCATATCGGCGATGATGTTTTAATCGGCCCCGGTGTGCATCTTTATACGGTCGATCACCCAAGAGATGCCGTGTTACGCGCTTCTGGTGAATGCTTTGCCCGCCCGATTAGCATTGGCAATAATGTCTGGATTGGCGGCGGTGCTAAAATCCTGCCCGGCATTGAGGTTGGCGACCATGCCATTATCGCGGCGAATACGGTGGTGACTCGACATATTGCAGAAAATGAACGCTACTTTGGTTGATACTTACTTTGGTCGATACTTACTTTGGTTGATGTTTATTTTAGCTAATGTTCACTTTAGCTGAAATTATTGGCGCCATGATCCCAGTCCCCTATAAAAGCCTTAATTGATGCGGATCTGAACACTTCATTCAACTAGGTAAGCAATCGACAATTGTGAAGGAAATGCCTTCCAAAACCCTCTTCTTGCGTCTACTTTCTATATACTGCAGACAAATTAGCGAGAAGAGGTCATCTTATGAAAACGTGGATTCTATTTTTAGCCAGTCTATTTGCGCTAGATGCCAATGCCTCAAAAACGCTCGATGACGATTCACTCAATGTCGAGAAAGTGACTCAATTTGATGGTACGCCATGGGGTATCACTCTGCTAAATGACCAAGAAGCCATAGTCACGATTAAAAAAGGCACCGCTTTCAAGGTGAATTTAGCCACAGGTAAACAACAGGTATTAAGTGGTTTGCCTGAGGTTGACAATCGAGGCCAAGGCGGCTTACTCGATGTCGCCAAATCCCCTACATTCGACGAGCAAAATTGGGTGTACTTTACTTACTCCAAGCCAGCAGATGAAGGCTCAAAAACCACATTAGCCAGAGCAAAATTAATCAACGGCGGCGTTACTCAGTGGCAAGATTTATTGGTAACCGATTCAGCAACGTCTGACACTAAACATTATGGCGGTCGCATCGCGTTTGATGACAAAGGGCATGTATTCTTTTCCATTGGTGACCGTGGCGTTCGTGAGAACGCTCAAAACCTTGAGAATCATGCGGGCAGTATCATTCGCTTAAATTTAGATGGCAGCGTGCCCAGCGATAACCCTTTCGTGACACACGCCAATATTCGCAATGAAATATGGAGCTACGGACACCGTAACCCTCAAGGGTTATTTTACGACACTGACACAAGCACACTTTGGTCAAATGAGCACGGCCCAAGAGGCGGCGATGAGATCAACCTTATTCGACCGGGCGCCAATTACGGCTGGCCAATTGTTTCCTACGGCAAAGAATATTGGGGACCGATCAGTGTCGGCGAAGGGACAAAAAAAGACGGCATTGATAATCCGATAAAAGTCTTTATTCCCTCTATCGCTCCGAGCAGTTTATTACGCTACAAAGGCATGTTGTTTTCCAATTGGAATGGGGATTTTCTTTCAACGGCGTTGGCATTAAGACACTTAAATCGGGTGAAAATTGAAGCCAATGGCGACACCACAGAAAGCCGCTATCTTGAAAATCTCGATGAGCGTCTTCGCTCTATTGCTCAGGATTCAAACGGGATTTTGTATATCGGGACGGACTCCGGAAAACTGCTGAAAATCACCTTGGAAAACCACCCTATTACAGAGTAACAATACGTGGTTTATTATTGAGTTTGTCTAGATCGGCTTGTCTAGATTGATTTGTCTAGATTGATAGCCCTCATGCCAGCGCGCTAACTCATCGAAAGGCATCGGTTTAGACAACCAATAACCCTGAAAAAAGTCACAGCCAGCCGCTTTTAAAGAAGCTAATTGATGCTCATTTTCTATCCCTTCTGCAGTAACCGCAATAGCCTGTAAATGACATAACTGAATTAAAGGTGGTAATAGCTTGGCATAGTCAGAGTCTGTGACTCTTGCGGTTAGCACTTTATCCAGTTTCACTTTATTAACAGGATAATCAATCATATGTAATAAAGGCGTGTAGCCTACGCCAAAGTCATCGATGGCAATATTAAAACCCGCCTCTTGCAAACCGTTCAATACGTCAAATACAGAATCCGTTTGCACATAGCCAAATGTTTCGGTTAATTCTAATTCAATACTGCTATCGTCGATGCCATACAGCGCCTTTAGCTCAATCAAACGCTCCAATACAACATGGTGGCCTAACTCAGCCGCTGAAATATTAATCGACAAAAGACACGCTTCCCCAAAAATAGCCCGCACTTGAGGAAGGCTTTTAAACGCCGTTTCAAACACCCAATGATCTATCTTGGCATAGGTTCCCGTTTGCTCTGCGATCGGAATAAATTCTTCGGGGTGCACATGTCCCAGTTCAGAAGAGTGCCAACGTATTAAGACTTCGAAACCTTTTACTTGGTCATTTGCACAGGTATAGGGCATATAAACGAGCGAAAACTCTTTTTCACAATCCAGCGTTTTCAACTGATCTTCTATGCTTTTCTTACGGCGAGCCTCCGCAGCAATACTCGCAGAGTAATGTTTATAACGATTCTTACCTGACCGTTTTGCGTGATACATCGCCATATCCGCATTGGCAATCAAGGCTTTGAGAGAATGGCCGTCCACTGGGTAAGAAGCAATGCCCATACTTGCAGAAACCGGAAAATAATAGTCGTCAGACTCATAGCCCCCCTCAAACAACTCAACAATAGACTGTGCAAGCTGATCGACCTCTTCCGGTAAATGATGTGTCAAAACAATGGCAAACTCATCCCCAGATAAACGAGATACCATGCAACCACCATACTGCTGCTGAATGGGTAGCAGCAGACGATGCAAGTCTTCAGCAAGAAAACACAACAAATTATCCCCTGCTTCATGACCCAGCTTGTCATTTACAAATTTGAAATTGTCGATGTCAATATAGACTAAAGACACATACTCTTTACTCTGCTCAGCTGTTAACAAGACATGTTTAGCGTATTCATAAAAGCGAAAACGATTGGGTAACGAAGTCAAAGTATCCGTAATGGCCATTTCATGGGTTTTCTTCAAATTATTTTGCAACTGCTCAAATAATTCATAAAACTTGTTACTTAAACGCCCCATTTCACTATTGCTCAAAGAAGGCGATATATTCTCTTTTTGATAATGCATCACCTGTGTGAGCTCTTTATCCAATTGACTAATAGGAGCGGTAATGAAGCGAGAAATAAGAAAAATAAGCAGCCAATAGGTGAATACCGCTAAAACAGCGGCGATAAACATCAACTTTATTAGGAAGCCAAACATAGAGGCATTCAAAGCCGCCTGATCAGGCGTAATCGTTAAGTATTGAGTCGAAGACAACGCCACCGTATGCGTAAGAATGGCTTCTGGCCTAGTATGGCGTTCGGTCCACACCGGTGCGGTTTTGTAAGCGGTCGCCAGATCCGATAAATGAGACGAAAATGCGTCTAATTGCACTGAAAATGATAACTGTATGCTGTCATCAATGTCTCGCCCCTTGAAAGGGAGCAACCCCACTCTATCGAGCAAACGAGCACTCACCACCTGACTAGGCAATGCTTGATGAAAAAACACCCAGTCCGAAATGGTATGGCTGTCTAACATTTGCCTAGACACGGCATATTGTTCATCACTAATTGTTGCAAATGGATCCGCACTTCGCTCGTAGTAAAACAAAGGACTTCCATTGCCACTGAACAAAGAAAAGGCGATACGACTCGACTTATTCAGCCGAGTTTGAGAAATCAGCGAACTCACACTCTGACTAAGCGCCGTATCGCGATAAGTCGACGGCGCATGCAGTAAAAAGTCGGACAAATAATGCCCTTCTAAAAAAAGCGCCATGAGATGATCTGCGGTAGCCGCCTCTTCCTTAAACACCGCCTGTAACTGAAACATGCGTTGATCTAATTTCGCCTGTTCTAACTCAACAATATGGCTCTTCTGATAATAATAAATCAAAAATGTCGCGCACCCATATCCAATGATAATGATGGGAAGCAGCAAAAGAGCCAGTCGTTTATTTAGACTCATGAATAACCTCAATCGCCTCTTGTATTCGAATCCGCTGTCGAATGTCAAAATCGGATAAAAGATCAAAAGACAACCGATCTTTTAGATCCATTTCTGTGGGGTAGATCAACTCATTTTCTCTAAATGCCTTACTCTGTAAACGGTAGGCTATGTTATCAACCGTTGCAACGCCAACCTCTTCTGAGTTCATCGCAGCGACCCTAGACTCACCTATAAACGTCAAAAAAGACTGCGCTAACGATTTCTTTTCAGCACGAGCAGGAACAACCCAACAATCTAACCAAACAAATGAGCCATCCTTCGGTAAAACATAGCGCCAAACCGACTTGTTTAACGCCTCGTCCATCGTATATTGGTCGCCGCTATACACAGCGGCCGCATAAAGCTCATCGCTATTTTTTGACGTCAGTAGATAAGAAGGCGCATATTCATAGGTTAATACATCACGAGTTTGCGCCTTCAATAATTCATATGCCTGTTTAAGGTGCTCTGCTTTATTTGTATCTATGGGTAACTGCAAGGTTAATAAAGCGGGGGCAATCAGTGAAGTATAATCATTGGTCATACCGATATGCCCCACCAAATCAGATCGGGAAGAAAAGAAATCAGCCCAAGAAAGCACAGGGCCTGCCACTTTATCAACGCGATAGGCAATACCAAATGTCCCCCAAAGATACGGAATGGCATGACCGCCACACCACTCTGACCAATGGGAATCCACATCGCCAGTTCGATAAGAGTCGTTAAGGTGTTCTAAATAACCGAGACTGGCTAATTTCTTTACCGAGCGAGCATCCACAACCGCCAGATCAATTTGATGCTCTGTCGTATGCGTTAATAATGTATCTCTAATATCTTCATCATCGTAGGTGATAAGGCGAATCTTGGAACCTGTCTTCTCTTCCCAATCACGAATAACATCGGCGGAAAGGTAATCATCCCAGTTCAAAACATTCAAGGTTGCCGAGCTGTAAACATTGCACGACATAAGCGGTAATAAAATGTAAAGCACACAAGGTAAAACCCTTTCTTCTACACTAAACAGCTTGTTTTTCATTGTTTATCTCTGCAACAAAAACCATCTTATTGTCATGCTATATCAGATCACTCGGATTGGCTTTCTAATGGCACACTGTTCACCGCCTCATCGCCGTATTCATCTTCTGCCCAGCTATCGTTTTCCCAACTGTCATTTTCCCAGCTGTCATCACTTACGCTATCGCTTCCCCAGCTATCATCCTCCTCCCAGCTGCCATCCAACGCGGTATCCTCTTGCACTTGGTTTTGCTGAGGCGGGGTTCTGCCGTGTACATCGTGCGTGCGACTCTGTAAATACACATCTCGAATAAAGCTGTATCGATCACCGATTATCATCGATTCTGCACTGAGCAAACGAGCGCGAGTTTCGACAATATCCAACCCTAGCACGCCTAATTTTTCATCACTATTAAGGTTCAATATCTCCGTGTCTTCTAAATACGAATATTCAACCACAAAACCGGACGTATCGCGTACCGTAGAAGGCCCCAAAAAAGGCAACACAAGGTAAGGGCCAGAGGAGATTCCCCAATACCCTAAAGTTTGACCAAAATCTTCTTTGTAGCGCTTTAACCCCAGTTCACTGGCCACGTCAAAAATACCGAACCAACCCGCAGTACTGTTGATAAGGAAACGAAAGGTCGACGACGCGGTTTCATCCCATTTGCCTTGCAGCAAATTATTGCTGATGTTGCCAAGTTCGCCAAGGTTAGAGAAAAAATTACTCACACCTCTCTGTACAGGATTCGGCGTCACCGCCTTATACCCCTCTGCGACTGGCTTTAATACAGCGCCATCAACAGCATCATTAAAGGTAAACATAGAGCGGTTAAAACCTTCCCATGGATCTTCTTTGGTTTCTACTGGCACCTGAGCACAAGATTGCACAAGCAATAACATAGAGCCAAAAAGTAAAGTACCTATTACTTTAAACATTTTCACTATCCTTAACGTGTAAGACTTCGCACGGCGTCTAACTAAAAAAATCTTATCTATCAATCAAACCAATTTTTTAACTTCTTGCCATTGTTTGGCCAAACGTTTATCCGAAATTGGCTCTAAGGTGCCAACGGATTGAGCAAACAATGAAATTCGATATTCTTCTAACATCCAGCGATATTTGATCAACTCTGGATCATACAGGGCTTTTTCGTCATGGGCTTTTTTCTGCCTAATATAGGTCTGCCAAAGACCTTCCAATTCAGACACTGCTGCGTTTTCTTTGTTCAAATGGTTTTGAAAACGCTCTAAGCGCACTTCTATGCCTTTAAAATAACGCGGCAATTGTCCCAGCCAAAACAACGGCGTGTTACCAATAAAGCCGGGATAGATCAGCTGTTCCAGTTGGACTTTAATATCACCGTAAATACGAGTCCAAGGCAATGGAATGCTGCCTTTCATTCTCTTCGCCACAGCTTGATAAGAGGACAGCACACGATACAACTGGCCTGCCATGTCGTTCGCCACGCTGACCAATTGTGGTTTGTGATTCAACACACAATGCTCGAATTCCGCTTTGGTGCGGGGCAAAGGCCGACCATCTAAGAAAACTTTATCTAGCACGGCATTCAGTAAATCTTCCAACAAGGCTTCTTTCTGGCCCAAGGGCGAAAAAATCAACATGGATTCTTTTAAGTGCGGCAAATTTTTCTGCAAGTAACGCACTTCTTTGCTCAAGGTTAGCTTGAGCAAAGTAATCACGCCTTTGCGATGGGTTTCCAGCGCGGTATTTTGATCATCAAACATCTTCAATGACACATGATCGCCTTGCGCGACTAACGCAGGAAACGCCGTGACCTTGATGCCCGCTTGTTTGATTTCTTGGCGCTCAGGAATGCCCTGCTCTGGCCAAGCCGTTAAGCCTTCTTGTTCATGCTGCTTAGTACCAAACTTGGCAAAACTTTCTTCTACAAGGTCGCTAAATTGCGTTTGCAGTTGCGCGAGGTTTTTACCCACACCAAGTACTTTGCCGCGCTCATCCACTACTTCTAAATTCAACGTCAAATGCGAATCGAGTTTGTCCGCGTTCCATTCATTAAGTGGAATATCGATCAAGGTTTCGCGCTTAATCTGCAAACTCAATTGTTCCAGCAAATCCCCTTTGTCTTTTGACAAATTTGGGTATACGCGATCAACAAACTGCGGAATCGGCACAAAGCGGCGACGTAATACTTTGGGCAAAGCGCGCAGCAAGGCTTCGCAACGCTCCTTGATAAAACCGGGCACGGCCCAGCCCAGATCCTCTAAGCTCAACTGACGCAATAAACCAACTGGCACTTTAAGCGTCGCACCATCTGCTTCTTGGCCGGGGTCAAACTTATAATCAATCGGCAAGGCCACGCCATTTAAACCAAAGGAATCAGGGAAAGCATGATCGTCGACACTGACATCTTGATTAATCAAATCCTCACGCGTCATTAGCAGAGCATCAGGCGCGGTTTTGACAAAATGCTCTAAGCTTTTTAGATTGCGCACATGCTCAGGCAAACGGGTGTTGTAAAAAGCAAACACGGTTTCGTCGTCGACTAAGATATCGCGTTTTCGTAACTTGGCTTCTTGAGTTTCTAACGACTCCATCAAGGCTTTGTTCTTACGGAAAAAGGCCTGCTTAGTACGCAACTCGCCTTCCACCAGCCCAGAGCGAATAAAGATTTCACGCGCTTCTTCAGGGTTCACATGACCGTAATCAATACTGCGTTTCGCCACGATAACCAAGCCATAAAGCGACACTTGTTCATGGGCCATGATGCGGCCTTGGTTGCGCTCAAAATGCGGATCAAAGTATTGGCGCTTCACAAAGGGCGCAGCGTATTCTTCTATCCAAGCCGGATCGATGCGAGCCGTGACTCGCGCATACAATTTAGTGGTTTCGACTAATTCTGCCGCCATGATCCATTGCGGTGGTTTTTTGAACAACATGGAGCCGGGGAAGATCGCCAATTTGCGCGAACGACAACCCAGCATTTCTTTGCTGTCTTCCATTTTATTGGCCACTTGCGTAAACATACCCGCCAACAAAGCACGGTGAATCGCTTCATAATGGCGCTCTTCATGGTGAACTTCTTTAAAGCCAAGCTGCTTACAGGCAATCATAATTTGGCGGTGAATGTCTCGCCATTCACGCAGGCGCATAAAGTTCAAAAATTGCTTACGGCAATATTGGCGTAATTGATTTTGCGATAAGGCTTGGCGTTGTTCTTCAAAACGCTCCCACAAATTCAAAAACACGGCAAAATCAGAATCTTCGTCTTTATCGACCGCGTGGGCTTGGTCGGACTGGGTTTTCTTATCTTGTGGGCGTTCGCGAGGATCGGGAATCGACAAGGCGCTAACAATGATCGCCACTTCTTTAAGCACACTGTGCTGCTCGGCGGCAATAAGAATGCGGCCTAATTTCGGATCGATAGGCAACCTCGCCAGCTGACGACCAATCGGCGTCAGTCGCTCTTTGTCCAAAGCACCCAGCTCGGTTAACGCCCGATAACCGTCGTTGATCATGCGTTTATCTGGCATTTCCACGAAAGGAAATTTTTCCACAGCGCCCAGTTTCAGATTCGCCATCTGCAAAATAACCGACGCCAAGTTGGTACGGAAAATTTCTGGATCGGTAAATTCAGCGCGATTATTAAAATCGTCTTCGTCATACAAGCGAATACAAATACCATCCGCCACACGACCACATCGCCCTGCCCTTTGGTTGGCACTAGCTTGGCTGATCTTTTCAATCGGCAATTGTTGGACTTTAGAACGCACACTGTAGCGACTAATGCGTGCTAAACCAGGGTCAATCACATAACGGATCCCTGGCACAGTCAACGAGGTTTCCGCTACGTTGGTGGACAACACAATACGACGACCAGAGTGGGATTTGAAAATGCGTTGTTGCTCGCTGGCACTCAATCGAGCATACAAGGGCAAGACTTCGGTATTGCGCAGCTCAGCGCGACGCAGAATTTCGGCGGTTTCGCGGATTTCTCGCTCTCCCGGCAGGAACACCAGAATGTCACCCGCGCCACGATAACCAGACTGACGCTCTTCGGCGATCAACAGCTCAACCGCGTCTAACACGCCTTGCTCCATGCTTTGGTCTTCATCTAATTCTTCCGAGTCAGACTTGCTCATCAGTGGCTGATAACGTACTTCAACCGGATAAGTCCGACCTGATACTTCAATAATAGGCGCGTTTTCAAAATGCTCGGAAAAACGTTCTACATCAATGGTCGCCGAGGTGACGATGACTTTTAGGTCAGGGCGCGCGGCCAAGACTTGTTTTAAATAGCCCAGCAGAAAATCAATGTTAAGACTGCGCTCATGGGCTTCATCGATAATAATAGTGTCGTATTTATAAAGGCGTTTATCTTGTTGGATTTCCGCCAACAAAATACCATCGGTCATCAGTTTGATGAGGGTTTCTGCGTTGCTCTCGTCGCTAAAACGCACCTGAAAACCCACTTGCTCACCTAGGTTAACCTGTAGCTCATCACTGATACGTTCCGCCACACTGCGAGCGGCAATTCGTCTAGGTTGCGTATGACCGATCAGACCCGCAATACCACGACCTGCCTGCAAACACATCTTAGGCAACTGAGTGGTTTTACCCGATCCGGTTTCACCGGCGATAATAATGACTTGGTTGTCTTGGATCGCCTTGATGATTTCGTCAGCACGAGCGGCAACCGGCAAGCTCTCATCGTAGGTAATGTTAGGCAGACGAGACAAACGAGCTTGGTACAAGGTCTCAGACTTTTCAATCAAAGCGTTCAATTCAGATTGCATCTTATCAAAAGGCAAACCATCCTTTTGACGCTTAGTAAGCTGTGCTTGTTTTTGATCAATTAGATGACGATCGCGCGTCATTACGGCATTTGTCGGCATGATAGGTAAACTTGTATCCTTTTACTTGGCGCAGAAAGAATTGTGGCAGTAAATAACGCGCCGTTTTGTATTAGCGGTCTTGGCACTGTGCTTTAAACAAAGCTAAGTCGTGGTACGAAAACCTCTATCGATATGGTTGTAAATTCTAACATCAATCCCAAGGTAAGGGTTATAGTGAACAAGATTAGCAATGTATCTAATACGCTGCTGCCACCTTCATCAGACCAATCAAAAAGGAAATGGTATGTCTCATCAAGTGTTCGAAGATAACTCTCTTACCATTGGCAATACGCCACTCGTACGTTTGAACCGTATCGGCAATGGTAATATTTGGGCCAAGCTCGAATCTCGTAATCCCGCTTTTTCAGTAAAATGCCGCATCGGCGCCAACATGGTGTGGGATGCCGAAAAGAAAGGCATTCTGACCAAGGGCAAATCCATTGTCGAAGCCTCCAGCGGTAACACGGGTATTGCCTTGTGTTTCGTGGCCGCTTCTCGTGGTTATCCGATTACCATTACTATGCCATCCAGCATGAGTGTAGAACGTCGCCAAGTGATGAAAGCCCTTGGCGCGACTATCGTGCTAACGGAACCCGCAAAAGGCATGAAAGGCGCGATTGCCAAAGCCGAAGAAATTGCCCAAGACGAGAACGTCGTCTTGCTGCAACAATTCGACAACCCAGCAAACCCAGAAATTCATGAAAAAACCACCGGCCCAGAAATTTGGCAAGACACCAATGGCGAAATCGATGTGCTCGTCTCGGGCGTCGGCACTGGTGGCACCATTACAGGCGTAAGCCGTTATATTAAAAACACTCAAGGTAAAGCCATTATCAGTGTGGCCGTTGAGCCAACCAACTCGCCGGTTATTACGCAAACCTTGAATGGCGAAACACCCACTCCAACGCCACATAAAATCCAAGGCATTGGCGCGGGCTTTATACCCAAAAACCTAGACCTTTCTATAGTGGATCGCGTTGAACAAGTCACCAATGAAGACGCCATCGCCATGGCGAAACGCCTAATGCGCGAAGAAGGCATCTTGTGTGGTATTTCGTGTGGTGCCGCCGTGGTTGCGGCAGAACGTTTGAGCCAGCTTGCAGAGTTTAAAGACAAGAAAATCGTCGTGATATTGCCAGACTCTGGCGAACGCTACTTGTCTACTGTCTTGTTCGAAGGTGAATTCACCGACAACGAACTGGTTCAGTAAATTACCATTGATAACCCTCTCCCGGCCCCCCTTAGTAAGGGGAAGAGCAAACAGCTTCCCTCCCCTTGTCTCTTCCAAGGGGAGCTCTAAACTAAGTCCCCTTATCTCTTCCAAGGCGGGAGCTCTAAACTAAGTCCCCTCCCCTTATGTCTTCCAAGGGGAGGGCTAGGGAGGGGTAATTAATGCGACTTTTTCATACCGTAACGCACCATGTCTTTGCCATTTTCAAACACGTCAACGGTCACCCAACGACCTAGCAACAATTGCTGATTGTCATCCAACACCGCCACAAACGGACGACCATTGGCATTATTTGTCGCCAAGGCCACACCAGACACATTGTTAAGACCCAAACCGCCCGCCTCAACCAAACGCAAAAATGTCTCAAGCTCGTCTAAAGTATCAATTACATCGTTATCATTAATCATTTTTTCTACTCTGTTATTTCAATAATCGTTTTCATTTCACACTGACGGCAAATGCCACGTGTTTGATTGGCACTTTACTTAATTACAGCTATTAAGATGTGATGGCGGCCCTATTGCTAGTCGCCATTTATTTGCTACGTGCCGCTGCTAAACTGGATATTGTTAGCCTTACACCAATCTATTGTCGCTTCCCTTAACGCTAACGATTCGTAGGCATGCCAAGCATCTAATAACCCTAACGAGTCTAAAAAATCTTTTAAGCGCGAATACGCGCCTTGCCGACGAAACATCTCATAGACAGTATCAAGGTGTTCTGGAATCTTCTCTGATGTAAAACGAATGGCCAGCGACCTACCTAGATCAAATTCGCGTTTCTCCGGAATTTGCAAATACTGATCGCTGTCATGCAAATCATCTGGTATTGGCTCTTCAACCGCATCAGCAATGTAATAAATAGTACCACTTTGGGTATCAAGATAAGCTTCACAGTCTCCGCAACCAGAGGAAGCAAACTCAATCGCCAATTCTATGTCATCTAATGTTACTGTCATCATTCCACCTCGGCACACAATATAGTAATAATCCACAAAACTTAGGCCCCAAAAAATTGATAAAGCACTGATTTATTCATTTTTCACTTCACCATAGTTCAATCAAGTAAACACGATACCGGCAGCATAATTAACGCCACCAACACGGACGACTTTGTAGAGAAGTCAAAACCGCAACGAAAAAGCGGTCGCCGTACTTGGCTCTGTTATGGCTCTTCACGTATACTTGTACGGAAACCCCGTACATCAAGGTGCCGTTATGGATACGATCAGTGTAAACAAATTCAGAGATAATCTGAAGAGCGTTGTAGAGCAAGTGATTAACAGACATGAGCCGCTCAAGGTAACCCGAAGAGCCGGAGAGGCTTTCGTGGTGATGAGCGCCGACGACTGGGAGCAAGAACAGGAAACGCTTCACGTTCTGCAAAGCAAGAACCTCATGCTGCAAATTGCCGCTTCTCTTGAAACACACACCCGTGGCAATGGCTATCAACCGACTGACGAGCAGATGGATGAGATCACTGGTATTTGAAGGCAACACCTGGGAGGCGTATGAGGCTGTGCGCGAAAAGGACAAACGATTACACAGGGCCTTGTGCAAATTACTTAAGGAAATGCTGCGATCTGACGACCCTTCTTCCGGTCTGGGGAAACCTGAACCACTAAAGCACAACCTCTCTGGCCTATGGTCTAAGCGGATATCACAGAAAGATCGTTTAATATATCGGTTCGACGAAAGGTCTATTTATATATTCGCTATTGGCGGTCACTACGATCAGCCCTGAATACGTCATCTTTACTTTGTTCTATCCTCTTTTTTACGTCGACTTCACTCACTCAATCGACAAGCCTTATCCTTCACTGATTTATTGCTCTATCGACAAAACAATGAAAACTACGTTTTCTACGGTATTTTAAAAAAATTGAGAGTCGCTGCGCTTATCGTGCCCTACGAATGTGAAAATATGTCTCTAGCAGCCATAACTCGTTAAACCCCATAAGCGAGGTCAAACGATAATCATGTCGTGCATTTATGCCTACAAAACTAAAGCACGACAAATTACGCCTTGTCGGGCTAAAGCCACGACCTACAAAAAAACAATATAAATCAATCAATTACAGGCTAAATAACGTCATACGCCTGATTACGGTCGTACCTCCCCTCATCAGGCCTACAAAACTAAAGCACGACAAATTACGCCTTGTCGGGCTAAAGCCACGACCTACAAAAAAATAATATAAATCAATCAATTACAGGCTAAATAACGTCACACGCCTGATTACGGTCGTACTCCCTCATGCAGGCCTACGGGTGAGGTGTGTTCGACAAGTTTCGAAGACTAACGCTATTTGCTTGGATGTCAGCGTTGAAGCCTTGCCGATAAATTATAGGGCTGCTGTTAAGTTGCTCACTTTAATCTGGCTGACCACTTCGCCACCTTCAAACACGCACAGTTCGCCTTCTGTCATTTGTTGCCAAGTTTCGTCGTGGGTGAGTGGTTGGGTGGCGATGACGGTGACGACGTCTTTGTCTGTGGTGACTTCTTTGAAGTCGACTATCACGTCTTCATCAGACAAGGTGGCTTTTTTGAAAGGGGCACGGCGGGTAATCCAGTGTAGTTTGGTGGTGCAAAAACAGTATAAGCGCACACCGTCAGAGAGCATCATGTTGAATACGCCCATGGATTTTAATTGCAAGGCCAGTTCGGCCAGTTTGGAAGACAGTTCATTCAGTGCTGGCTCATGCTCACCGAAGCGCGCCTGTAGCTGCTCGATGATCCAACAAAAAGCCCGTTCAGAGTCGGTACTGCCTAACGGGTGGTGAAAGGAAATAGGTAACGAATCCGCCGCGTCTAATTGTCCATTATGAGCGTAGGTCCAGGTTTTACCCCACAGTAGTCGACTAAAGGGATGGGTATTTAACAGACACACGGCTCCGACGTTTGCTTGTCGAATATGGCTGATCACGATGTCGCACTTTAATGAGGTGTTGCTGATGACTTCGGCCATATCCGAATCGGCGCTTGGCCTTGGGTCATGAATCGCCCATACGTCACCATCACGGTACATGGCCATGCCCCAGCCGTCTTTATGAGGACCAGTGCGTCCGCCACGGGCACGCAAACCCGAAAAACTAAAGCATATATCCGTTGGCACATTGGCGCTCATGCCTAATAACTCACACATCGTCTAGATCATCTCTCTCTATTGATTTGTTTTTTTTCATGCGGCGATACAGCAATACACCCGCACCGATAATAAAAATAGCCCCTACATTTAATATTACATAGAGAGTCCATTCTTGTGCTGACAGTTTGTCTGCTTCATTCTCAGTCTTATCGACCTTCGACTCATCCGCGTCTGCCCCATTCGCTTCCGCTAAAACATCCGGGCTGTCTTGAGCGTCGTCGACAACTGAAATGCTCGGTGCAACCGACATTGCTTGCACACTATCGTTAGAAGATGCTACTGGCGCCAACAAGGTGTCTGCAAACATTTGCTCCCCTTGACCAACCACAGGTGGGTTGTCGCCTTCTCGATAAACGTGCCAGTAAGGTGTCCAGTAATCAAAGCGCAACCCAGCTTGTGTCATCGCCATCAGTTGCGCTCGGACTTTCATTCTTTCGTTGGGCGAGACCGGTAGGATTTTTTCCCAGTGCCCTTGCCCTATTAATGGCATCTCTTCGGTTTTCGTCGTGCCATTGTTGTAGGAAAATTCCAGCTTGATATTAGAACGCAACACATTCAGTTTTAAGTTGACTGGCTTGGCGACGAAGGAGACCAGATTGTCACCAGGGTGACTTCCGGAAAATTCAATCGCTGGATGCACGGTAAAATATTGACTCAGTTGTCGAGAAAAAGTTTGCCCGTCAACCACGCTGACTAATTCATAATTGCCCGGTTCGATAATCCCTTCTATCTGCTGTTCAAATTGACCGCTGGTGCGCCTCATCTCCTGCGTAAAAACCGCTTCTTCTGTCTCGCCACTCAAGCGTCTTAACGTTTGCGTTACGTCCACCAACGTCAATACTGCATCATCTTTAATAATGCTATCGCTTTGAAACAAGCCGACGGCAGAGGAAAAGGCTTCGTTTTCGAAAATAACCGGCGCAATGCTCGTGGCCTGGGCGCTGAGATCCGTCATCACCCTCACGCTGCTCCGCGCTATGTCCACATTATTCACCTGCCACTCTCCTGCCGCAGGGTCCAGCACTGTGACTAAGGTATAATGATCAGAAACCGATACAGAGACATTTTGCTTATTTACCAAAGGCAATGTGATGTCATTGGGCTGCAAAATAATCGGCTGTGTACTGTTGTTTTCATGAAATACGAGCAAAGTGAGTTCTTCAATGCTGTCATCGACCAAAAAACGATTGCCATCAAACGGTAATTCATCCGATGGTGAGGCCTGTGTGAAGATGCGTTCAAAGGCATCTAAAAGGTCTTCTGGTAGCGCTACCTCGGTATAAATCGCGTTGGTTCTTAGAGAGAGTGATTCCAATAAGGCCTTGTCTGTGTAGCCTGTCATCGAAATACTATGAAGATGGATGCCTCGCGCTTCGAGCTTTTCAGTCAGTTCATTCAGGATGCGATCACGAGAGGCTTTATTCACTGCGTCGTCTAGGCTGATATCCACCATACCATCCGTCACCAAAATCCAATGACGCGTCACCTCAGGCGACAAATCGCCTGAGTCGGGTGTTTCTAATAACAACCTAATAATGGCTTCTAAATCGGTTCCGACATCTTGAGTGACATAGCTATCGACATAACTGGCGAGCTTGGCTTTATTGGCTTTATTAATGATGTCTTCTGGTAAGAGTACGCGCGGTTTTTCACCAAACAACCAAATCCCTAAAGAGGCTTTCTTTTCCGGCGCTAGGCTTGAAATAAGGCGCAGCGCCTCAGACGTCAGCTTATCAGGATCGCTGATCAGCATACTGCCAGAGGCATCCACAATGACACGAAATTGAGTATCCGCTTGACTAAACGATGCCCAAAAGGACAAAACAGCCACTAACAACACAGTATTTACTTTCAACCACTTCACGTCTGCGAACTCCTTGAACCACTTTACTTTGTTGAAATTAGCGACCCGTTTTACGTTAAATCATACGGCTCCGGCATTCCATGCACCCACTTAATAATATGGGTTTCCCATTCATCTTCGTCAACATTACGCTCATCGACGGCATAATGTCGAACCGTTAAACCTTGGCGCAGCATTTCCTTATCGCTTCCAACCACCAAAGGGTGCCAATCAGGCAAGTCTTTGGTTTCATGCAAAACACGATAACTGCAGGTATCGGGCAACCATTGAAACGCTTCAATTTGGTCTGGCGTTAAGGTAATACAACTGGCGACTTTGGCGTGGCGAGTCTCGTATACCTTGCACTGACAACTGGTAATATTAAGCTGCTGACAAGAAAGGTTGGTATAATAAATGGCGTCCGTTTCATCGTCTTGCAACTTTTGCAGGCAACATTTCCCACAACCATCGCAAATAGACTCCCACTCAACAGGCGACATCTGCTCCAATGCGGTGGTTTTCCAAAAAGGTTCGTAACGCTTAGCAATCATTCTGTTAATCCAAGTCGTTAATAAACCGCTTGTGTCGGTGTTTTATACAGATCCAACAAGTACTCTTCCTTTGCTGGCGGCAGTTGTAAATAAAAGCCTTTTTCCCGAATCTCACTTGCGACCTTTTCAGGTGTCGCGCGGGCTAACTTGCTCTCGTTGGTCAATAACATGGTCATGGCACTAATGCCTTTACCAAAGCGTGTCATCAGTTCTTCTGGCACTTTTTTAAGACCAATACTTTTTTCCACATACAAGTACATACCATCATGCTTAGCTGAACGGAACACTTGTACGATTAAATGCTGCTGTTTCATAGTTTTCTCTTGACGACGTAGCGCCATGTTAAAGCCTGTTAAACGAAGGCTTTTTAGATTAGGGCTTTTTAAATGTCTCCAACACCGGATCAACTATTTCATCACGGCGCCAGCCAGTTAACGCTGGGTTCTGCCAATCTATCTCAGTGCCATCAAATAAATGACGCACTAAAGGGTCTAGCAGTTTTCGCTTCATCATGGCTTCTGGGGCAATACTCAAGGCTTCGGCGCGCTCTCGAACAAAGGCCTTAACCGCTTTGGTTAATTCTCCCGCCTTAGACGGCAAAGGAATCTCCAAAGGCAGCTGATATTCATCCGCTGACAATTCATTAACCAAGGCAACCTTTTGCAAGATCACTTCCCCATACAAACGGTGCTGACGGCCGGTTATTTCTTCCGCCTCAGAAATCGCTTTATGGTGAGTCGGTAGAATTTTACCCAATGACCATAAGGTACGATCTTTTAAAATCTGCCCTTTTGGAACGTCTTCTTTTTTAGCTTGCTCATCACGCCAAATAAACAGCAGGCGCAATAGCGTTAACCCCGCAGGAGACAAACGCCAAGCCGTTTTGACCGCATTCCAGTTTTGTTCTGGATCGGCATTCATCCGATATTGCCACTTCAATGACTCGCAGTCTTCGATTACCCATTCGAGCATGTTTTTGGCTTCTAAACGGGCAATTTGCATCGGGTAGACTTTTGCCAAATACACCACGTCTAGCGCCGCATAACGTTTCTGCGCATCGGTTAACGGGCGCTGAATCCAGTCCGAACGGGTTTCGTCTTTTGCCACTTCAATCTGCAAATACTCATGAATCAGCTTCACATAACTTAAAGACCATTGTGCACTGGCGTACGCCTCACCAATTTGCGTGTCATAAAATGGCGTTGGCAACACGCCCAACAAACGCTCAAAAACGTCCATATCTTCGGAACAAGCGTGGAATACCTTCATCACCGATGGATTGACAATTAAGTCACGAAGCGGTTGCCACTCATCAATCGTTAATGGATCAATGAGCACAGCTTTGTCGCCTTCACTCACTTGAAGCAAGCCCGTAATCGGAAAATAGGTAGAGCGACGTATAAATTCAGTGTCAACCGCAATCACCGGCAATTGCGCCCAGTAATCACACCAACTCGCCAGCGATTCGTTGTCCGCTACCCACACAATATTCAGCGCATCATCTTGATCATTCATACTAGAGTTTCTTCCGTCCCTCTAGCGCTAACGCCAGAGTGTTTCCATCAACGTACTCCAGTTCACCACCCATAGGCACACCATGGGCAATACGACTGACATTGATGTTCAATGTTTTTAATTTTTCAGCGATATAATGACAAGTCGCTTCACCTTCTACCGTCGAGTTCGTGGCAATAATGGCTTCTTCCACGTCATTATGCTGAACCAAGGCTTCTAAACGATCTAAACCTAACTCTTCTGGGCCAATGCCATCAATCGGTGACAAATGCCCCAACAGAACAAAGTAGCGCCCGGTAAAAGTCCCAGCCGACTCAATCGCCACCACATCCGCCGGTGTTTCAACAATACACAAACGCTTTGCATCGCGCTCGGGGTCTTTGCAAATGCCGCATTCTGATTCTTCTGTCAAAGTACGACAACTCGAACAACGCCCGACTTTGTCGAGCGCTTCACGCAATGCATTGGCCAGTCTATCCGCCCCTTGATGATCACGTTCCAATAAATACAACGCCATCTTTTGCGCCGATCTTGGCCCAACTCCCGGCAAACAACGCAAAGATTCAATCAACTCTTTTATTAAGGGACTAAACAAAGCTCGCTCCTAGAAAGGCATCTTAAAACCAGGTGGCAAAGACATGCCGGCCGTTGCCGAGGCCATTTTCTCTTTTTGCGTCACTTCTATATTGCGTACCGCATCGTTAACGGCCGCGGCAATCAAGTCTTCTAGCATTTCTTTGTCATCTGCAAACAAAGAATCATCGATAGAAACCCGTTTCACATCATGACGACCTGTCATGATGATTTTAACCAGACCCGCGCCCGCTTGTCCTTCTACTTCCATATTGGCGATTTCTTCTTGCGCTTTCTGCATGTTTTCTTGCATCTGTTGCGCTTGGCGCATCATGTTACCCATACCACCTTTAAACATAACCTTGCTCTCCAAATTAAGCTTTAACCTTAACGGTATCGTAAACCAATTGTGCACCCATCGTTGCCGATAAAGCTTGCACAACTGGATGTGAATTCAAATGTTCAATGGCCACCTGCAAGGCTTCAGCTCGCTTGCTGGCGGCAAATTCTTCTGCGGTCACACCACTGGTGTCTTCCACTGTGTCGATAATCAACGGCACCGTCATGGCGAAAAAGTCGCTCAAGGCGCCTTGTATTTGTTCATAACGTACTTGGTTCAACATGTGCCCATATTCTAAAGGCACTTCTAAACGAATACCTTGTTCACTGGCGTCTATCAAGCTGGAGTTCATTAAAATATTTTGCACCAATCCTGTCAAAGGCAAACGCGGCGCCACCAGCCACCAAAGCTGCATCGTCAACTGATTGTAATGATCTAACTCAGGCAAGGGCATCGCTAATGCGGGTTGAGCGATGGTATCCGGCACTTTTGATAAACGCCCTGTGGTTGCTTTATCATCACTGCTTGCCGTTTCTTCGGCACCACTTGAATCAATGGGTTCTGCGCCTAATGCGTCGACTAAGTCTGCGGCGGGGTTAAAGGGATCGATCACATCCGCAATGGCGCGCTCTTCCGCTTCTTCTTCGTCTTCATCGTCGTCACTTTCATCTAAGCGACCTTCAACGAATGGGCCTTCCTCAACAACAAAAGGCTTATGTTCTGACTGGCTTTCATTGTCTGGCTTAGCTTGATTGTCTGGCTTAGCTTCAGCGGCCAGCGTAGAAGCGGATTCGGTCGGCTCACTCTGGTCTATTTCCGCTGTATCAAGATGCTCAGAATCGTCAGCACTGACAGACTCGATCTCTTTATCAGCACCGTTTTGCCCCCTTTCATGGAGGATGCTTTCGCTCTCAACCGCCACATTTTCAACCGCCGTATCTTCGACAACCGTCTCTTCAACGGCCAAATTATCAACGACTAAAGGCTGTGGCGCGTCTTCCCAAGGCGGATGCTCTGCCGCTGTGATTGGTTGCGCAGGCTCTTTTTCAACCACCTGCTCTACGGGTTCAATTGCGGCAACGTCTGGCTCAGTAATTGATGTTTTTTTTTCTGCCATCGGCGGCGGATAATCGGCTTCTGCCGTTAGATTAACCGACTCAGCCGACGCCACTGGCGGCGCGCTATGGTTGACGACCATTGGCGGCGCAGGGCGAAAGGCAATCAACCTTAGCATCAGCATTTCAAAACCGGCCCGGGCAGAATGCGCCAAATGCAAGTCACGACGACCAATCAATAAGCTCTGATACATAATTTGTATCTCTTCAGAACTCACATTGGCCGCCATGTTTTGAATACGCGCCAAATCCCCAAGCTGATCCATTAATGCACCGGGCACTTGTTGCTCTATGGCGACACGGTGTAAAACGTCTAATAAGCTACCGCAAATCGCGGTAAAATCTGGCTGATAATCCGCAAGCTGCTCTATTCGAGTCAGCACTTGTGCGGCATTTTTAGCCGCCACACTTTCTAGTAAATCCAATACTTGCGCCTGATTTACCAAGCCCAACATGGCGGTGACACCAGATTCCGAAATCGTCCCATTACCAAAAGCGATCGCTTGGTCGGTTAGACTCAAGGCATCACGCATACTGCCATTTGCCGCTTGGCCAATTTGCCAAAGGGCTGGCTGATCATAGTTAACTTGCTCGGTGGTCAGCACGGTTTGCAAATAATCGACCACGCGCTGCGGTGACATATTTTTAAGATTAAACTGCAAACAACGGGACAACACCGTCACCGGAAGCTTTTGCGGATCGGTGGTGGCCAGCAAAAATTTGACGTGTGCTGGCGGCTCTTCAAGGGTTTTTAACAAGGCATTAAAGGAATGCGTCGAGAGCATGTGCACTTCATCTATCAGATAGACTTTAAAGCGCCCTCGGGTTGGCGCGTATTGCACGTTTTCTAACAGTTCACGGGTATCTTCTACCTTGGTGCGAGACGCCGCATCCACTTCGATCAAATCCACAAAGCGACCTTCGGCGATTTCTCGGCAACTATCACAGGTTCCGCACGGCTCAGGCGAAATGCCATTGGTTTCACAGTTTAAGCATTTCGCAAAAATCCGCGCAATGGTGGTTTTACCCACCCCACGAGTTCCGGTAAACAAATAGGCGTGATGCAAACGCTGTTGACGTAGCGCATTCACCAAGGCTTGCAGGACATGATCCTGCCCGGCCATTTCAAGGAACGTCTGCGGACGCCATTTACGTGCTAAAACTTGATAACTCATGATGGATACTGGCTAATAAAAAGCGATTTTTTATTGTACGGCAGTCCGAACAATTTCGAAACCACTCTTAGTACAGAGGATGACAGGTAATAGAAACAAATAACCCAAAAACTTCACTATAAAGATCAATAGCTTGGATTTAGAAGAGAATTCGCCCGACTAAGCCGGGCGAAATTCTTAAAGAGACTCACTCACCTTGGCATCACGCACATTGCGTTGACGCTCTTTTTCCAAGGCTTTTTCTAAACGGTGTTTTTCTACCGCGTCCAGTACTTGCGCCCCAATGTGTTCTTCACCGCGGGAACGGGCAAGCTGCACCTGGCGCTCGCGCTCGATAAAACGCTGACGCTGCTCATCGGTGAATTTGTCAACACAATGCACACAACTGACGCCTTGAATATAATGCTCGCTTTGTTTTTCTTCTTCCGTAATCGGCATACGACAGGCGTGACATTGGTCGTATTCGCCTTTTTGCAAATCGTGATTTACTGACACACGATTGTCGAAAACAAAACACTCACCTTCCCATAAGGTTTCTTCTTTCGGCACGTCTTCCAAGTACTTCAAAATGCCGCCTTCAAGGTGATACACCTCTTCAAAACCTTGCTCTAACATGTAAGCCGTGGATTTTTCGCAACGAATTCCACCGGTACAGAACATGGCGACTTTTTTGTGCTTAGCCGGATCCATGTTTTCTTTCACATAGGCAGGAAACTCACGGAAGGTTTCTGTTTTTGGATTGACGGCGTTTTTAAAGGTACCAATTTGCACTTCATAATCGTTACGCGTATCCACCAATACCACATCAGGGTCAGAAATCAGCGCATTCCAGTCTTGTGGCTTAACATAAGTGCCCACCACGCGTTTAGGGTCAATGCCTTCGACCCCCATGGTGACAATTTCTTTTTTCAATTTTACTTTTGTGCGGTAAAAAGGCATGTCTTCGTCATAAGACTCTTTAGTGACAATCTTATCCAAACCGGGCTGCTGATCTAACCAAGCCAGCATGGCATCGATGCCGTCACGAGAGCCCGCCACCGTGCCGTTAATACCTTCGCTCGCCAGCAACAGCGTGCCGCGAATAGCGTTATCTTCTAAGGTTTTTTGTAGGGGTTCACGAAGGGACTCAAAATGAGGTAAGGCAACAAATTTATAAAGGGCACAAACAACCACTTTAGACATACATTTCTCCTATGCGGTCTGGAACGTAAAACCAGAGCAATTAAACAAGGCGCGTATTATAGAGACTCTAGCCATAAAAATGAAGAGAGACTATTGATCTGGATCAAGCGTTGCTCCAGTGGTGTTATTGACTCGAAACCAGCCTGCGATACTGTGCCGCGTCCGCTTCGCCACAATCACTTCATGATAAAAGCATTCACTAAGAAACACCGCCAATCGGCCTTTTTTCGGAAAAAAACGCCCCACTTCGACCGTCGGATCATGCTCATCGTAAATAACCAACTCGCCGCCCTCTCCCTCTTTCCAATCGTCGTTTAAATACAAGACAGTAGACAAAATACGATTACTTTCACCTTTAAAAGCATCGATGTGTTTTTCGTAAAACGCGCCCTCTTCATAGCGTGCAAAATGCGCTTCATAATCAAACAACCCAAGAAACAGTCGACGATTCAACGCCACGCGCAAATCGGCCATCATTTTCAAAAAATCTTTACGAATGGGTTGGTCTGGATCGATCCACTGAATATAATCCCGACGAGCGTCCAAGACGATTTGATGGTCTTGCTTTCGCCCCACACCCGCCTGCAACATAAAGGCGCTTTGTATGCTTTCAGCCTCGTCCATCAAGGCTTGAGTAAACTCAACTGAAAAGAAATCATCCTGAACACTCCAGCCCTTAGTCTGCAAATCCATTAATAAATTAGCAAAAGGCTCTTCTCGACTAAAAGCAGGCATAGAATTTTCGACATAAAGGCCTTTAGCTGGCAAGACTTCAGTGGACATAAATAGCGTCGTCACTTATAAAAACCCCTAGTAAAAAGGCAAAATTACGAAAGCCACTATGATACTGTAGCCCTGTACACAAGACATCAAGATTTCACCACATAGATTGAAACAACCATGAGCCAAACATTCCAATTACGCGACTATCAAACTCAAGCCGTTAACGCGTGTTTGGAACACTTTCGCAACCATAATACCCCTGCTGTCGTTGTACTTCCCACTGGGGCGGGAAAAAGCCTAGTCATCGCAGAACTCAGTCGATTGGCAAAAGGTCGTGTTATTTGCTTGGCCCATGTCAAAGAATTGGTCGAACAAAACCACGCTAAGTTTCTGGCAACGGGGGCTTCTGCGGGTATTTTTTCAGCGGGCTTAAAGCAAAAAAACAGCACAGAAAAAACCACCTTTGCCAGCATTCAATCTATCTGCGCGAACCTTGCTGATTTTAACGAGCCTGTCAGCTTGATCATCATCGACGAGTGCCACCGCGTTGGCATGGAAGACAGCGGCCAATACAACAAAACCATTGAGCATTTTCGCGCACTCAACCCAACCGTAAAAATCCTTGGTTTGACCGCCACGCCTTATCGCCTTGGCAGCGGCTGGATTTACCAAAACCATTACCATGGTTACACTCGTGATTGTCCAGATGGCTTTTTTAAAAAATGTATCTTTGAACTGCCACTGCAACACATGGTGAAAAACGGTTATTTAACCCCGCCAATCCATTACGATGCCGCCATCGCCCATTATGACTTCAGCCTATTAACGGAAAGTTTGGACGGCGAACAAAATACCGATGACATTGCTTTAAACGAATTAATACACAAACACCCAAGAGTCACTCAAGCCGTGACCGAGCAAATATTACAGCTCAGCGAAGACCGCCAAGGGGTGATGATTTTTGCCGCCACCATCGACCACGCCAAGGAAATCGCCAGCTACCTACCGGCGGATAAAACCGCTCTCGTTACCGGCAAGACCAAACTCAGGCAACGGGATTCCCTAATCGCGGCGTTTAAAGCCAAAGACATTAAATACCTTGTTAATGTGTCCGTATTAACCACCGGCTTTGACGCCCCACACGTCGATGTGATCGCCATTTTACGCCCTACGCAATCGATCAGTTTATTTCAACAAATTGTCGGTCGAGGTTTGCGCTTAAGCCCAGGCAAAAAAGACTGTCTCATCTTGGATTACACCAACAACGGCTACAATATTTTCCAACCTGAAATCGGTGAAAAGCGCCCCGCTCAAGACGCCGTCGCCGTGCAAATACATTGCCCAGTCTGCGATTTTGCCAATATTTTTTGGGGACGAAAAGACGCCGAAGGCAACGTCCTTGAGCACTTTGGGCGCCGTTGTCATGGCCTGATAGAAACAGAAAATACAGAAGAGCAATGCCGCTACCGTTTTCGCTTTAAACGCTGCCCTCATTGCAACGAAGAAAACGACATCGCCGCACGCCAATGCCAGCATTGTGCAGAGAAACTGATTGATCCAGACGATTTATTAAGAAGCGCGCTTAACTTAAAAGACAACAAAGTATTGCGCTGTTCTGGCATGACACCGGAAATAAATACGAAAGACAAAAGCTTGAAAATCACTTATCACGATGAAGATGGCCTAACCTTGTCAGAAACCTTTCGTTTTCAGTATAAAAAATCACGACAGGTATTTAACGACTTGTTTGCACGCAGAATAGCAAACGGCAGCCAAGCCATTGCATTTGATACGCTTGAAGAAGTGGAGCGTTTTTTACCTTACCTGCCAACGCCCGATTTCGTCATTGCCAAAAAACAAAAACAACACTGGCAAGTCACAGAAAGGTTATTCGATTACCAAGGCCCTTATCGAAAAGCCAATGAGCTTGGCTAGCGCCGCATTAGCTTGTCTTTTTTAGCGCGTTTCGATAAGACATTTCAAACGGCAAATTCATCCGTTGTAAATGCTCAATCGCGTCTTGCCCCAGAACACCTTTTGGCACCGCGCTTAATAACACAAACCAATAATTAGCGATCATGTTTTCTGCAAAAATATTGGCGGTCTTTTCATCCACCCCAATCTGCTTGAAGCGCTTAACGATGCCTTCCGAGATCACCATCATTTGATTGGTATGAAAACCGCCTTTCGCCAAGCTGTCAAACAACACTTGGCGCGTAAACTCCGCATATTGATCGTAAAAATCAAACAACACTTGTGCCATTTGCAACAAGTAATCGATCGGAGAGGCGCTGGCTTTTTGAGCGATAACCGCCGCCCGTAGCGCTAGGTCCATTTCATCAAAAAAGATATCTTTAACAAGAGAAAGTTTATCGGGAAAGTGAACAAACAAGGTGCCAACCGCAATGCCCGCTTGATCGCTTAAATAACGCGTACTGGTTGCTTCAATGCCTTGCGTTAAAAACGCTTGCTTGGCAATGGCTTTGATTTTCGATCGCGTGTTGGCTTTTTGTTGTTGACGAAGGCTCACCTTACTATTCTCCCAAGAAAGATACTGAAAGAGTTTAGCCTGTCTAATGGTCGAAAACGAGAAGAAATTTAGCGAGAAAAATTGATGTGAGGGACAGCAGGACGAGACAAGGATTCAGACAAATCCCCCATAAAAGACTCGATACGCTCCGCATTAACGCCGTAATCCCCTTGCCCCACTCTGGAGCATGAACGCATATCGACCCGAATACGCTGATCCCCATCGATCTCGGTAAGGCGAATAACGATATCGTCACGAAAGCCCAAAATAGGCGTTCGTGCTGTTGCTTCAATCATACCGGCATCCGAATACTTAGCCACTACGTCCCAATCACGCTCTTCCACCAAACGCTCAACAAGCGCATACACTGCCGCCTTGTCCTTAGAGGAAAAAACAGGTTGTACATTGGGATAATATTTTTTCTGAATCGCAGCCCATTCTCGATTGTAATTGAGATCGTTTTCGTTGGTTTTTCGAATGAAATTGATATTTAGGAAGGTCGGAGGTGTCTCCATATCCGTAGTGACATCATTAATATCAGGCAGACCTGAACGCTGTAAATAAAATGCAATCCACATGACGCTGTAGAGCAAAGACACAATCAACACTAAAACAAAGAATCGCTGGCTCGCGATATTTCTCTCTTTTCGACAAATGCCCAACGACAGCACGGCAAACAAAGACAGCACCAATGACGCAAGAACACTGTCCCGCAACATCGAAAACCGCGTCAATGGTTCAAACACACCCACTCGAACACCGGCGATAGAAACAAACGCCATACACCCAACCAACATCAATAAAATGTACAGTACCGGAGAGATATAACGACTCATAGACAACTCATAGCGCAAAAATAATATCTGACACCTTATCCTGACTTGATGACAACGAACAGGAGCAAAAAGGGGGTTTTAGCGCATTCCTTTGTATTTGCATATTTTCTGTAAGGTTTTTTCAAGAAAATCCAAAAGACGGCCATAATAGCGAATATTTTTAACCGTTTAGAGACATTTTATTTCTTATCACAAGCCTAAAAAAACAGTGGCCACCTAGACTTTGCCAAGAAAAAAACGATAATCCACCCAAGAAAATGATCATGACAGCGCCACCGCTGAGGAAGTCCACACCGATGAAAAACGCCCCACAAAAACACACTGTTGATACATTGCGAGCGCAATGTCGAGCAGACTCAATGCGGCCATTCAACGCCAGAGGGGCTAACGTCATTCGCTGTCCACATTGCTTAATGGCAGAATTCGCCTGCTTTTGCCATCTCAGAGAAAGCCTGCACTCTCCTATCGAGTTCATTTTGCTATTTCATCGCGACGAAATACACAAACCGACTAACAGTGGAAGACTCATCGCCGACTTATTTCCTAACGACACACAAGCCTACTTATGGAGTAGAACGACTCCGTCTTTAGCGCTGCTTAATCATCTAAAAAGTCGTCAAGGGCGCTGTACCTTGCTTTTTCCCAACACAACAACGGCACAGGCGCAAAACAGGCCAATCAGAATAGACCTGACACAAACCACCAGTCATGATGAAAAACACTGCTTTATCATTCTGGATGGCACCTGGAAGCAAGCCAGTAAAATGTTTCACCAAAGCGAGTGGTTGAAAGACATTCCTCATTTTGAAATAAACAGCGAAGCACAACGCTCATTTCTGGTTAGACACTCCGGCCATACCATGCAATTTGCCACAGCGGAAGTCACCGCCATGTTGCTCGACACACTGGGCCATCAAAAACACAGCCAGCGATTACTTAACTATTACCAAACCTTTAATAAGCGCTGTTTAATCAGTCGCAAACGAGGCGCCACGCAATCAGTCGAAAATGAGCCTTTGTGAAAGAGAATTACCAAAACAAAAAGCTAACAAAAACAATACAGCGTAATCACTTCGCCCATCAAGAGACTCTAAACAACAAATTCGCCCAGCCATTGGTATGAAACTGCGCCGCCTGCTTTTTCTTTTTACCGACTAAGATAGGCCCATTGTCTAAGAATAAAAACGCTTTCCAAGTGCGCTTAAACACCCCCCAAGTAAGCTCAAACACCAGCTCATTATGGCAGCAAAAAAATACCGTCGTGTCATCGCCCCAAGCAGAGAAATGTGCCAAGAGTTCATCTGGCAACGGCGCCTGTTCGCTGTCCCAGGCTTTTTCCCATTGAAGCTTACCGTCTGGCGCTTGCGAACTGGCTTTCTTTAGCCAATCACGATCTGTAAAGTGATCTGGATGCACTTGCTCATCACTAATATAATCATGCCAAATCTGCCCTGCACGCGGCTCACTTAACAAACGAATTTGCTGCAAGTCTTCCGGCTCAACTTTTGGGTCATGACGCTTAAAAATCCAACTCTTTGAAAACTGTTCTAACGATTGGTACAAGGCGCTTTCCTTTAAAAAAATCAAATAATACGCAACATACTAAAAGGATGAAAAAAACTCACCCAATAAGTGAAAAAGGATCGTTTGTTCAATCGGTCAAGCTTCTCTAGTATTAGTATTGTTGTAATAAAACAACATTTTTAATTAACCAAGCAGGAGAATACCATGGACTCTCAACAACAATACGAAGCATTACTAGCAAAATGGGGCTACGCAGACACTAGCATCGAAGACCACGCCCGCCGTCAAAGACGCGCTCGTCGTATCCAAGCCGTTGTTACTTTTTTCAAGAATGCCGCTAAAGCAATCAAAAAAGCCAGCGCTCGTCCTCAGCAACTGGGTCAAACTAGCCACTAAAACAGGTCTCTATTATTGTTCAGTGCTGAAAGAACAAAACCCATTATCATTGGGTGCGAGTATAGCGTAAACAGTTAGTCTTTTTTAAGGGGAGAAAAAATAATAAAACCTCCCTCCCTTCCTTAACCCCCTTCAAATTCGTTATGATCCATTTTCATTCACAACGAAACACATTTTACCTATGACTTATTCTTACAAAGCAATAATCTTTGATTGCGATGGCGTTATTGTCGACACAGAAAACATATCCAATACCATTTTAAAAACCATGTTAAGCGAATGCGGCCTCGAACTCGATGACGAGACATTACACGCAAAATTTACTGGATTCACCAATAAAGAAAACCTGCTCAACGCTGAAAAACTGCTCGGCAAACCACTCCCCACCAACTTTGATGAAGACTATAGACAACGCTTTCACCGCATTATCGAAGCAGACCTAGAGCCGATTACAGGTGTACGCGATTTACTCAGCAAAATCACCGCCCCCATTGCCATGGCGACCAATGCTCGACGCCAAGAAATGAATTTCAAACTGGATAAAATTCAGCTGACAGAGCGATTCTCAACACGCTTTTGCGTTGAAGATGTGGAACACGGCAAACCCGCACCAGACCTTTACTTAAAAGCCGCCAAAGCACTCAATGTTGAACCAGAAGATTGCTTAGTAATTGAAGATTCTGTGGCAGGCATCACCGCAGGCAGAGCCGCAGGAATGAGAGTGCTCGCCTTTAGCGAAACACTTGATGAAAAAATGCAAACCGCTGCTGGTGCAACGGAATGCTTTAAAACCATGAAACAACTAGAAGGCTTGCTGGGTCTATAAGCAAGCCATACCTTAATATTAAGGTTAGTGTGTTAATTCGACATTGATTGTAATTGTTTCAGCAGACTCTTCGGCAAGTCTTTAATCGTCAGCGTGCCAGAGTCTGCATCAAACGCCACAGATTCGCCCAACAATTCACTGTCAAAACTGATCGTCAAGGCGCGCGAGCTACCAGACAAACGCGTCAACTTTTTCAGCGCCGCTTTCTCGACAAAAATTTCTTTTTCCATCTTAAAGCTATCAGAATCGGCGATTTCTAAAAACTTATTCGCCTGTTCAATAGAGAATCGAGACTCCACCTGAGACGCAATGTCCTTGATCGCCAATGGCTCTCGATCTTGCGCTTTCGCTTGGCAATGCTCAGACACCACTTTTTTAAATTCATTCGCTTGTTTGGAGGGCATTCCCTCTGACTGACAAAACGCCGAGGTCAAATCCACCAGCTTGCGGGTTTCTTTGGCCGCTACTTTAGGCTCATCACAGCCGATAAACTGGGTGAAATATTCACTCTCAAATTTAGGCGCGCGACCAAAACGGAACGAAATATAACGACCTTCATCACCCGCTTGCCACGCTGTCAAATTAATACGCAGTGACATGTGCAGCTTTTCCATCTCAATTTGTTCAATTTGTGACAAACTTAGATCTGCACCAAGGCCAATGCCTTTTTTGCGCTTCAACATCACTATGTATAAAAAGTGCGTGTCGTGTAATTCGTAATGGTTAAACCACAACAAGCCACCTTCCGCTTCCTCAACCGGCTCTAAATACTTTAGGTACTCCGCCGCGCAGTCTTTGCTGAACCCCGCAAAATCCACAAAAGTATCGCTTTTAAAATGCTTAAACAGTAAAGCGGGTAATTGCGCGCCCTCCTCACTTCCTTGAGGGTTAACAAAACGTCCGGTATTCATACCAGAACGATTAAATAGATTCGTTACCTGAGCGGACAGCGCTTCCGCCTGTCCATCAACAGGGTTCTCATTTGGGCGCGCAATCAATATCGCTTTACGCTCGCCTTCCTGTTTTTGAATCTCATGCACAATTAAGTTGCTAATAGACACCAGCTACCTCTTACGTTTAATATGGATGATTACGATCATTTTTTAACCCATCGATTTCTAATAGGATCTTCCCAAACCAAAACACTATGATAAAACCAAAAACCACAAAGAGAGACACACGAAAAGAACTTGAATCTCTGGTAGATCAATTTATCAAGAAAAACGGAACGATCCAGCAAGTCGACATGGGTGAATCTGGTTTAGTTGATGGCAAGTATAACACGAGCCACCTAGGCTTTAACGAGCCGAAACAAGATCGCACGCCATTAAATCACGTTGTTGCGGCGATTCAACAACGAAAACACAGCAAATCGCCACCAACAAGCCCCGTCAAAAAACGCCCTAAGAAAAAAATCATCTACGATGACTTTGGCGACCCTTTACGCTGGGTTTGGGAAGAATAAGAAGGCGCACCCGTTCCCATTACGAAAAGTCTTCTGCTCATCGCTTTGAATTAACCAATCGATACTGCAATAATAGCCACTAAATTTAATCAAATTAAGGAGTTGTCATGTCCATTCGATATTTACACGCCATGATAAGAACAGATAAACCAGAAGAAAGTCATACTTTTTATACTGAAGGCCTAGGGCTTATTCAAACACGCCGTATGGACAGTGAAAAAGGCCAGTTCTCGCTCATTTACTACGCCGAGGAACAAGGCGCCCCCGAAGTAGAGTTAACTCACAACTGGAGTGATCGCACCTACACTGGCGGCGACCAATTCGGCCACCTCGCTTTTCAAGTCGAGAACATCTATCAAGTATGCGAAAAGCTGCAATCCCTAGGCGTTACCATATTGCGTCCACCTCGTGATGGCCATATGGCGTTCATTAAAGACCCTAATGGTATTTCAATCGAGCTTCTGCAAAAAGATGGTTCTCTTGACGCTGCTGAACCTTGGGCTTCTATGGAAAACGTTGGCAGCTGGTAAGTTACATAAATTTACAATTTTTTTTAACTGCTCATACAAAGCTACAAAAAAGCCCTAGTCGCGTGCGTCGGTTTTTCTTAAGCTAAATGGATTATCGGACATTAAAGAGGATTTAATAACGTCATGAAGACTTTCATCAGATTCAGCAGCCTAGCTATTTCGCTGGCCATATTTAGCCATTTTGCGGTTGCAGAAAGCTTGTATGCAGCAAATATTCAGGCACGTCTGGCAGATGCTGATCGAGACGGTGTTATTGACGCACGCGACCTTTGTCCTGACACCCCAAAAGGCGCCGCCATCGACAATGACGGCTGCCCCAACCAAACAACAAAATTGTTATCCGTTGAGTTAAACGTACTTTTTGACTCAGGCAAAGCCGATATCAAGCCGCGTTTTTTTACAGAGCTGAAAGCACTCGCCAAATTTTTGCAAGACAACCCCACCAGCAACGTTGTCATTGAAGGGCATACGGATAGCCAAGGTGGCGCTGAGCTAAATCGAGACTTATCTCAACAACGCGCCTCAGCCATTGCCAACGTCTTAATTGATAGCTTTAGAATCCACTCAGATCGAGTAAAAGGAGTCGGCTATGGTGAAACACGCCCTGTTGCCAGCAATGACACCGAAGCGGGCAGAAAGCAAAATCGTCGCGTCGTGGCAGAAGTTTTTGCCAAACAACAATTCGCCAATGAGCGCTGGACTATCTACAGTGTTGACCAAAGTTTAAATAACACCGCGTTTAATCAATAACCCATCACCATTTCAGACAAACTCTTCTAAAAAGTTGGCTAAATATCCATAAGCTCGTTGCGCAACTAACGGATGATACTGACTGCCATGATCTGGATTATCAGCGCTTGGCAGCATGAAAGAATGCACCGCATTACCGAAATCAACAAACTGAAAATCCATCCCCAAACTCGCCCAATAACGCTTTGCATCTTGAGCATCTGACTCTGTAACCAAAGGGTCTTGATGACCATTTAAAACTAGGATTTTGCTTTTTGTATTGGCTTTTTCTGCCGATTGAGCACGAAAAAAACTCATCAATCCATGAAAGCTCGCCACTCCCACACTCTGCGAAAAATGCAAGCCGGCCTCTAAAGCCAAACGTCCCCCTAAACAAAACCCAACGTGAATAATCATCTTTCCTTGAATCGCATCGCAGGCAGATTGTGTGAGCTCATATTGCAGTGCATGCAGAGATTCAGCCTCTGCCAGCAAGGCGCCCATTTTGGCACGCTTCTCATCCATGTCGACCGGATTATGCTCCACGCCATACAAATCCAGAGCGGTCACGGAGAACCCCAATGACGCAATGTAATCCGCAATGTCTTTTTCAAATTGGCTCAAGCCCGAAAAAGTTGGCCAAATGACAACTTGAAGATGGCTCTTATCCGCGTTCAATCCATCAACCTGATAATGCATACGCTGAATGTTATCTTTAAATATTGATTCAAATGTTTGACTCACTGGTTGCTCCTAACTATTTTCATACACCCTATAGCCTGCGCTGCAAGTACGATTAAAAACAAACAAGCAACATTGATAAAAAGCACTTGTACAACAGACTAGACCTTCTATATTTATACCGCATTATTGCATTGAAAATCACATTTTCTGCCATTATTCTCCACTCTCAATCGTTGATGAAACCACAAAATACCACTACAGTGTTTTGGACAAGCGGCGGAGAAAATCAAATAAAACACCGGTATTCCCCCGCCTACTGATTAAAAAGGTATCAAAAGGAGAAAACTATGTTATCCGGAAGCTGTCTATGCAACGGCATTCAATACGAGATACGCAGTGAACTCGGCGACATTATGCAATGCCACTGTCAAAACTGCCGTAAGGCCAATGGCTCTGCTTTCGCCGCGAACGCTGCGATTCCAAGCACCGCTTTTGCCCTGCTAAAAGGCGAAGAACTACTCGCTGAATACGAATCCTCCCCAGGGGTATTTCGTGTTTTTTGCAAACGATGCGCCTCACCTCTCTACAGCCGACGCCCGCATATGCCTGAATTATTGCGCCTCAGAATTGGCACACTTGACGCCAAGATAGAAGGCAAACCTTCTTCACATATTTTTGTTGGCTCAAAAGCAGAATGGCACGAAATCTGTGATGACATACCGCAATATGAAGAACGCCCTGTGACGTAAATTAGAACACTCACAATGCATGCATTTTATTGTCTTAATATAATCCAGTAAGGCATGTCATAATGCCCTCATATCCCAGACAGTGGTCAGTAAGAGAATGAAGCCTATGAACACCTATAATAAGCTAACCCCTGAAGAAGCCAGAGTGATCCTTGATAAAGGCACAGAACGCCCTTTTACAGGCGAATACACAGACACAATGGAAGGCGGTTTATACGTTTGTCGTCAGTGTGACGCCCCGCTTTATACCTCTGAACACAAGTTCATTTCCCATTGTGGCTGGCCAAGCTTCGACGATGAAATCCCTAATTCAGTCACCCGTGTGCCCGACGCCGATGGCCGTCGAATCGAAATTGTTTGCGCCAACTGCAACGGCCACCTAGGCCATGTGTTTGAAGGCGAAAGACTCACCGAAAACAATATTCGCCATTGTGTAAACGCCATATCGATGAAATTTATCCGCCAAGAATAACACTCTTGTAAAAGCACCAACAGGCAGGCACGCCCAGTCAATGGCGCACCTGCACTAGGGTTTAAACTGCCCATACCTCAAGCCACAACTGTATTGACGGCCCCCAACTCATGCCAAACTCTAAGCTTATTTTAGTACTCTGCCTGTTCTTGCTTTCATTCCCATCCGTGTTTGCCGCACCCGATTTTGCCACAATAAAACACCAAGCCAAATTATCAGACGACACTTACCTAGCGCCCAACACACTCCAACAACGCTTAAAGGAACAAGGCGAAACACTGCTACATCAATCCATTATCCCCGCCTCTCAAGTCAGCTATTTTTTAAGTCAAACCCCTTCACAGCAGACCATTGCAATTCGCGGCACCGCCAATTTAGAAAACGCCATGTTAGATTTGGATCTTGAACTAAAACCCGATGCTCAACTTGATATTAAGCTACATCAAGGCTTTGCCTCTGGCGCCAAAGCGGTATATGCCGATATCAAACCCTTTTTAAGCAAACAACAAACCGTTCAAATAACGGGACACAGCCTAGGCGGTGCCATTGCCGTTATTCTTGCCCTATACATGCAACAAGATGGCTACCAGATTAGCCAGGTGGTGACCTTTGGTCAGCCTAAAGTCACCAACGTTACTGGGGCAAAAAAGTTTACTGACTTACCGCTAACCAGAATCGTCACCGCACAGGACATTGTTCCTCTCGTACCACCCATCAGCCCAATGCAAATTCGAGACTTGGATATTTACTGGCATATGGGCGAAGAAATCATCTTGATGGATAACAAAGAATTTGCTCGAACTAATGGCCTAAAAAGCATGCTAAGAGCCACAAAGTTTACCACCTCAATCCCTAACGAAAAAAATCTCATAGCACATCAAATGACCACCTACCTCAACACAATTAACGCGCTACAAAGCTCATCAGTAGAAGTAGACTACAAAACAGACATCAATCTATTTGGTTTTTCATTTGACTGACGTTTTTAGCCTCAACTCACAACTCACAACTCACAACTCACAACTCACAACTCACAACTCACAACTCACAACTCACAACTCACAACTCACAACTCACAACTCACAACTCACATCATAAAACATCACGTTGCACTTTTTGTTGCATTTTATTACACACAACCCGTTAAAAAGAATAATAAGAAGCGTTATCATTATCGAAGTTTATTCCCCTAGTAAGCACCCCCCAATCAACGCGATGTTTTATTTCAAATAATACGCGAAGTATGTGCTGTCGATAGTCCATTTAAAGGAATTTGTTATGTTGTTTAGTCGTCCCTCTTTTCAAAAAGCATTGCTCGGTATTTGTGTGACTTCGTCGGTAAGTGTGTTTGCAGCGAGTGCGTTCGCCGGCGAATTAACGATTGCCACCCAGTATGGCAACGTCCAAGTCAATGATGATGTGAAACGTGTGGTGGCTTTATCCGAAGACGCATTGGACAGTGCCATTGCATTGGACGTTATTCCATTGGGCGCTGTCGCGACTCGCGGTGGTGATTCTGTTGCCGAATATATCCAACAACGCGCTGCGGGTGTCAATATTGTCGGTACATCACGACAAAGCAATCTAGAGGCCATCGCGTCTCATCGTCCTGAACTGATATTGGCGTCGTCTTCATTGCCTAAGGCACAGTATGATATTTTGTCTAAAATCGCGCCGACTATAGTCCCTGTCACCCCAGGTATGACAGCAGACGCCTGGATCACTATTGCTCGCACCTATGCACAAGCCCTAAACAAAAGCGCTCAAATGGACGACCTTCTAGAAGCGTTGAAAGAGCGAGAAAGCGCCTTAAAAACACGTGTAACGGCAAAAATTCCAGCAACCGAACGTTCCGCTACGTTAGCGCGCTGGATGCCACAAGGCCCCATTGTTATGTCCTCCACTATCTTCGCAACCGGCATACTCACTGCGACAGGCTTTGCGGTTAATGACGCCGGCGTGATCAAAGCAGGCCGCCCACACAGTAGCCCTCTAAGCTTAGAAAATTTATCGAAAGTCGACAGCGACTGGTTATTTCTGGCAACCTTAAACACCGAAGGCAAAGATGCGCTTGAGGCGGCGAAAAGCTCACCGTCGTTTTCCCGTTTGAATGTCGTCAAACAAGACCATGTTTTTACCGTCAACGGTCAACTATGGACCAGTGCCTCCGGACCTCTTGCTGCCCATGCCATATTAGATGATATTGAAGCCATTATTGATCACCAGATCCAGTAACCTCGATGATAAATTGGTTTCACTTAGCACCGGCACAACGCCCATTATCCCATGTTTTCATGTCAGCGCTTGCCGCGCTGGCACTTTGCTGCTTGTTAAGCTTATTGTTTGGTGCTGGTGGCCTTTCAGTGCAGGCTTCTTTGCAAACATTGCTCGGAAATGGTTCCGCTGACGCGCAGTTCACCGTGTTCCACTTACGTGCCACTCGAACCCTAGTGGGTTTATTTGTGGGCTTAACGTTAGGCATTGCTGGCGCGTTAATGCAATCGGTGGCCCGTAACCCATTAGCCGAACCTGGCTTACTTGGCGTCAGCGCGGGCAGCTCCTTCGCCGTGGCCATGGCGCTAGTGCTTGGTGCCAGTACCGCCACACTCACGGTTGGTATTGCCCAATTTGGCGCGCTGCTTGGCTGCTTATGCGTGCTCGGCGTGGCGCGCATGCAAGGCCAACACAACGACCCCATTCGCTTAGTGCTAGCGGGGGCTGCATTGTCTAGTTTGTTACTGGCAATGACGTCTTTAATTTTGCTGTTTGACCAAAGAGCCGCTGATGAAATTCGTTTCTGGGTCACCGGCAGTGTGGCAGGCAGAGACAGCAACGTCCTTTACTCTGTATTGCCATCCATGCTGATTGCCATCCTGTGTATTCTCTACACGGCCAAGCCACTTGCCTCACTGGCGCTTGGTGAACGAGTGGCGATAGGCCTCGGTCACAAGCCAAGGAAAATCCGCGCGGTGGTTATTCTCGCGGTTGCGCTTTTAGTTGGCGGTGCCACCGCCATTGCAGGCCCTGTCGCCTTTATTGGCTTAGTCGTGCCTTTTGCGGCACGCGCTTTGGTTGGAGCTGATATTCGTCGTACTTTATGGCTCTGTTTACCACTAGGGCCAATCATTGTGATTACCGCGGATATTGTCTCTCGCCTCGTTGCTCAACCCGCTGAAATGCCCCTTGGTGTCCTCACAGCCATAGTCGGGGCGCCTGTTCTTTTACTGATTGTCCGCTCTCGTAGAATGCCCACATTATGATAAATCACCGTCTTTTTATGCCCCACAATTCAGCCAACAGTGACATCGCGCCAAACGGTTACCGGATACTTTCTATTGGGCCGTATGTGGAAGTATTAATAGAAAAACAAGCACTCGTTCGCAACGCTTGGCTATTGCTCGCCCTGCTTCTCGCCGGTATCACTACGTTAGGCATAGGAAGCATGCCCATCTGGCCGAAAGACGTCATCGCCGCGCTATTAGGGCAAGGCAATCCAATGCATCAATTTATTGTGCAGGACTTGCGCTTACCGCGTTTATTGGCCGCTTTATTCACCGGCGCGGCGTTTAGTTTAGCCGGTTGTTTAATGCAAACCATGGCTCGAAATCGCCTTGCCACACCGGGCATTATCGGCATAGATAACGCCGCGATGGCATTTGCGGTTTCTTCGATCGTTGGCACAGGCATTTCATTGGCACCTTCTGTTATGGCGTTAGCGGGTGCCGCCACAGCGACCGCGTTAGCATTTGGCTTAGCTGGCGGCAGTGGTACACGAGGTTATCGCTTTATTGTGGCGGGCATCGGCATTGGTGCCATAGCGGGGGCGGTGACACAATTGCTGTTGAGCCAAGTCAGTATTGATGTTGCGAACAGCGCTTACCCTTGGACAGTCGGCAGTTTAAGCGCCCGTGACGCTTTGATGGTGAATATCCTTGGCGTCGGAACGGCCATTTGCTTAATCGCTTGTGTAGTATTTTCGACGCAATTTGCGTTAATGCCTTTTTCGGACCAAGTCATCACCGGACTGGGTGCCAATATAAAACACATTCGAATTATCGCGCTGGTGCTCTGCATTACATTAACCGGGCTTGCTGTTGCGGTGGCTGGGCCAGTTGGCTTAGTCGCGCTAGTAGGGCCAGAAATAGCCCGTGTATTTGCGCGTTATCGAGGTATTCCATTGGTAAGTTCCGCGCTTACGGGCGCTTTAGTGATGATTCTAGCGGACCTTTTAGGCCGCACGATTTTGTCTCCTATTGAGCTCCCTGTGGGGATAGTAACGGCCGTCGTTGGCGGCCCCTATTTAATCTGGATACTGGTTCGACGTACTTCAAGGACTTCTTTATGACGGCGACAGCCTCTCAGCATCAATCCCCTTCTCAGCGCCATTTTCAGTCTCGCCTTGGTGCCGACAATCTCACCTTAAAGCACGGCAAGATAAGCATTATCGAAGGCCTTGATGTTGCCTTACCCGAGGGCAAGGTAACCGCGATTGTTGGGCCAAACGGTTGTGGGAAATCGACACTATTAAACGGCTTGTCTCGCGTACATTCACCCAGCTCTGGCGTGGTATTGCTCGATGGTAAAGACATCCATTCACTGCCCTCCAAAGAAGTCGCCAAACGCTTGGCGCTGCTACCACAAGACACCTTAGCGCCTGATGGCATTACCATCGAAGAATTAATTCGCTTTGGCCGCCACCCGCACCAAAGCCTATTAAGACAATGGGCAATGGACGACCAACAAGCTATTAACTACGCCCTAAACGCGGCAGACCTAGAAGGGCTAAAAGATCGGCTACTCGACACTTTATCAGGAGGTCAGCGTCAACGCGCCTGGATCGCCATGTCGATAGCGCAAGAAACGCCTTTGCTTTTACTTGACGAGCCAACCTCCGCACTGGATTTAGGCCACCAAATTGAAGTGTTTGAGTTGATTCAAAACCTCTCCAGACAAGGCAAAACCCTTGCCATGGTGGTTCACGACTTACCCAGCGCTTGCCGTTACTCAGATCACATTATTGCGATGAAAAAAGGCGAAATTATTATCCAAGGCAGCCCCAAAGAAGTCATGACAAAAGAATTGGTACGAGAACTGTACGGTGTCGACTGCGATCTTATCCCCGATCCCATGACAGGCAGCCCTATTCTGATCAATATGAAACGTATTAGAAATTAATCCATTATTTAATTTTACTCTGCCCCCCCTTATCACCGATAATTCCCCCCTATAACTCATTAGCCAGCGCAAAACTTCTGGCTAATGAGCGTTACACGACTCGCCTATTTTACGGACACCCTATTTAATGGAAATCAAAGTTAACTTTCTCGACAATCTGAGACTTGAAGCCAAGTTTGATGATTTTACCGTCACCGCCGATCAACCAATCCGCTACAAGGGTGATGGCTCAGCCCCAAGTCCCTTTGATTATTTCCTTGCCTCGTCCGCATTGTGTGCCGCCTATTTCGTCAAGGTATATTGCAAAGCACGTGACATCTCGACCGACAACATCCGCTTGTCACAGAACAATATTGTCGACCCAGAAGATCGCTACAACCAGATTTTCCAAATTCAAGTAGAATTACCAGACGATATTTCCGACAAAGACCGCCAAGGCATTTTGCGCTCGATTGATCGTTGTACGGTTAAAAAAGTGGTGCAGACTGGGCCAGAATTTAAAATTGACAGTGTTGATAATCTAGACGCTGACGCCAATGCCATGCTGATGGGCCAGCCAGACGCTTCATCGAATACGGTGATTCTTGGCAAAGACTTACCGCTTGAGCAAACCATCGCCAATATGACGGCCATGCTAGCCGATCTCGGTATGAAAATAGAAATCTCGTCATGGCGTAATATCGTGCCGAATGTGTGGTCTCTGCACATCCGTGATGCCGCCTCGCCCATGTGTTTTACCAACGGCAAAGGCGCCTCTAAAGAGAGCGCTCTGTGTTCTGCCCTTGGTGAATTTATCGAGCGTTTAAACAACAATTTTTTCTATAACGACCAATTCTTTGGTACTGACATCGCCAACAGCGAATTTGTCCATTACCCTAATGAAAAGTGGTTTGCACTCAGCAAAGACGACGCCCTGCCAGAAGGCATCTTGGATGATTACTGTCTAGACATTTATAACCCAGACGACGAGCTGCGCGGCTCACACCTGATTGACACCAACTCAGGCAATAAAAAACGCGGTATTTGCGCCATTCCCTACACCCGTCGATCCGATGGCGAAACCGTCTACTTCCCGTCGAACCTGATCGAAAACTTGTTTTTAAGCAACGGCATGAGCGCGGGCAACAACCAACAAGAAGCACAAGTACAGTGCTTGTCGGAAATTTTAGAACGTGCCGTTAAGCGTCAAATCATCGAAGACGAAATAGTCCTACCCGATGTGCCCATGGTCGTATTGGAAAAATACCCCAGCATACTCGCGGGCATTAACGCCTTGGAAGAGCAAGGCTTTCCCATTGTGGTAAAAGACGCCTCGCTCGGCGGTCAATTCCCGGTGATGAACGTCACCCTAATGAACCCAAAAACCGGCGGTGTGTTTGCTTCTTTTGGTGCCCATCCAAGTTTTGAAGTGGCGTTAGAGCGCAGCTTAACCGAGCTCATGCAAGGCCGTAGCTTTGAAGGGCTAAACGATGTACCAAAACCGACCTTTAACAGCATGGCAGTGACCGAACCCGAAAACGCCGTTGAGCATTTTATTGACTCAACCGGGGTAATTTCTTGGCGCTTCTTTAGCAGCAAGCACGACTACGACTTCTGCGAATGGGATTTTTCTGGCAGCAACGAAGCAGAGGCCAACGCCTTATTTGGCATTTTAGAAGACCTAGGCAAAGAAGTGTATGTGGCCGAACTTAGCGACCTAGGCGCGTCAGCCTGTCGTATTTTGGTGCCCGATTATTCTGAGGTCTATCCAGTGGAAGACCTAGTCTGGGACAACACCAACAAGGCGCTGGATTATCGCGAAGACATCTTAAACTTGCACTCATTGAGTGATAAACAACTTGCTAAACTGGTCAGCCGCCTTGAAGACAGCCAACTGGATAACTACACCGACATCCCCACGTTAATCGGCATTGTGTTTGATGAAAATACCGTATGGGGTCAGCTGACCATCATGGAACTTAAAATCCTGATTTATTTAGCCCTGGGTGAACACGAAGAAGCCTTAGAACTCGTCGGCGAATACCTTCAGTTTAACGACAACAGCGTAAAGCGTGGTCTCTTCTACCAAGCCATGAGTGCGGTGCTAGAAGTCACGCTAGACGAGGAGTTAGCGTTAGACGACTTTGTCCATCACTTTAGCCGCATGTTCGGTAAAGAAGTGATGGAAAACGTTATTGGTTCCGTGACTGGCGAAGTGCGTTTTTATGGCCTAACGAAAACCAGCATGCAGCTTGAAGGCATCGAACCGCATTTACGCTTGATTGAAAGCTACAAAAAACTTCATCAAGCTCGTCAAGCCAACACCGCTAACTGATTGAATCTATTGGAACGCCACTTAATGTTAAAGACTATTGTTCGCCAATCCGCCTTTGTACCAATTGGCCTTATATTACTCACATTAAGTGGCTGCGAATCCTTGTCGTTATCCTTCGACTCTGCAGATTCGGTGAAGCAACTATCAAAACAAATAAAAGCAGCCGACGATATTGACGATGTAAAAGCCATCGCCAAACAGGCCAAAGTCACCAGAGACTTAGTCAATGCCGACATTAAAGCCATTCAAGCCCTGTATGCAGAACTTGACCAAAAAGTGAATAAAAAATGGGGCAAAAGCAACAGCGAACTGCCCGATAAGAAAAAGTACGTCAAATACACCAACGACTACCAAGCAAGAACCATTGTCGACTTTGAAAAAGGCACAGTGCGTGTCGAAACCCTAACCACCAACTCGCCGCTGGACACCTTGAAAAAGGCCGTGGCGACCACGCTACTCACGACCGCAGACCCCACCAAAACCGATATTTTCTCCAGTGACGCACCAGATACAGAAGGCGTGCCTTTCTTGTATCCGCAAGTCATGGATCACGATGGAAAACTCGTGCAATATCGCTGGCGAGCCGAGCGTTACTCAAATTACCTTGTCAGCAATCAGCTGAAAAAATCCAGCTCGAATGGCAAAACCGTTTACGCGGTGGAATTCAACCTTGTTGCACAGCACGAGCACCTGCGCCAAGAAAAATACAGCCAATATGTCATCGCCGCCGCGAAGCGCTATAACTTATCGCCAGCCCTCATTTACGGCATTATTGAAACAGAAAGCTCTTTTAACCCTTACGCCGTCAGCCCAGCGAACGCTTATGGCTTAATGCAAGTTGTCCCTGCCACCGCAGGTAGAGACGTCTATAACTTGGTGAAGAAGCAGTCAGGCGAACCGACCAAAGAAATCCTTTTTTCGCCTGAACGCAATATCGATATTGGCAGTGCTTATTTATATATTTTACAGAATCGCTACCTGGTCAAAGTCACCGATAAACTCAGCCAAGAATACTCCATGATCTCTGCTTACAACGGCGGCACCGGCAACGTATTAAAAACATTCGACAGCGATCGAACACGAGCGATGAACAAAATAAACCAAACCTCCACCAGCAATGTGTATAAAAAACTCCGCTACGACCACCCCAAAATGGAGTCACGAAACTACCTAGAAAAAGTCACCAAGGCGAAAAAGAGCTATGAGTAATATTTTATTATGACAACCGTAACCCAATCGGTAAACTCTCGCCCACCAAGGCATTGAGCTCGTCGCTGTTGATCTCAATCTGGCTTTCTAAACGCTCAAGCCATTGCGCTGGGCATTTGTCTTTTTTGAGTTTATTCGCTATTTTTTTGCGCAAGGCGCTAAGTTTATCGGCTTCGCCGACGCTGACTTGGCTCATCAACACCGCGGCTAAGCCTGCCTGTTTACGTTTTTTCCAATCTTCTTTTAAAACCATCTCTAAAATCGGCAACAATGCGTCTTCTGAAATTCTTTGCTCTTGTTTACCCGACAAGAGATGACGAGAGGCAATTCGCCCTATTGTCCACCAAGCCGTGTCTGGTTCAGAGGTCTTTTGCAGGCGCTTTAACAACCAATCAATGGTGGTAACTTTATTTTCGTTCGACACGTTTTCCAACGCCCCGACTAAACGAATTAAATCGTCACTGGACTTGGTTGTCAGGGCTTTCATCTTATCGCGCGACCTTTGCCCGGTTGGCGAATAGTATTGGCTAAACTGCTTGAACAAATGCGTTTGTTGATCCACTGATAAACCGCCAGCAATGCGGCGATACAGGGTCCAATATTGCCCCCAAACCGGTGCCGTATCGAACTGAGTACCGGCTTTGGTTGCGTTAATCACTTGCTGAACACGGGCCAAATCATCGGCGGCGCCAAAGCCCGGACGCAAACAATAGCCCATCAGTTGCAACCATTGGCGCTCATGCTGGGCGCTTTTGCTTCGACCGGATTTTACACTTAACAGTTTATCCACCAAGCGACGCGATGTGGCAAGGTTCCAATCGTCTCGATTGCCTAATAATTGATCCAAATCTTGTTTAAGAGACTTGACCAAATCCGGGCTTTGCTTCTGCCCTGCGCTGGAAAAACACCGAGTTAAATGCTCTTCCGCTTGTCCCATATTGGCATGCAGTAAACCTACGCCATCCTTATTTTTCTCAGCGCCCATCATTTCAGAATTTGGCTGGGTAGAGAAATCCAAACGCCATTGATCCCGCTGATTATGGGCGTTTAACAATACTTGCAACACGCCGACTTCGGTCATTTGCACCGACAAGGTCACTGCGGTTTCTGGCGAATCGATGGCGCCGTCCAACTCTGTCATCAAGGTAGAAATGTAATGCAAACCCTCCGCGCCACGCATTTTACCCGCCACACCATCAATATGGTCGTCAGAGCGATATAAGGGAAACTGCACTTGCTGACCTAAAGTGACAAAAAATTCTTGCTCTAAGCGAACGACTTCGCCTTTTAAGGTGTCCTTTGGCAAGATGCCGACAAATTGATCCTCGCCAACTTTTAAATACAAGCTGTGTGCCACGCCACTTTCAATGCGCGTACTGTCGCCAGCTAAGGCGTTTAAATACATCACGGCGCCTTTGGCAACCGCATCATTAGGTTCGTCTGCAGAGCAAGCAAGAATCGGCTCAGAAGACCAAGCATTGAGCTGCTCTAATAAACGCGCTTTTAAAACAGGACTGTTAAACAAGCCGCCATTAAACAACACCGCATCTGGCATAGCCGTGCCGGTTGCCGCTTCAATGACAGCTTTATGTTGCTGTAAAAACGCCGCCAAATGGCGCGTAAAAGCAGGGTCGGATTCATAAGGCAAACCCAAGGTGTGCATGGCGTAATCACTTTTTTGCACCTTGTCATCGCGATTAACCAGAGGGAAAAAACCACTGCGAATTTGCTCTAATAAGGTTTCTCTGGAGACATCAAACTTTTGCGAGCCGCCAATGAGGCGACTGCCGCCGCCCAGCACGGTAATGCTCAAGGATTCTGCTGCGTTTTCAGCCAACAAGGTTTCTTTGGCTTGACGGGTTTGTTGAACCAAAGCCGCTAAGCGTGTGGCCGATAACGCCGAAATTTGTTTAGGATCCAACTGGAACGCCAAGGCTTGATCCAGGTTATCGCCGCCTAACAATAAGTGCTCGCCGACGGCGACACGTTTAAGAGACAGGCTTGTCGTTTTTGCAGATGCTGGGTGAATAGCCACCAAACTAAAATCACTGGTGCCGCCGCCAATATCGACCACTAAGAGCATTTTTTTATCGGCTAACGCGGCGAGCTTTTCATCATCACTAATATAGTGGTAACAAGCCGCTTGCGGCTCTTCCAACAGATATAAATCCTCTAAACCAGCCAGTTTGGCCGCCTCCAAGGTTAGCGCTCGCGCTTCCTCATCAAAAGAAGCAGGTAAGGTCAACGCAATGGCTTGAGACTCTAACGGCGCATCTGGAAAACGATGATTCCAGTTCTGCTTGATGTGTAATAAAAGGACCTTACTCGCCTCAAGCGGGCTGAGTTTCTTAGAAAACTCGCTCGCCCAAGGCAGGATCGCCGCACGACGATCTACTTGACGATGACTCAACCAACTTTTCGCGCTTTGCACTAATTGCCCCGCTCGGCGTTGACCCAGAGCCAAAGCCCCCACGCCAACCACGCGCTCTTTGTCATGATGACGCCAAGGCAAAACCGGATCAATTTTACCGATTTCATCCGCCGCTAAGACATAAATCGCACTCGGCAAATAGGTAAACTCTTGCACCGAGCCATCAGCCATCACCTGAGAAATGGGTAACAGTGTAGGCACATTCGAGGTTGAACTGTCTCTTGATGAGCCCTTTGGTAACGAGAAATAAGAGACAACACAATTGGTCGTCCCTAAATCGATCCCAACCCGATAAGCGGAACGAAAAGTGGCTTGCACCATGTTTTAAGACTCCCTGACTTGAAACTCAATGGTCCAACTTAGCTCAGATTGAGTATCGTGCGCTTGCAATAGCAATAATCCCAATTCGGTAACACGAGCCGTTAAATACACTCGCACCATGTCGCCAGCCTGATAATGACCTGCGTCTAAACGCACCGACAAAGGATTCAATTCGTTAAGCTGAGCAATCGAAAAAGACGCAATTACTTTGCCGACAGAGTGCGCTTCGCTGTTTTTGGATTGAAAAAAACGAAAAGTGACACTTTCCCCTACCAGCAGCGAAAACTCGTTCGGCAGCATCTGCTCTTCTGAACCTTCTTCCAATCCAAATGGCGCAACACAAATAGCGTCCACGGGCGGCGCCATGCCAGGAATGGCTGGCATTGGACTGGCAACGCCGATGTAATAGTTGGCGGCCAAACCACTTTTAACTTTGACGCCGCCTTCCGCTTGTACTTGAGCATAATACGTCGCGCCTTTGGCAACCGCATGATCTAAATGGGACGGCGTCAACATGGTTAACTCTCTGCCGCTTAACGACTCAGACAGCATTGCGGCCAGCCGCGCTTCTAGTATGCTGCGAATCACACTGGCGTTAAACACGCCACCGTTTAGCAAAACCTTGCTTGGCGTCACCTTGTGCTGAGACAAAAATTCACTAATATGACGCGTAATCGCTGGATCACCTTCGTAATCCAAATTAATCGCACTAAAGCCACTGCGTGCATTTTTCTGAGCTTGCTCACCTAACGCCACTTGTGGAAAGAAGCCATCAATCAAAAGCTGTTGAACGTCGTTTTGCGTTAACGCCGCCTTAATGCTGTTGTTAAACAAACTACGACCGCGACTGGGAACGACAACACTTACTTCCTCTAAATCTGCGTTCGATAACAAACGCTCTTTTGCGTCACGACAAGCTTGGGTTAAACCGCTAATTTGCCAAGGCTCAAGGTTGGTACCGTTTTGCGCCAATTGAGCCGCTAAATGATAGGTCAACGTCAAATCCATATTGTCGCCGCCAAGTAAGATATGACGCCCTACTGCCACGCGTTCTAGGCCAAGAGCGCCCTCTTGCTCAACCGCTTGGATTAATGACAAATCCGTCGTACCACCGCCCACATCAACAACCAAAATATGGTCGTTAACGGCTAGACTGTCGGTCCAGTTTTGTTGATCACTTAACCAAGCGTAGAACGCCGCTAATGGCTCTTCGATCAAACGCGCACGCAGACCGACTTTTTCTGCCGCTTGCTCGGTAATCGCACGAGCCGCAGGGTCAAAAGACGCTGGCACCGTGATGACAACCGTTTGTTCAGCAATCGGCGCCTGCGGAAATTGATTGGCCCACGCATTGACTAAATAGGCCAACAAGGTTTCCGTTACCTGTGCTGGAGAGACTTTTTCCACCTCTTCCAGTACGTCTACTGGCAAAACCGCTTCATCAGCACTGACGCGAGCATGACACAACCAGCTCTTGGCACTTTGCACCAATCGACCTGAGGATTTCGCGCCCAATTCACGCGCCAACTGGCCTACAATGGAAGAGGCTTTACCCCAAGGCAACAGCAAGTCGCTTTCTAAAAATTCGGTTTTATGAGGAAAGTAGACAAACGAAGGCAACAAAGGACGAGCATCCACTTGACCGGCGGCGATAAACTGCGGAATCGCCAATTGCTGAAGACGCCCAAACTGATCCGCGTCAGATTTCGCCTCAGATTTCGCCTGACTGGACAGCGAATAATAGACAGCCGAATGGGTGGTACCTAGGTCGATACCAATAAAATATTGACTCATGGGTTTATACCTCGACTTCAGCTGGCGCTAAAATATGTAGGCTTTCCGTATTAGTAACTTTTGGCAAGCGCGTTTCGGTCACTTTCCAACCGGGATGAATAAGCGTGCCAGCGTATGGACCATCGCCTTTTACACGGCCTTCCAGCTTGATCTGCTTTGCATCGTAGCCAGATGGCACTTCCACACGGCTATTTTCCGCTGCGGTGTTCACTACGTCGAGAGACACCACATCAATAGTAAAATGTTGCTGCAATACTTTCGCGCAACCCGCGTGAATTTGGCGAGAGGCAGCACCCACATCCGCATCACTGTAATCATCAATGCTTTCTTGGATAAAGTCGATAAAACGCGCTTCCTGTTGCAGCAGTTGCAATAATTGATGTGCGCCGTCAGCGTTAACCGTGTCCAAAACAGGCGCAGCGACTTCGATTTCACGAATCACTTCCACCTCTTCTGTAATGATTTTTGGTTCCACTTCAAAAGCGAATTGCTCGCCTTGGGCTGCAGCTTGACAGCGAGCAGCGTAATCGCCGCTCGCCATGTATTTAAAAAACTGCCCAAACGCGCCAAACAAGCGCGGTACAAATGAAACTGGTGTTATTTTGTTTGTCATACTTTACCCGTTTTGCACAGTTTATCCGTTTTGCATCGTTTCAAGCTCTAACCAACGCTCCATGGTGGTTTCAAGCTCTTCTTCTTTGTGCGCTAGCTTTGCCAAGGTTTTTTGCACCTTATCGGCATCACCGGTATAAAAATCTGGCGCGCTTGTCGTCACATGCAAAGCAGCGATTTCGGACTCTAACTTAGCAAGAGTCGTTGGCATATCGTCAAATTCGCGCTGGATTTTATAACTTAGCTTGGCTTTCGGCTTAGCTTGCACAGAAGATTTCTGCTTTGCCTCTTCGGCTTTTTTGGCGTCGGCTTTGGCTTTTTCCTTTTTGCTTGGCGCATCGTCGGTTTGCGAGGTAGATTCCGTTGGGAATTTGCCACCTTGACGAATCCAATCTTGGTAACCACCCACGTATTCTTTTACGCGGCCTTCGCCTTCAAAAGCAATCACACTGGTGACCACGTTATCAAGGAAAGCACGGTCATGGCTGACCAATAACAAGGTGCCGTCGTAGTTCATTAGTAGCTCTTCGAGCAGCTCTAATGTTTCTACATCCAAATCGTTGGTTGGCTCATCCATGATTAACAGGTTGGCCGGACGAGTAAACAATTTCGCCAACAAGACACGGTTACGTTCACCACCAGACAAGGCTTTTACCGGTGTACGAGCACGCTCAGGTGGAAAAAGGAAATCACCCAAATAACCAATCACGTGTTTATTTTGACCGTTGATTTCAATAACGTCTTTGCCTTCGCCAACGTTTTCGGCCACGGTTTGTTCTGGGTCAAGCTGCTCACGCAACTGATCAAAATACGCCACATTAAGCTTAGTACCTTGACGAACGATGCCTGATGTTGGTTCAAGGTCGCCTAATAGGATTTTCAAGAAGGTACTCTTACCACAACCGTTTGGACCAATCAGACCGATACGATCTCCGCGATTGACCACAAAATCCATGGGTTGAAGAATGACTTTGTCTTCAAAAGAATGCCCCACTTGGGTGAACTCTGCCACCAGCTTGCCAGACTTGTCTTTGGTCTCAATCGCCATTTTGGCATTGCCTTGACGATTAATACGCTCAGAGCGTTCTTCACGTAACGCTTTTAAGGCACGAACTCGGCCCTCGTTACGGGTACGGCGCGCTTTAATCCCTTGACGAATCCAGACTTCTTCTTCCGCCAAACGCTTATCGAATAAGGCATTGGCACGCTCTTCTTCTTCGAGCATTTTTTCTTTAAAGGCAAGAAAAGCGGTAATATTGCCGCTAAAAGAAATCAAATTGCCGCGATCCAGCTCAATAATGCGATTGGCGAGTTTTTCGAGGAAGCGACGGTCATGGGTAATAAACAAGATCAAACCACGGAATTGTTGAAGCTGTTGCTCCATCCATTCAATGGTCGGCACGTCCAAATGGTTAGTCGGCTCGTCTAATAGCAAAACATCTGGGTTAGAGATCAACGCCTGCGCCAAAATAACGCGACGACGCCAACCACCAGACAATTCAGACATTAGCTTGTCGGCCGGTAAAGCCAAACGCTGAATCATGTGATTCACACGTTGCTCTAAATCCCAACCTTGAATTCGATCCAACTCCGTTTGAATATCACTTAATTCATTGGCGTGGTCATTTTCGAAATCTTCTAGCAACGTGAAGTAGCGCGTCATTAAAGAATGCGCTTGCCCCGCGCCTTCACTGACCACTTCACGAACGGTTTTTTCATTCGCATCGGGCAATTCTTGCGGTAGCTGTCCAATGGTCATACCACCTTCAAGACGAACCACGCCTTCATCGGCAACTTGCTCGCCCGAAATGACTTTTAATAGCGTAGATTTACCTGCACCATTACGACCGATAATAGCAACACGCTCTCCAGCTTCGGCTGAAAAACTGATTTTTGACAGCAGCGGATTATGCCCAAAAGCAACACTGATCTGTTCTAACGACAATAGACTCATATCTACCCATATAAAGTAAAAAAATTGTGGCGGTATAGTATCATCCTTCTAAGCGAAGGTTCAGCAAATACCCGAACTGAAATCAGAAAAAGAAAAACCAGCCTTTAAAAAGGTGCGCTTTTTTAGTGTCGATATTGATACTTTTTCGTCGTACTGCTTTGAGCGCTATTTTGGGGAATATACAAGACTCGACAGTCGCGGTATATTTCTCAAAAAACATAATAATAATCATTTTTTCAGGGAGATTTTAATGAATTTAAAAAGCAAAGTCGGGCCAATCACCGCGGTGGTGGTGGCAGCCTTGGCCATCAGCTGGATGGTCGTTGGAGGCAATGGCATCACAGTCAGTCCAACAAAGACAACAGCGCAAGAAAACACGGTTTCATCACCAACAGCAGAAAGCGCACTGGCCTATCCTGTTCAAGCCAAAACCCTAATCGCCCAATCCATTGAAATGCATTTGCCATTAAGCGGCAAAACCCTTGCCGACGAAACCTTAGCGCTGATTAACAGTTATCAGGGGCGCATTACTCAGCTGCCCATAGAAAAAGGTCAATTTGTTAAAAAAGGCCGTACCATTGCCCAAATAGACACTCGTACCTTGCAAGCGCAAATAGAGCAGGCGGACTTGTTGGTCAAGCAGAAACAGCTTGAACTCGATGGCATCCAAAAACTCAATCTGCAAAATTTATCCTCCAAAGTAAATCTAGCCCAAGCACAAACCGATCTTGCCTCGGCGCGAGCGACACAAAGCGCTTTATTAGTGGATTTAGAAAACGCCAACATTACCGCCCCTTTCTCTGGCATATTAAACAGCTTAGCGGTTCAAGAAGGACAAGTATTAGCCGTTGGTGCGACTTTAGGTACCTTGGTGTCAATCAACCCCATCAAAGTCAGCGTGAACATTCCACAAAATAAAATCCAACAGATCAAACTGGGCACTCAGGGTAATATTCGCCTTGAATCCGGCGATGAAGCAGAGGGTTTTGTGTCTTATATCAGCGCCACTGCAAACGAATCTAGCCGCACCATTACGGTTGAAATGCAAGTGGATAATCCCGGCAATAAAATTCCAGCAGGCTTAACGGCCGCCGTCGATTTCATTTTAGAGGAGCAAAAAGCTCATGCGTTTTCCGCCGCATTACTCACCCTAGATGATGCTGGCAGAACCGCCATTAAAACCATCGACCTAGACAACAGGGTTGTGATGACGCCCGTTGACATTGTCAAATCAGAGCGCGATCAGGTCTGGGTGCGCGGCCTTCCCAATAATGTCAACATTATTACCGTTGGACAGGGTTTTGTGTCTGTCGGCGATAAAGTTGACGCACATTATCAACACTAAGAAGGAGGCCAGAATATGCAAGCATTGATTGAAGCCGCCTTAGCTCGCTCTCGTACCGTCATGATGCTCTTTGTTCTCATACTTCTGCTGGGAACCGTGTCTTATATTGAAATCGCCAAAGAAAATGACCCAGACATTACCATTCCCATGGCGTATGTGTCGGTTAGCTTGGAAGGCATTTCGCCTGAAGACGCTGACAGTTTGTTGGTGCATCCGCTAGAAAAAGAACTGAAGGGATTAGAAGGACTTAAAGAACTTAAATCCACCGCATCAGAAGGTCATGCTTCTATTATGCTGGAGTTTTTGTCTGGGGTGGACATTGATCAAGCCATCAGCGACACCAAAGACAAGGTAGACAGAGCCAAAAGTGAATTGCCAGACGACGCCGACGAACCGACAGTCACGGAAATAAACCTATCTACTTTCCCTGTACTACGGGTCAATTTATCAGGTAACGTAGATTTTGCCACCTTAAGCCGTACCGCAAAAAATCTGCAAGATGCGATTGAAGCCGTTGACGGCGTTTTAGAAGCCAACATCAGTGGTGACAGAGAACAACAAGCACAGATTATTATCCGCCCAGAGCAACTTGAGTCTTACAACCTTTCTCTGGCCGATGTGGCGAATTTTGTCTCTGGCAATAACCGCTTGGTCGCCGCTGGCAACCTAGACACAGGCGCTGGTCGCTTCTCACTAAAAGTCCCCGGCTTACTGAAAACCAAAGAAGACATTATGAACTTGCCCATCAAAGCCGATGGCGATCAAGTCGTCTTATTGGGCGACATTGCCACGGGTGAATTAACCTTTGAAGACGCCACCAGTTATGCTCGTGTAGAAGGCAAGCGCAGCATTACGTTGGCAGTATCGAAACGTGTAGGCGCCAATATTATTAACACCATTGCGGCCGTCAAAACGGTTGTCGAAAGCGAGAGCCAACAATGGCCCAGCGGCGTTGAATACAATCTAACGGGCGATAAATCCACGGACATAGAAACCTCCCTTAATGACCTGTTTAACAATGTTTTAGCCGCCACCTTGCTGGTGATGATTGTCATCGTTTGGGCGCTTGGTATCCGCAGTGCGCTACTGGTTGGCCTGGCCATTCCGGGGGCGTTTTTAGCGGGCATTCTCATTCTTGATTTGCAAGGCTACACCATCAACATGGTGGTACTCTTCGCCTTAATTCTCAGTGTCGGCATGCTGGTGGACGGCGCGATTGTGGTCACTGAATACGCGGATCGTAAACTCGCCGAAGGCGCCTCTAAAAGACAAGCCTACAGCGAAGCCGCAAAACGCATGGCGTGGCCGATTACCGCTTCCACAGCCACCACTTTGGCGGTTTTCATGCCCTTGTTATTCTGGCCTGATATTGTTGGTGAATTTATGCGTTTTATGCCAATCACCATCATTGCGACACTCGCTTCTTCTCTCGTTATGGCCTTAATCATCATACCAACCATAGGTTCGATTATTGGCAAAAAAGGCGCCTACACGGAAAAAACTATGCACGCGCTACGGGTGACCGAAACGGGGGACCTAAGAGAGCTGACCGGGCTAACGGGTGCCTACGGCAGAATGCTGACTCGGTTAGTGGAATACCCTGTGTGGGTGTTGCTGTTTACCATTGCCTTGCTGATCAGCGTTTTTGTTAGCTATGGCCATTTTGGCAAAGGGGTGGAGTTCTTTCCTAATATTGAGCCGGAGTCGGCCAATTTGGACATACGCGCCAGAGGCGATTTATCGCTTGATGAAAAAGACGCGCTGGTCAGACAAGTTGAACTGCAAATCCTTGGCACGCCTGAATTAAAAAGCGTTGTCGCAACCTCTTACTCTACACCGGGTAACAATGCCGCGCCAGACAGCATAGGCGCCATCAGCATGGAGTTTATCGATTGGTATAAACGTGAATCCGCCAGTGTTATTTTGGATCGTATTAGGGAAAGAACTAAGCAGATTCCCGGCATCGAAGTCAGTGCTGAAAAAGAGCAAGGCGGCCCACAATCGGGTGCCGATATTCAACTGCAATTAAGCTCCAATTATAGTGAAGCACTCAATCTCGCCGCCGATGAGATCAGCAAGCAACTATTAACAAGAGAAGAAATCGTCACCGTCAGCGATGATAGGTCCTTGCCCGGTATTGAATGGCGCCTTGATATCAATCGTGCAGAGGCCAGTCGTTACGGCGTCGACGTCAATAGTCTGGGCAATGTGGTCAAGCTGGTCACCACAGGCATTACCTTGAGCGACTTTTTGCCAGCAGGGGCGGATGACAAAATAGACATCGTCTTGCGTTATCCCGTGAATCAACGCCGCTTGGAGCAACTTGACCAACTGCAAATTCCCACCAATCAAGGCAGCATCCCAGCGAGCAATTTTATTCAGCGCTATGCAGCCCCCAAACAAGGCGTGATCAATCGAACCGACGGCAAGAAAACCATCGCCATTGAGGCTGACGTAAAAGATGGTCTTGTTGTCGATGAAGTGATCAAGGCGATTAAAACCAAACTGGATGCGGCTGGCATAGACAAATCCGTCCGCTACGAATTTCGTGGCAACACCGAAGAGCAGCAAAAATCGATGAGCTTCCTGCTCAAGGCGTTTGGTGTTGCTTTCTTTATTATGGCGATCATCCTTGTCACCCAATTCAATAATTTTTTCCAGTGCTTGCTGATTTTAAGTGCGGTGATCTTTTCGACTATGGGCGTACTGATTGGACTCATGGCAAAAGGACAACCCTTTGGCGTGGTCATGAGTGGGGTTGGCGTTATTGCGTTGGCGGGCATTGTCGTCAATAACAACATCGTCTTAATCGACACTTTTAATGGCTTACGAAAACAAGGCTTAATGGTGCGCGAAGCCGCTATTCGTACTGGCGTCCAGCGTTTAAGACCCGTTATATTGACTACTATTACCACCATTCTCGGCTTGGTGCCTATGGTGTTTCAGCTAAACATTGATCTAGTGCATCAATCGTTCAGCATTGGCGCGCCTTCCGCTCAATGGTGGACACAGCTTTCCACAGCAATTGCTGGCGGCTTAACCTTTGCCACACCGCTCACCCTTATTTTAACGCCTTGTTTATTGGTATTGGGCGCGCGTCGCAAGGAAAAACAACAGCTAGAAGCGTTACAAACGGCAACCTTCCAGCATGAAGATGAGCACCATCAAAACGAAACTGAAAAAGCTGATCACACCAAACCCAATCACCTGTAGGTCGGCCTTGACGCGCTAAAGCCACGACCTACATAAAACCATGTAGGTCGCGCATTTATGCCGACAAAAAACTCACCACGACAAATTACGCCTTGTCGGGCTAAAGCCACGACCTACAAAAAAAACAATATAGATCAATCAATTGCAGGCTAAATAAAGTCATACGCCTGATTACGGTCGTACCTCCCCTCATCAGGCCTACAAAACTAAAGTACGACCTACATAAAACCATGTAGGTCACGCATTTATGCCGACAAAAAACTCACCACGACAAATTACGCCTTGTCGGGCTAAAGCCACGACCTACAAAAAAAACAATATAGATCAATCAATTGCAGGCTAAATAACGTCATACGCCTGATTACGGTCGTACCTCCCCTCATCAGGCCTACAAAGCTAAAGTACGACAAAGAACCATGTAGATACCATCTCTCCTAACCAGCCTCAAGTTTTTATTTAACTAACTTGAGGCTGATATTCTGCTTGATTCTTAACAACACCAAAACATATTTGTGACAACTTTCTCATCGCTGCACCTAGCGCCTGCATTTTTGTTTTGCCTTGTGCTAGTAATCTCGTTTTTTGAGCTTTTATATCAGGATTATGTTGTCCTGCCGCGACTGCAGCCATATACAATTTCGCTCTGATATAACCAGGTCCTTCCTTACTCAAGGATGTTTTTCCTGCCCGTTTGCCAGATTCGTTGTGCTTGGGGATCAGGCCTAAATAAGAAGCTAATTGTTTCGCGCTCTTAAACCGCTTACACGCCAGTAAGCAAACCATTATTCGGGATGTTACTTCACCAACACCGTTTATACTTTCAAGTAATTGGCGGTTCTTTTTTAATTGAGGGTGCCTGTCAATATGCTCATCAATTTCATTCTTGAGTTTATCAATTTCAGCCTTTAATACCGCTATCATATCTTTGAGTGATTGAGCGACTCGAGCTGATGCGTCTGAAAACTCTGCTGCTTCATAACGGTTTTCTTCACGCTGCAAATCTTTTTCTAACGCTTCAAGTCTACGCACCATTGCCTTTAACTCTCTTGCTTCTACAGGCTCTGGCTGCCAACTTGAAAGTGAATATTGTTGGTCATGACCATAGCGAGCGAGCATTGTGGCGTCTGATTTATCAGTCTTATGAACTAGCCCTAATGAGTTTGCATATTGTTTTGCTTTTCCTGGATTTACATGTAAAAGAGTAAATCCTTGTTCATATAAAAAATACATTAAAGGTTCGCTATAAATGCCAGTAGGCTCTGTCGTAATAACAATATTCTGAGCTTCTAACCCCGTATTCTTTACTAACCAATTAACTAATTCTTGATAGCCTTGTGTTGTGTTCTTTAATACCTTAGTTTTTAGCTTATTTTTGACCACATCGCGTAGAAAGCTAACATCTAACTTTTCTTTACCTATATCAATGCCAATAAAAGCTTTCATCTCTATCTACTCCCCTTGTACATGCAGCATCACCCTTACTTGGGGTGCTAGGATACCATTCAGTTTAATGGAGGTTAGGAAATCAGGGCTCAATCTACAAAATAGCATCTTTGTGCTCAGGTCGCGCACGAGCTCACCGATTTCCCGATGTGATAAGTGTTAGCTAAACACTCATCAAGAAGAGATACAAGGTCGCGCATTTATGCCGACAAAAAACTCACCACGACAAATTACGCCTTGTCGGGCTAAAGCCACGACCTACAAAAAAACAATATAGATCAATCAATTGCAGGCTAAATAACGTCATAAAATATCAATCACAGATTAGGATAATTGCGCCAGCGCAGCTTCAACATCGGCAATAATATCATCGATGTCTTCTAAGCCAACAGACACGCGAATCAAGCCTTCGGTAATACCCGCTTTGGCTTTTTCTTCATCGGTTAAACGGCCATGCGTCGTGGTCGCTGGGTGCGTCACTAAGGTTTTGGTATCTCCTAGGTTACCTGTAATCGACATCAATTTCGTGGCGTTAATGACTGCCCAAGCCGCTTTACGACCACCCTCCACCTCAAACGATAATAAACCGCCAAAGTCTTTTTGCTGTTGCTTAGCCAATTCATGATATTTGTGACTTGGCAAGCCGCCGTAGTTTACGGCCTGCACTTTAGGGTGCGCTTCTAAATACTCAGCTAATTTCATCGCATTAGCGGAATGCGCTGTCATCCGCAAAGACAGGGTCTCAAGACCGTTTAGCAACACCCAAGCGTTGAATGGGCTCATGCATGGGCCCGCACTGCGCATAAAGGCGGTAAACACATCGACGATCTCTTGACTGGCAATTAACGCGCCGCCTAAACAGCGACCTTGCCCGTCAATAAACTTGGTAGCAGACTGCATCACAATATCAGCCCCTTGCGTTAAAGGGTTCTGCAACGCCGGCGTGGCCAAGACCGTATCGACACACAACAAGGCACCTTTGGCATGCGCCAAGGCCGCCACTCTTGCAACATCAACGACTTCATAAAGCGGATTGGATGGCGTCTCGAAATAACAAAAACGCGTATTGTCGTTAATCGCGTCTTCCCATGCGGCGTAATCGGTGGCATCCACATACAGCACTTCCACACCAAATTTTGTGGTGTAGGCGTTAAAAAACTTAACCGTCGAACCAAAGATATTGCGTGAGCAAACAACACGATCACCGGCGCTCAATAAGCTATAAGCCAAGGTCATCAAGGCGGCCATACCAGAACTGGTCGCAATCGCCGCTTCGCCTTTTTCTAGGGTCGCTAAACGTTTCTCAAACAGCGCTACCGTTGGATTGGTAAAACGGGAATAGACATTACCCTCTTCTTCACCAGAAAATTTGCCTGCGGCTTCTTCTGCACTGCTATAGGCAAAACTCGAGGTCATAAAAATGGCTTCGCTGTTTTCTTGCTCTTGTGTTTGACGAATACCAGCACGAATCGCATTCGTTGCGTCTTTATAATCAGCCATTACTTCACTCCAAGCCACTCTTTAAAAGTCATCTATCAAAAAGTCATTTATCCAAAAAAACTACCCAAAAAAATAACTAAGCCAGGCGTGACCTGGCTTAGCTTTATCTGTCACTGCATACGGACTGAGATCACATTGGATGCATCATATCGTTGCTTTCCATGTCTTCAAGCGCCGCTTTATTTAAATCATTACGCGCGCCTTCGATATTGGCTAAATAAGCCGCATCAATGTTACCTGTAATGTATTTTGCATCAAACACAGACGTATCAAACTCTCGAACATCCGAATGTTTTTCATCGATACAAGCGTCAATTAAATCTTGTAGATCTTGAAAAATCAATTTATCCGCGCCAATCAACTCGCAAATCTCATCGACACTACGATTGTGCGCAATAAGCTCGTGTGCCGCCGGCATATCAATACCATACACATTCGGATAACGCACTTCAGGCGCCGCAGACGCAATGTATACCTTCTTCGCGCCCGCTTCTCTTGCCATCTCAATGATTTCTTTACTCGTTGTACCGCGAACAATGGAATCATCCACTAGTAACACCGTTTTGTCTTTAAACTCAAAAGGCACTGGGTTCAATTTCTGACGCACCGATTTCTTACGCACCGCTTGCCCTGGCATGATAAAAGTACGGCCAATGTAACGGTTTTTTACCAATCCCTCACGGAACGGAATATTCAACGCCTGAGCAATTTGCAAGGCGGCGGTACGGCTGGTATCGGGAATAGGAATCACCACATCAATATCATGATCTTGCCATTCACGCTGAATTTTAGCCGCCAGACGCTCACCCATATTAATACGAGCTTTGTAGACAGAAATACTGTCGATTACGGTATCTGGACGCGCAAAATACACGTATTCAAACAAACATGGACGAGCCACTTTTTTCGGTGTGCACTGGCGCACGTGAACGTTATGGTTTAAGTCAAAAAAGATTGCCTCACCAGGTTGAATATCACGCTCAACCTTAAAGCCAGCCGCATCAAGCGCCACACTTTCAGACGCCACCATGTGCTCAACACCCGTATCCGTTTGTCGAGAACCGTAGATCAATGGGCGAATGCCATCAGGGTCGCGAAAAGCTAAAATGCCATACCCGGTGATCAAGGTGACCACCGCGTAGCCGCCTTCAATACGCTTATAAACGCGTTCTAGGGCATTGAAAATATCTTCAGGGGTTGGTACCAACTTGCCTTCTTCATGCAGCTCATGAGCCAATACGTTTACCAAGACTTCAGAATCTGACGTCGTGTTGATATGGCGTAAATCCGACTCAAACACTTCCTGTTTAAGCTTAGCCGTATTGGTTAAATTACCATTGTGCGCAAGCGAAATACCATAGGGAGAGTTAACATAGAAAGGTTGTGCTTCCGCTGAGCTAGATGTGCCCGCCGTCGGATAGCGGACGTGGCCAATACCTATATTGCCGTGCAGTTTTTTCATATGGCGAGTGCGAAAAACCTCACTCACCGGACCATTGTCTTTGCGCAAGCATAATCGTCCATTATGGCTAGTAACCATGCCCGCAGCATCTTGCCCACGATGCTGAAGAAGGGTTAACGCATCAAAAATAGCTTGGTTAACCACAGACGTGCCTACGACACCAACGATACCACACATGTTCTAGATCCTCGTGTTGGGGAATTGCGGCAAACACCGCAAAGTTTTTCTATTTGGCCATCAAATTAGACAGCTAATTACCAAGAACGCGGTCAATGAGAGTCGAATCCATCAGATCCGAGCTCTTGCCTAACATCTCACGCGTCCAGTCGTTCAACTGTCCCAATTGAGGAATCAACTGGGACGTTTTCCAAAATTCAGTTTCTTCTATCGCAGGGCTCAAGCTTAACAAAGCCACGAACGCCACCACAATCAGACTCCCCCGAGCAAAGCCAAATAACATGCCAAGTACTCTGTCAGTACTTGATAAACCGGTTACTTGAATCAAAGAGCCCAGCAAAAAACTGACTAAGGCACCCACCACTAACGACGCGACAAATAACGAAATAAACGCCACGATGTAGCGAATTTGGTCGTTTTGAACCTGCTCAACTAACAGAGCTTGCATTTGCTCAGAGAACTTTACCGCCACGACAAAGGCAACGACCCAAGTCAATAAAGATAAAACCTCTTTCACAAAGCCTCTTTTCAAACTCAACAGAGTCGAAAGAATCACCACAGCAATGATCAACCAATCAATAGTCGACATTGAACTTACTTGCTCCATGAATACCTCTAAAAATCGCTGCGCAGTTTAACAGATGACCAACACTTTCCAAATACTGAGAACACAAACCACCGGTTAATTCACTGAATATTTTATAACAATTCCCGTTAAGCTAAATTTCTTTTTAATCTCTTCGCGCATTTTTTCTGAGGCTTCTCGTTTAAGTTCAGGGCCAGCATACACCTTATACAGTGAGTTAGTCGTCACGCTATAAGCCGCGTAATTGGCCGCTTTGAGTTTCTCGACCAAACGATGTGCATTGTCTTTACTCTTGAATGTCGCAATCTGCAATGTCCAACGATCGGCGACAACAACTGGGGCCGTTTTTTCAACGACCGCCGCTTTCTCAACTGGCGCCGCTTTCTCAACCTGCGCAGTTACGTCAGATGTCGCTTGATCAAGGCGCTCAACCTCTGTGGCAGAGGATGGAACAGGAATCAGTTGAATATTGTCGGCCGATGCCCCTTCACTCAGGTAAGGCTCAACAGGCAAGCTGTCGACTGGCTGTACAGTAGCAATGTCCACCGTAGGAAAGGCTGGGGGTGACGTGACGTGAACTTGAACATCCAGCTCCGCAGGACGCTCGCCATCCAAAATTAACGGTAAAATAATCGCGGCGGACAACACCATGATGCCAGCACCAATTAATCGGTAGGTTAGGGTTCTATCTATCATAAATTACTCTTTTGATTGGCCCAGCGCCAAATAATCGGAAACAGTAACGAAGGAGCCAAACACTATCACCGCACGCTGCTCTGCTTTTGCCTTAGATAACGCCTCATTGAGCGCATCGCGAACAGAAGGAAAAGCCTGCATTTGCAAACCAGAATCGGACGAGGCTTGTGAAATATGTTTCATGAGCTCAACCGCTTGAGCCCCTCGTGCGCCTTTCAAGTCGCAACAAAACCAAGCTGAAAAACGATCCGCAAGACTCGCCATCACACTGGCAATGTCCTTGTCTTTTAACATGCCACAAACCGCAATAGGACGACGGGGTAAATACCCTATGCGCTGAGCCAACTCAATGGCGGCTTCCGGATTGTGAGCCACATCAATGTATACCTCAGGAGAAGAAGCAACCTGTTGGAAACGCCCCGTTAACTGGGCCGTACTAAACAGCGTGATTAAGTCAGCCGAAGTAGGGGCGAGCCCCATGTAAACCAGTACAGCAACGACCGTTGCGGCATTTTGCAAAGGCAAAGAAGGAATCGGTAAGTTTTCATATTGAATGCCATTACCAGACCATGACCAAGTATCGCTCTCGCGCTGAAAACTAAAATCAACGCCTTTTTGACGCAACTGTGCACCAATCTCACCCGCCGTGGTTGCAATGCCATTGGGTGGATTAACCACACCGCTAATCAGCAGTTTATCGCGTCTGGCTATACCCGTTTTTTCCCGCGCAATCACATCAATGTTATCGCCTAGCCAATCCATATGGTCCAAGGCAATAGAGGTGACGACCGCCACGTCAGTATCGACCATGTTAACCGAATCTAAACGTCCGCCCAACCCGACTTCAAGCACCCAATAATCCAGCTCAGACTGATCAAAAACCCACAAAGCCGCCAAGGTGCTGAATTCAAAATAGGTTAACGGAATGTCTTCTCGGGCTGCTTCAATCGCTTCAAAGGCACGACAGATAAGCCCATCGTCACAAGGCGCGTTATTGACCGCAATACGCTCATTAAAATCAAGAAAATGCGGAGAGGTATAAGTACCAACAGAATGATGCTGAGAACAGAGGTACTGGGTCAACATGGCACAAGTAGAACCCTTGCCATTGGTGCCAGCCACCGTGATGACTTGTTTTTTCGGTCTAGACAAATTCAGTCTAGCGAATACTTTATTCCCTCTGTCTAAGCCCAGCGCTATTTCAGAGGGGTGTTGACTCTCAATGTATGAGAGCCAACTCGCTAATGACGTATGCGTCATTTAATTAAGCAACCTTATTGGCAGTAAGCAAAGATAGAATATTGTGCAAACGAGCGCGTATTTCATCACGCTTGATAATCATATCTAACGCGCCCTTATCCAGCAAAAATTCGCTACGCTGGAAACCTTCAGGCAGTTTTTCACGCACGGTTTGCTCAATAACACGCGGCCCAGCAAAACCGATCAACGCGTTTGGCTCAGCCACATTCAAGTCGCCCAGCATGGCCAAAGAAGCCGATACGCCGCCGAAAACCGGATCCGTCATTACCGAAATATAAGGAATGCCTTCTTGCTTCATGCGCTCCAAACCTGCACTGGTTTTCGCCATCTGCATTAGGGAGATAAGCGCTTCTTGCATGCGCGCGCCACCACTGGCAGAAAAACACACCAGCGGAATGCGTTTTTCCAAACACACATTAACCGCTTGAATAAAACGCTCACCAACAATAGCCCCCATGGAACCACCCAAGAAGCTAAATTCAAACGCCACCACCACTACGGGCAAACCATTCAAAGCGCCTTGCATTGCCACTAACGCATCTTTTTCACCGGTGGCTTTTTGTGCATCAGCCAAACGGTCTTTATAACGTTTTGAATCTTTGAATTTTAATTTATCTTCAGGCTCAAGATGGGCGCCGATTTCATGACGACCTTCTTTATCCAAGAAAATATCCAAACGACGACGCGCACCAACACGAAGATGATGCTGACACTTAGGACAAACATCGAGGTTTTTTTCTAGCTCTGGACGGTATAAAACATTCTCACATTTTGGACACTTTTTCCAAAGACCTTCAGGCACAGAGCCTGCACTCCGCTTTGATTCACTGCGCACAATCGAAGGGACAAATTTATCTAACCAGCTACTCATGTTGTTCTCCATATTTCTCGTTGGCTGACGCTAAGCGTCCATTTCATTACGCATCGGTAACAAAATAGCGCTCAAAGCGTCCGCTATATATTCTTTTTGATGATCTTTATTTGCAGCGATGGCATTTACCAACACACTACCAACAATCACCCCATCCGCGCACTGACTAACCGCAGCGGCCGTTTTTGCATCACGTATACCAAAACCAACACCAATAGGTAAGGTAGTAATCGCGCGTAATGAATCCACATGTTTCTTAACGCTATCAACATCCAGCTCCGCCGACCCCGTTACTCCTTTTACAGAAACGTAGTACACATAGCCTGACGCTAGATCACAAATTTTCTTCGCGCGATCAGGTGTCGTCGTCGGTGACAGCAAATAAATAAGGTCGATTTCGTTCTCTCGGAAGCATTCTACTACATCTACCGCTTCTTCTGGAGTCAGATCGACTAATAAAATACCATCGACACCCGCTTCTTTTGCCGCATCTGAAAAAGCCTGATAACCAAAAAACTCGATGGGGTTCAAATAGCCCATTAAAACAACGGGGGTCTCTTTATCGCCCTGCCTAAATTCTGTGATGATTTGCAGTACTTTTTTGACACTGGTGCCCGCCGCCAAACTCCGCTCACAAGCCAACTGAATGACAGGGCCATCGGCCATTGGGTCTGAAAAAGGCATGCCAATTTCAATAACATCCGCTCCAGCCTTAACCAAGGCATTCATCAAGGTCACAGTATAATCAGGGCTAGGATCGCCTGCGGTAATATACGGAATGAGCGCCTTTTTACCAGATTTTTCTAAATTTTTAAAACATTGTTTAATGCGACTCATACTTCGATCCCATCTAATTCTGCAACGGTAAGAATATCTTTATCACCACGACCAGAAAGATTGATCACGACAATCTTATCTTTTGCCATAGTGGCCGCTAATTTCATACCGTAAGCGACGGCATGACTGGATTCAAGCGCTGGCATTATGCCTTCCAAGCGCGTTAGATCACGAAAACCTTCCATCGCTTCATCGTCATTAATAGCCACATAGTGAGCGCGACCAATATCTTTTAGCCAAGCGTGCTCCGGGCCAACCCCTGGGTAATCCAAACCGGCCGAAATAGAGTGAGTCCCCATAATCTGACCATCATCGTCCGCCATAACATAAGTACGATTACCGTGTAAGACACCTGGACGACCAGCATTTAACGGCGCCGCATGACGACCCGTTTCAATGCCATCACCGCCCGCTTCGACGCCATACATAGCAACACCTTCGTCTTTAATAAACGGATGGAACATGCCAATGGCATTGGATCCGCCACCCACACAAGCCACCAAGGCATCCGGTAAGCGACCTTCTTGCGCCAAACACTGCGCTTTCGTCTCACGACCAATCACTGACTGAAAATCTCGCACTAACTTAGGATAAGGATGAGGGCCCGCCGCCGTACCGATAATATAAAAAGTATCGTCTACGTTCCCTACCCAATAGCGCATGGCTTCATTAAGGGCATCTTTCAATGTTTTAGTGCCTGATTCCACCGAAACCACTTCCGCGCCAAGCAACTTCATGCGGTAAACATTCAGTGATTGGCGACGAATATCTTCCGCCCCCATAAACACTTTACATTTCAGGCCCAAACGCGCCGCCACGGTTGCCGATGCAACACCATGTTGGCCCGCTCCGGTTTCAGCAATAATATTTGGCTTACCCATATGCTTGGCAAGCAAAGCCTGGCCAATCGTATTGTTGATTTTATGAGCACCGGTGTGGTTTAAGTCTTCACGCTTTAAATAAATCTTCGCACCACCGGCTTTTTTGGTTAATCGCTCGGCAAAATATAAAGGCGATGGACGGCCAACATAGTGCGCCAAGTCATAATCAAACGCCGCCTGAAACTCACTGTCTTTGGACAAGCGCTCATACATTTCAGCCAAGTCTTCCAAAGCCGACATGAGTGTTTCAGAAACAAATATGCCGCCATAGGGACCAAAACGACCATGAGAATCGGGTAACTCTAGATTGATATCTGTGCTATTCACATTTTGCTCCACTAATAAATTCTCGAACCTTAAGCTCGCTTTTAATACCTTTAGACAACTCGACACCCCCACTGACATCAACAGCATAAGGCCTAACTTGTTGCACCGCCTGTTGAACGTTGTAAGGCGTCAAACCTCCCGCTAATACGATAGGCTTAGACAGCAGCGCTGGAATCACAGACCAATCAAACACCTCACCCGTACCACCAGGAACGCCCGCTTTATAGGCGTCTAATAACATAGCGCTGGCACTGGGGTATTGATCTACCAAGGCCGCAACATTATCCCCTTGCTGTATTCTCAACGCCTTCATATAAGGACGCTGATAAGAAAGGCATTCAGACTCAGACTCATTGCCGTGAAATTGAATCGACCAACGGGCGCTGCCATTGATGACAGCATCCACCAGAGACGCATCCGCGTCGACAAACAAAGCAACAGGAGTAACAAACGGAGGTAACTGAGACACGATAGCATTCGCCCTTTCCGGTGTGATATACCTTGGGCTTTTTGCGTAAAAAACAAACCCCAATGCATCAGCACCATGACGACACGCCATCAACGCATCGTCTAGATTGGTTATTCCGCAAATTTTAACTCGGCAGCGCATAAAGAGGCTCGTCTACATAAGGTAAAAAATGAGGACCTAAAGGTCGTTTAGGCACATTAAACACATCAGGGTATTGGGCGTCCACAAAATACAAGCCTGTCGGCGGCGCGGTTATCCCGCCCTTAGTACGATCTTTTGCCTCTAAGGTTTGTTTTGCCCACGCTACGGGCTTTTCACCCGCGCCAATTGATATCAGCACCCCAGCAAAATTGCGAATCATATGATGTAAAAAGGCATTCGCCCTAACATCTAAGACAATATATTGCCCCAGCTGCTGTACATCAAAATGTAAAATCGTTCGTATAGGAGTATTGGCTTGGCAACCAATCGCGCGAAAAGAAGAAAAATCATGAGTCCCTAAAAACACCTTGGCGGCGTCTTTCATCGCGCTTACATCAAGTGTTTTATAAGTCCAAGTTACCCCTTTAGCCAATATCGCTGGACAAAAATCAGAGGTATAAATCACGTAGCGATAACGGCGACTCATGGCACTAAAACGCGCATGGAAGTCTTCCGCTACATAACGCGCAGCCACCACGGTTATATCGCTTGGAAGGTAAGTATTAACACCGATGGTCCAAGCTCGCTCATTACGCTCAACCTCTGTCTCGAAGTGAACCACTTGAGCGCTAGCATGCACCCCGGAATCTGTTCGACCTGCACAAACCACCCTGACAGGGTGGTTTGCGATCACTGATAATGCTTTTTCTAAACGCTCCTGAACACTTGGAATACCAAACTTTTGTGCCTGCCAGCCCTTATATTCAGAGCCATTATATTCAACAACGAGTACTACTTTTTTAGTCACTTGGGAACATTCGCTCCATCATATTCTGCGCTTCAGCGATTTGCTTTTCGTTTCCTGAATCGATGACATCGTCCAGAATAACCCGTGCACCTTCTTCATCGCCCATATCCATATAAGCTCTTGCCAAATCCAACTTGGTAGCAACTTCGTCACCACTGGCATCAAAGAAGTCAAATTCTTCTTCATCATCACTGACTTCTTCGTCCTCTGCAGCTTCCGTTTCACCAAAGGCGGGGACATCCATTTCATCTGATTCGTCTTGCGCTTCAGCCAATGTTTCTTCAATCGCATTGGCCAAAGACTCATCCGGTGTTCCACTAAAAATAGACGCTTCATCGACATCATCCTGCTCGACATCATTGAGCAAACTAGAAACAAAGGATTCCTCTTCGCTTTCTACCGTCATGTCTTCGACGTCTTTTTCAGCGGAATCGTTAGGCGCCATGGACTCAGGCCCCATCGTCGGTATATCGTCGCCTTCAGCGCCTGTTTCTAGATCATTGACTAAATCATCCGCACTCTCTGCTAAATCATCGGTCTCACCAAACGAGGCAAATATGTCCTCTATCGAGTCATCGTCTGTCACATCTTCATCAGCAGCACTTTCATCTGTAGCGCTTTCTAGTACGTCTTCTTGCTCTTCCAGAAAATCGATATCTTCTTCGATATCAGGATCCACCAAATCGGCTGACGCTATCTCGGCATCAAAAGAGTCAAAGTCGTCATCTGATCCGCCAAAATCAAAGGCGAAAGGGTCTTCCTCATCCACGTCTGTTTTTTCGTCGACCTCATCTTCAACCAAATAATCTGCAGCCGCTACAGCGGCCACAGGGGCGACAACCGCCGCAGAAGAGAGGTCGAACTCATTCTTTTTTAGCGAATCTTGCTCCTCTTGTTTTTTTCCAGCTCGGCGCATCACCAAACCAATTAAAAAACCCAGTAACAGCAAAACAACCGCCCCAATGGAAACGACGATGGGGTTACCAAAAATCTTATTAACCAAGGAATCCGCTTCGGCCAACTCTTTTTCCCGACGTATTTGGTCGGCTTCTAATAGCTGATCAACGGTATTTTTTTGCTCTTGCAGTGCCTGCTGAGCGCTAGCAAACTGCTGTTGCAAATCGGCCAACTGTTTATCTTTCAAACTAATCAACTGCTCAAGCGTCGCTAACTGCTCACTCAAATCACCTAGCTGACTGGACAACTCGGCCTTTTCCCGTTGCTCTTTGTCCAATGTTTCTTGGGTAGCCGATAATTCATTTTGCAACGCGTCTACGCCCCCCTTACCGTCGCCCGTATTCGAGCCTGCGGCATTTTCTGGAAGCATACTTTGACCTGAGGCCAGCGTAAGCTTATCGCTACCTGACTCTGCGTTTGCTGCCGCGCCTTTTGCCTTCGCTTGAGTGTTCATTTGCGCCTGAGAAACAGCTGAACGCCCCGCATTACCTTTTAGCGCGACCCAAGCATCATGCTGACGCTGAAATTCTTCTTTTGCTATAGACTGGTTAAAGAGCGCTATTTGCTCCTGCGTCGGCAAACGCAGCACCGCTCCTTCTTTCAAAAGGTTGATGTTATCGGAATAGAAAGCGTCTTTATTAAGAGCCTGAATGGCCATCATCGTCTGATAAATGGTCAATTGATTGGTGGGGTTATTCTGACCGGCGATCGACCAAAGCGTATTTCCCTTGGACACATTCAGCCGCCCATTAGAAGGCATTTTTTCAGCGGCCACAGTCGCTTGACGAAAAACGCGACCCGCTTCGCTGGAGGTTCGAGACACAGGCGCCGTCTGCACCACATCGGCTTGAGACTTATTGACCAACGCAGATTGATTTAACGGCGTTTGATACTCTCGCACAACCTGACCACTGGGCCAACGCGCCGCCAAAACAAAGCGCAGCTCATCCACCCGCAACGGTTGTTCTGATGACACCGCGACAATCAAATTGCCATTATTACGTGCAATGTCAAATTTCAACTGAGACAGCACTCGAGTCGGGGCAAAACCGGCCTGCCTAAACTCACTCTCACTGCCCAAGCGTATCAAAATATCGTTATCGGTTAATGAACCAACATCGGACAACTCAATGCTACCGCGATACGGTTCATCCAAATTTGATTGAGAGGTTAACTCGCCCAGCTCTAATGCGTAACTGCTGGACACATACAGTGCACTTGACACAGCAATACTGATGAGGGTTTTTCTGAGCATAAGCTTCCCTTTATTGACAAATAATGGACATAAATATCCGCACAAGTATCTTACACCGATGACCATTTATCAATAGCTTTAGAATCAATGGTTTGCACTTAACACCAGTGAGAGTCGAAAAACCAAACGAGAGATGCCCCACCCGATACGGCAAGAATTGCTGAGAACGCTTTTACTGACCAATAAACAGTACAAAAAAAACCCCGCAAAATAGCGAGGTTTTCTTTTATATCAATGGGTTAGGGTTGGATTACATCATGCCGCCCATACCACCCATTCCGCCCATGCCACCCATATCAGGCATGCCAGCGTCTTCTTTTGGCGCTTCAGCAATCATTGCTTCCGTCGTGATCATAAGACCCGCTACAGAGGCAGCTGCTTGCAGTGCAGAACGCGTTACTTTTGCTGGATCTAGGATACCCATTTCCAACATGTCGCCGTATTCTCCAGTCGCTGCGTTGTAGCCGTAGTTCCCTTCGCCTTGTTTTACTTTATCAACAACAACAGACGCTTCGTCTCCTGCGTTGGTAACGATTTGGCGCATTGGCGCTTCCATCGCACGTAATGCCAAAGCAATACCGACGTTTTGGTCTTCGTTATCACCAACAAGATCGATCACTTTAGTCAGTGCGCGAACGAGAGCAACACCACCACCCGCAACCACACCTTCTTCAACTGCAGCACGAGTCGCGTGAAGCGCATCGTCTACACGTGCTTTTTTCTCTTTCATTGCCACTTCTGTCGCGGCACCAATCTTGATGACAGCAACACCGCCAGCCAATTTAGCCACACGCTCTTGAAGCTTCTCTTTATCGTAGTCAGAAGAAGAGTTAGCGATTTCTGCACGAATTTGCTCAACACGGCTGGTAATATTAGCGGCAATACCCGCACCGTCGACAATCGTCGTACTTTCTTTCGTCAAGGTAACGCGTTTCGCCGTACCAAGTTGCTCAAGTGTCGCCGTTTCTAAACTCAAACCCACTTCTTCAGAAATAACCGTTGCACCAGAAAGAACGGCAATATCTTCAAGCATCGCTTTACGGCGATCACCAAAACCAGGCGCTTTTGCAGCGGCCACTTTAACGATTCCACGCATACTGTTGACAACCAAAGTTGCCAAGGCTTCGCCTTCCACATCTTCTGCAATAATCAACAAAGGACGCGATGCTTTAGCAACACCTTCCAATACCGGAAGCAATTCACGAATGTTAGTGATTTTCTTGTCAACCAATAGAATAAATGGGTTTTCAAGTTCTGCACTCATGGTTTCTTGATTGTTGATGAAGTAAGGCGATAGGTAACCGCGATCGAACTGCATACCTTCAACGACCGCTAGTTCATCATCAAAACCAGAACCTTCTTCAACCGTAATCACACCTTCTTTACCAACACGCTCCATTGCTTCTGCAATAATTCTACCGACAGACGTATCTGAATTGGCAGAAATAGTACCAACCTGCTCAATGGCACGAGTATCAGTACAAGGTGTAGACAGCAACGCAAGCTCTTTAACAACCGCCGCCGCGGCTTTGTCGATACCACGTTTAAGATCCATTGGGTTGCGACCTGCAGCAACCGACTTCAAGCCTTCTGTTACCAGCGCTTGCGCCAATACAGTCGCTGTTGTTGTACCGTCACCAGCCACATCATTTGCCTGAGACGCTACTTCTTTTACCATTTGCGCGCCCATGTTCTCGAATTTGTTCTCCAATTCGATTTCTTTGGCAACGGTTACACCATCTTTGGTCACAAGCGGTGAACCATATGATTTTTCTATAACAACGTTACGGCCTTTTGGCCCCAAAGTAACTTTTACTGCGTCTGCAAGAACATTCACACCTCTAAGCATTTGCTGACGTGCGCTGTCTCCAAATTTTACTTCTTTAGCTGACATCTTTTTATACCTTAAACTGTTTTAAATGTTACAAATAGAATACGAACTACAAAACGGATTAGGCTTCAACCACGCCATAGATCTCGTCTTCTTTCATGATAAGCAGTTCTTCACCATTGATTTTCACTGTCTGACCAGAGTATTGACCAAACAACACAGTGTCACCAACGCTAACAGCCAATGCTTGTACATCGCCATTAGATTGAATACGACCAGTGCCCACAGCCAAAACCTCGCCTTGAGTAGGCTTTTCTGTAGCAGATCCAGGCAGTACGATACCAGATGCGGTTGTTGTCTCTTCTTCTTTACGGCGAACAACGACACGATCGTGCAAAGGACGAATATTCATCAATCATTTTCTCCAATTAAAACAATACCAGGACGCCCCTGGCAGGACTTTTTCTCGTTTTATAAACGAGAATCTCTATCGACTTTTATATACGGCTAGTAATTCGTTTTTCAACCCAGCCAGTGTTTTTTTTTGCGCTTTCGCTCACTTTTCTTTCACTCTTTCACTCTTTTTCGCGCTTTCACTAAAGTGGTTGGGCAAAGATCTCATTTTTTGTCTATCAAATCCTTGTCATCATCAACAAACTCACCTTCAATAATATCGCCCTCTCGATCCGATGGGCGACGAGGGCCGCCTCGCCACTGTGAGCCACGCGCCATCATTGAGCTGACAAACTTAACCACCAGCCCCGCAGCAAAGAGTTTTCTAAGTGGCGGAACCAATAACAAAGCGCCCATCGCGTCGGTGACAAAACCAGGAATAAGTAGACATAGACCAGCAAACATCAGCATCACCCCTTCAGCCACTTCGGCAGCGGGCAACTCACCGCGACCCATTTTCTCTTGCGCTTTTAACGATGTTGCTAAGCCTTGCTTACGGATCAAAGCAACCCCTACAATAGCGGTCAGGAAGACCAAACCGACGGTTGCCAAGCTGCCTATTTTACTGCCAACTTGTATCAAGACAGTCATTTCAACAATAGGCACTAAAATAAATAGTAAAAGAGCAAATCTCATGATCACCTTCTCTGTTTTAAACTGGAATTCAACTTATACGACTATCTATGGGCAAAATATTCACTAATCAAGCTGTAGGCAAAATATTGACTAATCAAGCAATGACACACTTTAAATCCCAAGTATTTCTTATTTTAGATGCGCTTCCGCAAGGAGAATGCATCGCCTATGGCGAATTAGCAAAACAAGCAGGATTTCCAGGCTATGCTCGACAAATTGGCCAGCTGATGAAAAACCTCCCCAAAGACACCAAGCTGCCTTGGCACCGAGTAGTCAATTCACAACGCCGAATCAGTTTCGCCGAAAATACAGATGCCTATCTAAGACAGAAAGCTCGACTGAAACAAGAAGGCTGGGTCATTGTCGGGAACAAACTCACCGTCAATGAGAAATCTACGAGAAAATAAATAAACAACCCGCCCCAAAGGGCGAGATGTCAGTGTGTCATTATTTACGCAGCAAGCTGCGGGGTATTTACCTAAGAGATTAATCTCTAAAGTTTGTGAACTGCACAGGTTGCGCCAAATCAGCACTGCGCAAAAGCGCCATAACCTGCTGCAACTCATCACGTTTTTTACCCGTGACGCGAAGCTGATCCCCTTGGATTTGCGCTTGCACTTTGATTTTGCTTTCTTTGATCATTTTCACAATCTTTTTCGCTTCATCTGTCTCAAGGCCTTCTTTCATTTTGACGGCTTGAGAAGCGCGCATATTGCCTTTCACAACATCCTCTTTTTCCAAACTTTTCAAATCAATTCCACGTCCGACCAATTTTTGGTTTAGAATATCAGACATCTGACGAAGTTGAGGCTCAGCCTCCGCTTCCATCACTACACTGGTTTTATCTTTAATTTCGTAATGTGCTTTTACGCCCTTAAAGTCATAACGCGTGGTAATTTCTCTGTTAGCTTGGTCCACAGCATTGCTGACTTCGTGCCAATTTAGCTCAGATACTACGTCAAATGATGGCATTTTCTGCTCCTTAGCATTTCCAATAATGTATTTTGGCGCGATAATAACAGGGATTGAAATAAAACACCTAATGGAAACCTATTATGAAGAATTCGCCTTGGTTAATCATCGGCGCTGGCGCTATCGGTCTATTTTGGGCTTGTAAGCTAGAAAAGCTCGGCCATAAAGTCCATCTAGTGTACCGCTCTGAAAGCCCCGGCAAAAAAATCACCTTAGAGTCTCTTACCGATGAAACCGGTCAACAGCAGGTTTCAATATCAAAGCATAAGATCAACAGCCTCAAGGCAGAAGAATTAACAGAACAATATGACAAGGTCTTAATCTGTACAAAATCTTTTGACCTAAAAAACGCCTTTGCCCAAGTCGCCGCTAACATCACACCTGAGGCAGACGTTGCCTGCTTATGCAACGGCATAGGCGCCCAAGAAGCGCTCCAGAGCATTTTATTAGACACGCAAACACTCTGGGCCGGCACCACCAGCGAAGGCGTATTAAAAGTAGAAGTAAACCACATTAAACATACCGGCTTAGGCGACAGTTACTTCGGCGAATGGCGACCTTCAACACCCGCTAAAGTGTTTCCTATTGAAAGCATGACAGTGATCAACATTCGACAGCGAATGATAGAAAAATTGGCGGTAAACGCGGTTATTAACCCCATCACCGCCATTTTTAATATCCATAACGGCGATATTTTAAACGAAGAATTCAAACCCTTAATTAACGCCACCTTGAGCGAATTAGCCAGCGTATTCACTCACCCGCAATTCAGTTACGCCCCAGAAAGCCAGCACCTAACATCAGACAATCTAAAAAACAGAGTCAATACGATTGCTCAACTGACGCGACTAAACCGGTCTTCCATGCACGAAGACATACGCTTACAACGCCAAACGGAAAACAGTTTTATTTCTGGTTTTTTGCTTGATAACAGCCCTATCGAGCTACCGGTACAGCGTTTGCTTTATGAAGGTGTTGCCTTTGCAGAACAGCGTGAAGAGGTCAAAAAAAAGCTGCTAAGTCTTCCTTAGCAGCTCTTCCCATCCACTAATAAAAGCTAAATTTTAGAAATCTTTTCTTTAGTGAGCAGAATCTTTTTCTCTTTATAAAGCGCGCCCAAAGCCTTCTTATAGGTGGCTTTACTGACTTTAAACACAGCATAAATGGCTTCTGGCGAGGCTTTGTCGGTCAATGGCGACTCGCCACCATGAGCATCCAAATACTCTAAAATATCGTCTAGTATATTGCGCACTTTCTTGTAACCGACTTCTTGTAAGCTTAAATCGATCTTACCGTCTTCGCGCATCTGCTTAATAAAGCCAATCGTCTTTTCACCTTTACGAAGCTGTCTAAAAGCATCTTCGAAAAACAACACCCCCCAAAAGCGATTATCTATGACACATTTAAAACCAATATTGGTTTTGTCACCAATGATAATAGAGACTTTATCGCCCACTCGATAAGGTGCTTCTTCACGATTAAGCAAAGCGTCTACTTTAGTGGTCGCCACGATACGATTGGTAATATTATCCAAGTAGATAAAAAGCAAATGAGTTTCGCCTTCCTCCACACGGTTTTTCTGCTGACTAAAAGGCACCAACAAATCTTTTGGCAACCCCCAGTCAAAAAACGCCCCAACCTGATTGACCGCTATCGAGGTTAACGCCGCAAACTCCCCAACTTGAGCCTTAGGAAATTCCGTAGTAGAAATTAATTTATCGTCTGAATCCAAGTAAACAAAGACTTCTACCTCATCGCCTACCGTCACGCCTTTTGGCACATAACGCTTAGGCAGTAAAATCTCACCCAATTGATCGGCGTCTAAATACACACCGAAATCTTTTTCTTTAACGACTCTTAATGTATTTAAGCGCCCAATTTGTGTAGCCATGAGTTCTCCGGCAAGCAGTTTTTTTCGCACTATACGCACTTCATTCATAAGCGCAATACAGATATTTTTAAATCTCAAGTCAGTCGTTTTTTGCCTTCATGCAAGTAGCAAACATAGCGTCTAACTTAGACTTCCCAAGCGTTTCCATTTTTTCAATATTTTGATTCGGTATCTCAGCGGTATCACCATAAAACTCGATGGCCTTATCGACACTGGCCTCTCGTAAAAGATGCAGCATCGGATAAGGCGAACGGTTGGTGTAATTAGAGACATCGTCCGCTTCGGCGCCTGAAAAACAATAATCAGGGTGAAACGTCGCTAACTGATACACCCCTTCACAACCTTGATCAAACATCAGGTTTTCCGCGGTTTCTACAAAGTCTAAATAGTGATGAAAATCTTTAAACAAGGTTGGAAAAATCAACAAGGTCGTCTCCGTGTCTGGCTGTTCATCTAACCACTGAACTTCCGCCATCAACTCCTCAAGCGCCACATCAATTTTTTTTGATCTCAGCACCACACAACGCACACTGTCTCGTTCTACTTCGCGCTTAGCAAAAGGGCAAACATTAAGCGCCACAATAAACTCGTTTACCCAGGCCATTGTTTGAGCGGTGACCAATTCATCTGATAGCAGCATAAGGTGTCTTCTTATCAATATTTTTTGGTATTTTAGAGCAAAGCACACCAAGCGTCTAACTTATCCCATCGGCTTTTGAGGTTTCGATTTCGAAAGCTCAAAAAACAAGGTATCATAGCAGGAATACAGTCCATTATAGTGGTTACACGTCCATATTCGTTATGACATTCAGAGTTATTTTATGACATTCAAAAATGGCCGTACCACGTATCCCGCTACAGAGAGTTTACATGTCATTTGCTGAATTAGATTTGGATTTCACCATAGAAAAAGCCATTAGCGATCTTGGTTTTGAAACCCCAACAGAGATCCAAGAACAAGCGATTCCGATTGCCCTAGACGGCTCAGACCTACTGGCAACCGCCCCAACAGGCACAGGAAAAACCATCGCCTTTTGTGCGCCAGCCATCCAACACATTATTGACCGTGACGAACAGTCCACAACCGCGCCTAAAGTCTTGATATTGGCCCCAAGCCGAGAACTAGCACGCCAGATTTTTAATGTGGTAGAACAGCTCACACAACACACTCGCATTCAATCACACCTTATTATTGGTGGCACGCCTTATGGTATGCAGCAACAGCAACTTAGCGAGCCCTGCGACATTCTAGTGGCGACTCCAGGCCGATTGGTTGAACTCGATGATAAACGCTGGCTAGATTTAACCGACGTATCTTACTTTGTTATCGACGAAGCCGACCGCATGCTAGACATGGGCTTTGTTAGCGCCATTAACCGCATTGCCAAAGAATTACCCCAAGAACACCAAACCTTGATGTTTTCCGCCACCTTAGAAGGCGAAAAAATGGGCCGTTTTGCCAGCGCCCTACTGAATAGCGAAACACAACAAATTCGCCTCGGAGAATCATCTCGTACCGTACCCAGCCAAATTCGTCAAATCGCTTACCGAGTAGACAGCGAAGAACACAAAGAAGCGGTACTAAAACACCTACTAACACAAGAACGCGTTCAACAAGCCGTGCTCTTCGTGTCCAACCGTGAGCACGTCGATGTTTGGGTACAGCGCGTTCGTAACATGGGCTTAATGTGCGACGGCTTGCATGGCGAAATGAAACAAGGCGACCGCAGTGAACACATGAAACAAATGAAACGTGGCCGCTTGCAAGTCCTGGTCGCAACAGACGTTGCATCCCGTGGTATAGACCTTCCAGAAATTAACACCGTGATTAACCTTCGCCTACCGCGCAAAGCAGACTCATACATTCACCGCGCTGGACGTGCCTCACGAGAAGGCGCACCGGGCGACTGCATCTCGTTAATCGATATTAACGACCTCCCCATGATCGAAAAAATTCAACGCTTCATGCAAGCCAACATTAAATTTGGCCGTATCGAAGGACTGGAAGCCAAAACCAAAGCACGCTCACCCAGCAGCAAGAAGAAAAAGAAAAAACCCGCGCCAAGCAAAAAATAGCGCTGGCGTCGTAAACCACACAAACAACAAAGGCGCTGATTAGGCGCCTTTATTGTTTTCACTCTACATCAATTATTAATCAATACCCTGTGCTATTGGTCTTTAAACACCTGTTCAAACATTGGTACCAAAAACTTATTACCGTACTCACTTAAATGGTCATCGTCATAATACAACGGACGACCATCACGCGACCCATAGCAATACTCGTCATCGCACAGATAAGGCAACGGATCGAGAATTTTCACACCGCACTGCTGAGCCGCTTGATCCTGCGCATCCCAGACCAATTTATTACGCTGATGATAGTCTGCTAACGTGATTTTAATGTCATCGTCACCACGCCCAAAAAGCATGTTTCTTGCAAGAGTTGCTGGCACATTAATAGCTATTTCTGGTATGGGACGAACTAGGTAAACAGGCCTTTTTTTTACAAGTAAACAGCTAGTTTCGATTAATGATTTTCTGAACTCGGCCTGAAAAGCAGGACTAAATCCATTACTGACTTCCTTAGTAAAATATATTTGTGGCCTGCCTTGAGCATTTACACCCTCTTCATTACCACCAACAAGCGCTCGAGTTAGCCGACTCGTCAAAACTACTGGTATATTTTCAAATGAACCATTCAATCTTGCAAAAATCTTTTCATTAAACTCATGACATCCCGGCTCACGATTTTGATATTTTGCTCCTTTAAGTAATGGACACGAACCTTTAGCCCAGTGCATTGCATTTAAATTTGATTTTTCAGCGGCAACACCTAATGCTGTAAATGTTGCACTGTTATGACTATCGCCAATAGAGATCACAGCAAGGTCCAAATCATTAAAAAAACAATCCACTGGACGATTCTCTTTATCACTAACGCCCATACATTGATCTTGCCTTGGGTTTCTATTCGTACTTTCTCCTGCAATAATTTCCACCGCTGCTGGCAATCTATTTACAAAGCTAAACAATCGGACACTAACAGCCATTAGCCCAATAACCAATCCAACCAACGCCAGAACAATCACTTGCTTAATAAAACTCGACGACGACAAATAAATCCGTGTTGGTGTCTCTACAAATAAATAGGACAAATGCCCCACCAGCAAACTCAGCGAAAAGGCGCCTGTCACCCAGAGCCATTCTTGTTGTAGCCCTGCAAAATATAAAGCGACCACCAAGGGCCAATGCCACAAGTACAAGGAGTAAGACCGATCGCCCAACCATTGTGTTAAAGGGTTATGCAAAAGAACGGAGTTTGATTGCGCCAAAAGCAAACACGATGCACCAAGCACTGGCAACAAAGCCCAGCCCGAAGGCCAAGAAAAGTCACTGTCGATCAAAAACATAGAAACAATCAATAATGCAGAACCAAGCCAAAGTAACAGCTTTGAAAAGCGTAAAAAATAAGCGCTATTGCGACTCACTAAAAACACCAAACCGCCCGCTGCCAATTCCCAACCACGGGTCGGTAACAGGTAAAAAGCCGCAACAGGTTTCCAGCTACTCGCCACGACACTCAGTAGTAAAGAGGCCAAAAACGCCGCGCCTAATCCCCAAACAACCACTTTCGCATTAGCCTTTAGCTTCCACAACAGCATCACAAAAAGAGGAAATAACACATAAAACTGAAACTCAACCCCTAAAGACCAAGTGTGCAATAACCACTTTTCATGCGCCCCAGCATCAAAGTAGCCTGCCGAGCGCTAGTAATGAATGTTCGACAAAAAGCTTAATGCATAAGCCGACTGCGCACCCAGCGTCTGATAATCCACAGTAGGCAACCAAAACCAGCCCAACGCCAAGAGCACCAAAATCAACACCATAAGAGCAGGCACAATGCGCCTTATACGGGCAAGGTAAAATGTCCAAATTGAAAAATCACCTTTCTCCAACCCTTTAACCACAATCGAGGTCATCAAAAAGCCAGAAATGACAAAAAATACATCCACACCAATAAAGCCAGCATGAAAACCCAGCACGTTAAAATGGAAAAGCAAAACCGCTATCACCGACCAGGCTCGCAAGCCGTTAATATCCTGTCGATAGGGCATCAGAGGGGAAAAAGCTTTCATGCTAAATTCGGTCCTTAAAAATGAACCGCAAGTTTAACCAAAAAAGTAACTACATGTTACTTTTTTTAACCACACAATTTCCAATCTTGTTGTTTTTTTCATTTAACTTCTTGTTACATGAGCGAAGCCAATAGTTTTAGTAAACGTTTACAAGAGTCCATGCTTAACGCTGGATACAAGACTAGACCAGTCGTACTTGAACGAGAGTTCAATCAACGTTACTGGGGAAACCCTATATCTGTCCAAGCAGTACGACGTTGGCTTAATGGCGAAGCCATTCCAACACAAGACCGTTTGCAGATCATTGCCGAATGGCTGGATGTTGATCCGCACTGGCTAAGGTTTGGGGAGAAGTTATCAGGATCAGTACGGCAACAGCACAAACGCTGGGATATTAAAATGACACCGGCGGAAAGACAGTCAATTGAAATATTCATGTCACTTCCACCAGAGAAAAGAAAAATGGTGGGGGAAATTATTGCAGCGCTTGCTAAGCCCTAAAATATCCAATCACACAAACAACAAAGGCGCTGATTAGGCGCCTTTTTATTGTGCTCGTTAAACGCATCTGCGCATGGCGAGCAAGCAAACCGATCGCTAGATTGGGTCAAATTTCAGTGTATGAAATTTTCGCTTGGCTTTGGTTTCTAAATACTGACGGTTATGCTGATTGACGTGCACTTTGGTGGGCACCAATTCGGCGACATCAATTCCGTTATCGGCCAGTTGTTGTGCTTTATCTGGGTTGTTGGTTAGCAGACGTACTTTTGTAACGCCAAGGGCTTGTAGCATTTTTGCTGCGACACCAAAATCACGCCCATCGTCTGGCAGGTGTAACATTTCGTTCGCTTGGTAGGTATCATAGCCCTGATCTTGCAGAGCATAAGCCTCTAACTTGGCATACAAGCCAATACCTCGGCCCTCTTGGCGCAAATACAGAATGTAACCGCCTTCTTCATTGATGCGGTCAATCGCTTCATCCAGCTGCTCACCACAGTCACAACGACCCGAGCCAAACACATCCCCCGTCAAACACTCGGAATGCAGACGCACCAGCGGCACATATTCAGTGGCTTGTTTTTGCTTGCCTTCAAAAAATATCCCGATATGTTCTTTGCCAGAATCATCGCCATTAAAGGAAATAAATTCGGCCATCACGTCGCCCGCCCTCACGGGGATCATCACTCGACGCTTAATTGTCAAATCGCTCATCACATCTTCTCTATTAGGGATTTTTTACGTTAACTACCCAGTGAAACTTTTGTAATAGTATAACACTCATTAATCTGGTCAAAAGCTAAAATATCAACGCTAAATAAGGAAATAAGCCTAAATCAAATGATCCAAAGGCAAAGCCGTCCGATTGATAATTCTGCGCAATAAAAAACTAGAATGAACCCCCGTCACACCAGGAATCCGCGTCAACCGCCCAAGCAGAAACTCCTGATATTTATCCATGTCTTCCACCACCACTTCTAATAAGTAATCCGCAGATTGCCCTGTGACCAAGTTACAAGACTTCACTTCTGGATACGACTCCAGCAAAGACTCAAACACTTCAAAGCGGTCTGGCGTATGGCGATCCATACTAATTTGGATAAACGCCGTCAGTTTTAACCCCAGTTTATTTTGATTCAACAAGGTAACGCTGCGGTCTATTATGCCACTTTCTTCTAACGCTTTAACACGTCGCAAACAGGGCGATGCCGAAAGCCCAACGCGATCTGCTAATTCTTGGTTGGTTAAGCTAGAATCTTGCTGTAATTCTCGCAAGATTCTCAAATCAATCTTATCAAACCCCATTATAACCGCCTCATATTGCTAATATTAACACTCATTGCGCAATATAATGCCATTTCACTTGCAATTTCCAGTAAAAAACGCAATCTTTTACTCAATAAAATTCGTTATGATAACCACATAAAGAGTCACTAAACCAAGTGAATAAGATAACAACCAGAGCTTACCCGCTCTAATAGACGAAGAAAGGAAAGATCATGACCTCTTTTGACCACTCCCTGTTTAATCATAAAAAATATACGCCATTCAAGCCTGTCGCTATTGAAAACCGCACTTGGCCTGACAACACCATCACTAAAGCGCCGATTTGGTCTAGTGTTGATCTGCGCGATGGCAACCAAGCCTTAGTAGAACCAATGACGGTGGAACAAAAGAAACAATTTTTCGCCCTACTGGTTGATGTGGGTTTTAAAGAAATTGAAGTGGGCTTCCCTGCGGCCTCTCAATTGGACTTCGACTTTGTGCGTTGGTTGATCGAAGAAAACCAAGTGCCAGACGATGTCTACATTCAAGTACTGACACAAGCTCGCCCAGAATTGATTGCTCGCACTTATGAATCGTTAAAAGGCGCCAAAAAAGCCATTGTCCATGTTTACAACTCAACCTCGACCACTCAGCGCGAGCAAGTGTTCCGCATGGACAAAGAAGGCATTAAGCAAATCGCAGTGAACGGCGCAAAATGCGTAAAAGAGCACGCTGAACAGCACCCAGAAACCGAATGGGTCTTCCAGTATTCTCCAGAAAGCTTTACCGGCACAGAAATCGACTACGCGGTTGAAGTCGTGGATGCTGTTGCCGATATTTGGCAACCGACGCCAGACAACAAAATCATCATCAATTTGCCTGCAACGGTCGAGGTTTCTACACCTAACTGTTACGCAGATCAGATTGAATACTTCTGTCGCCACGTTAAACAGCGCGACAGCATGATCGTCAGTTTGCACACTCACAACGACCGAGGTTGTGGTGTCGCCGCGGCAGAATTGGGCGTTATGGCGGGTGCAGACCGTATCGAAGGCACCTTGCTAGGCAACGGCGAGCGCACCGGCAACATGGACATCGTCACTATGGCGATGAACATCTACAGCCAAGGCATTGATCCAGAGTTAGCGTTAGGCGACATGGACCGCATCATAAGCGTGGTTCAAGCTTGCACCTTGCTACAAGTTCACCCGCGTCACCCATACGCAGGCGAATTGGTGTTTACCGCTTTCTCTGGCTCTCATCAAGACGCCATTAAAAAGTGCTTGGCGAACCAAACCGACGACAAACCTTGGGACGTGGCCTACTTGCCTATTGACCCTCGTGATGTGGGTCGCAGCTATCAGGAAGTCATTCGCGTCAACAGTCAATCCGGTAAAGGCGGTGTGGCTTATACCCTTGAGCAAGAATATGGCTTGGCGTTGCCGCGTTGGCTACAAGTCGAATTCAGCCCAATCGTCCAGCAGTTTGCTGAAAAGGACGGTGGCGTGGTGGATGCTGAATCCATGAAAAACTTGTTCGAAGCAAGCTTTATGACAGGCAATACGCCTTATAAATTGGGCAAATACGACCTTGCCAAAGACGATGTTGATACCGTTCACGCGGAACTGATTAGCCATAGCTCAAACACTAAAATAACGGGCCATGGCAACGGTGCTTTGTCCGCTTTCAGTGAAGCGCTAGGCAAACACTTCAATATGCGTGTGGACATCATTCAGTATCAAGAACATGCCTTGACGGTGGGTAGCGATTCTCAAGCCATTGCCTATGTTCAAGCCAATATAGATGGCGATCGTTACAACGGTGTTGCGATTGACAACGACATCGTCTCCGCTTCTATTCAGGCTTTATTGGCCACGGTAAACCAGAAAATTGCGGAAAATAAAGACGCTGCTGTCGCGTAATACCCTTACCTTCCAGCAGACGAAAAAAAACCGAAAATCATGGTGGTTTTCGGTTTTTTTTGCCTTCTTTTTGTCGGTTTCAATAACGCGTCATTACGGCAGCAATTTGTCGACAAGCACACAATCGCCCGTCTCATCTCGGCTGGACTTCACTCTATCTAAAACCTTTTGCGCAACGTCTTTTTGTCGTTGTGAAACATATTTGGAATCAACGGTTTTTTGCACATTGCTCAAATATTTATTTAACTTCGGCGTACAATAATCATCGTATGCTAACGTGTGACTGGAAGCCAAAATGGCAGCGGCACCAACAAAAGTGACACAAAACGAGCTTTTTAGTGACATAACATTACCCTAATAAAAGTCCTAATTAAGAAGTCCTAGTAAAAAATTCTAATAAAAGAAGCATCTGAAAAAATTAGACCACAGGCGATACAAAAGTTAAACACAAAGCCGGATTTCTCCGATGCTTTTACTTATTTGCACCATTAATCACCATTAATCACCATTAGCATTAAACCATCATTAACATTAAGTTGTAGATCAGATTAGCCGAGGAACGAGGCGTGATCTGACGTTTAACGACAGCCTAGAAGCAGGGTGTCGTTAAACGAATTCCGTCGATTTTGTCGTGCTTTAGCGCGTCAAGGGTTTTGGTGTTATCGGGCTTTTGACGGCCTAAAGGCCGACAAAAACCAATATAAATCAACCCATTGCAGGATGTGCACGGTGACTGAGCTAAAGCGTGATGACTTGATCGCAGGTTTTGCTTACCAGATCTGGGTCATGGCTTACCAAAAGCACAGCACAGCCCGTTTCTCTCGCCAATTCGACTAACAAGTTTGTCACGTCTTTGGCGGTAATAGGGTCCAAACGCGAAGTCGGCTCATCCGCAAACAAGAACACAGGGTCTAAAAGCAAGGCTCGCAAAATAGCAAAACGCTGCAATTCCCCACCAGAAACCGCCAAACAGCTACGTTGAAGAATCTCTTCCGGCAAATTCAATCTCGCCATCAAAGGGGCAATCCGCGCTTGGGCTATGTTATGCAAGCGCGTCAAATCCCTTAGTAAGGTGCCTAATGACACACTTGGCGTAAAAGCCGATGGCGGGTCTTGATACAACTTTAGCCATTGATGTGGTTTAGCCGTATCGTCGAACCGAATGACCTTACCAGCGGACACAGGCAACAGATTCAGCAAGGCGTCACCCAGCGAAGACTTGCCACAGCCACTGTCGCCGACCACACCAACCACTTCGCCTTTTTTGATTGAAAAAGACAGACCTGTAAACAGGCTTCGTCCACCTCGCTCAATAGCTAGGTTTTCTGTCATTAGCACGGTTTCGGCGGCCTTATCGACAGCAGACAGAGCAACATGCGGCCAAGACTTTGGCTCGGCTGCAATCAGCTCCTGAGTATAAGGGTCTTGAGGGAAATCCAAGATTTGATCGGCCTCCCCCTCTTCTATCAACCGCCCTTTCTTCATCACCATCAGCTTACCGCCCAACTGGCGAGCAATGGCAACATCATGGGTAATGGTCAGCAAACTGCCCAGTGTTGACCGAGATTGCAGCAACCGCACAATACCGTCGCGGCGAGAAACATCCAGCCCCTTTGTCGGCTCATCCGCCAAAATCACATGGGCACCACCTGCCGTCGCGGCCGAAATGGCGAGACGCTGCGCCATGCCGCCCGATAACTGACCGGGTCGCTTCTGAGCGCTATCAGCTAAGCCAACCTGCTGCAAATCTTGCTCAGCAAGAGACAAGGCGTCATGGGGAGACTGACCTTGTACATATTGATAGACTTCAGCGACCTGATCGACGCCCTTCATCAGAGGATCCAGCGCATGCCAAGGCTCCTGAGGCAACATTACCAATTCACGCCCCCACAAGGCCTGACGCTCTTTAAGCGACAACACCTTACCAAATACTTCAATCTTGCCCTGAAGCGTTAACGTCTCAGGCAATAACCCCATAATGGCTTGCGCCAGCAGGCTTTTACCCGAGCCCGTTTGCCCTAAAATGGTCAGCGGTTGAGCTTGTTTTAGCTCTAATGAAATCGGCTCCAGCAAACAAGTGTCACCCACATAAACCGCTACCTCGGTTAATTTCAGCAATACACTCATACTCGTTTCCCTGCCAATAAATGAAATCCAAACACCATCAAGGCGATCATCACCAGAGGCTGAGCCAGCAACCAAGGCGCATCACTGTAAAAAGGAAACAACTCAACGGTCATTAACCCTAACTCCGCCAAAGGCGGCTGAATGCCCACATACACAAACCCCAGCGACGCCATGGTTAAAATCGCATTCGCGCCACCGAAAGCGGCCAAGGTGAAAACAGAAGGTAAAATAGCCGGCCAAATATGCCGCTTAAACTGATACCAACGCCCAAACCCCATCATCTGAGAAGATTGTCTTGCAGGGCTTTGAATCACATTTTGCGTAACCGCTCGTACCACACGAAAATATTCCACCCATTGCACTAGGGAAATCGCAATATACAAGATCCAAAATGACCCAGGCACAATAGCAGCAAACAAAAGCACCACCACTAACCCTGGCAAGGCGAGCAAAATATTCACCACCACACCCAGTGTATGATCGACCTTTTTACCGCCCCACACCGCCCAAACCCCTAACGCCGTTCCCAACAAAGAAGACGTCACCACACACAACATTCCCAAGGCAAAAGACAAGCCGACCGCATGCGCCATACGCGTCAACACACTGCGACCAAAGTGATCCGTGCCCAGCCAATGCGCCATAGAAGGCGGATCTAAGACCGCGTTTAAATCTTGTTCAGACAAACTGTAAGGTGAGAAAGCCATACCCGAAAAAGCAAACACCAATAAAGCCGCTAACACACATAAGCCAGCCCATTGTGTTGTTGTCATTGTTAGCCTCATGCTTCTCTTACTCCTCTTGGGTCAATCCATAAACACAGCATGTCCACCAAGGTATTCAAGGCAACAAACAAAACCCCCATCACCAATGCCGCTCCCTGAATAACAGGAATATCACGAGCAAAAATCGCGTGAGCCAAACCATGACCAATCCCCGGCCAAGAAAACAACGACTCAATCATCACAATCCCTTCAATCATACTGACTAGCTGAATACCAAAAAACGCCACCACAGGCACCGCAATATTGCGCGCACCATGGCGCCTAAACGTCTGCCAAGCAGACAGACCTTTGACCCTAGAAAACTGATAAAAAGCCGCGCGAAACACCTGTTTAGCCGAGTCTCTTACCACTCGATTAGAGACCGCCGCCAAACTCAGGGCAAGCGTCAACGCTGGCAACACCAAATGCGCGGGGGTGCCAAAGCCTGCGACAGGAAACCAATTCCAATGCAGCGCAAACAGCAAGATGAATAACACGCCCAACACAAACACAGGCATGGCCCGTATCAGGCTTGACAACCCCATCAACACCGAATCAAGTGGGTTGCCCCGCCACGCACTGAGTAAACCCAAAGGCACAGCAATCAACACCGACACCAGCAAGCCTGCCAAGGCCAACAATACAGAGTGCCCCAACATGTGCTGGATCGCGTCCGCCACCGGCAAACCACTGACTAAAGAATGGCCTAATTTAAACTGCAGCAGATCCACTAACCACTGCCAATAGGCCGCGAATGCACCTTGATCTAAATTCAATTCTTCGCGCACCAAAGCCGCCGCTTGCGCATTCACATTGTCTTGACCATAACGACTCGCCGCAATGCGATACGCCATGTCTCCTGGCAAAGAGCGCATCAGAATAAAAGTCAGGGTGCCAACGCCCCAAACCACGGTCACCAATTGCAGTGCGCGTTTTAACAGCATGGCCTTCATGGTTTGACAAACTCCATTTCATTGAGGAAGTAACTGCGTTCAAAAGGATCAAAGCGGAAGCCTTTTACACGCTTATTCACCGACGTTTGCTGAACATAGAAGGAAACAGGAATCATTGGCCGCTCAGCAAAAATAATCTGCGCACTACGCTGTGCTGTTGCCTTGTATTTCACCGGGTTTGAGGTTTCCTCTAGCACCGTCAAATCAGCTGTTATGGCCTTATTATTCCAATTCATTGCCCCCCAATCGCCACCGCCATGCACACCAAAATCCGACAACATCACACCCAGTGGATCGGCAATAAAACCGTAATTTCGTGAGATCAAAGCCACTTCTAAAGAGCCATCCTGATGACCCATTGGAATCGCACTGGAATTTGTCACTTCAACCTTGGTGCTAACACCAATGGCTTGCCATTGCGCCTGAATGGCCGTCGCCACGGTTGTCAGCTCTGGTCTATCGGCATAAGTCATCATCGTTAAATGAAATTCCTCGCCTTCTTTTTCCAATATGCCTTTGGCATTTTTCTTCCACCCTAACGAGGCCAACAAAGATTCTGCCGTGCCAGCGGTCGCTTCTGTTTCATTGGTGACATTGTTCAAATGCCAATTCGACATGGAAGCAGGCAACAATTGCTCTGTTTCTGAACCTGGAACGCGCAAAATACCTTTTGCAATGCCTTGCCTATTGATTGCCAAACTCAAGGCTTGTCGAGCTCGCACATCGTTTAAAAATCGATGGCCGCTGTTCAGCTTCAAAACAATGGTGCGAGGAATCGCATTGGAATACAGCGCTAGATTAGGCAGACGCTTTAAAGAAGGTAAACTGGCAGGATCTAAACCAAACACAATATCGACTTGACCGCTTCGAGCTTGTAATACACGGCTTTCAGCACGATGCCCAGTCAAATAGCTCGCATAAGGAATACTGGCTTTTTTGCCCCAATAACCCTCAAATTTTTCGACCACAAGTTTATGAGGTGGCGCAAATTGATAAAGTTGATACGGCCCAGTCGCAGACAAAGCCAACACCTCGCCGTCTTTACCATAGGCGTCGGGGGACAAAATACCATTGGCATAATTCGCCAACACCGCCCCTAACAGAGTGTAAGGACGTGACAAGCGAATCACTACCGTGCTCTTGTCTAACGCTCGAATACTTTCAATGGGCGCATTACGCAACGCACCATGTTTCACCTGCGCAATCGCAAGACTGTTCACCACCGAATCGGCGTCCATCAAACGCCCATCATGAAATCGCACCCCATCACGCAAATGAAAAGACCAAGTTTTTGCGTCGTCACTCACGTCCCAGCGATCCGCTAAAGCCGGCATTAACAAACCACTTTCATTTGCATCCAACAGCGTTTCCAAAACCTGCATGCGACTATACACAAAACCATTTTTAGACGGATCTAAACTGGTAAATTCAAACGCAGCACTGATCGACACCGTATTAGACTGCGTAGGCTGAGCCGACACCGTCACACCAAATAAGGCACCAACGGCCAACACACATGAGAATATTCGTTTCAAAGCAGGCACCACCATCATATCCGTATTATCCACAACAAAAATAAAACGTTATGATATAACATATTAAAACAAACTAGCAATCATTTGAGAATAACTTTCATTAATCACCACACCTTTTAACTCATTGTTATAAAAATGCTTTCATTCTAAGACACAGAATTGAAAGCATAAAAAAGCCAGCTCAACATCACTTGAACTGGCTTAAATGACTTTATTAAAAAAGTCATCTGGTGATTTGGGAATATACTTGCCGGTATTCCAAGAGCTCCTTCAATCCATGAAAATACCAATACGTCGCATATGTTGAGCATCTTCTTGCCAACGACTTTTTGGCCAATGCTCTGGGTAATAATACACACCTAGTTTCATATTCTATGCTCCTGCAAAAGGCTGACTTGGCTCACCCGTGACGTCCAGACCCAATGCGGCTTTCAAATCGATGGCAATCACATGCCCAGACAAAGGGTTTGCTGTTAATTCATCTTCACTGGTCGCCACGCTGGCGGAAGTGATAAATAATGTATTACCATCAGGCCCACCAAACACGCAGCTGGTTGGCTTAGCGAAAGGCAGTTCAATGGTGTGCAACACTTCACCTTCTGGGTTGTAACGCACAACACGAGCCCCATCCCAGTTAGCATTCCAAAGGCAGCCCTCCGAATCGATACAAGAGCCATCGGCGCCGATGCCTTGCTTTACTTCAAAAAATGCCTTTTGGTTACGCACGTCATAAAATTCTGGATACGGAAAAGCGTGCACTTTGCGCGTCATGGAATCGCCAAAATAAAAGCGACCACGGGGTTCGTCCCACGCCAAGGTATTGGCAATGCCTACATTTTCTAGCATTAAGGTTTTTTTACCTGCTGGCGTCACCTTCCATAAACGACCTGATGCTTGCTCTTCTGCATCGTCCATTGTGCCAACCCAAAGATCGCCATTAGGATCGCATTTTGCATCGTTACTACGATTACCCGTAATATCGCTATCCAAATCGCACAAGTGTTCTAGCTCACCGGTTGTTTTATCTAAATAAGCAACGGAATCCGCCAACGCCACCAATAAACGATCGCTTTGTGTGGTGAATACGGCGGAGACTTTTTTCGGCAAAGTCCAATGCTGATAGTCATTGGACGCTTGATGCCAGCGCCACACTTGGCAGGCCGGAATATCCACCCAGTACAAAGCTTGCTCGGATTGACTCCAAAAAGGCCCTTCCGCCAACTGATGGCGTTGGATGCTGATTTGTTTCATTATTTTTATTCTCCCACTTGTCTTGTCTGCTTAAAGAACGCTATTTCTGATAAGTCTTCCAAGCCGCCATAAAGGCTTCAGCATTGGCTTTCGTTGTCTCAACCGATTGGCCTTTTTTGTACAGGGCCGATCCCAAACCAAAACCACGAGCACCGACGTTTAAGTAATCTGCCACATTATCTGGCGTCACGCCTCCAACGGGACACAACCAGGTCTCCGCTGGAATCACCGCGCCCAAGGCTTTGACTACATTAATGGTTGGCAAGGCCTCCGCAGGAAACAGTTTTACCGCATCCGCACCGGCATGTAATGCTGCAAAGGCTTCACTCGCGGTAAAGAAGCCTGGCATGGCATACAAACCCGCTACTTTTGCCGCTTTAATCAACTCTACGTCGGTATGTGGACACACCATTAATTTTGCGCCAGTGGCGACCAACTCGGTCAATTGCGCCATGGTCAACACCGTGCCCGCGCCAATCAAGACTTGTTCACCAAATTTGTCTTGCAGAGTACGTATACTGGTAAAGGCATCCGGTGAATTAAGCGGCACTTCGATCAATCGAAAACCCGTCTCAATCAATACTTGAGCATGCTCAACCACTTCATCTGGCTTGACGCCGCGAAGAATGGCAACCATGGGGAATTCCTGCATAAAGGCATCAAAAGAATGTTTCATATTATTACGCTCCTATTGCCGGATGATGTTCCGACCTAGCCTGACGATTCGCCAAGCGTTTTAAACCACGAATACTGGCTTCATTGGCGGCCAAGAATTCACCGGCAAGGTTTCTCGAAGACAGGGCCAACGCATACCGAGCACTTAACGCTTGGCTACCAATAATCAGAACCGGGCTTGTTGGTATCGTCAATGTGGATAAAATATCATTCACATCATGACCGATCACCACACCAGACAAATAGTCTCGCACTTCATCGGCCGCCAACTCGCCACACACAAAGCGGCTACGAGCGCTAAATAAATGATGCAAAATACCACCCGTTTGCTGGCTCGCTAAAACACCTTTATTAAACGCTTCTTCGTTAAGCTGAGCCGATTTAGGCAAGCCCTTTACCAAACTGGATTCGTCATTCAAACGCGCAAATAACTCCCCTGTAATAGAAGTGGAAAACTGCGTCACTTCGCCACGTTTGACTTGTACCCATTTGCAATGAGTGCCCGGCAAGCAAAATACTGGCGATTCATCCGCTCGGCCTTGCTCTTCTAACCAATCAAGCGCACCGAGTAATTGCGTTTCTTCACCACGCATCACATCCAGCAGCCCAGCCACCCCAGTACCTTGTAACCCCGGCACAATCGCCACCTTGTTTGGTAATTTTGTGGTCATCCAAAAAAGGTGTTCAGACAAATCGTCTAAGTGAATAGGACAAGGCAAATAAGGCACTTCTTGCCACCCGCCTCGACTGCCTACCATGCCAGCCATATAAATAGGCAAATCTGGGGTTAACCAATCTCCCAATAAATCCGATAAGACGCTTTCAAATTCAGCCGAACCGAGCGTTAACATGCCTTGATCACTGTCACGCTGCGCTTGAATTTGACCCTCCTGATTCATCAAAAAAGCACGTAAATTGGTGGTTCCCCAATCAACGGCAATAAAGCTCGCGGGGTTATCAATCATGATTCTTGCTCCGACATATAATAATTTTTTATGCTTCGATTGCGTCTAACGAAAGCATTCATGGATTCCCGCTCGCCCAATAAATGACTAGCATTTGCCATCAAACACGCCTGTTTCGTCAAAGAAGACACAATGATGGAACAAAGTTCCATTTTTTTCAACTCTCAATTTGGGGTATTTTATAAGGACGGAGTTCAGCGCATCATTACAATGCTGCTGATGAATTTGTCGCGGCCGTTGTTAGTTCACCATATATGAATATGTTAGACGAAGCGGAATGTTGTAGTAGTTGATATATGGCCAATCAGGCCGGTGAAGCAATGGTCAATCGCCCCGTACCGATGAGATGAGAGGATGAATACAACTAACAACGCATCGTAAGTACTTAAGGAAGGTGCGAATAAATTCTCTTGCCTCAGCATGTAGATTTATTCGCACCGGCCTTAAACATGTAGGCCTGCACAATATCCGCTTGCCCAAGCCCACTGGAAGTTGTAACCGCCAAGCCAACCGGTGACATCAAGCACTTCACCGATAAAGTACAGGCCGGTTTGTTTTTGTGATTCAAAGGTTTTCGATGACACTTCGTTGGTATTGACACCACCCAGTGTCACTTCAGCCGTGCGGTAACCTTCGGTGCCATTAGGCGAGATATCGAAGTTCGCTAGATACTGAAATAGGCATTCAACCTGTTCATTGGATGTTTGCGCACTGCGTTCTGTTAACCAAGGAAAATCCACTTTAATAAGCTCAACCAAACGTTTTGGCAATAGGGCTGATAAAATGCCTTCGTAGCTTTTTTTCGGTGTATTTTGACGAATATCGAATAAGTCTTTTAATGATAATGTCGGGGAAATGTTAATGCTTAGCGCCTCGCCAGGCTGCCAAAAGTTCGTTATTTGCAGAATCGCCGGGCCACTCACGCCGCGATGAGTAAACAGCATTGGTTCTTGAAACGTGACGCCATTGGCCGTCGCACTAACGTCACACGCTATACCTGATAGCGCCGCCAGCTGCCCTTTTCGATCAGGCTGTACGGTAATCGGCACCAAGCTCGCACGAGTCGGCAAGAGGCTGTGCCCAACTTGCTTGGCGATGTCATAACCCAACCCGGTGGCTCCCATGGTGGGAATCGACAAGCCCCCCGTAGCAACCACAAGAGACTCACACGCAAACTCCCCTTGACTAGTTTTAAGCACTGTCTGTTTGTCTTGGAACTCAATATCGTGGACTTTCGTATTGAGTTTTAGTTCTGCGCCAGACCAGTCTAGTTCGGTCAATAAAATCGCCAAAATATCCTTGGCCGAATGCTCGCAAAATAACTGTCCTGGGGTTTTCTCGACATACTCCAAACCGTGACGATCCACTAGATCAACAAAGTCCTGAGGGGAAAATCGATTTAACGCAGAAATACAAAAATACGGGTTATCTGATAGAAAGTGTTTAGGGGCAGCGTCCATGTTAGTAAAGTTGCAACGACCGCCGCCAGACATCAAAATTTTCTTGCCTGCTTTATTGGCATGATCCAATAGCAGCACTTTTTTCCCTCGATAGGCCGCCGTTGCCGCACACATCAAACCAGAAGCACCAGCGCCAATTACGATCACATCCACTTTATCCACAACCACCTCATCACCTATTAGTGGCTGCATTATAATGTCTGATCTGTTTATTGCCATCGAATCAGGTCGATTTCGTATCAAATAAAAGCAAAAAAGAACTTGGCAAATCTTGTCCACAGAAACCGTTAAGAAGGCTGTGGGAATCACATATATTCCCTTTTAATTCAGTCAACTAGATAAAATCAAACATTATTTTATAAATCTTCGAAAAAGCCTTAAACAGATCAGTGCTTAAATTTTTTTCCCAAATGCAAACTTTTTTAAAAAATAGCCTGTACAAAAAGACTGTTTATTTATACAGTACTGTACAAATAAACAGTAAAGATACTTTAAAGGATGTGGATATGTTTAAGCTAATAAGCCCTACTCACAATATTCATAAGTTTGCATTTCTAGGTGTGATTGCCTTGGCTTTATACGCGCCAGCAAAAGATCTCATTCAGTACGCAGAGGCCTTCTTTGCCAAAGAGGACATTCAAATTGTCGATGCTTCCTTTGGTACCAATATGCCATGGCAGGACACGGATTCCTCCTATCTAAAAGTCAGCCAAAATGCTCAAGCTAGCCTGTCTCGCTCTCAAGTTATCTATACAAAACTACGCTTCAACAACCCAACAGCCGAACCACAAACCTATCGTAAAATTTGGTTAAATTTTTCGCATGAAAATGGCGATCAGGAATACACGACAGATTACACGCTGTACAACACAGAAACACGCCAGCGTTTGGTCGGGCAGTCTATTCAGTTAGGCGCAAACAGCTCGATAGAAGTTGTCGCGGCTTACCGCTTTATTCCTAGCTATAAAAACAAATCACCCATCAGTATGAGCGTCTCTTGGGAAGGGCGCAGCTTATTAAGAAATACCGCCTGCGAGTACAGTCTTCAAGATACCGCCAGCAGCAGATTTCATTACCAATGTAGCCACTAGCAGCCTAACCGCTGTGATCTAATCGCTGTTGGCCTAATCGTTATTAATCTAGCAATGATGAATCTAGCCGTTAATCAGTGTAACAATCAGCACAGCAACAATCAGCAAGGCCATAAATTAGAGAGCGGCTAGCGTTACTGTCTAGAGGGTGGTTAGCGTTACTGTCAATAACCTGTAAAATATACCTTTGATAATCATTTTCATTTCTAATACTATGTTGCCACATAACAATAGTGGAGCGTCCAAAATGAAACGATTATTAACCCCCATCGCAGTGTGTCTTGCTGGTGCAATGCTAACGGCCTGCAGTACTGACAACGTAAAAAACACGACAACCGCGGTGACAGAAAATTCAGTTGTGGTGCATTATGCAGACATTGCCGAAGCAGTCTATGGCGATTCATTAGCAACGGCTCAAACACTGCGCTCAGCTATTGCCATTTTTCTCGAAACACCAACCGAAGCCAATCTAGCCGCAGCTAAAACTGCTTGGATTGCGGCTCGCGTTCCGTATCAACAAAGCGAAGTATACCGTTTTGGTAATGCCATCGTTGATGATTGGGAAGGAAAGGTAAACGCTTGGCCACTGGATGAAGGTTTAATCGATTATGTTGCCATGGATAGCTATGGTTCAGAGTCGGATTTAAACGCGCTTTATACCGCCAACGTAATAGCCTCAAAAAAACTGATTATTGGCGGCGAAACGGTCAACACCAGCCATATTACGCCTGAACTTATCGCTGAAAAACTGCAAGAAGCCGATGGTGTTGAAGCCAATGTCGCAAGTGGCTACCACGCCATCGAGTTTTTACTATGGGGGCAAGACCTAAACGGTACTAACCCTGGCGCTGGCGAGCGCCCTGCTAGCGATTTCGACCTCAACAATTGCACCAATGGCAACTGTGACCGTCGTGGTGATTATCTAGTCGCTGCAACCGATTTACTGATTTCTGACCTAGAAGAAATGGCAAACAACTGGAAGCAAGGCGGCGCTGCTCGTATCGCTTTATTAGAACAAACACCAGAACAAGGCCTTTCTACTATTCTTACCGGTATGGGAAGTTTGGCGTACGGTGAATTAGGGGGTGAAAGAACCAAGCTTGGCTTGATGCTTCACGACCCAGAGGAAGAACACGACTGTTTCTCTGATAACACACACTGGTCTCATTATTATGATGCTAAAGGCATCAAAAATGCGTACCTAGGTGAATATCAACGGGTAGATGGCAGCTGGGTAAAAGGCGCGTCTTTGTCTCATCTCGTGGCGAAACAAAATCCACAGTTAGATACGCAGATGAAGCAGAAATTGAATGCCACAGAAGCCGCCGCCCAAGCCATGGTCGACGCGGCAAAACAAGGCCAAACCTTTGATGTTTTAATTGCCATGAACAACACCAAAGGCAATCAATTGGTGCAAAACTTCGTTGATTCATTAGTCAATGAAACCCGTACTACAGAAGACATTATTCACCTTTTGAATCTTCAAGGCATTGCGCTTGAAGGCTCCGACAGCTTGGACAATCCAAGCGCGGTCTTTTAATCGGCAAATAAATCGTCTATTCACAAGAGGAATGACGCCACCGACAAAACAGGGAGTCAAGAGCCCACCATGCGAGACCTTGCAGCAATATTTTGCCAAGGTCTCGCATGGTAAATGAATGGTATTTGTCTATTTATGACAGTAAACGTAAAAAAAAATCGTTTTATAATCGCTAGCGCCTTTGCTGGCTTTTTTTGTTTTCAGCACCTTGCGATGGCCAATGATTATTCAACGCCACTGGTAGGCATTGATACCAAAGACAAACTTGACTTTTATATCGGTGAAGGTATTTTTCAGAAATTTTGGGTGCCATCCCCTTCTTCAACCACCGCCAGTGATGGCTTAGGGCCACTGTTTAATGCTCGTTCTTGCAATAGTTGTCACGTAAATAATGGCCGAGGTCATGCACCCGAGGCGAATATAAAGGGGGCATCCGTGCCGTCTTTTATGGTTCGTCTTGGTAAACAAGATAAAAACGCACATCGCGCTAGCCATTTTATTTATCCCAATATTGGCGATAAAATTTATGGGCATCAGTTTCAAGGGCAAAGTTCGCCGGGCATTTTGCCTGAGGGCGATTACCGCCTTTCATACAGTACGCACCTAGAAACATTAGCCGATGGCACCGAGGTCAAATTAAGAAAGCCCAATTTGCATTGGACAAAGTTGAATTACGGAGACTTTGATGACGACACGGGGTTTACCATGTTGGTATCACCCGCTCTGGTTGGCATGGGTCTTTTAGACAATATTACTAATACAAGTATTATGGCCAATGCCGATCCAGATGATAGAAATAACGATGGCATTAGTGGTCGAGTCAATTGGATTTACCAAGACAAACAAAAAGTCATTGGCCGTTTTGGCTACAAAGCCTCCGTGGCCAATATTCGTGCGCAAAATCAGTCGGCATTTAATACCGACTTGGGGTTATCAACGCCCTTGAACCCTGCGCCATCAGGGGATTGCAGTCTGTTACAACGCGACTGCCTAGCAAGCCCGAATGGTAACAGCGCCCATTTAGACCATTTGGAAGTCGATCAACAGCAAGCGAGGCTAGTCGACCTTTTTGTCTTATTATCATCCCCGCCCGCCATGCGTAATTTGACCCACAACCACTTTTTAGCGGGTAAACGCTTTTTTGATGAAGGCGGCTGTGCCCGTTGCCATACGCCCAAAATGCAAACAGGCAATGATTCAAATTTTACGGTATTAAACAATCGTACTTTTTACCCTTTTACCGACATGCTGTTACACGATATGGGGCCAGAGCTCGCCAGTGGATTTCCTAGTGCGTCTGCAAGCCCAAGAGAATGGCGTACCGCCCCATTATGGGGAATTGGCTTATCGGAGAAAGTCTCTGGCAGAGTAGGTTTTTTACACGATGGCCGAGCTCGGACCATCGAAGAAGCCATTCTATGGCACGGTGGCGAAGCCAAACCGAGCCAAGCCTATTATAAAAAACTCAACAAACAACAACGCAACAAACTCATCTACTTTTTGGAGTCTCTTTAATGACCTATTTCCCCAGATTAATAGCCTTCGCCATTAGTGCAGCAAGCCCTTTATTCGTCTCGGCCGGCCAATGGGAAGCCCCTTTAAACAGCATTGCCTCAGAGGTTGTCACGCAACGCTATCAAGCCTATTCCGCGTCATCGCAATCGTTGGAAGAACGCAGCTCCGCGCTTTGCTCTGCACCGTCACAACAAACATTGGTCGCCGCACAAAACGCCTTTAAAACCAATGCATTAGATTGGCAGCAAATACAGTGGCTTAATTTTGGCCCGGTTACCTATTTTATGCGTTATTACGCGTTTGAGTACTGGCCGGATAAAAAAGGCGTTACTCAACGTCAATTGAGAGCGCTGGCACAAGGCGAGCCATCCTTGCTAGATGCCCCTCAGTTTTGGGCCTCCGCTAGCATCGCCGTCAGAGGCCTAACCGCCATCGAAAGCCTACTTTATCACCCGGATTTTAGCCCAACGCAATCGGCAAGCCATTGCCATTTACTTGAAAAAGTCACCACACATCATGCTCAAAGTGCAGCCAACGTCTTAAAACAATGGCAAGAAAGCACAGTGCAAGATTGGGTATTTGAAGAAGAAGGCGTAGGGTTTGATCCTGAAAAAGTGGCTTTAGAGCAATTTTTACAACAATGGATTGAACATATGTCAGCGGTGAAAGACGCCAAAATTGAAACCCCGATTGGTTATAATGGCCAAGAAAGTCTCAAGCTTGCCGAATTCTATCGCAGCGATTTGTCGCTTAACGCCATACAAAGAAACTTACAGTCCTATCGAGAAATTTACCACGCAGGTTCGCCGTCTTTATTTGATATTGCTAAACAAAACAATGCCGACCTTGCGGAACAATTAGAGCAACAGCTAATACAAAATATTAAATTAGCGCTACAACTACCAAGCGACTTCTTCCATGGCCCGTACGCTCAAGACGAACGCGTCATACTTGCGCAACCACTCGTAAAATCCCTCTCCAACAGCCAATCCACCTTGTCTAGTCTTGTCACTCAACTGGGCTTTAAAATTGGCTTTAACAGCAGAGATGGAGACTAACCATGCTATCTAGACGGTCTTTTTTAACGTTAAGTGGCGCACTTATCACAGCGCCATCTTGGGGCGCGCTTAGCCAACAGAAAACAGGCCAAATACTGTACGCCTCAGCCTATTCGCTTAGCAAACAAGCTCACTTTTTTGCTCTTTTTGACGATCAAGGCGACATTATTTGGACGGCGCCACTGACTAACCGCGCCCACGCGCCGGTGGTTCATCCCAACCAAAGCATTGTCGGTATTGTTAGCAGAAGACCTGGCTTTTTTATGGATTTCTTTGACGTCTCAAGCAATCAAAAAATAAAACGTATTAAGCCAAGCAAAGACCATCATTTTTATGGCCACGCCCTTTTTACTGAAGACGGCAAACGCCTTATCACCCAAGAAAGTCACTACCCAACCGGCGCGGGGAAAATTTTTATACGCGACTGGCCAACAGGCAATATTGTGCAGTCTTTTAGCAGTAATGGCATTGGTCCCCACGAGTCTGTTTTTTTAAATGAACAGGTACTCGTCATTGCCAATGGCGGAATGATGACCCACCCAGACGAAGACAGAAACGTTTTAAACCTCGATACAATGCAACCTAACGTAACCTACCTTTCTCTAAAAGACGGTCAGGTGCTTAATCAGGTCTCTCATAATAATGCACTACACCAGCTCAGCATTCGCCACCTTGACGTGAATCCGCAAGGCATCGTTGCTTTAGGCTTTCAGTATCAGGGAGATATCTGGGATCAAGTGCCACTGGTTGCCCTATCCCGTGTTGATCAGCCAACATTGGAATACCTGCCTATACCGGAAGACATTAGAGTGCGCTTTAAACAATATTGTGGCAGTGTCTGCTTTGACAAAACAGGCGATGTGCTTGCCATTAGCACCCCAAGAGGCGGCCTAGTCGCCTATTGGCATGCACATTCCAAAACCTTCTTGGGAGTCGAAAATTGCCGCGATGTTTGTGGCTTGGTTGCAACGGATCGCCCCTATGAATTTTTATTAACCAGCGGAACCGGCGTTCAATTGAAAAGCAACCCGATTAAAAACCACACAAAGGTGGTTAAAAAACACGCACGTATTCAGTGGGATAACCATTTAAGACAAATTAATCTCTAATTTTTATGTAAAGTTAAAAACGGGCGTAGTCAAATTAATGCTTTTTAGGTACTGTTATCCCGAGCTGTAAATAGGTACGGCTTATTTTTTCGCATTATGAAGTTAATTAATGTTTATTGTTTTTCTTAAAAAATTTTTTTTGACTGACTCTGATCTTGTGGCCAGAGGAGATGAAAAAGCCTTTCAACAAAGCGCCCTGAGAATTTTACTCGCGCTCACACTGTGTATTTTTGCCGTATCCGAAATCCATTATTTCTTTTCTCCCAGCGGATTGGCTTTTTTAAGTATCAACACAGCCTACCTTTGCCTTCTTATAGGCTTGCTTTATTTATGCAATAAACACCCACAGACAACAGCGGTTTTATTTCTGCTGACACTGATCACCACCAGTTTTTTGCTGTTAGTGCTGAGTAACGAATTCCATGCCGAAAAATACGCTCTTATTTCTCTGTATTCATTGCCGCTTATTACTCGCTTATTATTCAATTTTAAAGCGTCGCTAGCCGCCATGCTGGTTAATTTGTACCCCTTTTACTTAATAACAAGTGATAACTTATACCGCGATCAGATGGACATCACCCCATCGTTTTACTTTCAACTACTCACCTTTGTTACCCTCAATATTGGCTTACCGCTCGCGGTATCTCGCATTATCAAGACGCTGGAAAACAACACAGCGCACATGCAACAACTTTATAAAAAGCTAAATGATAATTACGCCTTATACGAAGAGTTTTTTGAGCATACCGGAACCCCTACATTATTATGCGACCAACGGGGTGGCATTCTTAAAGCCAATCAACTGGCTCGCAATCTTCTTGGGGACGAAAAATACCCGTTTTCAGAAACAAGAATGATTGATTGGCTATCGCCCCTAGAAGGTGGAGGAAAGCTTTTCTGGCAGTCCAACACCGCAGAATGCACGCTAAAGAATCAAGAAAACGTCCACATCAGTGTGCGTCGCGCATCATTAACCCAGCACGGCCATTACGTCTTACACCTACAAAACACCACACAACTAAAAGCCATACAGCAGGAGCTGGAAACCAGTCAGCAAACTAATAGCCGCCTAGCTCACTTTGACCTACTCACCTTGCTTCCTAACCATAGGCATTTTTGTCGTCAGGTAAACGAGAAAATTACCGCACAGGATAATCATCTCACTGGCGCTATGTTTATTATTCGCATTAGCCAGTTTAAACTGCTTAACAAACAGTACGGCAAGGACAACGCCAACAAAGTCATCCTCAACTTTGCTAAGACTCTGCAAGCCAAATTGTCGAACCAAGCCATTGTAGGTCGGTTACGCGGCGTTAAGTTTGCTTGCTTTGTCCCTTTAAGTCAGGCTTATCTGATTCAAAAAAACCTGTCTACGCTGATTCATTCTGTATTACCCAGCCAAATTAGTGTTGATGGCAAGCGATTAAATATGGACTATCAAGTAGGCGTTGCCTACTACCATACAGACGGAAAAACAGCCGAAGAACTGCTAGAACACTGCGAAATGGCATTAGAATACGCCACCAACACAGACCGCTTTTCCTATTACAATCACCATCTTGAGAACAAGCTGATAGAAGAGCACAAACTGGGGCTTAAACTCAGCACAGCGATCAAAAACAAGCAAATCAGTATTTGGCTACAACCTCAAGTAAAACCAAACGGGCAGATTTGCTCGTTCGAGGCCCTCGCTCGATGGCAAAATGAGGGCAAATTTGTCCCGCCTACCACTTTTATTAAAATTGCTGAAACATTAGGCCTACTGCCACTGCTTGCTGAGAACTTGGTTCGGGAGCTGGTTGATACACTGAGTGAATGGCACGAAGAGCACATTCGTACTCCCATCGCATTCAATCTGGCAGGACAAGAGCTGATGAACGATGCCTTCTTTGCTCTACTCATGACGCTGATTGCAGACAATCCTTGGCTAGGCAGCATGCTAGAACTGGAAATAACAGAAACCAGTCCAGTCATGACTCACCCACTCATTCACAAACGCTTAAGAAGCTTGTCACAATATGGCTATTCCATCGCCATTGACGACTTCGGTACTGGACAGGCTTCGCTGGGGCAACTGGTCGATATTCCTGCCAATATTCTTAAAATCGATCGCCGCTTTGTTTCTCCTCTGCCAGGTGACCAGCGTCATGTAGACATTGTAAAATCCACTATACAATTGGCTGACTCACTCGGCATGACCGTTATTGCCGAAGGCATCGAAACCAAAGAGCAAGCAAATTTACTCGCTGCACTGGGCTGTCATACGCTACAAGGCTACTATTTCGCCAAACCTTCACCTTTGTCCGACTGGACTTCGAAAGACAACGCCAAGGCCAAAGAACTGCGCATGGTGTATTAATCTCCTAGGGTAAATTCCCCGCTGTGCTGGGTAAATAACTAAAATCCAGCGTCGTCATTCTTGCGAAAGAGGTTGTCGCTAAACGAATTCCGTTGATCTTATCGTGCTTTAGCGCGTCAAGGGGTTTGGTTTGGTGTGATCAGGTTTTTGTCGGCCTGAAGGCGCGACCTTGTATCTCTTCTTGATGAGTGTTTAGCTAACACTTATCACATCGGGAAATCGGTGAGCTCGTGCGCGACCTGAGCACAAAGATGCTATTTTGTAGATTGAGCCCTGATTTCCTAACCTCCATTAAACTGAATGGTATCCTAGCACCCCAAGTAAGGGTGATGCTGCATGTACAAGGGGAGTAGATAGAGATGAAAGCTTTTATTGGCATTGATATAGGTAAAGAAAAGTTAGATGTTAGCTTTCTACGCGATGTGGTCAAAAATAAGCTAAAAACTAAGGTATTAAAGAACACAACACAAGGCTATCAAGAATTAGTTAATTGGTTAGTAAAGAATACGGGGTTAGAAGCTCAGAATATTGTTATTACGACAGAGCCTACTGGCATTTATAGCGAACCTTTAATGTATTTTTTATATGAACAAGGATTTACTCTTTTACATGTAAATCCAGGAAAAGCAAAACAATATGCAAACTCATTAGGGCTAGTTCATAAGACTGATAAATCAGACGCCACAATGCTCGCTCGCTATGGTCATGACCAACAATATTCACTTTCAAGTTGGCAGCCAGAGCCTGTAGAAGCAAGAGAGTTAAAGGCAATGGTGCGTAGACTTGAAGCGTTAGAAAAAGATTTGCAGCGTGAAGAAAACCGTTATGAAGCAGCAGAGTTTTCAGACGCATCAGCTCGAGTCGCTCAATCACTCAAAGATATGATAGCGGTATTAAAGGCTGAAATTGATAAACTCAAGAATGAAATTGATGAGCATATTGACAGGCACCCTCAATTAAAAAAGAACCGCCAATTACTTGAAAGTATAAACGGTGTTGGTGAAGTAACATCCCGAATAATGGTTTGCTTACTGGCGTGTAAGCGGTTTAAGAGCGCGAAACAATTAGCTTCTTATTTAGGCCTGATCCCCAAGCACAACGAATCTGGCAAACGGGCAGGAAAAACATCCTTGAGTAAGGAAGGACCTGGTTATATCAGAGCGAAATTGTATATGGCTGCAGTCGCGGCAGGACAACATAATCCTGATATAAAAGCTCAAAAAACGAGATTACTAGCACAAGGCAAAACAAAAATGCAGGCGCTAGGTGCAGCGATGAGAAAGTTGTCACAAATATGTTTTGGTGTTGTTAAGAATCAAGCAGAATATCAGCCTCAAGTTAGTTAAATAAAAACTTGAGGCTGGTTAGGAGAGATGGTATCTACAGTTGGATAGGTTTTGTAGGCCTGATGAGGGAGGTACGACCGTAATCAGGCGTGTAACAGATTGCTTCATAAACGTTAGATCACGCCTCGTTCCTCGGCTAATCCAATGGTATGGACTCCTCCCCAATTCAGCTGAATTTCGGTAAATTGGGGGGCGACCAAACCAAAGGAGCCATACCATGAATAATAATACGACAATTTGTATCGATTTAGCGAAAGAAGTTTTCCAAGTTGCTGTCTTCAACCAAGCTGGTAAAGCCAAGTTAAATAAAGAAGTCACAGCGAAGAAGATGTGTCTCATCATTGCCCAGTACCCTGATGCAGCGATCTATATGGAAGCGTGTGGTTCAGCACATCATTGGGCTAGACACTTCACGGCATCAGGCCATAAAGTGGGCCTAATTCCTCCTCATATTGCCGCAAAATACCGAGTGGGTAATAAGAATGATAAAAATGATGCCATGAGTATTTATGAGGCGAGTAGAAGCCAGCAGTTACACTGCGTTCAGATCCGTACATTAGAGCAGCAAGATATTGCTACATTACATAAATTCCGCGAAGGCTATAAGAAAGAACGAAACCAAATTGCCAATCGCCTTCGCGGTTTTGGCCGTGAATATGGGGTTAACTTTGCGGTAGGAATCAGTAAGCTCCTTAAGCAAGTGCCTATTACGCTTGAAGATGCTGAAAATGAAATGACCGTCGTTGCACGCAGGATAATATTTAGACTGTTAGAGCAACTTAGACATGTGATCATGCTGATGGCAGAAGTGACCGATGAGATTAAAACGATAGCGAAACAGATTGACGCCTGCCAACGGCTTGTTCAACTGCCCGGTGTCGCTTGGCTCGGAGCCAGCATGATGTATGCTAAGTTCGGTTCGGCTGAGTGCTTCAGACGTGGCCGAGATGCCAGTGCCAGCATAGGCCTTGTACCCGCGCACAGTGGCAGTGGCGGTAAGGTCACCATCGGCGGGATTACCAAGCGAGGCGATACGTATCTGCGTACGCTCATTATTAACGGGGCCCGATCTTTGGTCATTCATGTTAAAGAAAAAACAGACGGCTTGAGTTGTTGGATAAGGCAACTACTCAGCACGAAAGGGTTTAATAAAACCATAGTGGCCGTCGCCAACAAACTGGTCAGAATGGCGACAGCCATGCTGAAAAGTGGGCTTGAATATCGTCAACCTGTCGCACAGTAACGATGATGTTCAATAAGCCAGTAAATAGAGAAAGTACCAACCTAGGCAGTTAGCAATATAGATTGAACGGAATGAACAGCTAGCAAGCAAACCAAATGAAACCTGAGTAGGTCAGCGGCTCTTGAAGCCATAATTCCGATAAGGCGTTTGGTTTACACGGCGAATAAAGCCGTTAAGGTCTGGAGTAGCTCTCCATAATAAGACCGAATATACGAAAGCTAACGCAAGTTTGTTATGACCGTTGATAAGTATTGTTAATAAACAAGTGGAGTACGCATGATTCTTTATTAAAAAATAGGGATGCTATCGTTGCATCCCCAGAGGAGTCCATATATGACCTACAACTAAAGCCAAAGAACTGCGCATGGTGCATTAGAAGTATTTCAGACACAAAAAAGCCGACGTTCAATTGATTGAACGTCGGCTTTTTTACAGCTTAATAATCAGAAATAATTTAGAATGCCATGTTCATCGCAACTGAAACGACATTAGCTGATGACTTATAATCAGCATCTAACGTGCCACGAGAAGCGTCTTCTTGACCACTAGCCGTGAAATTACGATTAACAGACACATCCTCGATCATTACATGTGTGAAAGCAAAAGTCGCCGACGTCATGTCGTTAAAGTCGTAAGTTCCGCCAACAGAAATCCATTTACGGTCGCCATCTGGGGTACGAGCTGAACGATATTTATCGGTTACTGGCGAATTATCCATGGCCACGCCTGTTCTTAGCGTCAACTTATCAGAATGTGCATACGTCAAACCAGCAGAATACATCCACTGATCTTCAAAACCAAAAGTAAGTTCTGAATTGTCTTGCTCACTATCAAAATCAATATTGATACCATCCATAGCTCCCCAGCCGGTACGAATAGCGGTCAAACCTAGCATCAACTTAGGTGTTAGATCTTGCTCAAGACTCAAGGTAATTACTGATGGAAATGTAATTGAATCACTGACATCGGCATTAACTAGATTAGCAGCACCAGCTAACCCTGCAGACACATCTGTATACTTCACATCACCTTTAAAATCAAAATCTACTTCACTGCGATAACCCAAACCCAAACGAGTGCCTTTTCTTGGCTCTAGCGCCACACCCAAACTATAACCGTAACTGGTATCATCTGCCTCTATACGGCCAATCCCTTCTCCTCCAGCTAAAGTTGTAGTTGTACCAACAGCCGACTCCAATACAACTTCTGCTTTATGAATTTGCACACTCGCACCGACCGATGCCCAATTATTGACGCGATGCGCCAACGCAAAGCTCAGTGCTATATCCTGAATTGCCGTTTCTGTGGCGTGAAAGCGACCAGCCCAATCTTGCCCATAGTCACCAGACAAACCGAACGGCACATTCAAAGAAATGCCTGCTACTGTTTTATCAGAAAGCGGTTTTGCAAAATAAAAAGCTGGCACCAAGGTATTATCAACGGAATCTTGCGTTGCCCCATCAGCAGTTAAATCCTTAGGTCCACCAAGTACAGATGGACTAGTTGGAGTAGCATCCTTAGCAGAATTTACTGTCACGTCCATACTTGGCATGACGTAAGCACCCGACACATAGACAGTGGTTTCTTTGGCGTTAACAAACAGTGCGGGGTTCCAGAAGCTGGCAGAGATATCCTCATTCGAAGCGGCAACACCGCCTAAGGCTTTACCAGAAGCGGTAGCACTGTGATCATTTAAAGCAAAACCCGCCGAATAGGCAGTAGACGCTGCCGCCACAGAGGCGGCAACCAAGCTTGCTCTAAACAAAAATTTTGAGGTAGTCATAAATAAGCTCCATTGTTATTTTTATTGGAAATTTTATTGTTGATCATTAAGTCACTTATACGCTTCAAGTATAGAAGCACATGATCTGATATTACCAGTAAGTATTTCTTGCGCAATACCCTATTAACAAAATAGCGTACCAAAAAATAAAAATAGTCAGCAAAGCACGCACGATGAGGCGCAACTAGCAATAAAAACTAGCAGAAGATTAGGTAGAATGAGCAAAAGGCAAAACGGCAGAGAACAAGGAGGCGTTAAAAAATAAATAACTAGATAATCAATGGAAAGTTTGGAGACATGAAGCAACAGGATGCCGAAGCACTAGGTACTCGAAATACGCTTTGCAGATAGGTGAAAATTAAGAAATGAATAATCTATATAATTGAGGCTATTACTACTTGATGCTTACTTTTAATCAGTAAGTAAATGGCGGAATGGACGGGACTCGAACCCGCGACCCCCTGCGTGACAGGCAGGTATTCTAACCAACTGAACTACCACTCCGTTTTCATAGATTTTTAACCACTTTCTATCAGTGGTGGGTGTGGAGGGGTTCGAACCCCCGACATTCGCCTTGTAAGGGCGACGCTCTCCCAACTGAGCTACACACCCAATAACGCTTTCACATCTTAACAATGAGGATGTTTTCTAACCCTCGGCATCTAGCACCTTGTAAGAACTAAGTTCTCCAACTGAGCTACACACCCATCGTAATGATGGGTATTTCTTTAGCCTATTTACTCTATCAAAAGTAAATGGCGGAATGGACGGGACTCGAACCCGCGACCCCCTGCGTGACAGGCAGGTATTCTAACCAACTGAACTACCACTCCAACACTGTGTATTTTTCGTCTCAGCAGACGTACCTTTTACATCGGTAAGATGGCGGAATGGACGGGACTCGAACCCGCGACCCCCTGCGTGACAGGCAGGTATTCTAACCAACTGAACTACCACTCCAACACAAGTGTATTTTTCGTCCCAGCAGACGTACCTTTTACATCGGTAAGATGGTGGGTGTGGAGGGGTTCGAACCCCCGACATTCGCCTTGTAAGGGCGACGCTCTCCCAACTGAGCTACACACCCATCGCAATGATGGTATTTCTTTAACCTATTTACTCTATCAAAAGTAAATGGCGGAATGGACGGGACTCGAACCCGCGACCCCCTGCGTGACAGGCAGGTATTCTAACCAACTGAACTACCACTCCAACACGGTGTATTTTTCGTCCCAGCAGACGCACCTTTTACATCGGTAAGATGGTGGGTGTGGAGGGGTTCGAACCCCCGACATTCGCCTTGTAAGGGCGACGCTCTCCCAACTGAGCTACACACCCATCGCAATGATGGTATTTCTTTAACCTATTTACTCTATCAAAAGTAAATGGCGGAATGGACGGGACTCGAACCCGCGACCCCCTGCGTGACAGGCAGGTATTCTAACCAACTGAACTACCACTCCAACACAAGTGTATTTTTCGTCCCAGCAGACGTACCTTTTACATCGGTAAGATGGTGGGTGTGGAGGGGTTCGAACCCCCGACATTCGCCTTGTAAGGGCGACGCTCTCCCAACTGAGCTACACACCCAATGCTTGCTTAACATTCTCCAATCTTACTTTATTAAGTAAGTGGTGCCGCCACCAAGAGTCGAACTCGGGACCCCCTGATTACAAGTCAGGTGCTCTACCAGCTGAGCTATAGCGGCTAAACGCTAAATCAAATTTTACATTACAACCCAAAGGAAGTAATGGTGCCGCCACCAAGAGTCGAACTCGGGACCCCCTGATTACAAGTCAGGTGCTCTACCAACTGAGCTATAGCGGCCTTACATAACGCAGTTTACCTTCACTCACTCCCTAAGAAGTGGTGCCGCCACCAAGAGTCGAACTCGGGACCCCCTGATTACAAGTCAGGTGCTCTACCAACTGAGCTATAGCGGCCTTTATAAAAGCAAAATCTTTTTTTGATCTTGATCTTTAAAAGATCAAGACTTTGACCAAATCTGGTGCCGCCACCAAGAGTCGAACTCGGGACCCTCTGATTACAAGTCAGATGCTCTACCAACTGAGCTATAGCGGCAAATCTTCAAATTTTGGTCGGGACGGCAGGATTTGAACCTGCGACCACTAACACCCCATGCTAGTGCGCTACCAGGCTGCGCTACGCCCCGAAACCAACAGCAAAAAAGTTAAACTCTGTCGCTGTCAGCGGGTGCGTATATTACTATAACGAATTGAAAAGGGAAGACTTTTATTAAGTTTTTTTAAATTTAATCAGACAGCTAGAATTCCATCGATCCATCACTTAAACATTGATCTAAATAGTATTCTATTTTATGCGGTGGTTATTGACGGCGATACGAAAAATGACAGCAAGACAGCCACCATCAACACCACTCACAAAGCGAGCACTCGCCTACGCCATGGAGTATATGAACTACTGTTTCCCTTTAGCAATAAAAAAGCCACCTCAAAAGGTGGCTTTTTAAACAGATAGCAATAACGCTATTCTTGCATATAGTCTTCTACTTTTGACTTAAGCTTTTGCCCAGGTCGAAAAGTAACAACCGTTCGCGCCGTAATAGGGATTTCCTCTCCCGTTTTAGGGTTTCGACCAGGGCGCTGACTCTTTTCGCGCACTTCAAAATTACCAAAGCCCGACAACTTAACTTGCTGTCTCTCTATCAACGAATGACGCACGACATCAAAAAAACCTTCAACAAGATCTTTTGCGTCTTTTTTGCTTAGACCAATCGAGTCAACTAAGTTTTCAGCAAGGTCCGCTTTTGTCAACGATCCCATAAATCTACCCCCTTACAACGGCTCCTAACTGCTCAGACAAAGCTGCAACAGTTTGCTCGACAGAGTTGTTCACTTCTTCATCACTAAGAGTGTGTGAAGGATGCTGCCACGTCAAGCCCAAAGCGACACTTTTTTTCGTGTCATCAATGCCTTGGCCCTGATAAACATCAAAAACCAAGACATTTTTAAGCGCCTCACCAGCCGTTGCAGAAATAACTTTCTCCAAGGCACTTACTGGCACAGAGCGGTCAACCAGTAACGCCAGGTCACGACGCACCTCTGGGAAGCGAGACACCACCTCATATTCAGGCAAGGTCGCATTCAACACCGCACTCAATGCAATATCAAATACATAGATAGGTTGATTCACGCCTAACGCCTTTGACAGTTGCGGATGCAACTCCCCCATCAACCCAACAAACTGCCCCTCTAAAAAGAGGTCTGCTGAGCGCCCAGGATGCAAAAACTCACACTCAGAACGCTCATAAGTTGGTTTACCGCCATCATTCAAAGCAAACAAGGCTTCAACGTGCGCCTTTAGATCATAAAAATCGACCTTCTCGCTACCGTGATACCAAGCTTCAGGATGACGAGTCCCCGCTATAAGGCCAGCCACTTGCTGTTGCTGATCTAAATCTGCCAACGCATCAACTGAGCCAATGAAGCGACGGCCCGTTTCAAACAAACGCACACGTGACTGCTGACGATTTTGATTATAAAGATACGCTTTAACCAATCCCGGCACCAAACTTGGACGCATTACCCCCATATCGGCTGAAATAGGGTTCGCCAATGGAATGGGCTCAATTTTCGATAGAAATTGTTTACTCAAGTTAGGATCTATAAAGCTGTAAGTCACCGCTTCCTGATACCCCTGTGAGACCAAGATAGAACGCAATACTTGGATCTGGGCTTTTGTCTCAGATAAAGGCGTGAAATTCACCGCGGCTTGAGGCATAGACGAAGGAAGGTTGTCATAACCATAGATACGCGCCACTTCTTCAATCAAGTCTGCTTCTATCGCAATATCAAACCGATGCGATGGCGCTTTTGTCGTCCAAGCCTCGTCAGTGATTTCAACCATCTGCAAACCAAGACGCGTTAAAATATCCGTCACCAAGTCTTTATCGATAGACATGGCCAAATACTGATCGAGCTTTTTACGGCGCAGAGTTACCACTGCCGCTTCAGGCAAAGAAGCCTCATTAACCGCATGCGTAATAGGACCAACTTGACCGCCCGCTATTTCTACAACCAGCGCGGTCGCTCTTTCAATGGCTCGCTCTTGTAGCGTGGCATCTACACCACGCTCAAAACGATGAGACGAGTCGGTATGCAAGCCATATGAGCGCGCTTTACCGGCTAATGCAAGCGGCGCAAAAAATGCACTTTCAAGAAAGATATCTTGAGTTTCAGCGTTAACACCAGACCCTTCACCGCCCATCACACCCGCAATAGCCAGTGGTGCTTTTTCGTCTGCAATGACCATAGTGTCTTCACGAAGTGAAATTTCCTGCCCATCTAACAAGACAATTTTTTCACCCTCATTCGCCATACGAACAACAACAGAACCTGATAGGTTGGCCAAGTCAAACGCATGCATTGGCTGACCCAACTCAAGCATCACATAGTTGGTGATATCGACAACTGGATCAATAGAACGAATGCCACTGCGACGAAGCTTCTCAACCATCCACAAGGGAGATTGCGCTTTTATATTGACACCACGAATCACTCGCCCAAGATAACGAGGACAAGCTTGCTTCGCATCAACGCGAACAGGAAAAGCGTCATCAATCGTAACATCCGCAGGCGTCACCTTAACCGGCGTCACGTCAGTCTTATTTAAAACGCCAACTTCACGCGCCAAGCCAGCAATACTTAAACAGTCACTACGGTTAGGCGTTAAATCCACATCAATGATTTGATCATCAAGCCCTAAAAAAGCCCGAAAGTCTTCACCGGCTTTAGCAACAACAGGCAACTCCATAATACCGTCGTGATCATCACTCAAACCCAATTCAGACGCAGAGCACAACATGCCGAAAGATTCGACCTGACGCAGTTTCGCCTTCTTGATTTTAAAATCCGCACCCAACACAGCGCCAATTTTAGCAAAAGGAATCTTGATACCAGGACGCGCATTGGGCGCACCACAGACCACTTGAAAAACCTCAGAACCATCAGACACTTGGCAAACCTGCAGCTTGTCAGCGTTTGGATGAGGTTCTGCACTTATAATGTCACCCACCACCACACCCGAAAAATCAGAGGCAACAGGCAAGACCTCATCTACTTCAAGGCCAGCTAGGGTTATCTGAGCCACCAAATCATCGCTACTGATGTCTGGATTGACCCACTCTCTTAGCCAATTCTCACTAATTTTCATAAAAACATCCTAGGTCGACGGGTTACTTGAACTGCTTAAGGAAGCGCAAATCGTTTTCAAAAAACATACGCAGGTCATCTACTTTGTAACGCAGCATCGCGAAACGCTCTACTCCCATACCAAAGGCAAAACCTGTGTATTTTTCTGAATCAATACCCGACATTTCCAATACTTCTGGGTGCACCATGCCGCAACCTAACACTTCCAACCAAGACTCTTCACCTTTGCTGTTAGTTCGCATGATATCCACTTCGATAGAAGGCTCGGTAAATGGGAAATAACTGGGGCGAAAACGCACCTTCAAATCATCCTCAAAAAAGACATTCAGAAATTGCTGTAAAATACCCTTCAGATCGGCGAAAGAAATATTTTCGTCAATCAGCAAACCTTCTACCTGATGGAACATAGGCGTGTGTGTTTGATCCGAGTCACAACGATACACACGACCAGGACAAATAATCCGAATAGGAGGCTGAGTCGTTTCCATTGTGCGCACTTGAACAGGAGATGTATGGGTTCTTAGCACGGTCGTTGGGTTAAAATAGAAGGTATCTTGCATCGCTCGCGCAGGGTGATGCGCTGGAATATTCAAGGCTTCAAAGTTGTGATAATCGTCTTCGATTTCTGGCCCTGCAGCCACATCAAAGCCAATGCCACGAAAAAAGGTCTCAATACGCTCCATGGTACGCGTTACTGGGTGCAATCCACCCACGTCTTGCCCCTTACCAGACAACGAAATATCAATACTTTCGGTCGCCAATTTGGCACTTAACGCCGCTTCAGCAAGGTAGGCCTTACGTTCTGTTATGTTATCCTGCACTTGGTCTTTTGCTTCGTTAACCATCTGGCCAAATTTTGGTCGGTCCTCTGCAGAAACATTACCAAGCTGTTTCAACAAAGCCGTTAGAGCGCCCTTCTTCCCCAAATAATGCACACGTACATCATCTAGTGCGGACTCACTCTCAGACGCAGCCACTGCGCTTAACGCATCAGCAAGAATCTGCTTTAGGTTTTCCATTTACACACTCCAAAAAATAAAATAGGGGAAGAACCATTGGCTCTTCCCCTATCAAAGACTGCATTGAGTCATTCGTTCTATTAAGACAGAATCCATCAAGATCGAACCACCCTAAGGCTACGTCAGAAATTAAGCCAAGCTTGCTTTCGCTTTTTCAACGATTGCAGCAAAAACTTCTTTCTCATACACAGCTAAATCAGCCAATACTTTACGGTCGATTTCAATCGCAGCTTGTTTCAAGCCAGCGATGAAACGGCTGTAAGATAGACCATTGATACGTGCAGCAGCGTTAATACGAGCAATCCACAAAGCGCGGAATTGACGTTTACGCTGACGACGGTCACGGTACTGATACTGACCAGCTTTGATAACCGCTTGTTTTGCTACACGAAATACACGGCTACGTGCACCGTAGTAACCTTTAGCTTGCTTTAAAATCTTCTTGTGACGGCGACGAGCCTGAACACCACGTTTTACGCGAGGCATAATATAAACCTTATACTAATAAATTAATGAACTAAAAAAATCGAGACTTAGATGTATGGCAACATGCGTACAATTAACGCTTTGTCGCTTTGCGCAATCTGGTTCATAGAACGAAGATGACGCTTACGCTTAGTCGATTTCTTAGTCAAAATGTGACTAGTATGAGACTGCTTATGCTTAAAACCATTCGCGGTACGTTTGAAGCGCTTAGCTGCGCCACTGTGTGACTTAATTTTGGACATGATAAAACCACTCTCGCATTCGTTAATGTTAGTGTAATTTCTTAATAATTTAGACATTAAGAGCCGAAGCCCTTAATGCTACGTTATTTAAAATTACTTCTTCTTTTTGGGGCCTAGCACCATAGTCAATTGACGACCTTCCATTTTCGCAGCTTGCTCTACTACACCATAATCCTCTAAGTCTTGAGCGACTCGATTCATAAGCTGCATACCAAGCTCCTGATGGGCCATTTCACGACCGCGGTATCGTAACGATACTTTGGCCTTATCCCCGCCTTCAAGGAAACGTATCAGGTTGCGGAGTTTTACCTGATAATCCCCTTCCTCCGTCCCTGGACGGAATTTCATTTCTTTAACTTGGATCTGCTTCGCATTTTTCTTTTGAGCCGCTTTCGCTTTTTTGGCCTCAAAGATATGCTTGCCGTAGTCCATGATTTTGCAAACAATCGGATCTGAATCAGCAATTTGCACTAAGTCTAAAGTAGCTTCTTGAGCTGCCTTTAGAGCCTCTTCAAGAGAGACAACGCCAACTTGTTCACCATCAGCAGCGATCAAACGCACTTCGGTAGCTCGAATGTTCTCGTTGATTAGAGGACGCTGCTTACTAGCGGTACGCCCACGATTCATATTACCTTTTATAGTACTATCTCCATTTCTTGTTTACGGCTACGGCGAGCAACTTCTTTTTGAAGCAAACCTTCAAATTCGGAAATACTCATCACTCCAAGATCTTCACCGGTGCGGGTACGAACGGCAACCTGTTGCTGCTCGACCTCTTTATCACCAACGACGATCATGTACGGCACTCGTTGAAGAGTATGCTCGCGGATTTTAAACCCGATCTTCTCGTTTCTCAAGTCAAGTTTTGCTCTAAAGCCATTTGAATTCAATGTTTTTGCCAAATCAGCACAATAATCTGCTTGGCGATCTGTAATGTTCATGATAACAACTTGCTCAGGCGCAAGCCAGACCGGAAAAGCACCTTCTGTTTCTTCGATCAATATACCAATAAAACGTTCAAGCGAGCCAACTATTGCACGGTGCAGCATAACAGGAGTTTGGCGTGAGCCATCTTCCGATACATACTGTGCACCCAAACGTGTCGGCATCGAGAAATCAACCTGAATAGTACCACATTGCCATACACGGCCAATGGCGTCTTTCAGAGAAAACTCAACTTTAGGTCCATAAAAGGCCCCTTCTCCCGGCAACTCTTCCCAATCCAAACCAGCCGAATCCAAAGCATCAGACAAAGACTTTTCAGCCTTATCCCACACTTCATCAGATCCCACACGCTGTTCAGGACGAGTAGATAAACGATAAATAATATTATCGAAGCCAAAGTCTGCATAAACTTCATGCAACAAAGCGATAAACTCAGACACTTCTTGCTGAATTTGCCCCTCAGTTACAAATATGTGGCCATCGTCTTGTACAAAATTACGCACGCGCATAATACCATGCAAAGCACCAGAAGGCTCGTTGCGATGACAAGAGCCGAATTCCGCCATGCGAAACGGCAAATCACGATAGCTCTTCAGGCCTTGATTATAAACCTGAATATGACAAGGGCAATTCATTGGTTTTACGGCGTAATCTCGGTTTTCTGAATGGGTCGTAAACATGTTCTCATGATACTTACCCCAGTGCCCAGACTTTTCCCACAGCACACGATCAACGATTTGTGGTGTTTTGACTTCCTGATAGTTGTTATCAAGCTGTTTCTGACGCATATACTGCTCAACCGCTTGATACAATCGCCATCCTTTAGGGTGCCAAAACACCATACCTGGCGCTTCTTCTTGAAGGTGAAAAAGGTCAAGTTTTTTTCCTAGTTTTCTGTGGTCACGTTTTTCCGCTTCTTCAATACGCGTCAAATACGCTTTCAATTCTTTTTTGTCATTCCACGCCGTGCCATAAATACGCTGCAGCATTTCATTATTTGAATCACCACGCCAGTAGGCACCAGCCAGTTTCATCAGTTTAAAATGACGCAACACACGAGTATTAGGCACATGAGGGCCACGACACATATCCATGTATTCTTCGTGATGATATAACCCCACCTCTGTTACAGACTCATCCATATCATCAATCAAGGCAACTTTATAGCGTTCGCCACGCTCAACAAACTGCTGGCGAGCATCCGCTACTGGCGTCATTTTTTTAACCACATCGTAATCTATTTTAACCAGTTCACCGATGCGCTTTTCAATGGCCGCCAAATCGTCTGGCGTAAATGGGCGTTCATAAGCAATATCATAATAGAACCCCTCGTCAATAACCGGCCCGATGGCCATTTCTGCGGTTGGATACAATTGCTTAACAGCATGACCAACAAGATGCGCAAACGAGTGGCGAATGATTTCCACACCTTCAGAGTCTTTCCCTGTAATGATGCTCAATTTAGCGTCATCAGAAATCAGTTCGCAAGCATCAACAAGTCGACCATCGATGCGGCCCGCCACCGTGGCTTTCGCAAGGCCAGGACCTATATCTTCAGCCACTTGCATGACAGTAACAGGATTTGAAAAAGAACGTTGGCTGCCGTCTGGCAAGGTAATTAAAGGCATTTTATTCCCCTATCGGAGTCAGTGGTGCTCCATACCAAAGAGCACATGTAAATTTCAGCGCATAAATTATCATTTTTCGATTATTCATGCGAATCTAATTTAAATATTGGTATTTAGCGCTACACAGCGGCCATCCACAAAAATCAAGCTCTTTTTATCTGTTTAAGCCATAGACATTCTCAGAATGGGGAGTAAAATTGGCATCCGTTTCACACCGACTTAACCAGTCACAAGCTTATTAAAAGGCCCTATGGATCTCTCAAATCTTGACGACTACTGCATTGAGACCACTCAAGCAGAACCTGACCTATTGATTGAACTGGTTGAAAAAACCTATTCTGACATGGGTTATCCCAATAAGTTATCAGGAAAAACCATTGGCCGCACCTTGAAGCTGCTGGCAAAAATTGCGCAACCTAAACGTGCGCTTGAGATCGGTATGTTTACTGGCTACTCGGCCCTTTCAATTGCGGAAGGCATGCCAAGCGACGGTAAGCTTATTTGCTGTGAAACCAACCCAAAAGCGATTGAATTCGCTCAGTCTTTTTTTGATCGTAGCGAGCACGGTAAGAAAATCCAAGCGATTTTTGGCCCTGCCTTAGATACGATCGAATCCCTTGAAGGGGAATTTGACTTTGTCTTTATTGATGCCGATAAGCGTAACTACCTGAATTATTATGAAGCGGTTATCCCACTTGTAAAATCAGGCGGTCTTATCATCATCGATAACTCCTTATGGCAAGGAAGAGTTCTAGACCCGAAAGAAAACAGCGACATGGCTGTCAACCAAGTTAACCGCTTAATTGCGCAAGACGAACGAGTTGAGAATGTTCACTTGAATGTTCGTGACGGTCTTAACATCGTCGTAAAACACTAATCCTATTTCTTATAAACCCCAATCGCCTTTGGGTCACCTTAGGCGATTGGGGTTTATGTGCTACTAAAAAGATATTACGTAAGAGGCAACGATTTTGGTCGTTTTTAAAATCACAAATAACATCTCCGGGAAGCACTACATTGGCACATCATTCAATAGTGGATTTCAACGATTCGAACAATATGTTGAAGCTGCAAATGAAGGCCTTGATTTCCCTCTATACAATGACATTAGGGAGAATGGCATTGCCGCGTTTACCGTTGAAGAGCTATTTGAAACCAGCGATAAACAAGAGTTATACGAACTAGAAACAGACTATATTTCTATCTATAACGGTGAAAGTTTACGCGGCTATAAAATCGCACAGACTGCCGAAAAAGCCGCCAATCCAACCTTTGGCAAAAAAGCACTGTTTGACGCCAATGGCGTATCAACGACAGAGCAACCAAAGAAAACCAGAAAAACTGTGGCGAAAAAGACCGTAGAGCTTCCAAAAAAAACACTTGAAGAAGCCCCTACAGCCAAATCCTTCTTTGGAGAACTCATCGGTGAAGACCGACTAGGTACTCCAGCGGCCACAGGCACACCGGAAAAGAAAAAAGCGCCCACTCGAACCAAAAGCAAAGCAAGCATCCAGAAGATGCTAAACGAAGCGGAAAAGGTATCGAAAAAAGAGCGTGAAGAAAAGCTCAAGTCACAACAGCAAGCGGAAGCCGAAGAAATGGCGTTAATTATGGCAAAGATAGACGTAACGTCGAAATCTGCCACGTCCACCTTTCGTCGTCGTAAAAGCTAAGTTTTATTGACCAATAAAAAGCCCATTTTGATTCGATCAAAATGGGCTTTTTTTGTTAACTTAAAATATCTAAGATCTGGCTTTTTTAAGCGTCTCGGAAATCATAAAAGCCAACTCTAATGATTGATCAGCATTTAAACGCGGATCACAATGTGTATGGTATCGATCCGCCAAATCCGCCTCGGTCACCTCAAAAGCGCCACCGACGCATTCGGTAACATTCTGACCGGTCATTTCAAAATGCACACCGCCAGCATAACTCCCCTCGGCATTATGCACTTGAAAGAACTGCTGAACTTCTCTTAGCACATCATCAACCCGACGAGTTTTATAACCCGTAGACGCTTTGACGGTATTACCATGCATCGGATCACTACTCCAAACAACCTGCTTACCTTCACGCTGAATGGCTTGGATTAGCTTAGGCATGCCCTCTTCAACTTTGTCCGCCCCCATGCGCACAATAATATTCAAACGACCCGCTTCGTTATGTGGGTTCAACACATCACACAGTCGCAAAAGGTCTTCAGGATCCATGGTAGGGCCCGCTTTCACTCCGATCGGGTTTTGCACACCACGCAAAAACTCTACGTGAGCGCCGTCTAATTGGCGAGTACGATCCCCAATCCACAACATGTGCGCTGAACAGTCATACCATTCACCCGTCAAACTATCTTTACGAGTTAAAGCTTGTTCATAGGGCAACAACAAGGCCTCATGAGAAGTATAAAAATCGGTTTCTTTTAGTTGGGCCAAACCAGGACCAATACCGCACGCCTCCATAAACTGCAAAGCATCGTCAATTTTATCAGCAACACCTTGGTAGCGACTTCCGGCCGGGCTAGCACTTAAAAAATCCAAGTTCCATTGATGCACTTGATGTAAATCCGCAAAACCACCTTGAGCAAAAGCTCGCAGCAGGTTCATTGTAGACGCGCTTTGATTGTACACCTGCACCAAACGCTCAGGATCCGGGATCCTAGCCTGCTCAGTAAAATCAATACCATTAATAATGTCGCCACGATAACTTGGCAATTCCACCCCATTAATCACTTCTGAGCCAGCGGATCTTGGCTTAGCAAATTGCCCCGCCATACGACCCACCTTTACCACAGGGCATTTGCCTGCGTAGGTCAATACCACCGCCATCTGCAGCATAACCTTAAAGGTATCGCGAATATTATTGGCATGAAACTCTGCAAAACTTTCTGCACAATCCCCACCTTGTAATAAAAACGACTGCCCATTAGCCACCTGCGCCAAGGCTTTTTTTAACTGACGAGCTTCGCCTGCAAAAACAAGCGGAGGCATTTTCCCCAATGTACTTTCAACTTGAGCCAGATGCTCAGCATTAGGATAAACCGGCTGCTGCAATGCCGTCTTTTCTCTCCAACTTGTTAATTCCCACTGTTTCATCACGCTCTACAACCTTCTTCTACAAATCATTTTCTAATGTTTATCAACGGGCAACTACCCAGAGTATTTCGGCATCTCTGACGGAAGTTGACACAACGGCATGGCCCATAGTGGCATCATAATACACGCTGTCACCTTCTTTTAATTCAATTGGCTCATAGAGCTCAGAGAAAAAATTAACTTTACCGCCTAAGACCAGCAAAAATTCTTCTCCATCGTGGCGAACCCACTCTTTAAATTCAGCAAAAGACCTTGCCCGCACCGTGGTTTTAAAAGGCACCATTTTTTTACGAGAAATGGAGTAATTCAACAACTCATGCTCATAGGTTGCTGTCGGATGAGGCTCACCTTTACCTTTGCGAGTAATGTCTCGCCTGCCCGCAATTGAGTAATCGCTCGCCTCAACAAAGAGTTGCGGCAAGTCCATTTCTAAGCCTTTTATTAGCTTCTGGACAATAGCAAAACTGGGGGAAACTTGATCGTTTTCAATTTTGGATAAGGTTGAACGAGCAATACCTGTCCTTTTCCCCACCTCTTCAAGTGTCCACCCCTTTGCAAGACGAATCTCTTTTACTCGCTTACCAAGCTCCAGAGGCTCAACAAAGCTATCAGGCTCAGACGCAGTAGCTGTTTCTAATGACGGACGACTAACCATAATTTACCAAAGGTGCCATAGCAGGGGCGCAACGTGAAAGATCAAAACCTTTCCCCGAAACTTGCGCTACCAACTCACTATAGTCACCCCCTTTACCCTGCTCTAACAACACCCACAACACCGAAGAGCGCGTACCCGTTCGGCAAAAAGCCAAGGTTTTTTTAGCAGATTCTAGAAACCTTCCTTGCAGATCAACATCATCTTGAGACAATTTAGATAGATCAATCGGGTTACTGACATATTCAAGCCCTAACGCTTCCGCCTCAATACGAAGACTTTCCCCAGTAGGCTGATCTTCTGACTCGGCTTCAGGACGATTATTAATGATTCTCTCAAACCCTTGCGCCTTAAGGTAAGCAAGATCGGCCTTAACAAGCTGAGGCGCAACAAAATAAAACACATCAAGCTGAACAGGACTACTCATAGAAACTCCCCCCTTTGGTATCAATTCAAGAACGGTATAACACTTTGATAAGATGAAAACCAAATTGCGTTTTAATAGGGCCCTGCACTTTTAATAAGGGACCACCAAAAACCACTTTATCAAATGCGGGCACCATATCACCTTTATGAAACTCACCAAGGTCACCCCCTTTTTTTCCTGATGGGCAGCTAGAAAACTGCTTAGCCAATTTATAAAAATCAGCGCCCTTATCCAATTTTTCCTTCAAAGACTCCGCTTCCGCTTTTGTTTTCACCAAAATATGACACGCACTTGCCGTTGACATCAAACCCCCTATCAATCAAATTCACTAGATAAAACATGTTAACCTATTTAGTATAATTGAATTAACCAGCAAACCATAAAATAGTCTTAGCAAAAGTGGTATCAACATCAATATATTAGGCGGCTTCATCATATGAGTACTTATGCAGCAATCAGCGACCTTTCTTTTCTTCTTGTGGAACCCTCAGACACCCAAAAGAAGATCATTACCAAAGCGCTGGAAGAAGCCGGTATAAAACAAATCGAATACGCCAATAACATACAAGAAGCCGTCGCCGTCATCTCTGCCTTCCCACCAGACCTCGTCATTTCCTCCATGTACCTTCCTGACGGCAGTGCAAACGATCTAATTGATAACATCAGAAACAATGAGTCCACTGAGAACCAGTGTTTTATGTTAATTTCCAGTGAGCGCAACAAAGAACACTTAGAACACCTAAGGCAATCTGGTGTCCTTGCCATACTGCCTAAGCCCTTTAGTCAAAAAGATCTTAAACGCGCCATTCACGCCACCCTCGACCTAATTGTGGAGGAAGAGATCAACTTAGAGATGTTTGATCCCAAAACCCTACGCGTCCTAGTAACCGATGACAGCCTAATGGCCCGCAAACACATCAGTAAAACGCTCAATACCATGGGAATAGGAGAGATAGAATTCGCAGAAAATGGCAAGCAAGCCATTACACTGCTTAATGAAATGGAATTTGACCTAATCGTCACAGACTACAATATGCCAGAAATGGACGGGAGGGAGCTCACAGAAGCCGTTCGTCTTGACCCCGCATTAGCACATATCCCCATCCTCATGGTGAGCTCAAATTCGGAAGACAGCCAATTATCAAACATCGCCCAAGAAGGCGTTGACGCCATTTGCGGAAAGCCCTTTGAGCCTAGCGTAGTAAGAACACTGCTTGCCAAAATACTAAATTAAAAACAAAAAAAGAGCTTCAGCGTTCAGCGAAGCTCTTTTTTAAACTAACCAAACAATAACCGGCTAGACTTGAGCAACAACCCATTAAGCTTGGGCAATTAGCGCTTCAACAATTACCTTGTTAGCCGCTGGAAAATCATACGACATCAAATCCTCAACAGTAACCCAGCGAACTTCCTGTCCCTCTTTTCCTAAGGGGTCACCATCAAATCCGACGACTCTATAAAAATACAGCTCAACCTGCTTATCGCCGTAGTCGTGAGCAATTATTTTAAATAAAGAGTACTCGGTTATGGCGATACCGCACTCTTCTTTTAATTCCCTGGCCAAAGCAACCTCGACAGACTCGAGAGGCTCACACTTACCACCAGGAAACTCCCACAAACCACCTTGATGCTGATCCGACTTTCTTAGTGCAATAAAAACCGCATCACCACGTAAAATAATACCCGCAGCCACCCTCACCAACATTAGGTACGATACTCAGCGTTAATAGTCACATATTCATGAGAAAAGTCTGTTGTCCAAACAACATCAGAGGCGTCACCCATTCCCAAATCAACGATAATGTGAATCTCTTCCGGCGCCATTGCTTGCTTGCCATGCTCTTCACGATAATCTGGAGAACGACCACCGTCACGAGCAATTTCAAAGCCATTAATATGCAACTGAACACAATCAACGTCTAAATTCTCTACACCCGCACGACCAACAACAGCCAAAATACGCCCCCAATTTGGGTCAGAAGCAAACAAAGCCGTCTTAACCAAGGGAGAATGCGCAATTTCAAACGCCGTTTTAGTGGCATCACTTTGCTTCGCTGCGCCCGCCACTTCGACGGTCACAAACTTAGTCGCGCCTTCTCCGTCACGGACAATCGCATGCGCCAACTCTTGCATAACCTCGGTAAACGCCGCTATAAAAGCCTGAGCCAATGGCTCTTCGATAGAAGTTACCTTGGTATTTCCAGCCATCCCCGTTACCACAGCAATACAAGAATCATTGGTCGAAGTATCGCTATCCACTGTAATGCGGTTAAAACTTTTATTCACCACACTCTTCAATATAATTTGAAGAAGGTTCACATCCATCGCAATGTCGCTGCCGATATAGCCCAGCATGGTTGCCATATTCGGGCGAATCATACCAGCACCCTTCGAAATCCCTGCGATCGTATAAGTACGACCATCAAAGTCAAACGTCCGAACAGAGCCTTTTGGCAGAGTGTCGGTTGTCATAATCCCTACACCAGCAGAATGCCAATTATCAGGCGACAAATTAGCAAGCGCCGCAGGAATCGCCGCGATAATTTTATCAGCAGGCAGAGGTTCACCAATGACACCCGTTGAAAAGGGCAAGATAGATTCAACATTCACACCAACCTGAGCCGCCAAGGCGTCACACGTTTTTAGTGCTGTAGCCAAACCCGATTTTCCTGTACCAGCATTTGCATTACCCGTATTAATCAGCAGATAACGACTGCCTTCTAACCCTAAATGTCGCTGACAAATTCGAACAGGGGCAGCACAAAAAGCATTTTGAGTAAAAACCCCGGCAACAGAAGCGCCCTCACACAACTCAAAAATCACCACATCTTTTTTGTTAGGTCTTTTTATACCCGCCTCAGCAACACCAATTCGAATCCCCTTTATTTCGGGGATAAGAGGAAAATCATCTAACCCTACTGCCATTTAAACTTTCTCCAATTAAATAAGGCGACCGTGACATTGTTTGTATTTTTTACCTGAACCACATGGACAAGGCTCATTTCGACCCACTTTAGGGAACTCTTGAGAGCTGTCAGCCTCTGCAGAAGTGTCAGATAAAGCATCCAAAGAGTCATGAATCATATTCATTGTCGTTTTCTCTTCCTGCTTTTTACGAGCAGCTTCTATCTTTTCAGCCTCTTCAGCAGACTGCACTTTTACACGTGTAATGATTTGAATAACTTCAAATTTGATTTGTTCCAACAAGCCTTGAAACAATTCAAACGCTTCACGCTTGTATTCCTGTTTAGGGTTTTTCTGTGCATAGCCACGCAAGTGAATCCCTTGTCTAAGCATATCCATGGTTTGAAGGTGTTCCTTCCATAGCGTATCCAGCACCTGCAAAAGAACCTGCTTTTCAAACGACCGGAAAGGCTGCGCACCAGCCACTTCTTCTTTCGCTTTATAATCTTCCAAGAAGCTGTCTAGTATTTTCTGACGCAGCGGCTCTTCATAAAGCTTTTTATCGTCTTCCACCCACTGAACAATAGGAAGACTCAAACCAAATTCGTTACGAATTTTTTCTTCAAGACCGGCAAGATCCCACATATCATAAATACTTTGAGGTGGAATAAACTCATCGATCAGGTCTTTGACAACATCTCCTCGCATTGCCACAATTGCGTCAGACAAATCGTCCGAAATCATCATATCAAAGCGCTGTTGATAAATAACTTGTCGCTGATCGTTTGCGACATCATCGTATTCCAGTAACTGCTTACGAATATCAAAGTTACGCCCCTCAACTTTACGTTGAGCTTTTTCAATCGCATTTGACACCATTTTGTGCTCGATAGCCTCACCTTTTTCCATGCCAAGTGCCAACATCATTTTTTTGATGCGATCAGACATAAAAATGCGCATGAGATTATCTTCTAGCGATAAATAGAAGCGTGAAGAACCTACGTCCCCTTGACGACCGGCACGGCCGCGCAACTGGTTATCGATACGACGAGACTCATGTCGCTCGGTGCCTATAATATGCAAACCACCGGCCGCCAAAACCGATTCGTTACGCGTCGTCCAGTCTGATTTCAATGCGTCAATACTCTCTTGACTGGCATTCTCACCTAACTGAGCCAACTCAACCTGCAAGTTACCACCCAATACAATATCAGTACCGCGACCCGCCATATTAGTCGCAATCGTTACCGCGCCAGGGCGACCAGCATCAGCAACAATTTCAGCTTCGCGCTCATGCTGCTTGGCATTCAACACATTGTGTTTTATACCCTTTTTAAGCAGATATTCAGAAAGCAGCTCAGAGTACTCAATTGACGCCGTACCAACCAACACAGGACGACCTTGATTAACGATCTCTTCAATATCCAACACAATGGCTTCAAATTTGTCTTCAGTAGACATATAAATCAAATCATTGAAGTCTTTACGCTGAACCTGACGGTTTGTAGGAATAACAATAACGGAGAGACCGTAAATTTGCTGAAACTCAAATGCCTCTGTATCAGCCGTACCTGTCATACCTGATAGCTTTTCATACAAACGAAAATAATTCTGGAAAGTTGTAGAGGCAAGCGTTTGACTTTCTGCTTGAATCGTTACCCCCTCCTTCGCTTCAACCGCTTGATGAATGCCTTCAGACCAACGACGCCCAACCATGGTACGACCTGTATGCTCGTCAACAATAACGATCTGGTCATCTTGAATAACGTAATCGACGTTCTTTTTGAAAATAACGTGCGCTTTTAAACAGGCATGAACATGGTGCAGTAACGAAAGATTGGCCGCTGCATAAAGGCTTTCACCTTCGCCTAGCATACCTTGCTCTACCAACCAATTTTCAACAAAAGAATGACCTTCTTCCGTCAACTCAATACTACGTTGCGACTCATCAAAAATATAATGTCCAGATGGCTCACCCTCTTCGCTCTCCTCTTGTTTCGTCAACAAAGGGGCTAATAAGTTGATTTTCCGGTATTGCTCTGAACTGTCTTCAACCGCACCAGAAATAATCAGTGGTGTTCTGGCCTCATCAATTAAAATAGAGTCAACTTCATCTACAACGGAGAAATTCAAATCGCGCTGCACTCGATCTTCTAAGCGAAAAACCATGTTGTCGCGAAGGTAATCGAAACCAAACTCGTTATTGGTACCATACGTAATATCGCATAAATAAGCGGCTTTCTTCTCATCACGATCCTGACCAGAAAAAACCACCCCGACACTCATGTCTAAAAATTCATACAGAGGACGCATCCAGTTGGCATCACGTTTGGCGAGATAATCATTCACCGTAACAACGTGCACCCCTTTTGAAGACAGTGCATTGAGGTATACAGCCAGCGTTGCGACTAGCGTTTTACCTTCACCAGTACGCATTTCTGCGATTCTACCTTCGTTTAGTACCATGCCACCAATGAGCTGAACATCAAAATGGCGCATACCCATCACGCGACGACTGCCTTCACGAACTACCGCAAAAGCTTCCGGTAAAATAGCGTCAAGGGATTCGCCTTTATCAAGACGTTCGCGAAATTCACAAGTCTTCCCAGACAACTCATCATCCGATAATTTGTGGAAGGATTCTTCAAGTTGATTTATCTGTGTAACGATTTTTTTATATCGCTTAACTTCTCGGTCATTCTTTGTGCCGACAATTTTTTTAATTACAGTTCCTAACATCTTGAACTCATCGTAGCCAATTAGTAATAAAGACAGTCTATCATGGTAATGTGTGACAAAACATGAAATATCAAGGACCTAAATACAAAAAAACCAGGCACATGGCCTGGTTTTTTACAATTCGATCAGAAACCGATCACCTACTAAGCACCCGCAAAAACAGGCTCAACGTAAGAAATTGGATTCGTTTGCGCTTCATCTTCGAAAACAACATATTCCCAAGCATCCTGATGCTCAAGCAGCGCCAACAGCAATTTGTTATTAAGTGCATGCCCAGATTTATAAGCTTTATACTCACCAATCAGACTATGACCAAGAAGATATAAATCTCCAATGGCATCCAGCACTTTATGACGAACTAACTCATCACGGTAGCGTAAACCTTCATCGTTTAGAACACGGTAGTCATCGAGAACGATGGCATTTTCCATGTTCGCACCACGAGCAAGGTTATTGTTTTTAAAGTATTCAAGATCCTTCATAAAACCAAATGTTCTTGCACGACTAATCTCTTTAACAAAGGTCGTCGTTGAGAAATCAAATGATGTACTTTGAACATCTTCGCCGATAGCGGGATGCTGAAAGTCGATGGTAAAGGACAAACGAAAACCGGAGTGAGGCTCAAGAGAAGCGAACTTGTCATCTTCATCTACTCGAATCGGTTTTTTCACTCGAATGAATTTTTTAGGCGCGTTTTGGGCTTCTAAACCGGCAGACTGCAGAAGAAAAACAAAAGGACTAGCACTTCCATCCATAAGCGGAATTTCACTAGCACTCACTTCTACATAAGCGTTATCAACACCCAAACCCGCCATTGCGGACAACAAATGCTCTACGGTACTGACCTTCACATCACCTTGACATAAAGCCGTTGCAAAATTTGTTGAGCCAACCGCTCGCGCATCACCATGAATCTCTACAACTGGATCCAAGTCTGTACGAACAAATACAATACCTGTATTCACAGGCGCTGGCTTAAGTGTTAAATACACCTTCTCGCCGGAGTGCAAACCCACTCCCGTCGCTCGAATAATGTTTTTTAGTGTGTGTTGGCGTACCATTATATTCCTACAATTTTATGACTGGTTACTATTCTTTACAAAATAATACCAATAAGACGTTTTTTATACAATCCAACATTCTTATATTGCGTCGTTTTGCTTAAACTAATCCGCTTGTCGACGTAAAAATGCAGGAATGTCCAAATACGATAGCTTATCTCCGCCTGACATTGAAGCCGACCCAGTGGTCTCAACTTTTTCATCCAAGCTTTTTTCTACCGTTTCCACCTTCACTTCTGGAGAAGGCTTTGATACAGGCTGTTGGGCGACTATTGCCAAGGGCTCACTACTTTCAGCCAAATCAACCTTTGCCGCAACTGATTGAGAAACAACAGACTCACCAACAGCAGACTTCATTTCCGCTGCAGATCGACCCTCTAAACCAGTCGCAACCACCGTGACTCGCATTTCATCACCAACACTGGGATCAATTGCACAACCAATCACGACAGTAGCATCTTCCGATGCGTATTCTTCAATAATGCTACCAACCTCAGTAAATTCGGACAAACCCACTTCTTCGTTTGCCGTGATGTTTACCAGCACGCCTCGTGCGCCTCTAAGGTTAATATCTTCTAATAATGGATTATGTATCGCCGCTTCTGCAGCCACTCTCGCTCTATCATCACCAGATGCAGAACCCGTTCCCATCATCGCCATACCCATTTCAGACATAACGGTTCTTACATCTGCAAAGTCGACGTTGATTAAACCAGGACGCATAATCAAATCGGTAATACCCTGAACCGCGTTAAACAAAACATTGTTTGCTTCACCAAACGCCTTCAGCAGTGAAATATTTTTGCCCAATACCGGCAAAAGGCGCTCATTAGGTACCGTAATTAAGGAATCGACATTTTCACGCAGTTCTTTAACACCTTCTTCCGCCACTTTAGCACGACGTCGTCCCTCAAATGGGAAAGGCTTAGTCACTACCGCTACCGTCAAGATACCTAACTCACGAGCCACTTTGGCAATCACAGGTGCAGCGCCCGTTCCGGTGCCGCCGCCCATGCCAGCCGTAATAAAGACCATATCCGCACCCGTTAGTAACTGAGTGATTTTTTCTTGGTCTTCTAGAGCTGAGTCTCGACCTACTTCAGGGTTTGCTCCCGCACCCAGCCCTTTCGTAATAGTGGAACCGAGCTGTAAAGAAATACCCGTCTCGAACCCTATTAATGCTTTAGAGTCAGTGTTAGCGCAAATAAACTCAACACCCTCCAATCGATTTTCAAGCATATGACGTACAGCGTTACCGCCACCGCCACCAACGCCAATCACTTTAATAACAGCGTTATCGGATAAATTATCTTCGGCTAAATCAAAGACATTCATGGGCTTATTGCTCCTCAATAAATTCACAATCAATTTCAACGACTAAATATAATTTTGAAACCAGTGTTTAAATTTCTGCCACGCCTTCGCTGTACTGAAAGATGACCCAGTTTCTTTAGCTGCTAAAACCGATGCTTCTCGTTTAGTTTGCGCCTTAGACATTATCCGTTTTGAGGTTTCAGGGACTTCCGCCTCTTTCCCCCCATAAGCCAATAATCCAACACTCGTTGAATATATAGGGTTATCGACAATGTCAGACATTCCTTTAGTACTATCTGGAAAAGATAATCGAACCGGCATCTGAAATACCTTTTCTGCCAACTCAGCCGCCCCTTCCATAAGCGAGGTCCCCCCAGTAATTACAATGCCTGCAGGGATCCGCTCCGCGTAACCACTACGCCTTAATTCATCCAAAATTAATTTGTAAATTTCTTCATATCGGGCCTCAACAACCTCCGTCAACGCATGACGAGTAATGGATCTCGGTTGACGATCACCAACACTAGGCACTTGTAAAACTTGCTCAGCCGATGCCATAGAAGACATAGCACAGGCATATTTTACTTTAATTTCTTCTGCGTGTTGCGTCGGCGTACGCAATGCCATTGAAATATCATTGGTGACTTGATCTCCCGCCACAGGCACCACAGCAGTATGATGCAGTGCGCCATCTAGCCATACGGCGATATCAGACGTTCCCGCGCCAATATCGATCAAACACACACCTAAATCTTTTTCATCCTCACTCAGTGAAGATTCACTTGATGCGAGTTGCGACAAGATAACGCCATCAACGCCCAAACCGCAGCGTTTAATACACTTCTCGACGTTCATTACCGCATTCACAGCGCCAGTAATCAAATGCACATTAGCCTCAAGACGAACCCCAGACATCCCCAGCGGATCTTTTATCCCTTCTTGAGAGTCAATATGGTATTCCTGAGGCAATATGTGCAGCACTCGCTGATCGGAAGAAATAGGCACAGCTTGTGCCGCATCAATCACGCGATCTATGTCTTCTTTCTGCACTTCGCCATCTTTTACAGCAACAATGCCATGGGAATTTAGACTGCGTATATGACTACCAGCAACGCTCACATACACTGAATGTATATTACAACCCGCCATCAGTTCAGCTTCTTCAACCGCTCGCTGAATAGACTGCACCGTAGACTCAATATTGATAACGACACCACGCTTCATGCCCTTTGAACTATGAGAGCCAATACCGACAATTTCCAAACTACCATCGGCCAGAACTTCTCCGACCAAACAGATAACTTTCGATGTGCCTACATCCAAACCGACTATCATTTCACCTTCCCGGCATTACGTACGTGTTATGACGACCTACCATTTACTGATTAAAAAGCAACAACTAGATGCTGATTAAAAAAGCAACAATTAGGCCAATATCATTTATTTTGTTTCCAACCCACCGCCACCCCATGAGGGTAACGAGCATCTATTGATACAATTTGATCTATTCTACCCGATAAATCGCTTTTATACACCGCTATAAACCGCTGCAACCTCTCTAAGACATCCTCTCTTCCCAGCTTTACCATGATTCCATTGGCAAAAACCACGCTCCAGGCTCCTCTTGGCTCAAGAGTCAAAGAAGCGACCCGTAAAGAGGTTGAAGCAAGCACCTGACTCATCAAACCAAACTGCTCAAGCACTACGCCACTTGAGTCTTCAGGACCATACAAATGCGTAAGCGGCAAATCAGGGACATTTTTGGGGGCAATCACCTCTGACGAGGTGGAAATTAATTGCCCATCCCCCCAGTATGCGAGAGGTGTGTGTTCAGAAACAAGTATCTGCAAAGTGTTTGGCCAAACTTTACGAATCTCTGCACTTATCACCCATTCCGATGACAAAACAATCTCCAAAGCCTCCGGCAAAGGCACACTCAAAAGACTGCGCCCGAGTAGCGACGAGAAGTCAGACTGCAACTCATCCTGGGTCACGTATTTCAAATCACCTTTAATTGTAATTTTCTCAATAGCAAACCAAGTATCGGGAGAATCATTCCCCTGAAAAGCGGCAACCAGTATCAATAAAATTGCCCCTATTAGCGCCGCTATTCTCATAAATCAATCACGCCCAACTTTTTTCCAAGCATTTTGCGCAATATTCTCAACCAGCGAGGCATAATCAATCCCAACATACTTGGCCGCCATAGGCACCAAACTGTGCGATGTCATCCCCGGCGCCGTATTCACCTCTAACACCCAAAAAACACCTTCTTGATCGCGCATAATATCGACACGCCCCCAACCAGAACAACCTAATGACCGATACGCATCCAACGCCAACATCTGCAGCTCATTTTCATCGTCTTCATTCAGGCCGCACGGCAGCAAATATTGAGTATCATCCGCTATATACTTTGCCTCATAGTCATACAATTTATGCTCTGGCGCTGGCTTTAGACCAATCGCAGGAAAAGCCACATCATCGATAATAGTCACCGTAAATTCCGGACCATTAACAAACGCTTCAACCAAAATATCAGAGTCATATTCAAGGGCTTGTGCAAGCGCTTCATCAAGTTCGGCCCGGTTAGCCGCCTTATTAATGCCAATCGTCGACCCTTCTCTCGACGGCTTTACAATCATCGGGTACAACATTTTATCTTCAATAATATCGGCATCAGCCTGACCAACAAACGACAAATACGCTGGCGTTGGAATTCCAATACCATGCCAAAAGCGTTTGGTTAGCACCTTATCCATTGCCAAACCACACGCTAAAGGTGAACTGCCAGTGTAAGGCTTATTAAACATCTCCAACAAAGCCTGAACTCGGCCGTCTTCACCTTCACCGCCATGCAGAGCAATAAAAGCAAAATCAAAGGCTATAGATTGCAGCTGAACAATAGGATCCAACTTCGCCTCAGGGCCATAAAGATCAAGCTCAACAACCTGATAGCCTTTAGAGCGAAGCCCCTGCGCCACCAAAGGACCACTCTGTAATGACACCTCACGCTCTGCGGAGCGGCCACCATAAATCACCGCGATGACAGACTCTTTTAATGTATTGGTCATATCAAATCCCGCTCAACGATAAATTTTTAGACACGGCAGCAATATCCCCCGCCCCTTGCGTAATAAACAAATCCCCTTCGCGTAAAACATTGCTCAAAATAGAGCGCAAGTCCGCCTCACTACCAACATGAATAGGATCCACATTACCGCGCTGACGAATACTGCCACACAAAGAGCGACTATCTGCGCCATTAATTGGTGTCTCGCCTGCTGAGTAGACATCCAACAACAACAACACATCGACTTGAGACAAAACCCGCACAAAATCTTCATAAAGGTCACGAGTTCGAGTATAGCGATGTGGCTGATAAACCATCACCAATCGCTTCTCAGGCCAACCAGCACGAATGGCTTTAACGGTAGCCAGAACTTCACTGGGGTGATGCCCATAGTCATCAACAAACATGACGTTCGAGCCATTAGGAAGTACCAAAGGCTTTTGCTCTTGGAAACGACGCCCCACGCCTTCAAACCCCATTAAACCCGCTTGAATAGCCGTCGCATCAACCCCTAAATCGGTTGCCACCGCGATAGTTGCAAGCGCATTAAGCACATTATGACGGCCCGGCATCGGCAAACGAATTTTCAATGGTTCGCCTTCTGGACGGTGCGCTAAAAACTCACAATAACGACCCGTTTGCACTATCTCTGTCGCGTAAAAATCCGCTTCTTGATCTATGCCATAAGTCAAAATAGGGCGACTCAACAAGGGCAAAATTTCTCGAACGTTTTCATCATCAACACACATCACCGCCAAACCGTAAAAAGGCAAGTTGTGCACAAACTCCACAAAAGTATGTTTTACCTTCTCAAAATCGCCATCATAAGTATCCATATGATCCGCATCAATATTGGTGACAATCACAGTCTGTGGTTGCAGATGTAAAAAAGACGCATCACTTTCATCCGCCTCAGCAACCAAATAAGCGCTGCTGCCCAGCTGCGCATTGGCACCTGCGCTGGTTAAACGTCCACCAATGACAAACGTTGGCGCTTCACCTGTCGCCGCCAATATAGACGCCATCAAGCTGGTCGTTGTCGTTTTGCCATGAGTACCAGCAACCGCAATACCATGTCGGTAACGCATCAACTCCGCCAACATTTCTGCTCGTCGAACAATCGGAATGCGATTCTCTTTACCCCAAATAATTTCTGGGTTTTGTTCGTTTATCGCGGTAGACACCACAATCACATGAGCGTCATAAACGTTTTCTTCTAAATGCCCAAGATAGATTTTAATACCCAATTCTTCTAAGCGCTCTGTCGTCGATGACGACTTAAGATCTGAACCAGACACCTGATAACCTTGGTTGTGCAACACTTCAGCAATACCGCACATGCCGACACCGCCAATACCAATAAAATGAATATTTTGGATGCGACGCATGGTCGGAATATCGTACTGAGCTTTATTATCAATCATGATTTCATTAACCTTAAACAGTGTGCGACAACGTCTTGTGTCGCATTTGGGTGAGCGACCAATTTGGCCTGCTCTCCCATTTTTAATAATGCCGCTTCGTCTTTCATTAAATCAGCAAGCAAAGCAATAATTTTGTCGCAACTTAACTGCGATTGAGGCAACACATAAGCCGCCCCAGATTTTTCTAAATAACGGGCATTCGCCGTTTGATGGTCATCAATGGCGTGAGGATAAGGCACTAAAATAGAAGGCAAGCCAGCAACCGCCAGTTCACTTACCGTCATGGCTCCAGCACGACACAAAACAACATCAGCCCAATAATAAGCCTGATCCATATTATCCAGATAAGCCTCAACCCGAGCGTCAACCCCAGCGGACTTATATAACTCGGACACCGCATCAAAGTTTCTTATGCCCGTTTGATGCCAAACATCCAAACGTTGTGTAAAAGGCCAGTTGAGCAAAACTTGAGGAACAAGGTTATTGATCGCTTGCGCACCAAGACTTCCACCCACAACCAATAAACGCAACGGCCGCGCCGCACTATTTCTTGATTCACGCACTCGTTGCTGAAGAATATCACTGCGGATGGGATTGCCAACACTCACCCCACTAACCAAGGCGCCATCAAAAGCCTGCAGCCTAATACTGGCGAATTTGGAAAGCAATTTATTGGTCGTTCCTGCAATCGCATTTTGTTCGTGTATCACCAAAGGAATACCCAACAACCGAGCCGCCACGCCACCCGGACCGGCCACAAAACCGCCCATGCCTAAAACAACACTGGGCTTCACTTTTTGCAGCACAGCAAGCGCCTGACCAACCGCGTGCAAAATTCTAAAGGGTGCCGCCAACAAGCCAAGCACGCCTTTACCTCTCACTCCTTTAATAGACAAAGAATGCAACGCAATGTCGTGCTTAGGGACAAGCGTTTCCTCCATCCCACCTCGAGAACCAAGCCACTGCACATCCAGCCCCTTATCCTTAAAGCTCTGGGCACAAGCCAAGGCAGGATAAATATGCCCACCCGTTCCGCCTGCCATGATAACAACCGTTTTAGGCTCGTTCATTTGCCACCCTCTTTCACGCCAACATGGTTTTCAGCACGACGATTTTCAATATCAACACGGGCAATCACAAACAGACTAGCCAAGGTAATAATCAGGCTACTGCCGCCATAGCTAATCAAGGGCAGCGTCAGCCCCTTGGTCGGCAAAAAGCCGGTATTAACGCCTATATTGATAATCACTTGAGCCAAAATTAAGATGGCAAAACCAAAACACATGTAAGCCGCGAATGGGCGAGCAAGCGCCATAGCTTTATGGCCTATTTTAAAGGCTCTCCCTACCATTAAGGCAAACAGACAAATCAACAGCAAACCACCGAACATACCGGTTTCTTCGACCCAAATAGAAAACACAAAATCCGTGTGCGCCTCAGGTAAATAGGATAATTTTTGTACACTATTTCCCAATCCCAAGCCAAACCACTCACCTCGCCCATACGCAATTAAAGCCTGACTAAGCTGATAACCCTCATTAAAAGGATCTGCCCAAGGGTCAATAAAGTTCATAAGGCGTTTTAATCGATAACTCTCCGAAATCGCCACGACCCCTAACATAGAAACCGCAGCAATCATTAGCAATAGAAACTGATACAAGGGTGCGCCACCCAAAAAAAGCAACACCATCACAGTACCCAGCAACACAACAGAGGCACCGAAATCCGGTTCGAAAAGCAAAAACAACAAAAAGATACTGCATAAGCAAAGTGGCAAAACGAAACCCACCCAGCTCTCTCTGACCCGATCCGCCCTGCGCACTAAATAGCCAGAGACATACACCACCATACAGACTTTTGCTACTTCTGAAGCCTGCAGGTTAAACACCACTAAATTGATCCAGCGACGGCTGCCGTTAACGCTTTTCCCAATACCGGGCACCAGCACAAGAATAAGCAAAATCAATGACAACCCCATCATGATGATGCCCCATTGCTGCAACTGACTGGTTGGCAAAGACAGCAAAAACCAACCAGAGATCAACCCTAACGCGAGATACAAAGCTTGCCGCCTCATAAAAAAATAAGGGTGGCCATGAATGCCTTCCGATATAGAAATGGATGCGCTCGACACCATCACCATACCCAACGCCAAAATAGAAACCACAGCAGCAAGAAAAATCACGTCAACCTGAGCAAACTCACGCAGAGACACGCGGTCAAATATTTTTAGCCATGTCATAATCCAGCAACCAAGCGAGCAAAATGCTCACCGCGAACTTCGTAGTTTTTATACATATCTAAACTGGCACAAGCCGGCGAAAACAATACCGTTTCACCTTCTCTACTGTCCTGAGCAACGCTCAACACGATCTGATCCAAGGTTTCAAAACGCTTTACTTCCGTGTCTGACGGCAAAATCTCAGCAATGCGATCTGCATCCTTACCAAATAAATAAACAAGGCGCACAAAATCCTTAACGGGCTTAGCAAGCGCTTGAAAATCAGCGCCTTTTCCTTCACCGCCAGCAATCAGCAGGATGTTTTTATTGGCAACCGAGCCAAGCCCCTGAAGCGCAGCCAACGTGGCACCCACATTAGTTCCCTTTGAATCATTAATATAAGTCACACCATGATGCGTTCGAACCGTTTCACAGCGATGAGGCAAACCACCAAAAGTTTTCAATACCTCTCCAACGGCATCAGACATCACCTCCACACCAAGCAACTCAAGCATCGCCAAAGCGGCCAACACATTGGCGTGATTGTGCGAGCCTTTTAAGGCTATTTGAGACGTGTGATAAAGCCGTTTCACGCCATGACACAACCAAGCGCCATCGCCCTCTTTAAGCATGCCATATTCTTTTAGATCGGGACTCTTAGTGGTAAAAGCTCGAACTGGAACACCTTCAGACAACAAAGGCGCCGTTAAAATATCTTGCTTATTACAGACCGCCGCTTTACAGCCTCGATAGACTTTTTGTTTGACTCGTTGATACTCATATAAATCTTGGTAGCGATCCATATGGTCTTCAGAAACGTTAAGCAGACAAGCCAAGTCGGCCTGCAGTGCATGAGTGGTTTCAAGCTGAAAACTAGACACCTCAAGCACATAAAAATCGGTATCAGGAGCAAGAAGATCCAACGCCGGCAAACCCAGATTACCACCCGCTTTGGCATTTTTCCCGCTAGCCTGAAGCAACAAAGCCACTAAGGTTGTGACCGTGCTTTTCGCATTGGAGCCGGTAATGGCAACAAAAGGTGCATCAACATAATCGCAAAATAAATCAATGTCGCCGCGCATGGCGACACCACGCTCCGCTAAACGAGCTAACACAGGAGTGCGCAGAGCAATACCAGGACTCACAAATAACTCCGTCACCCCCAGCGTTTCAAGCACATCCAAACTGCCCGTGAAAATTCGCTCTGCAGAGCAAAACGCTTTCGCCTGCTCTAAACCGGGTGGGTTCTCACGAGAATCCACCACATAAAACTCAATCCCCTTGCTCGCCAAAAAACGCACGCAAGACAAGCCTGTCGCACCCAAGCCGACAACGGCTCTTACCCGATCTGACCCGATCAACGACATGCAAAACTCCTAACGTACTTTTAAGGTGGCAAAACCCACTAAGACAAGACAAACCGTAATAATCCAAAAACGCACAATCACTTTCGGCTCGGCCCACCCCTTTAACTCAAAATGATGGTGAATCGGTGCCATTCTAAAAATTCTGCGCTTGGTTAACTTATAGGACGCAACTTGTAAAATAACCGACACCGTTTCCATCACAAAAACGCCGCCCATGATAAACAAAACTAATTCTTGGCGAACAATAACCGCAATGGTGCCGAGTGCCGCGCCCAACGCCAGAGAACCCACATCGCCCATGAATATTTGCGCTGGATAAGTGTTAAACCATAAAAAGCCCAACCCCGCCCCAGCCAATGCGGCACAAAACACCAGCAACTCGCCGGAGCCATGTACGTAAGGGATAAGCAAATAATCGGCAAAACGAACATTACCCGTTAAATAAGCAAACACACCCAACGCACCACCCACCAACACGGTCGGCAAAATAGCCAAACCGTCCAAGCCATCGGTCAAATTCACCGCATTACTCGTACCGACAATGACAAAATAAGTCAGCACGATAAAAAACACCCCCAAAGGAATCGCAACCTCTTTAAACAAAGGCACAATCAACGCCGTTTCCGCTGGCGTACTGGCGGTGTAATACAAATAAAATGCCGCTGCCAAACCAAACACACTTTGCCAAAAATACTTCCAGCGACTCGGTAATCCCCGTGAGTTTTTCTCAACCACTTTTCGGTAATCATCGACCCAACCGACGACACCAAACGCCAACATAACCAATAGCACAAGCCAAACATACTCGTTGCGCAAATCGCCCCATAGTAAGGTACTAACGGTAATCGAAAAAATAATCAGCGCACCACCCATGGTTGGCGTGCCTGCTTTTGCTAAATGCGTCTGCGGGCCATCACTACGAACCGCTTGACCGATCTGTAAACGCTGCAACAAGGTGATCACCTTGTTGCCTATCAATAACGAGATAGCCAATGCGGTAAGAACGCCCAAAATGGCGCGGAGAGACAAATAATTGAACACCGTGAAAAAAGTATAATACTTACTTAAATATGCAGTTAGCAGGAGTAACATTGGTCAGGATTATCCTAATTAGTTAATGCATCTATAACATTTTCCATTTTAGCCGAGCGAGACCCCTTGACTAAAATGGCGTGATTTTTTCCTAGCGGACGTACTATCGCCGCCGCTTCTTCATGTGTATGACACAATATGGCATTGCCGCCTTTATTTCGAAAAGCCATACCAGCAATGCCCGCAACAGCACCAACACAAATCAGACACGAGACACCCTTGTCTTTAGCGTAGACGCCTAAGTCATGATGTATTTCGTCTTGTTGAGCGCCTAATTCCCCCAACGCCCCCAAGATCAACCAAGATTCATCTGCAGGTTGCATAACAAGCACATCAATCGCGGCCTTCACCGAAGATGGGCTGGCATTGTAACAATCATTAATTAATAACGCGCCACTTTTTGTCGTAAGCCGTTCCAGCCTGCCCGCCACTTTTACAGGGGTAGCCAATGCATCGACCGCCTGTTTAAAATCAATCCCGATCACTAACATGGCCAAAACCACCGCCATGCCATTCGCAATTTGGTGCCGCCCCGCCCCGGCAATAAAAACCGGTAACGCCACGCCTCGATAATGAAATACCGCCTTACTGGATTCAGCGCCTAATTCAAGATCCGAAGCATAAAGATCAGCCAGTTCGGTAAAGCCAAAAGAGCACAGCGTTCGCTTTCCCGCCAGACCACACCAGTAATCAAAAAAGGTATCGTCTGCATTAAGAATCACGTTTGCATTGGGTGCAGCCCCAGAAACCAATGCCCCTTTTTCTTTCGCAATGCCTTCAAGACTTCCCAAACCTTCAAAATGACTGCCGCTGGCATTCGTTAATATGACGACATCAGGGAAGGCTATCTTTGCCAACAACGGGATTTCACCTGAAAAACTGGTCCCCGCTTCAATCACCGCAATATCATGATTTACGTCCAATTCAAGCAAGGTTTGCGGCACCCCTACCTGATTGTTCAAATTGGCGCGTGTTTTTAACACATTTTTCTCGAAAAGGGACTGAGCGAGCCAATCCTTTACGGTTGTTTTACCATTGCTGCCCGTAATACAGACAACAGATCCTTTAAAAGCATCTCGGACCAAACGAGCAATCGCGCCATAGGCTAATGTGGTATCAGCCACCTTGACATAATGATCGACCTCAATCGATCGGTCAGAAACAACCGCGGCGGCCCCGTTTTGAATCGCTTGCTCTATATAGTCATGCCCATCGAAGCGTTCACCCTTCAAAGCAACAAACATACAGCCTAAGGAGATTTTTCTCGTATCGGTCACCACAGCACTTACTACACAGTCCTGACCGATAAGCTCGCCATCACAAGCTTGTGCAATAGCGGAAAGAGTAAGATTAATTAACATAAGCTTCTAGCACCTTCCGTGCCTCTTCTTTATCATCAAAATGATGCTTAACACCTTGAATATCCTGATAAGACTCGTGCCCTTTGCCCGCAATAAGAACGACATCATGGAGGCCAGCGGACATAATCGCTTGCTGAATAGCGGCTCGACGATCAGACTCGAAGTGAAAGGCTTCATCATCGCCCGTTTGCGCCAGAGTATCGGCAAATATTTGCTCGATCGATTCGGTACGAGGATTATCAGACGTCAACCAAACACGATCAGCGTTTTGCAGTGCCGCCGCCATCATCAAGGGGCGTTTACCCCTATCTCTATCGCCGCCACACCCAAACACACAAATCAGCCGACCACTCGAATGCGCTTTCAATGCCTGCAACGCCACCGCTAACGCATCGGGCGTGTGAGCATAATCCACCACCACAAGAGGCGCATTTGACAATTGAACCTTATCCATTCGGCCAGGTGCACCATGTAAGACTGGCAACCCAGCCATTAATTTATTCTTATCGCCCACACTGTGCCAAAGACTCGCCAAGGCAGCCAAGGCGTTTTGTATATTGAAACGCCCCAACAAAGGCAAAAACACCGAATGCTCACCTTCGGGATGACACAAAACAAATCGGCATCCACTAGACGCCAGAGACAAATCCTTCACATAGAAATCGGCTTGTGAATTTTGCTCACTATAGTAATGGCAACTCGAACCGACCGTCCCTTTCGCCATAAAATCAGCGTAATCATCATCCAAACAAAATATTGAATGCGACACAGAAGGAAAAGCAAATAGACGTTGTTTTGCCAACGCATAGGCGTTCATATCGCCATGGTAATCAAGATGATCTCGGGAAAGGTTAGAAAACACCGCCGTTTGAAAAGGCACCCCTTCAATACGACCTTGGTCAAGTGCATGAGAAGACGCCTCAAAAGCCACTAGATCAACGCCCTTTTGTGCCATATCCATCAAGGTAAGATGCAGTGACAAAAGATCTGGCGTTGTTTGCTTCGCATCCACTAAATCATCTAAAGGCCCAACACCAAAAGTCCCGACCAGACCACTGTTTAAGCCCATGTGCTTTGCCAGCTGAGCAATATAAAAACAAATAGAAGATTTTCCATTAGTGCCAGTCACCGCGACAATTTGCGCTGGCATATGCCCAAAGAAACCATGCAAACAGGCCACTAACAGCTTAGCAGGATCAGCCACCGAAATAAGCTCAATGCCATCATGTTGCAAGTTCAGTCCCGCAGGAACAACGGCCACGTTACAGCCCAATGCAACCACATCATCCAAATAATCCCAGCCGTTTGAAGCCACTCCAGGCAAAGCAAAAAAAACACTCTCGCCGTCCACCGCTCGACTGTCTGTTTCGAGATGGCTATAAACAGCAGAATGCGGGATATCTTTTGAAGGATATCCCGCTAAATTAAGGAGTTGAATGTGCGACAGTTGACTCATTTAACCACCTTGCACCACTTGATAAGGCGCTTTTTTAGGCTGTAAGCGCACTTCTCTGAGCCCTTCTGGTAAATCAGGGTAAATATTCAATGTGGTTAACGCCCCCTCCATCACTCGAGAAAAAACAGGCGCAGCCACTTCACCGCCATAATACTCTCGACCTTTAGGGTCGTTGATCATCACCACCATCGCCAATCTAGGGTTAGATGCTGGTGCAACGCCAGCGAATAACGCAATGTACTGATCGTATTCATACCCTTTTGCACCGACTTTATGTACTGTACCGGTTTTTCCCGCTACCCGATAACCTGGAATTTGTGCCGCTTTACCCGAACCACGCTGCACCACACCTTCCATCATTTTCACCACATCTTTTGCAATTTTATGCGGAATAACTTGCTTCCCTTCTGCGGCAACATCTTGCTTAAAAATAGTAACAGGAACTCGGTAACCGCCATTCGCTAACGCCATATAGGCTTGAGCGAGCTGCAGAGTAGACACAGACAAACCATACCCGTACGACAAAGTCGCAATTTCTGATGGGTGCCATTTAGGATGAGAAGGCAAGACGCCGGAAGCTTCGCCTGGAAAACCAATACCAACGGGAGAACCAATCCCCAGTTCATAATCCATATTCCAAATTGCATCCTGAGGCAATGATAGCGCAACCTTAGAAGCACCAACGTTACTTGATTTAATCAACAGTTTTTCAAAATCTATCACACCGTAATTAGCGGCATCACGTATCGTAAAACGCCCAAAGCGCAAATACCCAGGCGCCGTATTAATCCTTGCCTCGGTGGAATACTGCCCTGACATGAGCGCAGCTGAAATCGTAAAGGGCTTCATTGTTGAACCAGGTTCAAATAAATCAATCACCGCACGATTGCGCAATTGTTCATAATCTAGTTGAGAGCGATCATTAGGGTTGTAAGATGGCTGATTCACCATCGCTAAAATCTCCCCCGTTTTCACATCCAAAATCACCGCAGAAGCCGATGTCGCACGATGCTCGGTAACCGCCGCTTTTAGCTCTCGATACGCTAGATACTGCAACCTGAGGTCAATACTTAACTCAATATTTTCACCCACACGCTCAGTCTCTTCGACACCAATGCCGCGGATAATATTGCCAGAAAGATCTTTCACATAACTTCTGCGGCCAGGCTGCCCTACCAAAGCTTTATCATAAGCAAGCTCAATCCCCTCTTGGCCTTTGTCATCTATATTGGTAAAACCAACCACATGAGAAGCGACTTCGCCAGCAGGGTAAAAGCGTTTATATTCTTTGGTTTTACTCACACCAACCACATTCGCGGCCATAATAGCATCGGCTTCATGAGGTGGTATTTGACGCCTTAAATACATGAAAGAGCGATTTTTGTTGGCTTCGAAGCGCTCTTGCAACCAAGTTCGTCCCACGCCCATCACGCTAGCAAGGCGTGCAATCTCGACTTCAGGGCCAATACCCAACAAAGGATCACTGGAGAGTTTCCACAATGCTTTAGGGTTGGCAATAATGGTCCAAGTCGGCGTACTAACCGCCAAAGGTTCGCCTCGACGGTCTAGAATCATGCCTCGTGTCGCTGGAATAACTTCGGTTCTGACGGCTCGAATCTCGCCTTGATTTTGCAAAAAGGCCTTATCAACCACCGTCAAATAGAAGAGTCGTCCGCCCGCAACAAGGAACAGCAATAAGGCAATGCCGTATACAAATCTAAAGCGCCATTTTCCTGGTATGTGAACACTATTTTCAATATTCATGGTTTCACTATTATCAATTCATCCTGAGACGGTGCATGCATATTTAAATTTTTAATAGCCGCCTGCTCCAAGCGACTCGGCTGGGTAAGTGCACTTTGCTCAAGCAGCAACTGCCCCCACTTCACCTCATAATCCACTTCATCCTGCTTTAGTGCCTGCAGGTAAGAAAAGCTTTTCCTAAAGTCATAAACCTGAATCACCACCGCCACCGACACTATGGTTAACAGCAAAATGCCAACCAAAAATATCAGCGGCAGAAAGCGCGACTTAATCACTAACCCGCTCCAAAACCCGCAATACCGCACTGCGTGATCGTACATTCTCACTTACTTCGGATTGAGACGGCTTAATCGCTTTGCCCACTGTTTTAAACTTGATATCAAGATGGGCGTTTTGAATAGGCAAATGTCTCGGCAATTCAGGACCTTTCGCCTTTAATTTCATAAAGCGTTTTACAATTCGATCTTCCAGCGAGTGGAAGCTGATAACCACTAAGCGACCACCTACTTTGAGAGCTTGCGCAGCAGCGTCAAGACCCACTTCCAAGTCCCCTAGCTCATTATTGATATAAATCCGGATACCCTGAAATGCTCGTGTAGCGGGGTTTTTACCTTTTTCCCAAGCGGGGTTCGCCTCAGTAATGATTTTTGCAAGTTGAAGCGTGGTCAAAATTGGCGTATGCGAGCGATATTCACAAATAGCCTTCGCAATGCGACGAGAAAACCGCTCTTCACCATATTGATACATGACATCTGCCATGTCTTTTTCACGAACAGACGCAATCCATTGGGCAGCACTGATGCCTTTATCAGGATTCATCCGCATATCAAGCGGACCGTCATTCATAAAGCTAAAGCCGCGCTCTGCATCATCAATTTGAGGGGATGACACGCCCAAATCCATCATCACGCCATCGACTCTGTCGACACCAAATACGGTATTGATGTGTTCAGCCATGGCGGCAAAACTGTCCTGAACAATCGAAAACCTCGAATCTTCTTGCTCTAACGTCTTGCCGTAACCAATTGCAACGGGGTCTTTATCAAATCCTAGTAAACGGCCTTTTTCCAACCGATCCAAAACCAAACGAGTATGCCCACCACGGCCAAAAGTACCATCAATGTAAAAGCCATTAGTGTCGGTTACTAACATATCGACGGACTCATTGAGCATTACGCTTATGTGTTCTGCCATCGTTTTGGTCATAAAGAAATATCCATCATGGTTTCTGTTTGTAAGTCCTCAAGCGCATCTTGGGACAAATAGTCTTCGCGCTGCGCTTCCCACTCCTCTTGGCTCCAAATTTCTAATTTTTTGCCTTGCCCAAGAATCGTTAACTTCTTATCTAAGCGCGCAAATTCACGCAGCGGCGCAGGTAATAAAATTCGACCGGCTTTATCCACTTCCAAATCCGTCGCATGGCCAACCAACAAACGCTGTAAACGCCTAGCTTGGGGTTGAAAAGTCGGCAGTTTATCTAATTTTTGCTGAATCAATTCCCATTCAGACAGTGGATAAAGCAGCAAGCATCGAGAAACAGGGTCTATGGTCACCACTACGCCATCATCGTCGTATTGAGCAAGATCATCGCGCAAGCGTGCTGGGAGCGACATACGCCCCTTTACATCCACGCTAACCTGATGAATCCCACGAAACATTGCCATATCCCACTTATCGACACTTTATCCCACAATTTAACACCTTTTATCTAAAATAGTAAAAAAATATTGCGTAAAGATGAAAAGATACAAAAATAAACATAAAAAAAGCCGCATTCAAAATGCGGCTTTTAATCGAAAGATATCAACAACAAGACAAAACACCCTATAAAAACAAAGGGATAAATAAGAAGCATCAACAGAACAGGACGCGAAAGCTCAGCGCTCTAGATCAGCCATTAAGATAAGGAAATAAACGATAGAAGGGGAGATAAAAAGCAAGTTGGCCGATAAGCCGGGTTCTGTCGTGGACAGTCATTCATCTAATACGTACATCACTGCACGTCTCTAGCAACCTACCCGAACTCAGCGCGGGTCACGCCAAAGAGTTCCTATTTGGTCTTGCTTCAAGTGGGGTTTACCTAGCCACGAACTGTTACCAGTCGCGCGGTGCGCTCTTACCGCACCATTTCAACCTTACCGGCAGTAAACTGCTTAGGCGGTGTATTTTCTGCTGCACTTTCCGTAGGCTCACGCCCCCCAGGCGTTACCTGGCACTTTACCCTGCGAAGCCCGGACTTTCCTCCCCCCAATAAATTGAGCGGCGACTGCCTAGCCAACTTGCGAGGCGCATATTACTTACCTATAGAGACAATAACAAGCGCTTTTTGAAAAGGCGTCACTTTTGCCAACCACTGAAAAACAAAAATCAAACGACAGGCAGCTGAAAACAAACCTCCAAACCACCTTCCTCACGGTTTCGCGCGGTTATCTGTCCTTTATGCGCACGAATGATACGCTGAGAAATAGTAAGTCCAACACCAAAACCGCCACTATTTGCCTCTCTCGCCTCAGAAGAGCGATAAAAAGCATGGAATATTTTCTCTAACTTATCACCTGAAACACCCGGGCCATTATCTCGCACATAGATAAAAGCCGTGCCGGCTTTTTCTTGCGTCTCAACCTCTATCACACCGCCACATCCCGCATAAAAACAAGCATTGCGCAGTACATTCTCGATAGCATGGCGCAACTGAAGAGGATCACCCAAAATGGTTTTCGGAACACGACCAATTTTAGTCACCGAAATACCCTTAAGCTGACTCTCAAAACTCACATCCGCGACAATCTCACTTAACCACTCCTGAAGGTCCATTTCTTCTTTTATAAGCGAAGCCGCCTCTAATCGACTCAGGGTTAACACCTGCCCAATCAATTCATCAAGCTCATGCAACTCAGTGCGTATACGATACAAGTAGCCCTTTTGAGCCTCCATTGCATATTTATCTTCCGCGATAGTCAATGCCACTTCAATCCTTGCCAAGGGCGTCCTTAACTCATGAGACACGTCTCGCATGAGTCGCTCTTTAGAAGACAGCAAAGTTTCTATCCGAACCGCCATTTCATTAAACTCACGAGCCAACTTACCAACCGCATCACTTCGTCGAGCCAGCTTATTTTCCACCCGCGCCGTCATGTCGCCCTGACCAAAAGAACGCGCCACACGCTGCAGCTTAAGCAAAGGCCCCAACAACCAATAAGCCAACACTCCACTGGAAACCAGCAAACCCAGCAATGAAAAACCAACAACCGCCTCAGGAGCAAGGGAATTCATCTCAGGATTGGGTTTAAATATCAGCAAATACTGAACATTATTCCCTCCAATCACTTGAATAAATTGACTGTGCAAAAAATCCGCCGCAGGCCGACTCGTAACACTAGGCGTATTCTGCTCTCTGAAATTGCGCGGTAAGGGCTTGAGCAAGGGCCGACCATTCTCTTGGTACAAATAAATCGTACCCGATAAACGCTTTTCTGCTTTTTCAGTTTCTTCTTGCAAAGAAACGATGCCAAACTTTTCGTAACCTGCAACCAACTGCACACCAACATCACCCAATAGGTCTGCGGACACTTGGTTACGCTTTTGAATTAGCTGGACCGTCCCTAAGCCAATACTCACCACCACAATATTGGACAGCAGAACCACCAAAAACACACGCAGAAAAGTATTCTTCATATAACGTTAAACGCCCTGCTCATTCGCAACAAAAATATAGCCAACACCACGCACGGTTTTAATACGAGGATCGCCATTCTCTAAGTTGCCAATTTTTTTGCGCAAATTACTGATATGCATATCCAGACTACGATCATACATCGTCAGTTTACGACCCAGAGCCTTTTCAGAAAGCTCTTGCTTGGTTAACACCTGCCCCGGCGCCATCAGCATGCACTCTAACAAGGTATATTCAGACGTTGTCAGCTCAACCAACTCACCTTCCAAATAGACAGTACGATCTTTGCGACGCAGCAACACACCAGAAAGCTCTATGTCCGCCGTTGGGTCATCCTCTCGCTCTTGGCTCGCGCGACGCAAGATCGCTTTAATTCTCGCCAACAACTCTCGCGGATTAAATGGTTTAGATAAATAATCATCCGCCCCCATCTCCAAGCCAAGGATACGATCAATATCATCCCCTTTCGCCGTCAACATAATAACCGGCACCGCGCTTTTATTACGAATCTGTTTTAAGGTTTCAAAGCCATCTAACTCAGGCATCATCACATCAAGAATAATAATATCTGGCATATCTGCCGCCATAAGCTCCAATGCCTCACGCCCATTCCAAGCGTGCGCTACCTCATAACCTTCACCATCAAAATACTCCTTTATTAGATCCGATAAACGAGCATCATCATCAGCAAGCAACAACTTAACCATAAATATCTCCTCTCATTTTTCCATTATTTAGCAAATAATGGCATTGCCATAAATTCAATTGTAAATATTACCCCAGCGCCCTACAAACGCCTTCCCCTCTTTTCACTCTATTTACAAAGAATACTAATATGATGAACTTAGCGACCTTAATAGCGACCTTAAAAAACGAAAAAGCCGCTCGAAGCGGCTTTTACAACTCATTTAGCAATCACTTGCTTACTGCTTGAACGGGTCTCGCAATACAATTGTTTCATTGCGATCTGGGCCAGTAGAAATAATATCAACAGGCACACCGACTTGCTCTTCCAAGAAACGAACATAGTCTTGAGCATTTTTCGGCAGCGCGTCAAAATCTGGCGCCCCGACTGTCGACTCAGTCCAGCCTGGCAACTCAACATATACCGGTCTAGCTTGCTCGTAACCCTCACTGTCCACCAAAGAACCCGCAACAGGGTTACCCTCTGCATCCATATAAGAGACACAAACCTTAATCACTGAAGAGCCATCCAGCACATCAAGCTTAGTCAAACATATTCCTGAAACAGAGTTAATTTGCACCGCATGACGCAAAGCCACCGCATCAAACCAACCACAACGACGCGAACGGCCAGTTGTCGCGCCAAACTCATGACCTCGACGACCTAATCGCTCACCATCATCATCAAACAATTCTGTCGGGAATGGACCAGACCCAACACGAGTTGTATAAGCTTTTGTGATACCTAGCACATAATCCAAGTACAAAGGACCAAAGCCCGTACCCGCCGGTGCACCACCCGCCGTCGTATTCGAAGACGTGACGTAAGGATACGTACCATGATCCACATCCAACAATGACCCTTGAGCACCCTCAAACATAATGTTTGCACCCGCTTTACGCAGATCATGCAACAAGGTAATGGTGTCAGCCACCATAGGACGCAAAAATTCGGCCATTTCCAAACCTTCTGCGTACACCTCATCAAACGAAATAGGATCGACTTTATGGTAATTCGTCAAAATGAAATTATAGTAATCGAGCACTTCTTTAAGCTTGGTCGCAAAGCGCTCAGAGTCTAACAAATCACCCACACGGATAGCACGACGCGCCACCTTGTCTTCATAAGCAGGCCCAATACCACGACCGGTTGTGCCTATCTTCTTCTCGCCTCTAGCAAGTTCACGAGCCTGATCAATGGCAATATGATAAGGCAGGATAAGAGGGCATGCGGCACTAATCTTCAAACGCTCAACTGCTGGCACGCCTTGCTCAAGAAGCTCAAGCACTTCCTTTTTCAAAGCCGCAGGGGACAAAACAACACCATTGCCTATGATGCACTGAACGCCTTCACGCAAAACACCAGAAGGAATCAAATGTAGAACCGTTTTCTTACCATCAATAACCAAGGTATGGCCCGCGTTATGGCCACCTTGAAAGCGCACCACAGCAGCAACATCTTCGGTAAGTAAATCAACAACCTTACCCTTACCTTCATCACCCCATTGAGTGCCTAGAATAACAACATTTTTACCCATAATTTCAGGTCTCATTTAGATAGTTCTTAAAGAAAAGTCTAGTTTTGAAGTGGCAACAACTGCCAAACTTCATCAACAAATTTCAGCTGAAAATCCGCATCACTAGTGCAGACGTCATCCAAAACCTCTACCACTCGATACCCCTCAGCACGCAGGGAATTCACTTTCTGCCAAAGCCCATCACTTGAACACACTGGCGACAGCACTGTTTTTGGTTTACTGACCACAACATCAGTCAAAGCAACCAAAGCCTTCACGTCGGTACTAAAACCTGAAGCTGGACGAGACCGACCAAACACTTGCCCAATGTTGTTATAACGTCCACCGCGAGCAATCGCATTACCATGACCTGGCACATAAGCAGCAAAAACAACGCCGGTATGATAGCTATACGAAACCAAATCACTCAGATCAAAATGCAAACCGACATCAGGAAAACGCTGACTAATCGACTCACCGATCGCCTTCAACAAAACAATGGCCTCTTGGATAGACTCATTTACGCCACCAAGCAAATCTGTCGCATGACCCAACACTTCTTTACCGCCACACAGGCGCGGTAAACCAACTAGCCACCGCCGCTGATCGGCACGTAAGCCATCAAGCCCTTCAACATATCGGTCAAGCTCAGGCAAATCTTTGGCTTTATACAATTCAACCAATTTGTTTTCCTGATCCGCACTAAGGTCGCAAGCCGCGAGAACGCCACTCACCACATCAACATGCCCTAAATCAAGAACAAGATTAGACAAACCAGCGACAGATAAGGTTTGTAACATTAAAGATAAAACCTCAACATCACTCTCTACGCCGCCATGCCCATAAATTTCTGCCCCTAATTGAATCGGGCTACGAGTACCATCCAAACCTGCCGGCATGGTTCGCAAAACACTACCACAATAGCTCAGGCGCTGAACCCCTTCATCTTTAAGGCAATGCGCATCAATACGAGCAACTTGAGAAGTAAAATCCGCACGTATCCCTAAAAGCCGACCGGATAATTGGTCAATCACTTTAAAGGTTTCAATTTCTAGGTCTGAACCAGCACCAGTAAGGAGGGAATCCAAATACTCTAAAAGAGGAGGTATTACTAATTGATATCCCCAACTTTCATGGAGATTAAGCAGAGTTCTTCTGAGGTGTTCAATTTTAGCGGCCTGCTCAGGCAACGCCTCATCAACACCCTCGGGAAGCAACCAACGATCTGCTAATGTCATTAAATTATCCTCTTAGCTTCGTGTCAGCAAAAGAAGCATTAATCCAAGAAACATACTAACCGCCCCCAGAATACGCAAATTCAAATCTGAGCTCGCGATAGCTTTTACCATCACCTCTCTCCAAACAGCTGGAGCCAGAAACGGCAAAAAACCCTCGGCGATCAATAAAAGGCTGACGCCAACCAGCAGCGACTGCAACAATTCCTGCATAGATTCTCTTTATTTTGACCATTAAAAAACCGGGCTTGGCCCGGTTTGTGTAATAGTATCATGTTTCCCATTTTAACAAATAGGCTTCACGTACGATTATTGACGAATATTCACCCTATTTAGTACCGCCACGAACAGAGCTATTCAAATACTTAAAGAATTCACTGTCTGGCTCAAGGACAAACAGATCATTATTGCCATTAAAGCTTTCACGGTACGCTTGAAGACTACGATAAAACTCGTAAAACTCAGGGTCCTGCGTATACACATTCGAGTATATAGCCGCTGCTTTAGCATCACCATCACCGCGAATCATCTCAGCATCGCGTTGCGCTTCCGCTTCAAGAACCACTTTCTGACGATCGGCATCAGCACGTATCCCCTCTGCCAGCTCCAAACCTTTCGATCTGTGCTCACGAGCTTCACGTTCACGCTCTGTTCTCATCCGTTGATAAACAGATTCACTCACATCAGACGGCAAATCAATGCGTTTAACACGAATATCAACAATGGAAATACCCAATTCATTCTGAGCGACCTGGTTCAGATCATCACGCAACTCCGTCATTAACTGATCTCGCTGACCAGAAACCACTTCGTGCATCGTTCGCTCACCAAATTTGTTCCGCAACCCGGTATCAACACGGGAAGACAAAACTCGGTTAGCAACAAACTCATCACCAGACGTTGCTTGATAGAACTTAGCAACAGAATCAATCTTCCATTTGACATAAGAATCAACAATAACAGCTTTCTTCTCTAACGTTAGGTAACGCTGAGGTTGAGAGTCCATTGTTAAGATTCGCGCATCAAACTTTTTGACATCATTCATGATTGGCAGCTTAAAGTGAATACCAGGCTGCACATCCTCTTGAACAATTTCACCAAATTTCAACACTAACGCTCGCTCTGTTTCTTTAACAACGAAAAGCGTTTGAGAAGCAATCAGCACACCGAGAAGAACAACAAATAAAATGGAAAAAGAAAAGCCTTTCATTAGTTTCTGCCCTCTCTACGGATCGTTGCACTTTGGCGCTTACGTATCTCATCAAGAACCTGATCAGTTAACGCCCCAATATTTCCCGAACCAGCAGAACCAATCGCGCTAGACGATTCCGCACGCTGTTTCATAAGCTGATCTAAAGGCAAATACATCATGTTATTTCCACCCTCGGTGTCAACAACCACTTTATTCACATCTTTATAAACCGTCTCCATCGTTTCAATATACAAACGACGACGTGTCACGTCTGGCGCTTTAGTATACTCACGATACAAACGATCAAAACGATCGGCCTGACCACTTGCTCGAGCAACAATTTCAGAACGGTAAGCTTCAGCTTCCTCACGAATACGTTGCGCTCGACCTCGAGCCTCAGGAATAACACCATTAGCATAAGATTCGGCTTCATTACGTACACGCAACTCATCCTCTTTCGCTTTAATAACGTCATCAAACGCCTCTTGCACCTGAGAAGGAGCCTGAGTATTTTCTACGTTGACTTTCGAAATCAATACGCCAGTACCATAAGCTGTACTGTAATCCTGAATCCGTGCCTTAACTTCAGCCGCCAACAATTCACGACCCTGAGTTAAAATCTGATCCATTTCAGAACTGCCCACCACATGGCGAAGTGCACTTTCTGTAATTTGCGCCAGAGAGTCCTCTGGGCTACGAACATTAATCAAAAAGTCTTTTGGATCCTGAACAGAATACTGCACAGAAATACCAACCTCGACGATAGCGTCATCAACTGTCAGCATCAGCGCTTTATGATCATGAGAACGTACTTTAGTGACATTCACCTTGCTAACGGTGTCGATCATGGGAGGATTCCAATGCAACCCAGGCATCACAGTAGAATGATACTTACCCAAACGAAGCACAACACCTCGCTCTTGCTGATCAACCTGATAAACCCCGGTCGCTGCCCACAAAGCAAGCAAAGCCAACAAAATAATGGCAATTATGCCACCACCAAATTTGTTAGACATACCCGAGTCACCACCATTGGGACCACCAGATTTGCGGGACTTTTTAACGCCCAACATATCCATCAATTTACGAAAAGCCTCATCCAAATCCGGAGGACCTTGCTCTTTGCCTCCAGGCTTGCGACCCCAAGGATCTTTATCGGCGTCTTTCTCACGACCTTCGTCCGGACGCCCAGCACCATTATTACGGTTTTTATCTGGATTCCATGGGTCATTGTCGTTATTACCCGGTTCATTCCAGGCCATACTACATCTCCACTTTATTTTAATGATAACACTGTACAGCTCAGGTGATTTCTATCTGATCTTCAGACATACCAGCACGAGCCAGAATCTGTAAATAATCTTTTTTTGGCAGTTTTACATCAAGCACAAATTGACCGGTTTCATCAAAGCGCTCCGACCTCACCGCTCCATGCTCAAACAGCATCGCCCTTAAGCGCCCATACTTACTGGGCAAATAAAGCGTTTCACTAAAAACATCTTCCGCCAATAGCTCAGCTATCGCCTGTTTAAGTAAATCAATGCCCTGACCATCACGAGCAGACAACCAAACTCGAAAAGGGTTCCCGTTAGCATCTCTATCGATTCGGGGCTCTGCCGTTGGCAAGGCATCAATTTTATTAAACACAATCAGCATTGGCACTTCATTCGCACCAATTTCTTCTAGCACAGAATCGACATGAGCCATATTCTCATCACGAGATACATCGGCCGCATCCACCACATGCAATAACAAATCCGCTTCCGAAGACTCTTTTAAGGTCGCCTGAAACGCTTTAATCAATCGATGAGGCAATTGACGAATAAAGCCAACAGTATCCGCCAACACAATAGAGCCAATCTGTTCTATATCCAAACGTCTCAACGTCGGATCCAGTGTCGCAAACAACTGATCCGCAGCATAAACATCGGCACCAGTAGCACGATTAAACAAGGTTGACTTACCCGCGTTGGTATAACCAACCAAAGAAACGGTTGGTACAGAAGATCGATCACGAGACCGACGATTCTGATCACGCTGAGAACCTACTTTTGCCAACCTTTTTTGAATAGCCTTGATACGCTCTCTAAGCAATCGACGGTCAGTCTCAAGCTGAGTTTCACCGGGGCCACGCATCCCTATACCGCCTTTTTGGCGCTCTAGGTGTGTCCAGCCTCGAATAAGACGGGTCGACATATGTTGTAATTGCGCTAACTCTACCTGCAACTTACCCTCATGGGTACGCGCACGCTGAGCAAAAATATCAAGTATGAGCCCGGTGCGATCAAGCACCCGGCACTGCAAAACACTTTCTAGATTGCGCTCTTGGGAAGGGGACAAAGCATGATCAAAAAGCACAACTTGCGCCTCTTCTCGATCCACAATATCTTTTATTTCGGCTAACTTACCAGTACCAATAAAGTACCTAGCATCAGGACGCTGACGAGACCCCGAAACAACAGCAACAGGGTCTGCACCAGCCGAAATAGCAAGTTCAACAAACTCTTCAGGTCCATAAGATTCTTTTTGATCATTAAAATCTATATGGACCAATACAGCTATTTCACCACTATCTGGACGTTCAAAAAACAATATGGTATTCCTCTGCTTGCCCGATTAAAGACAAACTATTCAGCAGCATCTTCCGGCTGATCAGGAGACGGGACGCGGATAGTACGAGAAGGCACTACCGTCGAAATGGCATGTTTATAAACCATTTGACTAACGGTATTTTTCAATAGAATCACAAACTGATCGAATGATTCGATTTGACCTTGAAGCTTAATTCCATTTACAAGAAAGATAGACACTGGCACTCTTTCTTTACGTAGAATATTTAGATAAGGGTCTTGTAATGATTGCCCTTTTGACATTGGAATCTCCTTAAGTAAGCGCAAAAAATTAAATTAAATATTGATAAAACAATATCGTAGATACTACACCAATTTATTACCGATTTCCCCTATATAATCTTGCTTTCGATGTAATTCAAGGCCTCAGGCACAAGATCTTTTGACAAACTATCAAAAATCATTAAATCTTCCCAACCTCGTAGCCAAGTTAACTGCCTTTTAGCCAACTGACGAGACGCCACCACCCCCTTAAAGATAGCATCATCTAGCAAATCATCACCCTCTAAATACTGCCACAACTGTCGATAACCAACACAACGCATTGAAGGCATATCAATAGACAAATCTCCACGCCGATAAAGCCCCTCAACCTCAGCCAAAAAGCCCTGCTCCATCATCTCATAAAAACGCTGCTCAATACGCTCATGCAAAACACTTCGCTCTTTCGGCATGACCGCCATATTGATCATCTCAAATGGCAAAGAAACGGGCTCTTGCTCAGCCCAAAGCTGGGTCATAGACCGCCCCGTCAAACGAAACACCTCAAGCGCCCTCTGCAGGCGCTGCGGATCATTAGGATGGATACGCAAAGCGGCTTCAGGGTCAATTTTTTGCAATTCTTCATGCAATGCAGGCCAACCTTTCAGCGCGGCCTCACCTTCTATAATAGCGCGCAATTCAGCATTGGCAGTGGGCATTTCTGCCAACCCTTTTTGCAGGGCATTAAAATACATCATGGTGCCCCCCACCAAAAGCGGCGTCTTGCCTTTCGACAAAATCTCTTGCGCCTGCTCAACCGCGTCTGTCACAAAATCAGCCGCCGAATAAGACTCAAGCGGGTCTATAATATCAATCAGTCGATGGGGCGCTTTAGACAACAAATCCGCATCGGGCTTTGCCGTACCAATGTCCATCCCTTTGTACACTAAAGCAGAATCGACGCTAATAATCTCAAAATCATGATGCTGAGCCAATTCGACGGCCAACCCGGTTTTCCCCGAGGCCGTCGGCCCCATCAAACAAACAACATGTGGCTTTGCCATATTAACGCCCCCTCAAAAAGAGTTTATCCAAATCAGACATAGTTAAATGCGCCCAAGTCGGTCGACCATGATTGCATTGACCACTGCGCTCCGTTACTTCCATATCCCGAAGCAGACTATTCATTTCCGCAATCGTCAGTTTACGATTCGCCCGCACAGCACCATGGCACGCCATAGACGCCATCAGCTCATTCGCCCGAGACGCCATTAAATCCGACACACCGTTCGCGGACAAATCACTAATCACATCACGCACCAGGCTCTCTACATCGCCTCGGATCAATATTACTGGCACCTCACGCACCATCACACTTTCTAACCCCGTTCTTTCTACACGAAAGCCAAACGACTCAAACACCGACCCATTTTCTTCAACAAGGTCTGCCTCACTCTGTGACACAGCAATATTAATCGGCACCAACAGGGGCTGAGAGGCAATGTTTTTTTGATAAAAAGCCGTTTTCATACGCTCATAAACAATTCGCTCATGAGCCGCGTGCATATCCACCAAAATCAGCCCTTGCTCACTCTCAGAAAGAATATACACACCATGTAATTGCGCCACCGCAAAACCCAACGGCGGCACGGCTTGATAATCCCCTTCAGACCTCACCAACGGATTGACACCCTGCCCCAAGCTACTAGGAGAAGACACTTCTCGCACTTCACCTGTTTCAGGGTCAACTGTTTCAGTGGTAGACACATATTCTTGAGCATAACCCGAAAGGCGACTCATACCGTCAAGCTGCCCTCGCACCTCGGAAGCACCCAATGAGTTTGACGCTGACCGCATCCAATCCATTGACGTAGCGCTGGGTCGATTAGACAAGGGTAAAGCGGATTGCTCAGTAATGCTCGCACCATATAGCGCAGGCTCACTGCTAACAGAATCCTGTATCCCCGTAGGCGCCGCATCAGATTCAGGCCGCACATCCGCAATCGCTTTGTGAATTCGGCTAAACAAGAAATCATGCACCAAGCGACCATCACGAAAGCGCACTTCATGCTTGGTAGGATGAACATTGACATCAACTGTTGAAGGGTCTAATTCTAGATACAAAACAAAGGTAGGATGACGGCCATTATACAAAACATCGCGATAAGCCTGACGCACCGCATGAGCGACTAATTTGTCTTTCACCACGCGACCATTCACAAAGAAATACTGCAGATCTGCCTGAGACCGTGAAAAGGTCGGCAAACCAATCCACCCCCACAGACGCAACCCCGCCGCTTCAACATCTAATGTCAACGAGTTTTCAATGAATTTTTTACCCAGTAAGGTCGCCAACCTATGCTCAGCATGCAGCTGATCAGTGACAGGACGCAAATCATAAACCTGCTTGCCATTATGACTTAAGCGAAAACCTGTCTCATAACGACTTAACGCCAGCCTTTTCACCACTTCTTCTAGATGCGCAAATTCGGTTTTCTCTGTGCGCAAAAACTTGCGCCGAGCAGGGGTATTGAAGAATAAATCACGCACTTCAATCGTCGTGCCTTGTGGATGTGAAGCAGGGCGAATCGCCGTCGCCATGTCTTTTCCCTCCGCCTCAACACGCCAAGCTTCCACTTCATTTTCAGCCTGAGAGGTAAGATGCATCCGAGACACCGAGCTGATACTGGCTAACGCCTCGCCTCGGAAACCAAGCGTACGAACCGCCTCCAAATCATCCAACGTAATAATTTTACTGGTCGCATGACGACTCAAGGCCAAAGACAAATCGTCTTTCATAATCCCCGTGCCATTATCGCGTATTTTTATACGTCTTACGCCGCCCTGCTCGACATCAATATCAAGCTGCGACGATCCAGCATCTAGGCTATTTTCGAGTAACTCCTTCACTACGGAAGCAGGCCGTTCGACCACCTCTCCCGCCGCAATTTGGTTCGCTAAACGCGGAGATAAAAGACTAATTCTTTGCATGAGCGACCTTTATGTATGAAAACAACCCTTATTACTAACAATAAGGGCCTAAAAAACAACAACAATAAGAACCTAAGAACTTAAAAAATTTACCCAGCTGGTATAACGAGCTTCTGACCTATCCGAATAACATCGTTATTCAAATTATTAGCTTGACGCAAGGTCGGCAGAGGAACTTGATTGCGACGCGCAATCTCCGACAAAGTATCGCCTTTATCTACCGTGTAAATATAGTCAGAATGCTTTTTTTGCTTCCAAGCCACCAAGGTACCATCAGGGGCATTCTTGGTAAAATAATCAACCACACCCTTAGCAATCGATGTTGCCAGCTTGACCCGGTACGCTCTACTAGATAAATTCTTCGCCTCGGTTTTATTAGAAACAAACCCAGTTTCAACCAAAATAGAAGGAATATCAGGTGATTTCAACACCACAAAACCCGCCTGCTGCACCGTATCTTTATGCAACACAGCCACGCCTCTCATTTCACCCAACACGCTATTCCCAACGTTTAAACTCATCTGAATAGTCGAGTTCATCGACATATCCAACAGCACTTCCGCCAACAGCTGATCTTTATCATCCAATGAAATACCGCCGACCAGATCAGCCGAATTTTCCTGTTGAGCCAACCACCGCCCCATCTCAGAAGTCTTACCGCTCAAAGAGAGCGCCCAAACCGACGCACCGCGCGCACTCGGTTGAGTAAAAGCGTCTGCATGAACTGAAATCATTAAATCCGCATTCGCCTCACGTGCCACACGAGAGCGGTCACGCAGCTGAAGGTAAGTATCGGTCGATCGTGTCAATACCGCTTTAAACCCATCCACCGCATTGATTCGACTCGCCAACTCTTTACCAATCGACAAAACAATATCTTTTTCTCGGACCTTGTACTGCCCCAATGCTCCTGGGTCTTTACCGCCATGCCCAGGATCAATGGCAATCACAATATCGCGCTTCTCTTTTGACAAATTCGCTAAGCTTTTAACAATGGTGGCAGGCTTTCGAGCGCCATACTCAAGTTCAACCAATATACGAGGACCATAAGTCGCATTAGCCGCCAACACCGTACTTTTGGCCTTAGCCGATTGCGCGAGATCAAGCACAAAGCGGACACCATCATCTCGCTTCGCATAACGAATTCGCATCAACACATCAGACGATAGCGCAGACAAACCATTAACGACAGACGGAGTTAAAGCGACATTACTAACATCCAAAACAATTCGTTCTGGATTGGAAAGAGAAAAAATACGATGCTCTGAGGCTTCAGACAGCTCAAATACCAAACGCGTCACCCCCTCTTGTTGAGCAACGCGAATATCTCGAACCTCTGCCGCCACCACACTTGAACATGTAATAGACAGGATTAAATTAATAAAAACAAAAACACAAATTTGAAATTTAGTATGCATATCAGACAGCTAGCTAGTATATCTGTCACACTATAACCGCTGATTAAATGGATCTCAATCTTACTTATAGTAAAGACATCTATACATCAAGAAGTAATAACCTTTTGCAAAGCATGAAAAGCGGCATAGCCTTTTTCTGTTTGCGCCTCTAAAGAAACATGACGACCTTGCCGAATCAGACCGAGAGAAATAACCCAATCCGCCTCAGGAAGCACGCCACGCCCCATATCTGCCCATTCAATCAAACACAAGCTGCCTTCTGTAAAGTAATCGCGAATCCCCATATACTCAAGCTCTTCGGCATCGGCCACTCGATACAGGTCAAAATGATTGACCTCTAAACCACTTAATTCATACGGCTCAACAAGAGTATAGGTTGGACTTTTTACGGGCCCTTGATACCCCAAGCCTCGTAATACCCCTCTTACCAAGGTGGTTTTACCCATCCCTAAGTCACCCTCTAAATAGACCACTCCACCGTTTTTTAAAACCAAAGCAATAGACCCTCCTAACCGCTCCATCGCCTCTTCACCGTACACTTCTTTTTCTATTCGCATTGCCACTATTCCTTTCCACCATTCCTTTCCACCAAAATACGGCTTAACGAGTCAGCCAGCCTTATAATGACAATTCTAATACAGAAGCCTTTTGAAACAAGCCGTATTCACTCATAATTAGCCAACACTGTATCTCATCAACCGCAAACACCTACCAAGGACTTCTATGGATTGGTTACTTATCTCCCTCATTGCCATTGCCGTTTTTATCACCGGCATCTCTAAAGGTGGTTTTTCTGGAGCCTTTGGTATCATTGCGGTACCACTTATCTCTCTGCAAACGTCCCCCACCGTAGCGGCCGCTATTATGCTGCCTATTTTATGCATGATGGACATTTTTACCGTGCAAAAATTCTGGAAGAAGTGGAACACAGAGCAGCTTATCAAGTGCATTCCAGCCGCTATCATAGGCGTTATTATTGGCGGATTGACGGCATCGTGGTTTTCGACCGATTGGCTAAAAATAATGGTAGGCGTTATTGCTGTGGGCTTTACACTCAACGCTTGGCCAAGAAAAAATCGAGTCACGCCACTCGAGCCACTTAGCGCCATTGCAGGCAAGTTTTGGTGCGGCCTTGGCGGCTTCACCAGCTTTATTGCTCATGCGGGTGGACCGCCAATGAGCGTATATTTACTCCGAGCCAATCTTGATAAAACCCAATACGTCGCAACCGCAGCCGTTATATTCACTGCAATCAACTACGTTAAGCTCATTCCATACGGCATGCTTGGGCAATTTAACACCTCAAATATACTGCTCTCACTCAGCTTTATACCCGTGGCTTTTTTAGGCGTTCAACTCGGTGCTTGGCTACATTACAAAATATCCACCACAGTGTTTTTCAAAGCCATGTACAGCTTTCTCTTTCTCACCGGGGTCAAACTTATCTGGGATGGCATTTCAGCACTAAACTAGCAACAAATAAAAAAACAAGCCTTAACGTTTTAATAAGGCTTGCCCCAAAATCATCGCAACATCATTTATTCTTTATCATCCAGACCAAACATAGTCCGGCGGTAATGTTTTAATTCGCCAATAGACTCTAAAATATCATCCAAGGCCAAGTGAGCGCCGGTTTTATGAAACCCCTCCAACGCTTCTGGCTTCCACCGTCTAGCCAACTCTTTCACCGTACTAACATCCAAATAACGGTAATGGAAAAACACTTCCAGATTCGGCATGTAACGGTATAAAAAACGACGATCTTGGCCAACACTGTTACCACAAATAGGCGATTTACCTGCTGGTACATATTGCGCCAGAAACTTAATCGTTTCGTCTTCCGCTTGCGCCATACTAATGTCCGAAGACAACACCCGAGCGGTCAAACCTGAATCACCATGATGCTGCGTACACCACTCATCCATCGCATCCATCACGGCTTTTTCTTGATGAATAACAAGGTTCGGCCCTTTTGCCAGCACATTCAAGTGCTTGTCCGTGACAACCGTCGCAATTTCAATAATGGTGTCCTGATCTGGGTCTAACCCTGTCATTTCAAGATCAATCCACACTAAATTTTCTTCATTTAAGCTCATAACCATCCAAGTCCTTTATTATCATTGCCAAGCATTATACTCTATGCGCCTTACTTTATGACCAGACGAATCCAATGTCGAAGCGAAAACTTACCAAACAACAAACTTGGCGAATCGAAAGAATTCAACAAGAGCGTGTAGAACGCACCCAAAAACGCGGCGATATTGCCGAAGAACTCCTCCAGTCTTCAGACCTCGGCCCCGAAACAGAAGGCATTATCATTTCTCACTTCGGCACCCAAGTTGAAGTTGAAGGCACGCAGGCGCCTTTTATTGGTATTTCCACACGCTGCAACTTACGAGCAAACCTAGGTCAGCTCGTTACTGGAGACAAAGTCGTTTGGCGCCCCAAACAAAATGAAGGCGGTGTGGTCGTTGCCACCACACCACGACACACCTCACTGTCGCGGCCAGACATGCACGGCAGACTAAAACCCGTTGCTGCCAATATAGACCACATCGTCGTTGTCATCGCCGCCGAGCCAGTCGCCCACGCTAATTTAATCGATCGCTATTTAGTCGCGGCCGAAACGGTTGGCATTCCGCCAGTCATTTTGCTGAATAAATGCGACTTGATTGATAGCAGCAACCAAGCAGGCTTAGACAGCCTTCTAAAAACCTATGAAGATTTGAATTACAAAATCATCAGAACATCTATTAAGCAACAAGCCGGAATGGAAGTCCTCTACGATTTTTTACAAGACAAAACCAGTGTGTTTGTTGGCCAATCCGGTGTCGGGAAATCGTCCCTTATCGGCACCTTATTACCAGGCATCGACATTAGCATTGGCGAGCTATCTCAGAAGCGCAAAAAAGGCGTACACACCACCACCACCGCGCGACTTTTCCATATGCCAAAAGGCGGAGACCTCATCGACTCTCCCGGTATACGCGAATTTGGTCTGTGGCATATTTCGGAAGAAGAATTACTGAATGGCTTTATTGAATTCAGGCCACATGTTGGCTACTGCCGATTCCGCGACTGCGCCCATGAAAAAGAGCCCGGATGCGCCATCCTAGAAGCATTGAAAAAAGGTGACATCACCGAACACCGCTTTCAAAGCTTCTTACGGATTAAACAATCTATTCGAGACAACCACGCTTTTTAAAAAAGCGTCGCAGGCGTGAGTTTTATATCAGATTGCTGGGCAGGATTACCAAAATTACGACGATTCTGATCCAGCAATTTTTTATAGGCATCGTCCGTCAATAACGTAATGCTAATGCGCCGATTTTCAGCCGCATCAGTATTAGAGCGATTATAGGGAATGGTATCTGACAAACCAATCACCTGTGCAATACGCTTATCTTCCACTCCGCCTTCTGCCAACATATGACGCGCCGCGTTCGCCCGCATAGCGGATAAGTCCCAATTATCAAGACGCCCCGCACCGCTAAAACTCGAAGAATCCGTATGCCCTGTGATCACGATGGGGTTTGTCACCTTATTAAAAATGGGCGCCATACTCAGTAAGGTATTTTCAATATCCGGCATCATTCGAGCACTGCCACGCTCAAACATAGGCTTATTAGGGTCATCCAATAATGTAATTCGAACCCCCAATGGCGTAATTTCAATGCGCAAATTAGCGACCTCAGAAACCACTATATTCATTCTTTCCATTTCGTCACGCAGCACATCATTTAGACTATTAGAGTCCGCTGATTCCGAACCATTGCCTGATCGGGTGTCGCGAGACATTACATCGGTACTGCCAACTTCAGGCAACTGCAAGTCCAACTTTTTCTCTGTGCTCTTTGCAGGACTTCCACCCAAATCAATCGGGTTCGCACTATAACCTGCGGTGGATTTTCCTGTCGGATCTTGAAAATACCCCTCGATGCTTGCCAACTCTTCTGGAGAGGCCACACTCAACAACCACAAAACCAAAAAAAGCGCCATCATTGCTAAGGCAAAATCAGCCAACGCAATTTTCCACGCACCACTGTGCCCACCTGCTTTTTTGACTTTCTTAACGCGGCGAATCACCACCCCATTCGAGCCTAACGCCATCCCATACTCTCCTTCACTCGAATTAATCGAATATCAACGGTACTGCCTAAGATCATTCGACAACTCAATAAAACTCGGCCGCATATCAGGCGGCAATAATTTGCGCCCCGTTTCCACCGCAACAGGAGGAGCATAGCCAGAAACAATGGAATTCAAACAAGCCTTAACACACAAATAAGCTTTCAGCTCATGAGTCCCTAAACTTTCCAAGTGAGAAGCCGCCGGCCCAACAAAACCATAACCAAAGAAGATACCCAAAAAAGTCCCCACTAACGCCGCCGCTACGTGTGTCCCTATCTCTTCCAAAGGGCCACCGATAGACCCCATGGTAATAACAATCCCCAATACCGCCGCCACGATACCAAACCCCGGCAACGCCTCAGCGACTCGATTCAAAGCATGGCTTGGAGCGACAAGTTCCTCTTGGATTTGCTCGATTTCATTGTCCATAATTGCCTCCATTTCGTAAGCAGGCAAACCGGTCAATGTAAAAATCCGATAATTATCGGTCAAAAAATTGATCACCTCATGATCTCGAATCACATCAGGAAAACGATTAAATAACTCACTTGTAAAAGGCGATTCAATGTCTTCTTCAATCGACAAAAAGCCATTTTGGCGACTTTTATGAAAAAGGCAGTACATCAACCCCAGCAACTGAGTGTAAAAGCGCTTATTATGACGACTACCTGAAAACACTTGCGGCAACATGCTAAATACTTTTTTCTGCAGCACAAATGGATTCGCAACCATAAAAGCACCTAACGCAGAACCACAGATAATCACCACTTCAAACGGCTGCCATAGCGCCAACATTTTTCCATGTGATGCCAAGTAACCAAACACCACACTCACAATAACCACTAGCACGCCCGCGAACGCAAACATATTTTCTTCCTTAATACTGACAAAGTATGCTCTGATCTCAATATACAGTATGATTGACGAGATCAAAACATAAGAGCACATAGAGAAAGGCAAACAGTCACTTTAATTTGTCGCCTGACTTGTTAACCAAAAACGCTAATAGGCCAAAACACTCACAACCAACCGAGCTATAAATGTCATCTGCTATGAACGACACAACACCTTTTGGGAACGACACAACACCTTCTGGCCTAAACGAGTGGCTACATTTTTTAAAAAACAAAAGATTCCCCGTCAGAGCGGTTAATTTGGCGCGGCTAAAAACTCAAATCAAACGAACAGAAGACACGCTGGATGGCATACAAGCCAACATCGCATCGGACCCTCTACTTGCTTTCGCCATATTAAACGAAGCCAATAGAATTGTGCCGAATAAAAACAACGAAATAAAAACCCCCTTCCATGCCGCCGCCATCGTTGGCATGAAAGGTCTAGAAAAACTCTTACCACAATTCATTCCTTACGAAATCAGCAAAAAAAAATCAGCGCACCTCATTGCCTTTTTGAGCGAACTACAGACCAGCTATGAAGCCGCCGCCATCGCGAGGCACTGGACCATCAAGAAACTCTCAAGCCACGAAGACGATATTTTTTGGGTCACGCTATTTCGTGATGCCGCCAGATGGTTATTGTGGTTCTACGCTTACCCCACCATGACCACGCTCAATCAAAAAATAAAACAGGGGGAACAAGCCAGCCAAGCAGAAATCAGCACCTTAGGATGTCGAATTGATGAACTCACCGTCCACCTTTGTCATGCTTGGAACACGCCGAATAAAATCATCGACTCATTTTTGACCAAACACGTACCCAACCACAAAGAGCTGCAGTCTTTGGCGCATTTAGCGCATCATCCCGATGAGCTACCGGGCTTTACCGAAGACAAACGACTCAACATATTAACGAACAACCCTCTTATTTTTTCTTACTGTGCAAACAAGGTCGCACACCAAGCCAATCTAATGGGATGGAACGCAAAGAACCTGCCTTTTTTCTACCGAGTTGTCTCAACGGCCATACATCGGCACCTAGGCGAAATCATACAGTCTGCCCACTTAGCCAGCGCCGAAGCCGCCACACTATACAACACAGGCGGAAGAGCCCCTCTTGCACAGCAGCTGCTTGACCCTAATCTATACAGTGAAAGCAAAATGGATCAGACCACAAAAGTCGCCATTTCGCCGATCACAACCCTAAAAAAAGCCTTAGAAAAGGCAACGGACACAGACACAAAACAAAAAGCCAGCCTTGCACTAAAGACCATCAAGCAGGCCATCCCAAATGCGCAACACAGCATTATTTTTAAACATTCAAATTCAAACGCCACCACAACACCCCTGTTCCAATCCGGCTATCAAAGTGAAACCATCCGAAACATTCAATGGAACGCCCCTTCTGAGGTATTTAAAAAACTGTCTACAACGAAATCGGCAACACACTTATTCGGTTCAAAGTTAGACAAACTACGAGCAGAATTACCTCATACCTCAGGCCAAATTATTGAGACAAACAGCCACCTCATGTTGGCGTCGACCCCAACCGCAGACAACGAAATGTCCCTATTTTGGCTAGAATCGCGCACAGAATTTAATGAACAAGATTACAAAAACCTTAAACACATCGTGTCTTTAATCAGCCACACGCCAGTATAAATTCATCAACATCAGGACAAACACCGTGACGAAAGATCAAATTTTTGCCTTTGCACAACACATCACACCACAAAAAACCCTATCCCGTGCCATCGGCCGAATAGCAGAATGCGAAAACAGCTGGGTGAAAAACACGTTTATCGGTCAATTTGTCAAAAAATACCAAGTCGACATGTCCGAAGCGGTAAACAGCAACCCCTTGTCCTATCGCAATTTTAATGATTTTTTCACCCGCGCCATTCGCCCTGAACTACGCCCCATCTGTGACGAAGACAAGAGTATTGCCTGCCCAGCCGATGGCGCTATCAGTCAACTTGGTCACATTGAACACGGCACATTATTTCAAGCCAAAGGCCACCATTACAGCCTGACCAGCCTACTGGGTGGCGATGCGGCTCTATCCAATCAATTTTTAGGCGGCACTTTCGCAACCGTTTATTTATCGCCTAAAGATTATCATCGCGTGCACATGCCACTGACTGGCAAATTAACCAAAATGATCCACATCCCAGGCAAGCTATTTTCTGTCAACAAAGTCACCGCAGAGCAAATCCCCAATGTTTTTGCGCGCAATGAACGCACCGTTTGCTTATTTGACACAGAAGCAGGCCCAATGGCCGTGATACTGGTAGGCGCCATGATTGTCGCCAGCATAGAAACCGTCTGGGCAGGACAAGTCACGCCGTTCAACAAAAATGTCGTCACTTGGGACTACAGCGAGCTCAGCAAGATTGAAATTAACAAAGGCGAAGAAATGGGCCGATTCAAACTAGGTTCAACCGCCATTGTCTTATTTGGCAAGAACGCCGTTAACTGGGAAGCATCACTACAGGCAGAAAGCCCAACGAAGATGGGCATGCCTTTTGGCAAAGTGACCCAAGAATAAACCTATTTCAGGACGGGACAACAGAGCCTCAATAAAAGCCTGCTCGAAAAAGGCAGGCTTTTATTACACAAATCATCCAGCTGACTTAATCACAGGCACAACATCCCTACTCACCATGTCATGCAGTAAATCTCGATAGCCCGTGCGCCCGGAAGGAAGATGTTCTTGAGAGGTGATCGCAATCGTTAAATCCAGCTCTGGTAATACGTAAATCATTTGTCCGCCATACCCCCAACCATAATAGCCTTTTACACCAGCGAAAGACTGAATAAACCAGCCATAGCCGTATTCCCCTTGATGAAAACGAGACTGCGTTCTTGGCGTCCAGCTTTCCTCAATCCATTTTTCAGATAACAAGCGCTTACCCGACGCAGTCACACCGCCGCGACGATAAAGTTCCCCAAAGGCCAATAATGACGCTGGCGTCATGCCCACTTGATTCCCCCCCATGGGAATGCCTTGCGGATCGGTTTCCCAACTTTCAATCTTCACACCAGAACCTTGAAACCATTTATTCGCCAGACGATAAGTATGCTCACCACTTTGCGCCATAATAATAGCGGACAGCAAATGCGTATTGCCCGTGGAATACTGCATATCGCCTCCCACCGCATCAACAAATGGCCAAGCAAGCACGGTTTTCACCCAATTATCACTGACTACCCAACGGCCATAATTGCGACCTGATGCCCGCTCTAGCCCTGCCTGCATAGACAACAAATGGCCGATGGTAATTTGACTTAAACGGGGGTCAGGATCATTGGGCAGCTGATCAATAAACAAAGGCGCTATAGGCTGATCCACACCTTCCACAACGCCACGCTCAATCGCCATCCCAACGATGGCAGACATCACAGACTTTGACGCCGACTTAATATTGGCAACGGCACGAATATTTGCCTTGTTATAGGCTTTCGACCAAATAACCTCGCCTTTATGCGCCATTTGCACGGTTTCAATATTAGGAAAATCTTGGGCCGTTTTATCCATAGCGCTCAAATCAAACCCACTAACCTGAGCACTAGCTAAGCAAAACAACACACTCGGTAATAAAAAACGCATCCTAGATAATCCCCCCTCAATCACTGACAAATAAAACCCCCTAACCATAAAAAAGTTCTTCACAAAATGACATAAAAAAGCCTGCAATTTTGCAGGCTTTTTTCATAAACAACGAGCACAAAATACGCTATGGCAAATCGTCTTCTAACTCTTCTTTTGGCGCTGGAATCAAATCCTCTCGCTTCACATCCATCGCCAGCAACAAATTGGCTGCCACGAAGATGGAAGAGTAGGTCCCGATAATAATCCCCACTAGCAAGGCCATGGAGAAATTATGAATGGCTTCGCCACCGGCAAAAAACAAAACAATCAGCGTAAACAAGGTCGTCATCGACGTAATCAAGGTACGGCCCAATGTCTGATTAATGGATTCATTCACCAAATCATAAGGCGTGGTATCGCGCATGATACGAAAGTTTTCACGAATACGATCAAATACCACGATCGTATCATTAATAGAATAACCTACTACTGCCAACAGCGCCGCCAGCACCGTCAGATCAAACTCCACCTCAAAAAGAGAAAAGAAGCCCAACGTAATAATAACGTCATGAACCAAAGCCACTACCGACGCCACAGAGAATTTAAACTGAAAACGCACCGCCACGTAAATCATCACGATAGCCAAGGCAAGCAACATGCCCAAACCACCCTGTTCGCGTAACTCATCACCCACCTGAGCGCCCACAAACTCCGAGCGCTGGAGCGTTATCTCATTTGAGCCTTGATTTTGAAGTGTTGATAGCACCTCATCACCCAAGGTTGGCGTATAAGCATTTGCCATACGCACCACCACATCCGTTGTCGAACCAAAGTTCTGCACAACCACATCAGAGTAGCCATTTTCACCCAGCAACTCACGAACATCCTCTAACTTTGGCGCTTCTTTATAAGCCACCTCGATTAAAGTACCGCCTGTAAAGTCTAGGCCAAACTGCAAGCCTTTTGTCGCCAAGGCACCGAGCGAAATAAGAATCAGCGCAATCGAAAAAGCAGCTACGATTTTACGCAGTGCCATAAATGGAATAGTTGTCACTTTCATGGCGCTCTCCTAAATATACAGTTTCTTGTTTTTACGACCGCCATACACCAGGTTAACCTGCGCACGGGTAACAATAATAGCCGTAAACATCGACGTAAGAATCCCCAATGACAAGGTCACTGCGAAACCTTTAACAGGGCCTGTGCCTACGGCAAATAAAATCACCGCCACTAACAAGGTCGTGATATTGGCATCAAAAATAGTCGTAAATGCGCGGTTGAAGCCAGAATGTATGGCCTGCTGACTTGACATACCACTGGCCAATTCTTCTCTAATCCTTGAGAAAATCAACACGTTGGCGTCCACCGCCATCCCCATGGTCAACACAATCCCAGCAATACCCGGCAACGTCAGAGTCGCCCCAAGCATAGACATACACGCCATCAAAAGAATGATATTCAACGCCAATGAAACGTTGGCAAAAATACCAAATACCTTGTAGTAAACCAGCATGAACAACATCACAACCAGCAAGCCAATTTGCGCAGAACTAACGCCTAGCTTAATATTTTCCGCCCCTAAACTAGGCCCAATAGTACGTTCTTCAACAAAGTAAATTGGCGCGGCCAACGCACCTGCACGCAGCAACAAGGCCAACTCAGAAGATTCACGCGGACTGTCTAACCCTGTGATACGAAATGAATTGCCTAGTGTTGTTTGAATGGTTGCCAACGAAATAATGCCTTTTTCGCTGTAACTTCTACGAACTTCTTCTAGTTTTCCGTCTTTTTCAACAAAGCGACTACGAGACTTATGCTCGATAAACACCACCCCCATGTTTCGACCGACCGCAGAACGAGTCACTTTGCTCATCTGCTTGCCGCCCTTGCCGTCTAAACTAATGTTTACTTGTGGACGACCATTTTCATCAAAAGAAGAACTCGCATCAGAAACACTGTCGCCAGTAATAATAATGTCACGCTCTAAACGCGCGGTACGGCCACTGCCATCACGAAAAGTCAGCGTTTCTATGTCTGCACCATTGTCGTCCAAACCCGCTTCTAGATGAAATTCTAAGTTCGCTGTGGCACCGATAATACGTTTTGCCGCCGCCGTGTCTTGCACGCCTGGCAACTCCACCACAATACGATTACTGCCTTGACGCTGAACCAAAGGCTCCGCCACACCCAACTCATTCACCCGATTTCGCAACGTGGTTAAGTTTTGCTGCAAGGCATAGACTTCAATTTCTTTTTTAGACGCCTCGGTGAAGCTGACATCTAAAAAGAAGTCACCCTCTTCTTGACGCGTCGCATAGCGATATTCAGAAAAATCGTCTTCTAGCAAGGTTTCTGCTAGCGCTAAATCAGACGACTGCAAAAAACGAATAGAAAGCACACCATCCGCAATATCAACGCTGCGATAACGTATCCGATCGCTACGCAATGCCGCCTTCATCTCACTAGATGTCACCTCAAGCTTTTGCTTCAAGGCCGCCGGTGTATCGACTTCTAACAAAAAGTGCACACCGCCACGTAAATCAAGACCCAACTTCGCCGGCCCAGCCCCCAAAGAAGACAACCATTCGGGTGTCGTAGGAACCAAATTAAGCGCCGTCACATAATCATCACCCAGAGCTGCCGCCACAATAGGCTTAGCAGCAAGTTGGTCCTCACCACTATTAAAGCGCAAGGTACCGCCAGCAGAGGTTAACTCTGCTTGTTTTAAATCTATATTGGCTTCTGAAAGCGCATTCTTCACTTTCTGCAATGACTGCTCATCTACAATAGCAGTGGCTTTTTGGGTAGACAGTTGTAGTGCTGGATCATCCGGATAAAGGTTTGGGAAGGCATAAAGTAGCCCCAAAGCCAAAACAAGAAGAATTAGCAAATACTTCCACAAGGGGTACTTGTTAAGCATGAAAAATCCTTTACACCTAAAAATTGAATAGATCGATGTATTAATAAACTAATGCATTAATAAACCAACGCATTAATAAACCGATAAAGAAGAAGAAAAGCGCCCATGAATTAAAACCAAAAGGCGCTTTTCCAAGAAGGTTAAATTGACTTTAACGTTCCTTTAGGTAATACCGCAGCAACAGAAGATTTTTGAAATTTCATTTCAATGCCTTCAGACACTTCAAGTACCACATAATTGTCATCTACTTTAGACACTTTGCCTAAAACACCACCGCCAGTGACTACTTCAGTGCCTTTCGCCAACGATGCAATCAAGTTTTTATGCTCTTTTGCACGTTTCGCTTGTGGGCGCCACATAAGGAAGTAAAAAATGACAACGAAGCCAGCAAGCAATACTAGGTTAAAAATACCGCTATCTGCTGCTGCGCCGCCTTCGGCATAAGCTGGTGAGATCAATGCGATCATGGTGTTAACTCTCCAATGGTTTATGAAACTGTTGCGCCTTCTCTACATGAAAAAACGCGTATTTTGTTTATTATTTACTCAAAGCTGGCGTTTCTAAGCCACGCTTTGCATAAAACTCATCAACAAAGGCGTCAAATCTACCTTCATCGAGCGCCTGACGCAATCCCGCCATGAGCGTTTGGTAATATCGCAAGTTATGAATGGTGTTTAATTGCGCCCCGACCATTTCTTGACACTTATCCAAATGATGTAAATAAGACCGCGAAAAGTTTTTACAAGTGTAACAATCACATTCTTTGTCCAATGGGCCCACATCGTGACGATATTGAGCATTACGAATGCGCACCACACCATCCGATGTAAACAAATGGCCGTTACGAGCATTACGCGTTGGCATGACACAATCAAACATATCAACGCCACGACGAACGCCTTCGACCAAATCTTCGGGCTTACCCACGCCCATCAAATAACGCGGCTTATCTTCCGGCATTTTTGGCGTAGTGTGGTCTAACACCTTCATCATTTCGTCTTTCGGCTCACCCACTGACAACCCGCCAATCGCATAGCCATCAAAACCGATATCCACCAACCCTTCTAACGACTCGTCACGCAAGTTTTCGTACATACTGCCTTGGATGATACCAAACAACGCAGATGGGCTATCACCGTGCTCATCCTTTGAACGCTGCGCCCAACGCAAACTCATGCGCATGGACTTTGCCGCTACTTCTGGGGTCGCTGGATACGGCGTACACTCATCGAAGATCATCACAATATCAGAGCCAAGATCACGCTGAACTTGCATCGATATTTCAGGGCTTAAAAACACTTTCGAGCCATTAATAGGTGAACGAAAACTCACCCCTTCTTCGGTAATCTTGCGCATTTCCCCAAGCGAAAACACTTGGAAGCCGCCTGAATCCGTTAAAATTGGTTTCTTCCACTGGGTGAAATCATGCAAATCCCCATGGGCTTTCACCACCTCTGTTCCCGGACGCAGCCAAAGATGAAAGGTATTTCCCAAAATAATATCGGCACCAATCTCTTCGATATCTTTGGTCAACATGCCCTTCACCGTACCGTAAGTACCCACTGGCATAAACGCCGGCGTTTCTACCTTTCCACGGGGAAACGTCAAGGTCGCACGACGCGCCTTTCCTGACGTCGTGTGAAGTTCAAAATCCATAAAACATTCTGGACGCTTATCAGACATACGTCTTATTCCTCACCTTGCGGGCCTTTAGCCTGCGCATTTCGTGTAATAAACATGGCATCACCATAACTAAAAAATCGGTATTGTTGCTCAACGGCTTTTTTGTACGCCGCCATCACATGGTCGTAACCCGCAAAAGCACTGATCAACATAATAAGCGTCGACTCTGGCAAATGAAAATTCGTCACCAAAGCATCCACGGTTTTAAATTCATAACCGGGATAAATAAAAATACTGGTGTCGCCTTGCATCGGCGCGATTTCGCCATTTTGGCTTGCCGATTCAAGACTGCGCACACTGGTCGTGCCAACCGCAATCACTCGACCGCCACGCGCCTTGGCTGCTTTAACCTGCTCAACCACATCAGGGTCAACTTCCACGTATTCCGCGTGCATAATATGGTCTTTAACATTCTCAACCTTCATTGGTTGAAAGGTTCCCGCACCAACGTGCAGCGTGACAAAAGCGATATCAACGCCTTTTGCCTTGAGTTTTTCCAGCAAGACTTCATCAAAATGCAAACCAGCGGTCGGTGCTGCCACCGCGCCAGGCTTCTGATTATAAACCGTCTGATAACGCTCCTGATCACTGTCTTCATCAGGACGCTCAATATAAGGCGGCAACGGCATATGCCCAACACGGGATAGCACGTCCAACACTGACTCATTAAACACTAGGTGAAACAAGGCACCGGAACGACCTATCATAGTCGCTTCAATCAGCTCACCTTTGTCTTGCCCCAAAATCAGCTTACTGTTTTCTTTAGGCGATTTACTGGCCCGAATATGCGCCAGCGCTTCATTGCTATTAATGACTCGCTCAACCAATATCTCCACTTTGCCGCCGGATTCTTTTTGCCCAAACACGCGCGCAGGAATCACGCGAGTGTTGTTAAACACCATCAAATCACCGGATTGAACCAAGTCCAACAGGTCAGGAAATTGACGATGAATCACCTCACCGCTCGGCCCATCAAGATGCAGCAAGCGACTGGCGGTTCTATCAGGCATAGGATAATTGGCAATCAATGAATCAGGTAAATCAAAGTGATAATCAGAAACAAGCATGGAAAGAAAACTACCTAGAAAAACGACCCGGCATTCTAGCGAAAAACGACTCAAAAAGGTACTTCTAAGCCACTAGATATTAAAAAGATAAAAAATAACCTTTTCATCCGTTGACTTATTCTATAAATACCCTAGAATACGCCTCACCTTTTTCAAGGCCAGTGTGGTGGAATTGGTAGACACGACGGATTCAAAATCCGTTGCCTTCGGGTGTGGCGGTTCGAGTCCGCCTACTGGTACCAACATTAAAGCCCTGATCGTTGATCAGGGCTTTTTTTGTACTTTGAATGCCATGTTCCTTAAATGCCATTCTTGGGCAATCAACAAGACGACTAGGAACAAGATTAATCATGAATCGCCGCAAAAAAATCAAAGACATATACGACAAGCGTATGAAGCAAGCCAACTTGAAAGTGAACCCTAAAAAAGCCAAGCCTAAATACATTTCCAAAGCAGAGCGCGCGAAAATGGAAGCGGAAGCAGCGGCCAATCCAAACACGGATATTGAGACAGAAGCGACTCAAACAAGCGCAACAGAAAACGCTTAAAAAGACGCTTAAAATCTTGCTCGAAAGTGCCAGTCACCTTCTTTCATATCATTTTTGATTGACTGGCAAATACCCTCATCTAGCTGTTCACTGTCGATATCATACAAGCCGCACTGAGCAACCGCGCGTTTCTTATTGATATTCGAACCTAAATATTCATACACCACCCGCGCACAGCAAGGCGCTCTTTCACCGCTTCCCGAGACACCAAGGCGCAAGCCCGTTAATCGTTCAACACGGTTTTGAAAGGAAGGATAAAGAATGGTCTGCGTCATTTCTACGTGCGTCTGACGTTCATAATCAATCAAAAACAATCGATCCGACAACAGCTGCACTATGCCATTGTAAACCCCATGAAAAGACTTTTTTGCGTTACGTGGATTCAGCCGCTCCGTGCGCTGATAATAGGTTTTGTCGCCTTGGGATTCGATATGTACCAAGGTGCGTAAAATCTGCCCAGGGCACGCCATGGAAAGATAATACTCAAAGTAATACCCGCCGTATTTTGCCAAGCCTTGCTGGCCCGATTGATTCAACTGATTGAAGTGCTGCTGCTCAGGCGTCAGGCTTTTCACTTCCTCGCTCTGACGAATGGGACGCGCCTGCACCAACTTAACAAATTGCGCATGCGGCAACGACATTTCTTCTGGCTCGACACCAAAAAACTCGCCAATACGGCGTTGCGTGCTACTGCTCGGCAGTGTCGTTCCATTAAGATAACGATTGAATTGCGCTCGGTTGATGTTTAATCGGCGGCATACTTCTGCCACGGATTTGTAGTAACTGCACAATAACCGCAAGTTAACCGCAACGTTTTTTCCCATTCCCCGCCTCTTTTTTATACCCATAAGCCAAACGCCAGTGTAATCAATTCTCACATCGAAAAACACCACAAAATGATGCTAGTTGACGCTTAAAAAGCATCAACTAGTCTATTAAAGCATCTTCTTACGAACTCTTTTTTCCCGTATTTTTGGCGTTTAATAAGATCCTTAGTCAAATAATAACAACCACTCGTAAGCCCGTTTCACCATGGCCTAAGGAAGAACATCATGAATACTCGCTCTGAATACGATTTACTTGGCAATATGGACGTTCCCGCTGACGCATTGTACGGTATACAAACATTGCGTGCGGCTCAGAACTTTTCCATTACTGGCGTTCCGATTTCACACTTTCCTGAATTAATCAAAGCCTTGGCAATGGTAAAAGCGGCCGCCGCTCGCACCAACCAAGAAATGACATTATTATCGACCGAAAAAGCCGATGCCATTGTCTATGCCTGCCAAGATTTGATCCAAGGTCAATATCACGATCAATTCATTGTCGATGTGATTCAAGGCGGTGCTGGCACTTCCACCAACATGAACGCCAACGAAGTCATTGCCAACATTGCGTTAATGAAATTAGGCCATGAAAAAGGCGAGTACAAATACCTACACCCAAACGACGACGTAAACCGCTCGCAATCCACTAACGACGCTTACCCAACAGCGGCATGTTTGAGCATTCAGTTTGCCGCCGATAACTTTGTCCCCAGCCTGGCATCACTAAAAGAAGCCTTAGAAGCCAAAGCCCGTGAATTCGCGCACATTGTAAAAATGGGCCGCACCCAACTTCAAGACGCCGTTCCCATGACACTGGGCCAAGAGTTTGATGCCTTTGCCGTTACCCTTGGCGAAGACATTGATCGCATCAGTGAAGCGTGCGCTTTACTGTGTGAAGTTAACCTTGGCGGTACCGCAATTGGCACAGGCATTAACACCCCAGAAGGTTACGCCAAACGGGTGGTAGAAAAATTAGCGACTATATCAACAAAACCACTGGTACCTGCCAGCAACCTAGTTGAAGCCACGTCCGACATGGGTGCGTTTGTCTTTTTCTCCGGTATTTTGAAACGCCTTGCGATTAAGCTGAGCAAGATGAGCAACGACTTGCGCTTGCTATCAAGCGGGCCTCGCACAGGTTTAGGTGAAATCAATTTACCAGCGATGCAACCCGGCTCCTCCATTATGCCGGGCAAGGTAAACCCAGTGATTCCAGAAGCGATGAACCAAACTGCCTATCAAGTCATTGCCTCAGATCTTGCGGTAACATTGGCCGCTGAAGCGGGTCAATTGCAGTTGAACGCCATGGAGCCCATGATCATTTATAACGTATTAAATTCGTTAAAAATGCTCAAAGAAGCCTGCCAAATGCTGGAAACGCGCTGCATACGTGGCATCACCGCCAATGAAGCCGTGTGCGCGGGTCACGTTGAAAACAGCATCGGCATTATTACTGCGCTGGTTCCACATATCGGTTACGCCAACGCCTCTCGCATTGCCAACACTGCCCTGCACACTGGCAATACCGTGAAGGCTTTGGTGATTGAAGAAAAACTACTCACCGAAGAACAGGTCAATATTTTGTTAAGCCCACAATCCATGCTGTCTCCTAGCAAGGTGGTCATATGAGCGCACAAGTACTCGTTTTATACACAGGCGGCACCATCGGCATGGTTCAAACCGAACAGGGCTTAGCCCCTGCTTCTGGCTTACAAGAACGCATAGAAATGGCGTTGGGAATGAGCACCACAACATTGCCCTCTTTTGAAGTGCTGGAAATTTCGCCGCTGATTGATAGCGCCAATATTACGCCAAAACATTGGACGAAACTGGTGTCTATTCTGGCGACCCATTGGCAAGATTATGATGGCTTTGTCATTCTGCATGGCACAGACACCATGGCGTATACCGCTTCCGCTTTGTCTTTTATGCTCGGTGCGTGCGCAAAAAATATCATTCTAACCGGCTCACAAATTCCATTAGGCATGAGTCGCAGTGATGCCACGTCAAATCTGCAAGCGGCGTTGTCATTGGCGGTTTTCCATAGAATTGCGGATGTCAGCCTTGTTTTTGATGGCAAGCTCATGCGCGGCAATCGCATCCAAAAGATTAGCAGTGGCCGGTTTAAAGCCTTCCATACACCCAATGATGATTTGTTAGGGGAGCTTGCCATAGGCATGCAGCTTTACCCAAACCGCATGATTCAAAGCGAAGCTGACAATCCAGACACATCACTTGAAAACAACATTATCAGCTTTAAAGAAGGCGCCGTGGGTGTGATTACCCTACACCCTAGTCAGCCCGTTGCAATCTATCAAAGCTTATTAGACGACGATAACTGCAAAGCCATCGTGCTGTTAACCTATGGGGCTGGCAATGTGCCGGATCAAAACCCAGCGTTTTTAGCCTTTTTAACCGAAGCCATGTTGCGCAAGAAAAACATCGTTAATTTGACCCAATGCCTCCACGGTGGCGTATCCCAAGGCGCCTATGCGACGGGTTCTATCTTATCGTCAATGAATGTTTTAAGTGGCAGAGACATGACCCTTGAAGCCGCCTTCTGCAAACTCCATTGGCTGCTTGCTTTAGGGGAAAGTTATTATGGCATTCTAGAAAAGTGGAATACCAATTATTATGGTGAATTTACGCTTCAATAACAGAGGGGGTCGCTAAAGGTAGTCAGCGAAGGTTGGATACATTTTGTAGGCCTGATGAGGTACGACCGTAATCAGGCGTGTAACGTCATTTAGCCTACAATTGTTTGATTTACATAGGGTTTTGTAGATCGTGACTTTAGCCCGACAAGACGTGATTTGTCGTAATGCGTTTTTTGTCGGCCTACTTTTTTTAAGGGTAAATCGCGACCTACAAGATGTTTTGCGACACCCTCTAACAGAGTAAGGTAAAAAAATAGCCGACGTGAATTCACCGTTATGTTTACCGTAATAGTCACGTCGGCTATTTTTATTGGCTAACTAGAAAGTTAAGCTGGCTCACTCCACACTGCCCATTCATTGCCGCACGGGTCGAGGAAATGAAAACGACGACCACCGGGGAAATCGAAAATGACTTGCTCGATTGTGCCACCAGCCGCTTGTACTTTTTCAAACACCACTTCAAGTTCATTACTGTATAAAATAATCAGCGCAGCGCCGTTTTGCGGCCTTGAACAAAAGTTTGCCTGAAAAAAACCACCGTCTAATCCGGCATTGTCAAACGCGCTATATTCAGCGCCATAATCTTTAAATCCCCAGCCAAATACTTGGCTAAAAAACGCTTTATTTAAGGCCAAATCCCGCGCCGGCAATTCAACATAATTGATCTTATTGGATTCCATACTGTCCTCACTTAATCGTCGATGTCACCACTAACACAACGCTGATCACAATCATCACGCCACCGATCCACTGCTGCTTGGTTATTTTTTCCGCGAAGCGCACTTTTGAATAATACAGCGTGCCAAGAATTTCAATCTGTCCTAGCGTTTTGACCAAAGCTGGATTGACCAAAGCAAAGCCCGTAAACCAACCGATTGAGCCTAAAGAGCTTAGCACACCGACTTTACAACTGAGCGCAAACTCCTGCCTAAAGGGTGCCAATATATCTTTGCTTTTATAAATCTGAATAGTACACAAAATAACCGACTGCAAGGCTAAAACATACCAAAGCGTGACACCCGCGCTGGTAATGATAGAACCAGACAGCGCATGACTTGCCATCGACGCGGTAACCGATGTAATCGCAAAACACAAACCGCTTGCCAAGCCCAAGAGCAAAGAAACATCTTTATGAGCCTGTTTAATATTTTTCCATTGAATGCTCATTACAATGGCCCCCAGCACACCAAACGCAATGCCCAACCACGAGCCGACCGTCAAAGTATAATGCAACAAAGGTAAGCCAATTAACGCCGCCAACACTGCTTCGGTTTTTGCCAGCAAGGTTCCTAACGCAAAACTGCCAGATTGAAAGACTCGCAACATAAAATAGGTCGCCATAATCTGCGCGATAGCACAAATAGTCGCCGCCACAATAAACACCCACGTTTTCTCGACCGACACCCAGCCAAAAACCTGCCAGCACACCACAAGGTACACACTGACCAACGGCAAACCATACAAAGAGCGCGACATAGTGGCATGCAAGAACCCCGTTTGCTGGGCTAACGTATTTTGATAAGCGGTTCGAACCGACTGACACCCTGCGGCAAACAGGGTAATAAAGATCCACATGCGTTACGCTTCCCTAGGTTTTAAAGAAAGCGCTAGCATGCGGTTAAGAGAGGTATTTGTAAAAGGAATAAAACTTATCTTTTGGATTCCTATAGGGAATCTTTCAACTCGGTTTTTATTTCTTTCTCAACTCCGTTACTTGCTCGCCGGCAATCCCCCAATTATCGGTGTTCACTTCATCAATCACCACCACAGTAGTGGCTGGATTTTTACCTAACACATCAACCAGCAAATCTGTCGCGCCTTTAATCAGCGCCTGTTTTTGCTCTTTGGTCACACCTTCATCGGTAATGCGTATATTGACATAGGGCATAGTCGTCTCCTTATAATTTTGCAATCAGCGCTGCTAGCGACTGTTTCACCGATTCGTCGACAATTTGGCCGTCTTTCATCACGTCATAGAAACTCGGCACGCTCAAGCTTCCCACTACATTCCCCTTGAAGAAAGGCATACTGTTGACGGTTTGCGCCAACACACTGCTCGCGCCACCAGGCCCTGGCGAGGTAGACAGCAGCACAATAGGCTTATCTTGATACACGGCTTTTTCGATACGAGACGCCCAATCAAAGACATTTTTATACGCCGCAGAATAAGAACCGTTGTGCTCTGCAAACGAGGCAACAATCGCATCTGACTGCGCAATGGCATCCACAAATGCCTGTGCTTGAGCAGGAACACCTGAGTGCTTTTCAACATCTTCGCTAAACAAGGGCATGTCGAAATCATTAAGGTCTAACAGCGTGACTTGTGCACCTTCAACCAGATTAGCGGCGTAACCCGCCAAGGCCTTGTTAATTGACTGACGGCTTGAACTAGCACCAAATGCAAGTATTTTCATCTTCGATCCTTGTATTTCATTAATAGAAAAATGACGATTGAAATTCGTTTCATCTTTTTTTGATGTTTCCCTGCTTAGAATGCCACCATGAACTCCATTTTTAAACATACTTTTGTACGCTTTGGCATCGTTGGCGGTGTTGGCTTTTTGGTCGACTTGATCAGCATGTTGCTGCTTTCGATTTGGCTTCCTCATCTACTGGCGCGCGCCATAGCATTCTGGGTCGCCGCCAGCTCCAATTGGTGGTGGAACCGCACCATGACCTTTACAGATAGCAAACAAGACGACAAAGACAAAAAAGCCGCCGCATTGCAATGGCTGCAATTTCTCGGCGGCTCTGTTATTGCCTTTGTGCCTAATTGGGGCTGCTATCTAATACTGATGTCTCAGCCACCAACAATAGCCGATTCGACACTGGCGCTTTTATGGCCTTATCTCGCCATGGTGCCCGGTGTATTCATTGGCATGATGCTCAATTATGCGTTCTCACGCTTTTGGGTCTTTTCACCCGCCAAACGTTAAGTCATTAGGTTTTATCCACACCGCTGACTTAGGCTTCTTCCGTACCATGCTCAGCAAAGCGCCCTTTCGATTTATCATGCACTTGATCATGGCGCGACCAAGGCCAACCACCAAATTGTGTACGCTGATAATCTTGGAACGCTTGCTGTAACTCAGCGCGAGTATTCATCACAAACGGCCCATGTTGTTCAACATGCTCGCCAATTGGACGACCTTGCAATAATAAGAATCGGGCATTTTTACCTTGATTCCGCAACACCAAAGGCGAATCACTTTTCAGCACAAAAGCCTCATTAATCGACCCACTCGCCTCGTCTAACATGACCTTGTCACCTTCAAAAAAGTACAAGGTACGGCTCAAATTAGCGGCCGCCGCAGGCAATGTCCATTCACCATTTTCGGGTAAATCAATCAACCAAATAGCCACGTCATTTTTACTATCGGCCGCCCATGAATTCGGTGGGCAAGGCGAAGGATCAACTTTTTGATAAGTCCCCGCCACCACTTTCACTTGCGTTTCTACACCCTGACTGTCTGGCACTTTCACCACAGGCGTGTCTTCGTTCCAAAGCATGGTGAAATGCGGTGGCACCATTTTATTCTTACTGGGCAAATTCAGCCAAATTTGAAACAGCTCTAATGGGTTAACACCATCTTCATTCAACAAAGGGAACATTTCGGAATGCTGAACCCCTTCCCCCGCCGTCATCCATTGGGTATCCCCTTCCCCATAACGACCCGCCGCGCCCATGGAATCGGCATGATCAACAAAGCCCTTATTCACAACCGTCACCGTCTCAAAACCACGATGTGGATGCGCCGGAAAGCCAGGAACCGTTTTACCGTGATACATACGCCAGCCATCGATGCCGCCAAAATCTTGCCCCAAAGGACGATTATTCAACGGCGCATCCGGCCCCATAGAAGCGTTTGCCTTAGGGTAGGTGTCGTTATGAAAGGCACAAAATAAGAAAGGATCAAAGGTCGGCCAAAACATTTGCAGCGGTATACGTTTTAAAATAGATGAGCTCATTGTGTTTCTCCATAAAATAAAGCATCAAGAAAGAGTGTGACCAATAGACAAATGATAACATCTATAAAGTCGATTGTTTTATGCTGATATTGGTTTCAACTTATCAATTTATTAAATAACTTTACGTTCAAAGCCCTCACCTACTTTGATGCCATTAAAAGGCGCTTGGGAAAACCACTGTCGCAGTGCAGCCTATTGACGCCTTATTGTCTTCGAGTGAAAAGGTGCAATGATACTTGGCACAAATATCACGCACTATCATCAAGCCTAAACCGTAACTTTCCCCACCCGGCTGACCACTTAACCCGCAACCCGTGTCAACCACAGCAAGCTCATTGTCTGTGACTAGAATATTCACATGGCCGTCTTCGGTGCAAGCCATGGCATTTTTTAACAGATTTCCCACTAAGATATGCAAGGTTGGAATGGGTAATTTGGTGATAATTTGACCGTCTTCAATAATATTAACAACGACCTTTTTCCCCATGATATACCCCAAGTGCGTTTGACGAATGCTCTCATATTCACTCGATGGCACAACACGGCACGCCATGGCGTCGAGATCTTCCTCTCGGGTCAGAGACAACAGCGTGGTAATATAATCTTCCATCTCTTGGCACGCCTGCACCATACGCACTCGTTGACGCTCTAAAAACACTTTTGAATCCGATTTACCCAGTAGTGTGGTAGCGCCTTTCATCACCATAAGAGGCGTGCGCAGCTCATGACTCGCATAACGATTAAAGGCTCGTTCCCGCTCAATCAAGTCACGAATCTGATCTTGATAATCGTTAAGTCGCTCAACTAATTGATGTATTTCTCTTGTGGCAGCGCCTTGCGGCAATGTAATAGCGGACAAGTTATTCGAGCGTCGTTCTCCAAGACTTTTTGACAGTTGCGCAAGAGGCTGAGTTAAACGGCCCGAAATTCGCATCACCACCCACAAACTAATAATCAATAACAACAAAGACAACGCCAGCTGCGTACTTTGCGTTTCAAACATTTGCTCTTCGGATATTTCATAAATTTCATCGTAATGAATCACGTAAAGGTCTTTTACCTCACCATTTAGCCTCACCTTAGAGCGCATTGAAAATATTTCCAATGGCGTGTCGGACTCGTCATCTAATTCATAAGGCTTATCGTCTGTCATACTTGAATTAAGCACGACCCAAGCGGGTAAATTTTCTTTCCCCACATAGACTTCAGAAAAAGGCGGAACAGAAACATGAGTGAGCTGCGTGCCGTTTAATAACGCCACCGCGGTGCCCTTGTCTTTTAACATGCGATTTTCAGCATAAATAATTTCAACGTTTTCAATCATTGACGTAAACATCGAAAAATGAAAAACGATAATCGCAAATGCCACAATAGAGAAATACGTAAAAGTTAACTGCTTAGCGGTTTTAATAGGTTTCATTCGTCACCTTCCGCCACAAGACGATAACCGACTTTAGACACGGTTCTTAAATAAGCGTGCTCAAATGGTCGATCTATCAGGCTACGTAATTGATAGATATGGCTGCGTAAGACTTTACTGTCTGGCTCTTCATCTCCCCACAAGGCATCACAAACGTCTTCTTTTGATACCACATCAGGCGCTTTTTGCAGCAGACATTTCAAAATCGTGTACTGCGAAGGGTTTAAAGAATAGCGGCTGCCTTCACGTTGCAAAACACGTGTATTCATATCCAAGGATAAATGACCATAGGTTAGCGTCCGATTCGCCACACTGCCTTTTCGCCTTCTAACCAATGCCTGCAGGCGAGAGTCAAGAATCTCCAAATCAAACGGTTTGACTAGGTAATCATCAGCGAAATGCGCAAAACCAGACAAGATATCGTCCTTAGTATCACGCGCCGTCAGCATTAAAATTGGCGTATCGATACCCGCTTCCCGCAAGGATTTACAAACGCTTAAGCCATCCATTTTTGGCAACATCACATCCAAAATGATCGCATCATAATGCTCTGCTTTTGCTAACTCATAGCCTTGCAAGCCATTACTCGCATAATCCAAGATGTCATTTTTGATTTCAAAGTAATCAAATATCACACCAGCAATGTCTTTATGGTCTTCCACTAACAGTAATTTCATCGTCATCTCAACAATCAAAAAGCGCCGTAAAAAAGAGTGGGCTAATAAAGACCCATTGTCACCTAAAAGCATGAAAAAAAAGTGAATCATCTTTTTGCGACACCACTGTGATTAGGATGGCCTCATAACCCTTTTCCTGAGAAGAGAAAGCCATGAAAGCCATTCAATATAGACAATACGCAAGCACTAAACGCGCAGCAAAAGAGCCCACTGCAAACGCTCAGCCTCTAGTATCGGTGATTATTCCCTTCCTAAATGAAGCCGATGTCTTGGCGGTTTGCCACCAAAGAGTCTGTGATGCACTCGCAACGCTCCGTCAGCATTGTGAAATCGTCTATGTTGATGACGGCAGCACAGACAACAGCTGGGCGTTGGTCAGTCAATTAAAGCACCCTGTGCACCAAGTTCGCAGCTTGCGCCTCAGCCGTAATTTTGGCAAAGAAGCCGCCATGAGCGCAGGCATGAAAGTGGCCGAAGGTCGCTGCGTTATTTTATTGGATGCAGACTTACAAGACCCACCAGAATACATTCCCGCAATGGTACAAGCTTGGCAAGATGGCGCCCAAGTGGTTGAAATGCAGCGCCGTGAACGTCATGGTGAAAGCTGGATAAAGCGCACCACAGCCCATTGCTTCTATCGCTTTATGTCAAAAATCAGCGATCATCCGATTACCGAAAACGTCGGTGATTTTCGTCTCATGGATCAAAAAGTCGTCGCCGTTATTAATACCCTGCCAGAAAGAACGCGCTTTATGAAAGGCTTGCTGGCGTGGCCTGGCTTTACGCGCAAAATACTCACCTTTGACCGTGACCCTCGCTTAGCGGGCGATACCAAATGGAACTACCCGAAACTGATTCACCTTGCCTTGGAAGGCATTACCTCGTTCAGCACCAAACCCTTACGCTGGGCGACCATGGCAGGCCTGACGACATCAGCCATTGCCTTTATCATGGCGCTGGTCATTTTCACCAAAACCCTCTTCTGGGGTGACCCTGTGGCGGGTTATCCATCGACCATGCTGATCATCTTATTCTTAGGCGGTATTCAACTTTTGTCGATTGGCGTCCTCGGCGAGTACGTTGGTCGATTATTTATTGAATCCAAACAGCGCCCTTTGTACGTGCTCATGGAAAACGCGTTAAGCAAACCAACCCTTCACTCAGTGGACGCTGAATAATGCAAAAACTAACTTTAGCCTTACCTTCTGCCAAATTATGGCTCACCTTGCTGATCAGCACCTTAGCATTGCGCTTTATATCGCTCTCTCTTTATCCATTAATGGACACCACCGAAGCTCGCTACGCAGAAATGGCACGCATCATGTTTGAAACAGGCAACTGGATCACGCCGATGTTTGACTACAATGTGCCCTTTTGGGGAAAGCCACCCATTTTCACTTGGCTCAGCAGCCTTGGCTTCAGCCTATTTGGCATTAATGAATTCGCCGCACGTGTACCGCACCTCATCGTTGGCTTAGGGGTTATTGGTTTAGTCTATAAGCTCGCCAAAGACCATTTTCAATCCACCGCCATGGGCATTTTTAGTGCGAGTATCTTGGCCTCGACCGTCTCATTTATCGTCTTAAGTGGTGCGGTCATGACGGATACCGCTCTGACTTTTTCGATCGCCCTAAGCATGGTCAGCTTCTGGCAAGCATGGAACAACAGAGGCAAGGTCTGGGGTTATTTGTTTTTCGTGGGCTTAGCCTTGGGCATGTTATCAAAAGGCCCATTGGCACTGGTCTTGATTGGCATTAGCTTAACCGTTTGGCTCTTTCCCAACGCTCGTTGGAAAAAACTATGGCGGACATTACCTTGGGGCGCTGGCACCCTGCTTTTTTTACTCATCAGCGTGCCTTGGTACATTATCGCAGAATACAAAACACCGGGGTTTTTAGACTACTTCATCATTGGCGAGCACATTAAACGTTTCATCGTCAGCGGCTGGCAAGGCGATCTGTATGGCAGCGCACACGAAAGAACACGCGGTACGATTTGGGTGTACGCATTCGTTTCCATGCTACCTTGGAGCCCAGTGCTTATTTGGCAAGGGATTCGATCCCTAAAAGACGCCAAAGACGTAGAAGAAAGCCCCGATGGTTTTGGCAGCTTCTTATTGATGTGGATGTTATCCCCGATGATGCTGTTCAGTTTTTCAGGCAATATTTTAGCCAGTTACGTCATGCCAGCCCTGCCAGCGACCGCACTATTAGTCGTTCATATGCATAAGCAAAAACCACTGCCAAATGGGTTCTACAAGGTCGGCTTTATAACGCCATTGCTACTGGTCGTACTCATCAGCGCCTTGCATTTTGATTGGGTAGCAAAACGTTCTGAAGACAAAATTCTCGCCGTTTGGAAGCAACAGCCAGAAGCCACACAGAGCGATTTATTCTACCTGCATAAACGTCCTTTCTCGGCCCAGTATTATTCATCTGGCAAAGCCAAACAACGCTCAATGGAGCTAGGTTCTTGGTTGCCATCACAGCACAAGGCGTTCTTCATCGTGCAATCAAATAGAGACCAGACTGTGTATGCAAACTGGTCATGCGAAGAAAGAAACACAACGAAAAAAGAAAGCCTTCTGTATTGTCAAAGCCATCATCCCTAGGCATTATCCATAAAAAAGGAGCCTTTCGGACGGCTCCTTTTTCAATTCTAAAACGACCACTAAGCCAAAAACCTACACAGCAACCGACCCATAGCTGGGTTCAGTGTACGATTGGCTTAACGCATCTTGAGCGTGGGCAATGTACATAATAGCGTCGTCTTTTGACTCGTTAAGCAATTCAGGCACCTCGCCTTTCCAAGCGATTTTGCGTTCGTCACGAGGCGAGACACCAATGTGCTTGCGATAGCAGCGACTAAAATGTGGTGTCGAAATAAAACCACAGGCCATGGAAATTTCCACAATCGACATGTTCGACTGCTTTAATAGTTTACGCGCGCGTTCAAGGCGCAAGCGCAAATAAAAACGCGATGGCGAACAATCTAAATGACGGTGAAACATACGTTCAATTTGGCGACGTGACACATCCACAAAAGACGCTAATTCGTCTAGTTCAATCGGTTCTTCTAAGTTGTTTTCCATCAGCTCAATAACATCCACCAGCTTAGGCGTACAAACGCCAGCACTGTTAAATTGGCGCATCGGCATACGCTGCTGATCCGATTCACTGCGAATACGATCACAAATAAACATATCAGAAATAGCATTGGATAATTTGGGGCCGTGTTGCCTAGTCATCATGTTTAAAAACATGTCCATAGGCGCGCTGCCACCAGAAGAAGTGAGGCGGTTTTTATCGATGGAGAATAGCTTGTTATTGCAGTTCACTTTGGGAAAAGCTTCTTGCAGTGCGGTTAAACACTCCCAATGCACGCTGCATTGATAACCGTTTAAGAGACCCGCGTAAGCCAACACATAAGCGCCTGTGCAAATCCCGCCTAGTTGAACCCCTTTGCGCGATTGCTTGGTTAACCAAGAAACCTGCTTAGCGGTGAAAGTACGGGTAATATCGACACCGCCCGCCACAATGATCAGATCAAACTCGGCGCTGCCTTCGATCGACATATCAGGTGTTAAACTCAAGCCATCACTGGCTGTCACAGACTGACCATTTTCAGAGATCAAACTCCAACTGTACAGTTCCTCTGCGGACAACTGATTGGCCATGCGCAATGGCTCGATAGAAGAAGCCAGCGCGATCATCGTAAAATGATCGAGCAATAAAAAGCCGACTCTCGTTGTGCTTCTTGCATCAAAAGCTGGGGTTAAGTTATCTGCCATATTAATGTCCTCATACGTGTGCTTTTTTATTACTAGGCAAAATCCAGACCATATATCCCGATGGCCTTACTAAATAACCGTCATAAGCACTTTTTTATTTTTAAGGAAATACAAAATCATTGCTCACCTTGTCTATTCACACGGTAACACACGATAAGTGAGGGATAACAGAAACAAATTCCCCCACACACTCAACGCGATCACCCCATAAAAATCCAACGCTATGCACCATTCAACTCTATGCACTAATATAGACCAGTATTGCACTTTTATTGAACGCTTATTTAATAAAAATCAATATTCGACAACAACATCAGACTGAGGAACCGTACAGCAAGACAAAACATAGCCCGCTTCAACATCCTCATCCGTAATCCCACCATTATGATCCATCTGTGTTTTCCCTGCTTTTACCAGCACTTTACAGGTACCACAAATCCCCATACCACAGGCTTTGGGTATCATCAGGTCAAGCCTTGCCGCCGCGTTATGCAAGGTTTCCCCCGCTATTACTTGAATGCTTTTGCCACTCCCCAAAAATTCAACACGCAATAAATCAGCATGGTTCACGGCTTCGGCTTCCGCCTGCGCGACCTCGGCTTGCTCGATGGCATCTTCCACCACGCCAGCAGGCGTCGCCCCAAATGACTCTTCATGATAACGAGACATATCAAAGCCACGCTCTTGAAGCAGCGCACGAACCGCTTTCATATAAGGCGCAGGGCCGCAACAATAAATCTCACGTTCCATAAAATCCGGTGAAATCATATCAAGCTTAGACGCATCCAAATAGCCTCGATAACCTTGCCATGGCAAACCGTTTTCCATCTTCTCAACGATCAAATACAAGCCAAAATTGTCCAAACGCGCCGCCATGTGATCCAATTCACGGGAATAAATCACATCCCGAGGCGAACGTGCGCTATGGATAAAAGTAATGTCTACATCCGCATTGGTATCAAACCACCAACGCGCCATCGACATCACCGGCGTCACACCAACACCACCTGACAACAGCAGCACCTTTTCAGCCGGAAAATCAATGCAATTGAACTGACCAACAGGGCCATGCACCGCCAACTCAGACCCTACCGACATGGTGTCATGCAACCAATTTGAGACTTCGCCACCGGGCACACGTTTCACCGTAATCGAAAAGCTATAAGGCACAGAGGGCGAACTCGAAATAGTGTAAGAGCGCATCACCTGCTTACCTTCGATCTCCAACTCTAGGGTGACAAATTGCCCCGGCTTAAAAAAGAACATGACCGGTTGCTGCGCCATAAAGCAAAACGTTTTCACGTCCCATGTTTCATGAATCACCTTCACACAACGAACATTGTGACGCCCATTCACCCACGTCTGAGTATTCACCGGCGCTAAATAATCTGCATTCACCATTTTTGTCGAAGAGTTGGTCATATTAAAATCTCTTAATTGAAGTCGAGCACCTAAAATAAAGCACCTAAACAAAGTGCCTGCAGCAAAAGTACCTAAAGTCGAGTGACACCTTTTCCGCCATTTTGGATGCAGTCGGTCAATGCAAATTAACTCTCCGCGACAATTAGTTGCTCAGGGCAGTCAATCCCTTACAGCACAAGAGATTAGGCGTCGATTTAGGTATCACCCAATGTCGCGAATGGTCATTTCTTTCGGGCTTGATTAAGCGATTATAGCCTCGTAAATACACTAGACTGTCAAACAGCCCACCACTCTTTTTGTCATGTAAGGCCCAGAAAGATGAATCAACAACACGACCTACTAAATGTACGCCATACTTCTATTGATGAAGCCAAAATGGCCATGACGGACACACTAGCAAAGCGTCCTAGCAACTATTCACTCGACGCCTCGCTTTACAACGACCCACACATGTTCCGCATCGACATGGAAGAAGTCTTTCAAAAAGAATGGCTGTTTGTGGGAATGACCAGTGAAATCCCGAAAAAAGGCGACTACTTCACCGTCGAAATTGGACAAAACCCCGTGTTAATCGTGCGTGATGGCGAAGGCAAAGTAAGCGCCTTTCACAACACCTGCAGACACCGTGGTTCCATTATTTGCACCGAACACCGAGGCAAGGTCGCCAATCTCGTTTGCCCTTATCATCAATGGACGTACGACCTAAAAGGCAACTTATTGTTTGCTGGCACAGAAATGAACAAAGACTTTGACATGAAGCAACATGGCCTAAAAGCGACCCATTGCAAAACCGCAGGCGGCTTCATCTTTATTTGCTTAGGCAAAACCGCACCCGACGACGAGTTTGATGACTTCCTAGCGACACTCGACGAATACATGGAACCCTACGACGTAGAAAACACCAAGCTCGCCGTCGAATCTACCATGTACGAACGCGCCAACTGGAAACTGGTACTGGAAAACAACCGTGAATGCTACCACTGCGCGGGCAATCATCCGGAACTGCTTAACTCCTTATTAGAGTGGGACGACACCGAAGACCCACGCGCACCACAAGATTTTCACGACCACTACAACGCCCAAGCCGCTCAATGGGACGAAGAAGGCATTCCGCACAAACTCAAAAGCTTTGGTGACGTACAGCGCAACCGCATCGTGCGCATGCCGCTCAAAAAAGGCACCAAGGTCATGACCATAGACGGCTCAGCCGCCTGTAATAAACCATTAGGTCGTATTCAAAACCGCGAACTGGGCTCAATGCGCATATTGCACTTGCCAAACTCATGGAACCACATGCAATCCGACCACTTCATCGTCTTCCGCGTGCTGCCTATTTCAGCGCAAGAAAGCATCGTCACCACCAAATGGTTCGTCCACAAAGACGCCGTAGAAGGCGTTGATTACGACATAGAAAACCTACGCAAAGTGTGGGATGCCACCAACGAACAAGACAAAGTACTGGGCGAGCGCAACCAGCTCGGCATCAACTCCATTGGCTATCAACCAGGCCCTTACTCAGAAACCTACGAGTTCGGCGTCATCAACTTTTTGGATTGGTATTCAGCAACCGTGCAAAAAAATCTAAAAGCCAAATAATTCCAACTATTTGAATAGTTTTCCAGCCCCTAGAAACCCAAAAAGCGAATCGTTTGATTCGCTTTTTGGGTTTAACACCGACTAAAAACCCGACTACAAAATCCGCTTAAGCAATCGATCTGCTCGCGTTCGAATCACTTTCTTCAACAACCGCTGGATCTTATCTGGATAATCATGAATGCTTTCAAGCTGACTATAAGAGGCAATTCGTTGAGTATGCTGATGAATATTGTCAAACTCAGCCATGAATTTCGTCAACAAATGCTGCTTTGGGTCGTCAATCAGCAAACCGTTTTCCAAATCCAACGCCCATGCCCTTGGGTTAACATTATTACCCGTTAGCAACATCGCCCGACGATCAACCCAAAGCCCTTTTAAGTGATAGCTATTATGGTCATGCTGCCATAAATGAATCGACAAACCGCCCGATTCAATATGGCTTTCATTAGCGCGAGCAAACTTGCGCAAATTCATTTCGTACAAATACGGCAAACCACCAATGGCTTTAAAAGGCTGATCCGGCGCGATGTAAAAATCGTTGGCGGTTTTATCACCCACTATCACATGCACCTTCACACCGCGTTTAATAGCCCGCTTAACCTCTCTTAACACCACTTTAGGAAGGTTAAAATACGGCGTACAAAGCACGATCTCTTGCTTCGCATCGGCTAACAACTCGGTGATTTTTTGGTTCAGCGCATTAAAACGTTTCCCCACCCCCACCAAAGGCGTCACCGCCACCTGCTGATCACTGACAACTTGCTTTTCGCCACCATAAGACGCCTTACCCAGCGAAAGCCTAAGCTGTCGTATCGCCGGCTTTAGCGCTTTCGTCGACGGCAATTCCGCCAGAGCAAGATTATTCACCCCAGGGTGACAAATCATCTCATTGCGAATAAACCCCACCATGCTGTCTGCCAAGGCTAGATTCTGAATAACATGGTAGCGATCAAATCGATAACGATCCTGAAAATGCAGATACACGTTGTTTAAACTCGCACCGCTGTAAATCACCGTATCGTCGATAATAAAGCCTTTTAAATGCAACACACCAAACACTTCACGATTACGAACCGGCACCCCATAAACGGGAATCGCATGTTCATATTGTTCCGCAAACGCCTGATACATGGCCGCATTACCGGCTGCTTTTTCCGCACCAATCAGCCCGCGCTGTGCACGATGCCAATCCACACAGATAACAATATCTAACTCAGGACGACGCTGCTTGGCTTCATAAGCCGCCGTTAAAACCTCCCTACCCGCTTCATCATTTTCAAGATAAAGCGCAACAAGATAAATCCTCGACGTCGCATGACGAATCGCTTCTAACAAATATTCTCGAAAACTAAGGGCAGATTGCAGAACATGGAATTGGTCAGGTTCAACTGCAAAAGTAGGCAATGAACCGAATAAATTTCTAATGGGCATAATACAGAAGTGCTACCTTATTTTTGACTAACGACAGACTGTAACAAACTCGCCGCTTTTTTCCTAAAAAATAATCTAAACTCTCACCTCTTCCATCTCAGGCTGCGCCTTTAAATACGCCTGCCACGACAAATCAATCGCCTTCACTTCCTGTTCAATCCAGCGTTTGAACGCCACCACCTTTTGGTATTTAAAATGCGGAGCGGGCGCGACAAGATAAAAGTCATACTGGGACTTCATATAAATAGGCAACGGGCAAATAAGCTGACCCTTCTCAATCTGCTCATACACCAAACCATAACGCATCATCGCCAACCCTTGGCGAGACAACAGCGCCTCCACCAAAGAAGTCGAATCCGCCACATGCAAATGCGACTTCATCGGCATATCGTAAAGATCCAAAAACCGCTGTAACACAGGCCATACGTGCCGAACATCCGGCCCAGTATCGGTAATAATAGGAATATTGAGTAACTGCGCCTTAATCGGCTCATCCATATTAATCATCGAAGGATGGCAAACCAACACCAAGTGTTCCCTGAATAACAACTTTGAAGTCAGCCCAGCATATTCACCTCGGCCTAGCCGAATACACAAATCCAAATCACTGTCGGCAAAGGTCGATAAATCAATACTCGGACTGAGGCGAAGGTTAATCTCCGGCTCCTGAGATTGAAACCCTCCCAAACGCGACACCAACCAACGACTCGAAAACGACGGCACCGAACTGATCACCAAGGTATTGGAATTTGGATCTTGCGTAATGCCTTTTACACCTTCCTCTAATAAACCAAACGCCTTCTCAACGTAGTCAAATAAATACTGCCCTTCCGACGTCAGCACCACTTGGCGAGTGTGTCGTTCAAACAACTCAACACTCAACGCCTGCTCCAAAGTTTTGATCTGCTGACTCACCGCCGCCTGCGTGACAAAAAGCGACTCCGCCGCCTTCTTAAAACTCAAGGTCTGCGCCGCATAACGAAACGCCTGCAAGGATTTAAGCGGCGGTAAAGCTCGACTAGAAGACATTATCAGTCCCTTTTATAAGTAAGATTTTCTTAACTATAAAACACTTTTTCTCGTTTGTCGCAGAGCAATGAATCGCCGATTATTTATCTAAAGCAGACAAACAAACTATTCAACAGAGGTAAGGGAGAAGCATCATGAGAAATCACGCGTCAGAAGAAATGAACATACTCAAAAACAGCCAACTAGACATAAGCCACTGCTGCCAAGCCACATTAGAGAATCTAAAAGAAAAGCCATGGCAAGCGATTATCAAGAAAATCGCCCACAACTGGCGCACTCGAAACCGACTCAGCCAACTAAACGAAGCGCAACTGAAAGACATCGGCCTCACCGCTGCGGATGTGGATCACGAAGTGAACAAACCGCTGTGGAAGTGAATGTGATTAGGATTGGAGCAAGGGCGCTTGGTGCGGGTGCCCTTGTTGCAGGATTGTGATTTCTTTATACAGAGTTGTCTTCTGACGCCCGCAGCACGCGCGGCTTTGTAGTGGAGGCGCAGCCGCAACGAAAAAGCCGTCGCCGTGCCTGCGATTGTTAGGCTTTTTTGGCATGCAGCACCTCCATAATGAAGACCACCAAGGTATGTGCAACATTAACAACAAGCCGTGCCTCTGCAACCACAATACTTGGTGGGCTGGAGCCGCGACCATGAGCAGAGCCTATGTGTGACCTAAAGGCCCCAACACCATCAATGATTGATGAAATACCTTTCAGAACTTTGTGCTGATCTGCTGCCAAAGTGACATCAGCGTTCAAGCTTAGGTGCGGCTGTACCACCGCCCACAATGGCATGACGTTCAATTTATTTGGTGCCACCAGATTGAAATGCTCTATGTAAAACTTAAGAGCCGACTCAATAATAGAACAGGCAGCAGTGACTGATGCGTGCGGGTCAGTTTGAATATGCTCTACAGCCCTCTCAAACTCTTTTTCAATAGATGAAAAGTTACCAGATTTTAAATAGTCCTCTAACGTTTTGGAAATTGGAGTTGACCCGGACTGAGTAATATAGCCATTAAGGCGGTAAGAAAGCTGATTTTGGGCCAGAGCCGCCTTGATCCGCTTTTGGCCGTCTTCGATTCTTGAAGGAGAATCATCAAAAAATGAAACCGGGGGAGTCTGATCCATGTAGTTCTGAATAATTCTTCCCAAGACCTCAAGGGCATCAACGTCTGGATCTTCATTGCAGCGCTTTAGCCACTCACTGCACTTTCTTTCACAATTCCCTTCTGGCACATCACCGGGAGCGCCACTTTCCATGAATAGTGTCTCGAGCTTTGAATGGCTGTAGTAATGACCTGCGATTACCGAAGCAACAGCGCCTACTACTGAATTTGGAATATTACCGCTCAATCTCAGACCTCCATGAGCCTAACAATTAAGGGTTATACGGCAGCGTAGCTGCGGCTATAACCCACTGTTGAACGGCTGCGTTGTCTATATAGGGAATTTGCTTTTTTCATGGTAGGACTTCCCTGTTATATAACTCGCTCAATACCAACGTCTGTTTGGGCTATGCCGCTTTAGATGGTCTTTGATCGCCGCTATGTTGATTCTTTGCTTGCTCTTTTGTAGCGCGATTTAACCAAAGAGGCAAGCGATTACCTAAGACCTTATGACCTGATCCGCTTTACACACTGATACCACCGTGTGCTAACGCTAACTTCCATTATCCCATGGCTGCAAGATGAGAAGCCGTTCTGTCACTTTATTCTCAGATACATCGCCAAGATAAACAAAAAGAAAGCTTCGCTTTCGTGGCACTTTTACAATATATAAAAAACCGCTCCGCTTATCGTGCCCTAGGAGTGGAGGTGATGACCTGCAGGAAGCAAAGCAACACCAAGAGCAAGATCAAACGACAGTGTCGAGCGGTGGTGCTTGGTTTGCTCGTGTCTCCAGCGGAGGTCAGGGTCAAAGCCCTGAAAAGCCAAAGTAATAACCCCTCCCTAGCCCTCCCCTTGGAAGACATAAGGGGAGGGAATAATTACGTTGTCGGGCTAAAGCCACGACCTACAAAAGAATATTAAATCAATAATTTATAGGGTTGATGCGGAGCAAGTCAAACGCCAAAGCGAGGTCAAACGGCAATCTAAAACAGTAACGTCAAGCGGTGGTGCTTGGTTTGCTCGTGTCTCCAGCGGAGGTCAGGGTCAAAGCCCTGAAAAGCCAAAGTAATAACCCCTCCCTAGCCCTCCCCTTGGAAGACATAAGGGGAGGGAATAATTACGTTGTCGGGCTAAAGCCACGACCTACAAAAGAATATTAAATCAATAACTTATAGGGTTGATGCGGAGCAAGGCAAACGCCAAAGTGAGGTCAAACGGCAATCTAAAACAGTAACGTCGAGTGATGGTGTTTGCTTTGCTCTCGTCTCAGCAGAAGTCAGGGTCAAAGCCCTGAAGAGCCAAAGTAATAACCCCTCCCTAGCCCTCCCCTTGGAAGACATAAGGGGAGGGAATAATTACGTTGTCGGGCTAAAGCCGCGACCTACAAAAGAAGCAGTAATTTCAGCCTAAGAACTAAATCGCTGAACTTTTTTCTCATCATTGAGGGCGTTGTTGATTTCTTTCCAAGTCAGTCCGCTGCGTTTTTTTGTTGGTGTTTTGGTTTGGGTGATTTGGATGATTTGTCCGGCGATGGAGATGGCGATGTCGAAGGGCTTTTTGCCGGTGATTTCGTTTAGTCCCACGGGGCAATGGACTGAGTCGATTTCGGCTTGGCTGAAGGAGGCGCTGACGAGGCGTTTTTTGAAGCGCAGGGCTTTGGTTTTCGAGCCGATTAAGCCGATGAATCGGCAGTCTTTTCGGTCCAATAAGGCTTCTACCAGTTGGTAGTCCAAGGCGTGGTCGTGGGTCATCACCAAGGCGATTTCGTTGTGACTCATGTGGTCAATGTGCTCCAACATAGATTCATAAAGAAACGGCGTGACGTTGCTTGGTAAGCCTTTAAGGTTATGATCTTGAGCGAGGTTTTCACGGCTGTCGATCCATGAGATTTTCGTCTGCATATTGCCCAATACATTCACCAAGGTGGTCGCCACGTGTCCCATACCGAAAATGGTAATTTTGCTGGCGGGTTCGGGGAAATACTCTAACAACACACTGACTGTACCGCCGCAACATTGGTTGGTTTTGGCGGCTAGGGGGAAGTTTTCCAACAGATGAGAAGGCGATGCCGCATCTTGCAACATGGCGCGGGCTTTTTGGCAGACCGCGTATTCCAGCTGTCCGCCGCCTATGGTGTCGAAGCTGTGTTGCTCGGTAATAATCATCTTGCTGGAAGATTCCCGAGGCGCAGAGCCTTGAGTGCCAATCACGGTGGCGATCACCCACGCTTGGCCTGCTTTTTCCACTTCTTGTAAAGCATGCACCCAACTCATGGAAGACATCATAAGCTGGCTTCCTTACCTGCTTTATGATTTTGCGCCGCTTGCATGGCGTAAAACACCGCTTCAGGTGTCGCTGGCACGGCCAATGGTGGCGAAAACCTATGATCTGCCACGGAAGCGCAGGCGTCTTTTAAGGCACACCAAACGGAAATCCCCAGCATTAATGGCGGTTCGCCCACGGCTTTTGAACGATAAACCGATTCTTCGCTGTTGGGTCGATCAAACAATTTTACGTTGAACTTTTCTGGAATATCCGCCGAGGTGGGAATCTTGTAATTGGCAGGACTGTTGGTGGTGATGCGGCCTTTGTCATCCCAGCTTAATTCTTCCGAGGTGAGCCAGCCCATGCCTTGCACAAACGCGCCTTCGATCTGCCCGATGTCGATGTCCGCGTTAATGGAGTCGCCCACGTCGTGCAAGATATCCACCTGCGTGACCTTGTATTCGCCAGTGAAGGTATCGACAATCACTTCCGCCACGGCTGCGCCATTGGCAAAGTACAAGAAAGGTCGGCCCTTGGCGGCTTTGCGGTCGTAACCGATTTTGGGTGTTTTATAAAAGCCCGTAGACGATAAAGACACACGGTTCATGTACGCCAGCTTGATGAACTCAGGAAAGCCCATGATTTCGCTGCCCAGTTTGACTTGATCGTCTGCAATGGCAAAGTCATCGGCACTGATACCGAAATGCACCATGGCAAATTCTTGCAAGCGGCCTTTGATCGTCAGCGCCGCATCCAAGGCTGCCATACCATTCAAATCTGTTCCTGCAGACGCAGCCGTTGGCGATGCATTGGGCACTTTATCGGTACGCGTCGAGCCGACATTGACACGCTGGTAATCGATACCAAAGGCTTTGGCGACAATTTGCGCTACCTTGGTATAAAGCCCCTGCCCCATTTCCGTTCCGCCGTGACTTACATGCACGCTGCCATCGGTGTAGATGTGCAGCAAGGCGCCACCTTGGTTTAAGTGTTTCGAGGTAAAGGAAATACCGAATTTTACGGGTGTCAGCGCTAGGCCTTTTTTCAAGAAAGGATTTTGCTTGTTGAAGGCGTTAATCGCCTCTCGACGAGCGCGATAATCCGAGCTTGTTTCCAATTCTTCAATCAAGGTCAGTAAGACATCGTCTTCGATTTTTTGCCCGTAGGGTGTAGTGTTTTTCTCACCTTGATAACAGTTCAGTTTACGAATATCTAAAGCATCTTTGCCCACGGCGCAGGCGATTTCTTCAATGACGTTTTCCGCTAAAATCACGCCTTTTGGCCCACCAAAGCCACGGAACGCGGTGTTCGATACGGTGTGAGTTTTACCTCGGTAACCGCTAATGCGAGCATTGGGTAAGAAGTAAGCGTTGTCGGCGTGAAACATAGCGCGATCCACCACGCCATCCGACAAATCCGCCGTACAACCACATTTCCCCACCATGTCGTATTCTGCAGCGAGGATTTCCCCTGCATCAGAAAAGCCGACTTCGTAGCTGTTCCAGAAGTCATGGCGTTTGCCCGTTTGCACCATGTCATCTTGGCGTGGCATGCGATATTTCACCGGACAACGATTACGCACCGCAAGCACCGCCGCCATGCAACCTAGCACGGCCGCTTGCGATTCTTTACCACCAAAGCCGCCGCCCATGCGTCGTACTTCCACCAACACTTGCGCCACGGGCAAGCCCAGTACGCGCGCCACCAGTTTTTGCACTTCGGCAGGATGCTGAGACGAGGCAAATACTTGCACACCACCATCTTCATTAGGCACGGCGACACTGATCTGCCCTTCCAAATAAAAGTGCTCTTGGCCTTTGACGTACAGGTCTGATTTAAGCTTGTTCGGCGCGGTTTCCAATGCGCTTTTGGCATCGCCACAACTGATGGTGTGCGTTGGCAAGACAAACTCTTGGCGCTCCAATGATTGACGAGGATGCAAGGTGGCTTCGCGAGGTTTATAGACAATCTCCGCTAAAGCTGCAGCTTGTTTCGCTGCGCGCAAACTGGTGGCTGCCACCGCAAAAATCGCTTGCCCAATAAAGTGCACAAAATCGCCAGCCAATAATAAGTCGCCACTTAGCACAGGCGACACGTCCACTTCTCCCGGAATGTCTGCCTGTACAATCACATCGACCACACCTGGGTAGGCACGAACTTTATCCAAATTGATAGAGACAATGTCCGCATGCGCTTCGGTAGAAAGCCCCGTTGCCACATGCAGTTCGTTCGGCCATTCCGGCATATCGTCAATGTAAACGGCTTGACCTGTTACGTGTTTAATCGCCGATTCATGAACGGGCAAAAGGCCGTTCTTAAAGGCTTTTGTATCGAGTGTAAAATCTTGTGGAAGTTTACGCATGAGTGCTTGCCTCCATGCCAGTCGATAAAATAGCCTCGCTAACCGCATGCCCAGAGAAAGTCACCACTTGAGTGCCATTTAATTCCAGCCAGGCTTTGCGAATCAGACTACAGGCCATGTCTAAGCGATAGTTCGCACTGGCGCGCATATCACTTAGTGGCGTTAATTCACTGCGCAATGCCTCAATAGCTTGGTTTAATGCCTGTTCGTCATTGATAAGTTTGCCCATTAGCGCGGCTTCGGCTTTTAATCCACGAATCGGCGTGGCCGCCATGCCACCAAACGCCAAGCGTACATCCGTTAATACGCCCTCTTTCTCTTCAAATCGAACCGCTAGCATGACACTGGAAATATCGTCTTCCATGCGTTTCGAGACTTTATAAAAACGCTGAAATTGCGCCAATTTATCAAGAGACAACTCAAACGAGGCGATCAACTCATCGTCTGCCAATTGAGTCTGTTTGTAGCCTTGGTAAAAGTCTGCGATGTTGACGGTTCTTGTGCTGCCGTCGTTTTTCAGCAATTGAATATCGGCATCAAACGCCAATAATAACGGCGGTAAATCAGCAATTGGGGAGGCATTCGCCACGTTGCCGCCAATGGTGCCACGGTTGCGAATTTGCCGAGAGGCGATTCGGCCTAACAAAGCATTCACCTGCGGATACAGGGTCTTGCTGAAATCTTCCAATTCACTGTAGGTGACAGACGCGCCAATGGTTAAAGCCGCTTCACCAATCTGTAAGTGCTTCAATTCAACCACATTCGACACATCGATCAAGGTATTAAAATCACGATAACGCTGAGTATTTTCCAGCATCAAATCCGTACCGCCTGCGATTAAAACCGCGTCTGGATGGGATTTGAGCGCATGAGCAAGTTGCTCTAAATCTTTAGGTTGTAAATAATTACTGCTGTCGCTCGGTTCTTGCTGCAAGCTTTCAAGCTGAGTTTTGATGCTGTCGTTCTTACTCATTAGCTCGATAAAAGGGGTCTCCTGCATGGAAAGGCCTGCATCGATGATGGGACGATAGCCAGTGCAACGACATAAATTACCCGAGATCGCATCACAAACCGCTTCGCGGTCGATGGGCTGCTCGTTGCTCTGTTTGTTCTCATAAAGCCCAGCCAAAGACAACACAAAACCCGGTGTGCAAAAGCCACACTGAGAACCATGAGATTCCACCATGGCTTGCTGGGCGGGGTGCAATTCCCCCACCTTGGACAAATATTCCACGGAAACAACATGCTTACCGGCCAAGGATTGAATCGGCGTGATGCACGAATTGAGTGTCGAGTATCGCAACTCACCCTCTTCTAGTGCACCAACAAGCAGCGTACATGCACCACAATCGCCAGACGCACAGCCTTCTTTTGTTCCCATCAATCCGCGCTTTTCTCTTAGGTAACGCAACGCTGTAAAGTCGCTAGGGAGCCTGTTATCGTCGATGAGCTCATCGTTTAGTATTAATTGCAAAGCGCTCTCCTTATTTAAAATGGTTGCTATGATGGTAGTTGAAACGAGTCGTTAAAACACAAAAACTGACCGATCGTACAATATTTTTATTAAAAACTAATATTACAGGCTAAACAAGCACCCTAGCACTTTAAAAAAAACCTCTTTTAAGTAGCAAACCGACATTATAGACTTGCGCCCAAACACTCTATGAGACAAGTATTAGCGATTGGCAAGGCAACAAGAGGCCGTTTACAAAAAAACATTTATAACTTGATAAGAATCATAAATCTCGATATAAAGGCTCCTTCAACTGGAGATGACGATGAGTAAAAAGTTCTTATTGCTGACCCCTGGGGATGGCGCCGATGTTTTAAAAAGCCTAGCGGCGCCTGCTCGATTGGCTATTCTGTCCTTGCTGCATGAAAAAGGGCCAATGAATGTCAATGACATTGCTGACCTACTTGAACTGCCACAGTCCTCTACTTCCAGTCATCTCAATTCCCTCGAAAGTGCCGGTTTAATTACCACAGAAAGCCAGAAAGGTCGCAAAGGCAGCCAAAAAATTTGCCGTGCGGTACACGAAGAAATCGTCTTGTCTTTCAGTAATACCAAACAAAATCAAAATAACGTCATCGAAGTGGCCATGCCTGTTGGCTTGTATTCTGAGTTTGATGTTATGGCGCCTTGCGGCCTGTGCTCTGAATCCGGCATTGTGGGGTATTTAGACAGCCCTGATACTTACTTGTCGCCGGATCGTATGCGCGCGAGCTTATTATGGTTTACCAGAGGCTATGTAGAGTACCAATTCCCCAACAACGCTCGTATTGCAGGCAAGACAGTGAAAGAGCTAGAACTGGTGATGGAGCTGTCCTCAGAAGTGCCTGGCACGTCTGATAACTGGCCCTCTGATATTCATATTTCCATCAATGGTAAAACCGCTGCTATTTGGACGGCTCCCGGCGATTATGGTGATCACCGAGGAAAGTACACACCGGATTGGTGGAAGCTTGCTGGCAGTCAGTATGGCCATTTAAAAAGCTTTCGCGTCACTAACGACGGTACATACGTCGATGGTATTCGCGTTTCCGATGTGTCTTTACAAGACCTTGCATTAGACGATCACAGGTCTATTCGCGTACGAATTTCCGTCCCTGACGACGCCGAGCATCCCGGCGGAATTAATATTTTTGGCAAGCACTTTGGTAATTATGACCAAGACATTATATTACGCCTTCAATCTTAACATCTTATTTTCTGATGTAGATATTCATAAGCCTGCCCTAATAAATCAAACTTCAAAAAATCTATACATTTCATTACCTTAGTAACCGTTCAAATACTTACCTCATTCTTTTTTCGTTATACCCTCCACTCAGACATACCAATTTTGGTATTTAATTGCACAAAAAATACACGTCTTATTGATTGACCTTAGGTCAAACATGCTTTTAATATCCACTAATCAGATAATAAACAAAAAACCAGATACTTAATAAATCTGAATATCCTACAAAAATAAGAAAGGAGTAAGCATGCGCGCTAACGTAACTGCACACAAAGACTATGTCATTGCGAAAATAGACCCTCGCCTTTATGGCTCTTTCATTGAGCACTTAGGTCGCGCTGTTTATAGCGGTATCTACGAACCTGGCCATTCAACCGCAGACAAACATGGCTTTCGCCAAGATGTAATAGAATTGATTAAAGACATCGATGTGCCTGTGACGCGTTATCCTGGTGGCAACTTCGTATCTGCCTACAACTGGGAAGATGGCATTGGTCCAAAAGAAGACCGTCCAACTCGTCTCGACCTTGCTTGGCACACCTCAGAAAGCAATGAAATCGGCATTCATGAATTCGCCGAATGGGCAGAACAAGCGGGTACTGAAATGATGTTAGCGGTAAATCTTGGCTCACGGGGGTTAGATGAAGCGCGCGCTTTTCTAGAATACGTGAATCATCCTGGAGGCTCTTACTGGTCTGACCTTCGTAAACAAAACGGCCGCGAAGAACCTTGGGATGTTAAGCTTTGGTGCCTTGGCAATGAAATGGATGGTCCTTGGCAAATTGGCCAGAAAACCGCCGCAGAATATGGCCGTGTCGCCTTTGAAACCGCCAAAGCCATGCGCGCTTTCGACAAGAATATCGAGCTGGTTGTGTGTGGTTCTTCTTCACCTAAAATGGCCACCTATCCAGAATGGGAAAGTACGGTATTGGATTACACCTACGACACGGTCGATTATATTTCACTGCACATGTATTTCGATAATCACGAGAAAAACACCGCCAACTATTTAGCCAAAGCCAGCTTACTGGATAACTACATCGACACCATTGCGGCGGTGATTAAAGCCACTAAAGCAAAAAAACGCTCTACGCACGATGTGTATATTTCCTTTGATGAATGGAACGTCTGGTATCACTCCAACGAGCAAGACAAAAAAATCCTTGGCGGCAATGACGGCTGGCCACACGCTCCCGCTTTGTTAGAAGACATTTACGACTTTGCCGACACGCTGCAAGTGGGCTGTATTCTAAACACCTTCATTCGCCACAGCGACGTGGTCAAAATTGGCTGTTTAGCACAATTAGTCAACGTGATTGCACCTATCATGACGGTAAAAGACGGCCCCGCGTGGCGTCAATCGACTTATTATCCCTATTTGTATGCATCTCAATATGGCCGCGGCACCGCACTAAACCTCGCCGTGCAGTGCGAAAGCTACAGCACAGATTTTGCTCAGGACGTGTCTTACTTAGACATTTCTGCGGTGGAATCTGATAAAGACGGCGCGCTCACTTTCTTTATTGTGAACCGTCATCCAGACGAAAACATTGAATTGGATCTATCTCTGCAAGGATTTACACATCAGAAAATCATTATGGATAAAGTCATGGCAGGTCATGCACTTGACGCAAAAAATGGCCCAGATGCAGAACAAATTGCCCCACAGGATGGCCAAGGCGCAGCAGTTAAACAGCAACGACTAACGGCAAGCATTGCTCCAATGAGCTATCGCATGATTCGACTTGGGGCGTAATACCCCCAAGATCTTCTGTTTAACATTGGCTGAGAGAGGAAACCATGTCTGCATCTATCTCTATAAAAAATATAACAAAGCGATATGACAGCGTTACTGTATTAGACGACATTAATTTACATATTGAAGACGGTGAATTCGTTGTTTTCCTTGGCCCTTCCGGCTGCGGTAAATCCACCTTATTGCGCATGATAGCGGGGTTGGAATCTATTACGGAAGGCGTCATTGAAATTGGTGATCAACGCATTGATACCCTACCGCCAGGCCAGCGTGGCGTGGCTATGGTGTTTCAATCCTATGCGCTCTACCCTCACATGACCACTCGCCAAAATATGGCATTTGGCCTCGAAAACGTGAAAGTCGCACAAGAGGAAATTGACCGTCGCGTCAATGATGCGGCGAAAATTCTCGAAATCGACCATCTATTAGACCGCAAGCCAGGACGACTATCTGGCGGCCAACGTCAGCGTGTTGCCATTGGTCGTGCCATTGTCAAAGAACCCAAAGCCTTTCTCTTTGATGAGCCCTTGTCTAATTTAGACGCCGCGTTACGCGGCAGAACCCGCCTTGAATTAGCGCAACTCCACCAGCGCCTTGGCTCAACCATGGTTTTTGTCACTCACGACCAAGTAGAAGCCATGACGCTTGCGGATCGCATTGTCATCATGCACAACCAAAAGATCGAGCAGATCGGCACGCCAATGGAAATTTACCAACATCCTGTGAGTCGTTTTGTCGCCGAATTTGTGGGTTCGCCGCCCATGTCTATGCTGCCAATCAACCAGATTGAAAACACAGCGGGTGGCGTAACCGTAGAAGTCAGTGGGGCTGGTAAGGTGGTCACTGCGATTACACTTCCTCAAGAATTTAATGCCAAAGACGCAGTAATCGGTATTCGTGCGGAAGACACTAGGGTTGTTTCGGCACAAGAAAACGGCCTGGATTTGACGATAAAAGTCATTGAACGTCTCGGTGATCGTACCTTGCTATACGGCACCTTAGTGGATGGTACAGAGCTGATCGCCGAGGATTCAGGACGCTCGAAGGTAAAAGCAGGCGATACGGTGCGTGTGTCTATTTCGTCTCATGCGGCGCACATTTTTGACGCTGATGGTCTTGCTCATCACAGTCAAATGGAGGTGTAAAATGGCAGAAAGTTATCGTCGTTCTCGTTGGACGAATGGCCTGTTTGTCGTTCCGTATCTGAGCGTTTTTGTAACCTTATTAGTATTTCCACTTGCTTGGGGCATTTGGTTATCGCTTAACAAGGTTGACCTATTCGGTGGCGAACGTTTCATTGGCTTAAAAAACTACGCCCGCGTACTAAGCGACCCAGTTTTTGGACAAGCGGTAAAAAACACCGTGATTTTTGTCGGTGTATCCGTTCCTACTTTGGTTGTTCTAGGGTTATTTCTAGCGTTAGCCCTGAATAAAACCACCAAAGGCTCGTCTTTTTTACGAGGTTTGTTTTTTGCCTCTTCCATCTTGTCCGTGACCATAGTCACACTGATTTGGCGCATCGTTTTTATTCCCAGTGATGGTTTAATTGCGCTGATTTTTGAATTCTTTGGCTGGCAACCCATCGGTTTTCTATCCACCAAAGGCTGGGCGCTTTTTTCGGTTGGTGTGGCAACCGTGTGGTGGTGCATTGGTTTGCCGATGATGCTTTTTTTGGCGGCCTTACAACAGATTCCAAAAGATCTTTATGAAGCCGCCGCGCTCGACAACGCCTCCCGCTGGCGAGTGCTCACGCGCATCACTCTGCCGTCCATTAAGTCCACTATTATGCTGGTTGCGGTTATTCAGGTCGTGATGCAGTTCCAGTTATTTGGTCAGGCACAATTGATGACCAACGGTGGCCCTGCTGGGTCGTCACGTCCGATTGTAATGTACATCTATGAAGTCGGTTTCTTACGCTGGGACATTGGTATGGGCGCGGCAGCATCACAAGTTCTGTTCTTAATTATTCTGTGCGCGGCCATGCTGCAGTATTGGATCAGCACTCGTAAAGAAGAGGTAGACGCATGAAAGCACTCAATTATTCGCCTGAACATCTGACGTCGAATCGTCGGCTGTTTTGGATTGCGGCTGTACTGGGTGTCATTATGATGACGCCCGTGGCGTGGATTATTGGCTTATCGCTGAAAGACAACGCTGAACTGCTCCGAGGAACAGAGGCGGTGTTTTCCATGCCTTATACCTTGGTGAACTACGCCAACATTTTAAAGTCCTCCAGTGTCTTCAGTTGGTTTATGAACTCTATGATAGTAGCGATTGGGCAGACTGTTGGCGTCTTACTGCTGTCTTCTTTAGCAGGTTACGCCTTTGCAAGACTGGAATTCCCCTTCCGTAAAACCCTGTTCATCATAGTGTTATTTGGTTTAGCCGTCCCCGAACAAGCGGTCATAATTGCCCGTCATCAAATGTTTAACTGGTTTGACCTGCATAACACCCACATCGGCTTGATATTACCTAACTTATCCTCAGCCTTTGGGGTGTTTCTGATGACACAGTTCTTTCGGGCGATTCCCAAAGAAATCGACGAAGCGGCCATGCTCGACAATGCCTCTACCTTTCGTATTTTTTGGAAAGTATTGTTACCGCTGACGCTCCCCGCGCAGGCGACCTTGGGTATTTTTACCTTCTTACAAGCTTGGAATGATTACTGGTGGCCGCTAATTTCTGCTACAAAATCCGACATGTACACACTCACCATAGGCATAGCCTCGTCGCAAACAAACTTTGCACAATCAGAAGGCTTAGGCTTTTTAGGCGCTCAAGCCGTCTTTGCCTCGTTACCCGTGGTGATCGTTTATATCTTTTTTCAACGCCATATAGTCACCGCGGTATCAGGAGGTGCCGTGAAGTAAGGTTCGCTACGGAAAAAATGCAAACAATAACAACCTAGGAGAAAAAATAATGAAAAGATTACTTCTCGGAACAACCGCCGTCAGTCTGCTGACACTCTCATCACTAGCGCATGCAACTACCATTGAGCTACAACGCTTCTTTGGTGCTTGCGATGCAGAATACGGCAAAATGACCGACGTATCTGCCGCCGTGGGCGAATGCGGCATCATCACCACCTTAGTGAATAAATTCGAAGCGGATAATCCAGACATCGACGTCAAAGTCACCACGGTAGAATGGCCAGGATACGATCAACTTAACGCTCAACTGGCGTCTCGATCCGCTCCAGATGTCGTCTCTATACATTACTCAGCCATGTCAGATTATCAGTCACGTGGCCTGTTAGTGCCGCTTGATAAGCTATTAAAAGACCAAGGTATCAAGACAACGGACTTCACCGATGCGGCGATTTCTAGCGTTACCAAAGAAGACAAAATATACGCTTTGCCGTTCGATAACTGGACCATGCTCTTTCATGTGAACAACAACCTAATGAAACAAGCCGGCTTGATGCAAGCTGACGGCAGACCTCTGCTACCAACTAGCCGTGATGAATTTTTTGCACAAGGCAAACAGTTTCAAGAAGCCACAGGAAAGCCTTACTTGATTCAAGTATTAGCCAATGAAACGTCAACCTATGCACGCTTTTTTTATACGCTCATGATGCAACAAGACAGCAAATTCTTTGATGACCCCAGTCATATTGATTTAAGTGGTGAAGACGCCAAAGCCGCGCTTACCCTAATGAAAGACATTACCAGTAAAGGATTTAGCGCCAAAGACTTAGATTACCCAGCAGCCGTATCCGCTTTTGCCAATGGCGATGGTGGCATTGCGGTCAATGGCACGTGGCTAATCGGCTCTTACGATGCTCAGTCTAAAGAAGCGAATAACGTTTTATCTGATGGCTATCGTGTTTTCCCTTCACCACAATTTTTCCCACAAAAAAACGCCACCTACGCCGACGGGCACGGTTGGGTTGTTCCTCGTGGGGATCGTAGTAACGAAAAAATGGCCGCCATTGGCAAGCTGTTTAAATTTTTCTACGACAACAACTACCAATGGGCGAGAACAGGCCATTTGCCAACGGTTAAAAAAGTCATTGCCAGCGACGCATTCACATCCTTACCACACCGCAGTGATATCGCCGAAATTGCCCAAACAGGACAAGCCTTACCCGGTGAAGTATTACGCCAATTCGCCATTCAAGATATTCTTGGTGAAGAGCTAGGTTCCGCCGTCAACGGCAATAAATCAATAGACGAGGCTCTCGAAACAGCGCAATATCGCATTAACGACTTGTTAGAAAATATTTGATCTGTTTATACTCTGGGGGCTTAGGCCCCCATTTATTTTAATAAGAGAGCGTTTTTATCATGAATCTAGCGCCAGATTTGCACCACGTTCAGCGTATTTTGCTGACCAATCCACAACTCAAGGTCTCTATTTTAACCTTGGGTGCCAGTATTCAATCGGTCCATTTAAAAGGCTATGCGCATTCGCTTGTGTTGGGGTCATCGAATCTGGCGGATTATCTTGGTGATGCAAAGTACTTCGGTGCTGTTGTCGGGCGGGTAGCCAATCGCACTGCTAAAGGCCATGCGGTGATTGATGGCAAAACGTACCAATTGCCACACACCTTACCGGAACCTCATCATTTGCACGGCGGCCCTGCTGGCACGGGGAGTAAAATCTGGTCTGTCATCGAACAAACCGATGACATGGTGCAGCTGCAAACCAAGCTCGCTGACGGTGAAATGGGCTATCCTGGCAACATGGTGGTCAATGTTTTTTATCGACTGGTCGATAGCAGCTTAGAAATGGAAATTACCGCCACGACGGACAAGCTCACCCTTTGTAATTTTGCCGGTCACAGCTATGTTAACCTTGACGGTGAAGGCTCTATTTTAGACCACCAACTTTGCGTCAAAGCCGACCATTATTTACCGGTCGATGACGAACTTATTCCCACTGGTGAAGTCACGCCAACGGAAGGTAGCGCATTTGATTTTAATCAACTTCGCCCCATTGGCCGCGACGATTATCCTGGGCTCGACACCAACTTTTGTCTTTCTCTTGCCAATCGTCCACTACAAACCGTGGCAACACTCAAAGCCCCCATCACTGGGCTTTCTCTTGATTACCAAACCACGGAACCGGGACTGCAAGTGTACGATGGTCGCCATATTCAACTCAGTGCAGCATCCAATATCAACCAAGGCGCGCTATCCGCCTACGCAGGCCTCGCGCTAGAAGCACAACACTGGCCAGACGCCGTTCACCAATCCCATTTTCCGCCGACGTTACTGTCACCAGACAACCGTTACCAACAGATCACCCGTTATGTATTTCATTAAGAATTGATGTTTCAATAAATGAATAACCCCGCCCCAAGGGGCGAGGTATCAGCGTGTCATTCGAACAATGCTAAACGTTGTTCATACATCATTTTCGAACTCCCCGTCATTCCCGCCTTCGAGGCTGTCGCTAAACGAATTCCATCGATTTTGTAGGTCGTGCTTTAGCGCGTCAAGGTTTTTGGTTTGGTGTTATCGGGTTTTTGACGGCCTAAAGGCCGACCTACAAAAACCAATATAAATCAACCATTTGCAGGCTAAATAACGTTACACGCCTGATTACGGTCGTACCTCCCTCATCAGGCCTACAAAACTTACCCAATCTTCGCTGACAGCCTTTAACGACAACCTCCTTCGCGGGAATAACAAAGCTGGATTTTAGCTATTTACGCAGCAAGCTGCGGGAAATTTACCCTAAGAGATTAAAACAAATCTTACAACGCTAAGGTGAAAATCCCTTCCGGCGTGGCGGGTAGATACTTTTTATAAAAGTCCAAATACGCCTGCTCAGGATCTAGATCTGAAAACACCTCTGGGTACATGGCTTTTGCGTAAAACTCAATCATTGCCGCGTCTAAAATAGTTCGACAAGCGCCATGATAAGCACCGTATAAACGATTATTTTGCACTGCAGAAATGGTAGACCAACCTAGGCGATTTTTATAACCTTCCAAGCGTTTACGGGCTTCAGTGTCATCAACGCCCTGCCCCATCAGCATAGAATCCGTGCCTTTACCGGTTTCATAACCGGTAATAACGATCACATCTGGATTGGAAGCAATAACCTGCTCAGGGTTTAACTTCCCCCACCATTCAACAAACGGCGCGGAAATATTATCGCCACCCGCCATGGTAGAAATCGCACCCCACATATTTTTACCGAAGGTAAAACCCAGCTCTTGAACACCAGAGGCACCAAATTCAGTATAAACCTTTGGCGCAGGCAGGTTCGCATCCGCAAGGCGTTTATTGACCATTTCAACGGTGTTTTTGTAGTCAGCAGCAATAGCCGCGGCGCGTTTTTCTTGCCCCGTGATCACACCAATTAACTCTGTGCTCTTTATGTGGCGCTCTAAGGTTTGCGCATTGTAATCCACCACGATCACTTTTATACCGGCGCTTTCAAGCCGTTCGATATCCGTACCCAAACCTTTATATTGCCAGTCAGCCAACACCAGAACATCGGGGTTCAAGCTAACGACTTTTTCAACCGAAAACGTTTGTGTGTCCACTCGACCGATTGCGGGAATATCTTGTAAGGAAGGACGGTGCTTAACGTACATTTCCCAGTTCGCAGAACGCGCTTCCCAAATGTATCGAGACACACCAACCACCTTGTCGTAAGCGGCTTCCGTGCCGATAGCCATATAATCTTCAGGGTAAAATCCAACAATGACACGTTGAGCGGGCGCATTAAACGTAACATCGCGTCCAAGCACATCTTTAACCGTTACCTGATCAGCCCACACTAAACTGGCACAAAAGGTGAACACAAGTACTACAAACGACTTAACCATACAGATACCCCATCAATAAATTTGGGAGTATGATAATCGTTATCACTTTACTTTAGAAATAGTTTTTGAAAATGATTTTAAGGTAGGCGTTTAAACGCTGGGGCAATGGAACAGCAATAAATGCTGGTGTGTTGAGCGACCGCCCAAAAACTGGACACGATAAAAGCTTTTTTAACCGAAAGCCGCCATCACCACTGATATTTCTGGCAATACTGTCGTATTGTCTTTTTGCATTTCAATGCAAAGGTCTTTTACAAAAGGAGTTTGTTCTGGATAGGCCTGTAACCACGACAAAACCGCGGCCTGTACTTCGGTCAAGCTTTGCTCTTGAGTAACAGGCGCCCCAAGTGCGATGAGTTTTTCTTTAAAATCGACTTCATCGACCAAATCTACAATCATCATATTTCATACCTAATAAACAAACGCATCGTTTAATCAACAATCAAAGGACGAACAAGCTTATACCTAAACAGCCATTTAGCGAATCACTTTTTCTTCATCACTTTTTCTTCTAGCAACAGATCAAAAATAGCTTGCGCTTTTTCGGCTGTGGTTTCGTTCTTCATCACCTTGCCACCGCCGCCAACTGGTTTTGCTGTCGCCGCTTTCATTCGGTCTGCAGCCGTTTTTGCTTTCACCACTTTTAAACGCTTAGGGCGAGGTTTGGCAGCACTGATTTGCCATTGATTCGCCGCGTCATCCATCACGCTGTCCACATTAACAATATTAAATTCCGCTCGCGATCCTGGCCCAAATGCGCTTTGACGTGCTTCTTGTGCCGCGTTATCAACACTGGCAATAAACGGCAGCTTGACGATAACCGCCCTGCGCTGGCCACGAGGTAAGGCCAAAAGCACCTCCGCACTGTCGTCTTTAATGCTGACAATATCGGCCACCCGAGGCACCAAGGGCCAACCAAGCTGCTCCGCCAATAAATACGGTAACATGCCAGAAGATTCACCACTCTCTGCCCGCACTCCTGTTAATACAACACTGATTTGATTTTCTTGCAAAAAAGTCGCCAATACGGGTAAAGCATCACCACCGTCTTCTTGAGCTAACACTGTCAACGACGACAAGCCCATGCCAGCGTATTGTCGAAGTACAGGCTCTTGTGCGTTGCCAGCATGCACCACGGTTAATGCTTTTCCAGTCAGTTTCAAGCCTAATTCAACCGCGCGGCCATCTTGCTCCGCTCGACGAGAACGGCCCGATTGAGGATGACGGCCAACCGAGACCAAAGAAACCACATTGATATTAGGCTGCATCGCTTTTCTCCTCTTGATCTTTAGATGAACGGCTTTTAGATAAGGAATGCTGCAGAGCCAGTCTAGTCAGCTCGGCCAATATTGCTTCACTGTCCGCTATCACCGCCAAATCAGCGCGCTTCACCATGTCACAACCGGCGTCAGTATTAATCGCCACCACCTTGTCACACTGTCCAATCCCTTGCATGTGTTGAATGGCACCGGAAATGCCCACGGCCAAATACACCCGCGCCGTTACCCAAGTCCCCGATGCGCCCACTTGACGCGAACGCGGCATAAAGCCATCGTCCACCGCGACACGACTCGCCCCTTCCGTCGCACCAAGCGCGTCAGCCGCCGCGTGGAATTGATCCCAGTTATGAATGCCATTGCCCGCCGATAAAATAAATTCGGCTTCCGCCAAAGGCACCGCGTTGGAATCCACCGCAATCTGCCCTTTATCGATCAAGCGATAATCGGTTTGGGGAATCGATGCGGACGATAAATCTAATGGCAAAACCTGATGCCGAGTATCTTCAATCGCCTCCGCACACTCTTCTAGTAACATCAAAATACGCGGCGTTTCACGCACCATATCCACACTGGCCGAGGCGCCGCGACACACCGTTTGCGCACCATTCACTTGCCAAGCTTGTGCTGCTGGCCGCTCACCCAGTCGTGCGGCCAAACGAGAAGCGAGATCCGCCCCCCCGTTTACACTGTCTGGAAAGAGCCAATGTTCTGGCTGATACTGTGCCTCAATCTGTTCAAGGGCGGCTAATTTTGCCTCGGGTGCAAAGCCTTCGTACTCTTCACCATCAAGGTGAATCAGACGATCCACACCCGCCAGATCAAACTGTGTTTCCTTGCTTTCCCCCAAACACACCAGAGCCACGGCACCATTACGCTTGGCGACAAGCTGATGCGCCAAACCAAGAATATCTTTATCGTGACCTGTTAATCGACCGCCCACCATATCGGCCACCACCATGATGTAAAAATCAGGCTTATCGATACGATGCAATGGCCGCAAGGTTTCTTTCGCTTCGCCAGTACGTTTTTTACTATTGAGTCCTGTCGAAGACAAATTGGCGCGATCAATACGCTTAATGCCATTTGGACCCATAAAACCAATGACATGTGGATTCTTACGCAGCAAACCCGACGGCCCACGCACTTCGCCTTGCCCTGCAGAAATCACACTGTCGTACAAAGGGTGCAGTCGATTGCGGGCAATCCTCTCGGCTCTCGGGTCTCGTCGCTGCAAGTTGTCTGCTGAGCGATCGTTTGATGATAAATCACTCATCAGCGTACCTCCCCAATCAACTGACTATCAGCCAACTGACTATCAACCAACGGCCTATCAATTAACTGACCCGCTAAGATTTCAGCGATGTCTTTCACCACAGGTCGAGGCTCTACCACGCCTTCCAACATCGCCGTACATTGCTGACAACCCACGGCCACCATGTCCGCCCCCGTACTGATAACATCTTCCATGCGCATATCGGCAATGCGACGTTCACCGGGAATGTCGGTAATTGGCGCGCCACCGCCACCGCCACAACAACGCGAGCGATAACCAGAGCGTTCCATTTCCGCTACGTCAATACCCAAACTCGCCAATAGTTCACGCGGCGCTTCGTATTCGCCGTTGTAACGTCCCAAATAACAAGGATCGTGATAAGTCACCTTGCCGCCTTTAAAAGTATCCAATGGCAAACGGCCGTCTTTTACCAAGCGATTCAAAAAGGTCGTATGATGCAACACCTCGACACTTTCCCCAGAAATAGAAAGCAAGGCATCTCCACCAAAATCGCCGTATTCATTCTTCAAACAATGAAAGGCATGCGGATCGGTGGTGACTATTTTATTAAAACGATACTTCGACAGGGTCGCCAAGTTACGCTTTGCCAAGCTCTGGAAAGTCGCATCGTCGCCTAAACGTCTTGCCACATCGCCGCTGTCTAACTCTTCATCGCCGAGAATCGCCACATCCACATTGGCCGCTTTCATTAGCTTTACAAAGGCACGCAAAATTCGCTGACTGCGCATATCAAAGGCGCCGTCAGACACCCAAAACAACACATCCGCTTGCTTTACGTCTTTCATCAGCGGCAAATTTTGATCCGCCGCCCAGTGAGTACGACTTGCTGGCGCATAACCATTAGGGTTATCCGTGGCAATAATGTTTTCGAGGACTTGCGCGCCCTTATTGGGTGTTTCGCCTTTTTCTAAGGTTAAAAAACGACGCATATCGACAATGGCATCTACGTGCTCGATCATCATCGGGCATTCTTCCACACACGCTCGACAGGTGGTACAAGACCAAAGCGTATCGGGGTTAATCAAACCCTCGGTGATAATTTGATTAGGGCCGCCTTTCGCCTTGCCAACCTCTTGAACACCGCCCGAACCATCAGGATACGGGCTGCCCGCGTACTTCTCGTCTGTGCCACCGGCAAAACCCACCACCATGTCTTGAATCAGTTTTTTAGGGTTCAATGGCTGACCTGCCGCAAACGCAGGGCACACCGCTTCGCAACGACCGCATTGCACACAGGCGTCAAAGCCTAATAATTGATTCCATTTGAAATCCGTTGGCTTCGCCACACCGTGCGACGTTTCACCTAATATCGCCGCTTTTAAGCCCGTAGAACGCCCACCACCAAAACGCTCTGGACGACGATGAAAAGCCAAATGCAAGGCCCCCGCAAAGGCGTGTTTCATCGGCCCGCCCCAGGTCATACCAAACAGCATTTCGCCTAGGCTCATTAATATCAGAACAGACAATACAAGCGTAAGCAGCCAACCACCCGTTCCGCTAGGAAACTTTCCAACAATAGGTAATCCTGCTGCCGGTAAAGTCAGTACAAAAAAGGTGACAGAAAACGTCAGCAGGCTTTTTGGCAAGCGCATCCACGGCCCTTTCGAAAGGCGAGACGGCGGATTTATACGGCGTTTATAAACGAATAAAGCACCACAAAACATCATTACCAAGGCTGCTAATAGCGCCCAAGCCAGAATCTTGCTGTCGATGCCAAACAAGTGCACCCACACCACCAGCACCATGGCCAATACAAAACCGCCGCCCGTCGCCACGTGGGTGCGAGACATGTACTTGTCCCGCTCAACCACATGGTGAAGGTCGTGCAGATAGCGTTTCGGCATCGCCAGCAAACCCGCCAGCAAATCAACTTTGTCAGCCTGCCCCGCGCGCCACAAATTCATACGACGAACGGCACCAATGCCCGCAAGCACCAGCAAAACACCAATCAAGGTTGGAAGTAACCAATTAAGAATCATCTTAAACCCCTTATTGGCTTAGAGGTCTTTACAGAGGCGCAAAGCATCATACATAGCCGCATGAACATTACGCTGCGACACACAATCCCCCAAACGCCACAAGATCATGCCTTCGCTCTGCTGATCGTGAAGAACAGGCTGAGGCTGAATATCAAACAAGGCTTCGTTATCAATCTGACCTTTATTGCGCGAGCTGGGTTTTAACGCGTAATACAATTCTTCATTGGGACGCGTACCATTTTCAATCACCACTTGGTCTATCACGCGCTCTTCTTTTTGCGCTGTGTACTCGTTCTCCAGTACCGCCACCAACTTGTCACCTTCGCGATAGACCTTATCGAGCAACATGTCCGAGGTCATGATGACTTCTTTTTCATACAAAGAACGGTAATAAGTCGGGAAAGTCGTACCGCCGATGCCGACGCCCGGTTTGATATCGTCAGTTACCAACTCCACTAGCGAGCCTTTGGACGCCAAATAATCCGCCGCTGACATACCGGAAAATTCGCAAATCGTATCGTAAACCAAGACGTTTTTACCCGGTTCGACCTTGCCACTGAGAATATCCCATGTAGACACCACCAAGCCTTCTGCCGCGCCCCACTCTGGATTTTGCTCCAAGAAAGGACGACCTCCAGTCGCTAAAATGCACACATCTGGATTCAATTCCTGAATCAGCTCTTCGCTGGCGGCGGTGCCCAAACGCACCTCTACGCCCAAGCGCTCGATCTCCATCACCAACCAACGGGTAATGCCAGCAATTTGATCACGCTGAGGCGCTTTGGCGGCAAACACTAATTGCCCGCCAAGTTCTTCGGCTTTATCAATTAAGGTCACTTTATGACCACGCTCGGCGGCAACACGCGCGGCTTCTAAGCCACCGGGGCCACCGCCAACCACCACCACATTGCGAATGACGCCCGTGGTTTTTTCAACAATATGCGGCAAACCCATGTATTCCCGCGAGGTTGCCGCGTTTTGAATACATAAAACATCCAAGCCTTGATACTGACGGTCGATACAATAGTTCGCGCCAACGCATTGGCGAATTTGATCCACCTGATCCATTTTGATCTTGGCGATAAAATGCGGATCGGCAATGTGCGCGCGCGTCATGCCGACAAAATCCACATAACCGGCTTCGATAATACGCTTCGCTTGATTTGGGTCTTTGATGTTTTGCGCATGAATAACAGGCACTTTCACCACGTCTTTAATACCCGCCGCCAAATAAAGGAACGGCTCTGGCGGATAGCTCATATTCGGAATCACGTTCGCCAAGGTGTTATGCGTGTCGCAGCCAGAACCCACGACGCCAAAATAATCCACCATGTCAGTAGCATCATAATACTGAGCAATCTTTTTCATTTCCTCGTGGCCCAAGCCATCCGGATGAAATTCATCGCCGGTAATACGCATGCCCACCACAAAATCTGGCCCCACTTCGGCCCGCACGGCTTTTAGTACTTCCATACCAAACTTCATGCGACCTTCAAAAGTACCGCCCCATTCATCAGTACGTTTGTTGACCCGTGGCGACCAGAACTGGTCGATCATATGTTGGTGAACCGCCGACAATTCCACGCCATCCAAGCCGCCTTCTTTGGCACGACGCGCTGCTTGGGCGAAATCCCCAATAATGCGCCACATTTCTTCCACTTCGATGGTTTTACAAGTCGCACGATGAACCGGCTCACGAATGCCAGAAGGCGACATCAGGCTTGGCCAGTTTTCACCATCCCAGCGAGAACGACGCCCCATGTGCGTAATTTGGATCATGATTTTACCGCCGTGCTTATGTACCGCATCGGCCAGATTTTGAAAATGCGGAATAATACGATCGGTCGATAAATTCACCGAACTCCACCAGCTTTGCGGACTATCGATAGACACCACACTGGAGCCACCGCAAATACACAAGCCACAACCGCCCTTGGCTTTTTCTTCGTAATATTTCACATAACGATCTGTTGTCATGCCGCCATCAGTGGCATACACCTCAGCATGAGCCGTACTGACAATACGATTGCGGATGGTTAATTTATTAATGTTTAATGGCTCGAACAACGCATCATACTGGGACATAACATCCTGCCTTATGGAAAACGACTGATAACTTTTCGGATAATAGTGGCCACCACCTGCCCGCGATGGCCATATACTTAATATGCTTTACGACATGAATTACAGAGGCGTCACGTCAAAATAACCTACGTCAAAACCAGCTTCCGCGGCGCTCTGTGTTTGAATCGCCTTGGTACGAGTCGCCAAGCCTTTGCTTTCAAGGATCTGATCCAGCGCCCCAGCAAACCAGCCGGTAAACATGTAATCCACCTTGCGATTGACTTTTTTACCGTGGATCTTTTCGTAGTGATAAACAAAAGCCGAGTTTTCTAAACGTACTTTTGCCGTGCCTTTTTCTATGTCGAGCGCTTCGGTAATAAAAAAGCCCCAACCGCGCTGTGATAAGCGCTTCAAATAATGGTGCCAAATCTCCTCGCCATAAATGCCATGGCATTCGGACTCTTGTTCACACCAAAAATAGGCCGACTTATAACCCGCTTTGTATAAAATCTCGGCGTAACGTTCGGCGCCAATTTCGTCTTCAATGCCCATGTGGTTATTGACAAAAAAGTGACGCGGCACATACAGCATTGGCAACGCATCCGTCGTCCAAACACCGGTTTCACCGTCTACTTGGATGGGCATTTCTGGCGCATGTGTTGTCATGATTATTCTCCCCAAACATTTTTTAACAATGAGACCCAATTCTCACCCATAATTTTCACCACCTGACGCTCGCTAAAACCGTGTTTCAACAAGGCTTCGGTCAAATTCGGGAAATCGCCAACCGTACGCATACCCAGCGGATTGATAATCTCGCCAAAGCGCGTCAAACGGCGGGCATAACCTTTGTCATGAGTGAGGTATTCGAAGAAATCGTAACCGTGACCTTGGGTAAAGTCGGTGCCGATGCCAATCGCGTCTTCCCCGACTATGTTGTAAATGTATTGAATGGCTTCCACGTAATCGTCAATGGTGGCGTTAATACCAGCTTTTAAGAAAGGTGCGAACATGGTGACACCAACAAAACCGCCGTTGTCGGCAATGAATTTAAGCTCTTCGTCGGTGCGGTTGCGTGGGTGTTCTTTTAAACCCGCTGGCAAACAATGGGAATACGCCACTGGCTTTTTCGATTCGATGATGACTTCTTTCGCGGTATTAGGGCCAACGTGAGACAAATCACACAACATGCCGACACGATTCATCTCCGCCACGATTTCACGACCGTAACCCGACAAACCACCGTCGCGTTCATAACAGCCCGTGCCCACTAAGTTTTGCGTGTTGTAGCACATCTGCACAATGCCCACGCCTAGGTCTTTAAAAATCTGCACATAACCAATTTGATCTTCAAACGCATGGGCATTTTGAAAGCCCATCATCACGCCGGTTTTGCCTTCGGCTTTGGCGCGCTGAATGTCTTTCGTGGTGTACACCTTGGTCAATAAATCACTGTTGGCGTCGATCAGCTGATTCATCTCAACCACATTACGAACCGTGCCTTCGAAGTTTTCCCAAAACGACACAGTGCAATTCGCCGCCGTCAACTTGCCCTTCGCCATGTCTTCAAATAACTCGCGATTCCACTTCGCACAAATCAAACCGTCAATAATAATGGACTTGTCGTGTAGCTCTGCTGCGTTCATTGTTTTTCCTTACCTATTAAATATGGGCTTTTTAAAGGAGTGACTATCAATGAACTCAGTGTAATTTTTCGCTACCAGTGGAAGGTGGCTGGAAACGACTCTAGGTAGACTAAAAGCGACTAACCGCCTTTGGGTTATCTATACGGGTTTCATTCAAACGCCGAGGGGTTATCAGTCAAAGCGCCAACTTCATTTGCTTCTAACGAAAGCCCTTCTCTATAATGGCGGCTATTCCAAGCGTTCATGCAGTTTTTCAAGGCGGTTTTACCATGGTGTTGATGAAGGTTTCTTATAAGGCGGCGCTGGCTGCAGCGTTGGTTGTAATGGTGGGTTGTAGCGCTTCGCCGACGGGTCGTAAGCAGTTTGCGGTGTTGCCTGATAGCCAGATGAATGAAATGGGCGTTCAGTCTTTTACAGAAATGAAGAAGGAAATACCCTCGTCATCCGACACCAAACTGCGTGAACAAGTACAATGCGTGGCCGACACACTGATCGCAGTGCTGCCCGATAAATACCGTAACCAAGCTTGGGAAGTGGTGTTATTCGACGATGAACAAGTCAACGCCTTTGCCTTACCTGGTTATAAAGTCGGCGTTTATACGGGCCTTTTAAAAGTCGCTGAAAACCAATCTCAGCTAGCCGCCGTCGTCGGTCATGAGCTGGCCCATGTCATCGCCAGACACGGCAATGAACGTGTATCAACTCAGCTTGCAACGAGCCAAGCGCTGGCATTGGGTTATCAACTAGGCGGTGAGGAATCACCAGAGAAAGTCGCGATTTTCCAAGCATTAGGCATTGGCGCGCAAGTCGGTATTATCCTACCTTTCAGCCGCGCTCATGAGTCAGAAGCCGATTTACTGGGCTTAGAATACATGGCAAAAGCAGGCTTTGATCCGCGAGAAAGTGTTCAGCTATGGCGCAACATGAGCGCAGGCGGAGACAGTAAAACACCAGAACTGCTGTCAACTCACCCAGCCAACGCGACTCGTATTAAAGATTTACAGGCCAATTTACCCAAAAACCTCGCCATTTATGAACCGCTGGCCACACAAAACAAACAAGCAAAATGCTACTAGATTAAAACAATATAAAGCCGCGTATGACTTAACATCAACACGCGGCTCTCTCGTTCCCACGCTCTCGCGTGGAAACGCGTATAAAATACCCTATTTTCATCTGACCCTAACTATCTTTATTTGATCTTGCATTTCGCTTCTGTTTCTTACGGTTATTTTTCTCAGTGACAATTTTGATGGCTTCATCTTTGGTTAGATTAGGATGTTTAGCGATCAGCTCTTCCACTTTTTTATCAAATGCGGTCATTTATAAATCTCATGTAGTAAAGTACGAATAGGGTCGGTATTTTAGCTCAGGAAGTGGATAGAAGATAACATTTCTTAGCAGTGACTGAGTTGTGTCCGTCGCTGGGGCCGCAGGCCCCGAATGACGAAATGTGTTAACGGCCTGTACCAACATTACGCTTTTCCATGTAAGCGCACAAACTGACAGCGCTTAAATCCTTAGATTTTTGCAAACCTGTAAATACGCCCTTTTGATCCTCTGGTTTACGATGTTGCCCCAACTTTTCCTTCGCTTGAATCTCGTCAATAGCAATTTTAAAACCGACAACACCGTTACGAAGTTTTAACTGATAATCAGCTGGCATAATTTCAGAATTATCTAACAGCTCAGGCTCATATTTAACAATCAGGTCAGCCATAGCCTGCTGATTTTCATTGTCATCAAGGATAGTGAGATAACCATAACAATGAACGGCTGAATAATTCCAAGTTGGTACCGCTGGTTTAGTTACATACCAACTTGGTGAAATATAGGCATGTGGCCCTTGAAAAATGACGAGCACCCTCTGGTTTTCAGCAATTTGCCAATGCGAATTTGATTTAGCAAAGTGACCAAATAGAAAACCAAGCCCTGCAACATTCGGTTCGTAAATAAGAGGCAAGTGTGTTGCAGTAAGATCAGCACTAATTAGCGTTCCGAACCCGTTTTCAGCGATTAGCTCGCTGATTACTGATGGATCTTTTACTTCAAAATTCTTAGGTATATACATGATTCTCTAAATTTAGAAATTTAGGGTCAGATGAAAAATCACTCACACTGAGCCCTAACGCCCCACATAAGCCGCGCGAGGTACGAGCGTCGGGCGAACGAAGTGAGCGAACTTAATGTGATTGTTATGTGGCTTTTCTAGCCGAAAAAGCATGCGTTTGCATCCTCTTTCACCAGTGTAAGGAATTCTTCAAGATGTCTCACTTGAGGTGCTGGCCGATAGCTATGCCACTTCAGGTCTTGGCGCATCCAGTACACCTTCCAGACTTTCTGGGACTTAATGTATGTGGTTTTAGCCACTGATATTTCTGTCTTTTTGCTAGGGTCTCGAAATCCTGGCCTGACTTCGAATATTTCTACGCTTTGGCCCGTGATGCGATAACCCAGGTCAACTTGCGCCCGAACATGAGCCGGGGGTCGATTTTCCTCTAGAAACTTCTCGAGTTCTTTCTTGCAGCGCTTTATTTCAAATTCACTTATAGTCATGTACAGACTCGATTGTGGGCCCCACATAATAATTAAGGGTTATACGGCAGCGTAGCTGCGGCTATAACCCACTGTTGAACGGCTGCGTTGTCTATATAGGGGATTTGCTTTTTTCATGGTAGGACTTCCCTGTTATATAACTCGCTAGATATCAAAGCCTGTTTGGACTATGCCGCTTCAGATCGTCTTTGATCGCCGCTATATTGATTCTTCATTTGCTCTTTTGTAGCGCGATTTGACCCGCGAGGCAAGCGATTCCCTCAGACCTTATGACCTGATCTGTTTTTATACTCTGATCTCACCGTGTGCTAACGCTAACTGCCATTGTCAATGGCAACCTGATTCAGCTACCTTTTCACTGTCTTCGTTGATTTGCTGTTTGTACTTCTTGTCGGGCTAAAGCCGCGACCTACAGTCAGTGGCAGATTACGCTTCGCTTATCGTGCCCTACGGGTTGGGTTATGTTTGTAGAGGCTGGAGGCTCAGAACCCCATCTTCCGTCTTCCCCTTGAAGAAAGGAAGTCAGGGTCAAAACCCTTTTTGAAGAAGTGTTTATGCCTGCAACGGGTTTGTAGGACAAAAAGGGGTTCGACCCTTTAGATTTTAGAACCCCTCCCTAACCCTCCCCTTGAAGAAAAGGGAGGGAACAGTTCGACTACAAGTACCGCCCTTCTAGGTGTTTTCTAAAGTGCGCGGCGTTGAGGGTTTCACCGGTGGCGCGTTTTACCAGTTCATCTGTGGTGTGGAGCGAGGCTTGTGACCAGATGTTGTCGCTTAGCCATTGGAAGATGGGGCTTAGGTCGCCGCTTTGAATCACGCTGTCAAAGTCGATGTTTTGTGTCATGGTGGCTTTGTATTGGGCGGCGTACATGGCGCCGAGTGTGTAGCTTGGAAAGTAGCCAAATGCGCCATCTGTCCAATGGATGTCTTGCATGCAGCCGTTTTTGACGTTGTCTTTGGTGGAGATGCCAAGAGCGGCTTTCATTTTTTCATCCCACAGTGCGGGTACGTCGGTGTGTTCTATTACGCCGTTGATGAGGTCGCGTTCGATTTCATAACGCATAATCACGTGTGCTGGGTAGGTTAATTCGTCGGCGTCGACGCGAATAAAGCCTTTTTCCACTTGGGTGTAAATTTTGTAGAGGTTGTCTTGGGCAAACACGGGGTCGTTGTGTGCGCTAAAGGCGTCGGCTGAGAGTCGTGATAAGTGTGATATAAACGCCTTGCTACGACCAATCTGCATTTCAAAAAACAACGACTGTGATTCATGAATGCCCATTGAGCGTGCTTCGCCGACAGGTAATCCGGCAAAGGCTGTTGGCAAGCCTTGTTCGTAGCGCGCGTGGCCTGTTTCGTGAACGATGCCCATTAGGGCTTGTACAAAGTCTTGCTCGTCGTAGCGAGTGGTGATGCGCACGTCGGTTGGCACGCCACCACAAAATGGGTGCACACTTTGGTCTAAACGGCCACGGTCAAAGTCGAATTTCAGCAGTTTCATCACTTCTAAGCCAAGGGCTTTTTGGGTGGCAGTGGAGAAGGTACCAGACGGTAAAATGATGGATTCCGATTTTTGCTTTTCCAGTACTGTTTCAATCAGTTCTGGCAGCCAGGTTTTCACGTCGGTAAACAAGGTATTAAGCGATGCGGTTGTAGTGCCCGGTTCGTATTTGTCGAGCATGGCATCATAAGGCGTAAGACCAAGTGCTGCACCACGGATTTTGGCTTCTTCACGGGATAAAGCAACCACTTCTTTCCAGTTCTTCTCAAAACCTGTCCAGTCGTTTTCTTGGCGTTGTGAACGCCACGCATGTTCGCATTTGGAACCCGCGATGGATTGCGCTTGCACCAAGTCTTCTGGCACCACGGTGGCTTGCTGCCATTGGCGTTTCATTTCACGCAAGCTAGCTTGTTGCTCAGTGGCTATTTGTTCTGTATTGAAGGCTTCTTGCTCGGCGTTACCAAACCAGTCTTCTAGCTGGGGTTGCGTTGATAAACGGTGGATATGAACCGATAACTCAGCCATGGCGTTTGAGCGCGCTTCGCTACCGCCAGATGGCATGTTCGCCGCCGCATCCCAGCCAAGCATGGCTTGAGCGTGGTTAAAGTGACTGAGTGTTTGGTAATGTGACGTTAACTTGTCGTAGTGAGACATTGCAGTTTTCATCCTATGCGGTTTTGGTTAACCAGAACGGTATCCATTTCAGTCATCTTATTACATTGATATAAATGGGAATAGACAAAAAATCATCCCTTTCTTAACAACAACCTATCTCATCATTAAATTTACAAGTCGGCATGATGAGGTTAGTGCATTTAAATATACTCTTGACAGTATATACGTTAAAGCGTATTTTTTAATCAGAAAGACTGCAAGGATAGCTTATGATTTGGGAGATATTAATAACTGACGAGTACGAGCAATGGTTTCTTGGCTTGACGGACAAAGAGCAAGAAGACGTGCTTTCAATGGTTGATGTATTAGAAATCAAAGGTCCTCTATTAGCTAGGCCATATGCTGATTCACTAAAAGGAACAGACAAGGTAAAAAACCTTAAAGAGTTGAGAATTCAGCATGCAGGAAAACCTTATCGTGTCTTTTATGCTTTTGACCCAAAAAGGAAAGTCATCTTGTTATGTGGTGGCCGCAAAAATGGGAAAAGAAATAAAACATTTTATGATAAATATATTCCGTTGGCAGAAAAAGAATTCTTGAATTACTTGAAAAACAGTGATTCAAACAAGACAAGCTAGGAGGTTTCGTTATGGCTAAGTCGATAAACGAATTACGAAAGAAAATTAAACCAGAGGTTCAAGCAGCGGCTAGAGCTAAAGCTGTTGGCATTATTGCTGAAATGACTCTTGCAGAAGTCAGAAAAAAAAGAGGTATCAATCAGGCAGATTTAGCAGGATTTATGAAGATTGCACAGCCAAATATTTCTCAAATTGAAAATCGTCCAGATGCACTTATTAGTACATTAAATCAATACATTGAAGCTCTGGGAGGCAAGCTAGAAATACACGCAAAATTCCCTGACGGGCAAGACATAGAAATTTCTCAATTCGCGGCCGTTAAATAAGCACCTAAAAGCCGAGACACCTTTAACAGAAAAGTCTCGGCTTTTTGCATTCTCTGTTGTTCTAAAGCTTATTTATGACAACCACAGCCTTTGTGTTCGTCGTTCAGCGCTTGCCAGTTTTTCAATTTACTGGTGCCGCCGATGCCGGAGTTGAAGCTGTTGGTTGGGTCAGTTTTTTGATAGAACTCGCGCAATGCGGGTTTCGCCATGTATTCATGGCCGACGTTGTGCTCAGCTGGGTATTCTGCGCCACGGGCGTCGTAGCTGGAAAGAATTTGTTTCTTCACCGCTTTGGCGTCGGCGCCTTTTTTCATGATGTAGTTTTGATGCATGACGTGGCAGAAGAAGTGTCCGTAGTACATTTTAACGGCGACTTTATCTTCGATGTCTTGTGGTAGTACTTCAAACCAATCGCGCTCATTACGCGGGAACGCTACGTCAATGGTCATGATGGAACCCAAGTCTTTGCCATTCATAATGTGATAACGCGTCAAGGCACCACCAGTGACGAAACGATGCAAGATGGCTTGGTCGGCTTCGCGTTTAGTACAGGCAAAGAAGTCCCCTTCGTTATTTTTGAAGAAGTTGTCTAAATAGGTTTGCGCTTCCGCGACACCGTCGTTGCTGGTTTCCACTATCCAATGATGCTCGTATTTTTCACGAAAATCTTCCATGCGTTTTGGCAAGTGGTTAGGGAAGAGCTGACTCGCATATTGCATGATACGGTCGGAAAACTTATTCGGCATAAAGTTAACTTTGCCAGCCCAACGGTCAACTGTACGTTTGAGGGCAAACATTTTTGGAATGTATTTGGTGCCAAGCTTATCGATCACCAAATAACTGTCTTTGCCGTATTTTTTACTGATGTCATAACTGCTGCTGTGCATGTATTCGCCCGACACTGGCAAGTTTTTAAAGGTCGACAACATATCGCGGCGCATTTGTTCCATCACCGCTGGATCGTTGGTGCCGATGTAGAAAACTTGGTACTTTTCAGGAATAGGAAAGGTATCAATGCGCACCGCAAATACCGCCAGCTTACCCGCACAACCGGATGCTTCGTACAAACGACGTGGATCGTTATTGAAACGTGACGGCGTATCGGCGTCGACATCTCGGATACGCTCATGGTATTCGTTGTCAGAGCCGCGTTTTTCGGGGAACTGAATGTCTTTTTCTTGATAAGTCTTGTTCTGCAAGTTGTTGAGAATATCTTCTGGATCGCTGCCCAACTCAATGCCTAAGTTGTTGACCAGTTGCAGTTCGCCATCGTGGGTCACTTGAGCAAACAACGACATTTCGGTGTAAGCCGGGCCACGTTGCACTAAGGCGCCGCCAGAGTTGTTACAAACACCGCCCACAATAGACGCGCCGATGCAAGAAGAGCCAATAACCGAATGGGGTTCGCGTCCGTAAGGTTTCAGCGTGTCTTCTAAGCCAAATAAGGTGCTGCCCGCAAAGCCGACGATTTGTTTGCCTTGGTCAATAAGCTGAATATCGTCGATGCGCATGGTGCTGATGATCACGATAGGACGATCATAATCCGCGCCATTGGGCGTTGAACCACCGGTTAAACCTGTGTTGGCCGCTTGCATAATAACAATCACATCGGCTTTTACACAGGCTTGCAGACATTTCCAGATTTCAACCAAACTGCCAGGACGCACAACAGCATACGCCTTGCCACCACCAAGACGAAAACCCTGACTATAAGGCTTTGTCTTATCTTCATCGGTTAAGGTGTATTGATTTCCTACAATGGCCTTTAACTCAGCGGCCAAATCTAAGCTGAAACTGGTTTCCGTCATAGTGGTTTCCGTCATAAAGGGTACTTCGCAACGTGTCGGGGGAAAGAGCCGAGTATACTAAACTTAACGCCTCGTAAAAAACACTCTAACCACAGAATTGGCAATCATCTTCATAAGGAATGCTTATGCAAATTAACGATGACGCTGAAAGAAATCGTCAACGTCCTCAACAATCGGCGCTTTGCTTTTCAAAAACCAAACCAAGCCAGCGACCATAGCGGCGTGACCAACCCCTTCGTAAATTTTGCTTTCAACGCTGCCCTGCTCGGCGTGAATTTTTGCGATGAGTTTATCCATATTGCTTTTACCCACAATGGTATCGTCAGCGCCCCAAAGCAGCAGCATTGGCGGCTCTTTGCCATCGATAAAGGTGGTTACCTGCATGTTGGGGTAATTTTCTGGCGGGCCAAACATGTCCCTATAATCTTCTTCGTAAGGTACAAAATCATACGGGCCCGATAAACCCGCAAAGGCGTTTATAACAGAAGGCGTTAAGCCTTCGGCTTGCAAATACTGTTTGTCCGCCGTAATCATGGCACCGATGTGTGCACCCGCCGAGTGACCAGCAACAAACAATCGCTCAGGGTCACCTTGGTAATCTGCAATGTGTCGATAGGTCCAGGCAACCGCCTTGGTACCATCTTCAACAAAGCGCGGAAATTTCACCTGCGGATATTTGCTGTAATCGGCAATCACCGTGATGTAGCCTTTTTTCGCAAACGCTTCTCCCACAAAGGGATACATATCTTTTGAGCCATCTTTCCAGCTTCCCCCATAGAAAAAGACAATAACAGGAAGAGATTCATCAGCAGCGTGAGGCGGAACATAAATGTCCAGTTTTTGCCAAGATTCAGAGCCATAGGCAATGTCTTTGGTCGTTTTGGTATCACTAAAAGTATGGGGTAAATTAGCGACACCTAACCCAACTTTCGTACAGGCAACCAGCAATAAAGAGCTCAGCGCCACACACACTTTTTTCATTGTCAAAACCGGCCCCTTGAGTGCCTAAGAAAAAAAACCATCAAGAAGTTATACGCAGCAAGATCATAGATAGATCAAAACAAAGCTATCAGAATACGTTTTGACAAGATAAAAAAGCAAAAAGCCGCTCCCCCGAACGGCTTTTTGCTTTTACCAACCCACTTTTAAATAAGCAGATTAGCCACCAAACACCACGGTGCGTTTGCCGTTCAAGAAGACGCGTTTTTCCACGTGGCATTTTACCGCGTTGAACAAGGTAACACGTTCGATGTCTTGGCCTTTGGCGATTAGGTCTTCCGCGTATTGAGCGTGGTTAACCACTTGAATGCCTTGGGAAATAATCGGGCCTTCGTCGAGGTCGTTGTTGACATAGTGCGCCGTTGCGCCGACCATTTTCACGCCTTTTTCCCATGCTTGGTGATAAGGTCGAGCGCCTTTAAAGCCAGGCAATAAAGAGTGATGAATATTAATAGCGCGGCCATCAAGGTATTCACACATGCCCGGCGAAAGCACTTGCATGTAACGTGCTAACACGACCAATTCGGTATCGTATTGTTCGATTAACGCTCGCACTTGCGCTTCTTGTTCTAATTTCGTCTCAGCGGTAATCGGCAAGTGGTAATACGGAATACCGTGCCATTTGGCGAGGTCTTCTAAATCTGGATGGTTAGAAATAATCACTGTGACATCGATGTTTAGCTGACCGGTGCGAAAACGATACAGCAGGTCATTTAAACAATGGTCGTACTTCGACACCATGATGGCCACTTTCTGTTTATGGTTTGGTGCGGTGAGCGACCAGTCCATGTCAAACTCTGCCGCGCGTTCTGCAAATTCGGCTTTGAACACTTCCCCACTAAAATCAGCATGCTGTGGTAAAAACTCTATGCGAATAAAAAAACGACCCGATTCTCGGTCATCGAAAGAGTGGATTTCATCAATATAGTTACCGGCTTGCGCCATGTATCGAGTCACGACATCGACCGTTCCTATAATGCTTGGGCAGCTCGCGGTAAAAATCCAAGGCGCGGTGTTTGATTTCATAAAATAGTCTCTTATTGTCTTTAGCTTTTTACGTCACGAAAAAGATTGGCCACTAAAAGTAACCAATCAAAGCCGTGAAATAATACAAATGAATGAGAAAAACTAGGCTCTTACCACCAGACCATATTCTCGACTGGCGTCTTGAATCCATAACCAGAGATAATCGGCAAAACTGCGTCGCACCACTAACTCAAATTGATCTTCCGCCACTCGGCAAATCATCGCGCCGCTTTTGGCAAATACCGTCGACACGACTTTGCCGACGGGAAATTCACTTGGGTACAAATCCACTGGCGTCGACTTTTTCAGCATGTCCACCACATGGCTGCCAGACACATCAAAAATGGTGTTTCCACCGCTGACATTGACTAATGAAAAATGCCCTGTCAGCGTTTCGTGAAAACGACTTTCTAATGCAAACGCGTTGTCACCGTCGACAATAATGAGCCACTCATCAGGCCCTACCCAGCGCACAGACACCTTACCTATTGGTGAATCCTCCGTCGTGACGGACGTCAACGGTTGCATTGGCAACGCCACACCCAATAAAGACTCAATAAGGGATAGTTGCTCTGCCGATGGCAAACAGCGCAAGGTTAATAATCCCATCAGCTTGCGTTCATGAAAGTACACGCCGCCTTCTTGCGGGCCATGCTCGGCAACACTGGCAAGATCGGCATGGTGTAAAGGGCTTTCACCAACTATCGCGCCAGTTGGGCATTGATTTGTGACCAACTTTTCTTCCATTGTTTCTACTGTGAGATCAGACATGTTGACGCTCCCCTTTTGGATCTAAAAATACTGGGCTGCAAATTTCCGCTTCAATAACACGACCATCCGCCAATGGATAAAAGACTTTTTCGCCCATTTTATCTAAGCCGCCTTTCACAAACCCCATGGCCACAGAGCGCTTCAAATTCGCACTCCAATAACTGGACGTTACATGACCCACCATCGGCATGGGAATCGGTGCTTTCGGGTCCAATACGCCTTGTGCGCCTTCTGGCAAAACCACTGTTGGATCAAGGGTTTTTAAACCCACCAGCTGTTTACGATCCGCTCGAACACAGTCTTCCCGTTGCATGCCTCGCTTACCAATAAAGCTAAAGGGTTTCTGCATCGACACCGCCCAAGACATGCCTAAATCAAACGGATGCACAGACCCATCCGTCTCTTGGCCAGCGATAATAAAGCCTTTTTCCGCCCGCAAAATGTGCATGGTTTCCGTGCCGTAGGGCGTTAGATTAAATGCTTTTCCCTGCTCGAATAAAGCCTTCCAAACGTGCATGCCGTAATTGGCTTGAACGTTGATCTCGAACGATAATTCGCCAGTGAAAGAAATACGGAACACCCGAGCTGGCACGCCAGCCACCGTCATAGGTTTCCAATCCATAAAGGCCATGTTTTCTTTCGAAACGTCACAGTCAGTCAGTGTTTCCAACAACTTACGGCTATTCGGACCCGAAATCGTCATGGTGGACCAATGATCCGTAACACTGGTGAAATACACGTCCAGCTCAGGCCATTCTGTTTGGTGATAAATCTCTAGCCAAGACAATACGCGCGCCGCGCCGCCTGACGTAGTAGTCATCAAGAAATGGTTTTCTGCTAAACAAGAAGTCACGCCATCGTCGAACACCATGCCGTCTTCCCCGCACATTAAGCCGTAGCGGCATTTACCGACGGCCAATTTCGCCCATGCGTTGCTGTAGACGCGACCCAAGAACTCTCGTGCGTCTTTGCCTTGTATATCGATTTTGCCCAAAGTAGACGCATCCAAAATCCCGACTGATTCACGAGTAGCTAAACACTCACGGTTCAAGGCTTGTTGCATGGTCTCGTTACCTTGCGGGTAATACCAAGCGCGTTTCCATTGACCGACATCTTCAAATTTTGCGCCGCGTTCCACATGCCAAGCGTGCATTGCTGTGTAGCGTTCTGGGTCAAACAAGGCGCCACAATCGCGTCCAGCAATCGCACCAAACGTCACCGGTGTATAGTTCGGGCGGAAAATGGTAGTGCCAGTTTGCGGTATCGTTTGCTTGAGCATTTTTGCTGCAATCGCCATACCATTGATGTTGCCCAGCTTACCTTGATCAGTACCAAAGCCCATTGCGGTATAGCGCTTAACGTGTTCAATCGATTCAAAACCTTCACGACACGCCAACTCAATGCCGGCGGCGGTGACGTCGTTTTGATAATCGACAAACTGCTTAGGCGCTTTTGACGTGGGCTTGGTGTGTGGAATGTGGAACAAAGCCATGGCTTTGCCCTCTTCGATCATGTCGGCTTCTGGCAAAGCCACATCCGGCTTTGCTAAACCCAAATGCGCCAAGACATCAGAGGCGGCATTCGCACCTTCAGACAAGGCTTTCGCTGTGGTAAACGCGCCATTGATTGCGCCCGCGGTAAGCTGTTTCTGATAGGTCGCACCCGGAGTAAAACCAAGAATGTCGTCGTTCCAAACAGGACGAGCGCCAGTGTGACAAGACAAATGAATCACCGGACTCCAACCGCCAGACGTTGCCACCGTGTCAGCGGCCATTTTAACAATAGAGCCCACCACCGCATCGCCCGCTTCATTTAAAGGCGCAATGGAAACGCCAGTAACACGTTTGTTGCCGTGCGCTTCAATCACACCAGAACCAACAAGAATGCTAATACCTCGGTCTCGCGCTGCTTCCACAAAAGTACCTTGTGGATGCTTACGAGAATCGACAATCGCGACCACGTTACGCCCTGCATCGTGCCAGTCCAGCGCGGTACGATAAGCGTTATCGTTCGATGTCATCAACACCAGGTTTTTACCCGGCGCCACGCCATAACGATTGATATAAGTCGATACGGCATTGGCGACCATACAACCCGGTAGATCGTTATTACCGTATACCAAAGGACGTTCATGGGCGCCCGTTGCCAAGACCACCCATTTGGCCCGCACGCGATGCAAACGCTGAGCGATTTGACCATTGGGCGCGCGATCCGCAAATTGATCAGTACAATGTTGTTGAATGGTTAAGAAGTTATGATCGTGATAGCCGTTTACTTGCGAGTTTGGCAGCATCAAGACATCGTCAAAGCCTGCTAATTCTTGCACCACGCTAGCGATCCATTCGGCTGCTGGCTTGCCATTCAGTGTTTCGGTACTGCTTAGCAAGCTGCCGCCAAATTCGTTTTGCTCGTCAGCGATAATCACCCGCGCACCAGCCCGTGCGGCGGTTAATGCCGCCATTAAACCGGCTGGGCCTGCGCCAACGATCAATAGGTCGCAATGTTGGTTCATCTTGTCGTAGATGTCGGGGTCGTTTTCTTTTGGTGCGCGCCCCAAACCAGCGGCTTTACGAATATAAGACTCGTAGGTTTCCCACATGGATTTTGGGTACATAAAGGTTTTGTAGTAAAACCCCGGCGGCATGACTTTCCCACCGACTTTGCCCACCCAGCTCATTAAGTCCATATCAACGTTTGGCCAGCCATTGGTGCTGGTCGCCACCAAGCCATGGTAAAGCGATTGCTGCGTGGCACGCACGTTAGGAATTTGCGTCGCCTCAGTCGAGCCAATTTGCATGATGGCGTTTGGCTCTTCCGCACCCGCGGCGACAATGCCCCGTGGACGACTGTATTTAAAACTACGGCCAACAATGTCTACGCCATTGGCCAACAAAGCAGACGCCAAGGTGTCGCCTTCGAAGCCCTTGTATTGCTTGCCATTGTAGGTAAAGGTCAGCGGTTTCGAACGATCAATACGGCCGCCATCTGAGAGACGATTAGACTGCTTACTCAAATCTTGTGTCATGGTATCGCTCCTCTATTTGGCGTTGTTGGCCACGACAGTTGGCTGTTCGCCAACCTTGTAGACTTCTTTGATTTCGTAAGTTTGAGTGTCACGCGTAATGTTAAAATACTGACGACAACCCGCCGCATGAACCCAAAGCTCATGGTGTATACCCCGTGGGTTAGCGCGAAAATACATAAACTCGCCCCATTCTTTATCGGTGCAAGCATCAGGGTCTAACGGTCGCGCAATATGCGACTGTCCTGCCGCGTGAAACTCTTCTTCCTCGCGGTATTCACAACAATACGGGCAATAAATATGAAACATGATACTTCTCTCCTTTATTCGGTCTTCGCCCGCTTAATGTGCTACGCCAGCCGCGCCGTGTTCATCCACCAGCGCGCCATTATGAAAGCGAAACATAGAAAAAGGTTTCGCTAATGGGTGCATTTCGCCCTTCGCCAACGACGCCGCAAATACATGACCCGAGCCCGGTGTCGCTTTAAACCCACCCGTTCCCCAACCACAGTTGAAAAACAAATTCTTCACCGGCGTTTCACTAATAATCGGACAAGCATCTGGACACGTATCGACGATACCGCCCCACTGACGGTTCATGCGTACTCGACTAAACACCGGGAACATTTCAACAATCGCTTGAATCGTATGCTCGATAGTGGAATAAGAACCCCGCTGACCGTAGCCGTTGTAACCGTCAATACCGGCTCCAATCACCAAATCGCCTTTGTCCGATTGCGACGCGTAACCATGGACTTGGTTCGACATCACCACGGTATCCAAAATCGGCTTGATCGGTTCAGACACCAAGGCTTGCAAAGGATGGGATTCTAACGGCAGTTCAAAACCGGCCATTTTCGCCAACACACTGGAATTACCCGCCACCACACAACCCACGCGGTCAGCGCGTATTTCGCCATAACGGGCGGTACGCACGCCAACGACAGTGCCGTCTTCAATGATTAAATCTTCTACTTCGGTTTGCTGGATCAAATCCACCCCATGAGAATCGGCGCCACGGGCAAAGCCCCACGCCACCGCATCATGACGCGCCACCCCCGCGCGAGGCTGCCAAGACGCACCCAGCACCGGATAACGCGCCCGATCAGAACAATCCAACACAGGGACAATTTCTTGTACTTGTTGTGCATCCAATACTTCGCCATCAATGCCATTTAAACGGTTGGCGTTTACACGGCGTTGGATATCGCGCATGTCTTGCAAGGTATGACCTAGGTTCAAACAGCCACGTTGCGAAAACATCACGTTGTAGTTCAAATCCTGTGACAAACCTTCCCACAGCTTCATCGCGTGCTCGTACAAATGCGCCGCTTCATCCCACAAGTAATTAGAACGCACAATGGTGGTATTTCGCGCCGTGTTACCGCCTCCTAAAAAGCCTTTTTCAATCACCGCGACATTGGTCACACCAAACTCTTTTGCCAAGTAATACGCTGTCGCCAAACCATGACCACCGCCGCCGACGATGATCACATCGTATTTCTTTTTCGGGGTCGGATTACGCCACACCCGCTGCCAATTTTCGTGATGGCTAAAACTGTGCTTTAACAACCCAAAGCCTGAATAATGCTGCATCAGATCAGCTCCTTACATAGACAAATAAACGTGATAAACAAAAGCGCATTAACCACCTGTTGCGACTGATAATAAAGACAATAATTTCCAGCCTAATGCTTGGAAGCGTCCAGTGAATGACAAATTACGACAGCCGAGCTGGCGGCTTTGAATAGGACAGTGAATGATGAAAATTGAGAAAGAAAACCGTACACTAAAATTAGTCAGTAGCATGATCCTACAATATCAAACCTAGCCCCACAGGTTGTCACTTGACAACTAATAGTATTGCAAACTACACTTTCAAAAAGCAAGGATGCTAAATGAATAGAAAAAAGCACGCCAAAAAAGAGATTGAAGATGCCATTCACTTTGCAGAAAGCAAAGGCTGGACGATTAAGCCATCGGGATCTAGCGCACACGCTTGGGGAATACTCCGCTGCCCGAATAACAGCCAAGATTGTCGATGTGGTGAATTTTGCTCAATGAGTATTTGGAGCACACCTAAGAGTAGTGCCAATCACGCCAAGCAGATTAGAAGAGTTGTCGATAACTGCATTTTTCAGAGAAACAATTAAGAGAGTTAGATCATGAAAGAATACGAGTTCACATTAACCTTTGCGTTACCGACTAGAAATACCGATCCACAGCTTTATATTGATGCTCTAATGGAAGCGGGTTGCGATGATGCTCTTATTGGTGTGGGAGTTTCAGGGAGAATTGCGTTGGATTTTACTCGTCAATCCGATAGCGCGATCAATGCGATGACATCAGCCATAGAAAACGTTTTATCCGCCATCCCCAATGCGACATTGATTGAATCTAACCCAGATCTAGTTGGAGTCTCTGATATTGCTGGAATTCTAAAAGTGAGTCGCCAAGCCGTACAAAAAATGGTGAATAAGCACATTATGACCTTCCCTACGCCGGTCCATTCTGGCTCCACACAAATCTGGCATTTGGCGAACGTCTTAGCATGGAGTGCAGCGCATACAAGCCACTCACATATCAATGACTCGTTAATTGAAATCGCTGAAGCATCACGAAAAATCAATTTAGCGCGGGAAATAAATGATCTTCAAGGCATCATGCCCAGTCAGATTACTAAACTATTCCTACCATCAAAAACTAAGGGAGCAGAACCAATGGCCATACCGAGATAATGGCCAGATTAGAGTGGGATATGGGAAGTTAACCGAGATGTGAGATGAACGTTTCAATCCATCTCACATCGTTTTTCACAGAGCAATTAACGCGGTTTGTGGTAAGAGTGACAAAGCATGTTCCAGTATTGCGGCAACACTCTATTGTCTCCCACCACATCGACCGTTTGTGTGAACAGAATATCGGTGGCGGATTTACCAATCATAATATCGAACTCGCCCGCTTCGACTATTCGTTGATGAGCAGAATTGGTGAAATTCAGCATATCGACAGGCAATTCAAACACGACCTTGGTTGACGCACCGGCAGGCAGCTCGACCCGTTGGAAGCCTTTTAATTCACGAATCGGCCGTACCAAGGAACACAGCTTATCTTTCACATAAAGCTGTACGACTTCACAACCCGAGCGATTACCGATGTTTTCAAGTTCAACGGAGACGCGAATCACGCCGTCTTCAATCGACACCTGCTTGTCTTCGATCTGCATGTTTTGATAGGCAAAGTCCGTATATGTCAGGCCATAACCAAAGTTATATTTCGAACCAAAATGATAGGCAATGGGCGTGCCACCGCTTTTCAGTTTATGGTTATAAAAATACGGCACAGCGCCCGCATTTTTAGGAATCGATAGTGTTAATCGCCCTGATGGCGATTGCTTGCCAGCAATAATGTCTGCAATGGCTCTTGCGCCTTCTTGACCCGGAGCCCAGCCAAATAACACCGCAGCGGCTTTTTCTTCTGCGCCATTTAAGTTGTATGGTCTGCCACCCGTCACCAAAATAATCACAGGTTTACCTGTCGCAATCGCTTGATCAATTAACTGCTGTTGAACGCCTGGCAAATCCAAACTGTCGGTATCCGACCCTTCGCCCACGGTTCCTGTTTGGAATAAACCAGCAAGGTCACCGACACACACAATCGCCACATCGGCTTGTTCGACCGTTTCAATCGCGGATTTGATTTGGCTGATATCTTGAGACACTGGCGACGTCATGGTTTGCTTCATTGCCAAATCCACATCGCCAGGAAACACCGGCGCATTGGCATGGCGCTGCGTTAAAATATCGCAGCCTTTGCTGTAAGTGACTTGTTCGAACTCGTTTTGCAACGCTTCTAAAATGGTCGGACACACCTTGCTGCTGTCATCCACGCTGCTCAAAATAAGGTGTACGGGGAAACTATAACCGCCAAGCAAGGCCAATTGATCATCCGCTGTCGGACCGATAACGGCGATTTTTTGTTGTGCTTTTAAAGGCAAGCCCGCGTTGTTTTCTAACATCACCACCGATTGCAACGCGACTTGATAGGCAAGCTCGGTGGCTTTATCACTGTGAAGGTCGATCGGAGATTCATCGCAATAGGGGTTTTCAAACAAGCCCATTTCAAATTTTACAGTTAAGATACGAGTGACAATTTCATCGATTTTTTGCTCATCAATCAACCCTCTTTGCAATGCTGAGGTTAAGTGACTAGAACAAGCGTCATCGGGCAACTCTATATCCAGCCCCGCATTGAACGCCAATGCCGCCGCATGGGCGTTATCTGCAGCAATGCCATGATGGCTCGCCAATAACTCTACTCCGCCATAATCCGCCACAATCAAGCCATCAAAGCCCCATTGATTACGCAGCACCTCGGTTAATAAATGATGCGAAGCATGGCAAGCTTCATTATCAATATCGTGATAGGCCGGCATCAAAGAACCCGCCTTACCGAGTTTTACCGCCATTTCAAAAGGCAACATAAAGGTGTCGTTTAACTCTTTGAAACCTAGGTGTACGGGCGCATGATTGCGCGCACCTTCACTAAAAGAATGGCCGACATAATGCTTTAACGTCGCCAGCAGATCGCGCTTTTCGCCTTGTAAGCCTTTGACAAATTCTGTTGCTAACACACCAACATGATAAGGGTCTTCGCCGAGCGTTTCTTCCGTTCTTCCCCAGCGAACATCACGAGACACGTCCAGTACTGGCGCCAAGCCATGATGCGCCCCAACACGACGAGTCTGCTCGCCAATCACTTGGGCAACTTGGTGAATTAATGACGGATTCCAAGTGTGGCCATAGTTAAGAGAAGAAGGAAACAGTGTCGAATCTTTTGCCATTAACCCCACTAAACATTCTTCGTGTGACATGGCGGGAATGCCTAAGCGTGTTTCTTCGACAAGGTATTTTTGCAGTTGGTTTAAGGCTTTTACGCCATCATTTGGGCTAATCACTTGCGTGCCGAGCGGGCGACTGATTTGCCCCAAACCATGCTTTAAACGCGCCTCAATGGGCTTGCGCTCGCCTTGGGCTCCCATCTCAAAATCGCGGTCTTGATGATCGCCATTCGGCGCCAAAATCAACCATTGCGCCCCAAGCTGGGCAATTTTTTCGTCCAGCGTCATCCGCGTCAGTAAATCGTCTACCCGTTGCGGCACTGTAAAACTTGAGTTTTTATAAACTGCCATATAACAAACACCTTAAATAAGCCAAACATGAAATCTATTTATATTAATCATCATATCGCTATTCTTTACCAACCCAGCACTGATGCTTTCTTTTTGTTAAATATTGCACTATAGAAAGCATTCAATCGTTAGATGAATGAAACCTTTTTTCCCACATGGGGCATGAAATTAAAATTATGTAATATTGCATTCCAGCTATGTTATTTCACACACAAAAAGCCAATCACCTTTTCACCGTTTTGTCTTCAAAAACGTCTAACCACTTTTATCACAATTGCTTAGAGCACCGTCATAAACAAAAAATACTATTTTAAATCATAACCTTAAAAAAATAACGCTCACCATAAAATACCACTCTCCATGAAGCACCCCGCTCAATCAACAAATAAGTGAACTTGATTATCAAATTTCATAATTGAGCAAATTGGGATATGCGGCAATGATCGAGCCAGTAAAATTCAGTATTAAGCGATTGTCGCGGACAAATCACTTAATACTATCTTAACGACTTAATAGTTTAATTTATTAAGTTTAAAGAAGCATGGTTATTTAAACATAACCATCGGGATATTTCGTTTTAAAAGAGTAAAAGTACGATCACATTAATAATAAAAAAGGACGTTCTTTATGCGTTACCAAAATACCAAAACGCTTCATAAGCTTGAAAGAAACTGGAAAAAAGTCGTTTACCCCATGGCCATTGCAGCGTCATTAACCACGTCGTTCACTTGGGCGGACACCACGATTCGTATGCTTCATCTTGAAGCCGATCCGAAGGTTGTCTCTGTTTGGGAACAAGTGGCACATGACTACGAAAAAGCCAATCCAGGCCAGACCATCAAATTGGAATATTTAGAAAACGAGGCCTTCAAGCAAAAGTTACCGACGCTTCTTCAATCGGAGCAACGTCCGGATATTTTCTACAGCTGGGGCGGCGGCAATTTTCAAACTCGCGTGGATGCGGGATTACTGAAAGATGTCAGCAAAGAGATGGAAGACGTTAAATCCAAATTTTCAGACGTCAGCTTTAATGCGTTTAATTACCAAGGAAAGCAATACGGCCTTCCCTACATGGTGAGCCAAGTGGGCTTTTGGTACAACAAAAGCTTATTCCAACAAGCGGGCGTCGATGCCGATCAAGTGGTCACTTGGGATGACTTCTTAGGCGCCATCAAAAAACTCCAAGCGGCGGGGATTACTCCCATCACCACCGCGGGCGGTGATAAGTGGCCAGTGCAATTTTATTGGGCGTTACTCACCATGCGCCAAGCGGGCCAACAAGGTATTCAAGACGCTATTGATAAAAAAGAACCGGCATTTGCAGGCGAAGACTTTATTAAAGCGGGTGAAGAGCTAAAACGTTTGGTCGATTTAAAACCGTTTCAATCGGGTCATTTAGCGGCGTCATTTGGTGATTCATCGGGTAACTTTGGTGATGGTAAATCCGCCATGCAGCTCATGGGGGATTGGAACTATTTATTCCAAGCGCAGCAATCCATCAGTGGCAAAGGCGTTGGTGATGACAACCTAGGTTGGATGAACTTCCCGGTTCTAAAAGATGGCAAAGGCAAGGCAACTGATACGCTGGGTGGCATTGCTGGCTGGGTTCTCACCTCTGAAGCAAGCCCCGAAGCCGTTCAATGGTTAAAGTACTTTTCTAATATCGAGATGCAGAAACACTTAGCCAGCATCAACATGATTATTCCTGTGGTGAAAGGCGCCGATGTGGCCATTGAGAACCCCTTTAAAAAGCGTATTGCGCAAAACATCGCCAATTCTTCTTGGCATCAATTGTTTTATGATCAAGCCTTTGGTGCCAATGTAGGCAGTGTTGTCAACGATGTGTCGGCGGGTATTCTCGGCGGTGCGTTGTCCCCTCAAGAAGCGGCCGAACAAGTACAAGAAGCGTGGGAATTTGAGTAACGCTGAATAAGCTTGAATCGACCAATACAGCCAACCCAAGTTGGCTGTTCTACTCTTCACGAGGCTTACTATGAGTAATAACGTCACCCCTGAGAAGCGCGTCAAGGTTGCTTCAAACCAAAGCGCGGCGTCAAACCAAAGCGTCTCACGTTGGTTTAAAAAAAATAATCACGGCAACCGTTTACTGACGTTAGTGTTATTTTTACCCCCCGCTCTATTGCTGTTTACTATTTTTGTTATTTTGCCGATTGGCGAAGCGGGTTACTACAGCCTATTCCGCTGGAATGGCTATGGTGAACCGACGAAATGGGTAGAATTTGGTAACTATACTCGTCTGTTTAAACACAGCGCTTTCGATACCGCGGTATGGAACACGCTGAAGATCATTCTCATTTCAATTGTTATTCAGTTGCCCTTAGCGCTGATCATTGCCCTGTCTATTTATAAAAAAAGCTGGACCAATAGCCTATTCCGCTTAATTTTCTTTTTGCCTTATATCTTGGCAGAAGTGGCGGCAGGCCTTATTTGGCGCTTTGTGTTTGATGGCGATTACGGTGTGATGTCGAGCTTTACGGAAGCCTTGAATACCGACTCTTGGTACATATTAGCCGATAATAATTGGGCCTTTGTGGCCATTCTTGTGGTGCTTGTTTGGAAGTATTTTGGCTTTCATATGATGATTTACATTGCCGCACTGCAAGGCGTGCCTAAAGACCTGATCGAAGCCAGCAAGCTCGATGGCGCCAGCCGCTTTCAAGCTATTTGGTATGTAAAAATCCCACTGATTATATCGGGAATCACCATATCCATCTTTTTCAGTATCTTAGGGGCGCTACAAACCTTTGATTTAATCATGCCGCTTACCGGTGGTGGTCCTTCTAACAGTACTCACACATTGGTTTCCTACCTCTATACCTTTGGTATTACCAGAATGAATGTCGGTTTTGGTAGTGCCGTGGGTGTGGTGTTGTTTATTTGCTGTGTGATCTTCGCCTTCACTTACCAAAGCACCATGATGAAAGATAAAAAATAAAGGAGCACCCTATGTTTGCAATGCGAAAAATACCTTGGGGAAAATATATCTTCCTCATGCTGGTCGCTGGTTTTGTGCTAGTGCCGATGTTTGCCACTGTGCTGGGTGGCTTTAAAAGCCTAGGAGAATTACGCACCAACCCATTTGGTTTGCCAGAGGTGTGGGAATTTGAATATTACGCACAAGTGTTTGCCGATGGCTCTATTTGGCAGCTGATGAAGAACTCACTGATTATTGCGTTTTTCTCGGTATTGCTTACTTTGATCATCGGCACCATGACCGCGTTTACTTTCTCGCATATTAAGTTTGCGGGTTATAAATACCTCTACAACTACTTCTTGATTGGCATGATGTTCCCCGCTGCGGCCGCGATTTTACCGCTGTTCTTGAAGATTCGAGACCTCGGCTTACTGGATAGTCTGTCTGGCGTTGTCATTCCACAAGTGGCCTTTGGCTTAGGCTTTAGCATTTTGTTATTTAGAACGTTTTTTGAGCAGCTGCCTTCTGAGCTCTTTGATGCCGCTCGTGTTGATGGTTGCAGCTACATCAAGTTTTACTGGCATGTCATTCTGCCGCTCTCCACGCCCATACTCGCCACCGTCGGTGTCTTTGTCTTGGTCGCCAGCTGGAACAACTACTTACTGCCCTTGCTGGTACTGAACACCGAGCAACAGTACCCCTGGACGCTGGGCATCATGCAATATCGCGGCGAATACGGCATCGAATGGAACCGCATCCTTGCCTATGTCACCGTTACCATCACCCCGGCCATCGTATTTTTCTTGTTTGCGCAAAAATACATTGTTGAAGGCTTAACTGGCGGTGCCGTAAAAGGCTAACCCAACTAAATAGAATAATAAGGAAGAATCCCGTGGCGTCTGTTGAATTTAAACATATTGAAAAAGTCTATCCTGGTAATGTACACACGGTTAAAGACTTCAATTTAACCATCAATGACGGTGAGTTCATTGTGTTTTTAGGTCCCTCTGGGTGCGGTAAATCGACGACTTTGCGCATGCTCGCTGGCCTAGAAGACATTTCTGGTGGCGAAATTCTCATTAATAACAAAGTAGTAAACGAGCTCGAGCCAATCGAACGCGATATCGCGATGGTGTTTCAAAGCTACGCGCTTTATCCGCACATGACGGTTTACCAAAACATTGCGTTTGCGTTGAAACTCGCAGGATTAAAAAAGGAGCAAATAGAGGAAAAAGTGCGCCCGGTTGCCGATATGCTGCAACTAACCCCTTTGCTGGATCGCAAGCCAAAGGCGCTTTCTGGTGGGCAGCGTCAGCGTGTCGCCATGGGGCGTGCCATGGTACGAACGCCCGAGGTATTTTTATTCGACGAACCGCTCTCCAACCTCGATGCCAAACTGCGTAATTCAATGCGAACCGAGATCAAAACGCTGCATAAAAAAATGAAAAAAACCACCATCTACGTGACCCACGACCAAGTCGAAGCCATGACACTGGCTGATCGTATCGTCATATTACGTGATGGCAACGTAGAGCAAGTCGGCACACCAAGAGAGATTTACCACTCTCCAGCGAATAAGTTTGTCGCGGGCTTTATTGGCAGCCCAGCGATGAACTTTATCCCGGTGGAATTAACCAAAGAAGAAGGCTGGCATGTCGATATCGCCGGACAAAAACTCCATTTACTCGGTGATATTGATGGCCAGCAAAGCGGTACAAAAGCCACCCTCGGCATTCGCCCTTGCGACATTCACATCACACCAGACTTACTCACCAACCCACTCGTCATAAAAGGCAAGGTCGAAAACCTAGAACTATTGGGATCAACCATACAACTTACCAGCCGACTAGGAGACAACCAGATTACGGTTGAAGCATCGTCTAGCCACATGGTTAACGAAGGTGAATTGACCCATTTCTACATTGATGAATCGCGCCTGCACCTGTTCAGCGACCAATCTGGGCTGTCCATCTACAAACCGAAAGTCGTGACTGAATAACGGATTAATGTATAACGGATTAATGAAGGGCAGATCGATAAATAAATGAGCAAGCTCTCAGATCGAGAGCTTGCTCAAACCCGTTCAAGCGTTAAAAGCCGCTAAGACTCGTTGCTCACAAAAACATGCGCCCGTTCTGGCTCAAAAGACAAGCTAATGGCTTCGCCTAGCGGAAAGACTTGATCCTGACCGATGGCAGCAATGACTTTTTTGCCATCGGCTAGGCTGACATCCAGTACGGTTTCAGTGCCAAGACGTTCTGTCAGTGACACATTGCCATGCAGGCAGCCTTTTACATCACCCTGTTGCGGTTGCAAGTATTGCGGACGAATGCCCAGTTCAACCTTTTGCCCGACACGCACTACTTGCTCAACTCGGGGTAATACCACAGGATCAAGTACCGCAGACCCTACTGTCATAGTGTTATCTTCTATTGCCAGAACGTCAGCGTCGATGAAGTTCATCGATGGGGAGCCAAGAAAGCCCGCCACAAAGCGGTTTGCAGGGTGATGAAACAGCTCCATTGGCGTGCCTATTTGCTGCACTTCCCCTTCTTTTAAGACGACAATTTTGTCCGCTAAGGTCATGGCTTCTACCTGATCATGGGTCACGTAGATCATGGTTGCACCGAGTTTTTTATGCAGTTTGGCTATTTCCATGCGCATGTCCATACGCAGTGCCGCATCCAAATTAGACAAGGGTTCATCGAATAAAAACACCTTCGGGTTGCGCACAATGGCGCGCCCAATGGCAACACGCTGACGCTGCCCTCCCGAAAGCTGACTCGGACGGCGCTCTAAAAGGTGCTCCATTTGTAAAACCTTCGCAGCATCATTAACTTGCTGATCTTTTTCTTGCTTTGAAATGCCCGCAATGGTCAATCCAAAGGCCATATTTTCCCGCACCGTCATGTGAGGGAAAATAGCATAAGATTGAAAAACCATCGCAATGCTGCGGTCTTTGGGTTGCAGATGATTAACGACCTTGCCATCAATCGAAAGCGTGCCATCGGTAATGTCTTCAAGGCCTGCGATCATGCGCAGCAAGGTGGATTTACCACAACCCGATGGCCCAACAAATACCGTGAACTCGCCGTCTTTGATATCGATGTCCACGCCCTTGATAATGTCAGTTTTGTCGTAGCGCTTTACCAGCGCTTTTAATGTCACATCGGCCATTAGTCATTATCCTTTTTATTGTCTTTGACGATTAATAAACCCGCCGCATCGACCTCTATCGCCACAGGGTCGAGAATTTCGCCCACAAAGCCCTGTTGGTCTTGATCATGAAAACCAATGATGCAATGGCCTTGTTCGGTTTCGAGGATTCTTGCCGCATAACGATGGCAAGGGTTGTCGCCATCAAGAAAGGTGCCGGGCGCAACTTGCCAAGGGCCCGTTGGACTGTCGGCGACAAGATAATGGTTGCCGGTGACTAACTTGCCTGCTTGACTGGCGGTATAAGCCTCGCTCCAATGTTGGCTAGAGGTACAAAACAAACAGTACCAACGTTCACCAATCGCAAAGACTTGTGGCACTTCTAATTGACCAAAGCTGCCGACAAACACAGGAGGCTGCAAGGCCCAATCGTATAAGTTATCTGAGGTGGCAAAACCAATTGCGCCACCCGCGTTGGCTTCATCGACGCCCGGTGCTCTGGCGGTAAAAAACATCAGCCAGCCATCGCCATTGGGGTCTTTCATTACCCAAGGATCGCGCATGGCTCTATCATGCCAAAAGCCCTTTTGATGCTGATCTTCGTAGTGAGCGGCGTTCTCGCCCACTAAATCCAAACATAAGCCATCGCCCACCCGTTCCCAGTGGTGTAAATCTGTGCTGGTAGCATGACCAACACGCTGATAAAGGCTGCCTTCTGCTAAACAGGTGCCAGTGTAAAATAAATGATACAAACCCGATTCATCACACACGACATTTCCAGTCCATGTGGTCGAATCGTCCCAAGCAGGCGATGGCGCAGGGGCAAAACAGGTGCCTTGATGTTGCCAATGCACTAGGTCTGTTGACGTCGCGTGGCCTTGACTAACATTTAAATGGCGTCGCTCTGGATCAATCAATGCCTTATCGGCTTTTAAAAAATAGCCATGCCATGTGTCGCCATCACGAAAATACCAACTGTCCCAAATCCACTGATCTTTTAATGCGATTGTCATTATATAACTCCTAAAAATTAACCCTTGACGCCGGTTGAGGCAATAGAGGCGATAAAAGCTCGCTGTAATACCAAATAGAAAGCTAGCACTGGCAAAGTGATCAGCGTTAAGTACGCCATCACCTCTCCCCATGCGGTATTGAGCTGGAAAAAATACTGTAAGCCGACCAACACAGGCCGATATTGTTCTTGCTGGGTGACCATAATGGGCCACAAGTACTGGTTGTACATGACGAGAAACTTCAGAATCGCGGCGGTGGCAATAATCGGTCCAGACAGTGGCATGACAATGCGCCAATACACCTGCCACCAGCTACTCCCCTCAACACGAGCCGCTTCAATCAGCTCCCGCGGAAGATCTTTAAAGTACTGAGTAAACAAGAAAATGGTTAAACCATCGGCGATAAAAGGAACCACCTGTACCCGATAACTATTCAACCATCCCCAGGTCAGGCCGTCTAAGCCAATCCAAGGCAATTTAGACACCATGAGCAGCATGGGAATAGCAATGGTCTCAAAAGGCACAATCAAGGTCGCCAAGATGATAGAAAACACCACGCCTTTTCCGCGCCAATTTAGATAGACAAAGGAAAACCCCGCCAGGGAGCAAAAAAACAAACTCAGCACCACAGTCACCGCCGTGACCAAAAGCGAGTTCATCATAAAGAGGAGGATAGGAGCCCGCTCAAAAGCGCCGTAATAATTCGCTAAGCTGATCTCGCCAACCGGTAAAAAAGCCCGCAAAGACGCGGTATCCGCCAAGAGCTGGTGATCCGGCTTGAGCGAAGACACCAGCATAAAAATCAGTGGAAAAATAAAGATTAAAGCGATTAATGACAGCACGGTGTAACGCACTACCAAGCGAAGTCGATGATGGTCTGTTGTATTATGAGACATCTATTTTTTCTCCCGTGTGAAATAACGCTGTAGCAAGGAAATGCTCAATACCATGACAAACAACACCACAGAAATAGCCGATCCCCCGGAAATGTCTTGCTTGCCATAACCTCGTTCAACCGCTTGGAATACAATGGTTTGAGTGCTATCCAACGGCCCGCCACTGGTCATCACATCAATCTGCGCAAACAAAGCAAACGCCTGCATAGTGATCACGATCAACACCAAAACAGCGGTATTTTTAAGGCCGGGCCACGTCACATAACGGAAGGTTTGCCAGCTAGAGGCACCTTCGATTTTGGCCGCCTCGTACAAGGTCGGAGAAATGGTTTGTAAACCCGATAACCAGATCACCATGTGAAAGCCGATCGCCTGCCAAATGGACATGGCCATGATGGAACCAAGCGCGGTATCTGGGTTGCCAAGCCAATCCACCGGCGCAAGATGACCCAATGACACGGTGTGCAATAAATTATTGAGCAAGCCATTTTGGCCGTCGTAAATAAAGCGCCAAAGAATCGACACCACGACGATGGACACCACCACCGGCATAAAATAAATGGCCCGATAAACATTGATGCCTTTTAGCCGCTGATTAATTAACAAGGCGAGCGCCAAGGCTAATGCCCCTTGCAATGGCGCCACCACCAAGACGAACAAAAAGGTATTCACCACGGCTTTCATAAACACGGGATCACTCGCCAAAATAGCGACTTTTTTATCTTGCCATTGCCACGTAAACCACTCTTTCATGCCTTGCAAATGCGCATAATCTGGATTATTTCGAGTATAAGTGCGTATCCGTGGATAGCTCAGATTGCCGTCAGCATCTTGTTTTCGTTCACCTGTCGCAGTGATCACGGGTTCGAGTACGAGTATGTTAACGCTCAACAATTGTTGATAATTTTCTAAACCGACAAATTGCGTCGGGTTAGGCGAAATCAAACGTTGGTTTGTCATGGAAAACACAATAGCGAACACAAAGGGCACGACAATAAACAGCATCATCAAACCAAAGCCCGGCAGTGCAAACAGCCAGCCGCTACGGTTGTGTTGGGTAAGAGTTGAAGCATTTTTTTGCATAGTTGAATTGCCTTTAGGGCGGTTAGTCCATCATGGCTTCTGAAGAGCGCTCATTCGCCACACTCTCCAGAAGCCATTTCATCTTGCCTGAGACCAGTCACTTGAGGCTTAAGTCACTTGAGGCTTAAGTCACTTGAGGCTTAAGTCACTGAGGCTTATAGGCTTAATGGCCGTAACCTAGATTACGGCGAATATCGTTATTGATTTCATCCGCAGCGTTATCCAGCGTGTCGATGACATCGGCGCCATCGGCAATATCGGCTAAGGCTTTCTCAAACACTTTAGCGGCCACCACATAACCCGGTGTCACAGGGCGAAGTACCGCTTGTTGTGCCGATAATTCAAAGAAAGTGGCCATAGGCGAGCCTTCTTGATAATACTGACTGGCGTCGGCCGCTGCCTTAGTCGGCGGAATTAAACCAATCGCATCCGAAAAAGCCGTCAAATAACGATCTTGTGAGGCAAACTGAATAAAGTCCGCCGCGCCTTGAGGATGTGACGTGCTCGAAGAAACCCCAAACTGCCAACTGGACGCCCCCATTTTTGGTCCATGACCGAAATCAGGCGCGGGCAAAAACAACACATCGTCACCAAACGCCTTTAACATATTTAAAGCGATCCAGTTGCCGTTCCATTGAATCGCATACTTACCATCGATTAGCCCCGTTTCACGGTCGGCCGTATCTTGTGAATTGCCTGGGCTGTAGCCTTGTTGGAAGAGCATTTGCCACCATTCGCCAAACGCAATGGCCGCATCGCCATTTAACACCCCTTCGGCGGTTTGATAGGTATCACGGTCAATAATGTCACCACCAAAACTTTGTAAGAAAGGACTAAAAGCATAAGGAAACCATTCCCCTTTCCACGCCAAACCGGGGTCAAATGGATAATCGTATTGGCCTGTTTGCTTTAAGGTCTCAAGCGCCGCATTAAACTCGTTTAAGGTCCAAGGCTGCGCCAAGGTTGGAATGCGAATGTTGGCTTCCACTAGGGTCGATTTGCGAGAGATCATGGCGACACCCGCATCCCACAGCCCTAATGAATAAAGCTGACCATCCCAGTAGCCTTTTGTACCGGGCAAAAAGTCTTCAATCGAAGCGCTGTCGATATTTAAAGGTTGTAAATAACCGGCCCAAGCCCAATTAGGCATAACAGGGCCGTCCACATCCAGAATATCGGGCAAATTGCCAGCCAGAGCGGCGGCAATAACAGAATCGTTATAAGACTCTTGTGGAAAGCCTTGCAAAGTCACCTTCCACTCAGATTGACTTTTATTAAAATCGTCTACCATGCTATCAATGATTTTGGCTTCTACTGGATTGCCCGCACCGTGATACCACAACGATAAATCGGTTGCCGCCAAGCCATTTATTGCGCCCATACTCAATAAAGGAATAGTCGAAACCAACAGTACGTTTTTCATTATTTTTGTTTTCATCGTTAACGTCTCCAAGGGGGTTTAGATGAAATGACATCGATGTCATTTCTGGTCAAATTAAAAAGACGCTAGCGCCTTTTTAAACTAAACAAATCTTTAAACTATTAATTCTGAATCACTCACTACTATTATGAGGCACCACCGAATGACGCCAGACAACAGGACTGGCAACATAACTGGGCGTTGCTTGTGATCGATATTGCTTCGCATCAATCTGCTTGAGCAGCAGTGTTGCCGCTTCCATGCCAATTTCACGATACGCCAAATCCACCGTGGTTAATGATGGGTATAGGCTCTCTGTAATCGCCAAATAATTATCATAACCCGCCACAGATAAGTCTTCTGGAATGCGGATACCACGAGAACGCAATATCCCATAAAGCTTCAAGGCCATTTTATCGTTACCACAACAAATCACGGAAGGCGGCTGGTCCAGTGCTAATAAATGATCAACAGCGCGCTCTAGTAACGCTTTGTTATCCACCTGTTCAAGCGTGTCTGCACACATAATTAACGCGTCATCAACCTCGATACCCGCCTCTTTTAAAGCATTACAATAACCTTTTGTGCGCAAATCGGTGGCCACCATACTTTTATCTAGGCCTAAATAAGCAACGCGTCGATGACCTGCCAAGAGAATCTGCTTGACCAAATGGTATTGCCCCCACTCATCGTCTGGTACGACGGCGGGGGTTTGCTGACCATCAAAACAGTTCGCTAATACAATCGCCATATCTGTGCTATGTGCTGGCAAGCTCACTTGCTGATGGTGATCGGCAACGTAAATAATGCCTTCCACTCGATGCTCTTGAAAGGTACGAATTAAATGCTCTACTCGCTGGCTATCATCACCGGTATCCGCAATCAGCAATGTTTTGCTCGATGCTTGAATAACCGTTTGAATGCCTTGCACAATAAACAAATCAGGTAACCCCGTTGGGCCCGCTGCGGCGTTATGGGAGATTGCCCCCGTTATCACACCAATCAAACCCGACTTGTTAGAACGCATGGCTCTTGCCGCGGTACTGGGCACATAGCCTAACTTATCAATCGCTGCCTGCACTTTTAAACGTGTTGCCTTGCCAACCGGCGCATCATTATTGAGCACCCTAGAAACCGTCTTAGGCGACACATTAGCAACTTCAGCAACATCGTAAATCGTAGACATTTCATTTCAACTTATAAATGACATCGATGTCATATTAATATTTGGTTAAAAAAAGTCAAGCGTAATCTTGCTATATAGGTTTCATATGTCAGGAATTTTTTGTCATGCAGGCAAGGGTGGTGTTGCCAATACAGTGTCTATTTTCAAAGACAGTGTCTATAAGTCCAGTCCAAAGGTGGGAACTGTCCCGTCAAGCGTTTGCATGAATTCACTAATAAGCTGGTGTATTTTTGCATACTCTGGTCGCTCAAGAGCGTCTATTTTTGACCACAAGGCGATGTCTCTTCTGGGGCCTTGTATGTCATCTACATGAATCATCTGATCCATTTCTATCGCATTGGTCATTAGGGCTAAACGAGCCGGTAAACGAACCGCGACGTCTGAGGTTTTCAATAGATGTAACACAGAAAGAATGCTGCCAGTAAACGCCATGCTGGCCGCTTTGAGGCCGATCAATTCAGAAGGCCGATCGAGAAAGCCCGCATTGGCACCCGCAACAATCCATGGCTGGCGTTCTAAAACAAGCGGCGACACCACCCCTTTGGTGCCACGCAAGGTGGATTTTTTACCCACAAAAATTCCCGAGCGATCACGAAACAAAAGCTGTCGCTCCAAGGCCCCTTGCTTCACCGAAAGGTGAGCCGGAGCCAATAAAAAATCCAACTCCCCTTTTTGCAATAATTCAATCTGAGAGGCCGCGGATCCCGTTCTAAAGTGAAAAACATAGCGTGTTTCTTGCCGAAAGTACGCGCTCATCGTTTCCACTGTTGCAAACTCCCACAGCGGGTCAATCCCAATCACAAATTGATTACGATATCCGCTATGAAATTGCCGGATGATTTCTTCCCCCTGCTCTGTTTCAGCCAAAATGCGCTCGCCAATTTGAGCTAATCTTGCGCCTATCTCCGTTGGTTCAACACCGTATCGGGTGCGAATTAAGACCGGCGCTCGCACCTTTAGCTCTAACTGCTTAATGCTTCTCGTCAAGGTCGGTTGCGTGATATAGAGCTGCTCACAAGCTCGAGTCAACGAGCCTTGCTTCACCACAATGGCCAATTGTTTTAATAGATTAGGGTTCATGTATTCACTTTTTATTAGTCTGGAGATAAAAATCTATTTTTACTTATATCTTAAATTGTTTACAGTCTTTTCTATCAACTACATTCAAACAGTAAATCCATAACAATAAAAGGATACTCCCATGCAATTTCATCAAGATGGTTTTCTCCCAGGCGACCCAAAAATCAGCCGCCCTGTCGAGCGTATTATTTCTCCCCCTAAAAAGCAGCCGCTACCATCTGAAGTCGATGTGATGATCGTTGGCTGCGGCCCAGCAGGCCTTAATCTTGCGGCACAATTGTCGAAATTTGCCAACATTTCCACCTGCATTGTGGAGCAAAAAGACGATCGTTTACTGGTTGGGCAAGCCGACGGCATTGCCTGCCGAACCATGGAAGTGTTCGAAGCCTATGATTTTTCTGAGCAAATAAAACAAGAAGCGTATTGGGTCAACGAAACCGCCTTTTGGAAGCCTGATGCCGCCACCCCTAATCACATTTCACGCAGCAGCAAGGTACAAGATGTCGAAGATGACTTGTCTGAAATGCCACATGTGATCATTAATCAAGCGCGGGTCCATGATGCATTTTTAGACGTTATGCGTCACTCTGTGAGCAAGTTAGAGCCTCATTATTCACGCCAATTGCTCAGTCTAGAAGTCGACCATAGTGATGACACACATCCCGTGACACTCACCTTTGAGCGCTTAGACTCTCAGCACCTTGGGGTGATTGAAACCGTCAAAGCAAAATACGTGGTGGGCTGTGACGGCGCGCGTAGCACGGTACGAAAATCGATTGGCCGAGAGTTAATCGGCGACTCAATCAATCAAGCCTGGGGCGTAATGGACGTATTGGTAGTGACCGACTTCCCTGATATTCGTCTGAAATCAGCGATTCATTCTTCTAATGAAGGCAGTATGCTGATCATTCCGCGCGAAGGTGGCTACATGGTTCGTCTGTACATTGAGCTAGATAAACTCAGCAACAATGAACGACTCAGCAAACAGTCAATCACTACCGACTACCTCATTGCCGCCGCTAATCGCATCATGAAACCTTACCAATTTGATGTCAAAGAAATCGCTTGGTGGAGTGTCTATGAAATCGGCCAACGCCTTACCACCGCGTTTGACGATGCCAATGACGACCAAAGCCCTCATGTTTTTCTCGCGGGTGATGCCTGCCACACCCACAGCCCCAAAGCTGGACAAGGTTTAAACACATCCGTGAATGACACCTGGAACTTAGGCTGGAAACTGGCTCACGTACTCAGCGGCAGAGCGGACAAGGCATTGCTGCAAACCTACTCCTATGAAAGACAACTGGTAGCACAGCAGCTTATCGATTTTGATCGTGAATTTTCCAAAATGTTTAGCGCCAAACCCAAGTCCGCTGAGCACCCAGATGGCGTAGACCCAGCAGAGTTCCAAAGATACTTTACTCAATTTGGGCGTTTTACCGCGGGCACCGCCATTCATTATCCTGTATCGACATTAGCGTCATCTGGCCAGCACCAACCCTTAGCCAGCGGACAAACCATAGGCATGCGCTTTCATTCAGCCAAGGTAACACGCCACGCGGACGCAAAACCGCTGCACCTTGGCCACACCATGAAAGCCGACGGGCGCTGGCACCTACTCGCCTTTTCAGGCAGCGAGGCTTTTATGGGAGAGCACTGTAAAGTAAAAGCCTTATGTCAATTTTTGCAAACGGATCCCGCATCGCCGATTCAGCGTTTTACCCCAAACAACGCCGATATCGATAGCATTATTAATGTTCAAGCGGTCTTTCAAGCGCCACATCGGGACGTTGAAGTGGCCACGCTGCACCCATTGCTGCAGCCTAAAAAAGGACGTTACGGCTTAATAGATTACGAAAAGGTTTACAGCGCTATAGCAGAAGACGCGACGAACTTTTATGACCGACGTGGAATAGACAAAACCCACGGCTGCATTATTATTGTTCGACCAGACCAATACGTCGCCGAAATATTACCGCTCAGTGATTACCAAGGCGTGTCTGACTTCTTTGAAAAAGTACTTATAGAGCCACTTGAGCACTAAAACCAGTACTAAAATCAACATTAAGACAAACACCAAAAAGCCCCAGCAGGGGCTTTTTTTCCATCAAACGCGGTCAACACTAAGATAACGGCAAAGATAGCGATTTACTCATTAACCGACGACAGCGCCGGGTCCCAATCTTTCCAAACCACTTCACGACCCTGTTCACGGATCATCGCCATAATGTCGGCGACAGGTCGCTCATCACTGATCTCAAATTGCTCAAGCGCTGCTTGCGCATCATCCGCATAACCACCGGGTTGAGTTTTGGATTCTGCACTCATGGTTGTAAAGCCCATACGCACCGCGTGGTGACGAAATTTTGCTGATTCACGAGTAGACAAGCTCATCTCTAAATCCCGATCAAACAAACGCCACGCGGCAATAAGCTGAACCAATTGCCGATCCGAAATCACCGACTTGGGGACTATGCCACCTTCACAGGGACGAATGCGCGGAAACGCCACACTAAACCGACTGCGCCAATAACGCTTTTGCAAGTGCCGTAAATGATGCGCCATCATGATTGAATCCGTGCGCCAGTCTTCCAAACCAAGTAACACACCTAAGCCAATTTTATGAATCCCCGCCTGACCAATACGATCCGGCGCATCAAGACGATAATTAAAATTGGACTTATTACCACGCAAATGATGCTCAAGGTAAGTCTTGCGACGATAGGTTTCTTGGTAAACCAAAACGCCATCCAGACCGATAGTTTGCAACTGCTTATATTCGTCGGTGTCTAATGGCTGCACTTCCATGGAGAGCTGACTGAAATGCGGTTTGATAAGAGGAATCATACGTTCAAAATACGGCATGGAAACCTTGTTGGTTTCCCCCGTTACCAAGAGGATATGATCAAAGCCCTTGCCTTTAATCGCCGCGACTTCTTTTCCTACCTGAGGTTCATCCAGCGTAAGGCGCTTAATGGCATTGCTCATGGAAAAACCACAATAAGTGCATTCATTCGCGCAGGTGTTGGATAAGTACAAGGGTGCAAACAAACTCACCGTATTGCCAAAGCGCTGCAAGGTCAGCTGCTCGCTTTTCGCCACCATTTCCAGTAAATACGGCTCAGCGGCAGGTGAAATCAACGCCGCGAAATCCTCTACCTCGAGTTTGTTTTTGCTCAAGGCCCGCAACACATCTTGCTCTGTTTTCACTTGATGAGATTGCGTCATCGCGTGCCAATCGGTGTTTTCCACAAACTGGCTAAACTGGCCTTCTACTGCTGGTGCTTGCTCTAACAGACGAACTTTTTGACTGGCATTGTCCATCATGACAAGGCCCCAAGAAATTCCGTCAATGGGCTGGTGGCATTCGCTTGTACGCGCTTTTCGCCCAAACCAGCTTCATAGGCCATGCGCCCGGCCTCCACGGCAAGACGAAAGGCTTTGCCCATTTGCGCCGGTTGCTTAGCAACCGCCATGGCGGTGTTGACCAATACCGCATCGGCGCCCATTTCTAATGCCAGCGCCGCATCGGACGGCGCACCAATGCCCGCATCGACAATCACTGGCACCCGACTTTGCTCGATGATGATTTCCAAAAACGGACGACTCGCCAACCCCATATTAGAACCAATCGGCGACCCCAGCGGCATCACGCATTGGCAACCTACTTCTTCCAAACGTTTACACAGCACAGGGTCGGCATGCACATAAGGCATCACCACAAAGCCTTTTTTAATCAACTCTTCGGCGGCCAATAAGGTTTCCATGCCATCTGGCATCAAGTAACGCGGATCTGGGTGAATTTCCAACTTTACCCAGTTGGTCTCCAATGCTTCTCTGGCAAGCTCCGCGGCAAACACCGCCTCTTTCGCGGTGCGAGCGCCAGACGTATTGGGCAAGAGCTTTATACCCTGTCGCTGCAAGGGCTGAAGAATATTGTCGGTTTGGTTTTTTAAATCCATCCGACGCAAGGATAACGTCACCAGCTCGCTTTCGCTGGCGCTTAAAGAATCCATCATGGCGTCGGCACTGGCGTATTTCCCCGTGCCGGTAAACAATCTAGAACGAAATTCGTGTCCGGCAATCAATAAAGACGACATGTTAGCCCCCCGCAATGGATTCAAAAATAAACACCTGACTCAGCTCATTGAGCTCAGTACTGTGCCACACACGCTTCGGCACCACTTGCTGATTCAGCGCAATGGCGATGCCTTGCTCGCTCTTATTTAGGTGAACTAGCAAGTCTCGAAGCGTTTCTCCAACAAATTCATAAGGTGCATCGTTTAACACAATCTTCATCGCTCACCTCGTACACTTTCTTCAAAGGCCATCATCAAGGATCGAGTTGCTAACGCTGGTTCAGCCGCTTTGGTAATCGCCGTCACCACCGCCACACCGTTTACTCCTGTTTGCGTAACGGCGGGCAAGCGCTCCGCACTAATGCCACCAATCGCCACAGTCGGAAACACGTCCTTTAATAAGGCCGCGTAATGGGCAAGACGAGTCAAACCTTGCGGCTGAGAGGGCATGTCTTTGGTTTGCGTGGGGAAGATATGGCCCAAAGCGATGTAACTTGGTTGGATAGATTGCGCCCGCGCAATTTCATAGTAGCCATGAGTACTGATACCAAGCCGCAAGCCAGCCGCTTGGATTTGCGCTAAATCTGCCACATCCAAATCTTCCTGACCGAGATGCACGCCATAGGCACCCAAGGCAATCGCTTGTTGCCAATAGTCGTTGATAAAAACGTGAGCGTCGTACTCTTTGCCTAAGGTAATCGCTTGTTGGATGTTACTTTCTAGATCGACATCGTCAGGGTCTTTGATTCTAAGCTGAGCGATTTTCACCCCTTGCTTGAGTACCAATTCCAGCCAAGCAATGGAATCCACTACGGGATACAAACCCATTTTCTCTCGATTCATTGAGGCAAAAGGCAAGGTCGTCGATGCCTTTATGTTAATTGGCGTCTTGCTTGGTGAAACAATCGTCGGTAGATTTTCAATTTGCAACGGCCAACCTGGGCGTCCCAACGGCCCAGCGCCAACACCAATTTGCACACCGGTTTTTAATGCCCCGGTGATGTAGGCTTTTGCCATGGTCATGGCATCCAAAAGATCATAACCATGGGCAATAAAACTCGCCAACGCCGTCGACAAGGTACAGCCCGTGCCACGAGTATTATGCACGGTGAGTTTTTCATTGGAGAAACCCACGATGGCGTCATGATCCACCAGCCAATCTGTTGCTTGCTTGGCGTCAGAATGCCCGCCTTTAAGCAACCAAGCACACCTTGATGAAGACAAATACGCCGCCAATTGGCCTTGAACATCAACAATTGGCTGTTGCCCAGACAAGCCTGTCAACGCCTCAAATTCCAGCAAGTTGGGTGTGATCACATCCACATAAGGCAGCAAGCATTCCAATAAAGCAGCCCCGACTGAATCTTGCTGTAAGCGGTTACCTGATTCACTGCTCGCCGCCATCACCGGGTCAAACACCACCAACACATTGGGAAAATCCGCTTTTATCCGCTGCAACCAAGTCGAGCAAGCTTTGACGATCTCGATGGAGGGCAACAAGCTCACCTTAATCGCATCCGGCGGTACGTCGTCGAGCAAGGTTTGCCATTGCGCATTGAACATAGCCAGCGAAACCGGCTCCACAGATCGCACTTCTTGAGAGTTTTGCGCGGTGATGCAAGTCACAATGGTTTGCACGTGACAGCGTAAATCCTGCCCCGTGCGCAAATCCGCTTGGAGTCCAGCGTGGGCGGACGAATCCGACCCACCCACGCACCAGACCACAGGAGGTTTTATCGACATAAATCCCCCCTTCGCCTACAGCGACTTTTCTTTTGGTTTATCTGTAGTCAACTTATCTGTGGTTAACTTATCTGTGGTTAAGTAGACATCACTGCCTAGCTCACGGAATTGCTCAGACATTTTTTGCATGCCCGTTTCGGCTTCACTGACATCAACTGCGTCCGGCTCTAACGCACTCATATCTATGGCTTGGGCGTCTTCTAACCCTTTAGCACTTTCTAGCCCTTTTGCATAGTCACGCACTTCTTGGGTAATTTTCATCGAGCAGAATTTCGGCCCACACATGGAACAGAAATGCGCCACTTTGCCAGACGCTTGCGGCAGGGTTTCATCGTGGTAAGCACGCGCGGTTTCAGGGTCTAATGACAGGTTAAATTGATCTTCCCAACGGAATTCAAAGCGCGCTTTAGACAAAGCATTGTCACGGATTTGCGCCCCAGGATGACCTTTGGCTAAGTCCGCCGCATGGGCCGCGATTTTATAAGTAATTAATCCCTGCTTAACGTCTTCTTTATTGGGCAAGCCAAGGTGTTCTTTGGGCGTTACGTAGCACAACATGGCACAACCGTACCAACCAATTTGCGCTGCACCAATACCAGAAGTAATGTGATCGTAACCCGGGGCAATGTCTTGGGTTAATGGCCCCAAGGTGTAAAACGGCGCCTCATGACAATGCTTCAACTGCTCAGTCATGTTCTCTTCGATCAGTTGCATTGGCACATGACCTGGACCTTCAATCATCACTTGTACATCGTATTCCCAAGCCACTTTTGTCAATTCGCCCAAGGTACGCAGCTCCGACATTTGCGCTTCGTCATTGGCGTCCATAATCGAACCCGGACGCAAGCCATCCCCCAGTGACAAGGCCACATCGTATTCCGCACACAACTCACAAATCTCACGGAAACGTTGGTACAAGAAACTTTCTTTGTGGTGCGCCAAACACCATTTCGCCATGATGGAACCACCGCGAGACACAATGCCCGTCAGGCGTTTCGCCGTCATGGGCACATAGCGCAGCAAGACACCCGCGTGAATGGTGAAATAATCCACGCCTTGTTCCGCTTGCTCGATCAAGGTATCGCGAAATACTTCCCAGTTAAGATCTTCCGCCACACCATCGACTTTTTCTAAGGCTTGATAAATCGGTACTGTGCCGATTGGTACTGGCGAGTTACGCAAAATCCATTCGCGGGTTTCGTGAATGTTTTTACCGGTCGATAAATCCATTACCGTATCCGCACCCCAACGAGTCGACCACACCAGTTTTTCGACTTCTTCTTCAATAGAAGACGTCACTGCCGAGTTACCGATATTGGCGTTTACTTTCACTAAGAAGTTACGACCAATGATCATTGGCTCGGATTCAGGGTGATTGATGTTGTTAGGAATAATGGCGCGACCTCGTGCCACTTCGTCACGGACAAACTCTGGCGTAATACGTGTTTGCAAGTTAGCCCCAAAGCTTTGCCCAGGGTGCTGTTTCAATAACAGTTCGCTCTTGATCGCATCGATATTCTGATTTTCACGCAGGGCGATGTATTCCATCTCTGGCGTAATGATGCCTTGGCGCGCGTAATGCATTTGCGTGACACACTTGCCTTGACGGGCTTTGCGTACTTTAGGCAAGGCGTTAAAACGCAGTTCATCCAGCGACGAATTTTCTAGGCGTGATTGGGCAAATTCAGATGACACGCTTGGCAGCACTTCTGTGTCGTCGCGCTTTTCAATCCAAGACTGGCGCATGGGCGCTAAGCCGCGATAAACATCGATATTTTCTTCTGGGTCCGCATAAGGGCCAGAGCAATCATAAATGTAAATGGCCTCGTTTGGCTCAAAGGTTAGATTATCTGGATCAGAACCAATCGGTGTGTCCGTCAGGTTAATCTTGCGCATAGGAACGCGAATTGAATCGTCTGAGCCGGTTAAATAAATACGTTCAGACACGGGGAAAGGTCTGGCTTGTAGTGACTCGATAAAAGATTTCGCCGCTTGGCGTGATGCTTCACGGGACTGTTTGCTAGACTGTTTCTTGGCTTGGCTAATTGGTTCTTGGTGTAACTCATTGCTAGTAGACATAAGCGCTTCCCTTATTATTAAAATGGAGAATAGCTTGTCTGGGGTGCTGCTTCGCAGGCAAACGCACTATGTGCGTTATTGCAAAACGTGAACCCTGAATTTTATTGGGAAAGGATACTGAGAGAATATGACCGCATCGATTCCATAAAAATCAGGAGTTCATTCGATGCAGAAAAGAAAAATAGAGACTTTCTTGTTTCCTACGCGGGTGTTAGCCCGATCAGGTTCTGCGGATCCCGCACTTAATGATGCGATCTCAGCCAAATGGCACTCCGACAAGTAGCGCTGAGTATACTCAGTCTTATCGGAATGTAAACACCCACATTTTCTATGGGTGTTTGCCAGCAAGAAGTGACGAAAATCTATTCGCTTTGCATGTCCAGTGCCATTTTATAAAGGTAGTTTTTCTTTTCGCCGGTTAATTTGGCCGCCATAGCCGCGGCTTGCTTAACAGGTAAATCTTCCAATAATATGGTCAAAATGCGTTTTGCTTCCAACTCTGCTTCGTTACCGCTTTCTTGCGTAAAACTCAGCATTACCACAAATTCACCGCGCAATTGGTTTGCATCGGCGTCGAATTTGGCAAGAATCTCAGACGCGGTTCCCGATAAAAAAGTCTCAAAGGTTTTGGTGACTTCGCGAGCCAATACCAGCTGAGCATCGTCACCATAGACTTTTTGCACATCGGCAATCGAATCGTAAACCCGGTGTGTCGATTCATAAAACACCACGGTGCCCGCCTGCTGCTTCCAAGCTTCAAATAAGTCACAACGGCCTTTGGATTTCGCCGGTACAAATCCCGCAAAAAAGAATTGATCCGTCGGTAAACCTGACGCACACAAGGCCGAAATTAAGGCACAAGCGCCAGGAATCGGTACGACTTTATGGCCTTTTTCACGCAAGGCATGCACCACATGATAACCAGGATCTGAAATAAGCGGTGTTCCAGCATCGGACACCAGAGCGACATTTTTGCCTTCATCCAACAAGCTAGCAACGTAATCGGCTTTGTCTTTTTCGTTGTGGTCATGAATCGAAAACAGTTTCGCTTCGATCGCAAAATGATTAAGCAAACGTCGGGTGTGTCGGGTGTCTTCAGCGGCGATATAGTCTACGTCACGTAAAGTTTGCTCGGCTCTTTTACTAAAATCGTCTAGATTACCTATTGGGGTCGCAACTATGTACAGTGACCCTCTCGCATCGTCAGAACTATGTGATACCATGTTGCCTCTTTTATTTGTCATTTTATAAGCTTATGAGCCTACTTAATTACCGCATCATATCATTAACCCTATGCGCTTTTCTGCTAAGCGCTTGCAGTTCTGTAAATTTAACTCAAAACAGAGTGCCAACTTCCAATACGGGTGCATCACAAGAGCGCACCCTACCGCCTAGTATTTACAGTCCTAACAAAACCTCTGATGTCTCAACAGAGCAGGCCAACGCTTACACCGCCGCCAAGGCGTCCTATGAACAAGGCGACTATCAAAACACACTTGATATCGTGGAAAATACGCTTCTAGGCACACCGTCTTCGATTCAGTTAGACGCTTATTTATTAGCCGCTTTGTCGGCCGCTAATTTAGACAACGCAACAAACGCGTTGCGCTATTTAAACCAAGCTGGTCAACTGCCAGCAGCACGCCATCCAGACAATCAAAATCGCCTACAAGACACTCACGCGACGATTCTTGAATACTTTGGCAACTGGTTAGCCGCCGTCAACCTACGTATGGACCTTACTTACAATCTCCCCCTTGGCGAAGGAGAAGACAATCAGGCCAAACTTTGGTTAGCCGTGCAGAATTTAACCCAGCAAGAAATAAGCGAACTCTATATTAAACAAAAGCCGTTGCTAAACGGCTGGCTGGCGGTAAGTGATATTTTAAGAAACCAAGCACTGTCAACGGAACAACAGCTCACCGTGTTTGAGCGCTGGCGAGTCGATAACCCCGATCACCCTGCCGCGTTATCGCCCCCTTTAGACTTTCAGGTAATGACCTCTGTGAAAGAGATGGCGCCGCAACGGATCGTGCTAATGCTGCCGATGACAGGCCAGCTCGCCCGAGCGTCTCAAGCGATTGTCGATGGTTTTTTTGCCTCTTATTATAATCAGAAAGAAGCAAAAGCCAGCGTTCATATCATCAATGTAAGCCACTACTCAAACATTAATGATGCGCTTGCCGCCGCCAATGAGAAGCAGCCTGATGTTATTATTGGGCCATTGCAAAAAAACAATGTCGCGCAAATTAGCCGCCTAGATTTACCCTATCCTGTGATCGCGCTGAATCAGCTGGACATTAATCAACACCCCAAAAACCTTTATCATTTTTCGCTCACCGCTGAAGACGATATTCAAGAGCTCATTACCTTTGCCAAACAAGAAGGCGCAACAAAAGCCGCTATATTAAGCATCCAGGACACATGGGCGCTAAAACAAAGCGATGAGTTTCGTGCGGCAGCAGAAAAAGCAAACGTTACCATTACCTCCAATCAAGCTTACGCCAACACGCCATTAGGCAGACAAAATGCCGTTCAAAGTCTATTACTAATCAACGAAAGCTACGCCCGAAAAAGACTGGTTGAACAATGGAGCGGAGAAAAAGTAGACAGCATTGCTCGATCACGCAAGGATCTCGATTATGTCTATTACATTGGAAAATTAGACGATGCCAAACAAATCAGACCGCTACTGGACTTTTATTTTGCCGACCAAATTCCTATGCTTGCCAGCAGCACACTAAACGACAGCGCCCCTGATAGATCCACCAAGGACGAAGACATAGAGCGCATACTCTTTACCGAAGCGCCGGCACTTATCCCTACCAGCAAAATAGACAATGCATTAACCAAAATCCAAAGCTCGAATATTTTGCAACGCTTGCAGGCATTAGGAGCAGACGCTTATCTCTTAGCAAATAAACATCCGCTTTTTACGTTACTCCCCAGCACCAAGATTTCAGCCAATACGGGCATTATTACCATGGATGAAAATGGCATTTTTCATAAAAGACCTGAAATTATGACCTACCGAAAAGGAAGTTTAGTGCATGCAACCAATAATCAATTTTTTCAGTCAGCGGAAGACAGCGAAAAATAACGGCGAAAAAGCAGAACTCGCCGCAGAGAATTTTTTACTCAAGCAGGGACTCAAGTTTGTCGAGCGGAATTTTTTCTGTCGCCTCGGGGAAATTGACCTTATTTTTTTAGATAAGAACACCTACGTATTTGTAGAAGTTCGCTTTCGCGCCAGCCATGCACACGGCAGCGCAGCCGAAAGCCTAGGAAAATCAAAGCTAAAAAAAGTACGTAATAGCGCAGCATTATGGTTACAAAAGAACAATCTACTTGGCTGCGCTTGTCGCTTCGATGCCGTATTGTTTGACACAAAAATCGACACCCAACATTTAACTTGGCTTAAAGCAGTATTTTAATCACTATGGACTTTCAAGAAGCAATTTATACGCAATTCGCACAAAGCTTTGAAGCGCAGCAACAAGCACTAGAAAGCTTACCGCCTTATATAGAACATGCTGCTAGAGTCATTTTCTCAAGCATTACATCGGGTGGAAAGGTTATCTGTATCGGCAACAGCACAGGCTCACACTTGTCGCAGTACTTTAGCACGCTAATGCTAGACAGAATGGACCGAGAGCGCCCTGGCCTTCCCGCCATCAATCTAAGCGGAGACGGCTCGAGCTTACTCTCGATCACCCATAATGACAGCTACCATGATGTTTTTTCAAAGCAAATAACCGCTTTAGGCAATCCTGGCGATATTTTATTCGTCATCGCCAACAGGGGAAACACATCCCCCATCATTCAAGCCATTCAAGCCGCCCACGAGCGAAAAATGAGCATTGTTGCCTTAACGAGCCCAGAAGCCAAAAATGTTTCGTCGTTAACATCACAAGATGACACCGAAATAAAAATCAATTTACTCGGCACAGCAAGAGTGCATGAGTGCCAACTCACGGTCATCCATACACTGATTGATTTACTGGAACGCCAACTGTTTGGCTACGAAGACTAGAAGCGATAAAAAACTACTTAACCACCTTCAGCTGAAAGCCTTTTTTCGGCTCAGGTGTTGTAGGTGTTGGTGGCTCGTCAGAAAACTCCTCGTCTGGAAACACAAACCCATCACCATTTTCTTTGGCGTATAAGGCAAGTGCGGCTCGCATTGGCACGTAAACCTGCATTGGTTTACCGCTAAAACGCGCCTCAAAAGAAACTGCTTCTTTATCCATTATCAAATGACGCACCGCAGACATACCAATATTCAACACGATCCGCCCATCCTTAACAAACTCGGTTGGTATCATCACATCTTTTTGCTCAGCATCCACTAAAAGATAAGGCGTCATATCGTTATCTGCCACCCAAGAATACGCTGCATTTAATAAGTAAGACCGCTTCGGTAACATCTCATCTCCTATTTAATTAATACAATTTCATTAATACGCTATAAAAAAAGGAGCCATAAGCTCCTTTTTGTTCTCTAACAAAATCCTAATAAATGATTTCGCCTTAGTCTAAACGCATTTCTTGCTCTGCTTCAGAAAGACTCTCTTGGAAAGACTCACGAGCAAAAACAAGATCCATATACTTATAAAGCGCTCCGGCCTGCTCTTTAGGAATTTCTACGCCCAATGCAGGTAAACGCCACAAGATCGGAGCCAAGCAGCAATCTACAATAGTGAATTCATCACTCATGAAGTAAGGCTTTTCTTCGAAAATCGGAGACACATTCAGCAGACCTTCACGCAGTTCTTTCTGCGCTTGAGCAACCGCTTCTTTGTCTTTACTGGAAAGGATTAAATCAACCAGTTTGGCCCAATCACGCTGAATGCGATACATGAACAAACGGCTCTCCGCACGAGCAACAGGGTACACAGGCAATAATGGCGGATGAGGAAAACGCTCATCCAAGTATTCCATCATGACATTTGGCTCGTAAAGCACCAAATCGCGATCGACTAAAGCGGGCAATTCGTTGTACGGATTAACATCAGCCAGCTCGTCTGGCTTGTTAAACGGGTCTACATCTATGATGTCCACTGTGACGGCTTTCTCAGCCAATACAATACGAACTCGATGGCTGTAATGATCTTCTCCATCAGAGAAGAACGTCATTGAGGAGCGCTTTGCAATAACACCCATGTCTAACCCCTATATTGAAAACATCAAAATCCCCTTTTGTGCAAAGGAGACAAACTACAAATTATTGTCTACACGGATTCTAACACGATTTGAAAATAGTTTTTCTTCGAAAAACCGCTTTATCGCACATTAAATAATAAACTTTATTTAAAACAAAAAAAACGCTTGGCGAATACGCCAAGCGTTTTAATAATAATTCCAAAGCGAAAATTAACGCTTAGAGAACTGAGGACGACGACGTGCTTTGCGTAGACCAACTTTCTTACGTTCAACTTCACGAGAGTCGCGAGTAACGAATCCTGCAGAACGTAGAGTACGACGTAGAGTCTCATCGTATTGCATCAAAGCGCGTGTGATACCGTGACGGATCGCACCAGCTTGACCAGAGATACCACCACCTTTAACGGTGATGTAAACGTCAAATTTTTCAGTAGCACCAACAAGTTCAAGAGGCTGACGAACAACCATCTGAGCTGTTTCGCGACCGAAGTACTGAGAAAGCGTGCGCTTGTTGATAACTAGGTTACCAGAACCCGCTTTAAGGAACACACGAGCGGTAGACGTTTTACGACGACCTGTACCGTAGTATTGAGTAGCTGACATAATGATCTTCCGTATTAAATGTTAAGGGCTTGAGGCTGTTGAGCAGTATGTGGATGCTCAGTACCAGCGTACACTTTCATTTTCTTGTGCATTGCGCGGCCCAAAGGACCTTTTGGCAACATACCTTTTACGGCGATCTCAATAACGCGCTGAGGAGCGTGATCAATCAACGTCTCGAAATTCATAGAACGCAAGCCGCCTGGGTAACCAGTGTGGCGGTAGTATTGTTTCGCAGCAGCTTTGTTACCAGTAACGTGAATTTTCTCAGCATTGATAACAACGATGTAATCACCAGTGTCAACATGAGGAGTGTATTCCGCTTTATGCTTGCCACGTAGACGGCGAGCAATTTCAGTAGCCAAGCGGCCTAGAGTTTTGCCTTCAGCATCAACCACGAACCAGTCGCGGCGAACTTCAGCAGGTTTAGCTGTAAAAGTTTTCATCAAAAAACCCTTTCAATACGCGTGTTTAACACGCTATACCTATTATTATTGGTTGGCCAAATACAGTAATATTTGATCAACGTACACTTACCTTTAAAAAGGCGAGCGAAGTATATACCAACCCAACACAATATGAAAGTCAAAACACCATCAAGGACGGTGCTCTAAAGACAAATATTCCTCTGATTGCATTTCCAATAATCGGCTCACGGTGCGGTCATATTCAAACGTCAACCTTGTGCCTTTGTAGATCTCAGGGATCGCCACTTCTGCCGAAAAAATCACCTTCACATGACGGTCATAGAACTCATCCACAAGATTAATAAAGCGCCTTGCTAAATCGTCACGCGAGGCATCCATCTGCGGCAAGTTGGAAATAATCACCGTGCTGTAAAGGCGCGCTATTTCAATATAATCAATTTGGCTTCTTGGGCCATCACACAGCGCCTTGATATCAAACCAAGCAAGCCCTTCGCAACTGCGCAACAATGGAATATCACGACCTTCTATTTCCACCGCCCCACCCTCTACAATATGAGAGGCATCGGAAATCAACCTCATAAAACGATCATTTAATGCGCTATCAGCCGCTTCGCTCAATGGAAAATGATACAGCTTCGCTTGCTTCAAGGTGCGCAATCGATAATCTATGCCACCATCCACATTCATGATTCTGGTGTGCTGTTTCACCAGATCGATAGCGGGCAAAAAGCGCGCGCGCTGCAAGCCATTTTTATACAAGCCATCAGGTTCTATATTCGAGGTGGCCACCAAGGTTGTGCCATTTTTAAACAACACCTCAAGCAAGCCAGCCAAAATCATCGCATCCGTGATGTCTGTCACAAAAAATTCATCAAAACACAACACCTGAGCTTTCGATGAAATTTGCTTACCCACAATTTCCAATGGGTTTTTCACATCGTTCAGCTTACGCAGCTCTTGATGCACCATCTGCATAAAGCGATGAAAATGCAAACGCATCTTCTTTTCCGTCGGCAAACAGTCAAAAAACGTATCCATTAAATAGGTTTTGCCTCGGCCCACACCACCCCAGAAATAAAGGCCCTGTTCGACTACGGGCGCCTTCTTTTTCAATAATCGCCCAAAGAAGCCATCGGTAGATTTATCGGACTGGTTTGCCACCAATCTATCAAACAAATCTTGTAAAGCCTCTACCGCTTCCTCTTGAGCGGGGTCATAATTAAAGTCTGCCCTTGTTAAATCTTGCTTATACCTTGTAATGGGTGTCATCGCTGCTCTTTCGTTGGATTAAATGAATTGTGCTCATTCTAACAAATTGCATCTTAAACAACACCTATCAAGCTGTTATCGTAGGGGGGGTTTCGCTATAATGGATTATCTGTTTTTTGGAGAAGGTCATGAACTTAGAAGAATTCAACATTATTATTTTTATTACAGGTATTATTGTCGGCTGCATTGCCACACTTGCTTTCAAAAGCATTAGCGCAAAAAATAGCAGCAAACACACCAGCTCAAACTCAAACATCATCACCATGAAGTCATTACAACAGGAGCTAGACAACAAACAAGTCATTATTGACAACTTCTTTACAGACAGCAACGAACACCTATCGTCCGTCGAAAAGCGCTTAGCTGAATTAAGAAACAGCTTGGCAAATAATGCCAGCCAGTTAAGCAACGTAAAAATAGAAAACAGCGCCTCTATCAATAATGCCGAGACAGTCGACACGTCCAGCATGATGGAGCCACCAAGAGACTACGCCTTAAAAAATGGCAAAGAGCCAGGTATGCTCAGTGACGCTTTCGGCCTCGACGACAGAAGCGCCGACCTAGAACCTAAACGCACTATTTAAAAAAGCATTATTTTAAAACCCACCACCTAAAAACATATCATCTGAAAAATGGGCTTTTAAAAGCCCATTTTTTTTACGCCTCAACAGCACGCACGCTAGGCTGGATTGTCAATATCGATAAACACCGCTTCCAAACCACACTCTTGCGATAAAAATGTTGCCATTGATCTGGCCCCAAAGCGCTCCGTTGCATGATGACCTGCCGCGATAAAATGAATCCCCTGCTCTCTGGCAATATGAATGGTCTGTTCGGAAACCTCGCCGGTGATAAACACATCCGCCCCCGCTTCAACGGCCTGTTCAATATAGCCTTGAGCTCCCCCGGTACAAAGCGCCACACGGCGAACAGGCCTATCATCAACACATTCAAACAGCACACTTCGTCCAACCGCACGCTGAACCATGGCCGCAAAGTCATCTGCTGATACCGATGTACTCAACTCCCCCACTATGCCAATAGACTCTTCCATCGGCACCCCGGCCTGTAAAGCGAGCCGATTTGACAAACCAATCGCATCGGCCAAACCGGCATTATTACCAAGCACGGGGTGTGCATCCAACGGCAAGTGATAAGCATACAAATTGATATCATTTTTAATTAAAGCCGCAAGACGTCGATATTTCATACCAACAATGCGTGGGTCTTCATTTTTCCAAAAATAGCCATGATGAACAAAAATCGCATCCGCTTTATACTCAATAGCCGCCTCTATCAGTGCCTGACTCGCCGTTACCCCCGTCACCACACGGTGAATATTTTTTTTCCCTTCCACCTGTAAACCATTGGGCGCATAATCCCTGAAGCGATTCGGGCTTAGCGTCTGATTAAGTAATAATTCAAATTCACTGCGTAGCAAAACAACTCCTTATAAACTTATGAAGCAAAAATACAATTCAACCCCTATCATTATCGCCATTCTTGTCGGCATCTGCATAGGGCTAGCCGTACTACTGATAAAAGAACGCAAAAAAGTTGCCTACTCTAGCTACGCAACCCCGGTGCAAATTGCCACACCGTCAGTCGTCAATATTTACACACAAACCAACCAACATAAAAACCTAGACGGGCACAGCACCATAAAACACAACATTAATTTAGGCTCGGGGGTCATCGTCACACCCGATGGTTTTATTCTTACCAATCATCATGTAATTCAGAACGCACAAAGCATTGTCGTCGCCCTAAATGATGAAAGACGAATCGAAGCCACCCTCGTCGGCTCAGACCCTTCAACCGATCTCGCCGTCCTAAAAATAGCCCTGCCTGACATTCCTAACATTAAAGTGGGCAAAAGCAGCCACGTTGCCGTTGGCGATCGCATACTGGCAATAGGAAATCCGTTTGGCATTGGCCAAACCGTCACCGCTGGTATTATTAGCGCAAAAGGAAGAAATAGCATAGGGCTCAATACCTACGAGAATTTTTTACAAACTGATGCTGCGATCAACCCAGGCAATTCAGGCGGCGCACTGGTCAACTTAAAAGGCGAGCTTATCGGCATTAGTTCAGCCATTTATTCAAGCTCTGGCGGCTCCCAAGGCATTGGTTTTGCAACCCCGATCGATGATGCCTTAGAGGTTATGTCAGACATCATCAAACAAGGAGAGGTGGTTCGTGGCTATCTAGGAATGGAAGCACAAAAAATCACCCAATCACTGGCTGACAACCTATCACTGCCATCAAATCATGGCTTACTGGTGAGCGATATAACCAAAGAAAGCCCGGCCGAAAAAGCAGGCATAGAAGTGGGTGACATCATATTAGAAATAAACAATCGCCCCAGCGAAGATCCGTTTCAAATACGTCATCTTATCGCCTCGCAAAAACCTGGCACAAACATATCTGTTTTCGGGATTCGCGGACAGCAATCCTATCAAGCGAATATCACCTTAGAAAAACAACCCACCATGCAGCGCCTTAGTTATTAATCTCTAAAGCATTTTAGTGATTAGTTTCTAGAAGCGTCTTCAGCTGTTGTAGGCTTTTTTCAAAGTTATGACCCGCAATGCTATTCGCAAACACCGCTAAATAAGGACTTAACAGACCCGCGCTCAAATCCCCCGCTATCGTCCACTGCACATGCGTCGTTTGCCCAACCGATTGCAACCTGATGGTGTTTTGAACCAAGTTAACCCCTTCTTTAGGACGGACATCGAAACGAACCCTGTCGCTCGACACATTAACCAGCATCAACTCGCCGCGCTTGCTCGCATCATCATAGGACAAACCCACCGAATCTCCAGCCTTTAATAGACCATCAAAAAGATCCACCTGACCGTTTTGAACAAAAAGCCAGCGCGACAAGAAATCCCCTTGAAACATTTTTTCCAAGACCACATTTCGAGGCGTGTTAATAACAATTTGACGCTCAACTTGATACGTGGTCGGCAAGAAAAAACCCACCACTACCAACAACAAGATAAGCAGAGCCAAAACCCGCGTGACTTTGCGCAACGTATAAAGGGCCGCAGGATGAGACGAATTACTCACCATTAAGCATCCTTTAAAATACGATATTCAGCCGACATAGCGTGCGCTTCAAGCGATTCACCACGCGCCAAGGGAGAGGCAATTTTCGCCAACTCACTGGCACCTTCAGGCGAACAATAAATCAACGAGCTACGCTTTTGAAAATCATACACACCCAAAGGAGAGGAAAATCTTGCGGTACCAGAAGTGGGCAAAACATGGTTCGGCCCAGCACAATAGTCACCCAACGCTTCTGGCGTATGGCGTCCCATAAAAATAGCACCGGCATGACGAATTTTTTCAACCCATTTTTCAGGCTCATCAATCGACAATTCAAGGTGCTCAGCCGCCACAATATTGGCGATATCCATGGCTTCATCCATATCTTTAACATGAATAAAAGCACCACGACCCTCTAGAGACGCCTTGATGATATCTTTACGGCTCTGAGTTTCTATTAGCTGCTCCATAGAAACTTTTACCTTGTTGAGAAAAGCCAAATCAGGAGAGATCAAAATAGATTGAGCGTCTTCATCATGTTCGGCTTGAGAAAATAAATCCATGGCGATCCAGTCTGGATCGGTTTTCCCATCGCAAACAACCAGTATTTCAGATGGCCCAGCAATCATATCGATACCAACCACGCCGAATACCATTTTTTTGGCGGTGGCGACATAAATATTGCCTGGACCGACAATTTTATCGACCTTTGGAATAGTCGCTGTGCCATAAGCCAACGCCGCAACCGCTTGCGCACCACCGATAGTGAATACACGATCCACACCCGCAATATAAGCCGCCGCTAAAACAATGTCGTTAACCAAACCGTCAGGTGTAGGAACCACCATGATGATCTCGCCAACGCCCGCCACTTTTGCTGGCATGACATTCATTAATACCGAAGAAGGATATGCCGCTTTACCGCCCGGCACATAAACGCCAACACGATCTAAAGGGGTGACTTTTTGCCCCAGCACGGTTCCGTTATCTTCTTGATACTGCCAAGACGGCTGCTTTTGACGCTCATGGTAATCATGAACACGTTTCGCTGCTGCTTCCAGACTCGCCACTAACTCAGCACTGACTCGACTTTTTGCACGCGCCAACGCTTCACGTGAGATTTCAAGCTCAGACGATGCGACAACGTGACGACGATCAAAGCGATTTGTGAACTCAATCACCGCATCATCGCCTTTAAGGCGAACCTGCTCAACAATATCTGCTACTGTTTTTTGCACCGTGGCATCGGACACCGAATCCCATGCCAGTAGAGATTCCAGCTCAGCACGGAAATCATCAGAGCTAGAAGAAAACTCTCGAATATTAAGGTTCAATTATTTACCCTCGTTATCGTCAACTGCACGTCGTATCATTGCTAGGATAGGCTCAATTTCAGCGTACTTGGTTTTATAAGCGGCTTTATTAACCACTAAGCGCGTACTGATTGGCGCGATTAACTCCCGAGCCTCAAGACCATTCGCCTTCAGCGTATTGCCCGTATCAACGATATCCACAATCAAATCCGCCAGCCCCATAATGGGTGCCAATTCCATCGCGCCATACAGCTTAATCACATCCGCCTGAATACCTTGCTCGGCAAAATACGCTTTAGCGGTTTTAACAAACTTAGAGGCCACTTTTAGGCGTCGCTTTGGCAAAGGCTGATCAACCACACCGGCCGTCATTAGGCGACACTTAGCAATTTTAAGATCCAGCAGTTCATATAGATTTTTGGTGGACGCTTCCATCAATACATCTTTACCCGCCACACCAAAATCCGCCACCCCATGATCAACATAGGTTGGCACATCCGTGGCACGCAAAATAACCAACTTGATATGCTCATGGTTGGTATCAAAGATCAACTTACGACTTTTGCTAATATCTTCGACCGGAACAATGTTCGCTTTTTCTAAAAGCGGCAAGGTTTCACCAAGAATGCGCCCTTTCGACAGCGCAATCGTTAATGTTCTACTCATATTAATTTAAAACCCGTGAAATTTTCGCACCCAATGACCCAAACTTTTCTTCGATACACTCGTACCCACGGTCAATATGATAGATGCGATCAATTTTTGTATCGCCCTCAGCCACAAGAGCGGACAATACCAAACTGGCTGAGGCTCTTAAATCCGTCGCCATCACTGGCGCACCTTTCAGGCGCTCACAACCTCGAACGATCGCCGTATTGCCTGCTACCTCAATATCAGCGCCCATGCGAAGCATCTCATCGACGTGCATAAAACGATTTTCAAAGATATTTTCGATCACTCGGCCGACACCATTCGCAATCGAATTCAGCGCCACAAATTGCGCTTGCATATCCGTTGGAAAAGCAGGATAAGGAGCGGTACTAATATTGACCGCTTCTGGACGACGCCCTTCCATATCCACTTCAATCCAATCATCACCACAGGTTACTTTTGCTCCGGCTTCTTCTAGCTTAGCAAGCACGGCCTCAAGCGATTTCACATTGGTGTCGATGACCTTTACCTTGCCACCGGTAATCGCAGCAGCAACCAGAAAAGTCCCCGTTTCAATACGGTCTGGCATAACGGGATAAGTAGTACCATGCAAAGATTCAACACCGTCAATCACAATCGTATCTGTGCCATGACCCTTGATCTTAGCGCCCATTGAAATCAAGCATTCCGCTAAATCAACGACTTCAGGTTCACGCGCGGCGTTTTCTAAAACAGTTTGCCCGTCCGCTAAAGTGGCCGCCATCAACAGGTTTTCTGTTCCTGTCACCGTCACTTTATCAAAGAAAATACGGGCACCCTTAAGGCGACCCTCTACGCTCGCGACAATGTCACCACTTTCGACGGAAATTGTTGCTCCCATCGCTTCTAGTCCGCGCAAATGCAGATCCACTGGGCGACTACCAATAGCGCAGCCACCCGGCAGAGACACAACCGCTCGACCAAAATGACTGACGAGCGGCCCAAGCACTAGGATAGACGCCCGCATGGTTTTCACTAAATCATAAGGTGCTTCACAGTTATTCAACGTCGACACATCTAACTGCACGCTCATTTTCTCATCAACCACCACGCCACACCCCATCGAGCCAAGCAGCTCAAGCATGGTCGTGATGTCGTGTAAATGAGGTAGGTTTTTAATCGTAATCAATTCTTTGGTTAACAAGGTTGCCGCTAAAATAGGCAACGCAGCGTTTTTCGCACCAGAAGCACGAACAACGCCATTAAGCCGAGTACCACCGGTAATCAAAAGCTTATCCATATTTTTAATCTCTTATTAATCGCTTTTATAGCTTGCTTATTTGGTCTGGCGTGTAGGTTTTCATGGTTACCGCATGAATAGTGCCATTTGAAATGGCCTCTTGAAGATGCGAGTACACAAGCTGCTGTCTTTTTACCGTCGACAGACCTTCAAATTCGCTTGTCACGACAACTACCTGAAAATTACAACCTTCACCCTCTGCCGTCACGTCACAGTTTGGGATAGAGGATTCTAAAAGTGCTTTTACTTCACCTGCGTTCACGGTCGCTCCAATAGATAAAATAGGTTTAATTACCCTTATTCTACCTCAGTAAAGCCAACTACTTAACACCTCTGAGCCTAAGTCCGAATAAAAAACCACTTGTTTTGAATAATTTAATCTAGTCTGACAATATCAAGCTTAAAAAATGCAAAAATCCGAACTCAATGAATGAATTCGGATTTTAACGTTATGCATAATAATGCGTCTAATCAGTTAAGACTTTCTAGCCAAGGAGTCCTGCCAAGCAGAAATGGCGTCATCTATGTCATTTCTATTCTGCTCCATCATGACCGCAAATTGTTTACGGAAGGTGAGGCCGAAATTAATATTATTAATCACTACATTACTCAACATCCAGCGCTCGGCCTTAGACTGCTCCATGTAGAAGCTAATATTCAACATGCCACCGGCTTGCATTTGAAAGTCTACATCCACTTTCGTTTCACGACCCCGGCCTTGAGGCCCTAGCGGCAAAACATTAATGCGATCTGCGTCCAGCTCTAATAGTGATGCACCATAGGTTTTCAACAAGGTATCTTTTGTTACGCTGGCAAAACGCATACGCTGCTCAGGCGATGCTCTTCGATAGTATTTGCCCATGACTTTTTTGGAAAAATCATCAAAGTCTACGACGTCTGCCAGTATGTTATTAACCCGCTCTTCGAGTAGCGCCGAATTGGTCGCCAGCACCTCTTTATCCGCCACAATATCCTTGCGAAAAGCCTCCACAACATCAACAACAGCGTCTCTAGCGCCATTGCCTCTGCTATCAGAGTCAACATTAGACCAAGTCAAACCCGACCCAAGCAAAGCACAAAACACCACCATACTTGTTAAAATATTAGACATGCATTATTTCTCCGAATCGCCCGCATTGAATAAAAACTGGCTAATTAAGGTCTCTAAAACAAGAGCGGATTGAGTATCATACATTTCGCTGCCATTGGTTAACACTTCATCATCCGCCCCAATAGAGAGACCCAAATATTTTTCACCCAACAAGCCACTCGTCAGCACCGCGATAGAACTATCCGTTGGAATATTATCAACATCTGAATGAATATTCATGGTCACTAACGCCATGTACAATTCCTTATCAAAGGTAATCGACTCTACGCTTCCCACCGTAACGCCTGCAATCGACACCTTGGCGCGACTGGTTAAACCAGCAATATCATCAAACCTAGCCACGACTTGATACGTGTCTTTTTTACTGGAAAAAGCAAGACCGCTCACCTGTACTGCCAAATAAACCAGCGCGGCAACCCCCAGCACCATAAAACACCCGACCCATAATTCTGTGCGCTTACTTCTCATCCTAAAAATCTCCAAACATAGCAGCGGTCAATACAAAATCTAACGCCAAAATTGCCAATGAACCCAACACCACAGTGCGAGTCGTCGCTTTCCCAATACCTTCTGACGTCGGAACACATTCATAACCTTGATATACAGCTATCCAGGTTACGACAACGGAAAAACATACCGCCTTAATCACGCCATTCATAATATCCGTATCAAACTGAACAGACTGTTGCATAGACGACCAAAACGCCCCATCATAAACCCCCAGCCAACCAACAGAAACCAATTGCCCACCTAAGATACCGGAAGCCGAAAAAATCAAGCTCAGCAAGGGCAAACAAATCACTCCGGCAATAAAACGAGGCGCAATGACTCGCCTTAGCGGATCGACCCCCATCATTTCATAACTAGATAATTGCTCTGTTGCTTTCATCAAACCAATTTCAGCGGTCAGCGAAGAGCCCGCTCGGCCCGCAAATAAAAGCGCGGTAACCACAGGGGAAAGCTCTCGCAATAAAGACAGCGCGAGCAATTGCCCGACCGCTTCTTCTGAACCGAATTTCGCCAGAATGCTGTAGCCTTGCAACGACAACACCATACCAATAAAGGCACCTGACACCAGCACAATAACCAAGGACAATACACCGACAGAATACAACTGCTTAACCAATAGATTCATCGATTCGCCAAACCGCACTGGCACTCGACACACACTTTGCACCAGAAAAATGCCAGCGCGGCCTACGGCTTCTAACCAATCAAACAGCCACGCACCTAAAGAAGCGATTGCTTTCATTGTACTGCTCCATTTTTATTCGCGCCCACGGTCAGTTCAACACATCCATTGGCGTCATCCTCGGGATAATGAAAAGGCACAGGCCCATCTGGTTCGCCATTTAAAAACTGCCTAACTTCAGGATTGTCAGACGCACGAATTTCCTCTGCAGAACCCTCTGCAATGACACGTCCACCGGCCAAAATACAGACATGGTCCGCAATCGAAAGCGACTCTTCCACATCATGAGACACCAAGACAGAAGTGATTTTAGCCGTATCATTGAGCTGGCGTATTAACTTAACCAATACGCCTTTGGAAATAGGATCTTGACCCGTAAAAGGCTCGTCATACATAACCAACTCAGGATCCAATGCAACCGCTCGCGCTAAGGCCACTCGCCTTGCCATACCGCCGGACAACTCGGCCGGCATTAACTTAGCCGCACCTCGCAACCCCACGCTGTGCAATTTTTCAGAGACAATACGCGCAATGTCTTTGGCATTAAGCTTGGTATGCTCTTCCATTGGAAAAGCAATATTCTCAGCAACGGACATATCACTAAATAAAGCACCGCTCTGAAAAAGCATGCCCATTTTTTTACGCACCTTATACAGCTCAGATCGTGACAGTTTATGGACATCTTGCCCATCCACGAAAACCGTCCCCGTGTCTGGCGCTAACTGTGCCGCAATCAGGCGTAACAAGGTTGTCTTACCTGTACCACTAGGCCCCATAACCGCCGTCACTTTCCCTCTAGGTATGGTGAGTGAAACATCCTCGTAAATAGCACGGTCTCCTCTGAAAAAACTCAGATTATTGACCTTTATATAAGCATCTATCACTGAAACACCTTTTTTGTCCCTATCAAACATCGACCGATACTAACACCGCCCCCCTATAAATAAAATCACGACACAGCCAAATACACTTTGTTTATTAGATCAAGTCTTGAATTTGATCGCCAAACCTCATTAAATGGTAGCTCCTAACATTTACGAGTAATTTCAATACCATGTTGCTATTTTCTGTCGCTCTCATCGCAGGGCTCGTTTTACTGATTATGAGTTCTGACAAATTCATCGAACACTCTGCTTTAGTTGCAGAAAAACTCAATGTCAATCCCATGGTTATAGGCATCACGCTCGTCGCCTTTGGCACGTCTGCGCCAGAAATGGTGGTGTCCGCCATTGCCGCCCTAGATAACGCCCCAGAAATTGCCGTTGGTAATGTGCTTGGTTCGAACATCGCCAATATTGCACTGGTCTTTGGTATCACCCTTTTATTTTCTTCGATCCCCATCGCTACCGGCCTGGCTAAAAAAGAAGTCCCTCTGGTGTTGGCCATCACACTGCTAACAGGGGCATTACTTTATGACCAAGCCCTTGGCATATGGGATGGTATTATTTTATTAGCCGCTTTTGTCGTCATTCTAACCATCCTATTAAAAGGCAATAAAGACCTTAAAAGCGAACTCGAAGGCGAGCTACCAGAAGACGATGGCGCCCCCGTCGGCAAATCTCTCTTTATAGCCTTGATTGGATTGGTGGTCTTAATTGGGAGCTCTAAACTATTAGTGTGGGGCGCAATAGGCATAGCCACCGCCCTTGGCGTAAGCGAGCTGGTCATCGGACTCACCATCGTCGCCGTTGGGACCAGCCTACCAGAGCTCGCCGCCTCCGTAAGCAGTGTCAGAAAAGGCCATCATGATATTGCCATTGGTAACATTATCGGCTCCAATATTTTCAACTTAGCCACCGTACTGCCTCTGCCCGCGCTGATCGCGCCTGGCCTTATTGATGCTGGCATATTTAGCAGAGATTTCCCTTGGGTTCTGGGTCTAACGGTTGCTCTTGCCGCCGCGATTTTTATTTTCCAAAAAACCACAAGAAAAAGCATTCCTCGCTGGGTAGGTCTTCCCCTAATTGCCTCTTATGTGGTGTATTTGTTCATCGTTAGCACCAGTGGTTCGGTATAATGTTTAAGCTAGTCAGATCCGCCCCAGTTAGGAGCCTATTGATCATATCGCTCAGCTTAGGCGCTCTGGCTTTTTCGCTTTGGTATGGCATAGCACCAAAGCAAAACCTTGTTGGAACTGAGTCATTAAGCAGTTCGCCAGACTACTTTATTACCAAGGTTCAGGTAAGAGAGTTCAACGCGGAAGGCGTAATGGTTGAAACCATGAATGCAGAGCAAACACTACATTACACAGCAAAATCCAGAACACTGTTAGAATATCCGACAGTCGAGCACTTTTCGCCCTCTGGAAGCTGGAACGCACAAGCCGAAAAAGGCGCCATCAGCGATGGCAGTAACGATATTTTATTAACAGATAATGCTAACGCGACTAAAAAACATCTACAGTCTGACGACATAAAACTCACGGCGGACAGCATCCATTATCAAGATGCCAATCAGTCATTAACCAGTCAAGGAAACGCCAAATTAATCTCCACTCAAGGGGAAACAACGGCAGAGACGATTACCACCTATGTCAATTCAGAAGACGTCGTTATGACAGGATCTGTACGAGGAAAATATGAAACAATTTATTAACTTCAGTGTGTTACTCACGTCATTTTGTGTCGGCCAACACGCTTATGCACTTCCTGATGACATGGACAAGCCGCTCGAAATTCAGGCAAATGAAGCGTCTTTTAATCAAAACACTGGGGAAGCCATTTACCAGGGCAACGTTCTTGTTAAACAAGGCTCCATTGAAATCCAAGCCCAATACCTGAAAGTATCAACGGACCCAAAAACTCGACGATTTAATCAGCTAGAAGCAAGCGGCGAACCGGCCAAGTTCAGTCAACAAATCGACTGGAACGGCAACATTGTTATTAGTAAAGGCAATAACCTTCACTATTCAACCAGTGAATCGAAGCTTGAAATCATCGGCGACGGTTATTTAAGCCGCATGCAAAACTCTATTTCTGCCGACTACATTCTATACATGATCAACGACGGCACTTTTAGCGCAGAAAAGCAGGGCTCAGGAAGGGTCTTCATGACACTACAACCAGAAGCACCTGAGGCAAATCAGTAAATGGCGTTATTAGAAGCAATAAACCTCGCGAAGAGCTACAAAAAGAGAGCCGTTGTCAAAGACGTGTCCATCGCCGTTGAATCAGGCCAAGCGGTTGGCCTGCTTGGGCCAAATGGCGCCGGAAAAACAACATGCTTTTATATGATAGTTGGCATGGTTGCTAATGACGCGGGCGGCATTTTTATTGATGGTCACGACATTACAAAAGATGCCATGCACACTCGAGCTCAAAAAGGCATTGGCTACCTTCCGCAAGAGGCGTCTATTTTTCGTAAAATGTCGGTTGAAGATAATATTACCGCCATACTAGAGACACGCAAAGAGCTCAAAAAAAGCCAACAAAAAGAGCGACTTGAAGAACTACTGGAAGAGTTTCACATCACTCACATTCGTAGCAATCTGGGCATGGCACTGTCGGGTGGAGAAAGACGTCGTGTAGAAATCGCCCGTGCCGTTGCGATGAACCCCAAATTCATCTTACTTGACGAACCCTTCGCCGGGGTCGATCCCATCTCCGTTGGAGACATAAAACTCATTATCAAACACCTCCAAGAAAGCGGCATCGGCGTCTTAATAACCGATCACAATGTCAGAGAAACACTAGACATATGCGATAAAGCTTATATTGTTGGCAACGGTTATATCATAGCCTCTGGCAACGCCAACGAGGTCATTAACAACGAGCAAGTAAAAAAGGTCTATTTAGGCGACGACTTCCGCCTGTAACCCCTTATCATTGCTGTAGAAAGGGAGTAGTATGCACAACTCGTTCCAATTCACTCAAATAAAAAGAGTTGCTCTATGAAGCAGTCTTTACAGTTAAAGCTGGGTCAACAGCTGACTATGACCCCTCAGTTGCAACAAGCGATTCGTTTGCTGCAACTTTCTACGTTGGATTTAAAGCAAGAAATTCACGAGTTCCTTGAGTCTAACCCACTCCTTGAGCTAGATGACGATGAGCCGCTCCACACAGATATCCCTGCCAGCATTGAATCAAAAAGTGCCACCGACCCTTTGGCCGACAACGCTTCTGGCGAAAACAGCAACGAAGAAGCCGGGGTAGAATCTGAATGGACAGAAAACATCCCAGAAGAACTATCGATTGACAGTAACTGGGACGACACCTATCAAAGCTCCGCCGCGGTCAGTGATCACAACAATAGCTATGAAGGGGAAAGCGACTTTGAAAGCCGCAACGCGCCCGCCGAAAGCATTCAAGATCATTTAATCTGGCAACTCAATCTCACCCATATGTCAGACAGAGACATAGAAATAGCCTACGCCATCATTGAATGCGTTCAGCCCGATGGCTACTTAAGCATCTCCCCCGATGACATTTGGGAATCGTTGGGTACTGAGCTAGAAGATTTGGATATAGAAGAAGTCATTGCCGTCCAACACAGGTTACAGCGCTTTGACCCTGTGGGTGTTTGCTCAATCGACCTGCGCGATTGCTTACTGGTTCAATTAGAAGCTTTTCGAACCCACCCGCTCTATAAAAGCACCCACAACCTGATCAATCATTATCTGCCACTGTTAGGCAATCGTGACTTTGTTCAACTTAGCCGTAAAACCAAACTAAAAGAGGAAGCACTAAAAGAAGTTGTCAGCTTAATACAACAATTGAACCCTCGCCCTGGCTCACTGATTGATGTCGATGACACCGACTATGTTATTCCTGACGTTTCAGTGAAAAAACACCAAGGAGTCTGGCAAGTAGAGCTCAATAACGAAGCATTGCCTCCGGTTAAAATAAATGAAACCTATTCAGCCATGGTCAGTACGGTCGCAACAGCGGAAGACGCAAGCTACATAAAAACATCACTCCAAGAAGCCAAATGGTTCATGAAAAGCTTACAAAGCCGTAATGAAACCCTATTAAAAGTGGCCAGCTGTATTGTTAATCGACAAATTGAATTTTTCGAATTAGGCGAAGAAGCCATGAAACCCATGGTGTTGCATGATGTCGCCGAAGAAGTCGGCATGCACGAGTCAACTATTTCTCGCGTGACGACACAAAAATACATGCATACGCCAAAAGGCATTTTTGAGCTCAAATACTTTTTTTCTAGTCATGTTAATACCGCCTCTGGAGGAGAGTGTTCTTCTACTGCGATACGGGCTATGATTAAGAAACTAGTGGCTGAAGAGCCAGCAAAAAAACCTTTAAGTGATAATAAATTAGCGGCTATTTTGGCCGATCAAGGCATACAGGTCGCTAGACGAACTGTCGCCAAATATCGTGAGGCGATGAACATCCCTCCTTCCAATGAACGAAAACGACTGGTCTAAACGGAAAGCATTTTATCATGTCCTTGAAAACATTATTAAAAGCAGATCTTGTTCTCGCAAAACAAGAAATCGTTAGTAAAAAACGTGTTCTAGAAAGTATTGCCGAAACCGCCGCCAATCGACTGCATTGCAACAATGAAGAGATTTATGATGCACTACTCGGTCGAGAAAAACTGGGCAGCACCGGCATAGGCAATGGCATCGCCATTCCACACTGCCGCCTAGAGTCCGCCAACCATACCGCCATCGTAGTGATGTCGCTGCAAAGCCCAATTGACTTTGACTCAATTGACAAACGCGCCGTTGACCTTATTTTTGCTTTAATTGTGCCACCTAATGAATGCGATCAACATCTTGCCAGCCTAGCGCAAATTGCCGAATTGGCGCAGTCAGCGGAAGCATTAGAAAAGCTACGCAGCGCCCAAAGCAACCAAGAATTATTCGATATTTTTGAATCCTTAATATAGGAAAAGCGTATGCAGGAAGAGTCGATCACCATTATCAATAAACTGGGCCTACACGCCCGCGCAGCCGGCAAGCTGGTCGAAACCACCAGCCAATTTTCTTGTGACATTACCATCGAAAAAGAAGGCCGTAATGTTGACGGTAAAAGCATTATGGCGATGATGATGCTGGCAGCGGGAAAAGGCACTGAAATTCGCATCAAGACCAATGGCGATGATGAAAACGAAGCAATCAAAGCCATTATAGATCTCATCAATAACCGCTTTGGTGAAGACGAATAACCCTATGTCAGAGCAAAGCATTTTATCACATCTGCAAACAGTCACCGAATCCCTTGAGTCCGGTGCCACTATGCAGATTCGCTATCTATTAAATGGCGCTCTGCCCGCACAAGACGTTGCCCGACTACTAGAATCGTCCCCACCAAAAGAACGTAAGCTTCTATGGGAACTGATTGACGCAAAAAATGAAGGCGAAGTACTGCAATATCTCAGCGAAGATATTGGCATTCAATTCCTAAAAAATATGGATACTGAGCGACTTATCGCGGTATCCGAACATTTTGAAAGTGACGACCTCGCCGATTTACTCCAGCATTTACCGGAAAAAGTCGTAAAAGAAGTACTTGCCTCGATGTCAGGTCAAGACAGGGCAAGAGTCGAAGCCTTATTAAGCTACTCGGAAGATTCCGCTGGCGGCTTAATGAATACCGACACGATTACAATACGGCCAAACATCACCGTCGATATTGCTTTTCGATATTTGCGCAGGCACACCTCATTACCAGACATGACGGACAACTTACTGGTCGTCAGTCGTTCAGATCGCCTTTTGGGCATACTCCCACTGACTAAGCTTCTGGTGTCTGATACAAACGCGACCATACGCGACATCATGGAAACAGAATTCACTGTCATTACCGCCGAAACGTCCGCCAGCGATGTTGCTCATCTGTTTGAAAACATGGATTTAGTCTCCGCTCCTGTGATTGATGGCACCACAAAAAAGCTCTTGGGACGCATTACCATAGACGATGTGGTCGATGTCATTCGTGATGAGGCTGAGCACTCCATGCTCAGCATGGCGGGTCTTGACGATGATGAAGACACCTTTTCTCCTATCATGCAAACCACCAGACGACGCGCGGTATGGCTTGGAATTAACCTGATCACAGCCTTTATTGCATCTTATGTTATTGGATTATTTCAAAACACCCTAGATCAAGTGGTGGCATTAGCCATACTCATGCCAATTGTGGCCAGTATGGGCGGCATAGCCGGATCACAAGTGCTAACATTGGTGATTCGGGGGATCGCGTTAAACCAGATAGGCTCAACCAATGCACGCTGGCTACTCAACCGAGAACTGGTGGTCGGCTTGATCAACGGGCTATTGTGGGCAAGTGTTATTGCGGCTCTAACGGCACTTTGGTTTGACAACATAAAGATTGCCTATATCATAGCTGGCGCCACCATAATAAATCTGCTATTCGCAGCAGCCACTGGTACACTGCTGCCAATTCTACTGAAAAAAATTGGCATCGACCCTGCCCTTGCAGGCAGCGTAATTTTGACTACCGTGACCGACGTTGTTGGGTTTCTCTCCTTCCTAGGTCTCGCTACTATTTTTCTAATATAGGTTCCCATGACAGATTTTGATCAATACGACAATGATGACGACATTCCTAAAAGTAAAACCCAGATCAAGCGCGAAATGGAAGCTTTGCAGGATCTTGGTAAAAAACTCTTAGGGCTGAGCAAAAACCAGCTTAAAAAGGTGGAAATGTCCGACACACTACGCGAAGCATTTGTAGAATCAGGACGTATAAAACAGCACGAGGCAATGAGAAGACACCTACAATACATAGGCAAAGTAATGCGCACCGAGGATCATGAAGCCATCGCACAACGCGTTGCTTTATTTGATAGTACGTCAGCTGCCTATAACAAGCTTTTTCATCAACTTGAAATTAAACGTGACGCACTGATTGGCGAGAACAGCAAAGAAGTCTTATCACAGTATTTGAACGACCACCCAGAAGTGGAAGACATTCAACTGCTAAGACAACTGATTCGACTCTCGCAAAAAGAAGTCTCACAGGAAGGCAACACCACCAATCGCAAAAAGCTGTTTCGCTTCTTACGCGAAGCCGAAGAAAAACGCCTTGGTTTAAAAGAATAACGCCTGTAACACACTTTAAGTACCAAGATCACACTCAATAAAAGCGACCAATAAAGTGAACATCAAGTCAGCTCACTTTATTGGTACAGCGTTTAGCGCCCGCCTAATTCTGGGTAACTCAGCTTAGACTGGAGAGATGAAAAATCACCTCACGACAATCGGCGATGAGCAAGACACGGCATTTTTTGGCGACAATCCAACAACGCTTGCTTAGTCATCTTAAAAACAAAATAACCCGGCACTTCCTGCAACCCCAGCAGTCGTTCCCCAGTAGGAGAATACAATCCACTGTGCCCATAAGTCTGCCTAGTGGCATTATGCCAACCACACTGATTCACACCTAATACGTAGCATTGATTTTCAATAGCTCGTGCAGCCAAAAGAATATCCCAGTGTTTCTTCCCCGTCATATAGGTAAAAGCCGCAGGCACCAATAAAAGGTCAGCTCCGCGTCGGCTCAATTCTCGATAAAGTTCGGGGAAACGGACATCGTAGCAAATACTCAAGCCGACTTTAAAACCATCTACATCAATCACTTTTGGCGTCAGATCGCCAGGCTCGATCACCTCAGACTCTCGATAAGCCATCGCCTTGTCATTGACGTCGACATCAAACAGATGGATTTTATCGTAACGCTCAAAAAATAGACCATCGGGCCCGACCGCCCAACAGGTTTGCCGAACTCGACCGCCCGCAACAAGATCACCAGTCGCATTCAAAATAGAGGGGTGCGAGCCAATCACTAAATAAATTGAGTGTTGCCGCGCCAATTCAGCGATCTCATTAAGCAACACGTCTTGCTCATCCGACTCAGCGAATGATCGCATTCTTTTACCATCAAACAAAAAAACGTTTTCGGGTAACACAACCAAACGTGCACCTTCTGCTACCGCTGAGGCGACAAGCTCCTTCACCTCATTTAGATTATCCTGCCAATTACCAGTGCTGGTTAATTGAACTGCAGCAATACATAAAGTCTGCATCATTTCTTCCTCTCTAATGGCCTATAACGGACTGGGGTCATAACGGGCTGATCAAAAGATCCCTTTATTTGATACTGCACACTGGTTACTTTAGAGAGCTGATCACCTATCAGCTTATCTGTAATGAATAATAAGCCTGCGATTTGAGGCGTTCCCCACAACAAACCAGCGAGTGGCAACGCCCCAGTCAACGGAAACGTTGCCGTTAGCGTTTCGTCCAATGTCTCGTTCACTATATCCGCTTTCCCAGCAAGCACCATTTCTGCCGTAGGGGAAGTAATAGTAACGGGAGACGTTGTTGTTAAAATCCCCCCATCTAACGAAAGCGCGCCTCTAAATTCATCATAGGTAAGCCCTGGCTCATACACATCAGAAAAATCTAATAACAACCGTCTATTTAATGCGCCAATGTTAAAAATCCCCAACATCTTCATAAACGCTGGTAACTCATCCACCTGACTAAAATTGCCATTCTCGGCGAGAAAATTAATCTGTCCAGTGACCGACTCTCGATCAAAGTAAAAAGGATGCCCTTGCCAATTAAGCGCAACCTCTACGTTAAACCGCTTAGAGGTAACAAAAGCCTCATTCGAAAACTTTTTCGTCAGCTCAGCAAGATCGGCCCCCTTGGTAGACAACACCAATGCAACGCTCGATTGCTCGCCTTTATCTTGCCAAAGAAGATGGCCATTAAAATGCCCCGTGCTTAATCGCGACGTAATCGGGTCAATGCGTAAACTATCCCCCTCTTGCGACAGCGTTAATTGCCAATCACCGTAGGGCTTCTGATTTAAATACAGCTGATCAACAGACAATACCATAGTAGGAATTTGCCGTGCTGACACTGGCGGCTCGGTCTTTTTGCCGATGTCAGACACTTCCGTCGGAGCCGTATTCCAACTCAAAAAACCAAAATGTAAATTAGGCACGCCATTTACATCAGCAAACGAAAAATTAACTTCGTCAGCATTCACCAACAGCATTTTCTGAGCTGAAGCGTTGTAAGCCACCTTAAAGTTATGCCAAGTGTTATTTGGGTTAACCACCACTTCATCGACAATAAAGTCTACTCGACTCAACCAATTAGGTAACACCAGCGCAGCATTATCACCAACAGGCGTCTGCGGTTGTGCAGAAAAATCCGCCAGTATTGGCTGCCACGCCTCAAAGTAGAAGCGCTCAAAGTCGCCCGTTACCACCAACCCTTTTGGTATCGCCTCACCCATTGCTTTATCAGCCCCGCCGTTGACCATCACCTCGCCACCGACAAACACCCCAGACTGCAGCAAAAAGCGCGATTTAACGAAATCGGCATAGCCCACATCAACCACAAGATCCTGTTCGTGCTGCATCACCTTAACTCGTAGCGAGCGAGTCATCTTGTCGTCTTTACCAACCGGCTCAGGCAAATCAACCGTCACCCCAGCAAGATCACTCGTGATGGTCAAATCAACCTGCCCATTTTGCGACTGATTAATGAATAATTTGCCAGAATACGACGTTTTACCCGATACACGACGACCCATTGCTGCTGGCAGTTTTCGCCACGCGACCAGCTCATTCATGCCAACGTCACCACTCAAGTCGCCGACGATAGCAAGCTCTCCAGACGCCGCATCCACAGACGAAAGCACAAGATGAGATTCCCCACCCAAAGCTTGTATAGCAAATTCCGAGTTGGTAATACCCTTACTCGAGCTGTAATTTAGCTGCCCATGCGACACATAAGAGGCAAGATCAATCTCTGGTATTAATAAATCGTTGTCTTGAAACATCAACCCCAACGACACAACAGCGTGTTCATCACCTGAAAAAGGAACGCCTACGTCAAAACGACCTTTTACTTGTCCATCCAATTGCCATTCTGCAAACGGCTGCAACACATTGTCAGCAAGCGGTGTCGACTGAAGCATCGCCAAAATAGCCGCCGCGTCATCCTCGACCACTCCGGCCAAATTCAGCCACTCTGCTGATCCATTCTGAATGGGAACACTGACGGTAATATCAGCGACCGATAAGTCTGCCAATGACGCAGACGCCACAAAGACAGACACCCCCGTTTCATCCAACTCAAAGTTACCATTCACCCGCTTGGCAGTCGGCCAATTTTTATCAAAGGTAACGTCCGCATCATGAACTTGCATCTTTACCCTAACATGCGGTGTTGCGCCTTCAGACAATTCACTTTGCACCAACACATCTAGATTATCTATCTGTCCTGTGTTTGCAAAAGCGTCATCAATCCAAGAGGTGACATTACTGTTTAGCGCTTTGGGCGGAAGATACGCCAGTCGATCCGCAATGGGAATATGGCGACCATTTAAATCCAAAGAAAGCCAGTCCGCCGCCTCATTTCGTATCTCAAGGCGAAAACCACCAGAAATATCAGCCCCATTACGCCTAACCGATAAATCACGCCCGCTCACCAAAAAGGCCTCTTGCTGGCGCTGCCAAGCCACATAACCAGACAAAGACTCAGTGTCCCAAACGGTGTCGTAAATAGTGTCGAATTTTATTGTACTGCCCGTGCCACGAAAATCGATATAGCCCTCTTCATCTGACAAATTTAATACCGCATTGACATTATTTGCCTGTGGAATGCCGTTATAGCCATTAACAGAAGCGGATTGAATATTACTGAGCAACTGAAACGACAGGGCTTGCTCTTCTCTCCATAAACGCACCGAGCCATTTTTCGCCATTCCAGTGGGAGCAAGACCGTCTAGTAGGTTAAAAACATCCGACTCTTTAGGCAAAAAATAGGCACCAACCTGATGCGCCAATGAAAGGTCTATTTGATCAAAACTAAGATTAGAACGCCCTGTGGCTGACGACCAACTCAGCGCCAGATTGGTCTTAGGATACTGTCGACCAGCGCCATCTTTGATTTCCACATTGCGCACATCCACTTGTAGTCTTGGTTTTTCTTGCGAATAGCGAAGCTTGAGTGAAGAAGAGACATCGTACGACTGCCCATCGGTAAATTGAGCGTTCAATCGGGTAGACTCAGTCCGAACCTCGACTTCTTTACCCACCAGAATATCCAACCAGATATCCCCACCCACAGCAACAGAGGACAAGGCATCATCTTTGGCTGACAAAAAATGATCGAGAGGCAATGGCGTCATAGGAGCTCGAATCGACGCTTTTATTCGATAATTCCCAAGCAGAGCACGAGTTTCATCGATACGCGCCTGCACTTGAAAAGGTGACTTGCCGCTATCTAAATAAAACGTGGAAGTTAACAAAGACTCAAGCGACTTCTGGAATAAAAAAACATGGGGCGCGCGAACCACATGCTGACCATATTGTTCACTATCCAGCTTAATGGTCGCATCAAATGCAGAAAAATTTTGTTGGGCAGAAAGATAGTCCAGTACACGTTCAGCCCCGATTTCACTTTTAACCTCTTCCTGCTGAGTCTCTCCATTCAGCCGCCACTGGTCATTTTTTTCCTGTACAACAAGCGTGGGACGCACAAAGCGAATATAGGTAAATTGAGGGCGTAAACTTAGAATGGATTTTACCGTATCAAGGCGCACTCTCGTTTCACTAATGGATATGGCAGGTAAACCATTAACCTGCAAATCAAAGCCACTAATCGAGACCGTTGGATCAATCCCCTCCAAATGACCATCAATTCGCTCCAGGGTAACGGGATAGCCAGTAATTTGTTCTAAATTATTTTCAATTTGAGGACGATAATGATCCAAATAAGGCAGTAATTGGCCAACGCCTAGCGCGAAAAGGGCGAGCAATGCCGCAAAAGCAACACTTCCCCAAAACAACACCAACAGCAGTTTTCGAATCAGCCAACTCATCATCAGACCTTCGTAGGTTTAGCAAAGAACAACCTTGGTTTAACCAAGCACATCACTGGTTTAACCCAGCACATCATCTGTTCAACCCGACAGTTTAACGAAGCACAACATCGTATTGATCTTGCGTGTAAACAGAATCCACTTGGAAGTGAATGGCTTTACCGATAAAAGCCTCCAACTCTGCAACCGCAGCGCTTTCCTCATCCAAAAAGCGTTCAACCACAGAGCTCGCAGCTAAAACGGTATAAGTTTGCGAGTTATAGGCACGATCTGCCCTTAAAATTTCTCGGAACACTTCATAGCAGACCGTCTCAGGGGTCTTCACCAAACCACTACCGCGACAAGAACGACAAGGCTCACAGAGTGTCTGCCCTAGGCTTTCACGCGTTCTTTTTCGAGTCATTTCAACCAAACCTAACTCCGACACTCCGGTGATTTTGGTTTTCGCGTGGTCTATGTCTAATATTTTCTCAAGCATTCTTAATACTTGACGCTTATGTTCCTCGTCTTCCATGTCGATAAAATCGATAATAATAATCCCACCTAAATTTCTCAATCTAAGCTGACGGCCTATTGCGGTTGCGGCTTCTAAATTTGTTTTATAAATGGTTTCTTCTAAGTTTCGGCTACCAACAAAAGCCCCCGTGTTTACATCAACCGTGGTCATAGATTCCGTCTGCTCGACCAACAGGTAACCACCCGACTTAAGTTGAACCTTTCGATCTAGCGCCTTCTGAATTTCATCTTCAACACTGTATAAATCAAAAATGGGGCGTTCACCAGGGTAATACTCAATACGCTCTCTTAATTCGGGAATGAAATCTTCCGCAAATGCACGCAACTTAGCAAAGTTTTCTTTCGAGTCTATGCGAATTTTTTCTGTCGTTAATCCCACCAAATCTCGCATGGTGCGTAAGTGCAACGGAAGATCTTCATAAATAATAGAAGGCGCTTTGGCGTTTTGCATGCGCCCTTTTACAGATTGCCATAAACGCTTTAAAAATTTTATATCGGATAATATTTCGTCTTCGCCTGCCCGCTCCGCGGCCGTGCGCAAAATATAGCCGCTGTTTTCATCCGCATCGGTTAATGCCTCAGACACCAGCAATTTAAGACGCTCACGCTCCGTTTCATCTTCAATTCGTTGACTAACGCCAACATGAGCTTGATCCGGCATGTACACCAAATATCGGGAAGGTATGGATAAGTGCGTGGTCAGACGTGCGCCTTTTGTACTAATCGGATCCTTTGTTACTTGAACCACTAATGATTGACCTTCGCGTAAATAATCACCGATTTGGTCACTCGGATTCACCGCGTCACGACCGACCACTTCCGACACATGAATAAACGCCGCTCTTTCCAAGCCAATGTCCACAAAAGCAGCCTGCATACCCGGAAGCACTCGCACAACCTTACCTTGATAAATATTGCCGACGATGCCTTTCCGACTCGAACGCTCAATATACACTTCTTGCAGAACACCATTTTCAACCAGGGCAACCCTAATCTCCATAGGAGTGACATTAATGAGTACATCTTCACTCATAAGATTTTTCCTCTAGAGGGTGGATTCCAAACTGTGCGAGCAATTGCGCACTCTCGAACATAGGCAAACCGACAACGGCCGAATAAGACCCGACAAGGGATTCAACAAACACCGAACCAACCCCCTGAATCGCATAAGAACCGGCTTTATCTTGAGGTTCGCCGGTTTTCCAATACTGCGTAATCTCAACATCAGAAAGCGATCGGAAATGCACCTCACTGATCACACACTGGGTCGCTATATGATCGTAAGCTTGATTGCACACACAAAGGGAGGTAAGTACTTGATGCGAACGCCCAGACAACTGTCTAAGCATCGACTTTGATTCATCTAAAGAGGAAGGCTTGCCTAAAATGTGACCATCAACCACGACACTGGTATCAGACGCCATAAACACAGCAGAGACATCTTGATGGCCTTGACCTTGATAAATCAAGGTGGCCGCTTTGGCTTTTTCAACAGCCATTCGAATAACGTAGTCCTTGGCACCCTCATTCTCATAGGGCGTTTCATCAATATCAGCAGGTAACACCAAAAACTCTTTCACCAAAAGGCTCAGCAGCTCTTTCCTTCTTGGTGAGGCCGACGCCAAAACAAGCATACGCTCTTCCTAATTTAAAGTTGCCTAACGAATCGCGTACATACGGCGCACACTGCGTAAAATAATAAAAGACCAAGGCCACAACAGCCCCGTAATAATGGCAGGCATAAAAATCATTAACGTCGGTTTAGCGTAGCCAAGATAATGATCAATCCAAAAATCCACTAATTGATTAATACTAACCAATAAGCAAACAAAAAAGCCTTGCTGCCAGCGATGATACATACGTATACGCTTGTAAAACACAGCACAGGTATAAGCAATAATGACATAGGTTAAAGAATGCTGACCTATAATGCCGCCCTGCAATAGATCAACCATCAAGCCTAAGAACCAAGCTAAGCCAACACCCACACGAAAGGGTAACGCAATAACCCAATACAAAATAATCAACAACGCCCATTCCGGACGAAACCAAACCAATGGCTCAGGAAAAGGTACCGCTTCTAGCATCAACGCCGTCAATAATGTAATGGAAAAAACAACAATAGGCTTCACTCTTCCCTCACCTTAGACTTTTCAATTAGCATAACATGTCGACTACGCCCTAACTGAGCCAGCGGCACTACCGCTACATCAGCATAAGCCTTGCCTTGGGTATACTTCACACTTCGCACAATCCCGACGGGGTAACCACTCGGAAAGCGCTCATCTAAACCCGACGTCGTTAGCACATCGCCTTTTTTGATATCTACCGATCGGGGCACACTGACTAACTCCATCCGAGTTAAATCGCCAGTGCCGCGAAGAATGCTCCTAAAACCCGTTCTAGCAAGCTGTACAGGCACAAAATGACTGGCGTCTGCAATCAATAACACTCGACTACTGTAAGCGGCCGTCTCGACAACTTGACCCAATACACCCGTAGCGTCTAAAACAGGTTGACCGACATAAGCTCCAGATGAAAACCCTTTATCTATCATCAATCGATGGCTGTAAGCATTTTGGTCAAAACCAATCACCTCAGCCATAACGATTTTTTCATCTACGCGCTGGGAAGCATCCAATAACTCTCTTAAACGCACGTTTTCGGCGTGTAAGGAGTCGAGTCTTTGCTGACGGCTACGAAGTATTAAAATCTCCGCCTGTAGAGATTGATTTTCTTTTACCAAGTCTTCACGACTGGCAAGATGTTCACCAGCCCAATTCAGCATTTTCTGAGGGGTGTTTACAACCACTTGTATTGGCGTCACAAATAACGACAAATAAGGCCTTACTTGTGAAAAAGCGCCAAAACGAATATCAGCAACGATCATCATCATGGACAAGATGACCAGCACAACAAAACGCGCACTAGACACTCGGCCACCAAAGAAAAGCGAGTTGTTAATAGGAGGCTCCTAACGCTTACTCATTATCTGCCGTAAATAGTTCAGAAGCATGTTTGTCCATCAACTCTAAAGCCATGCCGCCGCCACGAGCAACACAGGTTAATGGGTCGTCAGCAATAATCACTGGCAAGCCCGTTTCTTCGCTGATTAAACGATCGATTTCACGCAATAACGCACCACCACCGGTTAACACCAAGCCCGTTTCACCAATATCCGCGGCTAATTCTGGTGGTGATTGCTCAAGCACACCTTTAATAGCCTGAACAATTTGCGCTAACGGTTCTTGTAATGCTTCTAAAATTTCAGTGCTAGTCAGTGTAAACGAGCGAGGAATCCCCTCCGCCAAGTTGCGACCACGCACATCAATTTGCAACTCTTCGCCGGTGTGATAAGCCATACCAATTTCAGTTTTAATGCGCTCAGCCGTGGCATCACCAATCAAACTGCCGTATTGACGACGAACATACGTCGTAATAGCTTCATCAAAACGGTCACCGCCCACTCGAATCGACTCAGATGTCACTATGCCATTCAACGAAATGATAGCAATCTCAGTAGTACCACCACCGATATCAATGACCATTGAGCCAGACGCTTCGGCAACAGGAAGACCTGCACCAATTGCGGCCGCCATGGGTTCTTCAATGATGTACACTTCGCGAGCGCCAGCCCCCAGTGCCGATTCTTTAATAGCGCGTCGTTCAACTTGAGTCGATTTGCAAGGAACACAGACCAAAACGCGCGGGCTTGGCTTCAACCAGCTGTTCTCATGAACTTTTGAGATAAAGTATTGCAGCATTTTTTCGGTCACATGAAAGTCAGCAATCACACCGTCTTTCATTGGACGAATAGCGGTAATATTACCCGGCGTTCGCCCTAACATGCGTTTAGCGTCTCTACCAACAGACGCCACTGTTTTTTGATTTCCATTATGACGGATAGCGACCACCGACGGCTCATCAAGCACGATTCCGCGGTCACGGACGTAAATGAGGGTGTTTGCCGTCCCTAAGTCAATAGATAAATCGCTTGAAAACATTCCCCGGACTTTCTTAAACATGAATTCTAACATCCTGATAATACAATACGAATCAGCGTCAAAATGTAACAATCACCAGCCCATTGGGCAAGTTGATTCCGCGTAAATGTTAAAAAAGTTCCCCTGTATGACGTTGTTTACCCAAAAAAAATTAATTCCGGGAAAATAAGCGTGGTTTTTCACCTTGTTAGCTTTATAGCCTCACCACTAAGGGATACAATAAAAGCCATTTATAGCTGTCAAGAATACAAACAAAATCAACCGTCAAACAAAATCAACAACCAAATAAATCAGGTGAAACATGTCCATAGACAAACAAGACGTGCAAAAAATTGCACACTTGGCTCGTCTCGCTCTCACTGAGGAAGGCGCCGACCAATATCAACACTCACTTTCTAGTATTTTATCGCTTGTTGAACAAATGCAATCTGTGAATACCGATGGCGTAGAGCCTCTCTCAAATCCGCTGGAAATGACACAAAGATTAAGAGAAGACATAGTCACCGAGGAAAATCGTCGCGACGCCTTCCTAGCGAACGCACCGCTGACCGAAGCCGGCCTTTTCCTTGTACCAAAAGTGATCGATTAAGAGAGACAAGCATGTTCGAACAAAGTATCTCGACATTAGCGCAAAAACTGCGCAACAAAGACCTTTCTAGTGTTGAGCTAACCCGCCATTTTTTAGCGCGCATAGCCAAACTTGACCCACAATTAAACAGCTTTATCACCGTCAATGAACAACGAGCCCTAGAACAAGCGGCCGCAGCCGATGCGCTATTACAAAACGGAAAAGGCTCCAGCCTGACGGGGATTCCGGTTGCTCATAAAGACCTGTTCTGCACAGAAGGCACGTTAACGACATGCGGCTCCAAGATGCTGAATAACTTCATTCCGCCTTACGAGTCCACCGTCACCCAGCGCATCCAACAAGCGGGTGCCATCATGCTGGGTAAAACCAATATGGACGAGTTCGCCATGGGCTCTTCTAATGAAAACAGCTTTTATGGCGCGGTAAAAAACCCATGGAATTTAGACAAGGTGCCAGGCGGATCTTCTGGTGGCTCTGCCGCTGCTGTGTCTGCAGGACTTGTCGTTGCCGCAACAGGCACCGACACTGGCGGCTCGATTCGCCAGCCAGCCTCCTTCTGCGGCATCACCGGCCTTAAACCAACCTACGGTCGCGTTTCTCGCTTCGGTATGATCGCCTATGCATCCAGCCTTGACCAAGGCGGCCCAATGGCCAAAAGTGCGGAAGATTGCGCACACCTAATGCAAGCCATGGCAGGATTTGACGACAAAGATTCCACCTCAGCCGAGCAACCAGTCGATGACTATTTAGCCAATATCAATGCACCGCTGACAGGCTTAAAAATTGGCCTCCCAAAAGAATATTTCGGTGACGGCCTAGATTCAAAAGTGGCCGACGTTATTATGGCGGCGGTCAAAGAGTTCGAAAAACTAGGCGCTAGCGTGAAAGAGATTTCACTGCCAAACCTACAACTTAGCATTCCGTCTTATTATGTCATTGCGCCGTCTGAAGCTTCTTCAAACCTGTCTCGCTTCGATGGCGTGCGTTTTGGCCATCGCTGTGACGACCCAAAAGATTTGCTGGATATGTATATGCGCTCACGCGCCGAAGGTTTTGGCACAGAAGTACAGAAACGCATCATGGTCGGCACTTACGCACTGTCAGAAGGCTACTACGACGCCTATTATTTAAAAGCACAAAAAATTCGTCGTCTCATTAAAGAGGACTTTGTTAAAGCCCTTGCCGAAGTGGATGTCATCATGGGCCCGGTTGCACCGACCACCGCCTTTGGCCTTGGTAGCAAAACCAGCGACCCCGTTGCCATGTACTTAGAAGATATTTATACATTGTCAGTTAACCTTGCCGGCATTCCTGCCATGTCAGTACCTGCCGGTTTTGTCGATGGCATGCCCGTTGGCCTGCAAATCATGGGCAACTATTTTGCCGAAGCCAAGCTCTTAAACGTTGCGCATCAGTATCAACAACACTCGGATTGGCATTTACAAATCCCCACTATGGCAAAAGGAGCATAAGCATGAACTGGGAAGTCGTTATTGGCCTTGAGATTCATACTCAGCTCTCTACCAAATCAAAATTGTTTTCTGGCGCCGCCGTAGGCTTTGGCGCAGAACCAAACACCCAAACCACGCTTGTCGACTTAGGTATGCCAGGCGCATTACCGGTTTTTAACAAAGAAGCCTTGCGCATGGCGGTTATGTTTGGTCACGCCATCAACGCTGACATTGGCATGACGTCGGTTTTTGCACGTAAAAACTACTTTTATCCAGATCTGCCAAAAGGCTACCAAACCAGCCAAATGGATCATCCGATTGTGGGCAAAGGCTACCTAGATGTCATGCTAGAAGACGGCACAACGTCTCGTGTTGGTATCACTCGCGCCCACCTTGAAGAAGACGCAGGCAAGTCTTTACATGAAGATTTCCAAGGCATGACGGGGATCGACTTAAACCGCTCCAGCACGCCGTTGTTAGAAATCGTCTCTGAGCCCGATATTCGCTCCGCCAAAGAAGCCGTAGCCTACGTTAAAATGATTCACTCCATTGTGACTTATCTTGGCATTTGCGATGGCAACATGGCAGAAGGCTCAATGCGTTGCGACATCAACTTGTCCCTGCGCCCAAAAGGTCAAAAAGAATACGGCACTCGCACAGAAATCAAAAACGTCAACTCGTTCCGTTTTATCGAAAAAGCCATTTACACTGAGATCGAGCGCCAAGCGGACATTTTAGAAGACGGCGGTCGCATCATTCAGGAAACACGTCTGTACGATCCAGAGAAAAACGAAACCCGCAGCATGCGTTCCAAAGAAGACGCCAACGACTATCGCTACTTCCCTTGCCCTGACCTACTCCCCATTGTCTTAACACAAGAGTACGTTGATGGCATCAGAGCCACCTTACCCGAGCTACCAAGTCAAAAAGCAGCGCGCTTCCAAAGCGAATACCTGCTCAGCGAATACGACGCTAACGTACTGTCGTCTTCACGCGCGATGGCGAACTACTTTGAAACCGCCAATACCGCCGTGGCCGATGCCAAACTGACCGCAAACTGGGTCATGGGTGAACTCAGCAAGCTGCTGAACCAAGAACAGCAAGACATTGAAAACGCGCCCGTTAATGCCCAAGCATTTGGCGAACTCTTGGTGCGAATCAAGGACAGCACCATTAATGGCAAAACCGCAAAAGATGTGTTGCAAGCCATGTGGGATGGCGAAGGTTCAGCGGACGACATCATCAAAGCAAAAGGCCTGAAACAAGTGACGGATACCGGTGCCATTGAAGCCATGATCCAAACTATTTTGGACGCCAATGCGGCTCAGGTTGAACAATACCGCGCCGCAGACGAAGACAAGCAAAAGAAAATGATCGGCTTCTTCGTCGGCCAAGTGATGAAAGCATCACAAGGCAAAGCCAACCCAAGCTTGGTTAACCCAATCCTTAGCAAGATGCTTAAAGGCTAGTAATCACGCTTTGAAAGCCGTAATGACGCTAATAACAGCAACAAAAAACACCGCCTTATTTTAATAATAAGGCGGTGTTTTTTTATCTTCTACAGACTCTTTTTAGCAGGCTCCTTTGCCTAAACAACAGACTAGAAGCCAGCCACCTAAAAATCAGCCACCACGCGATCCCGGCCCAGACGTTTTGCTTCATACAAGTTTCGATCTGCCTCCCGAATACTGGCCTCAAGAGAATCAGCGGATTGGCTACACAAACCAACACTGCAAGTGAGTGCGATTTTTGCCTCTGTAAACTCTTTTCGCCGCAGGCCGTCGAGAAAGTCATTGACCACCTCAAGCATATGAGGACCGCTGACTTCTGCTAGCACGCAAAACTCCTCACCACCAAAACGATAAGCCAACATCCCGGGAAACGCATCACGAATGACTTGCCCTAACGCTTCTAATAAACTATCGCCAACAATGTGGCCATAGGTATCATTTATTTGCTTGAAGTTATCCAGATCTAACATCGCCAAGGCAGCGTTCCCTTTAGCGTGGCGGAAAAAAGTCTCACCCTCACTAAACAAACAACGTCTATTTTTTAACTTAGTAAGCGGATCAATATTGGCCAAATCACGTATTGTCTCCAGCATCTCTTGAGCCTCAAGACTGTGCACAACACGACAATGAAACTCCTCATGATGGAAAGGCTTTTTCAAAAAGTCGTTTGCCCCCGCCTTGATAAATTTCGCCGATAACGCGCTGTCACCTTCCGCAGACAAACCAAGAATCACCAAATCCTGAAAGCGGGCATTGTATCTAAGCATACGCACTAGATCATACCCATTCACCAGCGGCATATTATAATCGGCGATCAGCATTCTAATATCCGTGTCCGCTTCTAGTTTCGCCAGCGCCTCCTGGCCATTTTCAGCCTCGATGACAGTAAAACAATACTGCTCAAGCAGTAACTTGATAAACTGCCGACTCACCACCGAGTCTTCAGCAACGAGAACTTTCAGCCCCTGATTTTTACTTAACCGCTCCACTACTTTAATCGCGTGATTGAATGAATAACGACTGTCCTTGGTGATGTAATCCAACACGCCTTTATTCAATAAACTGAGGCGCAACCTGTCATCAAAATTGCCCGTCAACACGACACAGGGGATCTGATAAGACAGAATAAGATCGACGATTTCGCCGTTTTCGGCATCAGGCAAATTCAGATCCACAATAGCGGCAAAATGCGTGTTACCAGCCTCTTTTAACTTTTTTTCGGCGTCTTCATAACAAGCACAAAGTACAGGAACAAAAATAGGGTTTTGGGACAACAAATGATGAAGCACCTTCAACACAACAGGACTGTCTTCCACTACTAATATTTTTCGTTCTTCCATCATCGGCATAATCCTATTTGAAAAAGTAATATAACTCACTTTTTTGAGTACATTTTTTAATTATCCTCTATGACCCGTCATTTCGATACTCTAAAATACCCTCTGTAAATGTTATTTTATAAAATCACAAGGCCATCCTATGCAATGCCGATCAGGCTGTGGCGCATGCTGCACAGCGCCCTCTATCAGCTCTCCCATTCCGGGTATGCCAAACGGCAAAGCCGCAGGAGAAGTATGCATACAGCTACTAAGTGATTACCGATGCGCGCTTTTTGAAGACCCGTCAAGACCGAAAGTGTGCGCCGACTTTCGTGCAGAAGAATACACTTGCGGCCATAATAGAGAAGAAGCCATCGCACTTTTATCTTACATGGAAGACGACACTAACCCCAAACACCTCCTCGTCATAACAAGGACTGCCTAATGATCATCACGAAACAATTTTTACCCTTATTTATCATAAGCCTATTACTCAGCGCCTGCTCATCCACATCAAACCAAGCATTTGTTATTGATCCCCCTAGCGAATCACAAATAGAAAACAGTGTGAAACAGCAAGTCGCCTTAACGCTGAACGCTTTCACTCCCGTTGCCGGTCAAGCCCTGCCCAACAACACGGTGCTAGAAGCCTACCAAGCGCGCGGCTACGAGCCAATGTGGATAAAAGATAAAAAAATCAATATGTCAATTTACAAACTACTCGACATACTTGAGCAATCCTACACTCACGGCCTTAACCCAATCCACTATCACACCGACATTATTAAAGAATACTTGGCGCTAAAACAGCCAACCCCTCAACAGTTAGCCGAGATGGATGTCATCACTACGATCGCCTTAACCAGCTACGCTCATGATCTTAGCAATGGCCGTTACGAGCCTCAATTAATCGACCCAAACTGGCAACTAGACGCCCCAAACAACAACTGGAGAGACTTGCTCTACATAGACTCAGCCACCGACATGGTTAATTCTCTTCCACTGCTCGCGCCTCGTAGCCCGCAGTATCAGATTCTGCAGAAATGGCTGGTGTACTATCAAGACCTCGCAAGAAAAGAAAAAGACATTTTTGTCAACGCTGGAGTCCCCCTGTCTGCTGGTGACGAAGGCCCTCGGGTTGCTCAACTGCGGGCCCGACTCGTTCAATTGGGTGACATACGATTTTCGACTCGCAAGGTCAACGAAGAACAATTTGATCTACGCCTAAAAGACGCTCTAATGCGTTTTCAACAACGCCATCACCTCTCAGCCGATGGCGCAGCAGGATCAAAAACCATTGAAATGCTCAACGTTCCACTCGAAACCCGCGCAAAACAAATTGCCTACAATTTAGAAAGATGGCGCTGGCTACCAAGCGAACTCGAAGCGAACCGCATTTGGGTGGATCTCACCAACTACACGATGGAAATGAATTTAAACGGTGAGCTCACCTCAATGAAGGTCGTCATTGGCAAACCCGAGCGAAAAACGCCTGTCTTCAAAGGTTTAATGACCTATATGGTCACCAACCCAACTTGGCGCGTTCCTCATCGTATTGCCAGAGAAAATCTATTGCCAAAACTGCAAGCCGACCCAAATTATCTGGTCAAACATGGCTACAAACTCTACTCAAGCTGGAGCATTGGCGCAAAAGAACTGGATTCGACTAAAATCAATTGGAAAGCCATCAGCGAAGACAAACTGGCTTTTCGCTTTGAACAAGAACCCGATGAAGGCAACGCACTCGGCCAATACAAGTTCATGTTCCCAAATAAAAATGAAATTTACTTACATGACACCCCAGCCAAGCACCTATTTAGAGAAACCAACAGAGCGTTCAGCTCCGGCTGTGTTCGCCTCGAAAACCCCAACGAGTTTGCCAAGGAAATCACCAAAGGCTACAAACAGTTTAATGAAATGAACAAGACACTCAAAACCGCCAGCAATAGCGTGATTTCCCTACCGACCTACATTCCGGTTTACTTGGTCTATTTCACCGTGGTGCCAAACGCCAATGGCATGTTGGAATTCCGTGATGATATTTACCAGCGAGATCCACTCATGGAAGAAGCCATGGGCTACTCAGCGTTTAATGCTAGAGAGTCTATTTAATCGTCATTTAAAATTGAAATTAACAGATATTGGAAGGTTTCATCTCCCCTACCTCATGTAGAGGGAGATGAAAGCAATAGGAATGGACCAACAATAGAAGCGGTGCGCGGCACACCTTAAAAGAAGGTCTGTGGTGATTATCGAACCATAATACAAACAGTCACTTCTTCACGATCATGGTAAAGATGTTTCACTTGATAATGATAGCTCACACCCGATTTTTTCAATAACGCCTCAATCGTTTGTAAACACAAAGTCACTTCTTGGTAGCGTTTTTTCATTGGCAGTTTTAAGTTAAAAATCGCCCGTCTTGTCCAACCGCTTGCCAGCCACTTGGCCATTAATTCCGCTACCTTTATTGGTCGCTCAACCATGTCGCACACCAACCAATCAACCGTATAAGGTGGCTCATATTTAAAACCATCGGCCTTTTCATGTTGCACCAAGCCCGTCGACATCAATTCCTTTTGCATCGGACCATTATCAATGGCAATAACATGAATGCCTTTTTTGACAAACTGATACGTCCAGCCACCCGGTGCCGCGCCCAAATCCACCGCCGTCATACCTTCGGTCAAATCGGCCTCACGAGTACGCTCTGGCACAAACTGTAAAAACGCTTCTTCCAATTTTAAAGTAGAACGGCTCGGACCGGCGGCCGGAAAGCGTAAACGGCGAATCCCCATAGGGAAATCACTGCGACAACTGGCATAGGACACCCCAAGGTAAGCCGACTCACCATCCAACATAAAGACATGATGACGAACCTCAACCGCTTTATTGCGCAATACACCCGATTTTTTCCAACCTTCACGCAACGGCTTTTCAAGCTTCTTGATCAAATTCGATAAGGCTTTTGCTTCATTCGTGTCCGCGGTTTCAATCCATATTTCTTCGGCTAATGGCAACTCACGTGCCGCCTCAAGCAAAGACTCAACACGACCACCCTGTTCTAATTCGATCACCCCATTTACCGCAATAATCTGACGAGCAAAAATAAGCCGATTAAAATCCAACTGCTGAATCAGCGCCTCACCCGCATCCGCCTGATCAAAGTTATACACAATGTAACCCGCATCGGAAACCACCTTGGCATAACCATAAAATCCTTTGCTAGCCGCCACTTCAGACAGTTCCGCCGCACAATCTTTTTCAAAGCCTTGACGACAGTAAACTAAAACATTTTTCATTCATATTCCTTCTCAATCAGGGACAATACCCGTTGAGTTCTACTTATTACTTTCTAGAAGGCCACTTCAATAAAGACTCATCAAGTTGAGTCGTCACAAAATCCATTAATTCAGCCGAAAAAAACGCCCCAGACCTTGGCAGGCAAACATAACGCCGTACTTCCCCATACCAGTCAAATTGCAGAGTATAAGCGTGCAAATACCCCCTGTCAGCCGCCTCTCCTGCGTATCTAAGATCTCCCAAAATTGGCGATCCAACACTCTTTAATGCCACACGAATTTGATGTGTTTTCCCCGTCAGAGGACGAACAAAAAACAACCTATGTGTTTGAAATGAAAGTGAAAAAAATTGCGTAATCGCGACGTTTTCATTTTCTTTAGTAAGCTTCCACTGCCCCCTTCGGCTGGGTACCATCCCCCCTATCACCGTGCCTTGTTTTTTCTTAGGCTTCTTTAACGAAAGAGCTAAATAACGCTTCTCCAGCTCATGCCGTTCAAACATTTTGCCGAACACCGCAGCAACATCCGAACGACAAGCCACGATTAATAACCCAGATGTCATTTTATCCAAGCGATGCACAGGAAAAAACCGCTGATCTGGATAAGCAACAGCCAAAGACTGCATCACCCCTAGCGTCTCAGATTCCGCATGAAAACTCATGCCTGCCGGTTTATCAATCACCCAATAATCATCACTACGAAACAATACTTTGAGCAAACGAGCCTCATCACGAATAAATAAAGAGAAAATGGAGTAGCCAACAAGCTTATCCACAGAGAAAGTGGACAACTCATATGTCAACACTAAGAGCGGAAATATAGTTTAATCTTGATAAATCGACTGCACCGAAATACGATTTCGACCGCTGCGTTTGGCGATATACAAGCCCTTATCAGCCTGAGCGAGTATCTCTTCATACCGGGAAACACTGGGCGCTATAGGGGCCAAACCAATACTGACCGTAACGGGAATCACAATGCCATGCTCTGTCTCTATGAGCATATTTTCCACTGACTCACGCATTCTTTCCATCGTTGCTTCCGCTTCTTTCAGATTGGTGTTAGGCATAATCACAATAAACTCTTCACCGCCATAGCGTCCGATTTCATCTTCAGTACGAATAACGGACGCCATCATGGTTGCCACTTTTGTCAAAACCAAATCACCCGCTTCATGACCAAAAGTATCATTGATCTTCTTAAAATGGTCCAAATCGACAATAGCAAAAACACACGATTCTTGATTGATCACAGAGTCAGCAAAAATATTAACCGCATCCGCCAACACTTTTCTTCGGTTTGAAAGACCGGTGAGCTCATCTCTCTCTGCCAACTGCCGCAAATGATGATTGACCGCTTTCAGTCGATTCATCACCAAGCGAATCACCACCGCAAAGTAAAAAGCCGTAAAAAGAAAAACGCAGACCAAGACAAGATTTTGATCAAATGACGTCAAATAAAGCCCTTTGGGACTCAGAAACTCACACACCAAAAATAACACAATGGAAACAATCACAATCCAATATTGGATAAAGCGCTGATCCGCTCGAAACACAATAAAAGCATAGGCAATGACGTTTAAAAACAGCAAATGAAAACCACTCTCCGCGCCAAAGTAAAATAAACTTAGAATGGCAACCTGACTGATTTTTGCAATCGGCATGAGCAATTGAGCTCGTAAAAAATAACCGCGATAGCTATAGCGTAGGCCTATAACGCCAACCCATAAACCAACAAGGCAAATGAACACAACGTAAGGCATATTGCGGGAAAAAAACACAATCAGCAGCAACAAGCCGCTAACGCAAAACATCAGGTAAGAAAAATTCACCACATGCTTCTGGTTAACGTCGTTGTCATACTCATCTTCAAAGCCAATATTGAGAAGCTTTTCTATGGTTTTTTTTGTTAAAGAAAACACTGCATCCCTAATGATAATCAAGCGGTTGTAATCGCACTGTTATAATCACACTATTATAATCAGAAAATAAGCTTCGATGGTTCAGAGCTGAAAGGTCGCATTCTACAGAATATGACTTGCTTTTCCTATAAATTCACACGGCTAAGCCACAGTAACTGAAAAATAACGCCCGCTAGTATCCAATGCTATTTTACTGAATGTCACGCGACGTTTTCACTGTCTCTTGGTGTCATTTATACACTATATCGCCACGCATAGGCGCTAACATTTTCAGCATTCGGTTTTGCTGCGGATAGGTCAAACCGGCTTTTTTCATGGCGTTAACCAATAAATCAACCGTCAGGTTAAAGTCAGCCTCATTGATGTTTTGGCCTTGATGCACTCTTAGCATAGTGTCTCCGGTATAAGCACAAGGGCCGCCCGTCGTCACACAAATATGCTCAATGAATTTTTCACGGAATCGAGTGATATTAGTTTTTTCAAAATAGCGATAAATCGTTTCATTGAAACTGATTTCATTAATAAAGTGATCCGTAATGGCTTCGGCGGTTGGCTTCCCCCCCATCTCGTCATATAAGCTTTGTGGCGCTTTGCTTGGCGCGGCACAAGCCACTAAGAATACACTAAACGCAAGCAAGGATGCTTTTACTAGGTTTACCATAAGTACCCCGTCATGGATAAATAAATGCCTTTTTGGTCTTTCTGCGTGGCGATTGTCCCTAAATCCACATAAGCGGCGGTCATGCTAACGTTTTTATTAGGCAGATAGCTGACAAAAAAGTCCGTCCAATCGTCTTCTGCTACGCTGGACAGATTACTTGGTTTCTGACGATACTCCATGCCCACCACCCAGTTCGGCGATAGCAGCAAGCCAACGCTGCCTTCCAGCATCAGTTGATAACTGTCGTTGTCTGGCCCACCGTAACCGAGCAAGCCCATTTCATTGGCTTTGGTCGCACGAGCGGTCGCATTCCAAACCAAATTATAGCCAGCCACCGCACCTAAATGCACCTTGGTCGCAGCAATATAAAAGTCCGTTCCGCTGTCGTCTTTGGCTCCCAGAACGGAAGCAACCGTATCGCTGTCTAATTGCTTATGCTGTAAACCGACACTGACTTGAGGATAGGTAGAGTAAACAGCATCGCCATATAAGCGAACTTTTACGCCGACGACATCTTGCTTAATATCTTCTGACTCTAGACTACGTCCTGTAATCAAAGACGCAGGTAAGACAAATGTCTGTTGCGCGTAACTCAGCTCGACTCGGTCATAAAAGCTGGTCGCTACGCCAATCGATGTAAGACGATAATCGCTGACATTAACATCTGAGACGAAAAACGACGCGGCGGTTTCGTCTTGGCTATCGTAGCCGGCCAGTGTCGCCCATGGCACCAAACCACCGCCGCCACTGCCTTCTATTTGAGACAAGCCAGCAGTAGCCAGTAACTTTCCCTCTCCAGCCATAACAGGAGCAATCCATAACACAGCACTGACCGCGCCTATTTGTTTGATGGCTTTCAAAATCAGATGATTATTCATCACATCGCAACCTTGTATCTAGAGTGTCCATTATTCTTATTGTGACCACTTTTTCTTACCAAACCCGGTGTGTGTACTGTGATCCATCGACTCAATAGGTGGCAAAAGGTCTAACTTGACCGTTTGATCATAGGTAAGGCTGATTTTCTGCGTCGCTCCCACCCCATCAAGTGTCCTTTCGCTCCATAATAATGCGCTATCACCTGGTTTTGCAGGCAAACGCACTTGACCATTTGCATCGGTTTTTAGCGTCAAGCTGTTATCCGCCACCACAATATAACCAATCATGTCATCGTGGATATTACAACCCAATGCGACAAGGCCAGGCTTATCAAATAACACCGGCGGCATATCAGAACCCTTATACAGTTTAATCTCAAACCTTTTTGGTTCTGAAAAACTGTAAACATGATGCCGAATATCATCACTGTTTGGAAAACTCACAAATTGACCTTTTTGCACCACAAGCACACGAGGAACAAAGGACTCATCAATCTGATCCATTACCGCTACCTTAGTTGGCGTACTCACAACGTGGCCAGGCAAAGAAACAACCGCACCGACAACAGGCAAATCGTCTTGATCTACAATAGTTAATATCATCTCGGCCCAACTACTTGAGGCGAAACAAAGTAACATCAGAGCCATTAAATAACGCATTGTCTTTCCTTTTGGTCAACGCCTTTTAACAAAGCAAATGAGTGATCAATAAAAAACCGAACCGGCTCAGCCGTGCACTGTATTGTCATTGTACTTCATACATTAAAAACCTTAGCAGATCATCCTGTTTTCTGTAACAGGACGTACCATCACCACAATAATGTCCAAACCACACTCAAACGATAACCATGATAGCGACGCTTAAAACGACAGTTGGCTTAATCTTTCGAGCTGATTTCAAGCGCCATTTCCCAGTTCGAAATAAAACGCTTTTGCTTGGCATAATCTCGACCAACCAGTAAATGCTGGTCCAACTCAATCACGCCTGTCGGCCCCGGCGCATTCACCACATAAGGGTCATTGGGCCGATTCGGATCAGGCCGCATTGGAAACAACAAGCCCTGAGTTTGCATCATTTTTTGCGCATTATCTGACAGTAAAAAATCCAAAAACATCCCTGCATCCTCGACATTTGGCGCCCCTTTAGGGATCAGCGCCACCCGCATCAGCATCAAGGTATAATCCTTAGGCAAAATCATTTTTAACCTATCGTCATCGCGCACTCTTTGTGACGCATAAGACCCCAGCAAGTTATAACCCAATACCAGTTTTCCCGAAGCAACGTCGTCAATAATATCGTGCGTACAACAATAAGTTTGCACATCATGACTGCCAAAAGCCTCCAGCAAACGCCCCCACGTCACATCCGCTTGACGGGCATCCTGACTCGCCAATAAATACCCTACGCCACTTTCGCGTATATCGTAAGTTCCAATCCGCTTCGTCATGGCTTTTTCATTCTGCCGAATGGTTTGCAATAAAGATTGGCGATCATCGGGTAAGTCACCAGGAAAAGCCGCCTTATTCACCAACATCACAATGGGCTCGACCGAAAAAGCAAACAATTGGTTTCGCCAAGTAAAGTTGTCTGGCAATTGATCCGTTAAGGTTGAATGGTAGGTTTGCGCGTAACCGTCATTGACTAACTTTAAGTGCAAATCCATAGCGCTGCTAATCACCAGACTCGAAATGGGATTTTTTTGTTCTTCTATCGTCACATAATACAATTCCAGCGTATTAACGTCTCGATAAGACACCCTAATATCTGGGTGCAATGCCACAAAAGCCTTGAGCATTGGCTCTAATGAAGACAAGTCCATCGCCGAATTGATCACCAGAACTCGAGGCGCCTGCGCATCACCAAACCACACTGGTTCTGCGGCCCATAACCTGCTGACACCGAAGCTGGATACCAGCAGCATAAACAGTAAAAATGGCTTCATACTGTGTCTCCATCAACGCTAAATTTTCTAAAATCCACTTGGAAGGTGGTGCCTTTGGGATGCGTGTCTAAGATCTCAATTTTTGCCCCATGGTGATCAACAATGTCTTTCACCATCGCTAGCCCCACGCCACTGCCGGCAATATCATAACGGCCTCGATAAAATCGCTCGAATACGCGCTCTTTTTCCACATCAGGAATACCGCCACCGTAATCAATTACCTCGACGCGATAAAAGTGCTCAAACGCTCTCACTTGTACTATCACTTCCGTGGCATTATTCGCCCCTACTGCACTATAACGCACGGCGTTTTCAATGAGGTTTTGCATCATTTGCTGAATCGCAAAACCATCCCCCAAAATACACGCCGTGGTTAAACCGCAATCAAGTGACAGCTGCACGCCTTGATGTAACGCCGTCACCGCTTGGGCGCGACAAGATGCTCTGATGGGTTCCAGTAGATTTATGGGCTCTAAACGATGCGTCTGCAAGCGATGAGAAACAACCGCTTGATTGAGTAACAAAGTAACCGTCTGACTCAAAGCATCACATTGTTTTACAATGTTTTCCAATGCCTGATATTGCGCGTGGGGGGAGGTACCTGCAGTAGAAATATTATCACGAGCATTTTCTGCTAACGCTCGCAGGCTTGCTAATGGCGTGCGTAGTTGATGCGCGGCATCAGCCGTATAATTTTCCAGTTGCTCTAAGTTGGTCTGAAGGCGAGCCATAAAATGGTTAATCGCCACCTTGAGGTGATGGGTTTCTTTTGGCGTGTTGATGTCCAACGGCGTCAGATCCCCCATCACCCGCTCTTCTAATGCCCACTCAATTCTATGCAAAGGTCGCAATACAAGATGACTGCCAATCGCAATCAAGGCGATGGCCACCAAAGCAATAAACACCACCACTTCAACGGCACGCTGGGTGATTGCCGTGCTCATTTCTTCTCGTGAAAGTCGAGTTTGCCCCAGTACAATTCGAACCGTATCGGCGGTTTCTGGGTCGGTCAGATAGCGTTCAATCCAAGCAAAACGCACCATTTCACCAGAGTATTCTTGATCATAAAATTGAATTTCATCTAAAACAGAAGGCCCTGTCGGCGTACCAAGATCTTGGTAGCCCGTAATAAAACCTTGTTTGACACTTTCAACCTTATAAAATACGCGGTCTTCCTGTGCTTGGGCGAGCGTCGCAAAAGCGGACCACGGAATATCAATGCTCGCTTCGTTACGGATTAAACTGACATTTTCATCCATTTGCAGCAAAGCACTGCGTAACAAACGATCATAAGACAAATCGGCGAGCTTTTGACTGTAATCAAAAATCAAATTGATCGCCAAGCCAGCAATAATGCCAATCACCAACACCCCAGCCAAAATAAACCGAAAGCGTAACGAAGGGGCCTTTTTTAGCGCTCTATTCTCTTCTTCGCTAAGACTGTGATGGTCGGGCGATTTCTGCCACATAGCCGATCCCCCTTAACGTACTAATCACCAAATCTCCCTTGGCGGTTTTTTTCCGCAAACGACCGACATACAGTTCAATCGCATTAGGGCCAGGAGTTTCATTGAAATTAAATAAATGGTCGGTGATTTCGTCTTTGCTTAAGACTCGACCCAAATGCCCAAGGAAAATTTCCAGCAAGCGAAACTCCCGGTTGGTAATAGCGGTAAGTTCACCTTCAATAAAGACCTGACGACTGTCTCTATTTACCACAATATTGCCGTGTTCTGTGACATTGGCCGCATAGCCTTGCTTACGGCGTAATAACGCCCGGCAACGCGCTTCTAACTCACCAAAATCAAAGGGCTTAGTAAGGTAATCATCTGCGCCTGCGTCTAAAAGCCGAATACGGTCTTCGATCTGATCCCGCGCGGTTAAAATGAGCACCGGCGTATCGTCATCCCGTTGCCGCAGTTTTTGCAATAATTGCAAGCCGGATAAACCGGGCAAATTTAAGTCAAGCAAGATCAAATCAACCGATTGATATCGAAGCAATTCATCGGCTTTTTTGCCATCGCCCATTAAATCTACGCCATGCCCTAAACTGGTTAAGCGTTCACAGATTGCTTGCCCTAACACCTGAGTATCTTCTACTACTAAAATTCGCATAAAACGCCAGCCATATACTGTTATTATTTTTTGTGGAGCCCTTATGACAAAAACAAAAAATTCGAACAGCCTAAACTGTTCGAATTTCACATCAACTATTTATACAATTATTGCTTATATTGTCGCCACTTAAACAGCAATCACTGAATAGTAACCACTTACAAGGAACAATAGCAGCCAATCTTTGGTCGATCTAATCGTCTTTTTCAGAGATTTTTGCTCTTGCCATTTTAGCACGAACCATAGGACCAATGATCATGGGCAAAATCAAACCCAACATCGCCACAGTCCAAAGACCAATACTCAAGCCGCTATTAAACAGTACCGTCCAATCACCATCTGAAAGCACCAAGGCATGACGAAGACTTTTCTCCATTTCAGGCCCAAGCAACATACCCAGAATGATCGGCACTAATGGAATATCGATTTTACGGAAAATATAACCCAATACCCCGAAACCCACCATGAAATACAAATCTAGCGCACTATGGCTCACCGAATAAATACCCACAGACGCAATCAAGGTAACGATTGGCATCAAGTACTTAGGTGGAATACTCAATAGCTTAACGAAAATCCCCACCATCGGAATGTTTAACAATAGCAACACGAAGTTACCCACAAACATCGCCGCGATAACACCCCAAACCAGATCCGCGTTTTGTTGGAATAACATAGGGCCCGGTGAAATATTTAACGATACTAACATCGCCAACAATACCGCTGTCGTGCCACTTCCAGGTACACCCAAGGTAAGCATAGGCACAAGGGCGCCCGATGCCGCCCCATTATTGCCTGCTTCTGGCGCCGCGACACCGCGTGGATCACCTTTACCAAACTCGCCTTTGTCAGAAAAACGCTTCTCTAGTGTATAACTAACAAAGCTGCCTAAGGACGCCCCTGCACCGGGTAACACACCCGCAACGAAACCCAATACCGCACCGCGAAAAGAAGCCGGTAATACTTGAATAATGTCTTTTGCGCTTAATTTTAACTTGTTAACCGCGATTTGTTTTAGACCATCACCCGCGTGACGTTCCAAGAAAAACAACAACTCACTGATGGCAAACAAGCCCACAATCGCAATAATAAAATCGACGCCTTCAAATAGCTCTAAGGTGCCAAACGTAAACCGTTGTACGCCCGTTGAAATATCAATCCCGACAGACGCAATCATCAAACCAATCGCCGCCGCCATTAACGTCTTAAATTGGTTTTTACCTGTGATACCGCCCAAGGTCGCAAACGCCAAGGCGAACAAAGCAAAGTATTCAGAAGGCCCAAATCTCAAGGCAAACTTGGCTAAAATGGGCGCGAGAATAACCAGACCAATCGTCGCAATAAAACTACCAATAAAAGACGCAATCGCAGAAATAGCCAAGGCCTCTGCCGCTTTGCCTTTTACCGCCATCGGATAACCATCTAAACAAGTCATCATCGCAGGTTCGTCACCCGGAATATTCAACAAGATAGACGAAATACGACCGCCGTACATGGCACCCGCATAAACAGAGGTTAACAAAATAAGAGAAGACGTCGGTGACAAACCTAAACTGAATGCCAACGGGATCAAAATAGCCACACCATTAGCGGGGCCAAGACCGGGTAAAGCGCCGATAAGCGTACCTAATATGGCACCGATCACCGCAAACATAATACTTTCTGGCGTTAATGCGACCGCAAAGCCTTGCATTAATAAGCTCATAGTATCCATATTAAAACTCCAATAGACCTAGAGGCAGTGCTAGTTCTAGCACATTATTGAAAAGGAAGAAGATAACCACAGAACTTGTCACACCCGTGATAAGACTCTTAGCAATACTTGCTCCCATACGCCAACTTAAAAAACTCACCACAAGCGCCGCAGCAGGCATAAAACCAACCGGTTCAATCGCCCATGCAAAAGCAAGCATGGCAAGCACCACAATACTAAGTTCAATCAACATAGCAGATGGCGCCCATTTCTCATCTGGATCAGGACGAACAATCATATAGATTGAGCTAATGCCTAAAATGATGGATAGCATAATAGGAAAGGTTTCAGGTCCGACACTTTCGTGTCCACCAAAAGGAATGGGGAATTGCGTCGCTTCCCAGCCGTAGGCAACGGCAAGAATCAGCATCAGCATGCCAAACACACGATCGTTAATACGCATGTCTCTGCTCCATGTTAATTAATCAAAAGGGGAGGAATCAGTAAAAACAGGAGGGGCCACGGTGTCAAAACAAATACCCCCTCCAAATAGCGGTTCAAAATTATTTAATCAAACCGATGTCTTTAGATAAAACTTGAATGTCTAGAATTTGGTTGTTAACAAACTGAGTAAAGTCTTCACCAGACTTATGGAACGGCATCACACCATTTTTAACCATAATGTCTTCCCACTCTTTTGTTGTGTAAAGCTCATCCATGGTTTTTACCCACCAATCATAAGACTCTGCACTCGAGTTTCCAGGCATATAAAATCCACGCCAGTTTGGTGCAACAGAGTCAATGCCCTGTTCCATCGCCGTTGGAATCGCATCGAATGGAGCCGGTAGACGCTCTTCAGAAAGCACCGCTAGAACACGTAAATCACCGGAATCCATGAAGCCTTTTACTTCAGAAATATCACCCGTAAAGGCATCAACGTGTCCGCCAACCACTTGAACCAAGGCTTCAGAACCACCGCTAAAAGCAAGGTAACGAACTTTCGGTAAATTAGTGACATTGGCTTTTTGCGCTGTCATCAATACTTTTAAATGATCCCAGCCACCAGAAGCACTACCGCCTGCAAATTTAACCGCGCCTGGGTCTTTTTTCAGCGCGTTCAACAATTGGTTAAGTGAGGTGTATTGTGAATCTTTGCCTACGGCAATGATGCCGTAATCCGCACCCAATGTTCCGATCCATTTTACCTGCTCGGAATTCATACCTGGGAATTGGCCTTGGGCAAGACGAGTAGTGGTTGCCGTACTTGCAGCCACAATCAGATTATTATCTGTGTCGCGTTTGCTGATAGTATGAGCAAAAGCCACACCGCCGCCAGCGCCCGTCATGTTTACCGTCTGAACATTACCTTTGAAGTATCCTTGATCAACCAAGACTCTACCCACACTACGACACGTAAAATCCCAGCCACCACCAGGGTTTGCTGGCGCAATACATTCAGCACTACGAGCGGGTTCATAGGCATGTGCCTGACCTGCAACAGTCAATGCGATAGCGCCAGAAATAAGAATAGACTTCAAAGAAAGGGTATTAAGCATGGTTATCTCCTGCTTGTTGTTTTTTTTGTTGTTAGCCATTCAAGCTCCTAAAATGCAGATTCTAGAAAACTCGATCAACAGACATTACCTGTCAAACCTGTCACCACCCTGTCAGAAAGTAAGTTTTTACCAAAATCATGCAAATAAAGCGCACTTTCGACAATTTAAAGAACATCCAACAACAAAGTACATCCAACAACAAAGCACATTGCCAACAACAAAGTGCGAACCAACCAGTCAAAAAAATGCCCTCAACCGCTAAAAAGCCATTAAGGGCACCGAGTCTGACGCGAAACAGCAGCGCTTTGTTTTAAGCCGCCAAATTAAGCCACCTGAATCTGATCAGCATTACGCGACACACGCTGTAAATAGCTTTCCATTTCCGCCATACCGTTTGGTTGGTCTACTTTCACCCCCAAATCACGCATCGTGCTGCCCAACGCATGCAAAGTACGGAACAAGTTGTGCTCGCGGCACTGCTCACCCATTTGGCCAATGCGCACAATTGGCTGGCCAAACGAACCGGCAATTTCCACTCGATACATTTCGGAAATATGACGACAAATCTTCTGCGCCGTCAGCCCTTCTGGAATATTGATACCAACCACAGAGTTTAAACGTGACGCTGGCGGAATAAACAACTCTAATCCCATCCCTTCAACCCCCGCCTGCAACGCTTTAGAGCAGCGCAAATGACGAGAAAAACGCTGTTCTAATGTCTCATCGCATACCAACTTTAAGGCTTCATGCAAAGCCATAATACCAGACACTGGCGCCGTATAATGGTAGCCATCGTTGTGCCAAAAATTCTCTGCCAATTGCGCATCAAAGCACCACTGAACCGTTGGCTTGGTACGACTCTTCACCGCCGCCCACGCCTCGTCAGAAAACACCAACAATGACACACCGGGGATAGATGATAAGCCCTTTTGCCCCCCTGTAATCACCACATCCACCTGCCACGCATCCATTTTCAGCGGCATGGTACTGAGCGTACAAACGGCATCCACCACCACCAAACACCCATAAGACTTGGCAATTCGGGTGATCTCCTCTAGCGTGTGATTAAACACCGTATTCGAGGTTTCACCTTGCACCAGCGTTAACACTTTTGGTCGCGTTTCCTCAATGGCCTTGCGAACGCGCTCTGGGTCCGCTGCTTCATGAACGCCAACATGCAGCTCATGCACATCGGCCCCCATTCGCGTCGCCATTTCCGCCATACGATGACTAAAAAAACCATTGTTGATACATAAAACACGCTCGCCCGGTTGCAATAAATTCGCCACCGCCATCTCCATCGCGGCAGAAGCCGGTCCCGCTACACCAAGCACCCATTTAGATTCCGTTTGAAACACATAACGCGCCATGGCTTTTACCTGCCCAATCACCTGCGCCATCACACTGCCAAGGTGATTAATCACCACCGAATTGGCCTTGGCGACACGCTCAGGAATAGGCACAGGGCCTGCGCCCATCATTAACAAAGGTTCATGTGGAAGAATGTCATCTAACGATTTCACCTGGGGACGAGGAATACCCATTGGCGAGGAAGCGGTCATTTTATGCAGCCCTTATTAGTTAAAATTAAAAAACGGTTAGAATTAAAAAAACGGTCAAAGTTGAAAAAAAACATTTCTACGGCAAAAAGCGTATTTTCACGCTTTCACAGTAGAAAATATCGAAAAATACGTTTTAGCAAAATAATATCTCGCAATAGTACAATATCCCTTTGAATAATAAGAGGTCGTAAACTGAAAAGAGTGTAATAAACCACAAGCCTTCAATTTCGCCTTAGATCTGACGTGTTTCCATTTCAGCAAGCAGTATTTTTTACTCTGCAAGATCTCAATGAACTGTGCGATAATGCGCGAAATTCCCTATTCAGGATCCCGTTATGATTACTTGTGGTATCGAAATAAAAAGCAGCGAAGTGATTCTTTGCCTACTGTCCAAACAAGACGGACTGTTTCAAATCGCCGATTGTCGCCAAACTCGACACACTTTAAACAACCCAAACGACAGCGAAAGCCTACGCAAATTTCAGTTTATGCTGAAAAAACTCTTTGAAGATTACAAAGTCAAAAGAGCCGTTATTCGTGAACGCCCCACCAAAGGCAAATTCGCTGGCGCCTCAGTGGGCTTCAAGATCGAAGCCGCGATCCAATTGATTGATAACGTTCAGGTCGATTTGTTTAGTGGCGCCAAAACCAAAGACATTCTGCAACACAACCCAATGCCCATTCCATTTAAAGCAACCGGCTTACGCGCGTTCCAAGAAGGCGCCTTCACCGTTGCTTATGCCGCACTTTCTGAGCACATTACAGAAGCCTAAACATCAACAGCCTATTGCCAAGATGACGCCTTCCCTATAAAGCAAAGGGAAGGCAATAAGGTCTAAAGCTCGATGACTCTTGCGTTGTCGCCAAGGCGGCTACCAACATGACTAACGAGCATTAAAATATCGGGCTTGTAGTGGTTTTCTAGTGAGTAACAAATCCTTTCGATAGTGGCTTTGTCGAGTCCATCAAAGGGTTCGTCTAATAGTAAAACCGGCGTCTGCCTTAAAAGAAGACGCGCCAACGCGAGGCGTTTTCGTTGTCCGCCAGAGAGGTTGCGCCCTTGAGCGCTGAGCAAGGTTTCCAGTCCACTGGGGAGGCTTTTTGCCCAATCGGCCAAGGCGACGGCGTCAAGGACAGCCCAGAGTTGTTCGTCGGTTGCCGCAGGATCGCCAAGTAACAGGTTTGCGGCGATGCTTTGCTGGAAAATATAGGGGGTTTGTGGCAAGTAGCCTAGCTGCGATTGATAACACTGATTGCCATATAGATCACATGATTGATGATTAATCAGCGCCTCACCCGATGATAAACAATCGCCCGCCATAGCGGCCAACAAGGTCGATTTCCCAACGCCGCTGGCACCACGAAGCCAGATGGATTCACCTGTCTTCACACTAAAATCAATGGCGTTACTACCCATGCCGCTGGGCGCATAAAAACCGCGCCAATGCTTGAATGCCATGTAATGAATGCGGTCTATTTTGCTGTCTGCTTGCGCTTGGGCGTTTTGCTGCAGTTGGTTCAAGCGACGTAGGCCAACCTGAGATTGACCTTGCGCGACGAAGGATTGCACCAGTGGCAACACCAGTTCATTGACGGCCAATATTGATAAGACAAAACCGACGACCCAAGTGCCTTGCACGCCGTCTATCAACGCCCAACGCTTAGTGTCTTCGTTGAAGTCACTGAGCAAATAAAAGCTGCTGGCAAGTAGGACAATAGTGACGCCATAAGACAGCAAACGACCGAGACTCACCGCCTGTTGAATACGAATTTCTGTTCTGCGTTGGCGTTCATCCAGTTCATCAAGGCGTTGTGCGTAATCTTGCCAATGACCACGAATGGTCAAGGTAATTAAGGCTGAAAACAAACTCACAAAACGGCTGCGGCGATGAACCCCTAAAATCTGTCCAACGTGCACCGCATGGCGAGCAAAATGCCCACACACATACGGCACGATGACAACCTGTAAAGTGCCGGAAATCACCAATGGCCAAAGCAATATGGGGGAAATAACATACGCCAAAATAGCGACGGCAACATAGGCCAATAACGCGTATACCCAAGGTAAAAAGACCACCAAGGGCCAACGAATAATTTGATCAAGGTCACTGACTAAACGCTGTAATAAATCACCTCGGCTTTGTGCGTACAAATTGGCCGAGTCGTTGGCAACACGCTGATCCCATACCCAAAGACGTAAGAGACGCAGCAATCCCAACAAATGATTGTGGGCACTCACCTGCTCACCATAACGCCCCGCCGTACGAAGAATCGCCATAAAACGAATAATGGCACCAGGGGTTAAATAGTTAAACACAATGCCAACGCCCATGGCGGTGGCCAAGCCTGTTGCCGAGATGAACCACCCCGAAATTCCCAGTAACGCCACACCGGCTAAACTGGCCGCAACCCCCATCACCACCGGAAGACTAAATCCCCAAGGGCTGGCCAGTAAAAGGCGTTTAAGCGATAGCTTGGACCGGTTGCTCATGCAGACCTCCTTTGGTTAAAACCCAATGTTTGTCGACCCAAAGTATTGGGTGAGTATCATGACTGACGATCAATAGGGTTTTGCCTTTTGAGGCACGCTTTAACGTCGCCAGCACCGCTTGTGCGGTGTCTTTATCCAACCCAGAACAAGGCTCGTCTAGCAACCAAAGATCGGCCTTTGACAATAAGGCTCTAGCAATAGAAAGACGCTGCATTTGCCCACCAGAAAGCCCAGCCCCCAGTTCGGTGAGTTTGGTGTCCAACCCTGCCGGCAAAACATCAATAAATTCATCGCACTGACTTTCGATTAACGCTGTCCGCAAGGTTGCTTCGGTTGGCGTCTCAATCCCCAGCAGTAGATTGCGACGAATACTGCCATTGACCCACTCAGGCGTCTGCGGCAACCAAGCTAACTTGGCACGCCAATCGGCCAAATCCACCTCAGCAAACGGCTTGTCATTAACCCAAAACTCGCCTTGATAATCCTCTTCAAAGCCCAATAACAAATGCAATACACTGGATTTACCCACCCCAGATTCGCCGCTCAACCAAATTCGCTCACCTTGTTTAATCGTTGCACTAATGGGAGCAAATCGGTAACGGCCAGTATCACGCCAGCTTAGATGCTGAAAGCGGATAGACCTGAGTTGATTAACCATTGCAGCATTATTCGATTCAGCAGCAGAACCCCTCTCTTCTGGTGAAGAAGCGCCATGCACGGGCGTATCAAGAATTTCTAATAAATCGGTCGCCGCGGCTTCGGCTTTTTGCTTGGCGTGGTAGTCATTGCCAAGCTGGCGCAGTGGCAGATAAAACTCAGGAGCCAGCAGCAAAAGAAACATGGCCTGCGTCAAGGTCACAGGGGAAGAGCCAACTTGCCAGGGCAATATTTCCAACAACCCCAAGCCTAAATACAGCGCCACCATAGCAATCGACAATGACGCAAAAAGCTCAAGAGTAGCGGTGGATAAAAACGCCAATACCAACACGCCCATGGTGGTTTTCTGATAAGCACTGGCGCTATCAGACAAGCGCTCTCTGGCTTGATCAGTACGATTGAGGCGTTTTAATTCGGCCAATCCCTGACTCAAATCCATAAACTGATTCGACAGCATGGCGAGAACACTAAACTGACGACGATTGGCTTGTGCGGCTTTGTGACCGACAAAGACCATAAACACAATCACTAACGGTGCCGTCATCATAAAAACGAAAAATGCGATCCAAGAAATGGAGACGACAGAGAGTAAAATCACGCAAGGGATTAACATCACCATAAACACTTGCGGTTTATAGCGACTAAAGAAGTCGTCTAACGCATCGACTTGCTCATAAACCCGCGTAGAAAGCGCGGCGTCTTCTTCGATTCTTAAACGCGCGGGCCCAAGCTCGGTCAGATGCGACACCAGTTTGCGGCGCAAGCCGTAACGAATGTCACGACTTGCGCTGGTACAAATCCGCTCTCGGCCAAAATTCGCCAACGCCCGTAACAACACAGCAGACAAAGCAATCACTAAAAAAGACAAGGAAAAAGACTGCGACAGCGCCATGTCTGAAAACACCTTTGCCAGCGCCCAAGCCTGCAACACCAAAGACACCGCGAACAACACAGCAAAACCTTGCGCGAGTCGATACTTTGCCGATTGCTGTCGGGCTAATTGGCCTAGAAAGGCCACTTCTGGTGTTTTGATTCGACTAGGCTGACGAGTCTTCTGTGCTGCCTTCACTCCCGCCATCACGATTACTTCTGCTCCTCTTCGCCTTCATAGCCCTTAAATTCTAGCCATACCGCATTAATAATACCGAATGAGCAGGCCAATAAAACCCCTAATATCCAAGCAAAATACCACATAACGTCTCCTACAAGATGAGGCTCAATGGCCCCATCTTTGGTAATTAATGACTAATAAAGCGAGTGTTCGTTTTCTTCAATGTGTTTCTTCGTCACACGACCAAACATCACCAAGTAACTCCACAAAGTGTAAGCCAGAACAACCGGTACAAAGATGCAAGCGACCACAAACATAATCATCATGGTGTTTTCACTTGATGTGGCATCCCACATGGTCAAACTCATGCTTGGGTAGCTTGAAGATGGCATCAAGAAGGGGAACATCGATCCACCCGCAGTGACAATAATCCCCGTAATACCAAGCGATGAACTCAAGAACGCCAAGGCACCTTTTTTCATCACACCGGCCAACGCGGCCACCAACATGCCCGCAATGCCCATAATCGGCGCTAACATAAGCGCAGGAACTTTATCGTAGTTGGCTAACCAAGCTCCGGCTTGTACTTCCGCTGTTTTCATCAATGGTGTCATGACTTTATTACCGTCAATGACGCTGGTAAGCACATAACCATCAATGCCGTATGCTAACCAGATGCCTGCGATAATAAAGAAAACCGCCGCCAAAGTGCCTGTTACTGTTGTGGCTATACAGGCTTTACGGTGCAAGTTGCCGTCTGTTTTCATCTGCAACCAAGCGCCGCCTTGTGTCATCAGCATCATTAAGCTGACCAAGCCACAAAGAATCGCAAAGGGGTTCAATAAGCCAAAGAAAGAACCGGTATAAGTCACACGTAAATATTGGTCAAACTCAAACGGCACCCCTTGCAACAAGTTGCCAAAAGCCACACCGAAAATAATCGGCGGTACCGCAGAGCCAAACACGATGCCCCAGTCCCAACTCGTACGCCATGTCGAATTTTCTAGCTTAGAGCGATAATCGAAACCGATTGGACGGAAGAATAACGCCGCCAATACCAACATCATCGCAAAATAGAAACCAGAGAAAGACGTCGCGTACACCACAGGCCAAGCGGCAAATAACGCACCGCCTGCGGTGATAAACCACACTTGGTTGCCATCCCAATGGGGCGCAATCGAGTTAATCATGATACGGCGCTCAGAATCTGTGCCGCCAATCACTTTTAACAAGCTTCCCACGCCCATATCGAAACCATCTGTCACAGAGAAACCAATCAGCAAAACACCGATCAACACCCACCAAATGACTTTTAATAATTCGTAATCCATCTTACACCCCCTGCTTTAGCTGAGACGTTTCTTGTTCAAGTGCATAGCGACCTGTGTGCAAACTGGAAGGCCCCTGCTTAGCAAAACGAATCATTAAATACATCTCGGCGATCAAGAAAGCGGTATACAACACGGCAAAACCTGCGATCGTTATCCAAATTTCTGTCGCTGTTAAGTTAGAAACCGCCACATGAACCGGGAGGATTTCACCAATCGCCCATGGCTGGCGGCCATATTCAGCAACAAACCAACCCGTTTCATTCGCAATCCACGGCAAAGGTAGGCTTAACATAATCAGCTTTAAGAACCAGCGGTTCTGACCAATGCGACGGCGCGCATTTTGATAGAAAGCCGCCGCAAACAGAAACAGCATAATAAAGCCACAGGCAACCATGATACGAAAGGCAAAGAACAAGGGCGCCACTTGAGGAATAGAGTAATCGACCGCCATGTCAATTTCCTCTGAGGTCACTTTATTGATGTCCTCATTGAAGGCTGTGACCAGCAAACCATAGCCAAGATCGCCTTTGACTTTCTCAAAGTTTTCTTTCACTAAAGGGTCTGTCGATCCATCACGAAGTTGTGCAAGTAGCTGATTCGCATAGATACCGTTGATAATGCGCTGACGGTTATGCTCTTTCAGGTCTTTGATCCCCATCACTTCCTCGTCTAACGAGCGTGTCGCGATAATGCCCATCAGTCCAGGGATTTTCAGCGCGAACTCCGTCTCTTCAAGTGCTTGGTTCGGAAAGCCAATCAAGGTGAAATCTGCAGGCGCTTCCTGAGTTTCCCACTCTGCTTCAACCGCCGCCAATTTCACTTTTTGCACTTCGCCTAATTCATAACCAGACTCATCACCTAAGACAATCACACTTAAAATAGACGCCAAGCCAAACGCTGAAGCGATAGCAAAAGAACGACGCGCAAAAGCAAGGTCACGACCTTTAAGCAGGTAGTAACTAGAAATAACCAGAACGAAAATCGCCCCCGTGACATAACCTGCAGACACGGTGTGGACAAATTTCACTTGTGCTACTGGGTTCAAAATCAACGCGCCAAAATCCACCAGCTCCATGCGCATGGTTTCATAATTGAACTCAGACCCTACTGGGTTTTGCATCCAACCGTTGGCAATCAAGATCCACAGCGCAGAGAGGTTAGAGCCTAGCGCCACGCCCCAAGTCACCATTAAATGCTTCACTTTACTCAGGCGATCCCAACCAAAGAAGAACAAACCCACCAAGGTCGATTCAAGGAAGAAAGCCATCAAACCTTCAATGGCCAAAGGTGCCCCGAAAATATCCCCCACATAGTGAGAATAGTAAGACCAGTTCGTCCCGAACTGGAACTCCATCGTCAAACCGGTCGTCACCCCTAAGGCAAAGTTAATCCCAAACAATTTGCCCCAGAATTTCACCATATCTTTGTAAACTTGCTTACCTGTAATCACATAGACGGACTCCATGATCGCCAGTAAAAAAGCCAACCCCAGTGTTAAAGGGACAAATAAATAATGATACATAATCGTGAAAGCAAACTGAAAGCGCGATAAATCCACTACAGCTTCGTTAATCATATGACTTCAACCCATTCATTTGATTGAAAAAAAGGCGATTGCAGACACGTCTTATTGCCGTGTTCTTATTATCTAACGCCCACCGAAGTCCCAAACCTTTTGGGGCTTACTATAAGTCAGGATTATGAGTGCAGTTCCGATTTAAAACATTGCGTTAGATCAAGATAAAGAGAGTGAAGGGCAAAAAATGAAAGAAAGAAAAAGTATAAGTAAGAGCCGTTGTCTTTTTACGAGTCCCAATTACCGCGTCTTAAACTTTTAATTTGGCCTTTTTGCTTTTTTTGATCGACGCGCTTTCTCTGCGAGGAACGTGATGGCTTGGTGGGTCGTCGGGCTTTTTGCACACGAACTGCTTCGAGTATGAGCGCTTTTAAACGCGCCAGCGCGTCTTCTCGATTCAGTTCTTGAGTGCGATGCTGCTGTGCTTTAATCACAATATCGCCGTCTTTGGTCAGGCGAGAGTCACTTAACGCCAGCAAACGTTCTTTGTAAAATTCCGGCAAAGAAGAACTGGCGACATTGAACCTAAGGTGAATAGCAGAAGAGACCTTATTGACATTCTGTCCGCCTGCGCCTTGCGCTCGAATGGCGGTTAATTCAATTTCGTGGTCTGGGATCGCTACGGCGAGGGTAATTTGCAGCATAATAATTGCGTTATATGTCTCTCTATTTAAATGGACAGGGATTATAACAGGCTTAGTAAGTATATGCTTTGGCACATCGTTTATAGGCAGGTTTTCAGTTACAATCGCTTTTTTATTCGAACGCTTTTTTATTCAAATGCTTTTTTATTCAAATGCTTTTTTATTCAAACTAATAGTAGGAGTTTTTTGTGACCCAGTTCCGTCCTTGTATCGATCTGCACCAAGGCAAGGTTAAGCAAATTGTAGGTGGAAGCCTCAATGACAAAGGCGCCACAGAGAATTTTATCAGTGAACACAACGCCGAACATTATGCCAATATGTATCGTGAACATGGCCTCACTGGCGGACACGTTATTGCGTTAGGTAAAGGCAACCAAGAAGAGGCGTTAAGCGCCCTTCGCGCTTATCCTAATGGTTTACAATTTGGCGGCGGCGTTAAAGACAGCAATGCAGCAAGCTATCTAGCCGCTGGGGCGTCTCATGTTATTGTCACCTCTTATTTGTTTGAAAACGGCGAGTTTTCATGGGATCGCTTAGATAAGATCAAGCGTGAAACAGGCACCGATCGATTGGTACTGGATTTGAGTTGTCGCCGTACAAAAGACGGCTGGTACATTGCCACAGATCGCTGGCAAACCATTACCTCGACACAAGTCAATCAAGAAAATTTAATCGAACTGGCCAACCACTGCGACGAATTTCTTATTCACGCGGCGGACGTGGAAGGTTTGCAAGCGGGCATCGATGAAGACTTAGTCACGCTTCTCGGTCAAGGCTGCCCTGTTGCTGTGACTTACGCTGGAGGCGCGCGCTCCCTAGCAGACTTAAAGCGCGTGCATGAATTATCCAATGGAAAAGTCGATTTAACCATCGGCAGCGCCTTGGATATTTTTGGCGGCAAAGGTGTGACATTAGACGAATGCATTTTATGGAACCAGTCTCAAAATAATCGCATTGCCGTTTAATCATTACCGTTTAATTGCCGTCTACCTGATAGAACAGATGCCTCATAGCCCATGATAAAGGGAATTTTAGATCACATTAACACCCCCTTTATCATGGGCAAAAGTCACCACACTAAAGCCTCAAGCATAAGCGGACGGTGTCACTTCGACTCGACATCCCTCCTCCCATGACGCATACTTGCGCTACTTATTTTTTGCCCTTATCTTAGGATGATTCAATGCCTACATTTCGCACAGGCCTTTTACTTGCAACGCTTTTTCTCAGCGCATGCTCGATGCCAACATCACAAGAATTACATTTCCCACAAACAGAGGAAATCACACCTAAAACACATCAGGACGACGCCACTAATTCAACAAAGAAAACCACTTTGATCGAAGCCAAAGCGCAATTAGATGAGCAAATCCAGCGCGCTAAAAGCCATTATGAAGAAATACAAAGCCGTACAGGAAGCGCACAAGATCGCCCTAACCTAGTCGCTACGACAGACGCCTTAACAGAGACCGAAATCCATAACCAAAACCAGCAGCTGCGCCATTACATCAGCAAAACAAATACCGAGATTGCGGTCTTAAATGCGCGCGTAGACAATAGACAGAAATCCCCTTTAAAAGGCGATTTGATTCGTATCTTTTTGTCAGAAGCGACAGTCAATGGCGACAAAAGCACCTTTAAGGCACAACCTCTTGTTGGCCAATGGATTAGAGGGGAAAGCCGAGTCATTCGCTTAAAAGACAATCTTCTGTTTGAAAGCCCGCTATCAGAAGACTTACAGATTACCTTTTCGGAAAAGTACCAGCTTATTATCAATGACCAAGTAATCAGCGTGATCAATCCCAATAAAGCAAAAAACAGCGCAAGCTTTGAGGTTCCAACACACAGCAAGCAAGGCACTGTTGTTGGTAAGCTAGACTACCGAATTATCGAAGAATAAAGATCGCCAGCGGCCTAAAGGTACAAACGCTTAGCACGGCTTTTAGGTCCGTCGTCGCATTCCTCAAGGTCGTTATCCTTCAAGCTTAGCCGCCGCTCTTTTGTGCCGCACCTTGTCCAACAGCACCTGAAGGCAGGTTATATCGTCTATTAGGGTATAGGCAAGTCGTCGATCCCTTAATCTACAAGCCATTTTCCCTAATCGTTTTACCACTTGGCAATTCACCAACATCACCCGATTGGGCAGGTGTTTTTCTGGTGCGTTCAGCGCCGACAAATACGCTTTGGCAACATAACCCGGTTCGGGGTTCATGGTACCGGTGTCTTCAGGCAAAGCCCCGACGTTAAGCAACAACTGTTCAGCCAAGCGACAATATAAAGACGACACTTTTTTAAAAACATGCTGATCCAGGGTGTTACCAACACGACGGCATAATGCGGCATTGGCAAAAAAACCATCAAAGCACATGGATAATAGATCACACAAAATACGCGAGTCCGTATTTTGGTGTGGCTCTTTGGCGAAAAAACAATCATCAAGCATGTTCTGCTTCCTTTCAAAAAAGGGTGAACTTTGTGCAAATAAGGATAATTAAGACCGTGTTTAATGCAAAGTTACCGCAAAAGACTAGGACAGACTTATCACCCTATGATTCCATGACGCTATAAAATCCATGATCAAATTAGGGAAAATAATAATGTCTTCACCAAAGCTGTTTATGCATGTTCAAGACCCATTATTAGCTTCAAATCTACTGTCACTACAAAGCGTTCGACAATACGAGCTTAACCTTAGCCATCAGGGTGAAAGCTGGCTAGAGCAGCTCACCAGCGCCCAATGTGATGTCGCTCTGATTGAAGTCAACTCCTTGCATGACAGCGCGTTAAAAGCCCTGATTAATAGCCCTGTCCTTTATAAAACAGAATTTTTATTTTTTAGCCAAGGAACACCGGATCCGATACTGGATTGCCTGATGCGTAAAGGCGCTGGTTTTCACTATCGTGCGCCCTTTAATATCAAGCTGATTCAATCTTCATTAGAAGAAGTCTTTTGCGAACTCAACCCTTCTCACGAAAGCATCAGCACACAAACCAGCTATCTGGATCAATTTGGCTTGTTAGTTGGCTCGTCTACGGCCATGCACTCGCTTTATCGCACCATTCGTAAAGTCGCTACCACCAACGCCAACGCGTTTATCATTGGCGAAAGCGGCACAGGCAAAGAGTTGATCGCTAACACCTTGCACGTTTTTAGCCAACGAGCAGAAGGTCCGTTTGTGGCGATCAACTGCGGCGCCCTAAGCCCAGAACTCATCGACAGCGAATTATTTGGTCACGTCAAAGGCGCTTTTACCGGAGCCCACAAAGATCATCAAGGCGTCTTCGAACAAGCCGAAGGTGGCACGCTATTTTTAGACGAAGTCACCGAAATGCCCTACGAGCAACAAGTTAAACTATTAAGAGTACTCGAAAGCGGTGAATACAAACCGGTTGGCGCTCAACACGTAAAAATGGCCAACGTACGAATTATTGCGGCCACCAATCGTGCGTTGAAAGAGGCGATTCGTGACGAAATTTTTCGTGAAGACCTGTATTTTCGTTTGGCACAATTCCCCATTATGGCGCCAAGACTCAGAGACCGCGACGGTGACACCTGTGGCCTTGCGCAACACTTTTTGGCTTACCGCAATACTCAAGATGGCCAACGTAAACAGCTTTCTACACCAAGCCTAGAAAAAATTGGCCGTTACTCTTGGCCCGGCAATGTGAGGGAACTCAAACACGCCATTGAACGCGCCTATATTCTTGCTGACAATGTCATTCATCCAGAACACCTTATCACCGATGATGTCAATGATCAGACGAAAAACGACGCAAGCCGTGGCGTACCGACAGGAATGCGTCTAGACGACATAGAAAAAATCGCCATACTCAAAACTCTAAAAAAGAACGATGGTAATAAAACCGATACGGCGAATCAGCTGGGCATTAGCATCAAAACCCTTTACAACAAGCTCGAAAAATATGAACAGATGGATTTTTTATAGCACTTGTGTTCAGTCAATTTGCTTGCGATTTGTTGGGTTACTATCTATTGCTCGTCATTCCATTTTCGTTGCCTAACATCCGTTACTCAAAGCAAAATGCCAGAAAAAAGGCCGATCTATTCGGCCTTTTTTCTCTTCAGCTTAGCAATCAGTGTCTTTGGCGTTCATACCTTCTTTCGCGTCTTCACACGCATCTTCAACCGCATTACCTGTGTCGGTCATGGTGTCTTCAACGGCGTTACCCGTGTCGGTCATGGCGTCTTCTACCGCGTTACCTGCATTATTTAAAGTATCACCCGCATCATCCATGGTTTGCTCTATTGCATCACCCGTATTGGACATAGCATCTTCTACTTTATTATCTTCAGCATCTTGACCACATGCCGCTAGTGTCGCGGCCGTAACAAGAACCAAAGCGGTATTGAGTAGAGTGCGTTTAATATTCATAATGGTAACCTCCATTTAGTGTTTAAAATATCGGGAGAAATTGGCCCTAGCGGCCGCTCCCAAATGATCAACTCAACAAGCTAAGCAAATACTTTCTGCGCTTAATCGTTGATTTCCATTAGACTATTGCGAAGGTTGTGCCAACTTTATAAAAACACACTAAACCATTGATATTTAATAACTTTCCAAAAAACCAAAGCAACATCTCTTTGTACCTCCCATCGCCAACACGTAGTTTTTACAAATCCCCTCGGTAACAATTTCCGTCTAGGAAGGGTAAAGACGCAAACAATGTGGTTCAGACAGCGCGAAATAGACAAAAATCCGCTTGAATGTTTGCGCATCTCCCATAGAATTGGCGCATCTCTCATTAGATTTGCGTATCTCTCATTAGATTTGCGTATCTCTCATTGAATTGGCACAACGCCCTTGCCTGAAACAAAGCATGATTAAGGATCACTTATGAGCGCACTGTATACCTCCCCTATACTAGACGGCTTTCGCATGCCAGCAGAACACGAGCCGCAAGAGCAAGTTTGGATGGCTTGGCCCACCCGCGAAGACAACTGGCGCGAAAAAGGCAAATACGCTCAACCAGAGTTTGTTGCCGTGGCGTCCGCCATTGCTAAGTTCACGCCAGTCACCTTTATTGTTGGTGCGGCTCATTACCAACAAGCACGCTCTGCTCTACCCGATCACATACGGTTAATTGAAATCCCTTCTGACGATTGCTGGATGCGCGACATAGGCGCCACTTATGTGGTGAACGATCAGGGCGAACGCCGAGCCAATAGCTGGCAGTTTAACGCATGGGGAGGCGAATTAGACGGCTTATACGATGCTTGGCAACAAGACAATGCCGTGGCAGAAAAAATGGCCGCCATCACAGGCGATTATGTTTATGAAGCGCCCTTGATTTTAGAAGGCGGCTCTATTCATGTGGATGGCGAAGGCACCCTGTATACAACAGAGGAGTGTTTGCTTCATCCAAGCCGGAACCCAGATTTAAGCAAGGCAGACATTGAAGATTTATTAAAAGTCTATTTGAACGTCGAAAAAATCATCTGGCTAAAAAACGGATTATTCAACGACGAAACCAACGGTCATATCGACAATATCCTGCACGTGATTCGCCCCGGTGTGGTCGCCCTAACCGATTGCAACGACCCAAACGACCCGCAATATGCCATTAGCCAAGATGCGTTGCGCGTATTAAGCCAAACCACCGATGCAAAGGGACGAACACTGGAGATCATCAAACTGCCACTGCCGGGGCCGCTTTTTGTCTCAGCAGACGAAGCCAAAAACCTAACTGAAAGCCCTTATATGAATCGCCAAGTGGGCGAACGCCTTGCCGCCTCTTACGCCAATTTTTTAATCTGTAATGAAGGCATCGTGTTTCCATTACTTGACGACAACACCGACGAGCAAGCGAAACAGATTCTACAAGGCGCGTTTCCGAATCATCAGGTTATTGGTGTGCCTGCGAGAAACATATTACTCGGTGGCGGAAACATTCATTGCATTACTCAGCAAGTACCGAAAAAACATGCCATTTAAAGGCATTCAAATGATTGAATTCCGTTATCGTTTAGTAACAAATATTGTGTTGCAATTTGCCTTTAAAAACATCAAAAATAGGCCGTCTTTATGACCATGATATTTCTGTTTGTAGAGCACTCACACTGTGCTAATCTCGTTACTGAGCACCTTGTATAAATGAGTGATAACACATTGGTGTGAGTGTATTTTCTGGCTAGAACATAAAATATATTTATGTTCGGTTGTACCAATTGAAGCATGTTGCTTCTTATTTACGATGGCGTATTTCGCTTGGGGTAATATTAATGGATTCCACGTTCACTTTATTGGAGTTAGGCTGGCAGGCTTACTTTCAACAACAGTTATCATTGGATGATTTAGAGTCTAACCGTATTGCTCGTATCTGCGCTCAAAAAGGCAGTCAATATGAGCTTGCTAGTGAGTTCGGATTGTTTACTTTAGAAAGCAATTCAGAGACGCCCACCATGACGGTAGGTGATTGGGTGGTAACAGACACCGAACACCACTTTTTGCGCCTTTTAGAACCCAGCTCGATATTTGAAAACAGTGCGTCCAATATCGACACGGTGTTTTTAATCTGTGCGCTCAATCAAGATTTCAATTTGGCGCTGATCAAACGCTATTTAGAGATGACCCATGACGCCCAAGCCAACGCCGTTGTTGTACTCACAAAAGCAGACTTAAGTGACGACGCCGCTGAAAAACGCGCTCTAGTGGAAAAACTGGATCCCTTGCTGATAGTTGAAACCGTGAACGCCTTGGATGCTAATAGCTTACGCTGCTTATCGCCCTTCCTTAAAAAAGGCAAAACCATTGCCTTGCTTGGCGCAGTCGGCTCAGGTAAGTCCGCTTTAATCAACACGCTAATGCAAACCGCTGAAGAAGGCACAACCCCTAAAAACATTGGTGAGTCTGGCGCCTTAAAAATCATGCCCTCTGGTGCTATCTTGCTCGACACAAAAAGCATGCGCGAGCGACAGATTGCACAGTTCGACAGCAGTGCTATTGCTAACTTTGCCGACATTATTGCATTGGAAAAAGACTGCCGTTTCAGTGATTGCCACCACCAAGGTGAACCAGGTTGCGCCATTAAAGGCGCGGTTAAAGCCAACCGCTTAGATACTCAACGTGTGGCTGACTTTATGTTACTGCGTAACGAAGACAGTGATAATGATCAAGTAACCAGATCGAAACCACAGGAAAAGTTCTATCGTAGCGCACAATCAGACATACGCGCGCGCAAACACAGCTCTGCCGAGTAATATTAAGAGCGATCTAACGATTTGCAAAACAGAAAGCGGCCATTCATTATGCGCCGCTTTTTTATTGCCACTCATCCGACTGTCATTCGATAAAAAACCATGCAATAAAAAACCACTCAATAAAAGACCGTGCTCTTTACAGCCAGCGCTTGAGTGTTTATAACACCCCCTCGCTATTCATTTTTACCAGTCAAACCAACCGAGGCAGCTTTTCTGAATCACCATGTCTAATACTTTATTGATTTACTCCACCACAGACGGTCACACAAAAAAGATCAGCCTAACAATGCAAGCTTTCATCGAAACTCAAGGCCACAACGTCACCCTTGTTGCGGTAGAAGACGCCACCGCAGAGACTCTTGCCAATCATGACAAAGTCGTCATTGGCGCCAGTATTCGCTATGGCAAACACCAAAAAGTCGTCGCCGACTTTATTACCCACCATAAAGCACTGCTTGAAAACAAACCCAGCGCGTTTTATACGGTGAACCTCGTTGCTCGCAAGCCTGAAAAATGTCAACCGGATACTAATCCATACATTATTAAATTCTTAGCGCAACTCGATTGGCAACCCAGTTTACAAGGCGTGTTTGCTGGAAAATTAAATTATCCGCAATACGGCTTGATCGACCGGAACATGATTCGTTTTATCATGTGGATGACCAAAGGCCCCACCGACCCAAGCACTAATGTGGAGTTTACCGACTGGCAGAGCGTTAATCGCTTCGCTCAAGCGGTCTGTGATATGGCGTTAGACAACGATAATTAACCGGCAGCCTCTTGTCTTACATATCGTAAACGGCCCTGTTTAATGCAGCATCACTTTGCTTTGTCGCCTCGCGAGTCGTTCATGCCATTTACCCGCATGGGAACGCTCGCAGGCTTCTTCAGTATCAAAACTCACCGACTGGCGAAGCTTATCAAGCTTGATGTTAACGACATTTAATTCGCACTTGATAAGCTCATATAAATAATCATTTTGCTTAGCGTCAATAGCGTTAGACAAGGCCTCGTCGGTGTCAAAAACACAAACGATCTTGAGTGAATTAGGAAACGCATTGTAATCCACTAAATGCGTTAACCAAACAAACCCATTAACAGACGCCAGTGCTGTTTCACACACCTTAGTCAGAGCCTCTCGAAGGGCATTTTCTATTTTTTTATCGGATTTTTTCATATAGATTCATCGCTAAATTAAACAAGACGGAAGTGTAACCTGTTGAGAAGTCACAACCAACACAGACCACCAGACTCAAGATACGTACCCAACTCAAGCACATAACTTGGATAAAAATACTATTTTGAAGATTAAGCGTTTCTATCAACTATTCAGTCGCTTCCCGATGGATTACACTATTTACTAACGATAAAACCGCCCCCAAACATGTGATAAAAGCAGGAAACGTCTCAAGACACACTGCTTTTGCTTTGATTTAAGACACCTATTAAGGAACCCCGCTGTGAAAAAAGTATTTATTGATGGCGAAACAGGCACCACAGGTCTGCAAGTAAAAGATCGCCTAGTGAATCACCCACACATTGAAATAATTAGTATTGATCCAGCTAAAAAGCGCGATGTGGAAGAAAAGCGCCGCCTGATGAAAGAAGCGGACGTAACCGTGCTTTGTCTACCAGATGATGCCGCAAAAGACAGCGTTCTATTGGCGAAACAAGAAGGCTGCCGTATTTTGGACGCCAGCTCGGTTCACCGTGTCGCCGAAGGTTGGGTTTATGGCTTGCCTGAACTCGATGTCACGCAGCGCGATAAAATCAAAAATGCCCAGTTTGTTTCTAATCCTGGCTGTTACCCAACGGGGGTGATCTTACTCTTAAAACCCTTGATTGAAGCGGGCTTATTGTCTGCCTCTTATGACTATTCAATCAATGCGGTCTCGGGTTACAGCGGTGGCGGCAACGCGCTCATTGATCGCTTCGAAAGCGCTGACGACACGCCTATCTTTGGTGCTTATGGCTTAGCGTTCAACCACAAACACCTAGCCGAAATGAAAAAATGGTCAGACTTAGACAAGACCCCTATTTTTGTACCAAGCGTAGGTAACTTCCGCCAAGGCATGTTGAGTTTCTTACCCATTCAACTAAACGGCGATGTCACCATGGAACAGCTACAAGCTAAACTGGCCGAAGTGTATGCCAACGACACCTTTGTCACCGTCAATGGTTTTAATGTGATCGTCGATAACGCCACCCCCTTCTTAACGCCACACGGCCTAGAAGACACCAACCAAATAGAGTTATCCGTTCTCAGCGAACCGGGCAATAAATCAGGCATACTGGTTGCAAAACTCGACAACCTCGGCAAAGGCGCCTCTGGTGCAGCCGTACAAAACCTCAACATCATGCTGGGTTTTGACGAAGACATTGCAGTAAATCTACGCTAATAAAGCCGTGGTCTTAGCACCATATGAAAACTCCTATTGGAGAAAAGTTAATGTTACTAAAGTCCATACAACTAACGAACTTTTTAAGTTATGGCGATGAGTCAACTATGGTTGAACTCAAGCCACTTAATATAGTGATAGGAGCAAATGGTTCTGGTAAGTCAAACTTAATTGAAGCTATCGAGTTAATTCGCTCTGCGCCTAAAGACCTACTGACACCGATTCGTGATGGTGGCGGTATCCGTGATTGGTTATGGAAAGGCATTACGCCACCGCCGATAGCCACTATTAATGCCGTGTTTGAACACCCTAAAGGGCAATCAGCCCTTAGGTATCTATTAAGCTTTACAGAGGTTTCGCAACGGTTTGAAATCATTGATGAAAGGATTGAAAGCGAAGAACCGAGAAGTGGTCACCATAAACCTTATATTTTGTATAAATATGAAAATGGTCATGGTGTTCTGAACGTAAAAGGCAAAAACCGAACATTAAAGCATGAAGATATTGATATTTCAGCGTCTATTCTTGCTCAGCGTAAAGACCCTGACCAGTATCCTGAAGTGAGCTATTTGGGCGATGTATTCTCAAAAATTCGCCTTTACCGTGAATGGAGCTTTGGCCGCTATACACCACCACGTATGCCGCAAAAAGCGGATATGCGAAATGATTATTTAGAACCAGATTGCAGAAACCTTGGCTTGGTACTCAACCAAATTGGCCGTGACCCCATGGCTAAAAAACGTATTATTAATGCGCTTCAATCTTTATATGAAGGCGTAGATGATTATTACATTCAAATGGAAGGTGGAACCGTTCAGGTTTTTTTACATGAAGGGCCACTCTCAATTCCGGCAACGCGCCTCTCCGATGGCACTCTGCGTTATTTATGTCTGCTGGCCATTCTCTGTCACCCAAATCCACCGCCATTGATTTGTATCGAAGAACCAGAGTTGGGCCTGCATCCAGATGTCATTCCTACCGTTGCAGAGCTACTAAAAGAAGCCTCAGAGCGGACACAGCTTATTGTCACCACACACTCAGACATATTAGTTGATGCAATGACAGATCAACCCGAATCAGTTTTAGTTGCTGAAAAAAATGAGTCGGGCAGTCATTTAACACGTTTGAATGCAGAGAGTCTTAAGCCTTGGTTAGAAAAATACCGTTTAGGCCAACTTTGGACAAGAGGTGACATTGGAGGGACTCGCTGGTGAAATTATTTGTAGAAGGTGGAGGTAACAGTAACCAACTTAATACCGAATGTCGTAAAGGCTTCACCCAGTTTGTTACGGCAGCGGGTGTTAGCAAGCGCCCTCGTATTGTTGCTTGCGGCAGTCGTAATGATGCATACGACAGTTTTTGTACAGAAATTAAGAGTGGCAACCCTGCCATGCTGTTGGTGGACAGTGAAGCAGCGATAATAGCAGCCCACCAGAAAGATAAAGATTCAAGTAAATGGACGCCTTGGGAACACTTAAAGCAGCGACAAGGAGATGAATGGGATAAACCCGCAGGTGCGACCGATGTTCAATGCCACTTTATGGTGGAATGCATGGAAAACTGGTTTTTAGCCGATAGGGTTACCTTGGAAAAATTTTTCGGCCAAGGGTTTCACCTGGCATCTTTACCCGCTGTTGATCGAGCCATTGAGTCAGTGCCTAAAACGGAGGCATACAGTATGCTCAAAAAATCGACGTTAAAAAGCAAAAAAAGCGAATATGGGAAGGGTAACCACTCATTTAAACTACTGGCAGAAATCAACCCCAATCTCGTCATTGCTGCTTCTCCTTGGGCTGATCGCTTTATTACAGAATTAAAGAAAGCGATGAAATGTTAGCCCTTTAGCTAAGAACAGAGAAAACAAAATAAAGGACCCATTTCTTCGCTCCCCATTACGCCCAATATGACTAAACTTGGCAGACGATGGAGCTTTGAATATTTATATGGTCGTAAGAAAATAAACGACGACATGTTAAGGGCGATCACTGACGAAGATCATACTAAGTATGCTGTGATCTGACTGTCTATTGGAATTTTTATGAAGAATCAAAGTAACTCACCTCAAACATCGTCTGTGGTCGGAAATACAAGCCAGCAAGCACCAACCGCCAAACCAACCACTAGCAAGTCCAACTGGCCGCTGTATTTGATTCTGATAATCACCTTTGCCATTGGCGCTGTGTCTTATCAGTTTTTAACGCTCCCCCAATCCTTGGTGGCTGGGCTGTTGTTCATTTGTATTGCCTTTTGGGCTACGTCTCTGGTGCCGGCTTATTGGCCAGCGTTGGGCTTGTTTGCGTTTGCAACGGCCACACAGTTGGCGCCCACCCAAGTGATATTTGCGGGGTTCCAGTCGTCGACATTTTGGCTACTGTTCAGTGGCATGGTGTTTGGTGCCGCGATTAACCACACTGGCATCAATACTCGTGCCACCCGCTTGCTGATGCTGATTCTAGGCAACAGTTATCAAGGCACGATTATCAAGATCGCGTTGTTTGGAATGGGCTTGGCGTTTTTAATTCCTTCTGGCGTCAGTCGTATTGTGCTCATCATTCCGATTATCGTCTCTCTTGCCGATCACTTTGGTTATGAGCACGACTCAAATGGTCGAAAGGGCATGTTATTGGCGGCGTCATTTGGTACCTTTTTACCCGCTTTTTCCATCCTGCCCGCAAACGCCCCTAACATGCTGTTATCCGGTATGACCGAAGCACTGTACAACGCGCCCTTTTCTTATGGTGAATATCTGCTGTTGCACTTCCCTGTTTTGGGATTGGGGAAATTAGCCATGACCATTGCTGTCATTTTATGGCTTTTCCCAGACAAAGCGCCGAATCAAGCGATACAAGCAACGATTGAAAAATCCGCGATGACTAAGATTGAAACGCGTTTGCTGATCGTGCTGTGTGTGTGTTTTGCGTTTTGGTTTACAGACTCGCTGCATCATATTTCGGCCGGCTGGGTGGGGCTCATTGCGGCTCTAGTGTGTTTATTGCCCAGTCTGGGGTTAACCGGAAAAAACAGCATCGACAAAGACATTCAATACGGCACTCTGCTCTTTTCAGCAGGCATTATTGGCTTAAGCGCCATCATTGCTTATTCTGGCTTGGGAAACATATTGGTTAATTATTTAACCGATACTATTCCGTTTTCAGCCAACGCCCCTTTGCTGAATTTAAGTTTGCTGACCTTTATTTCCACCTGTATGGCGGTGGTCACCAACTTGGCTGGCGTTCCTGCCATCATGACGCCAATGGCGGAGCATTTAGCTAACATAACAGGCCTATCCAACCATGCGGTACTGATGACGCAAGTGTTGGCTTTTTCGAACGTTTTATTGCCCTATCAAGCGCCGCCACTGATCACGGCCATTGCGCTGGGTAATCTGTCCATTAGCGCGGTCACCAAGGTTTGTCTGGCCACTTTTGTGCTCACCAGTGTGGTGTTACTGCCGCTGAATTTTCTTTGGTGGTATATGCTCGGTATGTTTTAACATGACGATAAGACAGTGAAAGCGACGGCATCCATCGCGGCTCTTGGGCATAAAGATAGATGTCCATCGGACTCGATTTGATAACAGCTTTTGTCACCAAGATACCGTATAATCTCGGCCATTAGCCATTGACCCAGCATTCTAACTATTGATTCCTATGATACGACTTTCCAATATCCAGCTTCCTCTTGATCACGACGCCAGCGCACTAGAAAATGCGATTTTATCCTTGCTTGACATTAGCGCTGAGCAACTTGTTCGCTTTAACCTGTTTCGTCGCGGTTACGATGCACGCAAGAAAACCAATATTGTTCTCATCTACACCCTAGATGTCGAAACCACTTGTAACGACGCGCTATTAAGCCAGTTTGCCGATCATCAACAAATTAAGGTCACACCGGACTTACACTACCACCCCGTTGCCCAAGCACCGGTAACCTTGACTGAACGTCCTATCGTGATTGGTTTTGGTCCTTGCGGTTTATTAGCCGCCTTGGTATTGGCACAAATGGGTTATAAGCCCATTGTGCTTGAACGCGGAAAAGAGGTGCGCGAACGTACCAAAGATACCTTTGGCTTTTGGCGTAAGAAAGTCCTTAATACCGAATCCAACGTACAATTTGGCGAAGGCGGCGCGGGAACCTTCTCTGACGGTAAACTTTACAGCCAAGTAAAAGACCCAAAGCAATACAGTCGAAAAGTGCTTAATGAATTTGTTGCCGCTGGCGCGCCAGACGAAATTCTTTACGTCAGCAAGCCGCATATCGGTACTTTCAAACTGGTGGCCATGGTCGAAAAAATGCGCGCGCAAATAATTGAGCTAGGCGGCGAGATTCGTTTCAGCTGCCGCGTCGATGATTTGCATATTGAAGACGGTCAAGTCACCGGCGTTACCCTTGCCGATGGCGAGCAACTGCATTCCAAACACATTGCCTTCGCCATTGGTCACAGTGCCCGTGACACCTTTGAAATGCTGCATGGCAAAGGCGTTTATATTGAAGCCAAGCCTTTCTCGGTGGGCTTTCGCATTGAGCACGAGCAATCTGCCATCGATAAAGCGCGCTTTGGCCCGAACGCGGGCAACGAGATTCTTGGCGCAGCGGATTATAAGCTGGTTCACCATTGTAAAAATGGCCGTTCCGTTTACAGCTTCTGCATGTGCCCAGGCGGCACCGTGGTGGCCGCTACATCGGAAGAACATCGTGTGGTCACCAATGGTATGAGCCAATATTCTCGTAACGAGCGTAATGCCAACAGCGCCATTGTGGTGGGGATCGATCCTACCGATTATCCCGGTGGGCCACTGGCGGGCATTGAGTTTCAACGCAAATTAGAAAGCTTGGCTTATGAATTGGGTGGCAGCAACTACGATGCACCGGCGCAAACCGTTGGGGCGTTTTTAAGAAACGAAACACCAGCAAAGCTCGGCACGGTGGAGCCGTCTTTCAAACCCGGCATTAAACTCACCAACCTAGCGGATGCCTTACCCGATTTTTGTATCGAAGCGATCCGCGAGGCCATTCCTGCCTTTAATAAGAAAATCAAAGGCTTTGCCTTCGACGACGCCTTATTAACGGGAGTCGAAACACGCACCTCGGCGCCAATCAACATCACACGTGATAAAGAAAGCCTCGAAAGCATCAATACCAAAGGCTTGTATCCAGCGGGTGAAGGTGCAGGTTACGCGGGTGGCATCATGTCAGCGGCCATCGACGGCATCAAAATTGCCGAAGCCATGGCGTTAAGCATCAATACGAAATAGCCTCTTAGCTAACCTTAGTCACCAGTATAAACACCTCAAAAAAATGCTTCAAATAGGGCCACTGCCTCAGCGGCCCTTTTACTTTCAAACTCAATTAGCCTAACCTCTTGCTGGTGGCTGATTGCACTTAATAGCAGCCACCGTAAGCTAATCCATCGTCAATTCGGGAGTGATTTTATGTGGCTAGAAGCATCCAGTACTCTTGAGTTTAATATTGAAACACCGTCGCCTTTTTTACTCATGCTGCGACCTCGTAGCGGCATGCAACAATGGATCGCACGGGAAGAGTATGTGCTGTCACCCAGTGTGCCAGCCGTAGAATTTACCGATTCGTTCGGTAACTTATGTCAGCGTTTAGTGGCTCCCGTTGGACGTTTTTCTATTCGTATTTCCGTTGTTATCGAAACCGCCGATGCCTCGGATTCAGCACCGGGCGCGCCCTTCGTAGACATTCAACAATTACCAGACGACACGCTGCCTTTTTTGCACCCAAGCCGCTATTGCGACTCAGACCATTTTACCGACATGGCGTCCTCCATTGTGTCCGGTTTAACGCCTGGCTATGACCAATGCAGTGCCATTGTCGATTATATTCGTCAACATATTCAGTACACACCGGGACAAGGCGAACAGAACATAAGCGCGTCAGAGTTAAACACATTAGGTCGAGGCGTTTGTCGAGATATGGCGCATTTGGGCATTGCTTGTTGTCGAGCCCTTGCCATACCGGCGCGCATGGTGGTTGGTTATCTTGAAGGCTTAGAGCCAATGGATTTACACGCTTGGTTTGAAGCCTATGTGGGCAATCGTTGGTATACATTTGACCCGACACAAGCCAATTTACAAGGCGGTCGTGTGGCGATTGCCTTTGGGCGAGATGCCGCTGATGTGGCGATCTACACCCAATTTGGCCCACCCGTAGAACTGCTCAATCTTGAGGTTAAAGTCCAAGAAACCCAAGGGCCAACGCGATGATGTGTCTAGATTTTAGCCACTCACGCTAGGTCAAATTGAATGACGGTTTCACCTTGATTGATGACGCGGTTTTCGCCTAAAGACTCAATTGCAGGCACCAAGCCATTTAATGTTCCCGTGATGAAAAAGTAATCTTTATTCGCGTAACCGCGATCAATACACTGAAGAACACCCTGCTTCACTATGTCTTTTTTCACCGCCATAAGCGCATCCAACTCAGCAGAGAATCTATAGCCTTGCTTGCCACCCTCGAAAATCAACGCGCCAGCGACAGGCTTTTGAGAGACAAAAACACCGTAGTTAAAATAAAAATCACACGCTGAGTGATTGGTCAGGTGGATTGCCGGACGAATCAATTCGACCGCGGCAAAAGGAAGCCATTCGTCGACCCGTTTATTCACTTCCTCTTGGTCACTGGGTACAAATAACTGAAAGCACACTTCTAGCTCAGTGCCACGAATAGCGGACGAGGGAACCGTTTCACCCGCATTGCCAAACAGTTGAAAATCAAAAATGGGAGAAAGAATAATCACGCCGTCTTTATCGACAATTTTCCACCCCGCAACAGTCGCACCCTGCTCAACCATCCCGGCGATTAACCTGTCTTGAGCCTCACACACAGCGTCAAAAGTCTCGGTTAACGATAATGACGCCTCATGGTGAAATGCTTTAATGGTATTTTCGTATTCTTCAAAAATCATCTGCTGATACCCTTTTATAACCTATTGTAATTGCAAAAAAGAGAATGGCGATTAGACGCCGTGTGCCATTCTTTATTTATCCGCTATTAATCTGTACCATTCACGCGGCTTAATCTACCCAATAAACACTCATTTAACAAAAAAATCCCGAAAAGGAAATTCCAGTGAAAAAAGCGCTTATTCTATTTGCTTTCATACTTGTTTCTGCTTGCTTACTTCTGCCCAAATTTATTGCCCCAAAGCATCAAGAAAAAGTCGTTGAACTGATTGATATTATCGATAAAACACCAGGCTACTCGGCCCAAATCATCTCGACAGATTTCGCTTGGTTCGGCTCTGAGAACAAGGTGATACTGTCTTTGGATATGGCTCAGATAGATGCCTCCCTATCCGAAGACAAGGTGCAAATTGAACTCACGATAGACACTCATTATGGGCCTCTACTACTGTCTGGCCAAGGTCTATTGGGCGCCTATGAAACGGATATTCGACTCGAAGGCAGCCAGCAACGCACCCTGTTTAACTGGGATGAAGACCAGCCACTGTACTTGCTTTCTGTGCTGGGTGGTATCAGCGGAAATATTAAACTCGCGGACACGGTTCCCATGCTAAGCAATCTGGATAATACCTTTCAATTCAGTGGTTACACTGGCACAGGCGCGCTAACATCCGACAGCTTCACCTACCAAGGGGCATTAAAGAAAATGGAGATAATGGGCGATTATACGTCTATTAACGCAGAAGACTTTGCCTTAGAAATGAAGATAGACTCAGGATTAAAGGACATAACAAAAGGAGGCTTTTATGACAGCACAACAAATTTAAGCCTCAATAAACTCAGTATCGACACCAATACCATGCTGTCTGGTTTAGCTATAAAAATGTCGTCTAATTTAGACCCAACAACACAATTGGGCCGCATCGAAATAGCGTATTTACTAAAAGAGTTTCTATCTGGAGACATGAAAGCCAACGATCTTATGTTAGTGACCGAACTAAATAAGCTCAGTAATGCCTTCTTTCTTGAGTATAAAGCCTTCTCTGATCAGGCATTAACGAACCACAATGCGGCGCATGCGGCCTACCAATCCTTGTTTGTGTTTTTGCAAGATAATATCGACACATTGCTGGCAGCAAAACCCGAATTTAACATCACCGATTTGAGTGGCACTTTTCCTGAAGGGCGCTTTGAAGCAAGTCTAACAAGCACCTTAGGCGATATTGGCGACGCCTCAGTTGAGGAACTTGCCATGGCGGAGTTTTGGCTGTACCACACACTGGTGACAGCAAACATTGAAGTCGATGAGGTCTTACTAACAAGCGTCGCCGAACGGTTTATCGCTTATCAAATGCGCGCACCACGAAACGCACCAGAAATAAAACAGCAAGCTCGAATCATTATCAACAACCTGCTTCAACAAGGGCTGATCAGATTAGACAATGGCCGTTACAATACGGTCATCAATATACAAAATGGCCAAGGTAGCATTAACAACATGACGTTTCCCTTGATGTAAACCCAAGGCTAAAAACGCCGCCCAAAAACGCAAAAAGCGTACTTTGAATGCCATCAAAGTACGCTTTTTTATTGCGGTCTATTGCTTATCTCTGAGACTGACTTGCTGACGTACTCAACGACGAACGAACGTCTCGCCATTATATTGAGTCAACAAACAGTCTTTGCCCTTTTCCTTGAGCATTTTACAAAAATCTGAGCTGAAGGACTTATCAATAAAAGGGCCTACTTTTAATTGATACATGGTTCGGCCATTCACTTCTTTTTGATTCACTAACGGTTGCAACCCTTGAAAAGACGTTGGATGGGCCTTTTCTAACACTTGCCAACCGCGAATCGCTTCATCACGATTGCCGTAAGACGCGACTTGCACCCCAAATTTGCTTTGCGGTGGTGCTTTTACCACCGGCTCGCTCTCTGGCGCTGACTCTGTCATTGCAGACCCAGTCATTGCTGGCTGTGTCGTCATTTCAGCGGCCGTAAGATTCGCCTCATCACTCTCTATCAATAACGGGACAGGAGTAACAACTGGCGCGACATCGGCTGCCGCAATCCCTTCATCCATCCCCATCGTCTCAGCGCTTTCAGCTTCTGACGCCGAACTTACGGGCTGGTCGCCTTTTAAGGTAGCGACTTCCGCCTCTAATGCATCAATTCTGTCTAATTTTGGCTGGATGGCTTGCCACTGCTCTTCATGAATACGCACTTTCTCTTGCAAGTCGTCATAGGTCATAAAGGTGTTTTTTTCGCTCATAGAAGAACAAGCGCCCAATGACAACGCTGCCATCACAATAATCAGTTTTTTGGATATTCCCATTACTTCCTTCTCCATTCAAAAAATAGTATTTTTCAATTCACAAATAACCAATAATGCCCCCATAAAACCAGAGCATAACGCGCGGCTTTGCCAATGAACACCAAGGGCAAAAAGTACCAAATCGACGTTCGTAAGACCCCAGATACTAACGCAATACCATCACCCACAACAGGCAACCAGGTCAGTAATAAACTCCACACCCCATAACGATTAAACACACGCTCCGCTTTTTGACGATGATCCGCACTGACAGGAAACCATTTATGGCTTTCATAACGCAACAAAAAACCACCCAGTAGCCAATTAGTCAACGCCCCTAAGGTATTTCCTACGCTGGCCAATCCCCACAAAAGCAACCACGAATTTGCCGTATCACTGGCATAATAAAGCAATACCCCCTCCGACCCTAAGGGGAGAACCGTCGCGGCCAAAAACGATGTAAAGAAAACAACCACATACCCCAAACGACACTACCACCCATATTTTATCAGCAAGAGAAGATGAAGTTACCAAAACCATGATCTAGCGCAAGCTTTTGCGCTGGGCAACCCATGAGAAAACATTTAGCCTTAATCTACATGGTGTCACCTTTGAAACGTTGCATTGCCTTTGACATGGAGACGACATGCTGGCGCGTATTAATGATATAAAAATCCGTTATAAATTGTGGGCAATCATCGGCTTAATGTCGATGGGAACGGCAGCGCTTATTCTTGTCTCGCTAAGCTCCTTATTCAATAGCCATATGGACGCAAGAAAAGACCGCACCCAAGACATACTGGACATAGTAAACGCGACCTTATCTCCCATCTATCAACAACAAAATACAGGGGAGCTTACTAGTGAGCAAGCCAAACAGCATGCGATTCAACGCTTATCTGAACTCCATTATGGCGATCAACAACGCCTGTGGATAGTCGATAGCAATAAATACACCTTGCTCAACGCCCCTTCCCTGTCCCAAGAATCTCGGACCCCAACCGCCTTAATAAAGGCGTTAAAAGACGCTAAAAACAAGCACACAACCGCCCCCTATCAAGCGCTTGAATTTGACTACTCAGACATAACAGGCACGACCCATCGCATGATCGCCAGTGCCTCGGATTTCGCGCCTTGGACTATCACTATTATCGCCACCGCCTCAATGGATGCCGTTATCGACTTCTTTCTACAGGCGTTAATAGAGTACGTTATTCTCGTCGGAGTACTGACCTTATTCGTTGGCGGCACCGCGCTCTATATTATCCATTTGGTCACCAGTCGAGTGACCTCATTATGCCAAACCATGACATCGGTTCAGCATTCAGGGGATTTAACACAACGGGTTGAATTTACCGGCGGCGATGAAATGGGCGAAATGGCACGCGCTTTTAACGACATGATGAACGATTTCCAATCCATTGTTCGCAATGTTAGCCACTCCAGCGAAACCCTAGACAACATTGTGAGCCAGACCAATCAATCCACCCACAAAACCGCCCAAGGCGTCGCCGAACAATTATCCAATACCAGCAAGGCCACTGAACTCATGCACGACGTGATGACCTCGGTGGAAGACACGCTTACCATTGCCGAACAAGCCAATACCACCACCCAAGAGCTTGGCCAGCATTCCAAGCAAGGTCTGGGCGTGATGAACAAAGCCAATCAAGACATTCAGCAGCTTTCTATTGAAGTCGGCGGCGCAGCGCAACAAATCCAAACATTGCGCAAAGACGTCAGTCATATTAATGAACGCTTAGGCATCATTGCAGAAGTCGCCGACCAAACCAATCTACTGGCACTCAATGCCGCCATTGAAGCCGCTCGCGCGGGTGAACAAGGACGAGGATTTGCCGTGGTGGCAGACGAAGTTCGCCACCTAGCCCAACGCTCGCAACTCGCCGCCACAGAAATTGGAGGGCTAATTGACCAATTGACGCAACAAACACTGGTCGCGGTGGAGGTGATGGAATCCGCCAGAAATACCGCCAACCAAGGGGCCGAGCAAACCTCACAAGCAGGCCAAGCGTTTACTAAAATCGCCAATGGCGTTTTGTCTATTTCTAAATTAAACAGCGCTATTAGCCAAGCAGCAGACCACCAATACGAATCCTCTCAAACCGTGCATCAAACCTTAGCCAGCATTGCCAACATCTGCGAAGCAACCAAGCATAACTCCACCGACATCCAAACCTCAGTCAACAACTTACAAGACTGCGCCAGTCAACTACGCCAGCGGGTACATCAATTCAGCACCTAAAACGACCTTATTTCGCCCCCAAGACGGCTTTATCCTGTCTCTAAACCACAACGCATGCTCCTATTTTGTGCGTGGCGATGGGATTTTAAAAATTAAGTGGAAAAGAAGAACCCTAACCGCTTTAACTTCTTGGTGAGTCCCATTATGTTTGGGTATAGTAGTTTTACACTTAATTCACGCCCATCGTGAAACGTAAAAAACACATCCCGAACACAAAGGATCAAACATGGCATCTGACACTCAGGATAAGCTAGATTCTCTTTACCAACACATCCAAGCGGTTATTTTATCTCGTCAACACCCCGTTACTGGGCTTTTTCCAGCCAGCACAAGCATTAACAACCATGGCAATTATACCGACGCCTGGGTACGCGATAATGTGTACAGCATTCAAGCCGTGTGGGCGTTGTACCTAGCCTATAAACGCGCGTCAAACCCACATAAGCGCGCCAATGAACTGGAGTTTTCCTGCATAAAAATGATGCGTGGCCTACTTTTTGCCATGATGCGACAATCCCACAAAGTGGAAGCCTTCAAACACAGCCTAGACCCGAAAGACGCCCTGCACGCAAAATACGACACCAAAACGGGCCTAGAAGCCGTCGCTGACGATGCGTGGGGACACTTACAAATAGACGCCACCAGTTTCTATTTGCTGATGATGGCGCAAATGACCAAAGCCGGCAGCAAGCTGATCTTTTCCCGCGATGAATTCAATTTCATCCAGAACCTTATCTATTATATCTCTCGTACTTATCGCACACCGGATTACGGCATTTGGGAACGCGGTAATAAGGTCAATAATGGCCGAGCAGAAATCAATGCAAGTTCCGTTGGCATGGCAAAAGCCGCCATGGAAGCCATGGATGGACTTAACCTATTTGGCGAGGACGGGCCAGAATGGGCGGTCGTGCATTCGTTTGCCGATGCCGTGGCTAGAGCCGGCTCAGTCTTGCAATCTTTATTGCCCAAAGAGTCACGTTCAAAAGAAGTCGATAGTGCTATTTTAAGCATCATTGGCTTTCCCGCATTTGCCGTCAACGATGAGAAGCTAACACGGCGCACCCGCCAAGAAATCATCAATAAGCTCGGCGGCGAATATGGCTGCAAACGCTTTTTGCTCGACGGCCATCAGTCCGAGTTAGAGGACCAAACTCGAATCTACTATGAATACGATGAATTAATTAATTTTGAGCACATAGAATCAGAATGGCCATTGTTTTTCACTTATCTTTATATTGACCGTTTATTTGCCCGTGACTGGGAAAGCGCCAACTTTTATCGACACAAATTAGAGTCTCTAATGGTCGAAAAAGACGGTCAAATGCTGCTGCCTGAGCTGTATTATGTCCCTCAGGAAAGTATTCTAGCGGAAAAAGAAAACCCCGGATCCCAAAAGCGTCTTCCCAATGACAACCTTCCTCTAGTATGGGCACAAAGTCTTTATTTGGTTGGCAAGATGCTCGACGAAGAACTGATTAAAACCGATGATCTTGACCCACTTGGCCTGCACCGTAGTCAACACCGTCCCAATAAAGTCACCACATCTATGGTTATCTTGGCGCAAAACGACAAGGTGATGCAACGGCTCTCTCAAGCAGGCTGCTTATGCCAAACGCTTGAAGACATTGCCCCATTAAAAGCCATCAGCGCTGAGCAACTGGTCGAAACCTACCAGCACCTCGGGGCTTCTGACGCCTTGGGCTTAACGGGGCGTCCTAACCGAGCGCTTAATAGTTTGGCAACCTCTCAAGCCTTTAGTATTAATAACGAAAGCTACTTATGTTTATCCTGGATTCAGAATGAGAGCAAAGACTATCGTAAAATCGATCCAGCGCTATTCCAGGCACACATTCGCAATGAATTAAAAACCATCGCAGAACATTGGTATTATCAAACCAATGCGGTGTTTACTCTGCTTATTGATGAAGCCATTACGGAAATGGAAGGCAGCGGTGAATTATTTGAGTTCATTCGCTTATTACAAAAACGCGAGCTGGAAGAATTCAGAGTGGTGCCTCAGTCCGCAAAAAATGCCTTCAAATCAGGCAATCGACGCGCCATTATGATAACCACGCCTCATTACTCGCAACTTGGCGCCAAACTGCCGGTTCATGATGCGCCTTGGCCCTTGTCTAGCAAACACCACAACCATACCGATTCGAAAGCGGGTTCAATGGCTGACTCGATCACCGAATCAATACAAGAAACCGATACAGAAACCTTGCTCAGTTTATTGAATCAAAAACCCACCCTAAGCGATGCCATTGCCTACTTAGTGGAACTAGGCGCACGTCGAGCCTTAATGAACACCGTGCCTAACGTCACACCAGCGACCACCGCGTATAAGGTACTTAATAGTGTGTACTTGCAGACATTATTGTCTGAAAATTGGCGTTGTGCCCGCCAGTTGTATTCCTTGCTACTCAAACCATCCACCGACCTTGCCACCTATATTGCCGACATTACAGTGCGTCAGCGTTTACTGGTCATCGGAGAAACACCCGAAACCGAAGTCGATATTAATGCGCCGCTGCATCAAGAAGTCATTCTAGATACGCTAAAAAGCGTGTCATCGTCCCCTATTGGTTTGGTTATCAGCCATGAGCTGATCGCCATTGCAGGCACGCTCATCAAGGTGCACCCTGAATTCTTTGCTGGGGTTCGCACCATTCGCATTCACAGCCTAGCCTTGTTGTGTGCTCGCCAATTTGACCCGGAAGAAAGCGCGCCTATCTTCGATACCTTGTCAAAGGTATCCCCAAGCCAACTTTACGAAGCGTTCAAACAAGTATTACAGCAAAAACACGATGAGTTTGCCCACGTTGCTAGCAATATGCGCTATCACCACACCACAGACGCAGACAGTAAGATAAAAGATGTTGACTGGTTCGACTGGCGCACTGAGCAGGGTATGATCACCAAGCTACCAGAATCCATGCTATTGCAACTCTGGGAAAGCCTAAGCCATGCAAACACCATTGTATTTGGTGACTTACAAAGTAATACCGCACTGGACTGCAAACGTGCACTGAGCTCGATGACGCCCGGCGAAGACACCTTCGCTTTGTTGATCGAAAGCTTAACCTCAGACATCCACCCGAGTTGGTATAAAAGCCTTATTTTTGAAGGTTTATACGCTTTTATACAATTTTGCCAGCAGCACAAAAATTGCAAATTTGATCAAGAAATCAATTTGCCAGTACTTGTGTCTCAAGCCGCATTAGACCATGCTAAACAACACCAAGCAGAACATCCAGAAGACGACTGGGCGAATATAGCCTTAGATGAGTTTGCACAAAGAACGCCCAATAAAGTAAATCAATCTTTGCGCTGGGCCGTCAGCAAGTTGCACAGCCATCAGCACAAACACTCATTGAGTTAACTCTCACTCTTATTGGAGAAGTGAATGGATTTAATAAAAAACGCCCTCATTAACGATGTTCTGAACACCTGCTGTTCCGATCCATTTGGTTGCCTAGGTCTACAAGAATCCGCCACTAAAGATGGTTTATCTTTAGTCGTTTGGCAGCCAGGCGCCAGCGCCGTGCGAGTACTGGCAATCGATGCAGATGACGTACTGGCGGATATGAGCCCAACCCCTCATAAAGGTTTGTTTTATGCACACTTCGCAAAAGACAAGCCACGCTTTCATTATCGTCTTGAGATTACTTACCAAGACAACAACACCCACACATTGGTCGATCCTTATCAATTTCCCAATACCACTTTTGTCGACCCAGATCATCACCAAGCTAACTTATACAAAAGCCAAGGCGCCATTCGAGCCAAGGCAAAGGTAAATGACTCGCTTTCCATCCAAGGCACACGCTTTGCGGTGTATGCGCCCGCCGCGCGTTCTGTTTCTGTAGTGGGTGATTTCAATGCATGGGATGGCCGCACCCATCCCATGTCGAGTAATGGCGATGGCATCTGGCGCCTGTTCGTTCCAGACGTCAACCATGGCGCTCGTTATAAATTCGAAATTCGCTCCAACGCCGGGGAAATTCTGCCCCATCGCAGCGACCCTTACGCACAACGCATTGAACAATTCCCCTCATTTGCCAGCGTGACCTGCTTTGATAACAAGCACCAGTGGCAAGACGATGCTTGGGTTAAGCGCCCGCTCGAAGATCTCTACGAACAACCCATGAGCATTTATGAGCTTCACCTAGGTTCATGGCGTCGTAAGGCCGATAATCAGCCGCTCACGTATCTGGAAATCAAAGACCAGCTGGTTCCCTATGCAGTAGAAATGGGCTACACCCACGTTGAATTATTGCCCGTTACCGAATACCCATTTGATGGCTCTTGGGGCTATCAGCCCGTCGGTTTATATGCAGTAACCTCACGATTTGGCACGCCAGAAGAATTCAAAACCCTTGTCGATGCGCTCCATCAAGCCAACATTGGCGTGATTATGGATTGGGTTCCTGCGCATTTCCCAGCCGACAGCCATGGTTTGGCGAACTTTGATGGCTCCAAGCAATACGAGTACCCCGATCCTAAAAAAGGCTGGCATCCCGAATGGAATTCCGTGATCTACGATTTTGGCAAAGAGCATGTGGTGAATTACTTAATCAGTAACGCAGTTTATTGGTTAGAAGAATTCCATATTGATGGATTACGTGTTGATGCCGTGGCCTCGATGCTGTATCTGGATTATTCCCGTGAAGACGGCGAATGGATTCCCAACAAAGACGGCGGCAATCATAATTACGAAGCGATTGATTTCTTGCGCCGTTTAAACGAAACCGTGTATTTGAATCATCCTCGTTGCTTCACCGTGGCAGAAGAGTCCACGGCGTTCCCTGGTGTGTCTAAACCGACTTACATGAACGGTTTAGGATTTGGTTTTAAATGGAATATGGGCTGGATGAACGACTCGCTTGATTACATAAAAAAAGACCCTATTTACCGCCAGCATCATCAGGGCGAACTCAGTTTCAGCATGGTTTATGCCTTTGACGAACAATTTGTACTGCCGATTTCTCACGATGAAGTGGTCCATGGCAAAGGCTCCATGATCACCAAAATGCCGGGCGATGCGTGGCAAAAATTCGCCAATTTGCGGGCGTTTTCCGCTTACATGTATTTCCACCCGGGCAAAAAGCTCAACTTTATGGGCAATGAATTTGCACAGGGTCAAGAATGGAGTCACGAGCGCTCCTTAGATTGGCACCTATTGGAAACCGATTATCACAAGGCCCAACAGACACTGTCAAAAGACCTAAATCATCTCTATCAAAACGAGTCAAGCTTACACTTTGATCATTCCCATCTGGGCTTCGAATGGATTAGTTACGACGACAACGCTAACAGCATTTTAGCCTTTGCACGTAAAGCCAAAGACAGTGACGAACACACTGTCGCGGTGATCAATTTTACGCCAACACCCCATGCTAACTACCATATTGGTGTGCCAAAAGCAGGTCGCTATCATGTCATTATGGACACGGATGAGACGAGCTACACTGGCAGCGGCTATACCAAGGCCAAGCAATACAATACTCAAGCCGTTGTAAGTCATGGTAGAGAGCAAAGTATCGAGCTACAAATACCACCACTGGCTGGTGTGTTATTAAAATGGTTAGGCGAACCTTAGACTCGAACATCAATACAAAATACAGCAACACTAACCATATTTAGAGGTATTAATGAATCAAGTGCAGCAAACCGCCAATGGCTCCCCTTTCCCTCTGGGCGCCACGGTGACCGATAATGGCGTAAATTTCGCCGTTGTCGCTAAAGACGCCAGCCAGCTGTATTTATGTTTGTTTGATCAGAACGGAAATGAACAAGCGCCTCTGCCTTTTATCAATAAACGCAGAGGCATTTGGTACATGGAAGTACTTGGCCTCAAAGAAGGTCAACATTACGGTTTACGGGCGAAGGGCGAATGCAAACCAGAACAACAATGGTTGTATAACGAAAACAAGTTACTGATTGATCCCTATGCCAAGGATCTCAGCGCGAAACTCGTCTGGCATGAAGACCAAGCGGCGATCACCAAAGAAGGTCAACCTCACCCAGCCGACTCGGCCTATTGCGTGCCAAAGTCCATTGTGCGCAGCGTGAAAGCCAACCCTAACCGCCCAACCAGAATAAAAGTAGCGCCCTCTAGCCGTGCTTTATATGAGCTACATGTCAAAGGCTTTAGCCAAAACTTGCCCATCGACGAGGACTTAAAAGGCACCTATCTTGGCGTTATTTCTGCTGTCGGCATAGAGCATTTAAAACGCCTTAATATCACCACCATTCAGCTAATGCCTTGCTTTAGCTTTATGACCGAACGGCATTTACAGCAATTAGAGCTGACCAATTATTGGGGTTACAACCCGATCAGTTTCTTTGCACCAGAGCCCTCCTACGCAAAACAAGATGCGCTTGTCGAGTTCCAGCAGATGATAGACGGGCTTAGGGAAGCGGGATTCGAAGTCATTCTCGACGTGGTGTATAACCACACTGCAGAAAGTGAAATCGACCACTCCAGCGTGTGTTATCGCGGCCTAGACAATGCACAATATTATCGGCATCAAGAGGGACAATATTTAAATTACACTGGCTGCGGCAATTGTGTCGACACGTACAACCCGGTCAGCATCCGCCTTATTTGCGACAGCATGCGTTATTGGGTAGAGGTGATGGGCGTCGATGGGTTTCGCTTTGACTTAGGCGTCGATCTGGGTCGAACCGATCACGACTTCAACCCTAAAGCGCCCTTGTTACAAGCCATTCTTCAAGACCCTGTTTTAAGCGAAACCTGCCTAGTGATGGAACCTTGGGACATAGGTCCGAACGGTTATCAGGTGGGTCAATTTCCGCCAGGTTTTCTAGAGTGCAATGACCAATACCGTGACACTGTGCGGCGTTTTTGGCGCGGCGACAAAGGTCTAGTGCCTGAATTCGCGACACGGCTTCTGGGATCGAGAGATTACTTTCACAAAGGCCAGAAAAGCGCCCTACACTCCGTCAATTACATTACTTATCACGACGGCTACACAATGAAAGATTTGGTGTCGTATCACCAACGCCATAACCTCGCCAACATGGAAGATAACCGCGATGGTCATGGTGACAATATCAGCCAAAACTTTGGTGTAGAAGGAGAAACCGACGACAAGGCGATTCAGGCTCAGCGACTCAATCAGCAGCTTTGCTTTCTGGCGACGCTATTATTAAGCCAAGGAACCCCACATATTTTGGGCGGTGACGAGCTTTCTCATACCCAGCAAGGCAACAACAACGCCTATTGCCAAGACAATGACATCACTTGGCAAAACTGGCAACACAGAAGCGCCGAAGAAACGCATGCCAGAACCGCCATCCAAGACACAATCGCCACTCTTATGACGCTGCGCAAAGCCTACCCAATATTGGCTGAAATTCGTTTAGAAGACGATGCGCTTTATCAACACACACAAGCGGATAAAATCCATTGGCTCAATGAACAAAGCGAGCCGATGACCATCGAAAATTGGGCCGATGACAAGCGTCATTATATTAGCCTAACACTCGCCTCTGCGGATCTTGCTAGCCGTTTTTGGCTTGTCTTCTACAGTGCCGACACCCTGTTAAATGTGCCCTTTCCGAGCGAAAACCAAGCCATTGAAGCCCTTTATCAAACACCAGGAATGTCGACCATAAACAATGAGCTGCAGTGTGCTTACCGAGGCGTCTTTGTCGGAAAACTCTAGTGGATCAAATGAAAAAAGCGTGTTGTAGGTCGCGGCTTCAGCCCGACAAGACGCAATGTGTCGTCACAAGCTTTTTTGTCGGCCTAAAGGCGCGACATTTGAGATGACAGAAAGTTATGTAGTGCTTTGATGAGTTAACGCCTGATCACGGTCGTGCCTCCCTTATCAGGCCTACAGTCGAGTATCGGTCTAACAGTCACAAGACAATAACCCCACCCTAGCCCTCCCCTTGGAAGACATAAGGGGAGGGAATAGTTACATTGTCGGCCTAAAGGCGCGACCAAGATCGACGAAAGTCGTTTAGTGACAACCTTCCTCGCGGAAATGACAAGGCTGGGGTTATTTACGCCGCAAACGGCGAGAAATTAAACCCAAAGAGATTAAACGTCAGATTTAAACCCCATCCGAAAGCCGCCCCAATGCTTACCATTGACAAAAATAGGCACAGAAAGATCATGCAGAATCTCACCCGTATCACGCTTGTAGGTTTGCAATAAAAACGAGTCTGTATGTGCGCCGCAACGACTGCCTGTGGCGTCATTGAAAATGCGTTTAGTGCGATTGTTTAGCAAATCTTTTTCATAGTCCCCAGTTAAAGGCTGGCTGAATTTTTTGTTATGGGTGGGAAAGTAACCATTAACGTCCACCGCCCCCACAAACATCACCTCTTTATGGTTTTCTAAAACAGCTTCTTGAATGGCAGGAAAAGTGCGGTCGCTGAAGGCATCGTAAGACGTACTAAATTTTTGTGGGTTGGTGTTGGGTATCGGCCGATAATCGGTCGAAAAGACCGCCTGCTGAGTCAACTCACCCTTGTTTATTGCCTCTTCAAACAAATGACCAAGCGCCAACGCCGACGCCTTGCCGACATTAAGCAAGTCGGAAAAGAATAATGATGAATCGACTTTGTCCAATTCTCTAAACACCACTTCAGCGCCGTTACTTAACGTAGCCGCTTCTTTAGAAAGGCGGTCACTACGTTGGGAAATATCTTGCAAAGAATGGCTAATACGGGAAATAGAGCCATTAATTTGCGTGCTTGTCGCACCTAATTCTTCACCTGCACTTTCTACTTCCGTCAAAACAACAGAGGCGTGTTGAACCTCTTGCGTTAACGAAATAAACCGTTCCGTCTCACTCAACAAGGTGCCAGACAAGGATTCGGTTAAGCCTTTTAACGCCGTCATTTCATGGTTGGTTAACTCACTATTACGACGCACATCGGTTAATAAACTGGATATTTGCGCCGACGCATCAGCGCTTTTGCTGGCCAAAGCACGCACTTCATCCGCCACCACCGCAAACCCTCGGCCTTGCTCGCCCGCTCGCGCGGCTTCTATGGCGGCATTTAGCGCCAACAGATTGGTCTGCTCAGAAACGCCCTTAATCACCGCGGTAATACTGTCTATATCGTCCGCACTTTGAGTCAACAAAGCCAACTGTTCACCGGCTGTCTGTACTTTTTGGGTAAGCTCATTGATCTGCTCAACGCTTTGTGACAGCGCATTTTGTGCCGTACGACTCGATTGTGCTGTCAAATTCATGGTCTGAGCCAACTGACCTAAATTATTAGACAAAGCTAATCCAGTATCAGACAGGGTCACAACCGCTTGTGTTATTTGCTCGCTGTCGTCACGAGTATGATGGATATCTTTACTTAAGGTATCCACAAAATGCGACACTTCCGCGGCCCCCATGGCCATTTTCGAGGTAGCATGCGTCACCGTTTTACTGACCTCAGCAAAAGCACTTGGCACGCTTTGTTCCACACTCAAACTTGGCGTGACATCAGCTGTTTTTTTACGAGCCAACAGTCCACATAAACAGCTCAACAAGACACCAATCAGCACATAGGGTAATGCTATTGCCGCTTGAAAATAACCCACAAGAAAAAGCGCCAAAAGCCCGAGCACACTGCCTAATTGGAAATACAACATTGATCATCCTTTCCCGTTATTTTTATTTTTGTAAACCACACGCTATTTTTGCAATACACATTTTGTAGAACACATTGTATAGAACACACGGTGCGTACCAATAAGGCACTCCCCCTAGTGTTTAACGACTGCGACAAGAAGGTCAACGTAAAATAGAAATACTACGACTAAAGTCGAACCCTTTACACCGAGATTCATCGTCACCCTTCTGTTATCTCTCATAACCATCCGTCAAACGAAAAGAATCATTATTCAAAAAAACCAACGTCTTAAATAAATCTCCCTATAAAAAAACAAAATAAGCCCATAAAAAGCATAGAAAATCTCAAAAAATCCCACTAGACTAGAAAAATCAGCCCACAAGGCTGAGCCAACAATAAAAATACCGTTGCGCATGAACTGCCAACGAGTACAGAGGGTAAACCATGATAACCAGCAAGTCACAACAAGCACCTTTTTATCTCGAATTAGGGCAGTTAACCTCCGAATGCGTTAACCACCTGACCCCTTCCTTCGACCATTTACCTTCTAGCCCTTATGCCGACGGCAAGTTCCGTTTGCGTCGCTACTCATGTTTTTGCATGGACAAAGGCGTCCTCACGCGTCTGCCATCGCAAGCGTTTGTGCAAGATGAACAGATCAATCACTTTCAAGGTAACGTCGTACGGCGTTATGAAGACATCACCGAACACACCTTGCTAGACCCGGCATTTATTGAGTTATTTGAACACTTTCAAAAAATGGCGGAGGTCGCTGACAACACTCCCATTGAAGTCCACCAACTACGCATTTTTGCAGATCACCAAAGCGTCGAAGTCGCACCCGAAGGCGTTCATCAAGACGGTTTTGACCGAATTGGCATTTACGTCATGCAACGCCACAATATTCAAGGCGGGCATATCAATGTGCATTCAGACAAACACAGCCCCGCGCTAATCAGCCATGACTTTGATAAAGGCGAATTCGTGGTACTCAATGACCGAAAATTTTTCCACAGCGCGCAACCAATCCAACCGATTGATGGCGAACAAGGCTATATGGATATTTTTGTCCTGACCGCGAATTTGCTGCATTAAGGTCTTTATTGACTTGTCTCTAGGCAAAAAGCGCAAACGATGACAAAAATCTCGTTTGCGCTTGAGCACATGGATGACCTTACCTTGTGCAACCGTTCAAAAGCACACACTTAACGCACCTCGACTTGCTATAATCCCCCTGCCCCGTTATTGTCACCCGCTAATTTATTGAGTTGGCGTCTTTATTATCGCACGCCATTTTTCCATTTTTTTACAGCACAAAAGCGACTCTCTATGACAGCCACGCACTCTTTTTCTTCTCTTATTCCTGATGTCATTTTAGACGCGGTAGAATCGACTGGTTTATGGAGCGATTCACGTATTTACCCGCTAAACAGCTACGAAAATCGCGTCTACCAGATTGGTATTGAAGACGCCGCCCCGGTGATCGCAAAGTTTTACCGTCCCGGACGCTGGAGCGAAGCGCAAATTCGGGAAGAACACCAAACCTTATTAACCCTGAAAGCCGCTGGTGTGCCGGTTGTCGCGCCATTAGAGTTTAACGGTGACAGCTTACTGCGCCATAACGAGATGTTTTTTTGCTTGTCTCCTCGACTGGTTGGACAACACCCCGAAGCGGACAATCTAGATCAGCTGTACCAGCTTGGTGAACTCATCGGCCAGCTGCATAAAACGCTAACAACGACCCCGTTTAAAGAACGCATCAATGTCTCCCCTTTGTCGCAAATGCAAGAATCCGCCAAACAGATTCTGAGCGGACGTACTTTATTTGAAGACACACCATTGCCTGCCGCATTACAGCTGCCAGAAAAGCTCAAACCTGTTTATCAACAACAAATCGCCACCTTGCATGCTCTATGCGAAAACCGTATTAACGCTTATTGGCCCAGTAAGCTGCGCCCTATTCATGGGGATTGCCATCGCAGCAACTTGATGCTGCACAATGAACAATTCCATTTATTGGACTTTGACGATTGCCAAAACGGCGTCGCCGTGCAAGATTTATGGCTACACATCACTCAAACAGAAAACCCAAGGCAACAACTCAGTGAAATGATTGAAGGCTATGAAAGCCATTTGCCTTTTGACACACGTGAGCTGGATTTGATTGATGTATTCAAATGTGTGCGTATTATTAGCTATGCAGCTTGGCTGCAAAACCGCTGGCATGATCCGGCGTTCGTCAAAGCCTTTACTTGGTTTGGCAGTGAGGACTACTGGCTAAACCACTTAAACGAGCTTAAAAATTGTGAATTAGAATGGGGAGGGATGTCGAAATGACTCCACTAGTGCAAGGATTGCATGGCGTATTTGGCTTCACTGAATTTCGCCAAGGACAACAACAAACCATAGAACAATTGTTAGCAGGACATTCCTCGCTAGCGGTCTTTCCAACGGGATCCGGCAAATCCCTATGTTATCAATTTACCGCCACTCAATTACCCAATTTAACCTTAGTGATATCACCGCTTATTGCACTGATGCACGATCAATTGGCGTTTTTAACGTCAAAAGGCATTCCTGCGGCTTGTTTGGATTCCAGCCAAAACAAAGACGAGAGCCAAGCGGTTATGTCTGGTGTACAAAGTGGTGCGATCAAGATATTAATGATCTCGGTTGAACGTTTTAAAAACGAACGTTTCCGACGTTTTATCAAACGTATTCCAATTTCTATGTTAGTGGTTGACGAAGCCCATTGTATTTCTGAATGGGGTCATAATTTCCGGCCTGATTACCTGAAACTGCCCTCTTACCAACAAGAATTGGCCATTCCATTAGTCTTACTACTCACCGCAACAGCCACTCGCCGAGTGCAGCGCGACATGGCGCAAAAGTTTGCCATTCACCCTGAACACATAGTGCAAACTGGCTTTTATCGACACAACTTAGATATTGACCTTATGCCCGTACAAAGCCATGAGAAACTAAGCGCGTTAAAAAGCGTCCTAAACGAAACCCAAGGCGCCAGTATTGTTTATGTCACGCTACAAAAAACCGCCGAAGACATTGCTCATGCATTACAAGCGGAGGGTTACTCAGCGACAGCCTATCATGCAGGCTTAGACAGTGAGACTCGCAGCACAATCCAAGCCAGTTTCATGAGTGACAAAAGCATAACCAGTAAAACCCGCATCATAGTGGCCACCATTGCATTTGGTATGGGCATAGATAAAGCGGATATTCGCTTGGTCGTGCATTTTGATTTGCCCAAATCGATTGAAAACTACAGCCAAGAAATTGGCCGCGCAGGCCGAGACAACCAAGCAAGCCGATGCGTGCTTCTGGCCAGTTTAGAAGGACTAAGCACCTTAGAAAATTTTGTCTATGGCGACACGCCAGAGCCTCAGAACATAGACAATTTACTGAGCACTATTACAGAGGAAACAGTCACGGGCGAATGGGAAACACAGCTTTACGGATTGTCAAATCTCACCAACATTCGTTCTTTGCCTTTGAAAACGCTATTAGTTCAGCTCGAATTATTGGGCGCAATCACCCCAAAATACAGTTATTACGCCGATGTACGCCTAAAATGGGAAGGTGATAGAGTCGCCTTTGCCAGCCAAATTCCCGCCGAGTGGCAAGCTGCTTATCAGGCTTTATTAAAAGGCATTCAATACAAGAAAATATGGGGGACACCCGATTTTGATAAACTCTTTAACGAGGCGGGTTTATCACGCGGCAACGTGTTGCAAATGCTGGAATTTGCCGCAGATCAGCAAGTTCTTACATTAGAAAGCAAAGGCCTAACAGAAGTATACCAAGTGCATACCGACCACTTTCACCATCAGACATTAGCCAACCAATTGCATCAATACGTGGCTGACAAACAAAGCGCAGAAATTGCGCGCATTGCCACCATGATTCGCTTCTTTCAGTTAGATCGCTGCCTGAACAACAACTTAGCACGGTATTTTGGTGATCAAAATGCTCCCGAGCACTGTGGACATTGCTCCGTTTGTCGAGGGAATGTTCTCGTTTTCCAACCGTCAACCACAGACAATGAGCAAGAATGGCAAAACCACCTCGCGGAATATGTTCAGGAATTTGTTCAACACATTAAAGCGAAAAGCCCAACCACGCCCATTACCGCCGTGTTAATTGCGCGCTTCTTGACCGGATTGACACAACCCATCTTCACCAAAATAAAAGCTCGCCAACTGAGTGGCTTTGGCGTTTATGAAACACAACGCTATGTCGTCGTATCAGACGCCGTCACTCAACGTCTGGCACATAAACACTGACTTCGATTAGGTTATTATCAGGGTCATTAAAATACACTGACTGGATAGGCCCTTGTGCGCCAGATTTGCTCACAGGGCCTTCTAAAATAGTAACCTGGCAGCTTTTCAAGTGCGCAACCACCTCGTCCATCGGCCAGTCAGTCATCAAACAGACATCGCCTGCACCTTCCATGGCGTGATTGCGTAACTCTTGCCCAAGCCGTTGAAAATTGATTTTTTGTTGACCAAATCGCACTGCTTTTTGGTTTTCTCCAAAGGAAACCGGCTCCATCTTCAATACGGTTTGATAGAAGGATACGGCTCTGTCTATGTTTGCTACGGTCAACACAATATGGCCAAAATGACGTATCATCGCGCCCTTATCCTCATCGTTCAGACTGTCAATAAATGAATGTCATGCTACGAATGATTGGCCACAAAAACAAGCCTAGAAAACCTAATCGAGTAATGATTTTAGTACGATTCCGCCTTCGATAAGGCTCAATTTTTGGCGTCGATTAAGCTTTTTTATTTGCCCTTCGAGCACCAGTGCTTGGCTTTTTGAGCCCACCGTTTGCTGCCAAACCAACTCTAATGGCCCCTTACCTTTTAAATACCGAGCCGCGCGCTTACTGCCGCCAGAATGTTCTTTGAAACGCCGCTCGACATTGGTGCTAATGCCTGTATAAAGCGTATTTAAACGGGTTTTTATCATATAGAGACTCCACTCGTTATCCTTCTCGACCCGCTTATCTTGTTGGTTTTCTGTCATAGTCATCTTCTTATTTTATTACTCACCATTACTGGCCTAACGGATAGTTAATTACCAATAATCAACAACAAGGTCGAAGCCGTCGCAATGCCCATACAAAGATTAAACAGACGCTGACGCCTTTGATCTGTTAGCCAACGGCGAATACTCACCCCCGCCCATGCCCAAACAGCAATCGCCGGAAACCCCATCGCAGCAAACAAAACAATCATCCAAACCCCCGATTGCACATACAGATCACCCGCAATCGCAAACGTGCTCACACAACCAATCGCCATCATCCATGCTTTTGGGTTCACATATTGAAAAAGCAACGCCTGCCACCAACGCATAGGTGAGGCTCTTTTTTTGCCGTTTTTCGGTTTGCTATCTAAAGCGCCCACTGGTGCACTGGCAATTTTCCACGCCAGCCAAAGTAAGTAAGCACACCCAACCCATTTAAGTACGCTATAGAGTGGTGGATATAAAGTAAACAGCGCGCCCAAACCCAGCAAAGTAGACAGCAACAAGGTTGCCACACCCAGCACAATTCCCAACATATGTGGCAGGGTTCGACGAAAACCAAACTGCGCCCCAGACGCCAATAACATAATATTATTAGGCCCAGGCGTCACCGAAGTCACAAAAGCAAACATCGCCAACGCTAAGAAAAAAGACACATCGATCATAGCATTCGTCCTTATTTTTTAAAAAAAGCCAGCAAATCTACCACAAATCCCTTCACGCTTGCTTGTGCCAATTCCATTTTCTGACGTTCTTTTGTCATCCCAATATCGGCTAATTGTTGAGCGCTCAAAGACGCCAATTTTTTACGCGTTTTAAAACGCATAGCGCTGTGCTGTAGACAAACCATTAGACTGACGACCAACATAACCTTCTCCCTTATTAAAGTGCAGCGCTAAATTCAGCAATGCCATGTGTATGAATAACTACTTTAAAAGAAGCCGAGAAAACAATACAGAGTCAGAAAAACACTTTATTAAGCATACAGAACGGGAATGTTTTATCTGTATGGCGCAACAACCCCAGATCTGTATGGTTAAATCCATACAGAAAACGTTTTACAATCAAATCACATAGATGTACAGCATATAGAGGCACTGTTTACTAAGAGGGACACGCCATGACACTTTACCAAAATCTTGCCAAGCGTTTGCGCGAGCACATCCAACACGACTTTTACAAGCCCGGCGATAAGCTCCCCTCAGTCCGTCAATTGGCGCAAGAACATGGCGTGAGCATTTCCACCGTCCAAGAAGCTTATCGACAACTTGAACAAGACGCGCTGGTAGAGGCACGACCTAAATCAGGGTATTTTGTTTGTTCGCGAAAAAAGGACAATTTGCCCAGCATTTCAAGGCCGCCGCAGCGCCCTTTGGAAGTCTCACAATGGGAAGAAGTGCTTAACATGCTGATGAATCGCAGCGGTAACAACGGTGTGCAGCTGCAACACGCCATGCCAGATATGCAAGCACCAACGCTAAAACCCCTGCTCAAAACCTTAGCCGATCTTGCTAAGCAAAAACCCGAGTTGGGGTTAGGCTATGCCGATATTCGTGGCTCAGAAGAGTTACGTACTCAGCTTTGCCGCCTTGCGGTTGCCTCCGGCTGTCAATTACACCCAGACGACTTAGTCGTCACCTCAGGTTGCCAAGAAGCCCTTTCTGTTTGCTTACGAGCGGTCACCGAGCCCGGTGATATTATTGCCATTGAATCGCCCAGTTTTTATGGCTCTATGCAAGCCATCAAAGCGGCCAATCTTAAAGCCATGGAAATCCCCACTCACCCCGAAACCGGCATCAGTTTAGAAGCGTTAGAACTTGCTTTGGATCAATGGCCCATCAAAGCGATTTTTGTCACGCCAACCTGCAATAACCCCATGGGCTACACCATGCCAGAGGACAAAAAAGAGCAGCTTTATCGACTGGCACAAAGCTACGATATTGCCATCATAGAAGACGATATTTATGGCGATATTTCCTATCAGTTCCCTCGCCCTAAAACCATCAAATCCTTTGACGAAGACGGACGCGTGCTACTCTGCTCGTCTTTTTCCAAAACCATCGCGCCTGGTATGCGCGTTGGCTGGATTGCACCGGGGCGCTATCGAGACAAGGTTACTCACATTAAATACGTCAGCAGCTCCATGTGCCCGGTTATGCCCCAGCTTGCCATCGCGAAATTCATTCGCCTAGGTGGCTACGCCAAACACGTGCGCCAAATGCGACAACATTACGAGCAGCAGCGCGACCACCTACTGCTCGCCATTAAAACCTATCTTCCCAGCGACACCCGAGTCAGCTTTCCCGATGGCGGCTTTATTTTATGGGTCGAACTCCACGCCAGCATTGACAGCATGAAGCTAGTAGAACGCTGCCGTGAAGAAGGCGTTGACTTCGCTCCTGGCCCACTTTTCTCTGCCACAGGAAAATACCGTAACGGTTTCCGACTCAATTTTAGTGAACAAAACGCAGAAAGACGCGAATGGGCCATCAAAACATTGGCCAATATTTTACAAAACTCTGAGTTACGAGCCAAAGCAGGGTGAACCAAACCGCCCTACTTTGTCGTACTTAATAGAAGTCAATCCGCTAACACGCCACCACTGACAACACCAAGCAACTGTAAAGAAACGCAAATAGACTTAAAGCCTTGATATAAAAACGCAATAATCCAATAACTTGATCACGTTATGCCATAGATAGAGCGTAACATTATTAAACTGGCTTTCTTTAACTGGCTTTCTTTAACTGGCTTTCTTTAACTGGCTTTCTTTAACTGGCTTTCTTTAACTGGCTTTCTTTAACTGGCTTTCTTTAATTAGGACAACGAATGATCACTCGGTCTTTCTTGAACATCATAGGGTTACTCTGCCTAAGCATGACACTCGCCGCGTGTGGCACGACCCAGAAACGCGAAAACTACGCCAATTTGGCACAAGATGACTTAGACGCCGTCAGCGAATCTAACGCTTCCCAGTGGCAAGTAATGGATCAGGTCGCGCCTGCCAGTTTTCTAACCGACTTGATTCAAGACCCACAACTGGAAGATTTAATTCAACACGCCCTGCAAGCCAACCCAAGTTTGCAAAAAACACAACTGACACTGCAAGCCAGTTTATGGCGCCTAAACAGCCAAAGAGGCGACTCTCTGCCTAGCGTCGAAGCCGGTTTCTCTGCTAATAAGTCCGAAGGCAGTAACACCCGTTATAAGGCTGATATCGGCATTAGCTGGGAAGCCGATTTATGGCAAAAGCTAGCGCAAGCAGAACAAGCCTCGGCCAAAACCCTTGCCAGCGACGAAGCTCTTTTTCAAGCCAGCCGCGACACCTTAGTGGCGAATGTCATTAAATCTTGGCTGGCTATCACCGCGAAGCAACACGCTATAGCCATCGAACAAAAGCGTTTAGCGCTATTAGAAGCCAACGAAAAACTGATCCTAAAACGTTTTAAAAACGGCCTAGGCAATTTAGAAGAATTGGATGAATCACGTACCTCTGCCTCACAATCCAAAGCCGATTTAGCGGAATACCAAGAGAATTTGGCAATCGAAATACGCAACCTGCAGCTTTATTTAGGCCGTACCGACCCGATGCGTTTTACCGCCAATGCCAATTACCCCGAGGTCAGCCTAAGCTTTGCCGATTTGCCCAAGCAAAACCTACAGCGCAGACCCGATTTAAAAGCCGCCTATCTGGCGATTGAAGCCGCCGACTTAAACACTTCCGTCGCCTACAAAGACATGTTACCCAGCATCAGCTTAAGCGCGACGTTAAGTGACACCGCTGAGTCGCCAAGAGCGGCTTTGTTTGGCTCGCCTATTTGGTCTTTGCTCGCACAAATCACCCAACCCCTTTACAAGGGTGGGCAACTAAAGGCCGCGGCGGAAATCGCTAAATTACAAACCGCTCAAGCCTATCAAGATTATCGAGACACACTGCTCACCGCGGTAAACGAAGTGGAAAATACCTTAGGACAAGAACGCGTTTTGTCACAACAAGTTCGCCATATTCGTGATGCCATGGCGAGCTCACAAAAAAACCTCAATCAGTATGAGAAAAAATATCGTACAGGACTCATTGAATTAAACGATTTAATCAACGTCCAAGAGACTACCTTTGACCTGGAAGCACAACTGGACAACCTGATTTACCAACACCTATCAAACAGAGTCGATTTAGGGCTCGCACTCGGGCTTGGAGTAAAACCTTAATGAAATATCTTTCTCAGTGGGTCACCTTGCTGCTGGCTGGCATCGCCATTGCAGGCGTTTATTTTTACGTCACGCACGCTGTCGAAGCCCAAAAAAACAGAATACAAACCCCACGCCCAAAAGCACCAGAACAAGCGGTTGAACTTTCCACAACGACCACAACCACAGGCCGTTATACAGCGACAATTACCGCATCCGGCTTAGTTAAACCACGGTATTCCCTCACCATGACCAGCCAAGTCAGCGGTGAAGTTATCCGTCTTTCAGAGCAATTTGAGCCCGGCCAAGTGGTCAAGAAAGGCCATATTTTAGGCCAACTACAAAACCGTGAACTCAACAGTTCCGTCGCCAGCGCCAAAAACACCCTAGCCGCCGCCGAGCTTGCCCTCAAAGAAGAAATTCGCCAAGGCGAGCAAGCCAGAGCCGAATGGGAAGCCGCCGGCTTCACCGACGAACCTGATTCAGACTTGGTACTAAGAGCACCGCAACTTGCTGCTGCCAAAACCGAAGTCGAAGCCGCCAAAGCCGCGCTGACTAACGCACAAAGCAAATTAGAGCATAGCAAACTAATCGCCCCTTTTGATGCTCTGATCGTTGCTCGTAACATTTCCCCTGGGTCTTACCTAAGCGCGGGCAGCGACATAGCCACCTTATACAGCACAGACAGAGCAGACATTCAGCTTGATTTATCCAATAGCGACTGGCTTAAACTGCCTGATAGCCGCACCTTGTTAGAAAAAAGCTGGCCAGTGTTAATATCCAGCATTGACGCCAATGACACCTGGCAAGGCAAGGTGTTAAGCATTCATCAGCACATAAATGAAACCACCCGCATGCGCAGCCTAACCATCAGCCTAAACAACCCCTTAGGGCAAACACCCGCTTTGATTCCAGGCGCCTTTGTTAATGTCTCTATTCAAGGCAAGCCACTCGACAATTTATGGCGTCTTCCCAATACCGCTTTAAGCCAAAAGAGTGAAATTTGGTACCTGGATGAAAACAGTCGACTGGCGGCTTTTGAAACCACACCGCGCCTTGTCGACTCTCAATACGTTTATATTCAAGTGCCTGAAGCCATGCGCGAGAAAACCGTTCAAGTGGTCGTCCAACCCTATAATAGTTACGTGAAAGGCACGCTTGCCAAAACGCTTAACGCTTCCACAACCCCAAGCAAAGGCGCTAAACCATGAGCCCAATGGATCAACCGAGAGGCATTATTCCATGGTTTGCCAATAACCCAGTAGCGGCCAATTTATTGCTCATTCTGGTGATCAGCTTAGGACTTCTCAACATGGGGTCTTTGAATAAAGAAGCTTTCCCCAGCCTGACACCAAACCGCATCGCTATTTCCGTCAGTAACGACACAGGCTCAGCCAAAGAAAACGAAGAAGGCATTGCGATTCCTTTGGAGCAAGCCCTACAAGGGGTGTCGGGCATCAAAAACATCACCACTTCGTCAACCCCGAGCGCCACAAGCACCACAATAGAAATGCTTGATGGCTACGATATCGACCTATTACTCGACGATGTGAAAGACAAGGTTGATCAGATTTCGTCTTTTCCCGATGAAGCCGATCCTGCCGTTGTCACCAAAGCCACACGGGAAGAACATGCGATTTGGATCCAGCTGTATGGTGACGTTGACCGACGCACCTTGCAGAAACTAACGGACGAACTGGAATCCGATTTATTAGCCAATGAAAATATCAGCGCGACCTCTATTTCTGGTTGGTTAGACCCCACCATCATGATCGACATTGATAAAAACAAACTCGAATCTTACGGGCTCAGCTTGTCCGATGTCGCCACGGCCATCAACGCTGAATCGTCGCCTGCGCAAGTGGCGACCCTACGCGATGAACATATTTATTTAACCATCAGCGCATCAGAGCAAGCCTATATAAAAAGCGCATTTGCTCGCATCCCCGTACTGACCAACAGCAGCGGCGGGAAACTGTTACTAGGCGACATTGCCAACATACGTGACACCTTTAACGAAGATGACTTTGTCTTGTCCCGTTTCAATCGTCAAAACAGCCTTGCTATTCAGGTTCTCACCACGGGCACCAGCGATATCTCCAATTCCGTGATCGGAGCCAGAGCGGTTCTCCAAGACTGGCAAGACAACGGACGGCTGCCAGCAAACGTCCAATTGGGCACCTGGTATGACCGCAGTGAATCCATTAACCAACGCCTAGACTTGATGATAGGAAACGCCATCACCGGTGTATTATTAGTGTTTATCTTGCTGGCGGTATTTCTAAACGTCACCGTCGCCTTCTGGGTTGCCATGGGCTTGCCCTTTATCTTCTTTGGCACCTTGTTTTTTATGGGCACAGAAAACATTGGCCTAACGTTAAATATGTTTACCACCTTTGGTTTTATCATGGCGTTGGGGATCGTCGTGGATGACGCCGTGGTGGTCGGTGAAAGCGTCTATACGGTGCGATCCAAGGAAGGCGACACCATAGGCAACACCATAAAAGGCACCATGACGGTGGCCATTCCGACTTTATTTGGCGTCTTCACCACGGTCGCGGCGTTTTGGGCGTTATCCAATATTGAAGGGCGTTTAGGCCAGTTGTACGCTCAATTTGCCACTGTCGTAGCCATTTGTTTAATACTGTCTGTTATTGAATCCAAGCTTATTTTACCCGCTCACCTTGCGCATATTAATACGCAAAAATCGACTCGCACCAACCCCATTTCTAAAGCTTGGGCCATGGTTCAGCAAGGGGCCGATTTTGGCTTACAATGGTTCAGCGAGCGGATTTATCGCCCCACGATAGACTTCTCACTTCATCATAGATACGCCATCTGCTTGCTCTTCGTTGCTGTTTTCGTACTGGTCATTTCCATGCCCTTTACCGGCGCGATACGCATGAGTTTTTTCCCGCAAATTCCTGGCGATACCGTACGTGGTTCACTCAGCATGTATAACGATGTCAGCTACGGACAAACCAATAAAGTCTTGTTGGAATTAGAAGAAAAAGCTTACCAAGCCGACATTGCATTGCGCTCTGATAAGCCGGACGAAGTGGCCATCAAAAACATTCAAGTCACGGCAAGCGATGACCAATCCGGCAACATTCGCATCGAGCTCGACAACAGCCGCCCTTACACATCGGCGCAATTTGCCAGTAAATGGCAGCAATTGTCTGGTATGCCAGAAGGGGTGAAAAATCTCAGAATTCGCAGCGCCCGTGAATCCGTAGACGCCCTCAGAGTAGAGCTGCGAGGCAACGACAGCAGCGTTTTAAACGGCGCGATGGAAGCCTTGTTAACACAGCTTAATACCCTTCCTGCGGTCACAGGCATAGAAAAAAACAATGAACCAACCGAATCTCGGCTAACCTTAACGCTCACCGACCAAGGGCGACTATTAGGCTTATCCACCAGCCAATTAGCCACACAAGTGGCGCGTAACTTTGACGGTCAAGTGGTGCAAAAATACCAGCGCGACAATGCCGAAGTCGAAGTGCATTTGGGCTATCCAAGTGATCAAAAAGAATCGCCTGCCGCGGTGATGAACACCAAGATAGTGCTTGACGACGGCACGCGCATCCCGCTTTCAACTGTCGCGACGCTGTCTCAAATCGACGCCGAGACACGTATTATCCGCATCGATGGCAAACGCTCTCAATACCTTTCAGCAGAAGTAGACAAGGACATCATGTCCTCCACCGAGGTAGTGGAATACTTACAAAATGCCGTGGTGCCACAGATGTTGCGCCAATTCACTGGCGTGTCTATTTACTTTTCAGGAGAAGCGGAGCAAAGAGAGAAAACCCAGTCGTCCATGTCGGAAATGTTCCTCATTGCCCTATTGATCATTTATGGACTCTTAGCCATACCGTTAAAGTCTTATTCTCAGCCGCTGATTATCATGATGGCGATTCCATTCGGTATTATCGGTGCGTTATTGGGACACTGGATGAACAACCTCGCCTTGGGGATTTTCTCCCTAAACGGCATCCTCGCCCTGAGCGGTGTGGTGGTCAATGACAGCCTTTTGCTGGTGTCTCGATTTAACGACCTGCGCCATGAAACCAGTCATGTGAAAAAAGCCATTAGCCTTGCTTGCCGAAGCCGTTTGCGCGCCGTTTTGCTGACGTCTTTCACCACCTTTGCGGGCTTAATTCCGATTCTTTGGGAAACCTCAAGACAAGCACAAATGCTCATCCCCGCGGCGGTGTCCCTTGCCTACGGCATCATGTTTGCCACCGTGATCACCTTAATCCTAATCCCCGTATTATTGATGATCAAAGAAGATGTTCATGTGCTTATCGCACGGCTAACAAAACAGCCACCGCAAGTCACTGAGCCCAATCAAAATAGTCATTAACCCCATAAAATAACTTCCTGAAAGGCGTATTTATCAATAATACGTCTTTTTTTTCGCTTTATTTTTCAGCTTTTTTCGGCTTTATCTGAAGATGGTATTCCCCTTTTACATCAAAATCAGCAACCAAGTTGCAACGCCTTATAAAAAACACCACAATAAGGAATATTATTCCAATTATTCAACATTAAAGAGAACAAAATGAACTTAGACGAGATAGATTTGCAACTACTTGCCTTAATTCAAAGTGATGATAGTATTTCCACAGAGTCTATGGCACAGCACGTTGGCTTATCAAAAACGCCCTGCTGGCGACGTATTCAAAAGCTCGAAAGCGCTGGTTTTATCAAACGTCGTGTCGCGCTGTTAGACGCAGACAAGCTTGGTCTTGGTGTATCGGTTTTTGTGCAAGTCAAAACCAATCAGCATGACGCAAACTGGGCGGATGAGTTTGCTCGCGTTGTCGCGGAATTCCCTGAAGTGGTGGAGTTTTACCGCATGGCTGGGGAATACGACTACTTATTGCGTGTGCTGGTCAAAGACATTCCAGCGTACGACCAGTTTTATAAACGATTAATTAGCGCCACCGCATTAACCGACGTCACTTCCAACTTCGCTATGGAGCAAATCAAGTGGACAACCCAGTTGCCCTTGCCCAGCCCAAAAGCTTAGAAGGTTAACGGGTTAGTCATGGGGCATGCCAAGATAAGGAAAGAACCATGTCCATTGCGGCCACAGAAAGCACTTTAAATCAAACAACGCGAGAGCAAAGTGCAAAAGCACTGTCTAACGAAGAGGCTTTGTTTGCCCGCATTCGTGATGGCATTATTGGCAAAGACACACAAATCACCACGCCCTTTGGCGCCAGAACCTTAACCTACGCCGACTACACGGCGTCCGGTCGTAGCCTCGACTTTATTGAAGACGCCATTCGCCACCATGTCTTACCGCTTTACGCCAATACCCATACGGAAGCCAACGCCACCGGCCAACAAACCACAGCTTTTCGAGAACAAGCTCGTCAGCAAATCCGACAAGCCATTAACGCATCAACGGATGATTTGGTGATATTTTGTGGCAGCGGAGCCACCAGCGCAGTTAACACGTTAATTAGCCAACTAGGCTTGCGCCAATTGAGTGAATCTGAAAAAGCAAACGTATGTGTTTTTATTGGCCCTTATGAACATCACTCCAATGAACTACCGTGGCGAGAACTGGGCATTGCGGTGGTTAGCATCCCGGAATCAAAAGACGGCAACCTTTGTTTGATTACCTTAGAAGCGCAATTACAGGCAAATCAACATAAACGCCTCATCGGTAGCTTTAGCGCAGCCTCCAACGTCACGGGGGTTTTATCTGATCAGGACGCGATTACGGCTTTGCTGCATCGCTATAATGCCCTCGCGTTTTGGGATTTCGCGGCGGCCGCTCCCTATGTTGCATTAGACATGAACCCAAGCGCTGACCAAACCCTTGCCAAAGAGGCGATATTTTTCTCAACCCATAAGTTCATTGGTGGCCCTGGGACGCCAGGGATTTTAGTGGTCAAAAAAGCCATTATCAGTAACCAAAAACCCAGTCTAATTGGCGGTGGCACTGTGTCTTTTGTGACACCAGAAGAGCATACTTTTTTACCCATTAGCGAACGCCGAGAAGAAGGCGGTACGCCGAGCATTATCGAATCCATTCGTGCTGGTTTGGTGTTTCAGCTCAAACAAACCGTTGGCGCAAACGTCATAGAAGCCCGCGAGCATGAGCTTGTACAATTGATCGATAAACACTGGCATAACCACCCCAATATTGAACGACTAGGTCATGCTGAGGCCGCTCGTTTGTCGATTACCGCGTTTCGCATCAACACCGACTTTGGCTACTTGCATCATGGCTTTATCACCGCACTTTTAAACGACCTATTTGGCATTCAAGTACGGGGCGGCTGCTCTTGTGCTGGCCCTTATGGACACCAGCTTTTGGGCATAGACAAAACTGAATCGGAACGTATTCAAGAAGCAATGCGAAAAGGCGAAAAACTGGTAAAACCGGGCTGGGTACGATTCAACTTGAATTATTTCTTAGACGATGCAGAAGCCATGTTTATTTTAGACGCCATCGACTTTGTCGCCAAACAGGGTCTCAACATCTTACCCTATTACGCCTATGACCAAACCTCTGATTTATGGCGTTTCCAAGGCAAATCCACCACACCTAAATCACTCAATGAGCTATTGTTCTCGCAAACAAAAGTGCAACAACCAACAGCAGAACACAGCCCAAACACGACAGAAGATAGAAGTACTTACCTAGCGCAAGCAGAAGAGATAGTTCAAAGCTGCTTGGCAGGAAAATACACACCACAGTCACAGCCTTTTAATAAAGAATTCAACGACATTAAACGCTTTGTTTTAGCGGAAGACCTTGTTTAATTAGACGATCCAGAAAGGTGCTATTTTACCTTTTGCTGATAAGTGTTGTAGGCCTGATGAGGGAGGTACGACCGTAATCAGGCGTGTAACGTTATTTAGCCTGCAATTGATTGATTTATATTGGGTTTTGTAGGTCGGCCTTTAGGCCGTCAAAAAACCGACAACACCAAACCAAAACCCTTGACGCGCTAAAGCACGACCTACAAGATCGACGGAATTCGTTTAGCGACAGCCTCCTTCGCGGGAATGACAAAGCTGGATTTTAGCTATTTACGCAGCAAGCTACGGGAAATTCACCCTAAGAGATTAAACTGCATGCCGGTACGCAAGATACCGGTACTCAAGACATTGGCTCGTAAACCACCACGGCGCAGCCAAGCTCTCACCACCTGCGGCGATGAGATGGAATCATTGGCGAGAGATTTTCCTAACGAGCCACAAGGCTCACACAGTTCCACGCCATAAAAACGCACATCGCCAATAGAAAATTCTTGCCCAACCAGTTGGTTAAGTCGCACACCTTGGGTCACTATGTTGCGTCTGGTCGCTGACAGACCAATATTTTGGCCAAAGTTCGCATTAAAGGCAGCGATCTCTTCACTTTCAACAAAGGTGATATTTGGGCCATCGCTGCCTTTTTTTCCGTAGTATCTATCGCCGACTATGCCTTTGCCCGCATCCACCTTGACGGCATCAATCTCGATTTGAGACTGCTTGGACTTTTTCGATACGAAAATTGCTTGAATCACCCATTATCTCCTAAGACTTTTATCGCCTAACCCAGTCTGTTACCTGCCAATTATGACATAGGCACTGAGTAAAAATCTTCCTATAGGGCTTTCACCATGGCGTAAATCTTGGTGGCTTTTTCGAAGTGATTCAGTTGATGCTCTTCAATCCACCAGCGAGCAACAGTCATCAAGGTCATTGGGTCATCGTTTTTATTGGCAAAAAAGGCATAAAACGACACCTGAACGCCTTCGCCTTTTTGTTTTATTTTATCGGCACAAATCAAAAGAATTTTCTTCTTAATTTTTTCATTCACGGCTTTTATTCTCATTTCATCGGTTTTACTGCATGATCCAAGCACAAAGGGTTTTCGATAAAAAACCACGTTATGCGACTAAAGTCTGACTTCTTATTAAACATCCCCCTGCTAAATTAGCAGGGCGTATAAAAATAATTATAAGGAGATCTACCATGTCAGATCATAACATTAATGCAGAAAAATACTGGCAAGCAAACCTCAGGCTGATACTAGGCAGTCTAGTGGTTTGGGCATTGGCCTCTTATGGCTGTGCTATTCTATTTCGCCCCATGCTCTCAGGCATTCATATCGGAGGAACCGACTTAGGTTTCTGGTTTGCTCAGCAAGGCTCCATCCTCGTATTCATCGCTTTGACTTTCTTCTATGCTTGGAGAATGAACAAGCTTGATGAAGAATTTGGCCTTCAGGAGTAAGTCGCATGGATCAATTTACTATCAATCTCTTATTTGTCGGCGGCTCCTTCGCGCTCTACTTCGGTATTGCATTTTGGGCCCGTGCTGGATCAACCAAAGAATTCTATGTTGCAGGCGGCGGTGTTCATCCGGTATTAAACGGTATGGCAACAGCGGCGGATTGGATGTCAGCAGCATCATTTATCTCTATGGCGGGCATCATCGCCGCGGGTGGTTACGCTAACTCAACTTACTTAATGGGCTGGACAGGCGGTTATGTACTCTTGGCTATGTTGTTAGCACCTTACTTACGTAAATTCGGTAAGTTTACCGTGCCAGACTTCATCGGTGATCGCTTCTACAGCAGCACAGCTCGATTAGTGGCTGTAGCGTGTTTGATTATTGCGTCTGTTACGTATGTTATCGGTCAAATGACGGGCGCAGGTGTGGCCTTTTCTCGTTTCTTAGAAGTCGATAACAATACCGGTCTTTTGATCGCGGCCGTTGTTGTATTCTTCTACGCGGTATTAGGCGGTATGAAAGGCATCACCTATACACAGGTTGCGCAATATGTGGTACTGATCATCGCTTATACCATTCCTGCCATCTTTATCTCTTTACAGCTAACAGACTCGTTTATTCCAGCTGTTGGTCTTTTCTCTAATCACACCGAATCAGGTATGCCATTACTGCAAAAACTGGACGAAGTGGTTCGTGAACTTGGTTTTAGAGATTACACGGCTGACGTGGACAACAAACTCAACATGGTTCTGTTCACCTTGTCGTTGATGATTGGTACAGCGGGTCTACCGCACGTTATCATTCGTTTCTTCACCGTTCCTAAAGTAGCCGATGCTCGTTGGTCTGCAGGCTGGGCACTGATCTTCATCGCCTTGTTGTACTTAACTGCACCTGCTGTTGCGTCTATGGCACGCTTGAACTTGTTAACCACCATTTACCCATCTGGCCCAACTGAGCAACCAGTAGAATACGCTGAGCGCCCTGACTGGATTCAAACGTGGGAAACGACAGGTCTTATCCAATTTGAAGACAAAAACGGTGACGGTCGTGTGCAATTCTATAACGACGTACCGGCTTTCCAAGAAGAAGCAACAGCCCGTGGTTGGGAAGGTAACGAGTTAACCGTAAACGGTGACATTCTAGTATTGGCCAACCCTGAAATTGCTAACCTTCCAGGTTGGGTTATTGGTTTGATTGCAGCCGGTGGTTTAGCGGCGGCACTATCAACCGCAGCGGGTCTGCTGTTGGCTATTTCGTCCGCCATCAGTCATGACTTAATCAAAGGCTCGATAAACCCCAATATTAGTGACAAAGGAGAACTCAGAGTCGCCAGGATATCCATGTTCGTCGCCATTGTGGTGGCCACATACCTCGGCATGAACCCCCCAGGCTTCGCGGCTCAGGTTGTTGCCTTGGCCTTCGGTATCGCAGCGGCGTCTATCTTCCCAGCGCTAATGATGGGCATTTTCTCGAAACGTGTGAATAGCACAGGGGCCATCGCCGGTATGCTAGCGGGTCTGATTTCCACCTTGGTTTATATCTTCCTATTCCTTGGCTGGTTCTTTGTCCCAGGTACGGCGTCGTTCGCCAATACCCCAGATAATTGGTGGTTCGGTATCTCACCATTGTCATTCGGTGCGATTGGTGCGGTGATTAACTTCGCAGTTGCCTTCACTGTGTCGTCTATGACTCCTCCACCACCAAAAGAAATCCAAGATCTAGTGGAAAGCGTTCGCTATCCTCAAGGTGCTGGCAATGCGGTTGACCATTAATAGTTAACCTAAACACCTCCAAATCGTTGGGCCTCGCTTCTTTGTGAGGCCCAACTTCCTTATAATAAAAATCCACAAAAATCAAAAAAGAGAAAACCTATGTTTTGGGAACTCATTGCGACTGTTTTTGCCGGTATTGGCGGTGCAGGTATTGCGCTGTTGTTAAGAAAATTGACCAAACAAACCGCGCCAAAATGGCTGGTTCCAGTGTTTGCAGGTATGGCGATGCTTGGTTTTCAAATTCAAGGTGAGTATGACTGGTACGATCACCAAGCAGGCTTACTACCAGAAGGCGTTGTCGTGGTAAAAGCCGTGCAAGAAGAAGCGCCATGGCGTCCTTGGAGCTATGTATTCCCTCAAACCATGCGTTTTATTGCCGCAGACGTAGCCAACTCAGCAAAAAACAAAATCGACCCAAACCTCGTGCTAGTCGACTTGTATTTCTTTGAACGTCGCCACATGGCCAAACGCGTGCCACAAATCGTTGATTGCGTACAAAAAGCCAGAGCCGACTTCACTCAATCTTTCAGTGCATCATCAAACTTCGCAGAGGAATCGTCTGCCAAATGGCACCCACTTGAAAGTAACGATCCACTGCTCAAAGCCGTTTGTGATGTTTAATTGTTTACGATGATTGACTGTTTGTGACGACCGAATGCGCCCTTAAAAATAACAAACCTAAACGAGGAAGGGCTTTGAGCGTCTGTTTTCAAGCGTTTGCTAAACCTTAAAAAGCCTGTCTTTTAAACAATTTAGGTGTTTTAGCTTTTGACAGGGAGTGAATAAAGCGATTAGATTAACGTTATCTAATTTAGAACGGCATTCAGGCGACATTAATGTATTCAGCTGGAAACAAAGCATCGCGCCCTATCTCCCATTGGCGCTGTGTGTTTTTTCTTTGTATTTTCCTTTTAATGCCTGTCGCGCACGCTGAAGAGACACGCCCCTCGCTTGAACAGATTAGCGCAGCAGTCCAGTCAGGTGACGAGTCTTTAGTCAGCGACTCTTTAACCACTTTTATCGCCAACACTGACGCCTTATCAGAGGCCGACTACACCGCGATAAGCGCCCAAACCAGTTTACTATTACGTCAAACTAAACAGTTAAACGCCACGCAAAAAGCAGCAAAATACCTCACCAGTGACACCGCTAAAATCATGCAACAAGCGGTGCGCTTTCGATGGATAATGATCACCAGCTACGACCTCATGTTTTTCACTGAATTTTCTCTGGCTCGGGACATGCTAGAACAAGAGCTCGACGCAATTAAGGCTTGGACACCCACAACCAACGACAGCAAGGTCACACAAGCCAACCTTTACCATATTTACGGCCAGCTTTTAGTACGTCAAAAACGCGTGGCCGAAGCCTTACCCTACTTTTATCAAGCCGAAGCTTGGTTTAGAGACATAGACGAAAATCACCCCTCTATTTTTGTCATTAATATTCTATTGGGGGAAGCCTTCTTACACGCCAAAAATTTCGAACGAGCCGAGCAATTCTCCCTTAAAGCCCTCGACATTATTCCGCCAGGGCGCGTTGACGCCATCAGCTATCTGCACGCTATCTTGGCATCCGCATTAGAACGTCAACAGCGGCCTCACGACGCAATGAAGGTAATTTCTAGTTACTTAGCCAATCCTGTAGACCCTAGGCGCGACTATTTTTTGTATTTCTCTTTAGTCCACATCGACGTATTACGAGACTTGCAGCAATTTGACGCCGCCCTTACCCTCGCCCAAGACACTTACGCGCTCGCTCAAGAACTAGGCAATAAAGATTACTTAAAAGACGCCACACGCCAACTGGGCTTTTTACAAGCTCACTTTGGCAACATGTCCGAAGCGCAAGAACTCTTAAAAGACGCCATCGATTCCCCTTCTGGCATTCGTCAAGGCAACCCGCCACGAGCCTATTTAGACTACGTCGACGTGCTCACGCAGCTGGGTCAATATCAAAGCGCCCTCGACTATTATCATCGCTTCCATAACGCCTACGTCGACGAGCATCAGCGCATTAACCAGATAGAAATTGCCAGCTTAGAATTCCAACAAGAAAACCAACGGCTGTCACAGCAACAAGCCCTATCAGAAGCACAACTGGCACTTGCAATAGCCAACGAAAGCCGAGCACAACTACGAACCCGAGTATTGATGTGGGCCGCCTTGATTCTAACCATCATCGCCACCGCCATTCTCGTCATGCTGCTGCAACTGCGTCGCAAGAGCCATCAATTGCACAAAATGGCCAACGAAGATCAACTGACCAAACTGGGCAACCGCCACGCCTTCTTACAAGCGCTCGACAAACCGACTCATACTCTATTGATTATTGCCGACATCGATGGTTTAAAATATTACAACGACCACTTTGGCCATCAAAAAGGCGATGAACTGATCAAACACTACGCCCAACAAATGCAACAGATATTGGCGCAAGCACCAGCGGAATTGTTTAGAATTGGAGGCGACGAATTTGCTATTTTACTCAACCACACCATGCCAGTCAGCATGGTAGACCAATGGATGCAAGACGCCGTAAAACAAACCCAACAAGCAGGCTTCACCAAAATCGACGCCAGCTATGGCATGGCCACACGAAATGAAATCACCACAGACCACGACTGGATATCACTCGCCGACCAACGCATGTACACCATGAAAGAAACCAATAGACAGCGCATCAACCGCCAACGTTAGCGGCTTCGCTTGAACTAGGATAAGTACCGATTATCGCGGTAAAGCAGGCCTAGAAAACCTTAACCAAAGCTTTCTCAACACAAAGAGCAGAATGTGCATCATTGGCGGCATACAGAATCTGGTTTTCTTTCAATGGGTACGCGCCCCAGTTGGACCGTTGAGCCCCTTTGCCAAGGCGTTTATGCAGTATCATAGCAACGGCCGCACGGGCACCAATGCTGTTTTTCTCTCCGACAAGGCGTTTCAAGGTCATCGATAAATCTTGGGTGTTGACGATGTCGATATTCAGTTTGTTACGCAGCTCTTTGTTATCGCCCTTGATGCCGAAGCCGATTTTTTTGATCTCTGGATTGGTTAATATGGCTTTAGCCGCCGCAACCGCTGGCGCAAATCGAATTGGAAAAAGAAACGCCTTTGTTTCGGTCGCCAGCTGAATAAGCGACGGCCCAGGGCTAATTTGGCCTTTTTGGAACATCGGCTTACTCTCGGTGTCGAACCCAAGGCAAGTTTCGTTTTGCAGTATTTTTATGGCTTGGGCAGCATCGAGCTCGTTTTCAACGATGTGAATGTCACAAAGGTCAAGGCCAATGTATAAGGGCAGCTCGCTGATTTGTTCCTTGCTAGGACGTTCCATTTTTTGTCTCTTTCTAAGCGTCTTTCAGTGCCGTTAATAAGTCATGAATCTCAGCTTTAAGCTCTTTATCGATGATCTTATTACTGTGTATTTTAGCCTGCTCCAGATACTCAATAGCGCCGGCATTATCGCCAAGTTCTATTTTCAATTGCGCGGCAGAAAAGCCAATAGAAGACAGATAGTCTTTTGAATTGATCGCTGCGGCTTTTTGCAAAGCCTTATCATAGACAGCAATAGCCCGCTCTAAATCGTCAGTGAAGTCACCAAGCGTTTCCCACTGCACGGGATGATCCTTGTCGGTCCCCTCGTTATCTTCACAGAGTTGTTGCAATTCTTGATAATAATCATCAAAGCCCGCTTGGTCTTTTTTGTTCGCACAGGTCATTAATTCTTTGGCTAAAAAAAGCACTTCTTTGTATATTTTGGTATTCATATTTTGCTCTATTTTTGGGCATTCAAGTATGCAGTAGGCGATATGGTAATTTTAATAGAGAATTTATGACAGCTTTTCAGCACCTTCTTTAACAAACAACGCTAACTGACGAAAAAGACCAAACCGGCGATACCGATCATTGAACCTACTAACCACCTATTCTGCTATACACCACTTGAACGAATGTCTTCTCCAATTCAAGATTCGCTTCTGAGGCAACCGTAAACCCAGATCAATAGTTTACAGGTTCAAATATGCACGGCGAAAATCGCCGTGCATTAGAAGTTAAATAAACCAGCATAACCAATAGGCTATTTTCATCTGACCCTAAAACTTTTTGTAAGTCATAACGGCTTGTAAGTGATTTTAACCTTAGTGGAAATATCCGTCTCAAAGGTATGCGAAAAAGCGCTCGGCTCGCTCGCAAAAATATCAATAGACGGTAATTGACGCCCGATCGTACGAAATGAGTAATTCGATGCGTAACTTAATACAAAACTGGAGTGCAATACGTTATCTCTTTTTCGATTCAATTCGCAGCTCACGTCAAATTTATGGACATCTCCAACATACAGAGTCTCCGTTATAGGAAGTGCGTCACAAGAGCCCTGTTTACCCGTCATCACAATATTAGATATCATAATCCGCACTGGGTCTTTTTGCCTCTGTGACACCATTCTAGCCCGATTAGACTTATCAATATTCTGTAATAACCACTTATCTAAGCTGGCAATATTGTCGATATAATCTTGCTTAGTGAAAGCGATCACCAAATAAGGTGCTTTTACTTTCTCGCCAGTAACCAGTTGAATATATGACGAAATACCAGACGCCGTATGCAGATTTGCATCACTGACTTCTTTCAGTTTGTCTCTTGTCAGTAAGGGTGTTTCATCTTGGCTAAGACGCGTGAAGACAGCGTCATCAATTTTTGGGAAGGTAATCACCTCAGCAAATAACACTCGACTAAACAGCAATAAAAAAACACTAAGCGTGATACGGTAAGCCATCTCAAATCCTATAAATAGACATCCATTTAAAATAAGAGGATAACAAAAACCACGAAGAAAATACGACAATCAAAGCAGGCTTTTGGATAACCCCAACCCCTTGTTACAAAAAAACTGACGACATCAGAGCGGGTTAAAATCTTGAATCGCATGCTCGATGGGGATTTTGAACAAGGTTGTTTGGTTAGATCTGAATCTGGTGGACGCAGTACTCGGTATTTACTCATTCAGTAGAAAGTGAGGCTATTGTTAATCACTGGCTCAAAGTCCGCTTCCGACGCCATGCTAAACGCCACACTGCCCGTACCCTAATGGCCTATTGCTGTCACAGCAGGACAATGGTGTGTACCCGCTGGCATATCAGACGGGTTAAGCTTCAAAAACAGCTTCACGCTGCGACCTTTCACTTCCATACAGACGATATTTTGCGAGACGTTGTATTTCAGTAATGATATCGACATTGAACAATGTAAAGTGTGTCTCCCTCAACGCTATAAACTAAGCGATGCTCTCTATCGATTCGCCTTGACCAGTAACCTGACCAGTTGTGTTTTAAAGGTTCAGGGTCGCCTAATCCTTCAAAAGGTTGGCGAGTAATATCTTTGATTAGCGTATTGATTCGTTTCAGTGTTTTTTTATCTTTTTGTTGCCAATAAAGATAATCACTCCATGCGCTCTCTGCCCAAGATAAAATCATTCCTCAATCAATTCCCTTACCTGTGTTTTTCCAGCGTTGACTTCAGCAATAGCCTCATTTAAACGAGATGCATTTTTCGGGCTTGCCATAAGGTAGGCTGTTTCTTCATAAGCTTGAAAGTCCTCCAAGCTTATCAATACCGCTGGTTTTCCACCTTGGCGAGTGATAATCACAGGTTTGTGATCATCGTTTACCTTGTCCAGCGTTTTTGCCAAGTTTGTTCTGAAGGCTGAATAGCTTAACGTATCCATAGTAGGCTCCTTAAAATAAGTACCCATAATTGTACTTGTACAAATACTTGTACGCAATATTAGTGGGAGATAAAATAAACGCTTTCACTGGCTCAAACTCCGTTTCCGACGCAATGCTAAACGCCACACTGCCCGCACCCTAATGGCCTTATTGATGTGACATCACGATAACGTTTTTTCATTAACTTAGTCTTCATAAAAGGTGGTGATCCGCCCCCACTGGATTTCAGTTAAACATCTTTTAAATAAAAAACCGCCAAAATTGTGCCAAGCAACTCGTTTAAGCTGGCGCGATTCCAAGAATTGCACCAAAACACTATGCCATCTACCAACAAACAAAAAGCTTCTGCGACAAATTTGAAGCATGCTGTTATAGATTCTCGAGACTAGGTTTGTGGGAGTATTGCTCAGTACCGATCTCTACCCGCCCACCTTGTTATACGCCATTTGAATGAATGCTTTCACTGGCTCAAAATCCGCCTCTGAGGCAAGAGTAAATTCCACATCGCCCGTACCGTAATGTCCTATTGATGTCACATCACGATAATAGGCTGTTTGTGCTGGTATATCAGACGGTTTAAGCTTCAAAAATAGCTTAACGTTGCGACCTTTGACTTCCATGCAGACGATATTTTGCGAGACTTTGTAGGCCACGTAATACTTTTTCGGCACTTCCTCAATGGACTCGTCTAAGCCAAGGATAAACTCACGAATCGCTGATGTTAGCTCACGTATGTCGTCGGTTTTCCCCTCTAAATGTTCATCAAAAGTATACACGCCCGTAGCACGCGACAACGCCGCCTTTCTACCCGCCTCGACCATAACAGGGTTCTTACCATAATGATTCGTCGCCACAGTAAGCGACGACAACCCCGTGGTCGTTTCTAACTTTTACTCCTCTGAAGTCTGATTCAGCTCACAGCTCAATAGAAGCTGTGAGCTGAATAGCCCTATGGCTGCACGTTCACAGTAATAAATGTATTCCAATCACAATAATCGCTGTGAGAAACTGTCGCTGCCTCTCTTGTGTTTCCAAGTCTAGTTATCTGATCTGGTATACTTCTACGAAAATCGAAGTTATGAATTGCACGTTCTACTTTTAATCGCCAATAGCCTACTCCCTGATCAAAAATAATTTGCGCAGTAGCCCCAGATCCAAATTCTAAATCTAAACTACGACGATGAGGTATGTCTGACTTTTTGGCAAATTGGATAGACGTATTAGGTCCGCAGATTCGTTTTATCCATGCTTGAAAGATCACCTCATAGTCATCTTCGTATATCCAGTCATGATGAATCGCATAACCAGGGTTATTACCTTTCTCATCAAAGCAAGTAGTCACTGAAACATGGTTATCTTGATTAGAAAACGAGCCTAGAAGCTCACCTAACATCAAAAGACTCGACGGGCTTTGTAGATATCGGTCAGTATAGTTAAGCGCGATTAATTTATCGTTCTCTAATAAGCTAATAAGTCTGGCATCTTTTTTACCCAGTAATTCTATAAGTCTGTTGCCAAACCTTTTTAGTGGGCCGTTTAGCTCGTTCTTTATTGGAATATCCACCGCACCCTGAACAGTCAGAGGTTCCGAAAAAGACAGTATCTTACCGGTTATTTCAGATATAGCATCCGTCGTGACTGAAATATCTGAAGAAGACAACCAGTTATCCCCTAAAGTTCTTGATAGATCGTCTAGACACCCTATCGTCTCACAAGAATGCTCGTAACATACTTGTATCACTGCTGGGATGACCACATTAGCCTCAATAAGTGACACATTCTCCATAGCTGAAAGCTTAGCTAAAAAATCTCTTACCTCATTCTCCCATTTCATATTAGGAACAACTACTTCGATGCTCATTCCTTGCTGAAGTAAGCCATAGAAATGCGTTAAATACCCTAACGAGGTATCCCAATCATCAACATTGCTAGAAAGAATAAATTTAACCAGCGTTGGCTTGTCACGTTGTAGCTCGACAAATTTTTCTTTGATCGACATTGGGTTATATTTAGTGCATTCAGAACCAAATATATTGCGGTATTTTTCTGGCAAATCAATATAATTAGCGAAGTCAGCTCCTCCGAGCCAAGACAATGCTAACTTACGATCTAGCCGGTCGATGTCATGGCGAGAGTCAGACTCCAACAAACAAGAGTGACAGTAACGGTCACAATTATCCTTACAATTAAGGATTACCATCATTTTTCGAAGAAGACTATCTATTAAAGCGGCAGCAGAGATCGCGAATCCTGCTCCACCACTCACCGTATCAAATAACTGAATGACTTGCGCTTTACTGCCTTGTCCTACAACTGAAGGTCTGGTGCCATAACCAACTTCGTTAGATGAAATACCAAGGTTATCGACTAATGCCTCTCTAAGAGCGACAGCGATTGTCACTGCAATATTTTTATCATTTAGATATTCTGCTGTTACTGGGTTGCGAAGCACTAACTCAAAGACATCAGTAGTGGTGTTAAAACCAAGATGGATACTTTCCATTATTTTACCAGTTGCACCACACTCCGGCTTACCGTTTTCATCACGTTGGAATTTATTTGGCATCGGTGGCCTATGCGGTTTATCAAGTGACATCGCCTTGGGCTTCTCTTCAGTGGCCGTCATGGATTCGGCACGCCCACAACCAAGACAAAGAGCATAACCCTTACCATGTAAACCTGAACTGTGATAGAAAACATGTCCTGATGTATCAACAACCATGTGACCTAGTTCAGGATTAGGCAAGGATATTTTATCGCCCTTACCCATAACCCATGGGTTCTGAACGGGGATGAAAGCCGTTTGCGATACGTTATTGCTTGGGGGCTGATAGAAATCTGCTACAAATCCTATCGGTTGAATCACCCTACGTTGATCTTTTAATTTGATGGGTTTGGTACAAGCAGGATTACTGCACATTATATTGTTTTGTTGACTAAGGTCCGGCTCATATCCAGTCTGTCCACAATTTGAGCAGTGCCACGCAACATCAAACTTTTGTGTTTCTTTAAGCCCCTCTACATGAGCTTTCTGCCAACCTAATGATATACCAGCGGTTTTGTGCACACGACCATCAAGAACGATTTCTGTCCCTGGTGCATATTCACGAATAGCTACTGCGAGATTTCGGCTTGGTAAACCTCTATTGATCGAAACATTGTCTTCACGGTCATCTTGCCTTGTGTTTTTATTTTCCTTCTCACGGATATAATCTTCAAGATTCCCCACATTCAAATTAACTACATCTGTAGGGAAGCCATAACCAGGAAGAAAACCGCGACAAGCAAGATCACGAAGCAAATACTCATTACACAGGCGATTTAAATCACCATTAAGTTTATAAGCATAGGCACTTTCTTTATCCGCTGAACCAAACTCAGCTTGAATGTATTGATATTCTTTCAACCACCTCTCGTTTAGAAGTTCGATCGTTTGTACTGTTGTTCTGACTAAGCCTTCTACACTTGAATTTTCCAACTTAGTCTGTGATGTAAGCGTTTTAATTTCTTTTTCTAGCTGAAGCGAATTCCCCTCAAGCCAGTTTACAAAGCGTGCACAAGGAGCACGTTCTGAAGCTCCAGTTGTATAGAACCACTCTAAATTTAAGAAAAACTTTTCTTTTACTGTTTCGCCAATGATATTTCGTAAAAATATCCCTAGTAAAAACGCATTAATATGACGTTGAACTATTTTTGCAGAACTAAAGGCTACATGTGGGGCTGGAATAACTGTTTCAAAAGGCCATTTTGGCTTGTTAAACACATACTGATCATGTGGGTTATTTTTACATATCGTAAAACCAATAGCCCGTGCCTCTTTAGAGCGCCCTGCACGGCCAGCCCGTTGAAGATAATTAGCAGGGTGTGGCGGAACGTTATTCATCACAACAGCTGAAATACCACCAATATCTACCCCCATCTCCATTGTAGTTGAGCAGTTTAAGACGTTTTTTTGTCCTTGCTTGAATCGTTCTTCATACCTCTCAAGCTTCTCTGCTGATTGTTGAGCAGAATGCTCTGCAGACGTATAATAAAATCCACCTTCAACAACGCGATCATTGATATCCGTCCATAAATTCTGCTGCCGTAGCTGACTGATAGCCTCGTTAGCAGTTACATTTTCTCGAATAACTGAGATATAACGACTGTTATCAGTAGATGTATCAAGCTCCCAGATACTGGGCAAATCGACCTGCTTACATAGGTATTTCTCAGGGTCTTTATTCCAAGGTATGTATGGAGTAATACCTTTAAAAACAGTATCTATTAACTTATTTGTGATTGGACAAACGTAGGCTTTCGTCAATAAGGCGAAGCTGACTGTTTCTAGTTTTAGCTGATACTGCTTGCCAGATAGCTCACTAAGCGATTTTGAATGACCACTAACCAAGCAATCCCAGGCCGCTTTTAGCCAAGTATTAATTGTGTCTTCTGATCTTGCTTCCGTAGGGTCTAACTTGCTAGCTTTAGCCAACAAAGAAATAAGTCGAGATTGCTGTTTGGCTTTTGGCCTCACTTGTGGCCAAGGTTTTACTCTATTTCCTTGATCATCTTTTGACTCTGGACTGATTAATGACTTAGAGAAGAAACGCATTCCAATCCACTTAGACCAGTCATCATTTATTTGAACAAATGAATTCTCTCGAACATGAAAGTTCATGCAGACGATTAGAAAATCTTTCCAATCTTTAAGTGTATGGCTACTCTCTATCCATTTTTCTGGTACAGAAGTAATTGCCTCAATACCAGGATATACAATACGAACTAATCCCTGAGTTTCCACATTGTTTCGGTATTTAGGGCGACGGACGATCTCCCGCGTTAAAATCATTTCAGACAGTTTGGTTGCGTCATTTTTATCAAATGCATCCGGATCTAAGTACCGATTTTCCCAAGTCATTGAATGGGAAATATTTTGATCCATTTTAAGCTCGCGAATCAAATCATTCCATGTAACAGACATAGGTGACTGTTTCTTTGCTTCACTCAATAAAGAGAGATACGCTTTGAGGTCTTTCGCTTCATTAGGGCTTTCCATTTCAATAAATTTCAAAAGACTCTTTATCTTTTCAGGTGACATGGAAATGAAGTCTTTGACACGCTCTAGAAGCTCGGGATCAGCATCTACTTTTTCTTCGATATGTTGTTTTAATTCGCGAACCATAATGCCACGTAACAAAGAGCGTTCCGCTTCTTGCTGCATACTCACTGACATTTTGGCAGTGCCTTGTCGACTATCAGTGAAAGTAATCAGTCGACGGCCACGAGCAGGAAGTTCGGCAGGTGTTCGCTTTACTTCTGCATCATCCTCTGGCTCAAAGTCTGGACAATACTCTAATATGGTTGGAACAGCGTTTGTGGAGTAAAACGGGGCACCCAACATACAACGCCTTAGTGCTTGGCCGTGAATCCCTCGTCCTGTATGTCCACAATCTGAGCACACTGTTTTTTCTAACTCGTCTCTAAACGCCAAAGAAAAATCACCTTCATCAAAAGATTCTGTTCCATCTTTTGAAAATGATCTCAGATAATAATGGCTTTCCTCTGAGCAACTGGCCCCAATAACAACAAGACCAGAAGGTTTTGACGTTTGACTTTGTTCGTCCGCACTATCTTCTGAACTATCTAGGTTATCACCCTCTTCTTCATCATCCGAATCACCTTCCGTTAAAGTAAACTCATCATGAGAGCGGTCAATCCAAGGCATTAACTTGCTGTTATGCGTGTCAATAGTGCCCAACAAATGTGGTTCACTACATTCATTACAGAATGCAATCTCTAAGACAGGTGAACCACATTCACAGTATGGACGCTGCTTTGTGTAAACATAACCATAAGGCCAATCTTGCTGTAATTTTGACTGCTGCTTATGAGTACAATTTGGATTCACACAAGACCAAAGCCCACTTAAAGTACGTTGAAAGTAATGAGATCGAACTTTAAGAAAAGCTTCGGATTTGGGGGATTGCCTTGTGTTTGTACAGAGATCAAGCCAGCGATAAATCTCGCTTTCTTTTAGCTTGAAAGTTGATAGATCAGATACCAAGTCATCAATTGACTTTGGCCCCGCACCTTCAGTTGTTAGAGCACTGCGAAGAGCGACCGCAATTCGTGACTCTTCTAGTGCTCTGAAACGTTCGGAAGATACATCTTCTTTTTGTTCTTCTTTTGGCTTTAATGGTTTTTGACCTTCCGGTTCAATAGATTCAATTTCATCTATAATACGACTAACAGCATCGACTTCGGTTAACTTTGGAACCACTCGTTTGCCGCCAATCACCGCAACCTGATCAACCGAAATATTTGCAAGATTAGCTAAGTAACGCTTTAAACTCTCTTCTGCGTCTTTTCCTGCGATGGTGGCGGATGTTGCTACAAAACGTATATCTTCTGCTTTAACATCAAAAGCTTGCATCACACGACGCAACTGTAACGCGAGCTCGGCAGCTTGTGAGCCGATATAGGTGTGCGCTTCATCAAGCACAATCCAGCGTAACTTACCTTTGGATTGCTCAATGATGGGCGCATCCGCCTGGCGGATCAGCATATATTCAAGCATAGTGCCGTTTGTCACTAATATTGGCGCTGGGTCTTCTCGCATCCCTTTACGACTCATCACATCTTGCGGATTTGCCGTTTGCTTTTGTCGATCTTTACTTTTAAGTTTTTCCGGCGTTTTACCGTTGTAAAGACAAAACCTAATATCGCCTTCAAAATGCTTAGTCCAGGCATTCAAACGCTCTCGTTGCGAGTTTATCAACGCATTGAGCGGATAAAGGAAAATTGCTCTGACACCTGTGAGGGCTTGCCCCGATTGCACTGATTCGCGATACAAATCTTCAAGTACTGGCACCATAAAACATTCCGTCTTACCTGAACCAGTACCACTGGTAATGATCCGTGACTTTGGCTGATCATCAAGCAAGTCTTTCCATGCCTGATATTGGTGTTTGAATGGTGACCAGTCTTTTTTAAAGGCATAGCGTCCGTTATTATCGTGGTCTAACGCATCAATGACTCTTGATGATAGCGTATTTGTAAGATCACAGATTTTCGCGGTATGTGGTTCCCAACCAAACATTTGTTCAAACACAGGCCCATGGATAAAAGGCTCATCGTTTTCAAATAAATCATTTAAATGGTTACGCAGATTAGGTTTATTAATACCTAGGACACTCAATGTCGCTTCTTTTGCACGTGAATTAGCTTGTTTTTTAAGTGTTGAAAAATACCCTTCCATGATTTACTCCGTAGCAAAAATAGATAAACAACATTGGAAAACAGAATTAAACCAGTCATGATCAAAATCCATGATCTGTCTTAGTAATAAATTATTTACGTCAGGAACACCCAATACCTCACGCCAAGTAGTCAGGTTTGAAACAACCGCCGCTGCCACAATTGGAAATAGCATCACAGAAGTCTGAAACTGATGCGGGATGTCAAAACACATTAACTCCGAGTTATTCTGTAAAACCCACTGGTTAAGTGCATAAGAATAATGTGTTGGCCAATTATCATTTTCAGCGTTAGAGCGAAGTAACTCTTCTCGCCAACTGTTGGCAATTGCTGGGTACATGGCACCGTAAGCCACACTTAGCGTAAACATCCCAGATAGCCCTAAAAAGTTGACTAGCTCATCTTTTTTTCGCGAAGCAAAAATATTGATTAACTCTTCAGGGTAGGCCTCTTCTGCCATTGATACTCGATAGCGTGATATTGCACTATGCCACATTTGCAGGAGAATCAATTCCCATACAATATTAAACTCTGTTTGAAATCGCTGCATGAGCTCTTCTGTTTTGTGCTTACTGACAAATAGATAGCACACAAGACACTCAGGATGATGTGATAAAGACTTCCACACCTCAAAAGTTTGCATGGGTAAATAAGCATAATTTTCAAATAATGCATCAAGATACAACCAGCCTGAATGCGAAAAATTAACGACCATATCCTCAAAAATTGGTAAAAAAGCATTCGGATTTGTTACTGGATGAAACTCTGAAACCGCTTTATTGAGCGTCTTAGCTTTGCCAACATTCAAGCTAGAATGGTTGGCGGCTATGAATACAGACCTAAAAGGTATTTTTGATGACTTCGCCGGTACGGCAAGTTTTGGCGAACTAACTAACAAAGGTAGCTCGAATTTACCTATTGGAGCCTCACCAGAAGTCCTTTGATGAAGTTTTATTGGTTTTTCTTCTGGGTTTTCTAAATTAATAAGCTCAACATGCAAATCGCCAAAATCAATAACTTCCCGCTCATCAAACGACAGCATGAAACCCTCTTTTCGAGGGCTGGTCGTATAGCGCCCTATTTGAAACTGTATAGAGTCACAGCTTGGACTACTCACAACCATTCGAACGGTTTCATCCAATCCATCAGAAGTCGCCAGCAACTCTTTGATTTTATCTCTGAATTCATACAGGTTGATTTCACTGAAACACTCGCGCACGGTGTAACTATAGTTAACGGACACTCTATCCATTGAGCGCGTGGGTGCTCTAAGCTCAATATCGAATTTAGTGATGCCTTTATTAGGCTCTGAAAATAGTAAAGCGCGAGCACCTAGTAAATCTTCTACCGTTATACGACGACCTAACAGCTTCCCACCACCATCAAATAACAGTGCACCACGGGCAGGGAAAGGTACTTTTAATGCAATTGGTTCGGCTAATAAATTCGCTCTAATTTCAAGCTCCAAGTGAGGAGGAGGTGTCTCATCAACGGACAAATCAAAACGTTTACCCGTTTCAGTCTTGAGCACTTTGCTTGTGATATCAGAGGTAACTCTGGAGTTCAGCTTTTTCTCACAATTAAGCAACAATGATCCTCTTCGCGGAGAGTTTCCTGGCTGGATTTTAATTTCTAAGCAGTCAGGTAAAATCGCAATTTTTCTTCTGTAGAGCGTCTTATCACCCACTTTTACACGTAAAACCTGTCGACCATACATGCTGGCAATACGATCCCATTTACCTTGTTCATGATCACCTATATAAAGCTTTGCATCTGGGTATAAACACTTCAGCTTAGGGAGCCCTTTATAAACTGGATACCCTTGGACTGTCTCAAACTCTAGCTCAGGGCCTTCAATCTCAAGAAGCTCTTGAGAAAAAGCATCTATCTTAGTAGAAATATTATACTGATCTGACTCCCCTTCAATATTCGAGTTAAGCGTCAGGTCACCAGAAAATCGTATATATTGGAATGCTCCGTCGAACTCTGTGTGATCTAAAATCACAGCAGAATTATTTGAGTTAGACATTTCAAAATAGCTAGGCGCAACCACACAAAGGTTTGGGGTTTTCTTACTAAAACTACCCTGCCCTACTATCTGTTTTACCTCGTCAACTTGCTCAAGCACAACAGGCATATCAGATAATAAAATGGCGGAACTAGGAATCAGCTCTTGATAACGAATAGTACCATCTTGCATAACGACTAGACTTAAAGGCGCTTCCCAGCGCTTCCTCGATAGCTGAAGACTTGTTGCTCGCAAATGCAGTGTTGTGTGGTTCTCAGAACATTCTAAGCGGACACGGCCCATGCTTTTAAGTTGCTGCTTACCTTCGTAAATCAATAGTTCTGCATTTGGGTGTGAAAACGCCTTTCGGCCAGTCGATATCTGAACCTGCTTATCGCACACAACTTTCGCTGAAAAACCCAGTTCATCTGAGTTCGAAAGCCATTGAGTAAGCGTTAGCCGCCTCTGCTGTTTTTTGGTTTCTCTACGTTGCGACGCAGCAGATTTTAATAGGCCAGCTAAAAACTCATTGCCCGTTGAGTCATCTAGTGGAATCGGGAAGCTATTACGCCATAACGGTAACGAATGATCCAAGTGCATTACTGGATCAGATTGGGTGTCAAGCTCATAGTGATCGATAAAACCATATAGACGCTCTACCATCTCATTAAGCAACAATACAGTAGTGTCCTGTTTGAATGCATCGGGCATTCGCTCTAATTGCTTTTGGATAAGAGGAATGGGTGACACGCCAAACGATTTTGCTTTATCGAACTCACCCAAAAGCTTTTTGAATAGCTGCTGAAAACGGCTCCCTTCACTGGCAAGCAAACCAAAAGGGAGACCACCTTCACTGAAAATAGAGCCTAAATAATCATTACGCTCACTTTCATAACGATTAATTCGTCGCCCCCAATATACAAAGCCTTTTTCAATCAAGCTTGGTCGTTGATTTGCCTCTACTTTATAATCCAAAGCTTCCCAAATACCATCCCATGACCAACCCGCCTGATATTCACGTCGATACCACTCCGAGCAGAATAAACAAAAAACAGCACACCACTGTTGATTTTTTATTCGTTCACCACTGGCTGATTGCCGCTTAAGAACTGTCTTGAGTTCTTGGTACTCATTATCTGTGAGCTGATACGTAAACAATGGCTTAAAAGTCGGTTTTTCCAAACCACGTTTATGCAGCATAGTTTTTAACCAGTAAGCGCTTAAATGAGGGATGTGTGCAGTGACATCCATATCGATTTATCCTTATATTGAATCATTAATTAATTCTATTTTTACTCTATTTTCTTCAATTCGAGCTTTCGCTTTGTTTATTCCACCCGCGTATTTATTGATGTCGCCAACATTTTTACCCCATTCTTTTAGGTCTTGTACTCGTCGCTCGTCCATCATGATTAACGTATTGAGCGCGGTTACTTTTGCTGTTGACGCTTGCTCATCTATGGCCTTTTTCAAAAGACCTAGTGCTTCAACTTGACCGTTTAATGACTTCAAAGTTACTTGCTCAAATTGATCATTCTGCTTTTGCTGTAAAACGAAGGAATAAATTGCTAAACCCAACGCGGCACCAGAAAACAGACTCGCTCCAACACCAAATGTAGTCGCGAAGTAAGACGCCTCCTCAAGACTTGGATAAAATTCTATAACAGCAAAACCAAGAAATAGAATGATGGCTGCAAAAACAAGCACAAATGAACACATTTTCTTCATACATATCTCCTAATATTATTTAATATGTATATAGCGAAGATCGTGCCAAATATTTTATTCTTTAAATTCATACACTTAAAAAATAACACAACTCAATTAGCATAATTTATTTTATTTTTTATAAAACTTATTATGACCTGCTCTTTTTCTTGCCCTTCGTTTCATTACCTTTTTCGCTCAATTTTGAAGAGCTTAGATACGGTACTTTCGCAGAAGGAACCAACTGTGAAGCGGCGTCTAAATGAATGTCTTGATCATCAAAAAAGATATGCGGATTAAAGGCTTTCAACACCTTACCTTTACCAACGCCACCGAGAAAAAATGCTTCGTCAACGTAAACGCCCCACGCGCGAAGGGTTTTAATAACGCGCATTTCTGAAGGGCTATTTCTGGCAGTCACAATGGCGATTCTAACGGGAGATGATTCAACTCGAATAGGTAAACGGTCTTGCAATTTTGATAGTTTTTTCAGAAGACTAGCGTAAGGCCCTTCTTCCATTGGAATATCTTGCTTTGCATCCTCCTGTGCATGAAAAGCTTCCATTCCCTGAGTTTTATAAACTAACTCACTCTCGTCTGAAAAAAGTACAGCATCTCCATCAAAGGCAATACGAACCTGCCCTCCTGGAATTTTTGGCGCGTCTTTAGGTGGTTCCCTTAAAATAGCGGCAGCACATTGGCGTGAGTCGATAACTTTTTGAGCATCTTCTACATTGGTGGTTAGGAATAAATCTACATCAAACGCATCCAAGTAATCTGGTACAGATTCCCCAGCAGTAAAGGCTGATCGAGTAATGTTTAACTTGTCATGTCTAATGGTCTGCAGCACTCGCAAGCCAGTATCAGGACTATTACGGGACATAACAACCACTTCAACCAAAGGCGATGTATCTCCTTTTTGCTTATGCTCATTTAACGCTAATAGCGCTTTTACTAAATGGTAACCAGTACCTGGTGCTAGAGTTTCATCTTCACGCTCCAACATGTACTTTTGATAGACTTCTACCGCTGTAGTGGGATCTGCATTGCGAGCCTCAGTAAATATTCGATCTGACTCGCTCATATCAAAAAGCGCCGTAGCAGAAATACCCACTACCAATGTATTACTTAAATCAAATGCCACTAGATTCTCCTTAACCCAATAAATTCATTGAGCCTTTTGTTTAAAAAGGCTTCCGTTTCAAACCTAACTGGTTCCACCGCTTTAGCGAAAACTCTCAAAAATCAAGACTCCATATAACGCAAAAACTTCTGGTTCTGCGCTGCGATACAGCTCGATATCTCCGGCTCACTCTCGTAGTCTCTTGTAAACGAGCGATGAAATTCGCTTCCCCGCTCCATAAACACTGCGCTTGGCCCATCAGCAAATTGGTCAGCGGTGATGTCGATGATCCAGCCATTCCACTCCAGCCATGCGTGGGTCTGGTATTGTTCGCTTACTGTCCGCTCACCTGCTGCATAACAAACTTTTTCATAGCCTTGGCTGATAAGAAAACAACCAAGGGTATGACTCGCCGTAGAAATTTTTTGGGAAACGCTCAAAAAGATAGTTTCCTGTTGCTTTGCTAGATCTTCGAAGTAATTGCGGGCACACTGCAAATACAGTCTAATATGATCAACTTTTGGCAAAGCTACAGCTCATCTGAAAAGGTTTTCTGGCTTATAGAGTTGAATTTTTCGTCAACTATTTGAAGAGCCAATTCATTTTTAGAGACAAGTAATTCAAAACTCTTATAAAGAACAGAAAATTTGTTTTGAAGTGCAACAGGCGGTATAGGTATTCTTAGCTCCTTTAGTTTTTCAGCTGTCAAATGTGAAAAGGTCACCTCGGATACCGAATCAGACAGACCACCACGATTAGACATCCAGTAAAAGTATTCCTGAACATACTCTGGCGTTAACACTTTAAGATCAGGGCGAATCCTGTGCAAAGCTTTTTGATAATAACAGTCGGATACATTATCCCTCCAGATACTGCAACGTCCTACATCACCACCCTCGCATACTAAAATGTCACCATTTTTCAGCTTAAATTTTTTCATTTCCCTCGAATCAAAATCCATTTTTAGTAAATTATGTAGATCAAATCGACGCCATCTGACATTTGCATTCCGCAGATATTTTTTAGGCGAATTACCTACTTTTGCTTTCTGGGAGAGCATTTTACCCAATTGACTTTCAACTACATTTCCTAGTAGAGTAACTTCCCACCCCTTCGGATTAGTAACCGGATCACCAAACATGTCCAAAAACACAGAACGCAGGAAGTCGTCGGCGAGTTTTATGGCTTGCTGGCGTTTGCGGCGGATGGCATCGGCTTTGTCGAGGATGGCGGCGATGCGTTTTTGTTCTTCTAATAGTGGAAGTGGGATTTCTAAAGCTTCAAAGTTACTCTTATTTATAATCGCAACTGTTGTAGATGGTGCTAAGGACACCATCAAAGATTTAAGCCGATTTAAAGCGTAATAGCCGTATTTAGGAAATACTTTGCTTTCATCAAAAATAACGGAGTTAATTTGCTGATTAGTGCCGACTTCACATCCTGCTATCGCGGTTTTACCTAACGAGCCAATACAACAGACTAGCACTGAATTTTTGGGGACTAACTTAATCGCTTTTGCCCCTTTTTTGGTTATCGTTTGTGAAGATGAGTAAACGTATGGCTCTTTACCAAGCTCTACTGGAGTAACGAATGGGATGTCACCACCAAAATTATCAGCTTCTTTCTTAGAAGGGGTTTTGCCTGTAACAACGGTAGAAACACTCTTTATAGAAACCATCGGCCATTTCTGCGCTTTCTTTTTCATTTCCGCTTGCATGATGTCGCTCATTGTTTGCTCTCCCCTTTGTCAAATTCTCGCGCGAGTTCGCGTTCGATTTGTTCGATGCTGGGGAGTTTGTCTTGTAGTTCAGTTGGTAGGGCTTGGGTCAGTTGGTATTCTGAGATGCCCATGGGGGTGTCGATGCCTTTTAGGGCGTATTCAGCAATGAGTTTATCTTTGCCACGGCACAGTAGCAGGCCGATTGTGGGGAGATCTTGTTCGGTTTTGATCTCTCCATCAACGGCGTTGATGTAGAAATTTAGCTTGCCGGCGTACTCGGGTTTAAAGTCGCCGGTTTTAAGTTCGATGACCACGTAGCAATGCAGGCGCACATGGTAAAACAGTAGGTCTATATAGAAGTCTTTGTCACCCACGACCACGGGGACTTGTTTGCCCACGTAGGCAAAGCCTGCGCCGAGTTCTAGCAAGAAATCGGTGATGTGTTTAACAAGGGAATTTTCTAGTTCCCGTTCGTTGTAGTCTTCGGTTAGGGCTAAGAAGTCGAACACATAGGGGTCTTTTAAGCTTTGTTGTGCTAAGTCTGATTGCACGAGTGGTAAGGTTTGATCAAAGTTACTGACGGCGTTGCCTTTGCGTTGCCAAAGTTGGCTTTCCATTTTGTGTGTCAGTACCGCACGACTCCAGCCGTGTTGTAGAGTTTGAACCACATAGAATAGTGCTTCTTCGGTGGAACGGCATTTACTGATCAGCAGCAAATTGTGACCCCAAGGGATTTGTACTAATTGGGCAACAGCCTGTTGCCCAATTAGTACATCTTGATTCCAAAAGCTCACCCACTGACGGATGTACTTCAGGTTACGCAGTGAAAACCCTTTTACATCTGGAAATTCAAGGGATAAGTCTCGGCTGAGCTTATCAAGAAAACCATCGCCCCATTGACTACGCTGTTGTTTTTCAACAATCTCGCTTCCCAAGTGCCAGTAAAACTCAATAAGCTGAGTATTGACGGCGACGGCGGCTTTTAGCTGGCGCTGGCGAAAATTTTGTTTAAGTGAACCAAGCCATTGTTGGTATTCGCTATGACTAAGCTCAGCCATTACAGCATCCCCTCCAATTCTTTTAGGTCTGCCATGATGTCGTTTTCTAGGGCCATGAGTTTGCCGAGGATGACTTTTGGGTCTTCATAGACTTCTTCTTCGTATACGACTTCTTTATAGCGGTTGATGGAGAGGTCGTATTTGTTGCTGGCGATGTCGGCAACGTCGACGACGAAGGCCGCTCCTGCGCTCGCGGCATTCGTGCTTCCCTGCACATCAGCTTTTTGGGTTTTGTTGCCAAACTGCTCTAGGATTTTCTCTACTGGTGCGTTGTCGAGTACCAACTGACGGTAGGCTTTCCACTGGGCGATGGCGTCGGGAAGATCATTTTCTTTTTTGGGTGCCCTTTTATCATCCAATGAATAGCCATCGGCTTGTAAATCGTAGAACCAAACCCGCTCGGTGGTGCCGCCTTTGGTGAAGAGTAAGATGGCTGTGCTGACGCCAGCGTAGGGTTTGAATACGCCACTGGGTAGGCTGATGATGCCTTCCAGTTGGTTGTTCTCAATTAACTCTTTGCGTAGCTGCTGGTGAGCATTAGATGAACCAAATAACACGCCATCGGGCACGATGACGGCGGCACGGCCACCCAATTTGAGCGAGCGTAAAATGTGCGCGACGAACAGCAGCTCGGTCTTTTTGGTTTTGACCATGCTTAGCAGTTCGGGGTTGGTGTTGGTTTCGTCTAGGCTGCCTTTAAAAGGCGGGTTCGCTAGAATCACGTCAAAGAAGTTTTCTTCCTGCTGGGGGAAGTTCTCTCGGATGGATTTGTTCAAGGTGTCTTGGTACAGCACGTTAGAGCCGTTTACCCCGTGTAGCATCATGTTCATGCTGGACACACGCAACATGGTGGTGTCGAAGTCGAAGCCCCAGAACATGTCGTCACTGATGTGTTCGCGGTAGTTTTCCAGTAGGTCACCAGGGTAGTGTTGGTTGCCCTCTTCGTCCTGCCAGATGGCGTCTGGGCTAGTGTGTTTACGATTAAGGTATTCCATGGTGCGCGCTAAGAATCCGGCGGTACCACATGACGGATCACAAATGGTGTCCCATGGTTGCGGATCGATAATTTCAATCATAGCGTCAATGATGTGACGCGGGGTACGGAACTGGCCGTTGATGCCGGCGGTGGTCAGCTTACTTAGTAAATATTCGTAGATGTCGCCTTTTACATCGCTTTGGTTCAGCGGTAGGGAATCGACCATTTCCAATGCGGCCACCAGCACAGATTCGTTTTTGATTTCAAGATCGGCATCTTCCATGTAGTCACTGATGTGGCCCATGGCTTTTACCGGGGTATTCTCTTCAGCTTGGTCTATGTCGGCCACTTCGCCTAATTTGGAGAAATACGGATACACTTCGTTTTTCAGGTGTTTGTGCAGTTCTTTGCCCGATAAGTTTTTGAAGTTTTTCCAACGTAGTAATTGACCTTCTTTGGTATCCGGAAAAAGACGGACGAAGGCTTTGCCGGTACGGTTGGCTTTGCGTTCTTCCGCTTCTTCTTGCATATCGAGCATACGAGCAAACATCAGGTAGCTGATTTGTTCAATCACGGTCAAAGGGTTGGTGATGCCCCCTGTCCAGAATTTTTCCCATAGCTTGTCGATGTCGTTACGGATTGGTCCAGTTAACATAAGGTCTCTCTTGTATATCGTGTTTTAAGCGGAAGTCGATTGATACGCCGCGCGCTGCTCTTGGATACGCAGTATGTGTTCGCGCTCGCGTTCAAGTTCTTGTTGCAATTCTTCTTCAGTGGGTAAGGCAGTAACGTACTTGGAAGCAAAAAGCTGTTTGCTTTCGTTGAGTACAGAATATTTAGCAACCGTGTTGTTGCGCTCGCTGCAGAGGATCAAACCAATGGTTGGGTTGTCATCACTGGCACGTTTTTGCTCTTCGTACATGCGCACGTACATATTCATTAAAATGCGATGATGCGTCCAACTCAATTCACGACGCACTGCGTCGCGTTTTGGAAATGCGAGATAAAATTGACGCATAAAACGCAAATTTGTCACATCAAAGCCTTTGCCAAACTCATCCGTTAGTCGTTTGGAAAGCTGTTGCAACTGCTGTTTACCGTATTCTGCCCGCGCTTGTCCCTGTTGCTCATGCTCTACTATTAAATGGCCAATTTCCCAATAGGTCGACACCATTTGATGGTTAATGGTTTTTTTAACCTGCAGGCGTGCCTGCTGTAATAGGTTGGCAATTTGCCCATACAGCACATCGGGAAGTGTATTATTTGCTCCCATATTGAACATCCTGTTTGATAAAGGGTTTGAGCACGGATACAAGGTCGTCTACGTCTGTGTCTTTAAATACGCCATCGACGCCATTGGGGCTGACGCTGGTAAAAGGCGCTTCGTAAAGTTTGGCAATGTCGATAAAGCCGTAGTTGGCGATGTAGGTTTTCAAGAGATCCATAAAGCGCACTTGTTGCGCGGTTAAATTGGGGTGACGATGCACAAAATCGGTGAAGTGTTCGCTCACCTTTTCTGCATCCAGGCCAACGAGTTCTTGCAAGGTCATGTGCAGCTGATCAGCGGTGCGACCATAAAAAGCATTCAGGGCATCCAAACTCACGGTTGGGTGCGTGGTCAAAATAGTCGAGGTAAGGTTTTTAAGGTCGTCTTCGGACACTGGCTCGTGGGCTCTGATTTTTTGTAATATCGGATTTGTCGCAACTAGGTTGTCTAGCAGCTCTTTGGCTCGTCGACGGTAAACGCTGACTTCGTCTCTGTTATAAAGTTTATGCTCGCGCACCTCTGTTACAACTTTGCCATCTTGAGTGCGAGTTTTGAGTGGATCTCTGCCCGCTGTTGATTCGCTTTGGCGGAATTTCATGATACCGCGCAGTTGGCTACGAGCCTTTTCGAGTTTTTCGATACTTGGCGCTTGCCAAAATTCGGCGCTGTTCACTTCGTCGATGATGGCTTGTTTTTGACGCACCGCTTGAATGTTAACCGCCAAGGTAGACATATGCTCGATTAGGGTGTCGCGTCCATCTTCAAAGCAGCTGGCGTGTTCGATCAGGCAGGTTTGAACCGTAGCGATCAAACGATCTAGCTGTGTGGCGTGTTTGTCTTTGAGAGGACGAACCGCCATCAGCGGTGCCATGGTGTCTAATAATAGATGCTGCGTTGTTGCGTCGAGCTGCTGCAAGCTATTGGTTTGCAGAAGCGTATCCACTTGGCGCAATACTTTGCGCACGGCCACACTATCTCTTGGTAAATCAGCCAGATCCGCTTTGATTAACTCAATCGCGCTATCAAAGCCTTCACTGTGGTTGTGTTTGAGGGCTTGAATCGCAAGGTTGACTCGGGCCTCGAAGCAGGTTTGCAGTAGTGGTTTGCCGCCCACATCGCTTGGCTCTTGGTATGCTTGTTCAAAGAAATCAAAGTTGCCATAGTGATCAAAAATCAAAAACTCGGTTTTGTCTTTGCCGGGACCAAATAGGTTTTCACATAAGCGCGTGCCGCGACCAATCATCTGCCAGAACTTAACTGACGACTTTATTGTTTTAGCAAAAACGAGGTTCACCACTTCTGGCACGTCGATACCTGTGTCCAACATGTCGACCGAAATAGCAATACGGAAGTCATTAGCGCCTTTTTTAAATTCTTTAATTAGGCTCTCAACATGGGGCACCTTGTTATGGATGACTTTGCAGACTTTGTTGCCATATTGTGGGTAGAGCTTGCAGAAGAGTTTTTCCAAATGCTCGGCGTGTTTTTGGTTGTTGGCAAAGACAATGGTTTTTCCGACTAGAGAGTGGGTTTCATCCTTGATGCCATAGTTCATCAGGTTTTCAAGGATTTCTTGGTCGGTTTTCTCGCTGAAAATTTTACGACCAATGTCTTTACCTTGATACTTGGCATTTTGCGCTTCGTCAAAACCAAGGTCATCTTCTAGCTGGCGCTTTTGCTCGTCGGTTAAGTCGTTGTAATGAATACCATCACGGAGAAACTCTGTGGTGACGTCTTTGACTTTAAAGTCTACCAAATAGGGTGGCTCATGCTCGATGGCTTCTTTTAGGCCAAATTGATAAGTCGGATCCGTGGTTTCGCAACCGAACATATCAAAGGTATTACGACTAATGAATTTCACTGGTGTGGCGGTCAACCCCACCTGTAATGCATCGAAATAATCAAAAATATCGCGGTAACGATTATAAATACTGCGGTGGCTTTCATCGGCAATAATCAGATCAAAGAAGCCCACATCTAACTGAGCAAAGCGGTTCATCATGCCGGGATAGGTGGAAACATAAATACGCGCGTTTTCGTCGATTTTATTGGTTTCACCGATTTCACACCGTGGTTCACTGGGTAAGTTAGTCTTAAACGCCTCACTGGCTTGGGTTCGTAGCTCTTTGCGGTCACAGAGAAACAGCACGCGTTTTGCCCAGCCCGCGTTTAGCATGAGATCCGCCAGCGCAATGGAAACACGGGTTTTGCCTGTGCCGGTCGCTTGGATAATTAAGGCTTTGCGGCGCTGCTCTTGAAAAGTATGAGCCACCGATTTAATGGCATTAATTTGATACAGGCGATCGGCAATGTTTAAGTTTGGGTTGTTTTGTTCAAGCTGGTTATCACGGTATTGGCGTTGATAAATAAGGTAATCAAGGCTCTCTTTGCTGTAAAAGCCATAGACGATTCGCGGCGTGTTGTATTGGACATCGTCCCAAATAAAGGTCTCATAGCCGTTGGTATAGAAGATCACCGGACGCTGGCCGTATTGCTGCTCAAGCGAGTTCGCATAGAGTCGAGCTTGTTCACGACCCGCTTGATCCGAGGCGTTACTTGCGCGCTTAGCTTCTACCACAGCAAGAGGTTTACCATCACTTCCCCACAACACATAATCCACATACCCTTTGCCAGATGGATTATTGGCAAAAGCAACTTCCACTTCGATGCCGACTTGCTCTGGATCAGACACATTCCAACCGGCTTGCACCAACATGGCATCAATTAAGAGTTTGCGCGTTTTTGCTTCGCTCCATTGCAAGCTATCGGCAATGGCTTCACTTTCTTGTTTACGTTTCAGCTGATCCGGAAACGCTGGCGCATCCAAATACTGGAGGTTTTTGGTGCGCTCTTTTTCAATTTTTTCAAGCAGCTCGTCGTTTAGCTTCTTTTGTTTTTCTAATTCTTCTTTGGCCTTGACTAACGAACCCGCCACTTTTAGAGCAAGCACGTTTGTGTCCGAAATCGCCTTCATGGCAGGGATTTGTGACGCTTTTTTGTCATAATATTTAACGGCAAGATACATAGATAACTGATGGGCGATATCTAAATTAATGAGCGCAGAACGCTTGTCCCCTTCACCACCGTGTGCGGTTGCATTGCCTTGCTTACGCAACATATGGATGTAGTTCACCAAGGAAGGGTCTGTGCAATTTTTAAACACGCTGTCGCTGGCCAATTCGTGAAAACTTGCCATAGGCATACGCGGCAAGTTTTCCTCTTTGTATAGGGTTTTGGTGAGTTCTTCAGCAAAACTGCGTAAGCGTGTCAAAGTACTACCAGGGTCAATATGCAACACCGCTTCGGCCAACCCAGCAAGATTGGCTAAGGCTTCGTTTTCAGGACGTAAAAACTCAAAATTTTGTGATTTCATAAATAATAGTGTTGTCATACTCGTGTTATAGCGAAAGGCATGCCAATGCTTACTTCACGTTGTATTTATCCATCCAGTTAGTGAGTGTTTGGTAGTTTTTAAGGCCTAATAACTCAGCCGCTTTAGACTTACTGCCATTGGAATGCGCTAATGCTTTAGGAATATAATGCTTTACTATTTCAGAAATAATATCTTGAATATCAATCCCTTGTGAAATATCCCTATCTAATAAACGGGTAGTATTCTGAGGTCTTTCAAACAAGGCTTGCTCGATGTCTTCTGCTGATATTTCCTCTTCACTGCTCCATAAAGAAGCCCGTAATAAGGTGGAGCGTAGTTCGCGAATGTTGCCCGGCCAAGCGTGCGCGAGGATAATATTTTTTGCATTGGTAGAAATTTTCTTATTCTTCAATGCTACGTCTTGCTTTGCCATCTCTTGCAATAATGCCTGCGCCAGCAAAATAACATCACCCTGTCGTTCTCTTAATGGTGGCAGTGTTAACACACCTACGGCAACGCGATAAAAAAGATCTTCACGAAACTGCCCTTCTTGAATCGCCTGCATCAGGTTTCGATGGGTTGCGGTGATGATTCGAACATCGACCGTTTCTTCTTTAGTGGCTCCCACAGGCATGATCACGCCTTCTTGCAACACCCGTAGCAGTCGAACTTGAACACTGGGTTCTAACTCCCCAAATTCATCTAAGAAAAGAGTGCCGCCACTGGCTTGTTGGAAATACCCTTGTCGATCGGCTATCGCTCCGGTAAAAGCGCCTTTTTTGTGACCGAACAATATAGAATCCACCAGCTCGGTAGGAAATGCACCACAATTCACCGGCACAAAAGGTTTGCCTGAGCGCGCGCTCGCATTATGAATGGCTCTGGCGAAAAGCTCTTTTCCTGTACCGGTTTCCCCCTGAATCAAGACGGGTACATCCCGATCGGCCAGAATGTGCGCTTGGTGTTTGAGTCGCTGCAAGTGAGGATTTTGAGTGACGATATTTTCAAAGGCGGCGTTAGAAACCTCACTTTCAAAGGATAACGTCGCAAACTGTTGAGAGTTTAACTGTGTGGCTAATGGCCTGTATTCTGCAGAAATATCAAAAGGAATATCGACACGCTGAACACCCTGTTCTTTACTGGATTGGTAAAACGTCACAGGGTATCTTGCCTTGCCAAGCAGAATCCAAATCGCTTGCATGGCTGGCGTTCCAGGGCTTAATAAAATGGAAATAGCCGATTGGCTATCGGTTAAAGACTGTAAAATGCCATTGGCGGATAAATAAATGGATTCGAAATGAACCGGCGAAACAAGCTTTGCTTGTTGGTGTTCAATCAGGCAGTTAGTCTGGCGCTGAAGCCATTCAAAATAAGGTGTGCTTCTAGATGCGGGATAAGAACAAAGCAGAACCACTCGGTCAAAAGAAAGCTGTGACAAGGTCGACGAAATCGGCCCACTTGCTGGAATATTGGCACTCGCTGAGGTTAAATCCGCTTCACCTATCCATGATACCAATACCTTTTCCACCACAACTCTGTCCCTATTTAAATCATTGTCTGCAAAGCGTAAAGGTTACTACAGTTTTGCGTCTCTCACACCTATCGTAAGCAGGCTAAGAAGGCCGACGGCCAGACAACGAGCTGCGGGCATTCATTTTAGATTCGATATAGTGAAGAAAAGAGGTTCGATGGAAAATAGTGCCGCCGATGATGCCAATCGCGCTGCCAATAGAAATGTCTATTAAGCGATGAAGCAATAGAACGTCTGTGGTCGTATTCGCGCTGGTAAATTCCGCCATAATCACGGTTAAAGGGGTGATAAAAATCACCGCAGCGCCGTAGTTTTTTACAATCAACAATTCCACAACAAATTGAAAGAGGATCATGCTAAACGCCAACATCCAATAGTTTGGCTGTAGGGAAAATAAACACCAAGCAACGCCCATACCCAGCGCCGTACCAACAATGCGATGAATATTACGGTGCCAAATAATACGATAGGTCGCGCCTTGTAAAATAGCGGCGCAAGAAATCGGCACCCAAAGCGCATTTGGCAATGCCAGTAACACCGCCACCGCATAAGACAAAGCAATAAAAAACGCCACTAAGGCGCCTTCTAAAATAATCGCATTGACTTGGGTATCGGTTTCGATTTTGGTTTCTGCTAAACCGTTTGCACCAGTGATTAGGCTGTAAAAAAACGCCATCACACAAGACAACATACCACCAAGGGCGACCATGCCAACGTTGTGAGAAAATTGGCTCAGGTCAAATGGCAAATAAATGGCTAAGCATGACACCAAGATAAAGAAAAAGCTGCCCGGCGGCGGCAAGCGATAGTAACGCGTGATCACAATCGCCCCAAAAGACAACAGACCTAACGCCAAGGCCGACAGGTAAGGGTTAAAACTTGCCAGCGCGCCCACGCTAAAACACACCATAAAGCCGAAGGAGCACATGGCCAAGGTCACCATTCGATGTGCTATACGAGTTTTGGGTAAGTACAAAATCACCATGGCCCCCAAACTCGATAAGGTCGCTACTGCAAATTGGTCCACCGCAGCACCAATTAAAGGTGGAATACCCACACACAACGCCGCCAGAACAGCAAGATGCCAAGGGCGCTTAATATCGCTCCATGCAAACAGTGCCTTAAATTGAGTAAATAACGCTTTTAACAAGAGCACACTCCTAGAAAATTGTTTAGTAGCTAAACATAATAGCATTGATTAAATACCATATTATGAAAAAAACAAACAAACAACGAGGTGCTGGCACTTTATACCAGCACTCATACATAAGAGCTCATACATAAGGGATTAGCGCGTTATTTAAAGATTCGGTCGGCCCATACCGTCAATCCCGCGGCGACACTGCCAAAGTGATCGCCATCCAATACCGGAATATCGCCAATGCGTTGTTGAATCGCCGCGCGAATAACGGGCGATTTAGCCGAGCCGCCGGTCATGTAGATCAAGTCTGGTTGTTCACCCGCTTGTGCTATTGCAGCCATCATCAGACTTAACATTTTCTCCAATGGCGAAGCGATCGATTTCGCCAATTCATCACGGGTAATAGTAGCGGCCAATTCCGCTTCGATATAATCGAGTGAAGCAAGGTAGCTCTGCGCATCGGATAAGGCAATTTTGGCTTCTTCTGCACTGCGCACAATATGATAGTTATGCTTTTCTTCGCGCATCCGTAAGAAGCGCTCAATCAATTTTGGCTGTGCAGCGTCCAATCTAAGTTGGTTTATCTGATTCTTGGTGGCTAGGCTATTAAACGTCGCAATCGCCGATACATCGTTGGTGGTGATTGCATTCCAATACATTTGTGTGGGCATCGGCAGCCCCGTTTTAAGCAAGGAACCCATGCCAAAAAGCGGCATTAAATGTTTGCCTGCAATCTGTATGTCTAAATCGTTACCACCAATTCGTTCACCGGTGTGCGCTAAAAAATCACCACGCCGGTCTTCTTTTTTAAGGTAATCTGGGCCCATTCGAACCATGGCACAATCGGTTGTCCCCCCACCGATATCAACAACCAACACGGTTTTGTCCTCGGTTAAGGTCACTTCAAAATCCAACCCCGCCGCGATGGGTTCATACAGAAATTCAATTTCTTTGAAGCCCGCGCGTTTGCCCGCTGTCGTCAAAATCTCAAGCGCTTGACGATTACTCACGTCAGCATCTAGACCTTGAAAGTTAACCGGACGGCCAATCACCGTATGTGTTATCTCGGCACCCAAACTTTTTTCAGCCCGTTGCTTGATGTTTTGCATCATTACGGTGACAACGTCTTCAAAAAAATGAATATGCTCGGTACGAAGCCCAGCGCCACCTAAAAATGACTTGGGGGATTTAACGAAGTAGCCTTCTTCCGGCCATTGAAAGTATTCGTCAAACGCCGCACGACCAAAAAATAACGTTTGGTCTTCATCCGCTATGTCTTCTTCATAACGCGCACGTTTGGCTCGTGTTAACGCATTTTGACGCAACTCGGCAAAGGTATGCCGTGAATGAATATCGTGCATTCCTCTAATAACGGATTCGGTAATTAAGTCTCGATCTAAAGCGTATAAAGTAGAAGGTAAAAATGCGTGCTGCCCCTCTAATGGCACAAGCTGCACTGACGTGCCTTGGGATAATCCCAAGGCACAATTGGATGTTCCATAATCGAAGCCGCAAATCATAGTGTTTCTTTTACCTACCAATTGGTTAACAATAACGGGCGCGGACGATAACAGAAAGACTGCGAAGTATCAAAATACCCCTGATACTGAATCAACCCATTGGAACCTGTATTGTACAACAATACATTCTTGCCATATTTAGGAGAACACAGGCATGCGCCTTTCACTGCAAACTAAAATCACCCTACAATCCATCTTGGTTGCGATTGTCATCGCTGTCGGGATTGGCGGCGTTTCTTTTTATAATTTCATGACCGCCAGCGACACTAGAATTCAGTCCGAAGTCAGTTCCCAAGCAGACACCATATCAACCTACATTAACAGCTGGTCAAACGACCGTATTGGCACCATGCAGTCGGTAAAAAATAAAATCCAAGCGTCCTTACAGCAAAACCCTGATGTCAGCGAAAAAGACATACTGAATATACTTCAGCAGGCTCAGAGCAGTTTGAACTTTGGTATGACGTTTTTAGGCTTAGAAAATGGTGCCATGTATCGACATGACCCATCGTTAAATAGCGCCGACTACGACCCACGTGAACGCAGTTGGTATGTTGACGCAAAAGCCAAAAACAGCGCCTATGTCACAGCGCCTTATGTTTCAGCTTCAACACAAAAACTGTCTATGACATTTGTCGAGCCGATCATTTTGAACGGCAAATTTATTGGTGCCATTGGTGGACTTGTCTTTTTAGATAGCTTAATGGACACCATTATGGCGATGAATGTTGCAGGCGATGGTTACAGCACGCTGTTTGATGGTGACGGTAAGATCATCGCTCATCCAAACCGCAATCTTATTTTAAAAGACGCGGCGGACCTGTCTCCGGTTCTCGATAGCCGTTTTTTTAAAAGCACACAAAAACAAGCCCGTTTCACTCAGCTAGAACTCGATGGTAAAACGATCAAGATGTACGCCAGTAATATTGAGGGAAGCCCATGGGTGTTGGGGCTAATGATGAAGCAACAAACATTAAACGCTCCAATGGTTAAGCTAGGAACCAGCTTAGTGATTAGTGTGCTGGTCTTATTGCTTATTGCGTCTTTGATCCTGGTTCAAGTCACTCGCTTCCTTTTGAAAGACTTACGTCGAGTGTCGGACAGTATGGCGCAAATTGCTCAAGGGAACGGAGATTTAACCCAACGCTTAACCACCAACTCTAAAGACGAGATCGCCATCTTGGTTGGCAACTTTAACCAATTCGTGGCGCTATTGCATGGCACCATTTCGCATCTAAAAGACATTGGTCATAAGCTCGCTGGCGAAGCCAATGCGGCCCATGATTCGTCTCATAACAGTGCGCAAAAATTGGCAGAGCAACAGCATAATATTTCCATGGTCGCGACGGCGATTCATCAGATGTCTCAAGCCACCCAAGAAATTGCCAGCAACGCCACCAATACCGCCGTCAATGCCGATGAAACCGTCGCCGCCAGCAATCTTGGCCAAGGTCAGGTTATCAAGAGCCAAGACAGCATTAGAACGCTCGCCGCTGACATACAGGGCGTGGCCGATGTGATCAACGATTTAAGCAAAAACGCCGATGGCATCAACACTATTTTGACTACGATTTCAGCCATCGCCGAGCAAACCAACTTGCTTGCCCTAAACGCTGCGATCGAAGCCGCTCGTGCCGGTGAACAAGGTCGTGGATTTGCCGTGGTGGCCGATGAAGTGCGCGTGCTTTCACAACGCACTTACAGCTCTATTGAAGAAATTCAAAAAATGATCGAGGCTTTGCAAGGCATCACCAAAGACGCCGTTGCTAAGATTCAATTAAGCCATACCCGAGCAAACAGCAGCGTGGAAGACGTTAATCAGGCCAAAGACAGCTTGGATAAAATCCAACAAGCAGTCACCACAATCAATGACCGCGCGGCACAAATTGCCACCGCCACCGAAGAGCAAACCAGCGTTACCGCCGAGGTCAATCAAAACACCGTAGACATTCAGCAAGGCTCCACTGAATTAGTGGTTCTGGCGACCGAAAGCGCATCACGCGCAGAAGAGTTAAAACGCTTGGCAGATGATTTGACCAAAAACATCAACCACTTTAGAACCTAAGCGGCCTCTTTTTAAATAGCGGTGATTTTTTAAATCACCGCTATAAATCAGGTTATCACTCAAGCCATAAACCAAAACGCCCTGCTAGATGACTAGCAGGGCGTTTTACAAGCGCTTGTGCCACCTTTTAAACGAGCGGCGAAACACCAATAATCGACTGATGCAGATAAAACACAATCGTAAACCAAGACACCATGGCAAAGGTAAAAGCCGCTAAATCAAACGGCACACCCGATTCGCCTTCTCGCACCACACCGGCTTTTCGGTCACGACGACGATAAACCACAAAGCTCACAATAGACCACACCAAAAAGCTGCCAAATAGCAAAACATCGGCAAGATTGCCATTACTGATAAGATGAGCAAACGCCCACACCTTCACCGCAATCAACATTGGATAACCGATTTTCTTTTTCATCGTGGTATTCGGTATCACCGCAGAGCCAACAAAAAACAGCGCGACCAGCATTAATAACGCCGCCAAATGGCGCGACCAAACGGGCGGAAACCATAACCAAACCGGTTCGGCACGCATTTGCAGATAGCCCATGATAATAAACGCCGTGGCCAATAAGGTAATCAGCCCAAAACGTACCCGCCAACGCATTGCACCCTGTTGTGAAAAACTGGCCTCACGCCACTGCGGTGCCACCAAACGAACGGAGTGCACACAAAAGAAAATCACTAGCCCCATGATTAAAATCAACATATTAAGATGTTCCTCATACTCTTTAAAAAACCTATTCGCGGTTACCTTTAAGTTTGCTGTCATCCTTAAAAGCGGTGGCCGCATCGTATTACTGCAATCTAAGCGCTATAATTATGGCGAATTATAAAGTGAAATGATCAGCAGACCTATCGCTGATTATCCATGAGCGGTATTTAGGTCATAGAAACGGCCAATTGAAAGCAAACAGCCAACCGAAAATCTCTTTAGCAGACAAACTTCTCTCGCCATGGCAGCTGAGTCACTAAAATGTCACAAAAAGCCCTGTAAAATACCTTTTTTAAGCTAGAAAAAGCCCCCTTCTTTGCTCTAGAATACACCGTTTTGACTAACGGGCAGGTTGCCATGATCAAGACACCTTATTACCTCATTGATAAAGCGGCGCTTCTGAAGAATTTAGAGAAGATCGCTTATGTGCGCCAACAGTCCGGAGCCAAGTCATTACTGGCACTAAAATGCTTTGCCACTTGGTCGGTATTCGACCTAATGCAAGAGTACATGGACGGCACCACCTCCTCATCTTTGTACGAAGTCAAACTAGGAAAAACCAAGTTCCAAGGCGAAACGCACGCCTACAGCGTGGCTTACTCTGATGATGAAATTAACGAAGTGTTAGCACACTCAGATAAGATTATTTTCAACTCGATCGGCCAGTTCAATCGCTTCAAAGACGCCAGTCAAGACAAAACCCGTGGCTTACGCGTTAACCCACAAGTCAGTACGTCTGAGTTTTTGATTGCCGACCCCGCGCGTCCATTTAGTCGCCTTGGCGAATGGGATCCAGAAAAAATCGCCACCGTGATAAACGACATTTCAGGGTTTATGTTCCACAATAACTGTGAGAATAACGATTTTGAACGCTTTGACGAGATGCTAACGCTGATTGAAACGCGCTTTGGTCATCTTATCCAACAAGTTGAATGGGTCAGCCTTGGCGGCGGCATTCATTTTACCGGTGAAGGCTACCCTATTGATAAGTTCTGCCAGCGTCTAAAAGCGTTTGCCGAAAAATATGACATTCAAGTGTATTTAGAGCCCGGTGAAGCCAGCATTACCAAAAGCACCACACTAGAAGTCACGGTACTAGACACCTTATTCAACGGTAAAAACTTGGCGGTTGTGGACAGTTCCATTGAAGCCCACATGTTGGATTTGCTGATCTACCGTGAAAACGCCAAAATGGCGCCTTGCGAAGGCGAACACGACTACATGATTTGTGGGAAGTCTTGTTTGGCAGGTGATATTTTTGGCGAATTTAAATTTGATAAACCACTGCAAGTTGGTGACCGCCTGTCTTTTCAAGACGCCGCTGGTTACACCATGGTGAAAAAGAACTGGTTTAACGGTGTAAAAATGCCGTCTATTGCCATACGCCAACTGGATGGCAGCATCGAGCTCGTTAGAGAGTTTAATTACAACGATTTTGAGCATAACCTGTCTTAATCACAAGTTGAGACGGTTCAACACTTTTTATTTTTGGAGATAACCTTACTATGAAAAAAAATGTCCTCATTATTGGTGGCGGAGGCGTGGCGCGTGTTGTGGCCCACAAATGCGCCCAACACAATGACGCACTGGGCAATATTGCAATTGCTTCGCGCAGCGTTTCGAAATGCGACGATATTGTGGCCAGTGTCCTCGACAAAGGCAGCATGAAAGTCGAGGGTCGTATTCAAGCATTCGCCCTAGACGCTCTTGATGTACCAGCCACCATTAAATTGATTCAAGACACCGAATCCCAAATCGTCATTAACGTTGGTTCCGCCTTCGTCAATATGTCGGTACTGGAAGCCTGCATGGAAACGGGAGCGGCTTATTTAGACACCGCCATCCACGAAGACCCAAGCAAAATTTGCGAAACGCCACCTTGGTACGCCAACTACGAGTGGAAACGTCGCGACGCCTGTAAAGAGAAAGGCATCACCGCTATTCTGGGCGTGGGCTTTGATCCGGGTGTGGTAAACGCCTATGCCGCGCTTGCGTATAACGACTACTTAGACTCCGTTGATTCTATCGACATCATCGACGTGAACGCTGGTAGCCATGGCAAATATTTTGCCACTAACTTTGATCCTGAGATCAACTTCCGTGAATTCACCGGACGCGTTTATTCTTGGCAAGACAGCGCATGGCAAGAAAACAGCATGTTTGAAGTCAGCCGTACCGACGACCTTCCTGTGGTTGGCTCACAAACAACTTACATGACAGGCCATGACGAAGTGCATTCGCTTTCACAAAATCTAAACGTGCCAAACGTACGTTTTTGGATGGGCTTTGGCGAGCATTACATCAACGTTTTTACCGTTCTTAAGAACCTTGGCTTGCTGTCTGAACAACCGGTTAAAACCGCAGAAGGCTTAGACGTTATTCCGCTTAAAGTGGTAAAAGCCGTGTTGCCTGATCCATCTTCCCTTGCCCCAGCTTACACTGGCAAAACCTGTATCGGCGATGTGGTAAAAGGTAAAAAAGACGGTAAAGACAAAGAAATCTTCATCTACAACGTGGCCGATCATGAAGACGCTTACAACGAAGTGGGCAGCCAAGGTATTTCTTATACCGCTGGTGTTCCCCCTGTTGCCGCCGCGATCCTAGTTGCCAATGGCACTTGGGATGCAAAAGAAATGCGTAACGTAGAGCAGCTAGACCCTAAACCTTTCTTAGGCTTGCTAAACGAAATGGGCTTACCCACTCGAATTAAAGACGAAAACGGCGACCGCCCTTTCACCCTTTAAGCCCTTCATCTCTTTTCAGCCGCCATTCAAAAGGCGGCTGAAAAGCAGAATGATGACTATCTGCCTTAATCACCCCTCTTTTGCTTACACATTCTTCATAAAAAACTTACAATACACAGAATCTCTCTTACTTAATGCAATACAAGGAATACCCTTATGAAAACGGAACTCAAAATGGCCGCCATGACGGCCATCATGGCCTTAACGCTCGTTGGTTGTGCATCAAGCCCTGACTCAGCCTCTAACCTTGCTGCAGATGCCGAACAATCCGCCACGATGATTCAAATTAACGAGCTGAAACAAGCCATTGACGCCGCTGATGAACAAGTTGTCCAAGGCATAGAAGACGAATTGAATTGGTTTGCAAGCAAGAACGTAGAAGAAGCCAATAAAGCCTTGGCCGAAGCCAAAGAATACTATGCCAAATTTGAGTTCGATCCCTCCAAAGCAAACAGCAGCACGGGCTTTTTTAGCTCAATGAGCAACATCGAAGCCGCCAATGAAAGCCTTGATAATTTTAATGGCGCCATGACAAAAGCAAGCGGCTTAAAAACGACGGCGTTATCCGCTCTATCCGAAGCATTTGATTACCGCGCTCAACTAAAAAACATTGACGCTAAACAGCATTTCCCAGGGACAGTGCAAGAGCTAGACAACAATCTGAAAACACTTGTTGATCAAATCGCCGATGGCAAAACAGACGCCGCGATTGCCGCACAACCCCAGCTTGTTGCAAAACAACGCGCTTTAGAAATTAAAACCGTTATTACCGTTTATCTTGCTGATGCAAGAAATGCGTTGGACGCATTGATCAAAGCCGATACCGCACAGCATGCACCAAAATCGCTTTCTCAAGCGTCGGCCTCTTTAACCTCCGCGACGGCGTTTGCTGCTGCCGAGCCAAGAGCCATTGATAAAATTAAGCGTCAAGCCGAAGAAGTGATATTTTCGATTAATCGAGCCGAACAGATCGCCCTTAGCGTTAAAAAGCTTAAAGCCACCCAGCCAAAAGATTATGAAGACTACATCGTCGGCTACGAGAAAGCCTTGTTTGCTATCACTAATGCACTCAACGCTGAAGATCGTCGCGATCTTGCGCTTGAAGAGCAAGGTAAAGCACTAGTGGCCTTTATAGAAGCTAACCTGAAAGACCAAGAAGCATCGCTGCAAGCGCAGCAACAGCTACGCAAAGAACTGAAAGATCAGACCGCTTACTCTGAGCTTTTAGAAGAAAAAATTGACACGCTTAATGCCAACCTAGCCGACATGAAAGAATCGCTTGCCGAGACGTTAGCAGACAAACAAGCGGCTGAAAAAGCGGCTGAAAAAGCCAACACCGCAAAAGCCAACGCAGTAACCGCCGCACTAGAAGAAACGGCCGACACTGAAGTGAACGCGTCGACCGAACAAACTGACACGACCGAACAAACTGACACGACAGTGCAATAACACGCTCGAATAAAATAGACAAAAAAAACCAGAGCATCGGCTCTGGTTTTTTTTCGCCCAAACATGCCATCCGCTACCGGTGAGCAAAGGCTGTTTTGCTACAATCCCCTTCGATTTTGTGTTTTTCTTCTTCTAAGATCTGGTCAGTGAACTGACTCATAAAACAGCAGCAAATGCCTTCGCCAATCATGGTGCGTGGTCCCATTGGGTGACCAATGTGTTTGTACACGCCATGGCTGTGCCCATGAGAGTGACCGTGCGAATGGCTATGGTTGTGTGAATGACTGTCGTGTGAATGACTGTCGTGTGAATGACTGTCGTGTGAATGGTCGTGAGAGTGTCCATGATCCTGAGTGTGTTTTTTCAACACACTGACATTAGGTACATTTCCCATTGAAATCACAGCGTGCTTCAGATCAAACTCAGACAAGCCTTGAGTGTCATCTTGTGGGTCAACAAATTCCGCATGGTGATGGTGAACGTCCACTTCCCCTGCGGCAAGACGACGCTTAAAAGAATTCATCAGGGTTTCTTCGCCCGTTTGTAATTCGCCTTGCATGATTTCTGCTACGCGGTTTTGAAAGGCATCGATAACACGTGGATGATCGTTCAAATACGGCGTCTGGACAAAAGTGACTTCTGGATTCTCTTGCGCTACTTTATCGACATAACCCTGAATACGCTTGATCAAGCGGCCAGTGAATAAGAAATACGGTGCCACCACAATGCGTTTAAAGCCAAGCTTCATCAGCTTTTCAAGGCCCACGCCAACCGATGGGTAAGTCACGCCAGAATAGACGGTATCCGCCCAACCAAAGCCCATGTTTTCATTAACGATGCGCGTTAACTTCGCCGCTTCGGCATTGGCAGAGGTATCTGACGTACCACGACCCACCACGACCAACAGGGTGTCGTATAGATTTTGGGGCGGATTTTCTGGATCAAGGCCAAGGGATTCATAAATGCGCGCTTGAAAGGCTTCAATCATGTCATCTTGCAAGCCCAGCTCACGACCATACGTGATATGCAGACCTGGGTGTTTTTCTTCGTAAGTGGTCAATACGGAAGGAATGTCATTTTTCGCATGGGTCGCAGCGAACAACATGCCCGGCACCGCGTAAATTTCTTCAACGCCTTGGTTAACCAAGCTGTCTAAACCCATGTGAATATTCGGTGCAGAAAACTCCAGAAATCCATATTCTACTGGCAAATCAGGATAACGCGCTTTGAGTCCTTTCGCCACTAGACCAAATTCGCGCTCGGCGTCTTTGTCACGGCTGCCGTGACCACAAATCATAATGCCTTGTTTTTTGGCTGGTGTTGTATTGCTCATTATTTCTCTCTACTTAATCGTCTCAGCTGCTAGTGAGTGTAAATGCTACCAGCAAGGTTACAAGCGCCCTTCTGCCCAAGGTCACCGAGATTGCTCTTGCTGCTGATCTAAATCAAGCAACAAGGATTGAATTTTGTCTCTATAATCATCGGCATTTTGCCACATGCCACGCTGTATGGCTTCTAATAAGCGCTCGCCCATTTCTTCCAGCGCATGCGGGTTATTATCGCGCATAAAGGCTTGGTTGTCTGGATCAAGCAACAATCGATCGGTCACTTGCTCGTATTGATAATCGGCTACCAAATCCGTGGTCGCGTCGTAAGCGAATAAATAATCCACCGTCGCGGTCATTTCAAACGCGCCTTTGTAGCCATGGGTTTGCATCGCCTCAATCCATTTCGGGTTCAGCACGCGTGAACGTACTACGCGATTCAGCTCTTCTTTTAAGGTACGGATTTTTGGCGAACTAGGGTTCGAATGATCGCTATGGTACACGCTGGGCGCTTGCCCACGAAACTCGGTCACCGCGTTGGTCATGCCGCCTTGGAATTGGTAATAATCGTCCGAATCCAGAATATCGTGTTCGCGGTTATCTTGGTTTTGTACCACCGCATCCAGTTGTGACAAACGCGCCACAAAGGCGTCTTTTGCTTCAACACCTTCTCCGCCAGTCCCTTGGTTATGAGCGCCTTTGCTATCAACATCATCGCTATAAGAACCATAAGCATAACCGCCCCAGTTTACATACGCTTCGGCAAGGTCAGCCTTGGTGTCCCAACAACGTTCGTCGATCAAACCTTGTAAACCGGCACCATAAGCGCCCGGTTTGCTGCCAAAGACACGATAGCTGGCTTGTCTACTGGCTTGCGCTTCGCTCATGCCTTGCGCCAGCAGGGTGTTTTTTCGCGCTTCCACATTAGCGCGAATCACATTGCCTGTGCCCGGTTCTTGGTAGGCTGCGATGGCTTGCACGGCCGCATCATAGAGCCGCATGACGTTGGCAAAAGCATCACGAAAAAAACCGGAAACGCGCAAGGTCACATCGACCCGTGGACGACCTAATTGCATGCAAGACACAATTTCAAAATCCGTCACCCGGTTCGATCCCGGTGCCCAAATCGGACGAACGCCCATCAGCGCAAAGGCTTGAGCAATGTCATCACCACCGGTGCGCATGGTGGCCGTGCCCCACACCGACAAACCTAAGTCTCTCGGATAATCGCCATGCTCTTGCAAATGTCGTTGTATCAGGGCTTCGGCCGATTGCTGGCCAATCGCCCAGGCCGCAGGCGATGGTATCGCGCGATTATCCACCGAGAAAAAATTACGTCCCGTTGGCAAGGTATCAAGTCGGCCACGGGTTGGCGCACCACTTGGGCCAGGGGGAATAAAGCCACCAGACAGCCCGATGATTAAGGCTTGGATTTCGTCATGGGCACTTTGTTGCAAGGCCACCAACAAGCGTTTTTTACTGTGCGCAAGCAAAGCCGCCGTTTGAGGTAATTGATCCGCCAACAGTTCGGTAGATTCGTTACCAATCAGATGGCTCAATACCAGTTTTTTGGCCAATAACTCTAAACGCTCTTTGCTGTCGGCATGGCTTCGCCAATCTTCCTCACTAACCGATAACAAAACCTGAGGTTTCACACCAAGCCAAGGCGTGCGCTCACTTTTCATTGGGTCAAAATCGTCTTGCTGTAAACCCAAGTCATTAACCAAGGAATGAAGAACCCCTTGGCTGGTGATGTCACTGCCTCTTGGTAAGCGCAACAAGGCCACCAGCGTATCAGCGAGCTTGTCGTCTTCGGGCAATTCCCCCAAACGATGCAAACCATGGCGAATTTGCGCTTCTTTGATTTCACAAAGATAAGTATCCAGCCCTTCCAGTACCGAATCGTCATTCTCTAATTCAACGCCAATCAGTTCTTCTAAAAGATGAGACCCTTGAACTTTTTTGAGGATTTGTTCCCGCAGCCAAGTTTCTCGACGCACATCCATGCCCATGGCTTGGTAATATTCGTCGACTAAGTTTTCCAGCTCGGCCATCTCGCCATAGGTTTCAGCGCGGGTCATCGGCGGCATAAGATGATCAATAATCACCGCTTGCGTACGACGCTTAGCTTGCGCGCCTTCTCCTGGATCATTGACGATAAAAGGGTAAAAGTGCGGCATGGGACCAAGAGCAATATCCGGCCAGCAAGACGCCGACAAAGCCGTACCCTTGCCCGGCAGCCATTCAAGGTTGCCATGCTTGCCCACGTGGACAAAGGCATCCACTTGATATACATGACGCAACCAAAAATAAAAAGCCAAATAACTGTGGGGCGGAATCAAGTCAGGATCATGATAGTTTGCCGCGAGGTCCAAATTGAAACCACGCGCAGGCTGGATGCCAACGAAGGTTTCCCCAAGGCGAATCCCCGCCAACATAATGCGACGCTGGCCATTTTGCTCGCGGCATTTATGATCGTCTTCCGGTGGCCCCCAGCGATCCCATACCGCGTGTTGGCATTCCAACGGCAACTGATAGAAATAGTGTAAATAGTCTTCCAAGGCGAGACTTTGCCAACAACCGCGTTCGTGCAGAGTGTTGGGATTATTGGTCACCGCGCCAAGCAATGCTTCGATCAAGGCATTGCCATGATCGGGAATATTGTTGATAGGATAACCTGCCACTTCTAATGCTTTTAATAAATTCACCGCTGAAGCGGGCGTATCCAATCCCACCCCATTACCAATCCGACCATCTTTGGTTGGGTAATTGGCGAGCACAAAGGCTATGCGTTTTTGATGGTTTGGTTTGCTGGCTAAATTGGCAAAACGCTTGGCGAGCTGAGCGACAAAACGCGCACGTTCTGGGTGTAACTCATAACGCACCAAATCCACTTGGGCAAGGTCGTTGTAATGGCTTAATGCTTTAAAACTCACTGCGCGGGTGATAATACGCCCATCCATTTCTGGCAAGACGATTTGCATGGCCACATCTCGACTGCGTAAACCTTGGGTTTGCGCTTGCCAGTCTTCTTCGGTGCTGCCAGACAGAATCAACTGCAAAACAGGAATGGGGGAGGCAAAAGCCGATTGAAAATCCGTCGGTTCAGACGCTAAATCAGGGCTACCGACACGATTCGCCGCAAAGCCCGTGGTGTTTAAAATCACCTTGGCTTGAGTGCGATCCACCAGCGATTCTATCAAACCAACCGATACGTCATCCTTGAGAGAACTCACCGCCACCGCCAACGGCACCAGCCCTTCTTGTTCTAACATCTCAATCAAGCCATCAAACATGGCGGTGTTGCCGCTTTGCAGATGAGAACGATAAAACGCCAAAACCGCAACAGGATAGCCTTGCGCTAAGCGCTCAGCATAATGACGCTGCCACTGGGCAAAGCCAGACGAATGACCAGCATGGTAAATCAGCGCACTGGGTAAAGGCGTTGGCTCTTGCCAAGGATAAGACTGATCAAAATATCGGTCAGAAAGGAAGTAAAATAATTGCTGGGAGTTTGTTTGGCCGCTTTCACGCAAATAACGCCATACTCGGTGGCAATCTTCTGGTTTGGCCGTAGAGACATTCATTAACGATGGATCTGGCGAGTCATCGCCTGGTACCACAATCAGCGTTCGACCCGCTTTGGCTTGCGCCCAATCTTGTAAACGCTGAAAACCATAGGCCCAATAATGCTCGCCACCAAGCAGTGAAACCACCACGATTTTAGCGTGATCGAGCACCTTGTGTTCATACAAGTCATAAGCCGCCGGTTTGACCAACTGCATCCAATTGGCAAGGCGAACCGAGGGAAATAACGCCCCCTCAGTCGGCAACTGATCCAGCGCACTGCCCAGAGCGCCGAGCACACTATCAGCCGCCGCCAGAACCACTAAGTCGGCTGGGGTTTGCCCAAGATCGACAATCCCTTCGTCGTCAACAAAGCCACCCGGTTTGGCTGCTAATAAATGCACGGTTTCTCCAGTTGCTTTCTTTTACTTAACAAGTCTAACCCTCCCCTTCAAATAAATAAGGGGAGGGAATAATACAAAGCCCTTAGCGCCTCCCCCTGCCAAGGGGGAGGCTGGGAGGGGGTTAAAAGCCCTAAAACCCCACCCTAACCCTCCCCTTCAAAGAAACAAGGGGAGGGAACACGAAATTTCGCCAATCAGAATACGTGATCAAGCACTCAAGGCATCATGCAGAACATTCTCAACCATCTCTTTGCTGATGCCTTTACCAATAAACACCAACTGAGTTTTACGTACTTCTTCTGGTTGCCATAAACGATCAAAGTAGCGGTCCAAGCGCGTCCCCACGACTTGAAACACTTGACGCATCGGTTTGCCATGCACGGCAGCAAAACCTTTCACGCGGAAGATATTATGCGTTTCAACCAGTTGTGTCAGGGTTTCTTGCAACAGATCAGACTGCACTTCCCCCAATGTCACCACAAAAGAATCAAAGTGATCATGGGCGTGGTCGTGATGGGCGCCATGGGCATGATGATGGTCGTGATGATTGTGTACTTCATCAATTCGGCTTTCCGTCGCGGCATCAATGCCTAACAGCACATCCAGCGCCGCTTCGCCGTTTTCGATGTAAACGGTTTTGACCGTATTGGGCACTTCATGAGCAATAACCGCTTGCACTCGGGCACGCTGTTCGTCGTTCAATAAATCGTTTTTACTGACCACAACCAAATCGGCGGCGCTTAGCTGATCATCGAGTAGTTCTTGCAAGCTTGGATCGTGATCGAGGCTTTCGTCCGCTTGGCGTTGCGCCTGTACCTTGTCTTCATCATGGGCAAAACGCCCCGCCGCGACGGCCACACCATCCACCACGGTGATCACCGCATCGACCGTGCAATGTTCTTTAATTCCCGGCCAGTTGAAGGCTTGTACCAAAGGTTTTGGTAACGCCAAGCCACTGGTTTCAATCAGAATATGATCAATGTCACCACGGCGCGCCACCAGCTGCTGCATCACGGGTAAAAACTCTTCTTCTACCGTGCAACAGATACAACCATTGGCTAATTCATAGAAACCGTCGTCACTGCGTCGGCTACTTTCTTCTTCACCTTCGGGGCAATCAAGCGGACAAGAACGCAATAAATCGGAATCAATGTCCAGTTCGCCAAACTCATTGACGATCACCGCAATACGTTTGCCAGCGGCTTGTTTCAAGACATTCGACAATAAAGTGGTTTTACCACTGCCCAAAAAGCCAGTCACAATGGTGGTAGGGATTTTATTCAGCTGCATAGTGAATCCTTGCGGTTATTTTTTGTCGTCACGTTGACGATGAATTTTGCGAAAAATGTGTGCCTGACTTTTATCATAAAGATACGAGTCGGCGAAGTCGTCAGTATCCAATACACGGCCCACTAAAATAAGACTGGTTCGGGTAAATTTTTTCTCACGTACTTTGACAACAATATCCGCCAAGGTGCCCACGACATAATCTTGGTCTGGCCAGCTGGTGCGATAACACACAGCAACGGGGCAATCTTCGCCATAATGCGGAATCAGTTCTTCGACGATTTTATGAATCCGAGTGACGCCAAGATGGATCGCCAAGGTCGCGCCACTTTGTGCTAACGCCGGCAAACGCTCCCTTTCTGGAAAAGGCGTTTTACCTTCATAACGAGTCATGATGACGGTTTGTGAAACACCGGATAAGGTCAATTCTTTGCGCAATAAAGCAGCAGAGGCCGCAACTGCACTGACACCAGGAATCACTTCGTAATCAATATTTAAGGCTTCTAGACGACGAATTTGCTCGCCAATCGCGCCGTATAAAGCGGGATCACCACACTGCAAACGGGCAACATCTTTGCCCTCTTTGGCGGCTTTTTCAATCACGGCGGTGGTTTCATCTAGGTTCATTTCGGCCGTGTCATAAATCGCTTCAGCACAGCCTCGGACACTGTCGATCACTTGTGTTGGGATCAAAGAACCGGCGTAAAGAACAATAGGGCAGCGTTCCATGGTTTTGACGGCTTTTATCGTCATCAAATCTGGGTCACCAGGACCGGCACCAATAAAGTAAACCTTCATGTATTTCCCTTATCACTTTTATACCGAGCTAAAACCTTAAAAAGCTAAAGCTTTTTAGAGTAGCCACGCGGCGTATAAATCCACTGTTTATCGCCATTCACTATGTGTTTGGTGTCGGCGTTTCCGACACTGACCATGGTAAACATGTCCACGTCTTTGGCGTCTAATTCACCCAAGGTCGTAAAGGTGATCTCTTCTTCGGGACGGGTTAATTGACGACCAATCATTACCGGCGTGCTGGCGGGACGATATTGCAATAGAACATCACGGGCATGGTTCAGTTGCCAATCGCGCTTTTTCGAGACTGGATTATAAAAAGACACCACGAAATCCCCCGCGCCACAAGCGTGTAAACGCTTATCGATGGTTTCCCATGGGGTTAATAGATCGGAAAGAGAAATGGTACAAAAGTCGTGCCCCAGCATGGCTCCGACTCGACTGGCGCCCGCTTGCATAGCCGAAATGCCAGGGATCACTTCTATGTCTACGTCGAGCCATTCAGGATGACTTTCTCTGCCTTGTAATTGCATATCCAGCAATTCAAACACCAAAGTCGCCATGGCATAAATGCCAATATCCCCGCTGGAAATCAACGCCGTGTTTTTGCCTTGCGCCGCTAAGTCTAACGCTAAACGGGCTCGTCCGATTTCTTCCCCAAGGGGCAGATTATGAAAGGTCTTGCCGGCGCTAAGTTCGCCCAGTAAATCCAAATAATAGCCGTAAGCCACCCAATCGCTGCATACCGCTAAGGCTTTGGTCGCGTTAGGCGCCACCAAACCTAAATCACCAGGCCCCATGCCCATTACAAATAATTTGCTCATTACATCTCTTAATTGTCATTAAGCGCCGCAAGGCGCGAATGGGGCCATTGTACACGGATTACAAATCTGACGAGATGAAAACACCAAGATTCAAAATGAGTGGTTTTCAGGAAGAAAATTAAGATTCAACGCGAACAAGATGGCACAAAAATTTTTTCATATTATGAAGTTCAAGCTCGGCCTCGTTGCCTTTAATCCAGAAAGACAAACCCTCTCCCAAGTAAAATGCCCCTGAAGCGCTAACCGCATGAGTCAGTTGATAACTTTTTTCTTGCCAACGCGCCTGAGCCTGTTCAGCATGAAAAAGAATGGCTAACGGTTTACCATCACAACGATAGAGGGCGGAATTGGTTTGAATAACCTCTTCTACTTGGTATTCTTTTTCGTTTATCGCTAACGTGTCATCAAGGGTGCTACAAGCCATCAACCCAAACAAAGACACACCGACAACAACAGCTTGCAGACATAATTTATTGATTTTCATGTTACTAAGACTCCATTCAAATTTAGCAAAACCTATCCAAATTCGGTGCACTCCAGCAGATGAAATACACCAAAAAACAACACAGATTCTAACACCTCACTCAGTCTCTCGCTATATCACCTTTTCATCGAACCAATGTCAAACAGACTTTGACAGTCAACGCTAAAAACGAGTATATTTCACCCGTCGGATTTATCCGACTTCGTTCTCGGGGCGGGGTGCAATTCCCCACCGGCGGTAAAGACGCTAGATAAACCAAAGTCTAAGCCCGCGAGCGCCTTTAAGAAACCTTTCTTTTAGGGTCAGCAGATCTGGTGTGATTCCAGAGCCGACGGTTACAGTCCGGATGATAGAGAGCGCGTCAGACAAGACCTCAAGCCATTCATAGCGATGCTGTGTTTGACTGTTTAGGTACCTCATTTTATGAGGTATTTGCCTGCCCGTTCGCCCTGATTCACCTTAGACATTTAGGATTAAAAAATGAATCAGAGCTCAACGAATAACATTGAATTCACTCCAGCAACAAAACGCATTGCGATTCTTCATGCTTCTTGGCATGCAGACATTGTCTTAAACTGCGTGGAAGGCTTTACCAAAGAACTCGTTTCCCGTGGTTACGATGCATCTTTGATAGACATCATCCCCGTTCCTGGTGGTTACGAAATCCCATTACAAGCTAAGTTGCTTGCCAAAAGCGGTCAATACGACGCGATTGCTGGCACGGCGTTAGTGGTTGATGGCGGTATTTATCGTCACGATTTTGTTGCTCAGGCAATTTGTAACGCCTTAATGCAAGTGCAATTGGAAACAGAAGTACCGGTACTTACCGCCGTACTGACACCACATAACTTCCATGAGCATGACGAGCATAAAGACTATTTTAGCCGTCACTTCGTTAAGAAAGGCATTGAGCTAGCAAACGCTTGCGATCAAACCATTCGTTTGACCGAGAAAGCCAAACAATTGCGCTAAAAGCTCTTTGTTAAAAGACCTTTTATTGAAAGATCTTTGTTAAAACTTTATTAAAACGCCTCATTGTATGAGGCGTTTTTTTTGATGCAGAGCACGAGTATTAACAAAAGCTTCGCTTCGCTAACTCGTGATACAACTCGCCTTGCCGATCTTCTTCTGCACACAAGCCCAACATATCATCAATAAAAAAGCCTAGCGCTCGTCGCTCTATTTGCTCAATACCTTGCTGCTGTTGAGCGGATAAATTGTCGTATTTTGAGGCCGCACCAAAGTCACCAAACAACACATGCCCTGTTTCATTGATTAAAATGTTGTGCGCGTATAAGTCACCATGACTGACTTTTTTCTCGCAAAAATGCGCCACCAGCTGATCTACTTGCTCAACAATATAAGCAATTTTTTCAATGGCAAAACGCTGCTCAGCAGGAAAAGTATCGCGCGTACAAGTGACAAGACTCGGCGGCTGGCCCAAGTTTATATAGTGCGCAGGAATCAATTCCATCACCAGCGCCGAGCAATCTGGCTCTGTCACTTTGGCCAATGGCTTAACAAGATTAGGGTGATTCCCTACCGCCAAACAGGCATCCAGCTCATCTTGCGGATAACCGTCACTGGTCACCTCGCCTTTAAATACTTTGACTGCCACAGGATCTGAAAAATCAAAGGTATTTTCTTGCCAAGTCGCCAGCGAAATCACCCCTGATGCGCCTTGTCCTAATACCTGCTGTAAGGCTAAATCACCAAACTGAACCGTTTGAAATTCATTATGAGGGTCACGTGCTGCGCAAAATGGATTGCCTGAAAAAGCCAACCAAGCTAAACGTGGCAAACTTAACAGCGCATCAGGAAAAGCTGTCAGCTGATTGGCCGACAGTCGAACCAACTCTAAGCGATGACAATCCCGTATAGAATCTGGCATTGCGGTTAAACGATTGCCTGCCAAGGCCAGCTTTTGCAGATGAGTTAACCTTCCCATGTCGTCAGGTAAGGATTCAATTTGATTGTCGGTGAGGATCAGCCAACGGGTTTGCGTTGGTAACGACGCGGAAGACACCATCGAGATTTGATTACTTTTAAAGCCAATCATTTCTAAGCATGAACATTGCCCCAACACCTCGGGCAATTGGCTAAAGCGGTTATTAGAACAAAAAAGTATGCGCAGATTTTTTAAACGCGACAAGTCTGCTGGTAACTCGCTTAGCTGATTATTCGATAAGTCTAAAATTTCTAAACTGTCAGCAAGGTTAAAAATCGCCTCAGGAAAGGTCGTTAAATTCTCAGCAAGCTGTAGACGAACAACGCCTTTCAACTCTCCACGATTAAGTTGGTCAAGTGTGTGCAAAATAGAACTCTTTCTTAAAAATTTAGACGCATTATAAGCTATTAGATACGAGGGAGGGGGTTTATCAAGTCGGTTATGCTAACGCCTTCGTTTGGTTAGAAAAAACGAAACTATTTAAGCGCCTCTCTGTCTACCTTTAAGCGTCTACCTTTAAGCGTCTACTTTTAATTTCAGCTTATCTTGAAAGTCACGCAGAGCAATCGCCAAGGCGTTGACCGCTACCTCGGGCTCAATATGGTGACTTTCGAGTAGTTCAATCAGATCAACTGCCAGTTTAACGTGATCTGGGGCAAGCTCTAAAGACATAACAATTCCCTACTTAAAATGCCGTAATCTATGTGTAAAATAAGCAAAACAGACAATAAAAAAACATCACAGCCATCTATAATGGCGTTTATTGTCGTGACCAGCTCAATATAAAATACAGTTAATACCGTACACATCGAACATAAACAAGCCTAACTTGATGAGGTGAACGTGATTACAAACGAATTTTGGCTAGATCGATGGAAAACCGGACGCATTGGTTTCCATCAAGAAGGCGTCAACCCGAAGCTAATAGAGTTTTGGCCAACCTTACCCAAAGGCAGCCGTGTGCTTGTGCCTTTATGTGGCAAGTCTAACGATATGATTTGGTTAGCCGAGCAAGGTTATCAAGTCACTGGCGTTGAATTGTCCTCTTTGGCGGTCATCCAGTTTTTAGGCGATAACGATTTGACCTATGAAACCCATCAAGAAGGTGAGTTGAAGATTCATACTGTCAACGGTTTACCGCTGCGCATTGTGGAAGGCGACTATTTTCTATTCAACGAAACTGAATTTGATGCCTGTTACGATCGTGCGGCCATGGTTGCCATGCCAGACTCAAAACGTGCCGAGTATGTCGCCCATACCCTTGAGCGTTTAACCCTCTCGGCTTGCCTATTATTAATTTCATTACGCTATGACGGCGAGGAACAAGGGCCACCATTTTCAGTTGATGAAGACAGCATAAGCACGCTCTGGGGCCAGCAAATTCAAAGAATCGCCTGTGAGAATTTAGCGCAAACCAACCCCACGTACAAAGAACAAGGCCACGTTATTTTTGAAGAAAGTGTTTGGCGTATTCAACCCTAGATAATAAAGCTCATGCGGGGTCTAGATTAGGCTGTTTACCCTAGGGGTTTTCTGGGATAATGCGCGATTAACTTCCTGATAAGCCATCTATCCCTGCCATCGCAAAGCATTGTGTTTGCGATGGCAGGGATACCAAGAGTAGACAATGATCAAACGACATAAAACCGCCAAACAACTTTTTTCTTACCCATTATATTGGGCTGAATGTTATGGTGTTTCGCCTTTTCTCCCCACCACCCGCGAAGAAATGGACGCACTGGGTTGGGACAGCTGTGATGTAATTATTGTCTCTGGCGATGCTTATGTGGATCACCCGAGTTTTGGGATGGCGGTTTTAGGTCGCTTACTCGAAGCACAAGGCTACCGAGTGGGCATTATTGACCAACCAGATTGGCGTAATACTGACGATTTTATGCGCCTTGGTCGCCCAAATCTGTACTTTGGTATCACCGCGGGCAACATGGATTCCTTGATCAACCGCTACACCGCCGATCTAAAAGTCCGCAATGACGATGCTTATACGCCTTATGGCGTCGGTGGCAAGCGTCCTGACCGCGCGGTGATTGTCTATTCTCAGCGCTGCAAAGAAGCCTTTCATGATATTCCGGTAATGATTGGTGGCATTGAAGCCAGCCTGCGCCGTATCGCCCAATACGATTACTGGAGCGATGAAGTTCGCCGCTCAGTGTTGATCGACTCCACGGCAGATATTTTGCTGTACGGCAACGCTGAACGCGCCATGCTGGAAGTCACGCATCAAATGGCGATGGGCAAAACCTTAGATGAGCTCACTGACATTCGTGGCACCACCATTGTGCGTAACGCGCCTCCTGGCGGCTTTACTGAAATCGATTCAACCCGTGTGGACTGGCCAGGCAAGGTCGAGCAAATCTACAGCCCTTACGAATACATTCCTGAAGGTAAATGCCAAACCAAAGACGAGGAAGAGTCTGACGTCATGCCGATTCGCGTGATTCCAGCGCCCCTTCGTCGTGGCGAAAAACTGGATCCGGAAAAAACCTATATTCGTTTACCCTCCTTTGAAAAAGTCTCTAAAGACCCGGTACTTTACGCGCATACCTCACGCATTTTGCACCTTGAATCAAACCCACATAACGCTCGCGCGCTGATTCAAAAGCATGGCAAAAAAGAGATTTGGGTCAACCCGCCGCCGATTCCATTGGAAACACCAGAGATGGATGGCGTATTTGATTTACCTTATGCGCGTGTGCCTCATCCAAAATACAAAAAAGCCCGCATTCCAGCCTATGACATGATCAAAACTTCGATCAATATTATGCGTGGCTGCTTTGGCGGCTGTACGTTTTGCTCGATTACCGAACATGAAGGGCGCGTCATTCAGTCTCGTTCACACGAATCCATTCTGAACGAAATTGAAGACATAAAAGCCAAAGTGCCAGGTTTCACCGGTCATATTTCAGACCTTGGTGGGCCTACTTCAAATATGTACACGCTGAACTGCAACGACGATGAAGTACAAGCCTCGTGCCGTAAATTATCATGCGTTTATCCGACCATTTGCTCTAATTTGAATACCGATCACAGCCCAACCACAGAGCTGTACCGTAAAACCAGAGCAGTTGAAGGCATACACACTGTGTCTATTGCATCGGGCTTACGCTACGACCTTGCGGTAGAAGACCCAGAATATGTACGAGAGCTGGTGACTTATCATGTTGGTGGCTTGCTGAAAATCGCGCCCGAGCATTCCGAAAAAGACACTTTATCAAAAATGATGAAGCCCGGCATGGGAACCTACGATAGATTCAAACGCATGTTTGATAAATACTCCAAAGAAGCCGGTAAAAAACAGCATTTGATCCCCTACTTTATTGCCGCCCACCCAGGCAGCTCAGACGAAGACATGCTTAATCTTGCCGTATGGTTAAAAACCAACGACTTCAAACCAGACCAAGTGCAAACCTTTTACCCATCGCCAATGTCATTAGCGACGGCCATGTATCATTCTGGTAAAAACCCACTTAAACCGGTTACCTATAAAAGCGAAGACGTTTATACCCCCAAAGACGCCAAGCAACGTACGGTACAAAAAGGCTTCTTACGTTATCACGACCCAAGTAACTGGCAAGACCTGCGCAACACGCTGATCAAAATGGGTCGACCTGACCTTATCGGCCATGGCGATAACAAACTGGTGCCTGCTGAAGACAAAGATAAGCAAGTGCATCGTCGACCACAAAAAGCCAAGCCCGGGCAAGCGACTGGGGCGTCTCATACATCCAATCGCCCCACCATAGAAAAGAATGCCGTGGCCGAAAAAGCACGCCGCAAAAACGCCAATGGCGCACCCTCCACGCCCACTAAGCGACGCAAGACAAAGGTAAAGTCTCGCCAATAAAACCAAACTTATAGCGCGTTTAGGTTATAAAGCGTTCGGGTTATAGAAAGCAAAAAGCGCCATGTTTATTCAACATGGCGCTTTTTATTGGGCGAACATCTTTATTAGGCGAACGTCATTCGGCTAAATCATCTTGATGACGCTCATTTATTACGTCTACGACACGCTAAAACCAACTCGATTGCTGAGATTAAGATTAGGGTATAACCCAAGGTCTCAATCCCCTCTTCCACGATATTTTTAACAAGGCGCATATAGGCATCACCCATTATTGCTTGCCAAAACGAGCCTCGCCCCATTAAGCGAGAAAACGCAATTATGGTGACAAAACCCGCCAAAAAAGTACCAAAGCTAGGCTGCTGAGAATATTCTTTCAACGACGCGTAAATCTGTGAAAAACGCCCCCACAGAGAAACCACAACACAAGCAAAAATAACACAAACAAGCGTCTGCCAAGCGCCATCAAATACATAAATATCCAATAGCGAATCAGACTCACGCACAAACATCATCGCCAACAAAGCCCCAAGCAAGGTCGCTGCTATATTGAGCTTGGCATTTAAACGCGCGGCATAAAGAAACAAAATACAACTAAAGAAAGACAAGCTATCTTGCAAGTGCTCGGTCAACGTATTCTCACTGTACTGAGCAGCAGACAACAAAGCATAACCTTCTAAAGAGATTAACTGTGCGACACCAGCAACCGCCAACAAATAAGCAACACAACGGAGAATAAACATGACCAACCTCGAGTTTTTGAGCTCAAGATTGTAATGAAAAAAAAGTGAAAAAACGACTTAACACAAGAAGATGACACTATCATTACTTGTTTAGAACTTATGTCATATTAGTTATAACACAATCGTTATATATGAATTAATTATGATAATAAAAACCCGCATTGGCTAAATGCGGGGTTTTATCGTGACTGGAAATAAGCAGTGAAAATCAGCGCTAAAAAGCGTCGCTGGAAACAGTACTATTTATAGTCAATCAAGTCTGAAGAAGCACCACTGTCCATGAGTTCATCTTGCATACTTTCAACATACCCAGCCACTTCATCGGGCGCCAAAAAATGCGCTATGTGATACATAGCCTCGCCCTCTTGAACCAGCGGGATATTCTGCTTTCCAATAATAATACCGCCATTTTTACAAAGCACTTGATCTAAAATATCACCGTAAGGGTCTTTAATTTCAGCCAGTACATCGCCTTCTTCAACAAGGTCACCCAGTTCTTTAATGTGCGTGGTGAAACCGCTGTCGGTGGCGCGTATCCAGCTACTGCTGCGAGCGATGCGCGGCTCAGAGAGTGACTTTTTACTACGAGATTTAGGCAGCATACCCAAGTGCCTCATCACACCAACAATGCCTTTCACCCCGGCTCTTATTGATAGCTCATCGAAGCGTAATGCCTCTCCTGCTTCATACAGAATCACCTTGGCGCCGACATCCTCCGCGCATTCGCGTAATGATCCATCGCGAAGGTTTGAGTTCAGCACAACCGGCACCCCAAACGCCTTAGCAATCGCCAATATTTCAGGGTCATCAAGGTTTGCTCGTACTTGCGGCAAATTAGTTCGGTGTAAACTACCCGTATGAAGATCAATACCATAGTCGGCTTTTGCGACAATCTCGTTCAAAAAACGATCTGCCACACGCCCAGCCAAAGAACCTCGCTTAGAACCTGGAAAAGAGCGGTTTAAATCTCGGCGATCTGGCAAATAACGGCTTTGATTGAGCACCCCATAGCCATTCACAATCGGCACCGCAATTAAGGTGCCTTTTAAGTTTTCGAGGTACTTGCTCTGGATAATACGGCTAATGATCTCAATCCCATTGAGCTCATCGCCATGAATAGCAGCACTAATAAACAAAGTGGGTCCCGTACGCTTGCCACGTTTCACAAACACCGGCATTGACATATTGGTATCGGTATAGAGCTTCACCATTGGCAACTTGATTCTCACCGTGCCACCTAACGGTATATCAACTCCATCTATTGTTAATAGCGCCTTACCCATCAGCCTTTTCCTTTTGTCTTTGTTGTCCCCAATGACGCCGTTTTCTCAATGTGCTGAATAATCATAGCGGCGACATCTTTGCCTGTTGCGGCTTCAATACCTTCTAAACCAGGAGAGGAATTCACTTCCATGATAAGCGGGCCATTATGCGATCTTAAAATATCCACACCACACATATTCAACCCCATTACTTTTGCCGCTTCGACCGCCGTGCGTCGCTCTTCTGGCGACAAGCGAATTAAAGACGCGGTGCCGCCACGATGAAGATTAGAACGAAATTCACCCTCAGCACCTTGTCGCTTCATCGCCGCAATGACTTTACCACCGACCACTAAACAACGAATATCCGCCCCACCCGCTTCTTTAATGTATTCCTGTACCAAAATATTGGCTTTTAAGCCCATGAAGGCTTCAATGATGGATTCGGCGGTTTTATTGGATTCGGCCAACACCACACCGATACCTTGGGTGCCTTCTAGCAGCTTAATCACCACTGGCGCGCCACCCACATTTTTCAACAAATCGCCAATCTTATCAGGGTGATGAGCAAAGCCCGTTTTAGGCAAGCCTAAACCTTTACGAGACATCAACTGTAAAGATCTCAATTTGTCACGGGAACGACTAATAGCAACCGATTCATTGATGCTATAGGTTCCCATCATTTCAAACTGCCTAACAACCGCGGTGCCATAAAAGGTAACAGACGCCCCAATTCTGGGAATCACAGCATCGTATTTCGGCAAAGGCTTGCCATCATAACGGACAGAAGGGTTGCTGCTGGTAATATCCATATAGCAGTGCATCGTATCAATAACATCCACTTCATGACCAAGCTTTTCACCCGCTTCCACCAAACGACGAGTCGAGTAAAGACGAGGATTGCGAGAAAGAATTGCGATTTTCATAGATGTCCTTTGAACAAAAATAGAAAGCCCACTAGAAGCAGTGAGCTTATTTAAAAACCAATACCATTGGCGCGAGCATAGTAAATAACATCACTTTTAGAAAGCGATTTTAGCGCTACCGCATAAAAAAAGTCTCCAAACATTCCCATCTAGTAGGAGCATTTAGAGACCTTTATATGACCAATGAAATAATAAAATTATTTCTTTGGTGCAAATGGATTTTCAGACGATTTGAACTCAAAAATAATCGGTGTACCAGTAATATTTAGCACGGTTCTAAATTTATTTTCAAGATAGCGCTTGTAACTTCCCGGCAAAGAATCCGTTTGATTACCATGCACTACGATACGCGGCGGATTAGACCCACCTTGGTGGGCGTATCTTAGTTTAATACGACGACTGTTCACCATGGGAGGCTGATGTTCGGCAATGGAGTCTTCCAAAATTCTAGTCAAACGGTTTGTTGTCCACTTGGCATAACAAGACTCATAAGTGCTTTCAATCGTGTCGTATAAATCACCCACACCCGTGCCGTGTAGTGCCGAAATATAATGCACCTTAGCGTAAGGCACAAAGCCTAAACGACGCTCCACTTCACTCTTAATGTGTTCACGATCGTCTTTTTTAAGACCGTCCCACTTATTAATAGCGATGATCACGCCACGACCCGCATCTAACACATAGCCAATCATGTGAAGGTCTTGCTCAACCAAATCCTCATGGGAATCGATCACCACAATCACCACGTTGGCGTCTTGGATAGCCTGTAGAGTCTTAACAATCGAAAACTTCTCAACCGCTTCCTTAACATGCTTACGACGGCGAATACCCGCCGTATCAATTAAGGTATATTCTTTTTCATGGCGCACATAAGGAATGTAAACACTGTCACGCGTGGTGCCAGGCAAGTCATAAACCACAACACGATCTTCGCCTAGCATACGGTTTACCAAGGTGGATTTACCCACGTTTGGACGACCCACCACGCCAATACGAATACCGCGAGACTCTAAGCTAATTTGGCTTTTGGCCTCTTCAACTCGCTCAGCAAATGGCAGCATCACTTTATCAATTAAGACATGCACCCCTTTACCATGAGACGCCGCGATAGGGTGCAACTCACCAAAACCTAACGAATAAAAATCCGCTAAGGCAATGTCTTCGTTAATGCCATCCGTCTTGTTGACCACAAGAGAAACCGATTTGTTCGAGCGGCGTAAATGATTCGCAATCATTTCATCCGCAGGATTCAAACCATGACGACCATCAACAAGAAACAACACCGTATCGGCTTCTTCTATCGCCAACAAAGATTGACGTGCCATTTTTTCATCAATGCCCTGCTCGTCACCACTGATACCACCGGTATCAATCACTATAAACTCATGTTCACCAAGCTTACCGTCGCCGTATTTACGGTCACGGGTTAAGCCGGGATAATCAGCAACCAAAGCATCACGCGATCTTGTCAATTGATTGAAAAGCGTTGATTTGCCAACATTGGGTCTACCTACCAATGCAATAACTGGAATCATTTTTTTACCTATAAAAATACAAAGCGGCCACCACCCCTTTTACTGGGATGGCAGCCTCTTCAAAAATCGTCTATTAAAAGAACCGTCTATTAAAAAACCCAAAAAACGGGATCTCAATAGCTCAATGCCGTCACATTCGAATTCGGCGTAAGAATAAACAAGCGTTTATCATTCGCAACCATACGACTTCCCGATGGCTCATTATTGTCCGCCATTTTACGTGCTGCAATATCACCCGTAGCGACATCAAGCAAATGCACGTAGCCAGCACGATCCATTACCGCAACATAATCACGGAAAAACTCAGGAGTAATCAGGTCACGTTCAAACAGTGCTGCATTCTCCCACACTTCACTTCCATTTTTGGCATTCAGAGCAATCACCTTGCTCGTCATATCAACCGCAACCAATACATCCCCTTGCACGGCAACACCCACCGAGCTTGAAATGCTCCGTTGCCACAATGGTCGACCACTTTCAAGCGCAAGAGCCGCAAGTGTTCCATTATAAGCCACCGCGTAAACAATGCCATTTTCTACCACCAAGCGGCCATCAATATCACTTAATCGCTCAATTTCATAACGCCCTTCTGGCTTACCAACATCATAAGACCACAGTAAATTACCACCGTCTAAAGAGAATGCTTTTAACTTCCCATTCGCGAAGCCAGCCACCACTTTCCCCTCAGAGATAACCGGAGCGCTGGTGCCACGTACCGTTAGAGAAGGCAAATCTTCTTTGGCCCGCCATAGAGTATCCCCAGTGGCTGAATCAAGTAAGTTTAACCAACCATCGGCGGTTTGAACCGCTAATTTACCGGCTGCATAATAAGCTTCAGACAAGACTTCAGAACTTAAGGTTTTCTCCCACAAGACAGACTTAGTCGCCAAAGAAACCGCCACTAACTTAGCATCATAGGTCCCAAAGTACAGAGTATCACCATAACGTGCGACACCAGAACTTGGCTTATAGTCGGTTGAGATTGTGTTTTGCTTTGCGCCTTTTTCTTGCCCAAGCTGATAAACCGTTCCTTCATCCGTGACAAAAAACACCGCACCGTCTTCAGCAACGAGATTAAAACGTTCACTCGTTTCACCAAAGTCCCCATCTACACCCGTTTTCCATACGGTTTTTAGAGCCACTTTATTTTCTAGCGCAGGAAGCTCAGATAACGCAGGACGAGAATTAGAGCACCCTTGAAGCACTAACACAGACAAAAGTATGAGAGGAAAAATAAACTTGCTCATCATTAGCCTTTCACCAAATCCTTGAGTTTAATATCCAGCAGCGGATGATTCACACCAACACCTAACGCCTCACTGGCTTTTTGATACGCAAGACGGGCATCATCACGCTTACCCTGCAAAATTAAAGCATCGCCAATTAATTCTTGTTGCTGTGCTGCAAACTCTTCCGCGGTGACTTTCTCTGCACGGGCAATAGCGCCAGTGTAATCTTCTTTCTGAAGCAATAAACGCGCAACACGCAGATTGGCAACCGCCGTAAAGGTCACATCGTCTGTATTCGCTATGGCCAAATCCAATGCTTGAATAGCATCATCATACAAACCATTTTCAGCGTCTACACGGGCCAAAAACAACTGCCCAAACATCGCATAACCGGTATCAGCGTAATCATCTGTGAGCTGTTTTGCGATAAAACTCACTGTTTTCTGATTATTTTCATCACTCAAATCAGCCGAGGCTTGAAGTAAATTTTGATACAATGCAGACGCTTCGCTAACGTAATTGGCTTGACTGGTTTTCCACGCTTGCCAACCAAAATAACCACCGACACCCGCCGCAATAACCACAACCAAAGCGATGCCGTTTTTTTTCCACCACGTTTTAAACGCTTCAATTTGTTCTTCTTCAGTCTTTAATTCAGACACGCTTATTCCCTCGTTCAAAGTATCGTCAAACTATTAAAAGCAACGATACACTGTTAAATCAAATTATCATCTCGTTTATTGCGCTAAGACAAAAAATCGCACCAAGACATCACGAATTGGCAGCAAAATAAGCACCAATCTTATCCAACGCACAAGTTTTCTGCTCACCCGTCGACATGTCTTTAATCTGACAAATGCCCTGCTCCAGCTCGTCTTGACCTAAAATAATGGTAAATCGGGCACTGGAACGATCCGCTTTCTTCATCTGATTCTTAAAATTACCGCCACCGCAATGGCGTAATACCACCAAATTCGGGCGGCTTTCACGAAGCTGCTCAGCCAAGACAAACGACGCTATTTCAGCCTCATCGCCAATACTGACAACAAAAACGTCAGCGGCAAACTTCGCCTCACTCGGCACCAGATCCAGCGTTTCAAGCAACAACACTAAACGCTCAATCCCCATCGCAAAACCGACAGCCGGAGTCGGTTTGCCACCGAGTTGCTCAACCAAACCATCATAACGTCCACCAGCACAAACGGTGGCTTGTGCACCAAGATGTGAAGTCACCCATTCAAACACCGTTTTTCCGTAATAGTCCAAACCTCGAACCAAACGTCGATTAATCACATACGGCACGTTGTTGGCCTGTAAAATTGCCTGCAAACGATCAAAATGCGCCTGCGACTCGGTGCCAATAAATTCTTCTAAGTTTGGCGCGTCTTTTAATAGCGCTTGAGTCGCCTCGTCTTTAGAGTCCAAAATCCGCAGTGGATTGGTCGACAAGCGACGCTGACTGTCTTCATCTAGCTGATCTTTAAATTGCGTTAAATACACAACCAATGCGGCTTTATAGGCTTCCCGCTCAGACGCCAAGCCAATGGTATTTAACTGCAACTCAACATGCTCTAAAAGACCCAGCTGCTGCCACAAACGCGCGGATAACACGATCAACTCTGCATCAATATCGGCCGAGCTCATGCCAAAAGATTCGACACCAATCTGATGAAATTGACGGTAACGACCTTTTTGCGGGCGCTCATAACGAAACATAGGCCCTGTGTACCATAAACGCTGCACTTGGTTAAACAATAAGCCTGCTTGATCCGCCGCACGAACACAGCTTGCTGTCCCTTCTGGGCGCAACGTTAACGATTCGCCATTACGATCGTCAAAGGTGTACATTTCTTTTTCAACTATATCGGTGGTTTCGCCCACACCACGTTTAAACAAATCCGTACTTTCGACAATAGGAAAACGAATTTGCTGATATCCATAAGACTTAACCACGTCTGCTACGGTTTTTTCTAAGTAGAGCCAGACAGAAGACTGATCAGGTAAAATATCATTCATTCCCCTGATTGCTTGAATTTTTTGCGCCACAATGGATCCTTAATTTTTAACAATAATGTTGGCCAGTTCCCGCTCTTTTAGGAGGGCCTTTTGACGAATCATTCTTTCTAAATCATCGACAAGCGTTGCATTTTTGGTTTTGCTGTTTGGCTTACCATCTTGATAAATCAAATTGTTGGGCGATCCACCAGCCAACCCGATGTCCGCTTCTTTTGCTTCACCTGGGCCATTCACCACGCAACCGATCACCGCAACATCCATGGGAACGACAATGTCTTCAAGTCGCTCTTCTAGCTCATTCATGGTCTTAATAACATCGAAGTTCTGGCGCGAGCAGCTTGGACAAGCAATAAAATTAATGCCGCGGTTACGTAATTTCAAACTGCGCAGCATATCCCAACCGACTTTAATTTCTTGCACTGGATCAGCGGCTAAAGAAACCCGTAAGGTGTCTCCTATACCATCCATTAACAATAAACCTAGGCCAATAGACGATTTCACCGTGCCAGAGCGTAAGCCACCCGCCTCGGTAATCCCTAAATGCAATGGGTTGTCTATTTGGCTAGCAATTTTACGATACGCCTCAACCGTCATGAAAATATCAGACGCTTTTAGACTCAACTTGTACTCATGAAAATCCAATTCATCAAAGTACTGAATCTGGCGAAAAGCGGATTCGACTAGTGCATCTGGTGTTGGCTCGCCATATTTTTTCTGTAGGTCTTTTTCCAAAGACCCAGCGTTAACACCAATACGAATCGGAATGTTTTTGTCACGCGCACAATCAACGACAGCCCGCACACGGTCTTTATTACCAATATTGCCGGGATTAATCCGCAAGCAATCAACACCATATTCGGCTACTTTTAAGGCAATTTTATAATCAAAATGTATGTCGGCAACCAAAGGAATGGAAACGGCTTGGCGTATTTTTTTAAAGGCCTCTGCCGCGTCCATAGACGGAATAGACACACGAACAATGTCCCCTCCCGCCTCAGCAATTGCACGAATTTGCGCAACGGTAGCATCAACATCACAGGTCTCTGTGTTCGTCATACTCTGAACACTAATCGGTGCGCCGCCGCCAACGGGCACATTACCGACCATAATTTGGCGAGAGTGACGGCGTTTAATCGGGGATTCAAAATGCATAAGTGTCTCTACTTGAGCTCAAATCGAGCCAAATCATTACGAATAAAAGAAGAAAAATCGAAGCTTTCACCCTTGTACTTCAAAGATGACACGCCTCTGGCGTAACCCAACACGACTCTATACGGTGCGCTGCCGGTTAATGACAACTGACTTCCGGCTGTTTTGACGCCAGAAAACAAGATTTTACCCGTTGCATCCCTTACCTCGGTCCAACAGTCCGCATCAAATACCATTTCAACTTCGTCGACATAAGACGGCAGGGATTCTACTGAGGCGACCTCTTTTTTCGCCCTTACCACGTCATTAGGTGTCACACCCGCTTCTTCCAAAATAGCCATTGTCTCAGCAGAAAGGCCGGTGGCAACCTCACTATTTTGAACATCTTGTTCCCCTCCAGCATTTTGACTTGGCAAAGGCTCATCAAGCGTATTATCGGCTATCTCAGGTGCTTTATTGTCAGATAAATTGTTGTCTGATTGATTGTTGTTCGATTGATTACTGTCTGATTGATTATTGTCAGCCGACTCGATGGCGTCGTCAGCAGTACGTTCAACAGGGGCATCAGCGGAAGGCGCGGTTATATTTTCAAGTTCGGCCGCGCGTTCACTTGCTTCTGACTCGGTGAGTTCATGGTTGTCACCACGTCTTTGTTCGTCAGCGATATCCGACGCCGCGTTTTGAGAGGGCCACCAAAACACTAAAAACACCAACACGGCGACAATCACAATCGAAATTAAAATAACAATAGGATCGCCTAAATGCGTCTGTTTATTCACCTTATCAACCGGTTTAATCGTCGATTCGGCATTTACCCGTTCACTATCAAACGCCCCCAGCATTTCGGTATGATCAACTCCTAAGAGCCGACAATAGCTCTTCAAAAAGCCACGCGCAAAAGTCACCGAGCGGAAGTATGTAAAATTATTCGCCTCAAGCGCACGAACTTGATCTATGGTGATTTTCAGTTCGGTGGCTACATGCCTTTCATCAAACTCAAGTTCTATCCTTTTAGTCTTTAATCGCTTACCAATATTAATGGAGTCTTGGTTCATTGTGTTTACAGAAGCGTCCGTTTGAAATTCAGTTGTCATGTCAATACCTTGAGCCATTCAGGCATGTAAAATTACTCGCAAACGAATACAGTGTAGGGTCAGTCTCGTGTACAGTTAAGTGCCACGACAGACAGTTGTATTCATCAAAATGCACCGATCCTCGGGCAATTTTTTTCGTAGCCTGGATATTATTTAAAATTAAGCGAGCTTGGTCATTATTACCTTGTATTAAAACAAGATTGAGCTCTGTCATCAAACCTATCAGTGGCAAATCTGCAATTTCTTTTGCTTGATTTAGGTGGATTCCAGCGAATTTTACGTCATTCTGACGTAATGCACATCGAGAAAGATTTATTTGCACAGATTGACGCCTAAACTGCGCGTATTTTTCTGCATTATCAAATGCGTCACACGCTTCTCCCCAGCGTTTTTGAACCCCTAATAGCACGCCATAATTATTCCACATAAAGCTATCATTTGGGTACATTTCAAGCCCTTGCTTATGCGCAGAAAGGGCTTGCTCGGACTCTTCCATACTTAACCAGTATAAGCTTAGTAGGCGCCAATAATCTCGCCCTTGATTCGCTTCACTTACTTTATCAAGCTGCTTTTTCGCCACCTCCAACTGCCCCAACAAGAGATGCGCTTGAATAATCGATAAGCGTTTAGACTCGGAAATAGCGGGTCGTGACGGTGAAACAGTCTGGTAAGCACACGATGTACTAAGCACACAACACAATAAAAACAGCAGCAACCACAATCGCATAATGACATCCTTGTCATACCAAAATTCAATAATTTAAGAGATTAGCTTTTTACTTCACGCAATTCGATGTATTTCTGACTACGGCGTGTTTTATCATGAAAATCCCCCACCAATTGACCGCATGCCGCATCAATATCATCACCACGAGTGGTGCGAACCGTCACCGTGTAACCCGCATCCGCCAAAATCTTCTGGAAGCGGCGCGTACGATTATTAGACGGTTTTTCATAACCCGAATGTGGGAATGGATTAAATGGAATCAAGTTGATTTTACATTCCAACACACTAAGAAGCTCAGCCAATTCATGGGCTTGCTCTTCATTGTCATTCACACCTGACATTAACGTGTACTCAATCGTAATGTGGCGCTTATCCGGCAAATTTGCCAAATAAAACTGACACGCTTCGAGCAGTTCCGCAATGGGGTATTTTTTATTAATGGGCACCAGCTCATTACGCAAGGCGTCATTTGGCGCATGCAACGAAATGGCCAACGACACATCGGTTCGCTTGACCAGTTCATAAATTTTAGGCACCACACCAGAAGTGCTCAAAGTAACGCGACGCTTAGACAAACCGTACGCGTGATCATGCATCATCAGGATCATCGCATCGACCACTGGCTCAAAGTTCATCAAGGGCTCGCCCATGCCCATCATTACCACGTTAGTCACGCGACGAGGGCCATTCGGATCCATAGGGCCAAACGATTTAATCGCAATCCACACCTGCCCAATAATCTCCGCGGGCGTTAAATTACGATTAAAACCCTGCTTACCAGTCGAACAAAAGCTGCAATCCAACGAACAGCCCACTTGGGAGGAGACACACAAAGTCGCTCGATCACCATCGGGAATCAAAACCGTTTCAACGCAATCGTTCTTGCCCCCTTCGGTACGAATAACCCACTTACGGGTACCGTCAGTCGAAATATTTTGTGATACCACTTCCGGCCCACGAATCTCGCAAATTTGCTCTAATTTTGCCCGCAGCGCTTTACTGACATCGGTCATTTCCTCAAAGCTTTCAGCGCCTTTCTGATGAATCCATTTAATTACTTGAGTGGCGCGAAATTTTTTCTCGCCAATGGATTCAAAAAATTCAATCAGCTTGTCAGGGGATAAACCCAACAGGTTTACTTTTTTGATGTCAGTCATAATTCAATATCGCTTGCTGTGGTGAGCATTAAGTGTAAACGAAAAAAGCTTCTGAAAAGAAAAGTCTTTTCAGAAGCCTCTGTAAAAAAGCGGGCTAGCGCCCGCTTTTTAAAAACAGATCGGACATAAAGGTCCTAGCTGTCAATTACTTACCGAAGAAGTAAGCAATTTCACGAGTTGCCGATTCAACAGAATCAGAACCGTGAACAGCGTTAGCATCGATAGACGTAGCGTAATCTGCACGCAACGTACCAGCTGTCGCATCTTTAGGATTAGTCGCGCCCATTAGTTCACGGTGACGAAGTACTGCGCCTTCACCTTCAAGAACAGAAACCACAACAGGACCAGACGTCATGAAAGCAACCAAGTCTTTGTAGAAAGGACGCTCTTTGTGCTCAGCGTAAAAACCGCCAGCCAATTCGTCGTCTAGTTGAATCATTTTCGCTTCAACGATTTTAAAACCAGCACGTTCAAAACGAGTGTAGATTTCGCCAATTACGTTTTTTGCAACCGCATCAGGCTTGATGATAGATAGAGTACGTTCTAACGCCATGGGTATAACTCCAAATTAATTTTAAAGGGGCGATGCCTTTTGCATGGCCCAGGACATAAAAGTTCAGCGCGCGTATTATACGCATCAATTCATTAAAATTGTACGATCCAATGAAGATTATTTAATCTAACAAGCATAAAAGCTCGAATTCTCACCCCTAAGCAACTGACCGAAGACGCGTCACGGCATTTTTAATGGTTTCAGCGGCAAAGTCGACTTCTTCCTCGGTCGTGAAACGGCCAACAGAAAGACGCAATGAGCTATGGGCTAAATCGTCCGGCAAACCAATTGAGCGCAAAACATAAGACGGCTCTAGGCTTGCTGAAGTACAAGCAGAACCAGAAGACACGGCAATATCACTCAGTGACATCAGCAACACCTCACCATCAACCCCCGAAAACCCCACATTCACCACGCCAGCAACACGATTAGCGGAGTCGCCATTAAGATGCACACCAGATAACGCATTAAGAGACGACCATAAACGCTCACGCAGCGTTTGAATACGAGCACAATCTTGCGTCATCTCTTCACCCGCTAAACGGAATGCTTCGCCCATGCCGACAATTTGATGCGTTGCCAAGGTGCCAGAACGCATACCACGCTCATGACCGCCTCCGTGTATTTGTGCCGCTAATTTAACCTTCGGCGAGCGACGCACAAACAAAGCACCAATGCCTTTTGGACCATAGGTTTTATGGGCTGTCAGCGACATTAAATCTACTTTCATGGCATTAACGTCAATTTCAATTTTGCCTGTCGTTTGCGCGGCGTCCACATGGAAAAACACGCCACGAGATCGGGTCAACTCGCCAATCGCGGCGATATCCGTCAATACACCCAGCTCATTATTGCCATGCATCAAGGACACTAAAATCGTGTCCTCACGCAACGCGTCTTCAACCTGACTGGGGGAAATTACGCCATGAGAATCTGGCAGTAAATAAGTGACTTCAAAGCCTTCTTTTTCAAGTTGCTTGCAAGGATCCAACACCGCCTTGTGCTCTATCATCGAGGTAATAATATGACGGCCTTTTTGACGATACGCCTGCGCGACACCTTTTAACGCTAGGTTATTGGCTTCTGTCGCGCCAGAGGTCCAAACAATCTCACGAGAGTCTGCCTTGATTAAACTGGCCACCTGCAACCTAGCTTCCTCAACCGCTTCTTCTGCACGCCAGCCAAAAAGATGCGAGCGTGAGGCAGGGTTACCAAAATTACCGTCCTGCGTTAAACACGCCATCATTTTTTCCGCCACTCTTGGGTCGACTGGCGTGGTAGCAGAATTATCTAGGTAAACCGGGGTGTTCATTCAATGCTCTCCAATAAAAATTAAGCCGCCGCCTGTGCGATGCCTTTTATGCGACCAACAATAGAACGCAAACCATTGCCACGGGTCGGGCTCAAATGCCGCTCAAGATCCAGCTCTTCAAAATAGGCCGTAATATCGAAATCTAAAACTTCTTCTGGCGTTTTATGGTCCAACGCCGCCAACACCAAACCAAGCAAACCACGAACAATAATGGCATCGCTGTCTACCGAAAACGTCAGCACTTCGCCTTTCGTAGCGTCTTGCTCTGAACCTGGCTGAATCCAAACACTGCTCTGACAGCCTTTCACCAAGCGCTCAGGCGTGCGCCACGCTTCATCAAACGCTGGCAAAGATTTACCCAAATCAATAATGTACTTGTACTTATCTTCCCAATCGTCAAAAAACGACAGATCGTCCACTATGTCTTCCGTACTAGGTAAAGCCATGACCACCCTCTTTTACATCAAGCCTATTAAACAAAAACGGCATTGGCTAAACACCAAGACCGTTTCCTATTGTATTCGATTTTACCGAAGCGCCGAAGCGATCAAGAGGCCGCCATTAGAAAAAAAGCCCCGCCTCTAATTGCGCCTCTTCACTCATCATTTCTCGTGACCAAGGCGGATCAAACACCAAATCCACTTTCACCACTTCAACATTGGGCACTTTGGCAACGCGATACTTCACATCGCCTACGAGAACAGGCCCCATACCACAACCGGGAGCCGTTAACGTCATATCAATCAGAACCGATTTTGCCTCTTGATCCAGCGTCACTTTATACACCAAACCGAGTGACACCAGACTGATCGGAATTTCTGGGTCATAAATAGTGTCTAGCGCCTGCCAGACTTGCTCTTCGCTGATATCACCAGTACCCAGATCGTCAAAATTCAACACTTCAGGTTGCTGGCCAATTGCCTCAGCGTCCGTTCCGTCAATACGCAGCATATTACCTTGCCAAGTAACGGTGTAGTTGCCACCCAAGCTCTGATTAATCGTAATAAACTGACCTTCAGGAATACTAACCGGCTCACCGCTTGGCACTCGTCTCGCTGGACAAGCACGATTTGTTACTACCATTTTTTGCATGAAGTTAACTCACACTAAAGCTTTCGCCACAGCCACATTCTGCTACAACGTTAGGGTTTTTAAACTTCACAACTTCGTTAACACCTTCGCGCACCAAGTCAATCTCTGTGCCTTTTAGCATGGCAGCCGATTGCGAATCTACCGCAAGGCTCACATCGCCAAACGCCAAAACAGTGTCACCTTCTAAAGCCGCCTCGACAATGTCCAGTACATAAGAAAAGCCGGTACAACCGCTTTCTTTGGTACTTAATCGAATCAACTTACCCGGTTGCTTTACCAGTTTTGAAGCAAAATATTTCTGTGCGGAAGCGGTTAAAGACACGCTAGAGACAGGATCAAACGTTGTAACTGTCATTGAAACCTCCTAAGCCAGCATTGTTCGCACTTTTTTCAGTGCCACAAACAAAGCGTCAACTTCTTCTAATGTATTATAAATCGCAAACGATGCGCGTGCCGTACCAGGCACATTAAAACGTGTCATCAGAGGCTGCGCGCAATGATCCCCAGTGCGAACCGCAATCCCTTGGCGATCTAATAAAAAACCAATGTCCGCTGGATGACCATGGTCCATCACAAAGCTCAACACACCAATTTTGTCTTTCGCATTGCCAATAATGGTTAAGCCTTCGAACGCCTCTGCCAACTCTGTTGCTCGATCTATTAAAGCTTTTTCATGGGCCGCGACGGCGACTTGGTCTAAGGCACTAAACCAACGAATGGCTTCACCCATCGCAATGGCATCGCCCACATTAGGCGTACCCGCCTCAAAACGATAAGGCAGCACATTCCACGTCGCGTCTTGCAAAGTCACCGTCGCAATCATCTCGCCACCGGTGCGCCAAACAGGCCAATTCTCAAGTACCGACGCTCGCCCCCATAATACGCCTATGCCCATTGGCCCATAGACTTTATGACCCGAAAAAGCATAAAAGTCACAACCAATATCTTGCACGTCAGCCCAACCATGAGCCGCACCCTGCGCACCATCGACCAAAACCCAAGCACCAAATTGCTTCGCCTTTATCGTCATGGCTTTGACTGGATTCACCGTTCCCAATGCATTAGATACATGAGGAAAAGCCACAAATCGAGTGCGTTCGTTCAACATCTCCGCATAAGCGGCTTGATCTAACTCACCTTCATCCGTCACCGGAACGATCTTTAAAATGGCGCCAGAGGCTTTGCAAGCTTGTTGCCAAGTCACAAGGTTAGCATGATGATCCATCCCCGTCGCAATCACTTCATCGCCTGTTGACAATAACTGGCTCAGACCGTTAGCCACAATATTAATGGCCTCGGTCGTGCCTGTGGTCCAAATGACCTCTTCGCGTTTTGGCGCATTGATAAACTCTTTTACGATGTCACGCGCGCCTTCAAAACGACGTGTCGCCTCATCCGCAAGACGATGGGCGCCACGATGCACATTGGAATTACAGGTTGTATAGTAATCCACCAAAGCATCAATCACGCATTGCGGCTTTTGCGTCGTCGCCGCATTATCGAGATAAATAAGCGGATTACCGTCGATTACACGCTTTAAAATCGGAAATTGCTCGCGGATAGCCGCTACATCAAAATTCATCAGATTCTCGCTTACTTCACTTCCATTTGCGCAAAACGCTCACGGATAATAGGACGAATCCACTCCGCTAACGCGGCATTTGGCATTAAATCAATCAATTCGTTAATAAAGCCAAAATTCAGCATTACTTGCGCCTTGGAACGGCTTACACCACGCGTTTGCAGATAATACAAAGCCTGTTTATCCGTTTCAGCGACCGTTGCGCCATGGGCACACTTCACATCGTCAGCGTAAATCTCTAACTCAGGCTTGGTGTTAATCTCGGCTTTATCCGATAGCAACAAGTTGCGGTTATTCAACTCTGCCAAGGTTTTCTGTGCATCACGGTGAATGTGTATACGACCATTAAATATAGCGCGGGCACGATCCGCGACAATACAGCGAACGTTTTCTTCGGTTTTGCCATTTGGCTTGGCATGTTCAACCGTCGCATGCAGATCAAACAGCTCTTTACCATCCAGCAAATACATGGCATTTAACTTGGCATCAGCAAACTCACCAGCGTGAATAATATCGGTGTCTAGACGCGACAAATCACTGCCAAAACCCACGATGGTGCTGTGCATTTTTGCATGGTCATAGAGATTAAAATGGCTGCCACCGATGGCAACATTAGTCCCTGTCTGTAAGGCAAAACGATAATGTTCTAGACGTGCGTTGGCCGCCACATTGTATTCTACAAAGGCGGTATTTAAGCTATCGCCTTGCGCCTGTACATCTTCAATCACCGCCAGACGAGAACCGGCAGCAAGCATCACTTGAACCCGCGTATGAGATTCTGCACCTTGACTCAACAAAGAACTAATACGAATCGGCTGAGTAATCTCAACCCCTTCTGCAACCGACACAATCACGACGTCTTGCGCGAGGGCATCATTCACCAAACCAAAAACATGACGCTCAGGTTTGATCGTCGAAAAAACACTGAGCGCGTCCGCCTGTTTGACCGAATCTAAACCACTGCCTAAGGCAATGGATAAACCTGCTGGCAAGACGTTAGGCAATTGTGTTTGATCAAACTGGCCGTTTACAAACACCAATTCAATGGCAGATAAGTCCGCAATCGCAACAGGCGATAACGCCACTTTTTCCTTTATTACCTTGGCGGGCGAACGCTCAACAGGACGAAGCGGTGTATAGCGCCAGGCTTCGGTTTTGCGCGTTGGCCATTTGGTATTGGCTAAAAGATCCAGTGCGTGCGTTCGCTTTGGTGCCAGCCAATCATCAATACCTTGCGCTCGAGTAATGGCGCTTTCTAACCATTCACTCATGCATTACCCCTCAAGTTCGTCTTCAGTTGGCTCTTTTTGCAACCAAGCGTAACCTTGTGCTTCCAATTCATGAGCAAGAGAAGCATCGCCACTTTTGACGATTTTCCCGTCAGACAACACATGCACAAAATCAGGCTTAATATAATCCAAAAGACGCTGATAATGCGTCACTACGATAAAGCTACGATCCGCAGAGCGCTGGCTATTAACGCCTTCCGCTACCACTTGCAACGCATCGATGTCCAAACCAGAATCGGTTTCATCTAGAATACAAAGTCTGGGTTTGAGCAATAACATTTGCATTAATTCGTTACGCTTTTTCTCGCCACCTGAGAAACCTTCGTTAACACCGCGCTTCAAAAAAGCCACCGGTAGGTTAACTTGTTTGCAAGCGGCTTTGGCTTCTTTCAAGAAGTCGGCAGACGTAATGGCGTCTTCACCACGCGCTTCACGTTGCGCATCAACCGAAGCTTTTAAAAATTCCAAGTTACTAACGCCCGGAATTTCGACTGGGTATTGAAACGCTAAGAATAACCCTGCACGAGCACGGTCTTCGACTTCCATATCGAGCAAATTTTCACCATCAAGGGTCACGCTACCGCTGTCTACGCTATAGCCATCTCGACCTGACAAAACATAGCCCAAGGTACTTTTACCGGCACCGTTTGGCCCCATAATCGCGTGAACTTCACCCGGCTTAATGTCTAAATCTAGCCCTTTGATGATCTGCTTTTCTTCAACGCTGGCGTGCAAATCTTTTATCGTCAACATACTTTTGGTGTTCGACATCTTCAACAATTCCTTAACCTACTGAGCCTTCAAGGCTTATTTCTAGTAACTTGCCCGCTTCAACGGCAAATTCCATGGGTAATTCTTTAAACACTTCCTTACAGAAGCCATTCACAATCATGGACACGGCTTTTTCAGGATCAAGACCACGCTGACGACACAAGAACATCTGCTCGTCACTGACTTTCGACGTCGTCGCTTCATGCTCCACAATCGCAGAAGGATTACGGCTTTCCACATAAGGGAAAGTATGCGCACCACACTGGTCGCCGATCAATAAAGAGTCACACTGAGTGAAGTTACGCGCCCCTTCTGCACCGGGATTCATGCGCACAAGACCACGGTAACTATTGTTACTTCTGCCCGCCGAGATACCTTTAGAAATGATGGTCGACTTGGTGTTTTTACCAATGTGAATCATCTTGGTTCCGGTATCGGCTTGCTGACGACCGCGCGTCAAGGCCACCGAGTAAAACTCACCCACACTGTTGTCGCCTTTCAAAATACAGCTTGGGTATTTCCACGTAACCGAAGAACCTGTTTCAACCTGCGTCCAAGAGATTTTGGCATTGGTGTGACAAATCCCGCGCTTGGTCACAAAGTTGTAAATACCGCCTTTGCCGTTTTCATCGCCCGGATACCAGTTTTGCACTGTAGAGTATTTAATCTCAGCGTTGTCCATGGCAACCAGCTCAACAACCGCAGCATGCAGCTGATTTTCATCACGCTGTGGCGCAGTACAACCTTCAAGGTAACTCACATGGCTACCTTCGTCGGCGATAATCAAAGTACGTTCAAATTGACCGGTATTTTGTTCGTTAATGCGGAAATAAGTCGACAACTCCATTGGACAGCGAGTGCCTTTAGGAATGTAAACAAAGGAGCCATCGGTAAAGACAGCGCAGTTCAACGCCGCGTAGTAGTTGTCTTTCTTCGGAACAACGCTGCCAATGTACTTCTTAACAAGCTCTGGATATTTGTGCAGTGCTTCAGAAATAGGGCAAAAAATAACCCCAGCCTCTTCTAACTTCTCACGGAATGTGGTCACCACAGAGACAGAGTCAAACACCGCATCAACCGCAATGCCCGCTAACATTTGTTGCTCTATCAGAGGAATGCCAAGTTTCTCATAAGTCCGCAGTAATTCAGGGTCCACCTCGTCCAAGGACTTAGGCTTGTCCTTCATACTTTTGGGTGCCGAATAGTAAGAAATGGACTGAAAGTCTATTTTTGGGTAATCCACTAAGGCCCATTCCGGTTCTTCCATTTCTAACCATTCACGAAATGCGCTCAAGCGCCATTCAAGCATCCATTCAGGCTCGCCTTTCATTTCAGAAATACGTCGGATAACATTTTCATCCAAGCCGGGCTCAAATGTTTCTGATTCTACATCAGACACAAAACCTGCTTCGTATTCCCGTGCCAGCGCTTTATCTATCTGCTCAGTCATATAAACACTCACTCATCATAGCGAACAAACGCACTGTCAATCAGCGCACATCGCTCAACTAATTTATTCTTTACTTAATCAACAATCGCCGCACTAATCTTGTCATTGACAAGGCCACGTTGTCGGCTTTCGAAATCTTGTCGTTCTGCCACTTGTCGCACGTCGTTGCGCCGCACCAGCTGTTCGAGACTAATTCGATTTAAAAAATCGTGTATTTGATCACTCAGATCACACCATAAATGGTGAGTCAGGCACGTATTACCGCTTTGACAATCACTGCGCCCCTTGCACCCTGTCGCGTCAACGGACTCATTCACTGCATCGACGATTTGCGCAACAAAAATATCGTTATTTGAGCGACTAAGACGGTAGCCACCACCTGGCCCTCTGACACTGGTTACCAATGCTTTCTTGCGAAGTTTAGAGAACAGTTGCTCAAGATAAGATAAGGAGATTCCCTGTCGATGGGAAATATCCGCTAAAGACACAGGACCTTGATCCGAATGCAATGCCAGATCAAGCATAGCAGTGACCGCATAACGACCTTTTGTTGTCAGGCGCATAGGCTATCCAATTAGATTATTCTGTAAGCACAGATGATACACAAAACCTACTGTTTTGATCAAGTATTTACCCGAGTATTTTAGTAGGTTATTAATCTTATCCCATCGTCGGCGCGTATTTTACGTGTACTGAGGCAAAAACTAAACCGCTGAATCCCTCTTAAAAGACATGATGACTATAATATGAGAGCATAGACCACGAATATGAGATCATAGACCGTGGTTTGCCAACACCAACAGCCGATAAAAGAATGGCTTTTTATTTTACAGCAATTTGCGATAATCAAATTCACACAGCTTTTGAAGAGAGTAACGCCATGCCACCAAAGCCCAAAAGTGATAAAACACTTGAAATAAAAGAGCCCGCACCACAGCAAAAAAGCACAGGCTATTGGCTCGCTCTTTTCCTCTGCTTTGCTTTCAGTGTCGGTGCGTCTTCTGGCATCACCTATCTGCTTTTACCCACAAAAGATGCCGCCGCAAGCAATGACAAATTAACGGCACAGGATCAGAAAATTGCTAAATTACAAAAAACACTGACCGAACAAGCCGCAAAGATCAACGCCATTGAAGCACAAAATGAAACGCTCGCACTTTACCTTAGACACAGTAGCGCAACAGCACTAAAAAACATCCTCATCAATCAAGAGCAAAACATCCAAGCCTATTTACAAATCATGAAATCCGCCATGAAAGAGCTATCAACACTTAGCCCAAGAATCACCAGCTGGAATAACGAATACCAATATCAGTTGGACTTAGCTCTAAAAGGCAGCCTAGAAAGAGAAGATTTATTAGAATTGCTCAAAACTGGCGAACCCAATGAAAAAGCCCCGCAATAATGGCGGGGCTTTGTTTTCTAAAACGACATTATTTGCTCAACAACGCTAAAAACGGAAACCGCTCTAAACCGCGTCCGATTTTAATGTCATGGCAACACCAAACTAAAGCACTGCCGCCAACACCGTGCCTTGCTTAATCGCCCGCTTGGCGTCTAGCTCGGACGCAACATCCGCACCACCAATAAAATGCACCGCGCAGTTTAGACTCTCACCCAGCGCCTTATTGGGCTGTTGACCCGCGCAAATAACCACATTATCGACCGCTAAACATTGCCATTCGCCCGCCACCAATAAGTGCAACCCTTGATCATCAATTTTCTGATACTCGCAGCCAGGCAGCATAGTCACACCTTTTTTCAACAATTCGGTACGGTGAATCCAGCCGGTGGTTTTCCCCAAGTTGGCACCGACTTTTGATGCTTTTCGTTGCAACAAAAAAACTTCTCTTGCCGCGGGCGCAAAGTTCGCCTTAACACCTTCCACTCCACCTCTGGCGCTAAACGTCATATCGACACCCCACTGCTTCATAAAATCGGCGGTACTTTGTTGAGCCTGATTCGCGTCGTGAATCAGATACTCACTGATATCAAAACCAATCCCGCCAGCGCCAATCACCGCGACACGCTTGCCAACAGGATGGCCATTCATAACATCCAGATAACTTAATACTTTAGGGTGATCAATTCCCTCAATGTCTAAATGCCTTGGCACAATACCCGTCGCCAATACCCATTCATCAAAATCATATTGCGCCACCAATGCACTATCGACCTGAGTATTTAGCTGCAATTTAACGCCAGTCAATTCCAATTGACGCTTGAAATAACGCAAGGTTTCGTAAAATTCCGCTTTTCCGGGAATCCGCTTAGCGATATTAAACTGCCCGCCCACCTCACCCGCCGCATCAAACAAGGTAACATCATGGCCTCTCTTCGCCGCCGTCGTAGCAAACGCCAACCCAGCAGGACCTGCGCCAACCACCCCAATACGTTTTGGAGAATCCGTCGGCGTAATGAGCAACTCTGTCTCATGACACGCCCTTGGGTTGACCAAACAAGACGTCATCTTATGATCAAAAACATGATCCAAACACGCCTGATTACAAGCAATACAAGTATTAATCTCATCGGCACGATTCTGTTGTGCCTTAATCACAAACTCAGGGTCAGCCAAAAATGGCCTCGCCATGGAAACAAGATCTGCATCGCCGCGCGCTAAAACCGCCTCAGCCACCTCTGGCATATTAATGCGATTAGAAGTGATCAAGGGAAGATTTAATGACTCTTTTAGCTTTGCTGTCACCCAAGTAAACGCCGCTCTGGGCACTTTTGTCGCAATCGTCGGCACTCTGGCTTCATGCCAACCTATCCCCGTATTAATAATACTTGCGCCCGCTTTTTCGATGCCCAACCCCAGACGAATCACTTCTTCCAGCGTACTGCCCTGCTCAACCAAATCCAGCATAGACAAACGATAAATAATGATAAAATGCTCGCCTACCGCCTCACGAATACGGCGCACAATTTCCAGCGGCAAGCGCGTACGGTTATCATAATCGCCACCCCATTCATCATCACGATGATTGGTACGAGAAACAACAAACTGATTAATCAAATACCCTTCCGAGCCCATCACTTCCACACCGTCATAACCGGCCTTTTGCGCCAACACCGCCGCGCGTACAAAATCATCAATTTGCTGGGAGATTTCGTCGTCGGTTAAAGCATGGGGAGAAAAAGGGTTAATAGGCGCCTGCAACGCCGATGGCGCAACCAACTTAGGATTGTACGCGTAGCGCCCCGTATGCAGAATCTGCATGCAGATCTTGCCGCCTTCAGCGTGAACCGACTCTGTTACCTGCCGATGATTGTCAACATCTTGCTCACTTACCATCAACGCCGCGCCAGCGTAAACACCACCTTCGGCGTTCGGACCAATACCACCGGTGACAATTAAAGCCACCCCCCCTCTAGCACGTTCCGCATAAAACGCCGCCATACGAGGAAAACCGCCCTTAACTTCCTCTAAACCCAAATGCATGGACCCCATGATGATGCGATTTTTTAACTGCGTGAAGCCCAGATCCAATGGTTGAAAAAGGTGCGGAAACGGTGATTGATTCATAATGTGACCCACTTTAATGTGTTATTTTTTTATTTTTGCGGTTGCCCACCCGCAATATTGACACTGTCAAGATAGATTTTCATTTTGACATTGTCAAGATACAAGTATTTAATTGCCCAATGTCGACACTAAAAAAACACTATCACCACGGTGATCTCACAAAATCCCTGCTCGAATCCGCGTCCTTAATCATCAAAGAAGAAGGTGTAGAAAGCCTCAGCATGCGCAAACTCGCAGACACGGTAGGTGTCTCCAGAACCGCGCCATATCACCACTTTAAAGACAAAAACGCCTTACTTTGCGCCTTAGCAGAAAAAGGCTTTGGTGAACAAAAAGACAGGCTGGAGGCATTAAAAGCACAGACCAACACCACCGAAGAAAACTTCAGAAACTATGTTTACGCCTATCTTGAGTATGCCCTCCAGCACAGCGAAACCTACGACCTCATGTATGGAAGAACATTATGGAAAGCCGGCACACCAAGCGACTCATTAAAAACAGCCGCCAAGCAAACCTTTAAAACTTGGATTGACTGGGTAGAAGTGTTGCAAGCGGAAAACGTGTTGCCAGATAACAACACAGCACTAAGAATTGGACAAACAACTTGGGCAAGTCTTCACGGCCTCACCAGACTGTTCCTAGATGGCATTTATCTAGACCCCGAAGACCGCGCAGACATGGTAGAGCAAATGATCAAAAACCTCAGCTCAACCCGCCCCTAGATTGGATCGAGTATTGGATAATAACTGCTCTTTTCGCAGCCTTCTAATATCTCGATGACTCAAATACAACAGTGGCACAATAACAAAAAACGAACCAATAAATACCCCTAAATCTGGCGTGTCACCAAACACCCACCACCCCATCAAAAAGGCAAAAATCAAACCCGAATATTCCGCGCTGGTTACTTGACTAGAAGCCACATAACGATAACCAACCAAACAAGACACACTGTACAGAATCGAGCAAATAGAAGACAAAGCCGCATAAATCAGCACCTCGACCTCAAACACGCCACCTTCCCAAAACGCCAACACCCCAGATAATGGCAAAGCAAACAGTTGAGTCATAAACAGCCCATACAGCATACTTTGTTCTTGAGGTAATTTTTTAATCAGCAAACTGTTCACCGCCAAAACAACCGCAAAAAGCACCGCACTAATCATGGAGAACGTCACCTCAGTGGGCCTTAAAATAATCAAAATACCCGCAAAACCCAGCAAAGCCGCCAGCACGACCTCAAGCGTCAAGCGCTCTTTATAAAAAAACGCACCAAACAGCATGATAAAAATAGGCGCCGTATAAAAGACCGCATTGGCCGTGGCCAAAGACAATTCCGCCAATGAAACCACCAAAAGCACGGCGGCTAGCACCCATAAATTTCCACGAACAAAATGCAACTTTAAGCCCAACGTAGCAGACGTACGAGCAGAGCGAAGGTATCTTGTCACCGCGATAGGGCAAAGAATAAGGCACATAAACATTGCCCGCAAAAAGGTAAACTGAAAAATAGCCACATCGGCACCGGCCATCTTAATAAAAACATCACACAAGGTGGCAAAAAAACTGCCCAACACCAGTATCAAAATAGCACTGCTTACGGTACGTCCCGACACGGCCTCTCTCCTTATAAAACACACACAATTCGCAGTAGATTAATCCGTTTAATCCATTAGATAAAATGATATATTCAGCCTAACTATTAGTTATTTGGATAAAGAGAATGCTGCCACCCCTAAAATCACTGCCCGTTTTTGAAGCCGTCGCACGACTCAACAGTTTTTCACTGGCCGCCAACGAACTCAGTGTTAGCCAAAGTGCCATTTCTCACCAAATAAGAATGCTAGAAAACTACCTAGGAGAAAACCTTTTTCACCGCCAAGGGCGACACCTTGAATTAACAAAAGAAGGCAAACTCTACTTCGACTCCATTAGCCATTCCTTACTGCAAATAGAAAGCGCCACCAACCAAATAAAAGGCCAACACAAAACTCACATTCGATTAGCGGTATACAGCTCATTTGCCGTCTATTGGCTTATACCAAGGCTGCCTGATTTGAAGCGATTACACCCAAGCCTCGAGCTCAGCATTGAAATGAGCCACGGCTCTCCTGACCTATCGGATCGCACTGCAGACTTTTTTATCACAGTCGAAAAACAGAAAAGAGGCTTTTCATTTGAACCGCTCTACCAAGAAGAGCTATTCCCGGTTTGTAGCCATGCCTACTTTGATGCCTTAAAAAATCGCCTGAACGCCACATCGAATCAAGAGTTAGAACACAAACTCAACACAACACCCGAGTTACTCGCACAATTTCCACTCATCACCTCAAACAGCATCTACGACAAACACACAGAAGACTGGAAACACTGGTTTGAAAATCTCAACCACCCGCTCCCCAGCACCACACAGTTCCACCACTTTAGCCACCTCATGCTCGCCTGCGAAGCCGCCAAACATTCACTCGGCATCGCCCTAGTTAACGACTACATGATGAATGAAAAATACGAAGAGACCACACTCAAAAGACTCCCCTGCAAAGCCTTCAAAACAGGCGACAGCTTCTACCTCGCCTACAAAGAAAGCCGCAAAAATGAAGACGCCATCAGACACCTAAAGCACTGGCTAAAAGAAGAAGCAAAATCCCTCCCCTAAACACCCTCCGATGAAATACAGCAAACAACACAACCGATGTCTAAGTCACCTATACGGTGGAGAAGGTGTGCTGATGAACACCTACGCCTGACCGCAACATTACGAACAAAATAAGGAAGGATCAATATCTGTTACATGAAGTCGTTTTCAGCATGACTTTCTGTCGCATAAAGGACTATTCTTTTTACCACTGGTGACAAAATAACCAGACATAGCTAAAAACAAAAACAACAGCAAAAAAGGATGTCTTATGAGTACATATGCAAATCGCGGTGTTATTTACCAAGGTAATGGCACGGTCAAGGTAGAAGCCATTCCCTTTCCTGAGCTCGCTATTGGCAAGCGCCGTTGTGATCATGGCGTTATTCTAAAAGTCGTTACCACTAATATTTGTGGCAGTGATCAACACATGGTTCGGGGTCGTACAACCGCAGAAAAAGGCTTGGTGCTAGGTCACGAAATCACTGGCGAAGTCATAGAGTGCGGCCGCGATGTAGAATTTATCAAGGTTGGCGATTTGGTGTCTGTGCCGTTTAACATTGCTTGTGGTCGCTGTCGTAACTGTAAAGAAGGCAAAACCGGTATTTGTCTCAACGTTAACCCTGCTCGCCCCGGTGCGGCTTATGGTTACGTGGACATGGGCGGCTGGGTTGGCGGCCAAGCGGATTATGTGATGGTGCCTTACGCCGATTTCAATTTGCTTAAATTCCCCGATGCCGATCAAGCCCGTGAGAAAATCCAAAGCCTCACGTTACTATCTGATATTTTCCCTACTGGTTTCCATGGCTGTGTCACGGCGGGCGTTGGCCCAGGCTCTACCGTTTATATCGCGGGGGCTGGCCCGGTTGGTTTAGCGGCAGCGGCTTCTGCACATTTGTTGGGCGCAGCCTGTGTGATTGTCGGTGATATGGTGGAAGATCGTCTCAATCAAGCGCGTTCTTTCGGTTGCGAAACAATCGACCTTACTCAAGAAGGTGATATTCAAGATAAAATTGAAGCCATTCTTGGTGACCGTGAAGTGGATGCGTTTGTCGATTGTGTGGGGTTTGAAGCCCACGCTTGTGGCTGTAATCACCATCAAGAATCTCCAGCGGTGGTGTTAAATTCCGCCATGCAAATGACACGCGCTGGTGGACAAATTGGTATTCCGGGTTTATATGTGACAGAAGACCCAGGGGCAACCGATGACGCGGCAAAACAAGGCAGTTTGAGCATGCGTTTTGGTCTTGGTTGGGCGAAATCTCATTCGCTTCATACCGGCCAATGCCCAGTGATGAAATACCATCGCGCCCTAATGCAAGCCATTTTGTTTGATAAAATCGACATCGCCAAAGCCGTAAACGTGCAAATGATTTCACTTGACCAAGCACCACAAGGCTATGCCGATTTTGACGGTGGCGCGGCGAAGAAATTCGTTATTGATCCACACAAAATGGTAAGTTAATAGCGCTACCAGCTAACATTTATAATCTGCAATGACACACAAAAAAGGCCTTGCCTCACTGACTCAGTAGGGCAAAGCCTTTTTTCTAGCCGCTTATTCCAAAGAAATCACAGCAGTGACGCACAGCGCTTCAAGTGCAATTTAGCCAATAGACCCTAGACATTTTTTAACGGACTCCTAGCGTTATAGTCGAATTAAAAATAGTGCAATAGTGATACTTGGCTCGTATTTTGTTTCATACTGTCTTGCTTCTGTTGCTCAAGCTTGACACGAATCTGCCAATCAGGATCAACCAAGTAAGACCATTCAATCTTAGCCACTTTGAGTGTGGCGGCGTGTTGGTCAACATCATCCAAATACTCGTAGGAAGCCATCACCCGATGGGTATCGCCTGAATATAACCACTGCAACTGTGGACCAAACTGAAGCCTGTATTTTTGTTGGTAGCTTTCTTGATATTGATCACCAACGGAAGCACTGCCATTGATCAACAGGGTAAATAAATGGTTCGAGACTTTTTCGGTCATCCCTGCCCCACCTTTTAGGCGAAAAACCAGCGCATCATCGACAACAAAATCTCTAATTAAGGAACCATTTATCTGCCAAGACTTCGGTGTTACTAGCGCATTTGACGGCGCTAAAGAGCGAATATTAATGAAAGATATCTCTTCAATACGAAGGCTATTATCTTCACTCACTCCCAAGCTGCCACTAAACATAGACAATTCGGCTCCTTCGAGGTAACCCCCTTTGGCGTCCAACAAATCATGGTAAGACGGACGATACTCAAGCAAACCAAAAGTATTCCCTTCGGTCTCGCCGAAAGTAACACCAATACGCTGCGTTTTATGGCCTTCATCATCTCTAATTTGTGGCGTATCAACGGGCGTAAATACATTCGTTGCATCGTACTTACTGCGTAATGAAAGAAGCCTGATAGAGCGATTATTCAAATACGCCAGAGTGGATTTCTCTCGAGCAGAAAGGTAACGACTATACTGATATGCCACCTCCAGTATTTGGGCTTGCTCATGTTCGGTAAAGTCAGATAAGCCATCCAATGAAAGCGTTTCATGTAACACCAGTGCTTTAACTTCACGTACTTGCTCGTCATTAAGTGATTCAAGCATATGCTCCATCTGCGCCACTACCGATGGACGATAACTTACCTCCAATAAAACACCGGCCTCTTTCAGCTCGCGAACCGTATCTGCTGGTATCGCCCAGTAATTAAAGTTTCTGGTAGTGTTCAGACGATCGCTACTCGCATCTAACATAGCCAACAACTGATAAGAGCAATTTTCTGAGAAAAAATAATATTCAATGTAAGTATTACGGACTTCCCATACATGCCGGATAAATTGATTCACCTCTTGCTGAGTGAAATCCAATTTGTATTCCCAAATATCACGGCTTTCTAAAAAGTTGTACTCTTTCACTTTTTCATAATAAGGCGTCACGGACACCACACCAGGATAGCCACCAGTTAAGCCTTTATAGCTAAAAACCAACGAATTATCCTCTGGGTTAGCGTTCGCAGCATAATTCACGGCGTAATCTAATAAAGGAGAGTCATTACCTTTCTTTTTAACCCTCAATAGGGTGTGCCCATACATAGAGGAAGGACTGTTTAAGTAGGCGGCAGGAAAAACAAGATAAATACTTTCGCCATTTATCCTATTGAACCAATCTTGAAACTCAGGGCATTCAGGCTCAATGAAATCGATGCCAAGAGACTGTTTTTTTAACCAACTAAGTCTTGCAGGGTACAGACATTGTGCGGCTTGGTTGAGGTCATTTCCTTCATAAGGCGTTTGAAAAGCCACGATAGTTGCGAGTAACTCAGCTTTAGGATCAGACTGTCCTAGAGGCGATAAGAAAAACGCAGCGTCATCAATTTGACTTTCATAGGGCGATATAACGCCAATTTGATGATAGTGCAAAAGATCTAACCAAGACGAATTTTGTGCCAACTCTGTGATCATACTGTCGTCGTTTGCAGACATCACCCTAACATCACCCGCAGAGGCGAAACCACATAACAGCATAAGCCATAAAAGAACTAAAAAGCGCATAGAAACTTACTTTTGAGGTCGGTGAACGAAATTGCAAAATCACCGTTTTATAGATAAAAAAAATGAGAGTGAGCCCCTTTACAGACGCTCACTCTCATTTTACATAATTCGATTAAAATTAACCTAGGTACTTAGTCAATTCTTGAGAATTAGACATAACATCCATAATACCTTCATGCGCAGTCGTAGGAGTAACTTGCGCAGAAGCAAAAATCTTATCAAAATTCTGCTTCATTTCAGTATTAAATAATGCCTTATCTTCAGACTTAATGCCCATAAGCGCAGCAAGAGCATTCAATGTTTCGCCATCACCTTTTGCCATGTCTACAGCAAGTGGTTCAAGGTTCTCGTTCATAAATACAGCAAGGCTACCAGACAATGGACCATTTGCATCTTCACAACCCAGCGTACCAGAAGTCATACCAAAAGACTGGTTACCAGACGTACCGTTTGTCGTTGCTGCCAGTACATGTTCATACCAAGCATCTGCGTTTTTAAAAACATACTCAGTACCTAGACCACAACCAGCTGGCCCATGACCACCTGCTGCAAAAGAGGTTGCTGACATACCGGCAAGAACAATTGATAATGCTAACTTTTTCATATATATATCCTTTATATAATTTGAAGTATTTACTTAAACGAATTAAGTCGATTAAGACTTTCTTATTATAATTGCATCTAAGCGGAAGTACAGTTAGGCCATTGCATTAATGACGAATAACGCATGTTATTGCCAAATAAAGCATAAAAAATAAGCAAGATACGCTTAGTTTTTTATTTTGACGCCTTAAAACGTTCCATTGATTATTTATTGTACTGCTTCAAAGATAAACTCTCGGCTAGCCTGATCCATCAGGTGCTTATCAGTACAAGTGCCTATCAACATGCCTATCAAGACACCCACTTTACGGCCTCTTAACTTCCAGAAAAGTCACAGTAGTAGCATACCGTGCCTCAAGTGCAATTTAGCAGACAGCAACTCGAACCCCTTGATACAACTGGCTTTCAACGGTGGGTGGCTTGTTTATTTTCTCAAGCATAAATGGTGGAGGCCGAAGGCCGGAACGAATTTGATGGCCTTGTTATCACAGCCTCATTCATTCTCAGCATACTGAGGTAGATCATCCGTAATCGTGAACCACGGGGCTTTGCTACCAACATAGACATGGCGTTCCACTTGCACGCCGGGATCAGTATCGAGTGTTCCGAGTGGAAAGGCATACAGTTCTGGTTTTGCGTCGAATCTTGTATGAATACTGGAGCCACAGACCGAGCAAAAAACTTTGTACTCCCCCGGCGAGGACTCATAGCTTGTTAGCAGATCCTGCCCTTTGACAGTCTCCCAACCCTCAACTCGTACCTTTGCGCAGGTTCGAAAAGCTGATGCGTGGAGCTTGCGGCACATTGAGCAATGGCAGTTGTATACGTCACTCAAAGCCCCTGTTATCTCGTACTGAACACCACCACAAAGGCAGCTTCCCGATTGTTTCATAATTTATTTCCCTGAGTGATAAGGCCGAAGCACACCGGTGACTTTGACGTAGCGAAGCGGAGACAAAGGCATCCGAGTGACGCGCCTGGTTAGCTGTTTCCAAGCATGTACGCACGAAGCTGCCGCTCCTCTCGCATGACGTAGAGGACGAGAACTCGCTTCTCATCCTCGCGATAGAAAATACGACACGGTGGAAGCACTACCTCCCTGTATACCGAATTCGGGAGCTCTGGAGGAATCTGCCCGGATTGGGGGAAATTTTCCAAACGCTCGGTCTTATCGAAAACTTCCCGGACCAGATGACTTGCGGCACCAGGATTATCCAGAGCAATGTACTCAGCGATGGCATCAAGTTCTTGAAGGGCCGGCTCTGTCCAGATTACTTCAGCCATTTACTCATTCTCTCCCTGGCCTCGCTTTGGCTGTACGTTCTTCCCTCAAGTACAGCGCGCTCTCCCCGCGAGAGCCCCTCAAGCAGCTCAAGGCGACGCTGCATGAACTCGTAATCCTGAACATCGACAAGATATGCGGATGGCTGACCATGCTCCGTGATCAGTATCGGCTCTTTAGACAAGTGCAGATCTGCGAGAATCTTTGTGGCTTGGCGCTTGAGGTTCGTAACTAGCTCAACTTTCATGGGTTCACCCAAAATCAGACTAAAAGTACCACTATAGTATCACTTTTTGAATGAGGGTCAATCACAGCTAACGCTGCGCTCAGCCACACCCGAAGGGAGCGTCCGGCAGCCGAAGGCTGCGTAGTGGTTGCGCCTGGTTATGCATTTGCCGCAATTACAGTTGTATTGAGCCCTTCATCAGATGTGGGTGCAACAAAGTACTTTGTGACTAGCTCAAACATCTCTTCCGTATCAGTTGCCGTCCTCTGAGGCTCTTCTATCCGTCTTTGTGCGATTCGTCCCAAGCAAACCTCATTTGGCTGGTCGATATAGATTAATTCATGTGGAGCCTGGATCTCTGAAAAAATGCTTTTAAACCACTCTCGTTGTGGAATTGTATTTGCCGGAAAATCCATTACCACGTTGGTTCCAGACGCTAAGATCGATTGAACCAATTTCTTCATTTGAGGCTTAAGACGGCCAGAATATTCAATGTAGTCATCTAAGGTCTTGATGCAATTTGGATACACGGACGAAAGCCACTCGTCTTCTGAGAGTAGTACGGCGTTTCGCTCTTGGGATATTTCACGAGACTTTGTAGTTTTTCCTGCTCCCATTTTCCCGCAGAAAAACGTCAGAACGCCTTTATTCATTTATTACCTCGTATTGCATAACGTTTGGTTAAGGGGCGGGCTTTAGCCCGTCCTAGCGAGCGCAGCGAACGATTTGAACCAGTTGTTATGTTTCATCATCAAGTTCGGAGGCTCGTAATAGCTGGTTGCTGCGCCGCACTGTCAAAATATCAATCTGATCTCTAACACTATAAATAACCCGATACGCTCCAAACATTACCTCTCTGATGCGATGTGCACCCACCTCAGGAACCATGCGGCCACTTTCCGGAAAGTCCGCCAGGCGTTCTACTGTGGCAAATAGCCCATCGACCCATTCAACTGCAGCAGCAGGCTTGTCTTCGGCAATGTATTGAGCGATATCTTCTACACGCTCCAACGCAAGCGGAGACCAGACGATTTTCATCGGGACAGCTTGCTCAGGACCCAGGATTTTGCATCTTGATGGGAAATACCTGCCCCGCTGGCAATTTGCTCCTCGGCTTTATAGACCTCTTCAAGTACCTCCAGGCGTTCTTGCATCCTCTCGTACACCTGGACATCGACCAGAACGGCAACGCCGCGCCCTCTCTGCGTTAGCACCATGGGGCGGCGGGTTTCATGGATCTGTTTTACAAATGTGGCTACGCCCGCTCTGAACTCAGAGAGGGGGCGTATATCTTCATCTACATGGACTCGTGACATGGTGGGCACCTGCGTACGTTTACTTGTACCGCTTAGCGTACGCCAGAAGCCGGGGGAGGGCAAGGTAAGGACTGGTAAACATAACGCCCGGCTCACCGAGCAAATTTTTGATGGCGACTTTTGTGCGTCTTTTTGCACGAAAGGTGACAGCGGAAATTTGTCCGGTGCAGCCGTTTGTTAGATTCATTTAAAGTATGCTGTATAGCGTCTCGATACCCAGCCCTGCTCAAGCACTCCATCAATCTCTACTTCGACTAAAAGCCATGAGCGGTGTGACTTATCTATTACCTCAACTAACGAACCGATAGGCAAAGTCGTTATTATTTCGGATTTCATACTGGGGCCTTCTCTAAAATTAAGAGATTGTACTGTTGTGACACGAAACCCTTTTAACGAAGATCGATCAAAATTATGATTAGGTGCGCGAGTAAATTGCCTGACTTCGGTAGGCGTAGATATTAAATCTAGCTCTTTTCTTGCTTGGACGGCGTTGGCCATCATGTAAGCAGATAAGCAACTTAGTAAGATCGGCAAAAAATAATAGTGATATAGATAGAGCAAGATGCTCTTAGTTTTTTCAGATAGCGCATTAAAGTCTGTTTGTGAATATATCTCTGCGCTTATTTGAGCATCTATCTCTTTAAGAGAATCATCTACTATATCGGTACTACCCATTTCCGATGCGAAGGCGAAGGCCAAGGCTGCACTTTTCGGAAATGGGCTGTTATCTAGACTAGCTAAAGCCTTAAATGACTCTAAGTTACTAATTTGAGATATTTGTTTAAATGCTTCAGATTGCTGCAAGGCAATTGATGCAAGCTGGCTTGTTTTTGCAAAACTTTCCAGCTGCTTAGCAATTTCAGACTGCTGAAACGCTAGAGAGGATAGTCGAACCGATTCAGCTACAGCCTTAAAAGACCTCATAGCATCTGATTCTTGTAGAGCTAACGTTGCCAGCCGACTTGATTCTGTGAATTGCCTAATAGACTTCATGGCATCCGATTCGTGGAAGGCAAGCGAAGCGATTCTGCTACTGTCGGCTGCAATCCGAGCGGATTGCATAAATTCTGTTTCGTTAAAAGCTAAGGATGCCAGCCTTGTGGTTTCACTGAGCTTTCTTATTGTTCGTATTGTTTCAGATTCCTGAAACACTGAAGCAGCAAGGCTCAATTGCTTTTCCATCTTCCTTATTGACTCCAGCCAAGGTGGATTGATGATATTTTCGATACTTTTATCCATGGTTCTATATGATCTTCCGTCTTAGCAGGAGCCTAGGAATCTAACAATTAAGGGTTATACGGCAGCGTAGCTGCGGTTATAACCCACTGTTGAACGGCTGCGTTGTCTATATAGGGGATTTGCTTTTTTCATGGTAGGACTTCCCTGTTATATAACTCGCTAGATATCAAAGCCTGTTTGGACTATGCCGCTTCAGATCGTCTTTGATTGCCGCTATATTGATTCTTTATTTGCTCTTTTGTAGCGCGATTTAACCAAAGAGGCAAGCGATTCCCTCAGACCTTATGACCTGATCTGTTTTTATACTCTGATCTCACCGTGTGCTAACGCTAACTACCATTGTCCCATGGCAGCAGAATGCAAAGCCGTTTTGTCACTTTACTCTCAGATACATCGCCAAGATAAACAACGGCACGCTTTCCACAAGCAGGGCATGAACAACTTGATTCAGCTGTCTTTTCACTGTCTTCCTTGGTTCGTGGCTCGTACATGTCTAACTGCTTATCTACCCGCTTCTTCACCTTGGCTCTTATGGCATTAGACAAACAGCCATAATGTCGGATGCGCATGATGTGCAGGACGCACGAATGTCGCGGGAACAGGATGTTCAGGAGCGACGCAAGCCCCTTGGTAATACATGGAGTAAAAAGCGCCTTACCAGCTCTTGTGGCGTGAGTGTTAAAAGAGACTGCTTGCCGGAACGATAGTCTCGATATTGAAGGCTGATTTTATTGTTATTCCACACTTGGAAACGATTATTAGATAAGGCAATACGGTGACTGTACCGCGCTAAGTAACTGACTAATGATGAGCGATACTCAAGCGCTGATTTACAATAGACCACCCAAGGCTTTTGCATCAAAACATTCAGTAGCCGACTCACTTCCGTTTGGGATAACTCTGGAAGTAACCCTTCGCCAAAAGCCGCTCTTAGTTGACATCAGTAACTGCGAGTTTCTAACGCCTGATTACGGTCGTTCCTTCCTCATCCAGGCCTACGGGGATGTTGGGTTTTCGACGAGTTAGGATGAAAGCAATAACCCCACCCTAGCCCTCCCCTTGAAAGACATAAGGGGAGGGAACAACCCCCTGTGTCAGAGTAGTTGTCGCCTCTAATTTTTAACAAGAGGTGGATCAAATGGGTCATAAATTTACATAAGAATTTAAAGTGCAAGCGGTAGAAAAAGCGCTATCTCAAAGCGCCTATCAAGACACCCACTTTACGGCCTCTTAACTTCCAGAAAAGTCACAGTAGTAGCATACCGTGCCTCAAGTGCAATTTAGTAGACAGCAACTCGACCCCCTTGATACAACTGGCTTTCAACGGTGGGTGGCTTGTTTATTTTTGGGGAAAGCATTGATTCTCTTTAGCTTATCGCTTCATACAACATAGAGATTGACAGCAAAAAAATTAAGAGACTGAAACACCGATATAGCCAAACTTCTACTGGCTTACCTGATAAGTATTTTTCTAAATAGGAGCCAGCAAGCGCATACAGCACTTTGATTACTGAAAGCACCGTCACGATAATCGCTATTACTTGAAAAACTTGTAATGCGGATAAAGCCTGAGTATCTAAGGCAATCGGAAGAATGGCGACATAGAAAATCAGCACCTTAGGGTTCGACAGCGTTAACAGCAAGGAGCCGAAAAACAACGTGTGAGAGGAGCTACCGGCACTCTTAGCCCCCACTACCGGCTTGAGACTGATGCCCTCCTTCCAGAGCCGAACCGATAAGAGAATAAGATAACCGGCACCAAGAATCTGAATCGGCGTCAGTAACATCGGAGTCGCTCTAAGCGCGGCACTTAACCCAAGTAGCGCGGCAAAAAACCAAATCAGGTCGCCGACAACAAACCCCGCAATCAGAAAAAATATACGTGAACGACTGAGACGCCCGGCTTGTGTAATAACGGTCATAATCCCAGGCCCAGGAATAATCACCACAGAGGCGTATATTAGCGCAAACATAAACATTAATTGGAAACCTTATAGTCTTTCTAAATGAGTTTAAAGCAGTCGACTGCTGACCCTCTTTTATTGACTTCTCGACATTTAAAAGCGTATCAGCAAAGCCGATATCAAGGCGTAGACTTTAAGTTAATATACAACACAAAGAAACTAGAATCCCTTGTTATTACAGGCTTCAAAGGTGGTTTGTTACCCCACCCTAGCCCTCCCCTTGGAAGACATAAGGGGGGGGAATAATGACAATTGAGGGTCGCGGAAAGTCATGTAGCGCTTCGAAGAGGCATGATGTGGACGCCAATGATTAACGCCTGATTGCGGTCGTGCCTCCCTTATGCAGGCCTACAATTTGGTAGTGCGGAAAGGTGATAACAACAAATAACCCCACCCTAGCCCTCCCCTTGGAAGACATAAGGGGAGGGAATAATGAGCTTTTCGGCTTTTTAATGTCGCGTTTGTTTTGGGTCGTTCATTTCGCGCATGCGTTTGCGGTGCGCTACAAATGCGTCGCTTAGCATGTAGTCGCCTTGTTCGGTATGCGCCAGTGCGCCTCGGTTGACGAGTGCGTCTAGGGTTTTGGGTAATACCTTTTGGCGGCGTTCGCCTTTGATAAAGTAGAATTGTTCGCCCAATTGGATCAACTTAAAACCAGATTCTAGGTAGCCAACACATAAGTTTTGAGTTGGCGTTAATTTGAGTTTCATTCGTCACCTCACTAGCCGTCTCTTAATTTGATTGTTCTATTAACTATAGACTATAGACACTTTTTCCAAGAACAAAAATTTTACCGCTCTAAGATGTCGAATAAAAAAGGGAAGACCGTGGCCTTCCCTTTGCATAAACCTTGTCGTGCTGGCGTTATTCAGCAAACACCACGGTTTTGTTGCCGTGTACTAACACGCGGTCTTCTAGGTGGTAGCGCAGTCCGCGAGACAAGACGAGTTTCTCGATGTCTTTGCCTAGGCGAACCATGTCTTCTGCAGCATGGCTGTGGCGAACACGAATCACGTCTTGTTCGATAATAGGGCCTGCATCTAAATCGGCGGTGACGTAGTGACAGGTCGCGCCAATCAATTTCACACCACGCACTGCGGCTTGGTGATAAGGTTTAGCACCAATGAAAGACGGCAAGAAGCTGTGGTGGATGTTGATGACCTTATGACGGTATTTCTCGCACAGGTATTCAGGGAAGATTTGCATGTAACGGGCTAATACAATGGTATCAGCGCCAGACGCATCGATGCAGGCTTCAATTTCTTGGAAGGCGGGCATTTTGTTTTCTTTCGGCACGGGAATGCAGAAGTACGGAATTTTGTACCATTCGACCATAGAACGTAGGTCTTCGTGGTTCGCGATAACGCCAACGATTTCGCAGTTCAGTTCACCGGTGTGCCAGCGGTGCATGATGTCATTTAGGCAATGGGATTCTTTGGTCGCTAGTAAGACGACTTTAGGACGGTCTTCACTGTCTTTCACGTACCAGCGCATGTTGAATTCTTCTGCAATCGGCGCGAATTCTTGGCGGAAGGTTTCTACGTCAATCGACAAGCTTTCTGCGTCAATATCGTGGCGCATGAAGAACCATTTTTGCTCTAAATCTGTGTGATGGCTGGCTTCCAGAATCGAACCTTGACGTTCGTTCAAAAACTGACTCACCGCCGCTACAATGCCCACTCTGTCGGGGCAACTAATCACAAGTCGAAATGTTTTTTTCATACTAAAAACTTATAAACCTTTAAACTTATAAAACCTAAAAAAACAAGGCTAGACAACGCGTCTAGCCTTTAAAATGTCTGCGAATTATACCGAATTTACTCACGTATGCTTAGTCACTTATGATTTGTGTTTAATGACATAGCATTGGTGAATCTTATCGTTGCGATCAAAGTCAGGGTCGAGCGTGTCACGGGTGATGTTTTGCACGTCAAACTCTTGCTCTAGCGCTTCATCTAACACAAAGCGACGGTAGTTGTTGGAGAAGATTAACTCACCGCCTTTTGCCAATCTCGCCATGGCCAAACGCACAAGTTCACCATGGTCACGCTGAATGTCTAATATGTCGGCCATTTTTTTTGAGTTGGAAAAGGTTGGCGGATCCATAAAGATCAAATCAAAGGTGTCGCGGCTTTGTTTTAGCCATTCGATACAGTCTGCGCGTTCTACCTGATGGTAACGATCAGAGAATTCATTCAGCTCGATATTACGACGCGCCCATTCGGTGTAGGTGTTCGACATGTCGACACTCAAGGAGCTGTGTGCGCCGCCCTGCCCGGCGTGAACCGATGCGGTCGCGGTGTAACAAAACAGGTTCAAAAAACGCTTACCATTGGCTTTGTCTTGGATCAGTTTGCGCACGGGTCTGTGATCAAGGAACAATCCTGTGTCCAGATAATCTTTCAGGTTAACGATGAATTCACAACCGTATTCTTCGACGATCATTTCGTGTTTAGACTGATCCAGCTTTTCGTATTGCTCTTTACCCGATTGTCTTTGACGCTGTTTTAAAATGACTTTGGATTCCGCGATGTTCAATGCTGTTGGAATCGCAGACATGACTTCAAACAAGCGTTGTTTGGCTTTTTCTGGATCGACACTTTTGGGTGCCTGATACTCTTGAACGTGTGCCCAATCTTGGTATATGTCGATGGCCACCGAATATTCTGGCATGTCTGCATCATAAACGCGGTAGCACTGGATCTTGTTCTTCTCGACCCATTTTTTCAGTTTTTTGGCATTTTTTTGCAGACGATTGGCGAACATTTGTGCGCCCGGTGTCATCACTGATTGTGCGACCACGTCTTCTTTTATGCTGCCCGCCAACAATGGAAACTGGTAAGCGCGACATTCAATGCCGCCATTAATCACACGCGTGCTTTTCTCGGGTCGTACCGGAATTTGACGCGCCAAATGGTCGTTGCTGGTGAGCATCATGAATTGCCAACCACGTACATGATTGACCACCCACTCGCCTAGTTGACGATACAAGGCAATCAAGGCCATTTCATCACCGATACGCTCACCGTAAGGAGGGTTGGTGATAACCAAGCCCGGAGCCTCGGCGTTAATATCAAATTCGTGCTCTTGGAATGACGACATGCTGACATCAATCACATCGGTTAGCCCTGCGCGCTTGATGTTTTCTCGTGCCGACGCAATGGCTTTTTGCTCTCGATCCGTACCTTGGAAACGAATCCCCAATGTGGCAGGGTCTTTTTTACGATTCTTGGCAAAATCCATTAATTGTTGCCACATACGGTGATCGTGCTGTTTCCAGCCTTTGAATCCCCAATATTGACGACGCAAACCTGGCGCCATGTCCAACGACATCATCGCTGCTTCTACCAGAAACGTCCCCGAACCACACATAGGGTCGATCAACTGCGTCAAGCCGCAATCCGTTCCCCAACCAGCGCGTAACAAAAGGCCAGCGGCTAAGTTCTCTTTCAGCGGCGCCATGCCGCCTTGTTGACGGTAACCACGGCGGTGCATACTTTCGCCAGACAAGTCGATACTCACCGTCACGACTTCGCGTTTAATGCGCAAGGCAATGCGAACTTCTGGCTGCTCTTTTTCAACGTTAGGACGTTCACCCGACAAGGCGACAAAATAATCGGCAATGGCGTCTTTAGCGCGTACTGCACCAAATTGCGTATTGCGAATATGATGATTAGTGCCGTGACAATCAATCGCCATGGTGTTGGTGGCTTTCATGTGATCTGACCACTGAATCGCTTTTACGCCATCGTATAAATCGTCGGCAGATTCCATTTTAAAATTGGCAATCGGCAACATAACGCGGGTCGCAACGCGAGACCAAAGACAGGCTTTGTACACGCCTTCTAGGTTTGTGGTCAGCTTAACCTGCGCCTCACCCAATCGTGTTTGTGTCAGGCCTTCGCCATGTAATTCTTTTTCTAAGACATTTTCTAATCCAAGAGGACAGGTTATTTCTAATGCGTAAACCTGACTGGTTGAATCGGTTGTCTGTAATATCGTGCTCATTTTTAAATACTTTTTTTAAATTTCAATGAATGTTGCGAAACGTAAAAAGAAAGCGGAACCTACATTCCGCTTTCTTATGAGTACACTTTAAACCAGCGCACTGTTTTCAATTCGATAAGATTAAATACCAAGATCACGCTCTCGATAATAGGCGTCTGTGCTGGTAATGGCTTCTTTTATCAGTTCTGGGCCATGGTAAATAAAGCCAGAATAAATCTGCACTAAACGCGCACCGGCTTGCAGTTTTTCTACCGCATCAGCACCACTTGAAATACCACCCACACCAATAATCGGCAGCGTGTCTTTCAAATGTTCCGCCAATACTTTTACCACATGAGTCGAGGCGTCACGAACTGGCGCGCCACTTAAACCACCCGCTTCGTGTTCATACTGATGCCCTAAAACAGCATCACGAGACAAGGTGGTATTGGTGGCAATAATACCATCAACGCCCTGCTCCACTAAGGTATCGGCGACCATTTTGATTTCGTCGTCTGTCATATCTGGGGCTATTTTCACCGCCAATGGCACACGCTTGCCATGTTCCGCTTCATAACGATCACGCGCCACAACCAAGGGCGCAATCAATTGCGCCAAGCTTTCCCCAAACTGCAGGCTACGAAGGCCCGGTGTATTTGGCGAGCTGATATTGGCGGTAATGTAATCGGCGTAAGGAATAACGGCGTCTAAACAAGCCAAGTAATCCGCTGCCGCGTCTTCTACCGAGGTGGTTAAATTCTTACCAATATTAACCCCCAGCACGCCTGGATAGCGGTGAGCTTTAATCCGTGAAACCAGATGATCGACGCCTTTGTTATTAAAACCCATGCGATTGATGATGGCTTCATGTTCAGGCAAACGGAACAAACGCGGCTTAGGGTTGCCTGCTTGCCCTTTTGGTGTCACGGTTCCGACTTCAACAAAACCAAAACCTAGCGCGCCCAACGCCTCAAAAGCATCGGCATTTTTATCCAAACCCGCGGCCAAACCAACGGCATTAGGAAAACGTAAGCCCATCACATCGACCGGTTTGGTGGCTGGTAACCCACCTAGCAACTTATTGACCCCCAACCGACTGCTTGCCGCAAGAAGATCCAATGACAACTCATGGGACACTTCAGCGTCTAATTTAAAAAGTAACGAGCGAGCAAGTTGGTACATTGTTAGGGCCCCTAGGCGGTTAAAGTCAGGTAAATGTGCTATCTAATTCTCGTGACAGCAATCAATTTATTCATATCATCAAATTCTACTTCAAAAAAACCGTAAATGCCTTGGTGAGTCACGAAACGCTGAAAAGCCGACAAAGGCAACTGAACTTTACGCCCATCTAAACTACTCGCGACGAGGTTTTTTGCCGCCCCCGTATACATAGCTTCATATTTAAACGCAGACAAGGCCACATTCAATACAATTTTCGCCATTTTTTCGTCCTGTGCTTACGTTACTCTTACGAAGATCGCTCTGTGCGTAAAGATTTGAATCCGATAAGATGAAGACTATTATATTGCGTTGACACTTTTTTTGACAGAAGTATAAGGAACCTAGGTTCGATGGTAACTGTAATTGAGCAATTAAAAGATCATCTAAATCACGCCGTTGTTGGCCAGCCAGATTTAACCCACGAATTACTCGTCGCTTTAATCGCTAATGGTCATGTGCTTTTAGAAGGACCGCCGGGGATTGCCAAAACCACTGCGGCGAAAGCCTTGGCCAGTGCCATCGACAGCCGTTTTCAACGTATTCAATTCACGCCAGATTTACTGCCCGGTGACGTCACGGGATCGGATATTTATCAGCAAGAAACGGGGCAGTTTAGTTTTATTCCGGGCCCGATTATGAATGACATCGTCTTAGCTGACGAGATCAACCGGGCGCCCGCCAAGGTGCAGTCTGCGTTGCTCGAAGCCATGGGCGAAAGACAAGTTACGGTGGGCAATCACAGCTACGCGCTGTCTGCACTGTTTTTTGTTATTGCGACGCAAAACCCCATCGAGCAAGAAGGCACTTACCCTTTGCCTGAAGCCCAGCTTGATCGCTTTATGATGAAGATCAACCTTGGTTATCCAAGCGCGGCCAGTGAATTAGATGTTCTGAGATTAGTTCGTCAGCAAGACTTGCACAAAACCTCAGCCAGCACGCCTCAGCCAATTTGCACACCCCATGAGATTCTTGAACTGCAGCACAAAGCCTTATCCTTGTACATGTCGGAGAGTGTCGAGCAGTACATAGTGCAGCTGGTGATGGCGACCCGCCAGCCAGAACTTTATTTAGGTGACGCTGGCAAAGGCACGAATTTAATTGAATTTGGTGCTAGCCCACGGGGGACACTGGCGCTTGATCGTTGTGCTCGCGCCAATGCATTGATAAATGGTAGAGACTTTGTCACACCAGACGATGTGCGTCAGATTGCCTTGCCAGTGTTGCGTCATCGCATTATTACCACGTTTGAAGCACAAGCGGCCGGATTATCGGTTGATGATCTATTGAAGCGATTAATTAGCCACGTTCCGGCACTTTAATGCAAGCAATTGTAACGCAAGCAATCGCAACACAAGGCATTTAATACAAGGCATGCTGTAACCATGAGCCCATTATTATCACCCGAATCGCCTGAGCTGGATGACGCCCATCTGGCTCTGTTGGCCCATTACGCCAAGCATCTGGGAAGAGCTCCCAAAGCCATTCGCTTTGCCCCCCATTCAGGAGAGCGTCGTTCTCGGCAAAAAGGCCACGGCATGGAAATGCTTGAACTGCGCGCTTACCAAGCCAGTGATGATTTACGTCACATTGATTGGCGCGTGACGGCGCGAACCGGCCAAACGCATACTCGACTGTATGCCCAAGAAAATGACCACCAGCGGCTTTTGCTGTTAGACCTTTCTAGCAGCGCGTATTTTGGTACTCGTCACACGTTTATTTCCACACGCTTTATTCAACTAGCGGGGATTATTGCATGGCGTTCTAAACAGCAAGGCGACACCTTGTCGTATCGTGTCACCTATGGCAACCAAGAACACGCCAGTAATAAATCGGCAAATTTATCGGCTTTGCTAAGCCAACTCAAAGACGCATCGCAGATCGCACATAGGGCCAGCGCTAGCAATACAAGCATTTGGTCTAACAGCCTGCTGACCAATAAAGCCCACAATAAAGACGTGATTATACTGACCGACAAACAGAACTGGAGCGACAGCGAAGAAAGCGCACTCATACGACTCGCCCAGCACAACTCGGTACACTGGATACAAATCATCGACAGCAACCTTTTTAACCTACCCGCAGGTCAATATCAGATAGTTGACAGCCAGATAGTTGACAGCCAGATGACCAACAATCAGGGGGTTAAATCCGTGTCTATTAGTAAGAACAGCATGCAACAAGCCAAACTCGATTTCTTCGCAGAAAATAGCCGAATGAAGGAAAAACTGGCTTCTTTTGGCATTCGTCACCAAATTTTTGATATTACTGAAGCGCCAGAAAAAATTGCGCGTTATCTATTATCACAGGGAGCCTTACACTGATGTCAGCCGCCCTCGCTCCTCAACACATACCAGCTTCTCAACAAATGATAGACTTGCCACACAAGGCTTACTTGCTGCCACAATCTGTTGCTATGTGGCCGCCAGTTTGGTGGACTTGGCTGATTGTCGCCGCCATTGTTTTATTGATAATGGCGTTACTAATTGTATGGCATCGACGCTATAAGAAGCGCGCTTACCGACGGGAAGCCTTATCAGGCATCACCCAAACAACCAGCGAACTGACTGATAAAGAGTGTATTTTGCTGTGTCATGAGATGGTTCGGCGCTGCATTCTAAGCGCAGGAAAAACAACAACCGCCGCCCTACCCAGCAAAACCCTGTTTGAAACATTGGATAAAGCCCTGCCGGCTAAACGCCAATTTTCGTCTCTTGGCAGCGAATTTATTGATGGCCCCTATCGCCATCAGATTGAGCTAACAAAAGAACAGCGTACCGCCATGATCAAAACAACCTGTTACTGGATAAGGAAACACCATGCTTGAACTTTCTTGGCCTTGGTTCCTTGTTCTTTTACCTTTGCCCTTGATAATGTATTTTCTGCCCAAAGCCAAGCCCAAGGGCGACGGCATTTGGTGGGGCAATAGCGCGCAATTACTTCATCATCAAGACCATCAAGCAATGCCTAAGCGTCCAACACTGCCTTACGCTTGTTTATTGGCCGCTTGGGTTCTGCTGATCTTCGCCATGAGCCAACCCGTTTGGTTTGGCGAGCCAACAAAAGTAACGCCTTCTGGTAGAGACTTACTCATTGCGCTGGATTTATCGGGCAGTATGCAGGTCAGTGACATGGTGCTCAATGATCAGCCGGCAAACCGATTAGAAGCGGCTAAGTCTGTGTTATCTGACTTTATTCAGGAACGTCGTGGCGACCGCATTGGCATCATTGTTTTTGGTTCCAAAGCCTACCTTCAAGCGCCGTTAAGTTTTGATACCAAGACCATCAATCAGCTGGTACAAGAAGCGCAAATTGGTTTTGCGGGCGAACAAACCGCCATCGGCGATGCGATTGGACTCGGTATAAAAAGGCTCGAAGACAAACCGTCTGACAAAAAAGTGCTCATTTTAATGACCGACGGCGCGAACACGGCAGGTCGAGTCCAACCCCAGCAAGCGGCCGTGTTTGCTGCCTCACAAAATGTAAAAGTCCACACTGTTGGCATTGGCGCAGACAGCATGATAGTGCAAAGTTTCTTTGGGCCAAAAGCCATTAATCCCTCCAGCGATTTGGATGAAAACTTGCTCAAAAATATCGCCGCACAAACGGGCGGAGAGTATTTTCGCGCCAAGAGCACAGAAGACTTACAGGCCATCTATCAAACCCTTGACGCACTAGAACCGACGCCTGACGAAGATATTTGGCAACGCCCCTTGACCAGTTTGTTCCATTGGCTAGGCCTTGGCTCGATGGTTTTTCTCGCCCTATCACTAGTTGCCAGTCGACAACTTAGTTTCAGAAAAAGAGGTCAGGCATGATGCTTTTCGACTTGATTCATTTTGAACGCCCTTACTGGCTTATTTTGATCCCTCTCACTTGGGTATTGGCTTTTTTTGTCACCGCCAATCGCGCTAGCAAAAACAAGCTCAATCCACTTGTCGATCCGCACTTGCTGCCCCATTTGCTTTATCAAAATACCACGAGCCACCTTAATAAATGGCTCGGTCTTGTGGCGGTATCTTTATGCTGGATTGGTTTGGCTGGCATCAGTTGGACAAAAGCCCCCAGCATCATGTTTGAAAATACCCAAAAAACCGTCATCGTGGTCGATCAGTCCCTGTCCATGTATGCAACGGACATCAAACCTAATCGCCAAACTCAGTTGAAACAAACCATTCGGGATATACTAGAGCAAAGTAAAGAAGGCGATATTGCCTTGGTTGCATTTGCGGGCGAAGGCTTTGTTATCAGCCCTTTTAGCCAAGACAGAGAAACCATCACCCATTTTTTACTGGCACTCGATCCCATCATCATGCCAATGTACGGCAGCAACCTGACCAGTGGCATAGAAACTGCGCTGTCGCTCAGCCAAGATAACGCCATGCCACTGCATCTTATCGTGTTAACCGATGATCTTAACGAACAAGATAAGACTGAGATTCCAGCACGCTTAAAAGGCAAAAATATCTCGCTAGATTTGATTGCAGTGGGGACAGCTACGCCCTCATTAATCCAATTGCCTGATGGCCAAATCCTAAGAAAAAATGGCCATAACATCACCCCAACAACCCCACTCAATGACTTAGAAGCCTTGACCGTCTCGCTTGGCGGTACTTTTCATCAGGGACGCCTAAACACTCAAGCGCTCGCCCAAATCACCAATACAAAACTAGACAATCGGCAAACTCAAAAAGCACAAAACAAAAGCATACACTGGAGAGAACAAGGCCAGTGGCTTGCCGTGCCTTTTCTACTTTGGCTCGCCTTGCAGTTTCGCAGAGGCATGCTTTTCATGCTGCTTATTGGCCTGTTTTCGTTGCCGTCTGAAAAGTCATACGCCGCGCCACTGGATTGGTTTTTAACCCAGGATCAAAAAGGCCAGCAAGCGGTTGATCAAGGCGATTGGCAAGCCGCTGATCAATATTTCCAACGCCCCGACTGGAAAGCCGCGTCGTCTTACGCTCTAGAAAATTACCCGGCCAGCGCTCAAGCCCTAGAAAAAATCAACCGCAATGCGGCCGAAAACTATAATCTGGGTAATGCCTTGGCGCTGTCGGGCGACATCGAAAACGCCATACAGGCCTATGAAAAAGCATTAGAGCAAGACCCATCGTTAAAAACCGCCAAAGACAATCTCGATTACTTGAAACAGCAGCAACAAGAACAGCAACAAAAAGATCAGCAGAAATCCAAGCAACAAGAGCAAAAACAGAATCAGGACCAACAAGACAAGTCATCGGATTCAAATGACAAAAACGACTCAAAAGAGCCGTCCGAACCAAAAAAAGACAATAAAAAGAACGAAAAACAAGACAAGGACAAAACACCTGAGGATAATAAGCAAGATGAAAACTCAGATGAGCAAAAACAGCAACAACCTGAAAACACACAGTTAGACAAAGAAAAAACACAGGCACTAAACCAATGGCTGAGACAAATCCAAGATGATCCAGGATTGTTGCTACAGCGCAAGCTTTGGTATTTGCACCAAGAACAACGCAATGAACATCGATTCACACAAGAGGATGGGCAAAACCCATGGTAATAAAGCAATACTCACTTTCATTAATATCGCCCAATAAGCATAGCCGCTTGTTTGCCTCACTAATGACGATGTTGTTTTTTATCATGCTGAGCGGCTCTCTTCACGCCGCCAGCGTTACCGCTACACTTAATAAAAATGTCGTTACCGAAAATGATGTGGTGCAACTTACCTTGCGCGCTGATTTTTCTGACACGGGCAACGGCCCAGACTTAACGCCGCTAGAGCGCGATTTTGAAATCTTAGGCAAGAGCCAAAACAGTCAATTTAGCTTTAACTTGGGCACCAGTACGGCGTTGAATTTTTGGGTGATTTCTTTAATGCCAAAATCCGTTGGCACGGTAGAAATCCCCCCGATTAAAATCGGTGATCATGAATCTCAACCGATTAGACTGACCGTTAAAAGCTCTCCGCAACTGTTGGACAGCAATGGCAATCCCCCTGTCATAATCAAAACTGACGTCTCCGAAATTGAGCCTTACTTACAACAAGAAGTTATTTTAAGCGTGCAACTGTTTACGTCAGTTGCCCTGCAAAATGCGAATCGCTCCGTGCCTTCGCATCCTGATCTTGTGATTGAAAGACTGATTGACGACCAAATGAATTACCAAACAATCAATGGCACCCAATATCAGGTCATCACACGAGATTATCTGGCCTTTCCCCAGCGCAGCGGCCTATTGACCATACCGCCACAAAGCATACAGGCGATGATCAATACCTCGACGGGGAGAAGAATGATAAAGGTTCAAAGTGAACCCCTCAGCCTTCAGGTACTGCCTATTCCCGCCAGCTACACAGGGGACACCTGGTTGCCCAGTCAAGCCGTTACTCTGTCAACCACACTGACGAAAACAGATGACGCGCCAAGAGTAGGCGACACGCTTATCTGGACCATTGATATCCAGGCCAAAGGCGCTTTACCAGAACAAATTCCAGCCTTGGATTTTAATAGCACACGCCAATACAAACTTTACCCAAAGCCCCCCACATTCGATAATCAAAAAACCGCCGCAGGCGTAACAGGCCATCAAAGCATTAGTGTTGAAGTGGTGCCGACCGAGGAAGGCAGCCTGTCGTTACCAGATATCAATATTACTTATTGGGACACAGAAAAAAGAGCCATAAGCACGGCCAGCGCCACGACTCAGAGCATTGAAATTGCGCCGTTACCCAGCAGCTCAAAGCAAAGCCAAAACGAAACAACCAACAAGCAAGCCGCCAGCAGCCCCTTACCAGCACAAGCCAAATCTGTGGCACCGATTTCTCTCGCCAAACCATCGGTGGAAAAAACCACCGCGCCCAATGCTCTTAGTGATGAAACGTTGCAAACGGAGCAAACCTTCGCTTGGCGCCATTACCTGATCAGCGGATTACTCTTACTTGCCTTCGCCATGATAGGCACTTGGGCGGCACTGCACTTTAAGCGCAAGAAAGCCGAACTTAACGACAGCCATCAAGCCGTCCCCACGCTGCAAGAGTTTGCCCCACTTAGCACGTTGGATGAAGCAAGCGCCTATCGCGCATTAATAGAGTGCTGCCAGCAAAATCATCTCCCCTCGTTAAGACCAAGTCTATTAGAGTGGGCTCGGCATCGCTGGGGCGACGACGAAATTCGCAGTGTTGATGACATAAAACGCCTAACATCCGTACACGTCACCCAGCTACTTATGGAAGCCGAATTGATGCTGTACTCAAGCAATCCTGCCCATGAATGGCAAGGCGAACCGCTTGCTGACGCACTTGAAGAATACACCAGCGGACAAGCCAAACCTTCTCAGGCGAGTCAGCTAAAAACCCTTTACCCAAACTTTTAAACAGCGATTATTCGACAATATTATGACAACAACATATCAATCTGGCATTGTTGCCGAGGCCTCAAGTGACGCCCTTTTTATTACACTCAATGTGAATAGATCTGAAATCAGCACCCTTAGAAGCGCCCTAGCCGCGACGCCTAAGCTGATTGAGGCACTTCAACAACAGTTCCCAGATGCTGAACTGCACGCCGTATTAGGTCTTAGCAGCCTGATATGGGATGAACTGGACAAACAGCGTCCTCAATACCTCGCCCCCTTTCCCCACATCCTTGGCAAAGAAACGGAAATCAAACCAACCGATGTAGACCTGGTATTACACATCCGCTCATCTCGCCATGACGCCAGCTATCAATTAGCCCACACTCTGTTTGCCGCCTTAGGCAAAAGCGTTACTCTGGTAGAAGAAGTCCGCTGCTTTAAATATCTAGATAACCGTGATTTAACGGGGTTTGTGGATGGCACAGAAAACCCAGCAGGTGAAAAGCGCAAAACCGTAGCCCTTGTTGGAGATGAAGACCCAGATTTCAAAAATGGCTCTTACTTTAATCTAATGCGCTTTGTTCATGATCTAGAAAAATGGCAAAAAGAAGACCTAAAAACCCAAGAAGATGTTTTTGGGCGAACCAAACACAGCAACCAAGAATACCCTGCCGCCGAAAAATCAGTCCATGCCCATACCAAGCGAACCTCACTAAAAGATGAGAATGGGCAATCTATGGAAATTCTGCGTCACAGCATGCCTTTCGCCTCGTTAAGCGAAAAAGGTCTGATGTTTGCCAGCTACAGCAAAACGCCAGTGATTTTCAACCTAATGCTGGAAAGCATGATAAAGGGCGACGAACATGGCAACACCGATCACCTGATGAAATACACTCGCGCAACAACAGGTCAAGCCTTCTTCGCACCATCAAACCAATGGTTGATGTCTCTCTAATCTGTTGTTTCAGGTACCGTATTTTTTAAGTACGGTATTTTTTCAGGTACGGAACAGAACAGCAGGCAATAAAAAAGCCACTCAAATTTGAGTGGCTTTTTCGATTTATTACGCCATATAAGGGTTTATCTTTCTATTTTGGCGTGATTCTTTAAAAAGTCTTCTTGGCCTTGCGAGCTAAGCGTTGCTTGAGTTTGGTTCAAGTAACGCTCATAAGCCAGCTTCTGATCTTCTGGAACGATATCGCTACCAACATCCACTGTGTTTAAGCGAATCAGCGCCAAATCCCCATCAGACAAGCCTTTGATTTCAACAACAGGCTCACCATCTGGGTGAGGCAAAGAGAAAGCCAATGATGTCATTTCATCTTGACCACGCTGAGCGTCATTAATAGAAGTCCATGCTGTGCTTGCAGAACCTTTCGCTGCTTCCGCTTTTGCTCTGAGAGACTCCACGGCTTTATTCTGCACCACAATAGAGGTTACTTGCTCTTTCGTTTCTTCATAAGATTGAAACGCTTCTGCTTTGTAATCGTTCAAGTGAATGACGACAACCTGATTATCATCTAACTCAATTAAATCGCTGTTTTGGCGATCTTCTAATACCGTAGTATTAAACGCAGCGGCAATGACACTCGGGTTACCAGTGATCTCGTCAGAGCCACCATCACGACCAAAATACGCACTTTGAAGCACATCAACACCGTACTCTTCTGCTATCGCATCCAGTTTATCGCTGGCATAGGCCAAATCGGTAATGTCTTCATGAGCCGTTAATAACGCGTCTCTTGCCTTGTCTTCTAGTAGCGCTTGTTTAAGCTCCGCTGCTTGAGAGGCAAAGCTTGGCACATCCGGTTTGCTAATATCGTCTACCTTAATAAGATGGTAGCCAAATTGGCTTTTAACCGATTTAACCTCGCCTTTTTGCATTGAAAATAACGCATCATCAAACGCCTGATCAATCGTGCCTTTTTCAACGTAACCCAAATGACCACCGTCATTTTTAGAACCGATATCATCTGAGTAGTCGGCGGCCAAGTCCGCGAAATCGACACCAGAGTCCAGCTTACCTTGTACCTCATCTAAGCGGGCTTTCGCTTCCTCATCACTGCGTTCTGATGTGTCTATCAATATATGAGACGCCGACCTTTCCTCTTGCGCTAACGAAGCAATGGACGCTTGATACGCATTTTGTAATTCCGCATCGGTGACGCTTACTCGGTCATAAAAGTCAGCCGTTGAAATCGCCACATAATTAACTTTGACTTGCTCTGGCGTTTTAAAGTTTGCCTTATTGGCTTCGTAATAGGCCTTTAACTCTTCATCCGTCACGCTGGTGTTTTCAGACTCGTCAGCCAATGAAAATGAAACATAATCATACGATCTTTTTTGCGTCTGCAACGTCGAAATGCTTTCCACCTGATAGGGCAAAACAAATTCAGAACCTGCAATCGCATTACGCGGCTGCTGAATCAAAACGTCTTGTTTAATGCGCTCTTTAAAAGCAAGCGGCGTAAAGCCGAGCGAGCGAATGAAATTAAGATATTTATTTTGATCAAACTGTCCATTGGTTTGAAATTGCTCAGCTTGCAACAAGTACGCATCGACTTGAGCATCTGACACACCCAAGCCTAAACCGCTGGCTTGGTTTGCCAATACCACGCGCTGAACCAGTTCATCTAACGCTCGGCGTTGTAACACATTGTCTTCCAGCAGGGCGGGATTAACCTGACCTCCCATCATTGAAATCAATTGACGGCGCTGGGTCTCTGCGCCTTGCAGCATTTGAGTCCTTGTAATATCAACCCCATCTACTTCAGCGACTTTTTCGGAAGCACTAAAGCTCTGAACTAAAGCATCTACACCAAATAGAGCAAAAGTCACAACGATAAAACCTACAATGATCTTTACCACAATGCCTTGTGACTTATCTCTTATATCCTGGAGCATTACTGCCTCCAAATGAGTGAATTAAATAACAAATAAAAAAGGTGCATTCCGCTTGGAATACACCTTTTGTGTCTAATGGCGGAACAGACGGGACTCGAACCCGCGACCCCCTGCGTGACAGGCAGGTATTCTAACCAACTGAACTACTGCTCCAAAAACATTAGTTTACAGCGTCTTTTAAACCTTTACCGGCTTTAAAGCCAGGAACCTTCGCTGCTTTAATTTGGATTTCCTCACCTGTTTGAGGATTACGACCTGTACGCGCCGCACGTTCTTTTACTGCAAAAGTACCAAAACCAACTAGTGTAACCTGGTCTCCTTTTGCCAAAGCCGCTTCAATTGCTTTTAAAGTAGCGTCAAGAGCATTGCTAGCAGAAGCTTTAGATAAATCAGCAGACGCTGCAATAGCATCAATCAATTCAGATTTGTTCACGTTGTACCCCTTCAGTATTTTCGTGGTTCCTTTAATATTTTTTCGGCTCAGTATAAATACCTAGCAACAAGGCCGAGCCAGCAGTTATACAAGCCCAGCCTACTCCCTGTCAACACAGGGTATGACTTAATGATGACTGACAGTTTCTTGTTCATCAACAGTTTTTTCATTCGAAGGCAGGCTTTCTGCCTTTTTTGGTGAAGGAATGTACTCTAAAGCAATATCCAATACCTCATCAATCCATCTGACGGGAACAACCTCAATGTCAGCCTTGATATTATCAGGAATCTCTTTTAAATCACGAGCGTTTTCTTGAGGAATGATAACGGTTTTTATCCCCCCCCTGTGAGCCGCCAGAAGCTTCTCTTTCAAGCCACCTATAGGCAACACCTCTCCACGCAACGTAATCTCGCCTGTCATCGCCACAGAGGCCTTTACGGGGATCTTAGCGAGCACAGAAACAATAGCGGTGCACATAGCCACGCCAGCACTCGGCCCATCCTTGGGTGTTGCACCTTCTGGAACATGCAAGTGCAAATCTACTTTTTCGTGAAAATCATCATCAATCCCAAGACCCGCAGCGCGACTTCTCACCACGGTTAAGGCCGCTTGAATGGATTCTTGCATCACATCCCCCAGCGATCCTGTTTTTACATGTCGACCTTTACCGGGAACACCCGCCGCCTCAATCGTCAGTAATTCACCGCCAACGGATGTCCAAGCCAATCCCGTTACCTGTCCTATTTGATTTTTTTCTTCCGCTTTGCCATAACTAAATTTATGCACGCCGGAAAAATCTTCCAAATTAGCGCTGGTAACCTCAACCGCTTTTGTCTCTTTATCCTGACTAAGCGCTTGCTTTTTAACCACCCGGCGACAAATTTTACTTAACTCACGCTCTAAACCACGAACGCCCGCTTCCTTAGTGTAATAACGAATGACGTCCATTAGCGCCTCATCGGCCACCTGAATTTCTTTCTCTTTGAGGCCTGACAGCTTAATTTGCTTAGGCAACAGGTAACGTTTCGCAATATTTAGTTTTTCATCTTCGGTGTAACCCGGAATACGAATCACCTCCATGCGATCAAGCAATGGACCAGGGATATTCATGCTGTTCGCCGTACAAATAAACATCACATCCGACAAGTCAAAATCCACTTCAAGATAATGATCATTGAACGTATGGTTTTGCTCTGGATCAAGCACCTCTAACAGCGCAGACGCTGGATCACCCCGTTGATCCATGCCCATTTTATCAATTTCATCGAGCAAAAAGAGCGGATTCTTAACTTTTACTTTCGCCAGTTTTTGTAGCAACTTACCCGGCATTGAGCCAATGTAAGTACGACGATGGCCGCGAATTTCTGCTTCATCACGCACGCCACCAAGTGCCATACGAACATACTGACGATTGACGGCTTTTGCGATGGACTGACCCAATGAGGTTTTACCCACACCCGGCGGCCCAACCAAACACAAAACAGGGCCTTTTACTTTTTTCACGCGCTGCTGCACCGCAAGAAATTCTAAAATTCGCTCTTTAACATCTTGAAGACCATAATGGTCTTGATTCAATATTTTCTCGGCGTAAGCCAAATCATTACGCACTTTACTGCGTTTTTTCCATGGCAAAGACGTCAACCAGTCAATGTAACCGCGTACCACGCTTGCCTCAGCAGACATAGGCGACATCATACGAAGCTTTTTCAGCTCGGCTTCAGCTTTCTCTTTCGCTTCTTCCGACATGCCCGCTTCAATAATTTTTTCCTGCAGCAAATCCAACTCATTGCTGCCATCTTCCATATCACCCAGCTCTTTCTGAATGGCCTTCATTTGCTCATTCAGATAATACTCTCGCTGACTTTTTTCCATTTGTTTTTTAACGCGACTGCGAATGTTTTTTTCCAGATGCGCAATATCCAGCTCACCATCCATTAAGCCTATAAGGTATTCACCGCGCCCGGTTAGCAGGTCAATCTCTAACACCTTTTGCTTATCTTCGAGCTTTAAGCTCATGTGACCCGTAATGTTATCAATCAATTTTGACAGGTCATCAATAGACTTTAATGAAGCCACAACTTCAGCAGGTATGCGTTTACTACCCGCCACATATTCGTCCAGCTGCTTAATTAGCGCATTACGAATAACGCCATGTTCAGTCTGATCTTCTTCTTGCAGGTCAAGTTCGACAATCTTACCCAGAACAAAACCATCCGCGTCTTCCATTTTTTCAAGACGGGCGCGCTTCCCCCCTTCGACAAGGACTTTTACCGTACCATCAGGTAAACGCAGCAATTGCATCACCTTAGCGGTTGTCCCGATAGAATAAAGATCCTCTAAACTCGGATCGTCTTTAGAGGCATCCTGCTGAGCAACGAGAAAGACATGCTTATCACTTTCCATAGCAGCTTCTAATGCTGCTATAGATTTTGCGCGGCCGACAAATAAAGGCAGCACCATGTGGGGATAGACCACAACGTCACGAAGTGGCAACATTGGCAGGAGCAAAGAATCTGTCATATTTTCTTCCAATCTGGGCGCATAAAAAGCGCACTTTAATATTCAACATTGATTAGGAAAGAGATAGGGGCAAAGCCCGAAATTACAAGCGCTGTCACGTTTTGAATTTAGTCTACACAGTGTTTAAGAACGAAACACCATAAAAAAGGCCGAATTAAAGTAATAAAACTAAAATTCGGCCTTACTGATATCTCAACTCAAAAGATTAAGCGTTTTTTGCTTTCGCTAACGCTTCTTTCTCCAATACCATTAGCGGTTTAGAATCGCCACGAATAGAAGCACCATCCATAACGACTTTAACCACGTCATTACGAGTAGGCAGTTCATACATGCAATCCAATAAAGCAGACTCCAAAATACTGCGCAAGCCTCGTGCTCCTGTTTTACGCTCTAAAGCCAGCTTAGCCGCTTCTTTCAAGGATTCTGGGGTAAATTCCAGTTCAACCCCTTCAAGCTCGAACAAGTGCTGATATTGCTTCACAAGGGCATTTTTCGGCTGACTTAAAATGATCATCAAGGCTTCTTCATCCAACTCTGACAGCGTTGCGACAACAGGCAAACGACCAACAAATTCTGGAATCAAACCAAATTTAACCAAATCTTCTGTTTCTACCCGGTGAACCGCCTCAGAAAAAGATCGACCTTCTTCTTTGCTTTTCACTGTGGCAGAAAAACCGATGCTGCTTTTTTCGGTACGATCACTAATGACGCGTTCCAATCCAGCAAACGCACCACCACAAATAAACAGAATATTGGATGTGTCTACTTGCAAGAATTCTTGCTGAGGATGCTTACGACCACCTTGTGGCGGAACCGAAGCAACCGTGCCTTCGATCAATTTAAGCAATGCCTGCTGCACGCCCTCACCCGAAACATCACGAGTAATAGAGGGGTTATCCGACTTTCTAGAAATCTTATCTATTTCATCGATATAAACAATACCACGTTGCGCTTTCTCAACATCGTAGTCACAGTTTTGCAGGAGCTTTTGAATGATGTTTTCAACATCTTCACCCACATAACCCGCTTCAGTTAATGTTGTCGCGTCAGCAATCGTAAAAGGCACATCCAGAACACGCGCCAATGTTTGAGCCAAAAGCGTCTTACCACTACCCGTCGGGCCAATCAGCAAAATATTACTTTTGCCCAGTTCAATACTGGTATCGGTTTTACCTTGATGGCGTAAGCGTTTGTAGTGATTATACACAGCGACAGCCAAAACTCGTTTAGCCTTGTCTTGACCAATAACATAATCATCAAGTGCTGCGCTCAATTTAGAAGGCGTAGGCAACTCGTCAACCGACTCACCCTCTTCATTAATTTGTGACAACTCTTGAGTAATAATGTTATTGCATAAGTCCACACATTCATTACAGATATACACCGAAGGTCCTGCAATGAGCTTTTTCACTTCATCCTGGCTCTTGCCACAAAATGAGCAATACAATAACCGATCGGAGTGGTCGCCACGGCTAAATTTATCATCCGACATTTATTCCACCCTTTATTAAACTTTTCGTTTCTGCAAAATTTCGTCAATTAAGCCATAATCTTTTGCTGTCTGCGGATTCATGAAGTTGTCACGATCCGTATCAATAGCAACTTGCTCAATTGGCTTGCCAGTATGAAAAGAGATAATTTCATTTAATTTATGCTTAATGCTCAAAATCTCACGAGTATGTATTTCAATATCAGACGCTTGCCCCTGATAACCACCTAATGGCTGATGAATCATCACTCGAGAATTAGGTAAGCAATAACGTTTGCCTGTCGCACCAGCGGTCAACAACAAAGCTCCCATACTAGCGGCCTGACCAATACACATGGTACTCACATCTGGCTTAATAAACTGCATGGTATCATAAATAGACATACCCGCCGTCACCGAGCCACCAGGAGAGTTTATATACAAATGAATGTCTTTATCTGGATTTTCTGATTCTAAAAACAACAACTGAGCAACAACCAAATTGGCCATGTGGTCTTCAACTTGACCAACCAAAAAAATCACTCGCTCCTTAAGTAAGCGCGAGTAAATATCAAATGACCTTTCTCCACGAGCAGTCTGTTCAATCACCATAGGAACAAGGCCATTGCTAGTAATAGCAACAGGACCGGTAGTTGGGTTCATCAAATTCATATCGCATTCCTTAAAACAAAAAGGTCGACATAGCAATTGCTATGTCGACCTTATTAAAAAAGATAAGACTTGTCTTATGCTTCTTCCCCAGCCTCTTCAGCTTGGGCATTTGGCTTGATAGCGTCTTCATATCCCAATGTTACTTCAGTAACTTGAGCAGATTCTAACAGTTTATCAACAACTTGCTCTTCAAGTACAGCAGATTGCACTTGCGCCAATTGTTCTTTGTTCTTTAAGTAAAAATCAATCACTTGCTGTGGTTCTTGGTAAGCCTGAGCCATATCTTCCAAGAAAGCACGAACACGATCGTCATCTACTTTCAGGTCGTCTTGCTTGATCACTTCAGAAATCAACAAACCAAGTTTAGCGCGTTTTTTCGCTTCATCTTGGAACAACTCAGCCGGTAATTGAGAGGCATCAAAACCTTGACCACCAAACTGTTGTGCCGCTTGCTTACGCAACGCATCCACTTCTTGATCGATAAGCGCTGAAGGCACTTCTACTTCATTGATAGAGGACAAACCTTCAAACAATGCATTTTTCAATTTAGACTTAATCGCTTGATTAAGCTCACGTTCCATATTCTTGCGCACTTCAGCACGCAAAGCGCCAATAGTCGCTTCTTCCAAACCAAATTTCTCTACAAAAGCATCGTTTAGCTCAGGAAGAATTTGTTCTGCTACTTCTGAAACACTAATTTTGAAAGACGCTTCTTTGCCTTTCAAATTCTCAGCCTGATAATCCTCAGGGAAAGTCACAGCAATAGTACGTTCTTCACCTGCTTTAGCGCCTAGAATACCAGACTCAAAACCTGGAATCATAGTATTGGAACCTAGCACCAATTTATGACCTTCTGCTGCGCCACCTTCAAAGGCTTCATCGCCTAGGTAACCAACAAAATCAATCGTTACTTGATCGCCATCAGCCGACGCACGTTCAACCGCCGTCCACTCAGCATTCTGCTTACGCAATGTTTCTAGCATGGTATCCACATCAGCGTCTGTTACTTCAGACAGGACACGCTCTACCTTAATCGCGGCGTTATCAGCCAAAACAACTTCTGGGTAAACTTCTACTTTAACAACAAACTCAAGATCCGTGCCTTCAGCAAAGTTTTTAGGCTCAATCGAAGGCATGCCAGCAGGCTGGATAGATTCTTTTTGAATCGCCTCAACATACGCGTCACGCATGATTTGCTCAACAGCATCAAGACGAATACCCTGACCGTAGCGCTTCTTAACCACACTAACAGGCACTTTACCTTTACGAAAACCATCAATACGAATTGTCTTCGCTGTTTTAGCCACTTCAGAATTTACTTTTTCGTCAACACGAGCAGCTGGAACACTAATGGTCAAAACGCGCTCGATTGGAGACGTTGTCTCTACAGAAACTTGCATAAAACTTCCTCTCGGGAACTTGCTTTAATTTGTTGGCAATATCATCATCAGCAATGACCTATATTTAATTATTGCCAACAAAACCTGAATAAAAAATCAATTACCGTAATGGGCTGAAATGGTGCTCCGTACTGGATTCGAACCAGTGACCTACCGCTTAGAAGGCGGTTGCTCTATCCAACTGAGCTAACGGAACTAAGCTCATTACATTTCATGTGGTGGGCTATTATAGGGATGGAATAGCAATCGTCAACCAATAGACATAAAAAAGCCCAGTAAAACTGGGCTAAAATGACTATTTGTAACTAACGAACCGAGAATAGCTTAGATCTACTGCTCCGCAGAACAAATATCACAAAAGGAACGCGATAAATAATACAAGCAGCGCCTAGTGAAAACAAGCAAACCGCGCCAAAAAGAGTCACGTTGCACTGTGTTTGTGCAATGTTCACCAATAAGAAGTTTTTTATAATCAATCTCAAGCTGTGATATCGTATAGGCTTCATTTAACAGCGCCAAAAAACGCCCTTAAACAGCGCCAAATAACCACCTTTAACAAAGCCAAACAACTATCTTTCTAACAGAGCTAAATAACCATGCCAGAACGCCTTCTTTATCTACTACTCACGCTCAAACGTTATGGACACCTGACAATAGCACGCTACCAAAACAGCAACCTCTCCCAAAGAGCGGCACAACTCACTTTATCCAGTCTGCTTGCAGCGGTTCCTATCATCACCATTATCGCCGGTATACTCAGCTTTACCCCAGCCCTAGAAAGCATGCAAAATCAGTTATTTCAGCTTCTTGAGCAACATCTGGCGCCCGGTTCGAGCGACATCATTTTACCCTACTTAATACAGTTTTCAGCGCAAACCAAAAACCTTCCCATTGCAGGGCTGATCGCTTTATTTTTAACCGCCCTACTGTTATTAAACAGCTTTGAAAACAGCGTACAATCAATTTGGGAGATAAAAAAGCCACGCAAACTAAGAGAACGATTATTAACCTACTGGGCCATACTGACGTTAGGGCCTATTATTTTCGCCGCCTCTTTGAGCCTTTACGGCACACTCATCTCCATGCAATTACAGAATACAGAAGCCAACAACTGGCTTAACAACCTACTAGAACTCGGCACCATAACACTGTATTTCCTAATGCTTCTAACACTAAACTTTTTAACACCAAACGCTGATGTCTCGATAAAATGGGCATCAATATCCGCCTTGGCTGGCAGCCTAGGGCTTTACATTTTAAACACGCTATTTGGCTCTTTTGCACAATTCTTTGCGGGCTATCAAGTTGTTTATGGCGCATTTGCCGCCATCCCTATTTTTCTCATCTGGCTACAAAGTTCATGGCTGATTGTCTTGGCGTCTATTTGCTTATGCGCCACATTGCACAATATAAAAAATATCGCACAAGATAAAAACTTAGCATCTGGTCAAGATTAATGTAAAATCCCGCCAATTTTCTACAACAGGGCAACTCATGACAACTATCAACGAACTAAACAAAATCCTAAGTGAAGCAGATTGCTTAGTCGACGAAGCAAAACTCAATGAAGCCCTCGATAAAATGGCCGCACAAATATCAGCCGACCTTGCGGACAAACTGCCACTCGTTTTATGCGTCATGAACGGCGGCCTAGTACCAACAGCGGCCTTAATAGAGCGCCTAGATTTTCCGTTAGAGCTTGATTATATACACGCCACACGCTACGGAATGGAAACAGAGGGCGCCTCCCTTAACTGGCTTAGCTACCCACAAACCAGCCTAAAAGACAGACACATCCTAGTGATTGATGACATTTTTGACCAAGGACACACCCTTGAAGCAATCGTCAATTGGCTTGAAACACAAACGGCGAGCAGTGTTTATACCGCAACCGTCATCAATAAATTACACGACCGTAAAACCAATATGGTGCCAGACTATGTTGGTACAGACGTTGTAGATCGCTTTCTATTTGGTTATGGCATGGACTACAAAGGCTTTTTTAGAAATCTAAAAGGCATTTACGCCATCAAAGGCAGCTAATTAAAAAAACAGAAACTGAGAACAAAAAAAATGCCCGCTTTAAAGCGGGCATTTTTTATAGCCAATAACAATCAGAAAACTCGGTTAAATCCATTCAGCGCCGCCACTCGATACGCTTCCGCCATAGTCGGGTAGTTGAACGTCGTATTGAGAAAATACTTGAGTGTATTTTGCTCACCTGGCTGCTTCATAATGGCTTGACCAATGTGCACAATCTCCGACGCTTGGTCACCAAAACAGTGAATGCCTAGTAATTCCAATGACTCACGATGAAATAGGATTTTCAACATCCCCACCGCTTCGCCTGTAATTTGAGCTCGCGCCGTATTTTTAAAGAAAGCCCGCCCAACTTCATAAGGCACTTTTTCAGCCGTTAATTCAGCTTCTGTTTTGCCAACGGAGCTTATTTCAGGAATGGTATAAATGCCTGTTGGCACCTCACTGATAAACTCACCACCCGCCAAGCCAAACATGTTCGCCGCGGCAGCACGACCTTGATCATAGGCCGCACTCGCCAAACTCGGCCAACCAATAACATCACCTGCAGCATAGACAGTTTCAACCTGAGTTTGGTAGGTATCATTCACCGCTAACTGACCTCGAGCATTGGCTTCTAAGCCAATCGCTTGCAAAGCCAAACTATCGGTATTACCGGAACGGCCATTACAGAACAACAAAGCGTCAGCGCGTATCTTTTTGCCAGACGCCATGTGCATCACCACACCACGCTCTGTCGTTTCAACCGAGTCATAAGTTTCGTTATGGCGAATAAGCACACCACCATCACGCAAATGATAACTCAAGGCATCGGTTATTTCGTCGTCCAAAAAGCTCAATAATTTTTTCGCTGGATTAATCAGCTCAACCCGAACTCCTAGGCCACAGAAAATAGACGCGTATTCACAACCAATCACACCCGCGCCATAAATAATCAAAGAGCGTGGAGTATGGCTTAGACTCAAAATGGTGTCGGAGCAATAAATTCGCGGATGAGAAAAATCGATATCGGCGGGACGATAAGGACGAGAACCGGTCGCTATGACGACTTTTTTCGCCACCAACAACTCGGGACCTTTCTCATAAGTATTCACTTCAATGGTGTTCACATCCTTGAACTTACCTTTACCAAAGTAAATATCAATTTTATTACGCGCATAATATTCCGTTCGCCCCATTACCTGTTGGTCGATAACCTTATTGGCGCGGTCTAGTACTTTTGGAAAAGAAAACCAACGAGGCTCACCAATGTCCCGGAACATAGGGTTGGTATTAAAAGCAATGATTTCTTTAACAGCATGACGTAATGCTTTTGATGGAATAGTGCCTAAATGCGTACAACTACCACCGACTTGCGAGCTAGCCTCAACAACGGCTACTTTTTTGCCTGCTTTCGCCGCGCTCATCGCCGCGCCTTCTCCGGCAGGGCCTGTTCCCAGAACCACGACATCATAATGTCTTGTTGTCATAATAGCCTCTTTGCTGTTCAATTATTTGCTTGCGTCATAAAACGTGTCTTCAGAGCGTGTTTCTGCGACATTTTTCTTCGTCTCTTTCTCACATCTGCCTTTATCGCCACCACAAATATCGCACGCCACTTCCATACCTAAAGAGCTCATACCACCGCATGAACCAGAAATCGGCTTTCTTCCCATCAATACACCAACCGACATTGCCGCAACCAACAACAGCATCAGGATAAATGCCAAAACAATCGTCAACATAACTTTCCTCCTAAGGAAAAAAATACAATAACAAGGCGCCTACTTTAAATAGGTTTTAAACGCATCGGACGGACGTTCTTCAAAACCAAAATCGGTTTTCACCAGCAAATACGCGGCGATACCATTCTTCTGAGCGAATTCATAACCTAGCTCGGGGCCAAGTACAGTAATCGCCGTAGCAAGCCCATCCGCCATAGTAGCGGTTTGATCTATGATAGTAACCGATACCAAACGGTGGGTTATCGGTCTTCCAGTCAGCGGGCTGATCGTATGAGAGTAACGCACCCCGCCCGCTTCAAAATAGTTTCTATAATCACCCGATGTCGCCATCGCAATATCGGTGACAGAGACAATTCGCTCCGCGATATTGTGTCCACCCGCTGGGCTTTCTATTGCGATTCGCCAAGGCGTATCATCAGGCTTCATCCCTTTAGATGCAATATCACCGCCCACCTCGACCAAATAACTCTCAATGCCTTTCTCTTTCAACACATTGGCCACCGCATCCACACCATATCCTTTGGCAATGGACGATAAATCCACATAGATTTCTTTCTCTTTACTTAAAAGGCGACCATCGAGTGTTAAGTGTTGATAACCAACCCGTGATTTTGCGTCTTCAATCACCGCCTGAGTCGGCACTTTATCTTCACGCTGTCCCGGGCCAAACCCCCAAATATTGACCAAAGGCCCGACAGTCACATCATATTGACCATCTGTCATATCGCTTATTAGCAAAGCCTTGTCGATTACATACGCCATATCTTCGCTTATCGTTAGCGATTGCCCTGCGGCTAATTTATTAAATTCAGACAGTTCTGAATTAGGGTCATATGTTGACATCAGCTTATTGACTCTAAACAACGCCGCGTCAACGTCGTCCTTCACATCCCGAGACTGCTTCACATCCTCAGTCGTGTAAAATTTCACTGTATAGGTAGTGCCCATCGTCGGGCCGGAGAAACTCACTAATTCTGGAGTAAACACAGAAAGTCGGTAAAAAACAGCAACAATGATCAGCAGACAAACCGAGAACAATATTTTTTTACGCATAAAAAGTCTTTTTAATCGCCAATAAAACAAAGACCCACCAATTGGTGGGTCTTTATTAAGTGCTAGCCACCGAAATCATCTAACAAGATGTTTTCTTTTTCGACACCTAGATCTTCTAACATCTTAATCACAGACGCGTTCATCATTGGAGGTCCACACATATAGAACTCACAATCTTCCGGCGCCGGGTGATCTTTTAGATAGCTGTCGTAAAGAACATTATGGATAAAGCCAGTCTTACCTTCCCAGTTATCTTCGGGCTGAGGATCAGAAAGCGCCAAATGCCATTTGAAGTTTTCATTCTCTTCCTGAAGCTTATCGTATTCTTCCACGTAGAAGGCTTCACGTACGCTACGAGCACCGTACCAGAAGGAAATCTTACGCTTAGAATTAAGACGTTTAAGCTGATCAAAGATATGCGAACGCATTGGCGCCATACCAGCACCACCACCAACAAACACCATCTCAGCATCGGTATCTTTAGCAAAAAACTCACCAAAAGGACCGTACACTTTGATCTTATCGCCTGGCTTAAGGCTGAACACATAAGAAGACATTTGACCTGGCGGCAAGTCATCTTTGCCTGGAGGCGGAGAAGCAATACGAATATTAAACTTAACAACGCCTCTTTCTTCAGGGTAGTTGGCCATCGAATAAGCACGGATAACGGTTTCATCTACCTTAGAAACAAACTTCCAAAGGTTAAATTTATCCCAATCACCACGATATTCTTCTTCGATATCAAAGTCTTTGTAATGCACAGTATGCGCTGGCGCTTCTAACTGCACATAACCACCCGCACGGAAGTTGACGCTTTCGCCTTCAGGCAATTTCAACGTCAATTCTTTGATGAAGGTAGCGAGGTTAGGGTTAGACTCAACCGTACATTCCCACGCTTTAACACCGAAAACCTCTTCTGGCACCTCTACATCCATGTCTTGTTTCACCGAAACTTGACAGGATAAGCGATAGCCTTCTTTCTCGTCGCGGCGAGTAAAATGAGATTGCTCCGTGGATAACATAGAGCCACCACCACTCATCACCTTACATTTACACTGGGCACAAGTACCACCACCACCACACGCGGAGGATAGAAAAACACCACTGTTTGCCAAAGTTTGAAGTAACTTACCGCCTGCAGGCGCCGTCACTTCTTTTTCACCATTGATGCGGATTGTCACGTCACCAGTACTTACCAAGCGCGCACGAGCAGCAAGGATAATTGCCACTAGCACCAGCACGATAGCTGTGAACATCACCACACCTAGAATAATTTCTAAGTTGACCATGTTAGTTAAACCTTATTCTTGGTTGCCTCAATGTGCGGCTTATTAAAGCTGCACACCCGAAAATGACATAAAACCTAAACTCATCAACCCAACAGTGATAAAAGTGATACCAAGACCACGCAATCCTACCGGAACATCTGAATATTTAAGTTTTTCACGAATACCAGCGAGCGCAGCGATAGCAAGCGCCCAACCAACACCAGCACCTACACCGTAAACAAGACTTTCACTAAAGTTGTAATCTCGTTCCACCATGAACAAAGAAGCCCCCATGATGGCACAGTTCACTGTGATCAACGGTAGGAATACGCCTAGTGCGTTGTATAAAGCAGGCATATATTTATCTAACGTCATTTCCAATATCTGAACCACAGCAGCGATAACACCGATGTAGCTCAATAGACCTAGAAAGCTTAAATCTACGCCCGGTAAGCCGGCCCATTCAAGCGCGCCGTCTGCCAAAAGGTTTTGATACAACAAGTTATTAAGCGGAACCGTAATGGCCAAGATAACAACAACGGCAATCCCCAAACCTATGGCCGTTTCGACTTTTTTGGACAAAGCCAAAAAAGTACACATGCCAAGGAAGAAAGCCAACGCCATGTTTTCAACAAAAACGGCTTTAATAAACAGACTGATTAAATGTTCCATTTATAGTGCCTCCTGAGAACGAGAATTTGCCGCAATTTTAAATTCGGGCGCTTCAACTTGTTCTTTTTTGTAAGAACGCAAGACCCAAATCACCAAGCCAATAACAAAGAACGCACTCGGTGGAAGCAACATCAAACCATTTGGCTGGTACCAGCCACCATTTTGAACGGTAGCAAAGATCTCAACACCAAACAGCTTACCGGCGCCCAACAGCTCGCGGAAAAAACCAACCACCAGCAACATTGCGCTGTAGCCTAAGCCATTACCGATACCATCAACAAAGCTGATCACTGGGCCATTTTTCATGGCAAATGCTTCTGCACGACCCATTACGATACAGTTGGTGATAATCAGGCCAACAAACACCGAAAGCTGCTTACTAATTTCAAAAGCAAATGCCTTCAAAATTTGATCGACCACAATAACCAAGGAAGCAATAATGATCATCTGCACAATGATACGAATGCTGTTTGGTATGTGATTACGAATAATCGCAATGAAAAAGTTAGAAAAAGCCGTTACCGAGGTCAAGGCAATCGCCATAACCAAACTAACACTCAAACTACTTGTTACGGCCAAGGCCGAGCAAATACCCAAGATTTGCAGCGCAATCGGGTTATTCGCAAGAATTGGCCCAAAAAGAACTTTTCTCATATCAGACATTATTGAACTCCTTCGCTACGCAGCTGCGACAAGAATGGCCCAAAAGCTTCTTGACCCAACCAGTATTGAACAAGATGAGTTACCCCACGGCTGGTCAATGTTGCACCAGACAGACCATCCACCTTGTACATTGCCTTCGGATCAGAGCTGTCTACACTGCTTTTGGCAAGCTCAATAACCGCTTCGCCTTGCTCATTGTAAACTTTCTTATCTACCCACTGTGCCTTCCAATTAGGGTTGTCTACTTCACCACCTAACCCAGGTGTTTCACCTTGGTCATAAAAACCAAAGCCAAGCACGGTATTGAAGTCATTTTGCAGAGCCATAAAGCCATACATGGTTGACCATAAGCCATAACCATGGACTGGCAGAATAATACGTTCAATATCATCACCAGACTTCACAAGATACACCGCCGAAAAGTTTGAACGACGCTTAATACCGGCAGGATCTTCATCACCGCTCAGTGCCACCGACAACTGAGGATCTTTGGCAGCGGCCTGTTGATCAAATGTCGCGGCATTAATGCCCGCAGACTGCAACTCGTCTTGCGTCGCAAACTTGCCCGTTTGCAAATTAACAATTCGAGTTTCAACCGTTTCAAAGATTTCATCAACCGTTTTACCCGGCTCAAGCATGCCCGCAGCCGATAAGATATTGCGTTTACGGTCTAAATCTTTGTTCGCTTTCTGAATAGGCTTAAGGCCCACTGCGGCGGCGGCGACAAAAATAGAACAAACCAAACATAGAGCTAAAGCCACTATGATGGTCTTTTTAATACTATCGTTACTGCTAGCCATTGCGTGCAATCCTCCGTTTAATGTTTGCCTGAACAACAAAGTGGTCAATAAATGGCGCAAACAAATTCACAAATAGAATCGCCAACATCATACCTTCTGGATAAGCAGGGTTAACAACACGAATTAACACAACCATTATCCCAATCAAGGCACCGTAGAACCACTTACCATGATTTGTCATTGACGCCGAAACAGGGTCTGTTGCCATGTACATCATACCAAAAGCAAAACCACCCAAAACTAGGTGCCAATACCACGGCGTAGCAAACATAGGATTCGAATCAGAACCAATCATATTAAACAAGGCAGAAGTCAGCACCATACCCAGCATGACACCAGCGACAATTCGCCACGCTGCGATTCGCATCACTAACAATGCCCCACCGCCGATAAGAATCGCCAAGGTAGAGGTTTCCCCCATTGAGCCTTGAACGAAGCCAAAGAAAGCATCAGACCATGTAACGCTCAAACCCGAAACACCGCCCACGGCAAGCTGACTTAGCGCGGTTGCACCAGAAAAGCCATCTACAGCAGTCCAAACTGCATCACCAGACATAGACGCTGGGTACGCAAAGAATAGGAAGGCACGACCCGCCAAAGCAGGGTTCAAGAAGTTCTTACCCGTTCCACCAAAGACTTCTTTTGCCAGTACAACACCAAAGGTAATACCCAAGGCCACCTGCCATAAAGGCACAGTTGCAGGCAATGACAAAGCGAATAAGATAGAGGTCACAAAGAAGCCTTCGTTCACTTCATGCTTACGCACCGAAGCAAACAACACTTCCCAAAAACCACCCACCACGAAAGTCACAAGATAAATCGGCAAAAAGTACATTGCGCCGTAAATCATGTTATCCAATACGCTGGAAGCATCGTAATTGGTTAAACCGCCAATAACAGCATGACGCCAAGAGTCTGCCGCGGTAACGCCCATGACATCCATTGCCGTATTCGCTTGCAAACCAATATTGTACATACCAAAAAACATGGCTGGAAATGTGCACATCCACACCAAAATCATAATACGCTTCATGTCCACGGCATCGCGAACGTGTGAGCCATTTTTGGTGACGGAACTTGGTCGATAAAAAATGGTGTCTACGGCTTCATAGAGCGCATACCACTTTTCGTATTTACCACCTGAATGAAACTCAGGCTCCATTTTGTCGAGTACTTTTCTAAGCCCCATGGATTAACCCTCTTTCTCTATTAGAGTGAGACAATCACGAAGGATCGGGCCATATTCGAACTTACCTGAACAACTGTAAGTACATAAAGCCAAATCTTCTTCATCCAACTCAAGCGCGCCCAGTTTTTGAGCTTGCTCGGTATCGTTCACAACCAATGCGCGAAGCAACTGAGTTGGAAGAATATCAAGCGGAATAAGACGCTCAAAGTTTCCTAGCGGCAACATAGTACGGTCACTACCGTTTGTCGTCGTTGTCATATCAAATGACTTTTTACCCGTCAGCTTGGACAAGAACACATTCATAATGGAGTGTTTTTCCGTCCCCGCGCGCAGGTAATGCATAATTTGACGCTCACGACCTTCAAGCAAAACAGACACTTGACTGTGGTAGCGACCTAAGAAAGCAAACGGCCCAAAAGCATTGCGACCCGATAAAACCGACCCTGAGATGACGCGATTGTCACCCTCAGCCAATTCGCCATAGGTCACATCATCCAAGTTTGCTCCGACTTGCGTACGAACTAAACGAGGGTTCTTAACCTGAGGTCCCGCCAAAGCAACCACACGCTCGACAGACAGTTCACCTGTTACAAAAAGCTTGCCGATCGCAACAACGTCTTGGTAATTGATCGACCAAACCGTCTTTTTGTCACTCACTGGATCAAGGAAATGTATGTGCGTGCCCGCTAAACCGGCAGGATGTATACCAGAGAACTCTTCAACCGTGACATCAGAGATGGTAGGGATTTTGGCGCCAGCAGCTTTACACAAAAACACCTTACCTTCGGTCAAACGCGTCAACACAGTCAAACCATCAGCAAAGGCTTCCGCTTGCTCAGCAAGCACCACTTCTGGCGAAGCCGCTAACGGATTGGTATCGATTGCCGTCACGAAAATAGAGCTTGGAACTGACGCGACTTCAGGTACTTTCGAAAAGGGACGCGTGCGCAATGCTGTCCATAATCCAGATTCAACCAGATTGTCCACAACTTTGCTGCGTTCTAAAGACTTTAACTCAGACCCAGAATAAGAAGAAAAGGCTACTGACTCATCGCCTTCAACACGAATAACCAATGATTGAAAAACACGTTTCCCACCACGGTTGATGGCGATCACGGTGCCTGCAGCAGGCGCCGTATACTTAACCCCTTCCGTCTTTTTATCTGTAAAGATCACTTGACCTTTTTTAACTTTATCCCCTTCCGTGACTAGCATGGTGGGTTTCATACCATGGAAGTCAGGACCAATAACAGCCACTGTTTTTGCGTTAGCAGCTTTATCAATCACTTGATTGGGAGCGCCTGAAATCGGAAGATTTAGGCCTTTTGTAATTTTATACATATGTTCTGCCCAACAATAAATTGAACACAAAAGCGTAATGCGTGGTGCTCGTACCCCCCTCCGGGAAAACATGTACTCACTAACAACTAAAATAGTCAGCTAATTGTAAAACCAACCAACGTTAAGATAATTGTAAAACGCAAACTCACTTCACCAAAAAACCGCCGTATTATAAAGGTCATTGCCTGACTTGACCAGCTCATGGCACCGACTTTGCGCATCAACTTTTATCTAAAAGCACCACATCTTCCTTATTGAAAGGCTTTCAGCCTGATAAAAACCTTATTTTTTGTTGTTTTATTACGACCTAACCATGACAACATCCAAACCAAGTAATCCAAAAGGCATATTGAGACAGTATGTATTGATATTGTATGTATTGAGACGGTACATAGAGGCGACTTGCTTTCAACAGACTAAAAACTTTCAACAGACTAAAGGCCGGCCGCCATAGTTTAACCGACATAGTGTCACCGCCAGTTGCCATACTTAATTGAAAACGACACAATATTGCCCAGGCAATAAACATGGAAACACAACAATGATTAAGCCAGACGCACAGATCCACATCAAAAACTTACGTTTACGGACCTACATTGGGTTTAACGAAGCGGAAAAAGCCAACAAACAAGACATTGTTATCAATGCTTGGATACACTACCCCGCCGCTAAAGCGTATGATACGGATGATGTGGACAATGCCGTTAACTACCGATCAATTTGTAAAGACATGATAGCCCATGCAGAGAACCATCGCTTTTTGTTACTAGAAAAGCTTACCGCCGACCTACTTGAGCTTTGTATGGCGCCAGATAATGTCACCTTTGCTAAAGTGGAAGTCGCGAAACCCCATGCCCTGCGTTTTGCCGACTCTGTCTCCTTAACCCTGTCCGCTACTAGATAGAGATTAATACACCCAATATGTCACAAACCGTATCCCTTACCATAAAACCAGGCTTCAAGAATGTGATCAATGGCCTAGATGGAAGCCGCAAAGCCCTGCAGCTGCTTGCCATCGCATCACATCATAAGCAGCCTATTTTATTCATGGCCAACACAGTCGCAGAGCTCAATGAACTGGAAGACGAAATTCAATTTCTCAACCAAAACAAAAGAGAACTGCTCAGGTTTAGTGATTGGGAAACCCTACCCTACGATGCGTTTTCACCCCACCAAGACATCGTATCGCAACGCCTAGAAACGCTCGCAAAACTAAGCGAAACGCAAACCCCCATTGTACTCAGCACCGTTGCCTCTTGCTTAACGCGCCTCTGCCCGAAACAACACCTAGACGCACAGCGCTTTCACCTGCAAGAAGGACAAGAACTTCCGCTTGAGCAACTCTCGAGAAAACTCAGCAATGCTGGCTATTTAAACGTCGACAACGTCCATGAACACGGCGAATACGCCATTCGTGGCGCCTTGATGGACGTCTACCCGATGGGCGCCGACAACCCAATCAGAATCGATTGGTTTGACAACGAAATTGAATCCATTCGTTGGTTTGATCCAGAAACCCAGCGCAGCATTAGCAAAGTCAGCGAAATAAAAATGCTCCCCGCGAAAGAGTTCCCCACCACGACACAGGGAATTCAGCAGTTTCGCCAGGCATTTAGAGAGCGTTTTGATACCGCGCCACTGTCTAGCCCAATCTATCAAGATATCTCCAGCGGGCTCATTCCCGCTGGCATCGAATATTACTTACCGTTATTTTTCACCCAAACCACCAGTGTGTTTGACTATTTGCCCGACAACACCCTAGTGATTCGCTCCGATACTTTTAATGAGCAATTTGCCAGCATCCAACTCGATTTTCGCAGCCGTCACGAGTCGCTCAACTACAATATTGAGCGCCCCATCTTAAAGCCCGATGAAATATGCCTAAGAGAAGACGAGCTTTTTGCCCAACTCAACCAATTCACCAACATTATTTTTTCCGCCACAGGTGAGCACCCTACTTATCGCGCGCCAGCGCTGGTAAAAATCGACTCTAAAGCGGCGCAACCGCTCAATAAATTACACGACTTTTTACAGGAAACCACCGCTCGAGTGCTCATTGTTGCCGAGTCCGCAGGCCGTCGTGAGGCGCTGCTTGAGCTGCTCAAAAAGCACAACATCAAACCCAAACAAGTCGACAACTGGGAAGCCTTCAGCAAATCCACCAAGACACTCGCCATCACCGAAGGCAATATTGGCCGCGGTTTTATCATTGCCGATGAGCTCGTACTCATAGCGGAAAGTGAAATACTAGGCGAGCGTGTTGCCCAGCACCGTAGACGCAACAAACAAAACAATATCAGTGAAGACGCGATCATTCGCAACCTCACCGAGCTAAGACTAAATGCGCCAGTCGTGCACATAGACTATGGGGTTGGCCGCTACCTCGGGCTGACCAACTTGGAAATCGACGGGCAAGAAACAGAACTGCTGACGCTTGGCTATGCCAATGACGCCAAACTCTACGTCCCCGTCTCTTCATTACAATTAATCTCGCGCTACACAGGCGCCGATGAAGACACCGCACCACTGCACAAATTGGGCACCGACAAGTGGAGCGTCGCGAAGCAAAAAGCCGCCGAAAAAGCCCGTGACACCGCCGCCGAGCTACTGGAAATCTACGCCAAACGCGAGGCCCGAGTCGGCCACGCATTTGCCAAACCCGACGACCAATACGAATTGTTTTCAGCGGGTTTTCCGTTTGAAGAAACCCCAGACCAGCAAATGGCCATCGACGCGGTTATGGGCGACATGTCAGCCAAAAAGCCCATGGATCGCCTCGTCTGTGGCGATGTAGGCTTTGGTAAAACAGAAGTTGCCATGCGAGCGGCCTTTCTGGCGGTTCAAGATGGCAAACAAGTCGCGGTGCTTGTGCCCACCACGCTGCTCGCCCAACAACACTATGAGAATTTTTGTGATCGCTTTGCTGACTGGCCAGTCGAAGTCGAATTACTGTCTCGCTTTCGCTCTGGAAAGCAGTCCAACAGCTCAATAGATCGTCTCGAATCAGGCAAAGCAGACATAGTGGTCGGCACCCATAAATTGATCCAAAGTAACATCAAATTTGCCAATCTAGGCTTGGTGATTATTGACGAAGAACACCGCTTTGGCGTCAAACAAAAAGAGCAATTCAAAGCCTTGCGGTCGGAAGTCGACATACTCACGCTGACGGCAACGCCAATCCCAAGAACCCTCAATATGTCGCTGTCTGGCATTCGAGATTTGTCCATCATTGCCACACCGCCAGCTAAGCGTCTGTCCGTCAAAACCTTTATCAAACAAAAAGACGAGCATCAAATAAAAGAAGCCATCTTGCGAGAACTGCATCGTGGTGGACAAGTGTATTACCTACACAATGAAGTACAAACCATCCAAAAAGCCGCCGAAGAACTGGAAGCCTTGATTCCCGAAGCGCGGGCTATTGTTGGTCATGGCCAAATGCGTGAACGAGAGCTCGAACAAGTCATGTCCGATTTCTATCACAAACGCGCCAACGTATTGGTCTGCTCTACCATCATAGAAACCGGTATCGACATTCCCAACGCGAACACCATCATTATTGAACGAGCCGACAAGTTTGGCTTGGCCCAACTTCATCAACTACGAGGTCGGGTAGGTCGATCACATCACCAAGCATACGCCTACTTGCTCACGCCAAATGATCGCAAAGTGACCGGCGACGCTGAAAAACGCCTAGAAGCCATTATGCTTGCCGACAAGCTAGGCGCCGGCTTTACGCTAGCCACTCACGATTTGGAAATTCGTGGCACAGGAGAACTATTGGGTGATGGTCAAAGCGGCCATATTGAGCACGTTGGTTTCTCCCTCTTTATGGACATGCTGGATCGCGCGGTCAAATCCTTAAAAAATGGCGAATCGCCCGATATTGACATAACATCGCCCGCCCAAACTGAAGTCAATTTACGCGTACCAGCCCTCATTCCAGAAGACTATCTTGGCGATGTGCACTCCCGACTGATTCTCTACAAACGCATTGCCAGTGCCACCACCACAGAAGACCTAAAAGACTTACAAGTGGAAATGATTGACCGTTTCGGGCTGTTACCTGACGCGACCAAAAACCTGTTCCGCCAAACAGAATTAAAGCTAAAAGCAGAAAGTCTCGGCATTCATAAAATTGAAGCAAACGCCAAAGAAGGTAAGATTTTCTTCAATAGCAAAACCCCAGTCGATCCGATGAAACTCATTCGACTCATTCAAACCAAACCAGATGTTTACAAGCTAGCTGGCTCTGATACCTTAAAGTTCTTAGCCCAAATGAACAGCGCAGAAGAGCGCTTCCAACACACCACAAAAACCTTGGAATTATTACATTGAAAACACTGATTTTTGTTGTCTTATTAAGCGTCTCATTTACCGGTCGAGCCTTTGCCGACCCCATCGACCCAGATACGGCCAGAGCGTATGAAGGGTATCTGCTCACTTTTCAATGGCCTGAAAGTCAGTCCATTGAGCAAGTAGATTATACCAATTTGCTTGCCACTGACGGCTTTCCCTCCCCACCTCCGCCAAGCCAATCAACCAATAGCGCGATAAACGCAGAGATGGCTTCGCCTTTCGACGCGATTGAAAAAAAGCTCGGCAGACACGTCAAAATACTAACGAATGAGAGATGGGTTCTTATCTTCAAACAGCCAGGCGACAGCATCAAAAAAACATTTCGCAGCTCACAAGAAACAGAAGGTTACCCTGAGTTAACCGGAGATATTTCAATTAAACTAGGCCGTTATCTGGAGTCTAGTATTCACTACCAACACTACTTATTTAACGAACTTGCACCACTTACACAAAACACGCTAATACCCGATGACAACACAGCGTCGTTGTTTTTTTCACCCGCGATACCTTCCACCGACTCAACTAGGTTGAGCCCAGGGTCTGTTCTCACGCTGGAGCAAAGTAACAAAACCGCCAGCAAGAAAATCAATTATTTAGATCACCCGACGATTGGCACCTTACTCTATTTCGAACCCATCGAATTAGCAGACGCAATGGAAAAAATCGTATTGCAAACCTTAACGCCAGAAACGGGGCGCAGCCTGACCTACGAGAAACTGCAAAGCACCAATGAGCTTTCGCCTCGTTAATCAAGCACATAAAAAAAGGGAGGCATGCCACACATGCCTCCCTTTTTCGTTCTCGTTCTATTCTTATCAACAAAAAGCTATCAATAAGTGCTATCGACAAGCCTTAGCCACTAATAGCCACGCGACTGCGCCAACTTTCCCAGCCAAGAGACCGCTTTTTGCTCTAACACCGCAAAAAATGACAAGCCTAAACGCTCCGCCATACCTTTTGGCTGTTTGTAGACAACCTGCACCACATCGGCTTTCTCATAATGAGAGACCAGATAAGCGTCGCTCGTCATGACCACATCCACCAATTTATTGCCCAATGCTTCCGAGCCATACCAGGTTTCACCTGTCGCAATCTCTTCAATGTCTAACTGTGGGCGCTGCGAGGAAACAAAACGCTTAAATAAGCCATGCGTGTCTTCTAAGTCTTGCTTGAACTTTTCACGACCCTCATCGGTATTTTCCCCCAACATGGTCAGCGTGCGCTTATAACGCCCAGCCGTATGAAGCTCCACATCGATCAAACTTTTACCCAACAAACGGTGTACATTAGGAACTTGCGCAACCACACCAATCGACCCCAAAATAGCAAACGGAGCCGCAATAATCTTATCGGCCACACACGCCATCATGTAGCCACCACTGGCCGCCACTTTATCAACACAGATGGTTAACGGAATATGAGCTTCGCGAATACGCTGCAATTGAGACGCCGCCAAGCCATAACCATGCACCACACCGCCACCACTTTCTAAACGAACGACCACTTCATCTTGCGGTGTCGCCACACTAAGAACCGCGGTGATTTCTTCGCGCATTGTATCGACGGCAGATGCCTTTATGTCGCCATCAAAATCCAGCACATAGACACGCTTTTTCGCGCTTTCTTCTACAACACTGTCTTTAGGGGCGTTTTTTTGAGCTTTCTTATCCAGTTTTGTTTGTTTCTTTTTTTCTTTGGCTATATTTTTTAAGGTCTTCTTATCCAATAATTGACGATCCAACTCTGCCTTCATGGCATCGTAGCCTTCATTCAATTTACTCACCGATAAACTGCCCGGCTGTGCCTTGCGCTTGCCGCTGGCGACTATTGCCAACAAAAAGCCAATCACCACAGCGACACTGATCAACTTCAATAAAAAACCCGCATAGTCAGTTAAAAATTCCAACGTTCATTTCCTCTAAATCATCATAAGTTCTTGGCATATTGGGGGTATTTCGACAAAAAACAATCTCTTTTACTGATAAATCACTCTAGATACTGTTCCGTATATGTCTTATTATCTGCACACTTTTGAAAAGCCTCCCTATCACGATCTGCCAAGAAAAATAACAAGATTCTTTTGATTAGCAAAAAACAGAACAATCTTGTTAATTTTTTTGCACATTTTTAGTGCCTTTCTAAAAGGAGTAATCAATGAAACCCTCATTATCCCAGTCGTTTGGACGGAACTTTCTCGGTGCCTCACCGCTCTGGTACAAACAAGTCATCATCGCGTTCTTAATCATAAACCCCATTGTTTTAGTGGTATTAGGGCCGTTCGTCGCAGGCTGGTTGCTGATTATCGAATTTATCTTCACCCTCGCCATGGCATTAAAATGCTACCCCTTACAGCCCGGTGGATTGCTCGCAATCGAGGCGGTGGTACTTGGCCTCACCACTCCCGAAGGTGTGTACACTGAAGTGTCTCATAACATCGAAGTTATCTTGTTATTGATGTTTATGGTGGCCGGCATTTACTTTATGAAAGACATGCTGCTGTTTATCTTCAATAAACTCTTAGTGAAAGTAAAATCGAAAATTGTCATTTCGTTAATTTTTAGCTTTTCCGCAGCACTACTTTCTGCTTTTTTGGACGCGTTAACCGTCACCGCTGTTTTGATCAGCGTTGGCGTCGGCTTTTATTCGGTGTATCACAAGGCCGCTTCCGGCCAAAGCTCCAACAAAAACCATGACCATGGTAAAGACGACACGATTTTGCCAGTCAATACCGAAGACCTAAATGAGTTCCGTTCGTTTTTACGCGACTTATTAATGCATGGCGCCGTCGGCACGGCTCTTGGCGGCGTGTCTACCTTAGTGGGTGAGCCACAAAACCTACTGATCGCTAAAGTCGCAGGATGGGATTTCCTTGAATTTTTCCTGAATGTGGCGCCTGTTTCTATGCCAGTGCTGGTTGCTGGCCTATTGACCGTCGTCGTTTTAGAAAAAACCGCTTGGTTTGACTATGGCGCCCAGCTCCCTGATACCGTTCGAGACATATTGAATAACTTTGAAAAAGAAGAAAGTAAAAAACACACCAACAAAACCAAAGCACAACTGATTGTTCAAGGTGTTGTCGCCATTATTCTGATGCTGTCTCTTGCGTTTCACGTCGCAGAAGTGGGCCTAGTAGGCCTAATGGTGATCGTCTTATTAACCTCCTTTAATGGCATCATTGAAGAGCACCGTATTGGTCACGCATTTGAAGAGTCTTTACCCTTCACCGCGCTATTAGTGGTGTTTTTTACCGTTGTGTCGGTCATTCATGCCCAGCATTTATTTCAACCGGTTATCGACATCGTGCTCAATATGCCTACTGAGCGCCAGCCCATCATGCTTTTCATCGCCAATGGTCTGCTATCAGCCATCAGCGACAACGTGTTTGTTGCAACCGTCTACATCAACGAAATCAAAGCCGCTTTAGACGCTGGTGTCATCACAAGAGAACACTTTGATACACTCGCCGTTGCGGTCAATACAGGTACCAACTTGCCAAGTGTAGCGACACCCAATGGCCAAGCAGCTTTCTTGTTCTTATTAACCTCTGCCATTGCGCCATTGCTACGCTTGTCTTATGGCAAAATGGTTTGGATGGCGCTGCCTTACACCGTTGTCCTGAGTATTGTTGGTGGACTTTGCGTGGTGTATTTTTTATAGCCTAGATACCCGATCAATCGACAGAAAATAGATAAATGAACTCAAAAAAACCGCCAATGATCAAAAAAATCATTGCCGGTTTTTTATTTGTTTACTGTTTTTTTGTCTGTTTACTCACGACAACGAACGAGGTATAGCAAGCTTAAGATTTTGCTAAGCGCACAACATAGAGCAAAATCACCGCCCCGACGGTCGCGGTAACCAAGGACCCCCAAACGCTCCCCGAATGCAAACCAAGCAGCTGAAAAGCAAAGCCCCCAACAAAAGAACCCACCACACCAATAACGATATTGCCGACCAAACCAAAGCCAGACCCCTTCACTAGCTGACCTGCCAACCATCCCGCTAACGCACCAATAACTATAAAAGCCAGTACTTCCATCGTTCTCATCCTTATCCTATGTAATTGTCATTAGCCTAGCATCGATTTAGCTCAGAACATAGCCAAGCCCTACCAAACGAAGGGCGACAGAAATTTCTGTCTGACTTATATTGTATTTATTATCAATACTTCATGCTTTTTCGCTGAAAATTGATAAAGTGTTTTGCTTCAAGCCTTAATAAACATGGTTAGGTTCAACTTTGATGAGGACATTTCAATGGGTCAAGTACATTTTGTAGGCGGTGAAAAAGGCGGTGTTGGCAAATCCATGACGGCACGTGTATTGGCACAATATTATATTGATCACGAACAGCCCTTTTTAGGATTCGACTGCGATGCGTCTCATGCCACGTTTTCACGCTTTTATAGCGAGTTTGCTTCGCCCATTTTGATTGGCGAAGAAGACAGCCTAGACGGCATGTTAGCGGCGATCGAAGCATATCCAGAACGTGATTTGATCATTGACCTAGCCGCTCAGGCCGCTCAGCCACTAGGTAAATGGATTGAAGAAACCGACGTATTTGGCTTGTTAGATGAAATGGGCTATCAAGTCTGCCTTTGGCATGTCATGGACGATGGCGCCGATTCCGTCGCGCTACTAGACGATTTGCTTGACCGCTATACACAACCCTCAGTCGATTTTGTCGTCGTACAAAACCTAGGGCGAGGTACTGATTTTTCTCGTTTTCAAAAATCAGACACCTTTAAAAAAGCCGTGAGTCGTGACGCGTTAATCATTGAATTACCAAAACTACAAAGCAAACTCACCCAAAAAATTGACTTTAATAGCAGCAGCTTTTGGGCCGTAGCAAACGACAAAGGCATTATGAACATTGCCGAACGTCAGCGCATGAAAGTTTGGCTGCGCAACAGCTACGAGCAATTGGCACAACTTGGTTAATAGCGCAGCGCACTGTTAACCAGCAACAAAAAAGCCAACGCGTCACAGGAACGTTGGCTTTTTTATCTGTGCGACTTATTAAGAAAGTGACGTATTTAAAAAAACGACTCAGACAAAGCGCTCTGGTTTATTCTTGAACGTCCATATACTTGTTCGCCCACACTCTATTTTCTTCAAGGGTCGAGTAACGCGTCGACAGCTCTGACGCATTCAAGGTGCCTTCGGCAATACCACGCTGCTCACGCAAACAGTCGTACGTCGCTTTAATCGCAGCAAAATACGCGGCATGGCCATTTACAACGATACGCACACCATTGGCAGCGAGACGCTCACGGTCGCGTAATGCGGGGTTATCGTAAGCCACCAGCATGATTGGAATAGAAATATGCTGGCTAATCTCTTCTAGATGCGCAAAATCACGAATCCCCACCATACAAATGCCATCCACACCCACGGCTTGATAAGCTTTCGCTCGTGAAATGGTTTCTTCCGTGGTCAATTGACCCGCATTGGTACGCGCAATAATACTCATAACGGGGTCGATTCGTGCTTCTAATGCGGCCTTTAGTTTGCCAACGGCTTCTTCCACAGGAATCAAATCGGTCGATTTATGACCGTATTTTGCAGGTAACAAGGTATCTTCAATCGTGAGCGCCGCCACGCCAGCGCGTTCAAGTTCAACAATCGTGCGCATCACATTCAAAGCATTGCCATAGCCATGGTCCGCATCAGCAATAATAGGCAAACGGGCAACACGGCCAATACGAGTCGCTTGCTCAGTAAATTCACTCAAGGTAATCAAGGCAAAGTCGGGGGCCGCCAAGACCTGCAAAGACGCCACAGAGCCACCTAAAATTCCCACTTCAAAACCTAGATCAGCCGCAATACGAGCCGACATAGGGTCAAAAGTAGAAGCCGTGTAGTAGCATTGACCGCTTTTTAATAAGGCACGAAAATCATTGCGTAAATCGTGCTGAGAAGGTGTCGCCATTTATTTACTCCTAAAATATCACCAAATTACACATGGCCAAATTGACGGCAATTATACTCGCCTTGTCAGCAAGCTTCATTACTAACCAACCATTTGGTCATGTTTTGTAACTAAATAACCACAAGAAAAAACCGATCTACTGAGGTTTAATAACAATGACAGGGATTGTGAAAAAAGTGAGGATGATAAAACAGCTATTCAGTGGTGCTGGCAATCAGCCTTATTTCAACCTTCAACCTTCAAACAAGCAATCGAGAAACAGAATAATGACATGGCAAAACGGCATAAAAACGCCTCATTTCTTGTAATTTTCTTACACGACAAACAAAACCAGACGCTAAAAAGCTAAGTTTTGAAATAAAATTTCTTATTTTTTATAAAAATCGCCGTTTTTAGGGATTTTTTTTCGTTTTTAGGGAACTTTTTACATAATGGGTAAGTGACAGGAACACCGCCTAGGGATAACATATCACCCAGCATCCCCCATGCACCCTTTTACGCTTTTCAATCCTACTGATAATGTTAAGGTTCTCAAATGAACGCTTGGTATCTCATCTGCTTTCTCTCGGCATTAGCGATTTTTATCGCTTTTACCAACCAATTTATTCTAAAAATGCAAACAACAATCGCCATTACCACAGGCTCTGTGGTGATCTCCTTGCTGCTGATTATCGCGGTCAAAATGCTGGGGGATGAAAACGCACTGTTTATTACGCAAATCGTTTCTGATATCGATTTTAATAAATTGCTATTAGAAGGCATGTTAGGCTTTTTATTGTTTGCTGGCGCGCTGGAAATTGACCTTGCGGCGCTAAAAAGGCAACGCTGGGAAATCACCGTATTGGTGCTGTTCTCTACCCTAGCCTCCACCTTCCTGATTGGCTACATGAGTTATTACTTATTTGCTCTGCTTAACTTCCCCATTCCGCTAATTTACTGTTTGCTGTTCGGCGCGCTTATCAGCCCGAATGACCCGATTGCCGTACTGGCCATCATCAAACAAATGGGCGCACCGGAAGGTATTTCGATTCAAATCGAAGGGGAATCGCTGTTTAATGATGGGGTCGGTTTGGTTATCTTTACCACGATTTTCTCCGTGGCGTTTTATGGCACAGAGGCCAATTTCCAAGACGTGGCTGAATTATTTTTGGTCGATGCTATTGGCGGTATCTTATTTGGCCTCGTGATCGCCGCGGTGGGTCATATCGTCATCATCAATTGTAAAGACATGAACATTCGCTTACTTGTCACCTTGACCATTCCATCGGCCGGTTTTGCCTTGGCTAATATTTGGGAAATCTCGGGGGCATTGGCCATGGTAACCAGCGGTATTTTGCTTGGTAACATTACTCGGGCCAAGGCATCTGAACGCAATGGGCCAGATGGCACCCGCTATGTGAAAGACTTTTGGCACGCCACGGACAGCTTCTTGAACGCCTTGCTGTTCCTTATAATCGGCATGTTGATTGTCACCATTCCCCTAACATGGGAGGTCATTGGGCTGGGTATCATCATGGTTCCAGTGGTGTTATTTGCGCGTTTTGTGAGTGTCGGTAGCCCTTACCTAGTCTTTAGACGCTTTCGTGAATACGACAAACATTCCGTGAAAATTTTAACCTGGGGCGGTCTACGAGGCGGGTTGGCACTGGCCATGGCAGCGGCTATTCCGACCAATCAATTTAACATTGAAGGCTTAGATCTGCATGATATTATGGTCGTGATCACTTATGTTGTGGTGATTTTCTCCATCATCATTCAGGGCCTCACTATTTCTCCGATGATACAAAGCAGCCTAAAAGCCGCTAAAGAAAAAAACAAATAGCCAGCATCATACTGGTTACGGTGAAAAGGCCAACGCCGCGTTGGCTTTTTCATTGATTCTATCTCCCCCAGAATCGCCCCTTTCTATAAACCTTGCTTCAAATCACTAAAACATGCACATAGTTATTATAAAATAACATTATAGTGATAGCCCGAATAAGACATCATGGGTGTATTTTTAAACATACCCGAGAGGAAGAAACGTCGTAATGCCACACAAACCGAACAACATTCTACAACGCAACCATGTCAACATATCAGGCAAAGGTAACAAGACCATTATGCTGGCGCACGGTTTTGGTTGCAGTCAACACCTCTGGCGCTTTATAAGGCCATACCTTGAAGAGCACTACCAAGTGGTGTTGTTTGATTATGTTGGCAGTGGAAACTCTGATTTTTCAGCTTACCAAGTCGAACGTTACAAACACCTAGAAGGCTATGCCTTAGATGTTATTGAAATATGCGATGCCATGAACATAAAAGACGCCATTTTTGTCGGCCACTCCATTAGCAGCACAATCGGCTGGATTGTTACTCAGCAACGACCAGAGCTGTTTTCACACGTTGTCGCAATTTGTCCTTCACCCTGTTTTTTAAACCTAGACAATGAATACCAAGGCGGCTTTGAACAGCAATATTTAGAAGATTTAATCGCATTAATGGACAAGGATTATATCGGCTGGGGAAACTATTTAGCGCCGATTGTGATGGGTATTGATCTTGCTCCAATTGGACCAAGCATAGACAAAAGTGACGTTTTGGTACACGAACTGCTCTCCAGTTTTTGCTCTACCGACGTAACCTATTCCAAACCTTTTGCAGCCGCCACATTTTTATCGGATTATCGTTCTTTGTTGCCTCGCATAACGCACCCCAGCTTAGTATTACAAAGCTCTAACGATACGTTGGTTAGCGTTGGCGTGGGTGAATACATACAGAAAAACTTACAGAATGCACAATTAAAAATCATTGAAGGCAACGGGCACTGCTTGCACGTCACCCATCCATTACACGTGCTTGACCAGATGATGACTTTTTTACAAGCGCACCCCACAGACGAACAAGGATTAGAGCTTAATCATTAAAAACCTGCACTACGCCATCAATCATTGGTTTCATCACCTGATCAAACCAACTGGCTGAAAGCGTTTGTACCATACTGCCGTAACCATCAGATTTAAGCTCACTTTTTACATCAAAGGTACTTGACGCCGACAGCTCACCTGAGTCAGAAATGACCTGCCAACGCCCAGAAACATGCACCACACCGTCTAAATCAGCATAAAAATCATCCACTTCAACATTCAGCAGGGCAACCGCACCAGCAGGCAAGCGCTGACCTGCAAACCACGTTATATCCGGCAACGCTTTTTCTAAACGCTGTAAAGTTAAGCGTGTCAACTGAGGAGACAAGGGTTCAGCCCATAAATTATTCTGTGAGCGATACACTTCTCCTTGCGCCGTGACTAACACTATCTCATTACCTGTCAAATAATTAGCCACAACAATCGGCATTAATTGAACAGAAATAGGCTCTGTCGTCTGAGCTTGAACGTCGCGCAGGCCCGCGTCCATTAACAAATATTCGCGACTTGGTGGCGTAGAAGAAGCGGCACAACCCACCATTATCCAGCTCATCAAAACAATCAAAAGAGTACGTCTATCAACCAACTTCATGGGGACTCCTGCGCCGCTTTTGGCTGCACATCTAAGCGAGGCTTGCTATCAAAAATCAAGGTATTTGGACTCTCACGTAACTGTCGCAGCAAAGGTTGCAACTCATTCAATGCACGCCCTAATGACACCATATTTTCCCTTAGTGGACCACCAATCTGGCCATTAGCTTGATAGGTTTCCAAGGTTAAACTCAAATCATTCATCGTCGCGACTAACTCGGCTGACAACTGTTGTGTTTCAGTTTGATTCAAAAGCCCATTCACACTCTTACTGACCAACTGCAGTTGGCGTAAGGTTTCATTGGCTTCCGCCATGGTCTGCCCCAGTTGCTCAAAGGTATCTCGTAAAGGCACTTGCGAAAGATTATCCAACAGATCCCCAACTTTTGTTTCGATATTAGCAAGACCATCAGGTGCCGTCGGAAAAATACGATAGCCTTCAAACTCTTGCCACTTCACCGGAGACGGATTGTCCATAAAATCAATGTTAATCACTTTTGCGGCGTTTAGATAATTGCCAATTTTTAGCGACGCTCGTAAGCCTTTATCAATACGACCTTGAATGAATTCATTCCATTTTTGCAAAGACATCGCATCAGACGCATCCGCTGCATTTAAGCGCTGCGGCTCAATACGCGCTCTAACAGGGATCAATGGTGTATCCAGAGACGTTAATGTATTCATCGAAATACCATTAAAAGGCACGTCTAATACCGTACCAATGCGGACCCCTCGAAACTCAACCGCGGCGCCTGGCATCAAGCCACTAATGTTGTTCTCAAACAGAAAAACATAATGAATAAATTCATCATAAAGATTATTTTCTGCACTTTCTTTGCTACTAAACAAAGGGAACTCAGCCATATCCGCTACCAACGCACCAGCCGGACGCCCTGGCGGCAAACCAAATGAAATACCGCCCGCGAAAAACGTCTCTAACGAATCAAGCCGAACTTCAAAACCACTGGCAGAGCTTTTGAACGACAACCCTGGAGTAACCCAGAACTGCACGCCCTGATTGACCAACACATCATAAGGCGAACGAATAACAACAGCATAAGTAATCACCCCCTTATCCGTATCAAATGCCACTTTCTCGACATAGCCAACCTCATAACCACGAAAATGCACCAACGCGCCCACATCCAACGTAGAGCCTTCTTTACTGGATAATACCAACCGAATACCTTCGTTTTCTTTTGATAAAGGTGGTTGATTTAAAACGGTAAAGTTATCTTTCAAGGCGCCTTTTACCCCCGGCGTCATATCAATATAAGCCCCTGACAATAGCGTCCCAAGACCACTCACGCCCTCTTTTCCGATACGAGGCTTTGCGACCCAAAACTTGGCATCTTCGCGCAACATTTGATCCGTCCCTTGATTCATTCTCACTCTAATAATAGCGCTCTCATAATCGTCACTAAGGCGAATATCCGTCACCCTCCCGACATCTACATTGCGCGATTTGAGCTTGGTTTTACCTACCTCCAGACCATCCGCATTGGCGGCAACTAACGTAATCATCGGCCCCTGACTTGACCAATTTTGATACAGCATCCACCCAGCCACCAAAACAGCGATAAGAGGCACCAGCCAAATTGAATTGAACCGCACCTTTCGCATCCCTTCTACTTGCTTAGTGCTATCCGCCACGCCTTTCTCCTGTAAACGCCGCCACAGACAACGCTTCATCTTTGTCCCACAATAACCTAGGATCAAACGTCATGGCCGCCAACATAGTAAAAATAACCACCGCTGAAAATGACAACACAGCAGCACCCGGATAAATCGCAATAACATTTCCCATCTGTACCAAGCTGGTCAAAATAGCCACCACAAAAACGTCTATCATCGACCAGCGACCAACAAACTCGGTCAGCTGATACAATTTAATTTTTTGCGCCGTCAATCGCCGACTAGGAAAATGGCATTGCCAACACAACCAGCCAAGCGACAGAATTTTAATAATGGGAATCACCACACTGGCGAACAAAATAACCAAAGCCACAGGATAAGAACCCAAAGACCAAAGCAATAAAACACCGCCCATAATCGTCGAAGGTTCAGTATTGCCTAAAAACGTAGTGTGCATAATAGGAAACACATTGGCTGGTACATACATGACAACCGACGCCAACAGAAGCGCGGTGGTTGTACCAACACTATTGGGTCGCCGAGAATAAACAGCATGCCCACAACGATCACAATGTCGCCTATCTCCAGCCATGGTTGCACCACAAAAATGGCAACCGATTAGCCCTTCTTGTTGCGCTGTGCCTGTAGCCACCGATGGCGCCAACGCAGGCCCTGCGACGTTAAACCAAAGCCAACGACGATCCACCAACGCAACCGTTTTCAACAGCAGCAGGATATACCCACAAAACGCCCAAAAAGATAATTCTAAAGAGATATCAGCAAAACTCATCATCTTAACCAAGGCAACCAAAATCCCCACTAAAAAGACATCAACCATTAACCAAGGCTGAATAACTTGAACCCAACGAATACAGTATCGTTGTGCAATGTTAAGTGGATATCGATGTTGAAAAGACCAGACGAGAAATAAGATGGAGAATAAATACACAAGCGGAAAAACAAACAGCGCCAAACTAATAATGGCACCAAGTAGCAAATGGCGCTGTTCTAGCAACACGCTCACAAGGTTGAATAACGTAATATTACGCTCAATACCGCTGCTCGAAAAACCAAGAAATGGAAAACTCATCGCCAACGCCAGCATCAGCAGACAAGACAAACCTGTAAGCAGAATTCTGACAGGCGCCTGCTCGTAAACACTGACTAAAACATGCCCACAATGCCGACATCGAAAACGTTCACCATTTTGAAGTGGTGGAATACAATTCAAAAAATCACACACTTCACACGCGGTCATTGCCTCGTGGAATCTAAAACGACTCATTTCAACTGCACACCCAACCACTATAAAAGAGCGCCTTATATAAGACGAAAACAGCATAACATGACAACTGCGCTAGGAATCAAGCTATCCAAGATATGCTTTATTAGACAACTCTTTCACAATAGCTAACTATTCTCTTATCGCAGGAAGATAGCCCCGAACAAACTCAGGTAGCTTCTTTACAAACCAAGCCCTTACGGCCTGCCAATACGCCGATAGCAACAACAAAGACGCGCCCATCACCACTCCCGTCACCGCAAAGCCGTAACCAATACCGCCATAGTTTTCCAGCAAGCTCGACAAGGCATAAATCACATACATCAAAGAAGACACCATGAAAGCACGACGATCGATCGCCAAAGACACCACGGTCATCAGCAAATACAACACCACAATCATCGCCATATTAGTCAAACTTTCGTAACCTTCTAACACCCCAAGGCGGGAAAAAATAGGATGGATAATCAAAGGCGCAGACAACAAATGCAACCAAAACGCCACATCGGACTTTCGTGTCGTGCGGCGTGTATCGCCAGCATCCCAATACATAGCAAATGCAAAAGCCAAACAACCACAGACGAAAAACGTCGTCAGCAATAGCGCCTCACTCTGCGGGAAAATACTCAGCATCACCGCCCCAAGCATGGCCAGCGCCGCTCCCGTTCCAACCGCTACCGTAATAGGCACATTAAAACGCCGCCAATGAACATACGCCGCCACAGTCGACAAGGAAGTCGCCAAAATAACCGCAATACTTGACTGGCTGCCAAATATAGACCCAACAAAGGCAAACACACCCCCAACAAATGCCAGCAACAACACAATGGCTGGCAACGCCATCTTGCGACGGCGTACAAATACTTCCGACAAGCCCCACGCCAAAGCCGCAAACACCCCATACCCTAAACTGTCATGAACAGATTGCATGACCCAAAGCGCAGAAAACAGCAGCAAAGCGCACGCAATAACAATGAAAATATCATTAAAACCGCCCACTAAACGAACGTTCTCCTCATCCGCCGATAGAGACCCTTTTGAGGCCGCAACCAAGTCACGAAACGCATCAACCGACGCGGATGAAAATACACCCTTCTTTATCGCTAAATCCAACTCTTCATCTGTGTACATAATCATCCCTCAAGGCTTACCCTAAAGGCTAAACTTACTGCGAAACGCAAAATACACCGCGCCCACCAAGCATAAGCCAGCCCAAAGATAATCGAGTTTTAAAGGCTCTTTTAAGTAATAAACCGAAAACGGCACAAACACCATCAGGGTTATCACCTCCTGCATAATCTTTAACTGCCCAACATTCAGCGCGGTATAACCAATTCGATTGGCCGGCACCTGCAACAGATACTCAAACAAAGCGATGCCCCAACTGATCAAAGCCGCAATAATCCAAGGCTTATTGTTCAGCTCTTTCAAATGAGCATACCAAGCAAATGTCATAAAAATATTACTACAAATTAACAACACAACACTTAATGCAATTGGATGCATATACGACTCTCACAGCACAGACGCCAATAAAAATGCGCGCATAATAGCGCGTTTAAAAAACGCCACAGCACGCACAACAGCTCATTATAAGATAAGCAAAATAAAAAACACTGCCCGACAAGCGACAAACCAACAGGATAAGCAAAATATACTCTTTTTACTTCAAAGCCCCCTTTACTTGCTCTGTAATAAGGCCATACTCAGTGTGCTACGTAGCACGTTATTCCTGTCTTTATGTGCGTTCGTAGCAACATCCCTTAGGCTGATAAAAATCAACTAAGCTTATACGTTATGACTAATGGTGGATATCATGAGTAAAGGTCAAAACAGTAAAAAAGACACTAAAAAGAAACCGCTTTTAACCGCAAAAGAAAAGAAAGCCGCGAAGGTAACGAAAAAATCCTCAGTCAATGTATTAGGTAATTAATTCCTAAAACTCGCCATCAAAACCTAATGATGGCCTGATATTCGAGCCATCTAAGCCCTAATTTGATTAGGGCTTTTTAATGAAAAAAACCTACCTAAAACACGTTAACCACTATGGACGCGAAGACTTCTGCGGCCCTCGGCCTTTTGCAGGACGTTGCCCCTTTGCCGCGGGCTTACCATTGTTTTTTGGTGATCCGTTGGGGTTTCCGCTCGGCCGTTTACCACTTCCCGAACCGTTGCCCGCAGGCTTCTTACCGTCAGCAAAAGGACGCCGGTCTTTCCCCTTAGAGCCCGCCGGTTTACGGGCGTCTTCCTTGGGAAATTTCGTATTACCTTTTGTGCTACTGGTGGGTTTTGCCGGTACTTTAGGGCGCGTGTTTTTTCGCGCGGCATGGCGAGACTTTTTCGCTGGCGCGCTCGCTTCTGAAGAAGAATCGTCAACCGCTTTCAGCAAAACCGCCAACTCTTTTGGCGTGAGATCTCGCCATTCACCGACCGGAATGCCTTTAAGACTTACGTTCATAATCCGCGTGCGTTCCAGCTTCATCACCTCATAGCCAAAATGCTCACACATACGACGAATCTGGCGATTCAAACCTTGCACCAAGGTGATATTAAGCACATTCGGCGCGACCTTAGTGACCGGACACTTTTTCGTCATGGTGCCCAAGATAGGCACACCACCCGCCAACCCCGCCATAAAATCATCGGTAATCGGCTTATTCACCGTCACCAGATACTCTTTTTCGTGATTGTTGCCCGCACGCAACACCTTATTAACCAAGTCGCCATTATTGGTCAAAAAGATCAACCCTTGAGAGTCTTTATCCAATCGACCAATCGGGAAAATACGCACCCCATGACTAACAAAATCAACAATATTATGTTTCTCAGAACTTTCCGTAGTACTAACAATACCAACCGGTTTATTCAACACAATAAACACAAAATCATCCGCGTCTTGCGGCTCGATAATCTGCCCATTGACTCGAACCGTGTCACCGGCCACCACTTGATCACCCACCGAAGCGCGCTTGCCATTGATGAACACATTGCCTTGTTCGATAAAACGATCTGCGTCTCTGCGAGAGCAAATACCGCTTTCGCTGATGTATTTATTTAAACGAGTGGAGGAAGCATTAAACATAAGCGCCATCTTGCCTGTCAATCAAAGGGGTCTATCAAATGCGCTTGATTGTACAGGAAACCCGTATCGTATTTTAGGCGAGTAAAGCAAAAAGCGTAAAAATATCCCGCCTTACAGATGCGCCTCTAAATAGTGCTTTTCCTGCTCAAGAATACGATCGGTGTTTAGCGACGCCAAGCTCACCTCATGGGAATGGGGCAACATGCCAATGGTTTGCAAATGCAGATAACGCATGGCGCAAACCCGAAGAAAAGACGTGAAATTATCCAAATTATGACCCGCATCCAAGGCTTCATGATTCAACTTAGCGATCATTTGAGACAAAGAGAGCTTATCCCGTTGAGCGATTTCTTCCAGCGTAAACCAAAAAAAACTTTCTAATCGAATACTGGTCACCATGCCATCAATGCGCAAAGAACGCGTGACATTTTGCCAGAGACTTGGATCTGAATTCACAAAGAGCTTACACATATTATGTTCCTTATAAGACGGCTAGTTATTATTATCAACTATAAGAACCGAACGATGAAGATCGGAATAAACGTGGCACGATGTGAAGAGTTTAATCTATTTTCAAAATGAAAAGTCAGGCGAATTTCACTTTTACTGCCTCATGGCAGTGGTAAAATTCGCCCTTATCAAAAATCAGCAAATCACTTTGCTAACAACACATAAAACTGAGCCAACCAAGCCGGATGCGCTGGCCACGCTGGTGCCGTCACCAAATTACCGTCCGTCACCGCCTGATCTACCGGAATGTCCATAAACTCACCTTTGGCAAGCTCCACTTCTGGCTGACACGCCGGATACGCCGAACACTTCCTACCTTCCAACACCCCTGCCGCCGCCAGCAACTGCGCACCATGACACACCGCCGCCACCGGCTTATTAGCCGCAAAAAAGTGTTTCACCATAGCCACCACAGCTTTATTCAAACGCAGATACTCAGGCGCTCGACCACCGGGAATCACCAACGCATCGTAATCTTCCACCTTGATATCCGCAAACGTCGCATTCAACGAAAAACGGTGCCCCGGCTTCTCCGTATACGTCTGATCGCCTTCAAAATCATGAATCGCCGTCGCCACCGAATCACCAGACTTCTTATCTGGACACACCGCATGCACCGTATGACCGACACTCATCAACGCCTGAAACGGCACCATAGTTTCATAATCTTCCGTGAAATCACCCGTGATCATTAAGATTTTTTTATTCGACATGACACCTTCTCCTACTGTGTTTAAAACGTCCTATGTTGTAACAGCTAGAGACAAAGAAAAGGTATTAAAGGGTTATTACATTCAAGTTTCGCCAAAGGTAGTCAGCGAAGGTTGGATACGTCTTGTAGGCCTGATGAGAGAGGCACGACCATGATCAGGCGTGTGACGTTATTTAGCCTGCAATTGATTGATATTGTTTTTGTAGGCCTGATGAGGAAGGCACGACCGTGATCAGGCATGTGACGTTATTTAGCCTGCAATTGATTGATTGATATTGTTTTTTGTAGGTCGTGGCTTTAGCCCGACAAGGCGTAATTTGTGTCCTCTTGAGTTACATACTTTTGAATATCTACGATCTCGTAGGCGGTTGTTTGACGATTTTGCCCTCCAACATAAGCCTCAGGAAACATTCTATGGAACTTCTCCAGAGGCATCCCACTATCGATTTCGATCAACCGATCAACCGATCAACCGATCTGCCTACTTAGCCTGAATATTCGGTAGGTTTTTTGCGTATTTTTGCACAAAAGATGACAGCGGAAATTTATCCGGTGCAGCCGATTGTTAGGGCTGGGATGGCCAATCAATGCTCAACTTACGATGTTGAGCCACGCAATCTCTTAAATAAAGATTAATAAGACTCTGATAAGGAACACCGACCTCTTCTGCCATGTCTTTAAAATAAGAGATGACATCTTCGCTCAAGCGCATAGTGACGGGCTTCTTGAGCTTAGAGGCATAAGGATTCTTACGGGAGCTCATTTTGGAAAGGTCATATTCAGTTTTCATGTTAGTCCACCGTGTAATGCTTGCGTTCGCTGCTAGTGGCTTTCCGAGCGGAGATGATTCGTATCGTCCCTCCACCGTCACGCTCGCAGTGACACACAAGGATAAGCCGAGCCTCACTGCTCATTCCGAGCATAAGGAAGCGATCTTCAGCTTTTGAGCCGTCTTCATCAAAAAATTGAATGGCAAACTCGTCATAGAATACTGACTGCGCCTCCTCGAAAGAGACACCGTGCTTCTTAAGGTTTGAAGCCGCCTTGGTTTGATTCCATTCAAATTTAATCATATGTACATCGTATGTACATCAAGACCCGATGTCAAGAACCCTAACACCCCAAACAGCCACTGCTATGAGTGGCAGCCGTTTTTGGGCCGGAACAGTGGTTGAGCAACTTGTCATAAAGCATTGCCACACCAAATTGCGTAACTAAGTGCGCAAGAGCAAACCAGCAAAACAAAAGCAAAAATTGCTAATAGCATTGTAAGTACGCCGGTTTCTGGAGCTACGCGAAGACCTAATGCGTCACGGAGTTCAAAAACATTATTTCGCGTAACCAGAGATAGAACGGCCCCTGTTGTGAAAAAAATGAAGAGGTGTTCTGGTCAAGTCCAACCGGACACTTTCCTAAAGGAGTTTTCATACTCAATGGGTGATTGGTCGCCATTCGACGAATGTAATCGCTCCAGATTGTAATATTTCACATACGCCGCAACATCTTGCTTCATATGCTCTCTTGTTGGTTGTGCTACCTTGAACAACCAATCATGTTTTAAACTGCCGAAGAACCTTTCAACCACGGCATTATCCCAACACGCACCGACGTCACCCATGCTAGAGCGGCAATCAAGCCGTTTTAATAGGCTTCTAAAGTGTTTACTCGTGTATTGCGAGCCTCTGTCGCTATGAAACACTAAGCCCTTTGGCGGCTGTCGTAAGCGATGTGCTTTTAAAAATGCATGCTCAATTAAGTCTGTCGTCATACGTTTTGACGTGTGCCAACCCACTATGCGACGACCAAATAAATCCATTACAATAGCAAGGTATAGCCAGCCTTCGCCTGTTTTTAAATATGACACATCCCCAGCCCACACCTGGTTTGGGCCTAACGGGTTAAAATTCATGTTCAATAAATTATCCGCTACAGCATCACTGTCTTTGCGCTTTGTGGTGACTTTGTAAGCGATACGCTGCTTAACGACTAACCCCAATCGTTTCATCAAGCCAATGACACGATGCCGGCTAACATCAAAGTCTTCTTTGCGAAGCTTTTTCGCAAGCTCTCGGCTACCCAGACTGCCTCGACTATCTTCAAAAAGCGCCTTCGCCCTACGATGTAAATTCAGTGTTTGTGCACTGATAATTATCGCGGGACGTTTTCGCCAAGCATAGTATGCAGATTTGCTAACGCGCATCACTTTACACGATATGGCAACTGGGTACTGCTTACCTAAACTTTTGAGAAATGAATATTTTATTTCATTTCTTTTGCGAAAAACGCTGAAGCCTTTTTTAATATTTCGCGCTCCATCAGCAAGCGCTTATTGTCTTTTCTGAGCTGAACGAGTTCAGCCCGCTCATCCTTCGACAACTCTGAATCTTCATCTTGTTGTTTAAACTTCGCTACCCAGTTATAAAGTAGCTTGTCAGTGATATTCAGTGAAGCGGCAGCCTCAACAACGGAGTAACCTTGCTCAATCACCAGCGCCACCGCTTCTTGCTTAAAATCGTTTGGATATTGTTTGTTAGTACGTTTAGTCATTTTACACCTCAATAATTGGATATTATCCTTTATTGAAGTGTCCGGCTAATTCAACCACAACAAGGGCAAATCCCATTACGAGAGGAAGAAAAAGAGCAAGTAAAGCGTTTGTGGTTTCGCTATTTGATGCGTAGTAAGAAATAATGGCACCACTAACGGCAAAGTAGAGGCTCATCAACTTAACGACAGTATCCAAATAGAACTTATAGGTATCTATATGTTGCTGGTACTGGCGCCAAAGGATTTCATTTTGTTCGTTCATAGTTTCATGACGCCTTATAACGCCGCCAACACGTGCAGCTTTGTAGTGGAGGTGCAGCCGCAACGAAAAAGCCGTCGCCGTGCATGGCCTTGTTAGCAATTTACAGTGCAATCGTAATCCATCAAATCGAAACTAAACCCCTTGATATGACTGGCTTCTAAAGATTTTTGCGTGGGTCTTGATGGCTTACATAAGTTTTAAGCTCCTTTTATGTGGTTGCCTTAAACTTTTGGTTACAATGCATACACACACGAGCGCCCTCTTCTACCCTTCCTTTACAGCGAGGACACTTCGGATTCCCGTTCCCACTAATAAGCAAAATAATTGCGGCAATTAAAGGCGATAATATTAATGAGCCGAAAAAAAACCAACCAGTATACTGATTCCATTTTTTAGCCCAAACAGCCACTAATACAGAGAAGAAAATCCAAAATAAAAAAATGACCACACTAACTCCTAAACTACAAAAAATTGTTCAAACATAACACTCAACAATTAAGGCTTATACAGTGGCGTAGCCACGGCTATAACTCTCTGTTGAACGGCCGCATTTTATATAGGGAATTTGCTTTTTTTATCATCTGACTTCCCTGTTGGTTTGCGGTGTGGTTTTGTGCGTATTACGGTCGTTTTCTAGTTGCTGACAGTTTTAATACGTTATCTTTACTTTGCTCTATGTCTCTTTTTACGTCGACTTCACTCAATTGGCAAGCCTTATGCTTCAGGCTCTTACATCTGATTCATCAATTTATTATCAAAAGTGTGATCAGGCCCATCAACATAGTGAGCAGACTTGCTGTTATAAGCATGATAGCGGTAAGCAAATCGGGGATAAAAACGTTTGAATGGAACATGAATTCCGCGTCGGGCTGAAGCCACGACCTACAAAAAAACAATACAAATGGATAACGCCTGATTACGGTCGTGCCTCCCTCATCAGGCCCTACGAATAGCTACGAAGAAGTTAGTTCGACGCGACGAAGTTGCGCGACTTTATGGCGTTTCAGAGTCATTGTTTGACGATCTATCATCCACCAAATAAACAATCCATGCCTTACGATATAACGAGCGTAGGCGAAAACCATGCGCCTATGAAAAAAGCGAGGCACTAAAGATCTTAAAGCGAATTTTTGCTTTCCTTTAAACTGAAGTTTTTGGGCGCTAGCAAAAAGTTACCCGCTCAGCTTCTTCCTGAATTAAAAAGTGGAAAAAACCTGCAGCTAAAAGCAATTGAGAAGAAACAAATACACTTGAAGCCCAAAGATTAACCCCACCCTAACCCTCCCCTTGGAAGACATAAGGGGAGGGAACAAAGAACAACCCCATCCTAACCCTCCCCTTGAAGAAAGGGGAAGGAACTAAGCCCTGCTCAGCAGGGCGGGAGTAAACGAGTTTTGAGCGCTTTTTTGAAAGCGCTATTCGCCGATGTGCCAGCCATTGGTAATCGGGTAGCGACGATCTCGTCCAAAACCACGGGCGGTGATGCGCACGCCGGTTGGGGATTGGCGGCGTTTGTATTCGTTGATGTCGACAAGGCGAAGTACGCGGTAGACGGTTTCTCGGTCGAATTTCTGGGTCGCAAGTATGGCTTCGGCGCTTTGGTCTTCTTCGATGTACATGCGTAAGATGTCATCGAGTATGTCGTAACTTGGTAAAGAATCTTCGTCTTTTTGGTCGGGTGCCAGTTCTGCAGAAGGTGGACGTGTGATGACGCGTTCTGGAATGACGTAGCCTAAAGTATTGCGGTAGCGACAAAGCTTGAAGACTAAGGTTTTGAAGACGTCTTTTAGGACGGAGTAACCGCCGACCATATCGCCATAAAGCGTCGCATAACCAACAGCCATTTCACTCTTATTGCCTGTGGTTAGAACCATATAGCCTTTCTTGTTGGAAATCGCCATTAAGGTCACACCACGGGTACGGGCTTGTAGGTTTTCTTCTGTGGTGTCTTTGCTGTAGCCTTCAAATTCTGGTGCCAGCACGTCGGTAAAGGCGGATACCATGGCTTCAATGGGTAAGACGCTGTATTTCACGCCCAGCAAGTTGGCTTCTTCTTCGGCGTCGTGCAAGCTGATGGAAGACGTGTAAGTATAAGGCATCATCACCGCTTGAACGCGATCTGCGCCGATGGCATCTACCGCGACCGCCAAAGATAAGGCGGAGTCAATACCGCCGCTCAAGCCCAGCACAATGCCTTTGAAACGATTTTTGGTGATGTAATCTCGCAATCCAAGCACCATGGCTTGATAGACGCTGGCTTCCACTCCTAGCGCTGGCGCAATGACTCCCGCCACCGGTTCCACCTTGTTGGGTTGGCTGTCGTCAACGATCATATCGATGCTGTACAAACCCGCTTCAAACCAAGGCGCTTGCATGATTTTCTCGCCTTTGGCGTTGACCACAAAAGAGCCACCTTCGTACACCAATTCATCCTGTGCGCCCATGTAGTTAACATAGACAATAGGCAGAGTGACTTCAATGGCACGCTGGTGAAGCAGTGCTTCGCGCTCGCCCATTTTTTCGATGTGGTAAGGCGAGGCGTTTAGGTTAAGAATCAGTTCTGCTCCAGCCGCTTTGGCTTGTGCGATAGGCTCTGGATGCCAAATGTCTTCACAGATGCTTAAGCCAACTTTAACACCTTTGATATCAACCAGACCCGCTTCGCAGCCTTCACTGAAGTAACGCTTGTCGTCAAACACAAGGAAGTTTGGCAGCTCCTGCTTGGCGTATTCCACCAACAGCTGTCCTTGGTAAATCACCCCAGCACAGTTAAACAGTTCGCCATCAATACGTCGTGGATAGCCGACCACTACATGGATATCGCGGATCTCGGCCAGTAACTTAGCCAGTGCAGATTCAATACGGGTATCTAAGCTAGAACGTAACAGTAGATCTTCTGGCGGATAGCCAGTTAAGGTTAATTCAGGAAACACCACCACGTCCGCGTGTTCTTCATCACGGGCTTTACATGCCGCATCAATCACGGATTGGGTGTTTTTTGTGATGTCGCCGACCAGCATATCCAGCTGGGCCATTGCAATTCGTAATGTCATACAGTTGCTATCTCGTGAACTCTGTTAGAATATGCCCGTTATTGTCTGGAATTACCCAAGCTAGGTAAAGTGTATGATCGTACGTTTGATCGTTTTTGTTGCTATTTTCTTTATTGGTTGGTGGTTGTATCGCCAATTTGTCGCTTTTAAACGCAGTCAGTCGCCAGAAGAAGTGAAAAAGAAGGCGTCTGGCAAAAAAGAGGAAGCACAAGAAAGCATGGTTCGCTGTGCAGAATGCAAAACCTTCACGCCGCGCTCCCATGCGATTCATGACCAAGAAGCCCGTCCATTTTGCAGCGCGGAACATTTAAAAATCTTCAACCAGAAGCACTGACCCAGCCGCTGGCAAGCAAGCGACTTTCTTGCCACCACCAGCAACGGTATTGTTGCTGGTTTTGTGTGGCACAAAGTCGATAGGATAAATGTGTGTTTTCCGATTCGTCAGGCACGGAGACATAACGTTCCCAACGGTAATACACCCATTGGTCATTACTTTGCCAAATACGCTCTAAGGCCGATTGTTGTAAATCACAAAACCCCACGCAGGCACTCGCCTTCGCGCTAGAAAAATCGGCAGCCACCACCCACGCTTGATAAAAATCCCCCCATATTTGTTGCCCTTCTTCGACGTCATGCAATTGACCGCGCCATTTATACCCTGCTTGCAATCGCTGCTGGTACTGGGAAGACAAGGCAGATATGGCCAATAAAAGGGCGATGATCGGCAACGATACCCAACCGCGCTGGATGTTGTGTTTGTTATAAATCATACCGATTACCTCCCCTTCAATACGATAATTTGATTACCCACACCCTGACAAGGCGAAGCATATTGCCACGAATCACCACGCATAGAGGTGTATTCTTGAGTCTGCCATTGATCATCTATCGCCAAACAATCACTGAGTCGATATTGATACTCGACCCATAATCCACGTAAATGAGTCAGTCTAATATCGCCATAACGCGTGTCTAAAGTATCCACCAGCCCATCTTGGTTATTGTCCAATAAGGGAAAAACCGACAAGCGTTCGATGCCATTCCATAGCTCCAATGAATTACCACTTTCTTCTGGTGTTCGCCAAAAAGCATTCAGTCCATCTTTTCCCTTGGAGACATACCAATAGAATCCATCTTGGCTTTCCAGCATGCCAGATTGTCCAATGGCGCCATCCGCAGTCCCGTCGCCAGCCAGTTGGATCACACTTTTATGTGTCGAAACACTCAGTACCTCGCCCTGATAATAAGACTCACAAGATGAAAACGTCACCCGATCACCGGCTTTCCAGTGGCATGCTAGTGTACTTTCAAAGGGGTTTTCTGACACCTCAATAGCACGCCGACATAAGCCATAATCACGCCCCTGCAACCAATCCGAATCCGCGGCGACAGACCGAGACGCTAATCGATCAGGTGGCGACGCGCCAGATTGTATGGTTAAAAACAAGGCATCATTCGGTCGGCAATTAGCGGGCACCAAACGTGACCACTGGGCCTGAAAATGCGCCTCTATGGCGGCATTAAGCGCCTGCTGTTGCTGGTAGGTTTCGGCCAATAAATGACGCTCTTGCAGACGAGAAAGCGCAGTCACTAGGAAAGGCAAAAACATCGCGATCAAGGCACAAACGAGCAAAAGCTCGACCAACAAACCGCCGTGCAAATGAACTCGTCTGTTCATGGCGCCCCCTGTTGCAGGGGCGCGGTATTGTGTTGTATTGCATAAAACCAATTTTTAAACTCATCCCCTGTGCATTGCTGGCAGCGGGGGTAAGCACGCTTTACTGACTCGTCTTCCTCTAGCCAAGCCACATTGCCAATAAGTTGCTGCATGGCTTGTTGTTTTTGGGTGTTTTCCTGCTGCTTTTTCTGCCTTTCAAGCTGTTGAACAGAATGCCACTGGGCATGGGTCTGACGTTGGGCAAGGTGCAGTACCACAGCAAACAGCAGCAAGCACAACATAACTTCAATCGCTATCCAGCCTTTCTGCTGCTTAGGCTGTGTCTTATTTGTGCTGTTTGCGTTGCTTTTATTCACTGGCATTGTCCCTCCTTTTGACCTTCCGGGCCCGTCAGGTAGAAACGACCGCTTTGATTCAACACCAAGTCGGCTTGCCAAACGCCCAAACAAAAAACAAAGGTGCCATTTTGATAACCAGACAAGCCATTAGATTGAAACTCTATTTGCTGCTTTTTAACGGGAAAGCCTCGCCAAGACACTTGCAACGAGGCATCAAATACAATCTGTCGATAGGTTTTTTCCACACCGCTTACAGGTTCGATTTGATAGAGTTTAAAACCGGAAGACCAATGCCCATCGCACGCCACACCGCCACATAAAAAACTCGCTTGACCACTTAGCACCGCCAATTGGCGAGCCTGAGTTAAGGCGTTGGCTAAATGCAAGATGCTGTCGTTGAGGGTGCTTTTGTCTTTGCTTTTTTGACTCATGCTTAAAATCGGCGTGGATCCGACATACGCCAAAATACTGATGATGGCGAGCACACATAAAAGCTCTAATAAAGAAAAGCCATGCTGATGGCCCATTGAAAACCTCCTTGTTTTGCTTGTTCAGCGAACGGGCATCCTGCCCGCGCTTTTTAGTACAAAGATAACGTTTAGTACAAAAATAACGTTATCTTATGAAAGTAACATTTAGCACAAAGACGACTAAAACTAAACGGTCTCGAACCATTTGTTAATATGATTTGCAATTTGTCTGGGTTTTTGAAAAGGCAAAGAGTGATCACAGCCACTCAGCGCCTTGTGCTGCCAGGCGGCATTTTGCTCGCTCAACAAATCATAATGCTGGCGTAAGGCGTCATGACTCAATTCACCGGAAAACAAAAATACCTGCTCAGACGCCTCGATCAATGACTGACGCAGCTGAGGCTCGTTCGCCATTCGCGCCACATGATCCGTCACCGCATCCAACGCATAAGCAAAACCAAATGGTCGATGAGCAAGACGAGATTGTGTCGTGGCTTCCGCCACTGGATGCTTACGACGATTCGGCGACACGCCATCCATAAAACTCGCCACGCCAAGCTCCACATCACCGGTATCCCGAATCAGTTTCGACGCATGACGATATTTTTGTCGCACATCCATCAAGGTCGATAAATCTTCACGATCCAAAGACGCAGGTTCCAGCAGGGCCATTTTTACTGGCTTTTTGCCTTGCAAACGACGCTGATAATTCAGCTTTAGCGCCACCAAACCACCAAGAGAATACGCCACCAAGTCAAAATCGTCCCATTTCACATGAGCCAATAGAGCGTCGACTTCGTCGGTCAATTCATCAATCGACACCGCGCCTTCCTCACGATGATGAAACTCGCCCTTTTCACTGTAACAATGAAAAGAATCGCCCATGCCTTTTAGATCCGGCACCAGCATCCAGCGCCACTGGGTAAAATACGGCAACATCGGCCCATAGGTAATCTCTCCGGCGACGCCTGCGCCGTGTAACAACAGACACACTCGGTCGCTCTTGGCCTGTGGATTTTCGTAAAGACGATAGGCAATACGCGCATTGGGTAAAGAAAGAAAAAAAATGTCAGACACTTGTAATTAACCTGTGAGGAGCCTTATTAAAAGAATACAATGCTGTGATAAGCAAAACGAATACATTGAGACCTTTCGTGAAGGTGTCATATTACTAGGTATTAAAATAAATGTCAGAAATCAAACAGGTAAATCTCCCTTATCAGGCGTCGTTACTGTCTTTCTTTTCTGCTGTACGAGACTTATCTTATCCCGCTTTACTCGACAGTAATCACGAGCATTTCCCTGATACCAACGCCGATATTTTGGTCGCCAATCCTATTGCTCGTATTCATCCTGTCGCCAATAGCCAGCCTATTACTTGGTACAGCAAACCGCTTTATGAGCTGAGTACGACCGATAACCCAATGACGCTGCTGAATGAATTAATGCGCCTGATTTGCCAAGAACCTTGGGCACAATCTGCCCCAAAAGACTTGCCATTTATTGGCGGCTTATTGGGCTATTATGGCTATGAAAGCGGGCATTTTGTTGAGCAATTACCCGACACGGTAGAGCACGATATACAGCTAGAAACACTCAGCATTGGCTTATATGGCTGGGCAGTGATTAGCTGCCATCAGAAAAAAACCACCCAATTGATTACCTCGCCATGGTGTGATTCAGAAGAGGTTGCCGACTTGATCCATCGTTTCACCAGCGTCGGTGATGATATACTGGTAAAACACGACTTAAACGAAGCGCGCCCTTTTCGACTGCAAGCGCCCTTTTCTTCCAACATGACAGAAGCCGAATACGCACAAAAATTTGCCACGGTGCAAGACTATATTCAGTCTGGTGATTGTTATCAGGTTAATTTGGCGCAGCGTTTTTCAACCGCTTACCAAGGCGACACCTTCACCGCGTATCAGAGGTTAAGAGAGGTTTGCCCAACGCCCTTTTCGGCTTATATGGAATTTTCGTCTGGGCAAAGCTTGTTGAGCCACTCACCTGAGCGATTCCTCTTGTGTGACCAAGGCCGAGTGGAATCCAAACCGATCAAAGGCACAGTCGCCCGTGGCGCAAACCCCGAAGAAGACAAAGCCAACGCCGAATGGTTGCTCGCGTCGGAAAAAGATCGCGCGGAAAACCTAATGATTGTCGATTTACTGCGCAACGATATGGGTCGCACCTGTTTAACCGGCAGCATCAAGGTGCCTAAACTGTTCGCCTTGGAAAGTTACGCTAACGTGCACCATTTGGTGTCAACGGTAGAAGGTCGAATTGATCAAGCCGATCAAGCAATTCACGTGTTTCATCAAAGCTTCCCCGGTGGCTCGATTACAGGCGCGCCGAAGATTCGCGCCATGGAAATTATCGATGAATTAGAACCGCACCAACGTTCCGCCTATTGCGGCTCCGTTGCTTACTTCAGCGCAAACGGCCAGATGGACTCCAGCATCACCATTCGCACACTGGTTGCAGACCATGGCAAGCTACATTGCTGGGCGGGCGGTGGATTAGTCGCGGACTCTAAGTGCCAAGAAGAATACCAAGAAACCTTTACCAAAGTGGACAAGTTAACCCATACTCTAGAACAAGACTTTTTGAAATAGGCCGTATCATGTCTGACATAGAGCAGTTTTTGAATGCTCCTCCCATTGACCTGAGCTTGGATGATATTCGCGCAGCATTAGACAGAGAACCCTATGCGCAACAAATCCATAACCCAGATGAGGAAATGTTTCCCAGCGGTTATGATTTGACTTACCGATCCGCGGCGGTGCTCATCCCTATTTGGCGAGAGCCAGAAGACGGCGAACTGTATGTACTGTTAACCCAACGCGCATTACACATGCGCAATCACCCGGGGCAAATCGCCTTTCCGGGTGGCAAACACGACCCAGACGACGCCAGCATTCAATACACCGCACTGCGTGAAACATTAGAGGAAGTGGGCCTATCGCCCGACTGTTTCGATTTATTAGGCGAACTGGGTGAGTATTGCACCATCTCTGGTTTCTGCATCAAACCCATCGTCGCTGAAATGACCCGACGCAGTGAATTGAGCCTGTGTGAAGACGAAGTCAAATCGGTTCACTGGGTGCCTTTGCGCCATTTACTCACCCCGCAAAACTACCGCTTTAGAAAGAAAAAACTCGACACCATATCACGCGGCTACTTTGAAATTGAATACCAAGAAATCCGCATTTGGGGCGTCACTGCTGGCATTTTATATGGACTCTATCAAACACTCGCCAGACACATACGTTAAGCATTATAAGGTTAGTGTGCTTTCGTCTTTTCTTTCGGCGGCACAAATTGATATGGTACAGCTAACGTAACTTAGACCATGGTAAATACTCCTATGTCAGCATTTGATTTAGCGTCTTTTATTGCCAACAACAAAGAAGACGAAGCGCAAAAAACCATCCACAACGCGATGAAAGAATTCGACAACATCGCCATTTCTTTCAGCGGTGCAGAAGACGTTGTCCTCATTGACATGGCCGTCAAAGCGAACAAAAACATTCAGGTCTTTTCTCTGGATACCGGTCGCCTTCATGCCGAGACCTACCGCTTTATCGAACAAGTCCGCAAACACTACAAGATCAACATAGACATTCTTTCCCCTGACCGCGAAGCCCTCGAAACCTTCACCCGCGAAAAAGGCTTGTTTAGCTTTTTTGAAGATGGACACAAAGAATGCTGCGGCATTCGCAAAGTGCAGCCACTGAAGCGCAAACTCGCCACCGTCGACGCATGGATCACCGGACAACGCAAAGACCAAAGTCCAGGCACACGCAACGTACTCGCCTTTGCCGAAAAAGACAGCGCCTTTAGCACGGACGAAAAAGCCTTGTTTAAATTCAACCCATTGGCAAACTGGTCTTCCGAAGACGTTTGGAACTACATCAAAATGTTTGATGTGCCTTACAATGAATTGCACTTAAAAGGATTTACCAGCATCGGCTGCGAGCCTTGCACTCGGCCTATTTTACCGAATCAACACGAACGGGAAGGCCGCTGGTGGTGGGAAGAATCTGAACACAAAGAATGTGGCTTACACATTGGCAACCTCATCCCCACCGCACAACAGTAATAGACTTTATGACAGGAACGTCATCCCCGCGAAGGTTGGATACGTCTTGTAGGCCTGATGAGGAAGGCACGACCGTGATCAGGCGTGTGACGTTATTTAGCCTGCAATTGTTTTTGTAGGTCGTGGCTTTAGCCCGACAAGGCGTAATTTGTCGTGATGAATTTTTTGCCGGCCTACTTTTTTCAGGATAAATCGCGACCTACAAGATCAACGAAAGTCGTTTAGCGACACTCTCCTTCGCGGGAATAACAAAGCTGGATTTTAGTTATTTACGCAGCAAGCTTCACTCAACTTCACCGTTAGATAACTCTGCCACGACGCAATAAAGCCTTCGTAACAGATTTCAAGCTCTTTTATATGTTGCAGCAAGATTTCCCCTGCTGGCGTCACATCCGTGGTTCGTCCATGTCGAAGTAACAGTGGCTCACCTAAACAGCGTTCTAACTTTTGGATATGCTGACTCACTGCTGGCTGAGTTAACCCCAACAGCTTTGCCGTCTTGGTAAAACTCCCCGTTTCAACTAAGACTTTAAATGTCACCAAGTGTTGTGTATTAAGCATAAAGATTCCTTATAATAAAAAGCATTATGCCCAAGGCGTTTTTTACGAACATTGACCTATATCGTGTTTTCATGAAAGACTAAAAATTATTAACATCAGTGGATGACAGCATGACAAACGCACACAACGAGATGCTACCTTGGCACGAAAGACAATCTGGCCATCAAGAATCCCGCGACAACGACTATCGCACTCCTTACCAACGGGATCGCGCCAGAATCATCCACAGCGCCGCGTTTCGTCGCCTGCAATCCAAAACACAAATTCTCGCCATTCGACAAAATGACTACAGCCGCACACGCTTAACGCACTCCTTAGAAGTCGCCCAAATCGGCAATGGCATTGTTCATCAGCTAAAACACAGCAACCCTGCAAACGCCAACTTTCAGCCTTGGCTCGCCGACGACGCTTTAATTGAAACCGTTTGCCTAAGTCACGACATCGGCCACCCACCCTTTGGCCATGGCGGCGAAGTCGCCCTCAACTACATGATGCAAACGCATGGTGGCTTTGAAGGCAACGCACAGTCGCTGAGAATATTAGGCAAACGCGGCTCTTACTCACCCACCTATGGCATGGACGTCACACGCCGTACTTTATTAGGCATTTTAAAATACCCCGTTTTACACGCCAGCGTCGTTGGTCAATACCCAGAAAAGCTCGCTAACTTTCGTCAATTCAAAGCGTCCCACTGGGCACCACCAAAATGCGTCTATCAAGAAGAACAGGACTTGCTCAACTGGATCATCGAACCCTTTAGCCAAGCCGATAGAGCCCTATTACAAGAAGTAAACCAAACAAACCCAGACAGCCACGCCAAAGCCAAACACGCCAGCTTCGACACCAGCATCATGGACCTCGCCGACGACATCGCCTACGGTGTTCACGACCTAGAAGACGCCATTGTTCTTAACATGGTGACCAAAGACATGTGGTTAGAACACCTAGAGCCCAAACTCGCCGCCTTGGCTTCACCTTTTTTAGCGGAAAACCTAAACGACATTCGCACCCAACTTTTCAGCCGTCAAAGCCACCTCCGCAAAGAAGCCATCGGCAGCCTAGTCAGCTGGTTCATCACCTCTTGTCGAGTGATCGAAAAACCACAATTTGAACACCCATTACTGCGCTTTCAAGTCGGCTTGCCAGAAGGCCTGCGCCAAGCACTGAACCTCTTAAAACAATTTGAAATGCAACACATTATCCAGCGCCCAGAAGTGCAAATGCTCGTCTACAAAGGCCAACAAATGCTATTGGAAATGTTCGAAGCCTACTCCGCCGACCCTGCCCGCCTGCTGCCCAGAGAAATCGCCAACGAATGGCAAAGAAGCCAAGAACGAGGAGAAAACGGACTGCGCATCATCTGCGACTACATGGCCTCCATGACCGACGACTACGCCAGCCGCATGTACAATAAACTGTTTGTACCGAGCTTAGGCTCAGTGTTTGAGCCAATGTGACAGGATACCGCTTCTCCTACTAAAACAGGGAAAGCAGCTAAAACAGGAAAAACGGAGTTGAATGGAATGACATCGACAGGGAAGTGGGTGTCATAACAACACAGAAAACGCTCATCAATAAGTTAAAAAAACGACACCAGCCAAGCAAACAAGATTCACCATAATGGTCAGCCAAAACACCACCAAAAAACGCAACTTCTTCGTCTTATGACGAAACACAGCTTGTCCCAACATTGCACCGGGCCAACCCCCTACTAACGACAAAATATGCAAAGTCGACTCCCGAATTCTTTGCTTCCCCCGTATTGCAGCAAACTTATCAACGCCATAAAAGCAAAAAATGACTAGGCTTAACAAGCCATAGAAACTCAACAACACAAGGTATTCTGTTGGCATAAAAAAGGCGTCTTCTGCTTAAAAAATCAAACCATATTAACACGCTTCTTAGCTCCTCATCTCAAGCAAGCAATACATACTCAACCATCGAAAACCTCAGAGCGCACTTACTGTAATGGTCAAGTAATCATTAAAGGACAAAGATTGAACACAAGTGAACTCTCCCGCATTTATTAGGTCTGAATCATTAACAGATAAATTAACAAGAGGTTCTAGATTGTGAATATTAACTCACTCTTAGGCAGTATTATGGGAAGCGCAGGCTCGGGCATTGACAAAGCCGTCACCAAAGCAAAATCGGGCTCTATGCCAGGTGGGTTAATGGGTGGCGCTGCGGCTGGCGGATTAGCGGCCATGTTATTGACCAACAAAAAAGCCCGCAAAATGGGCGGTCAAGCCATCAAATATGGCGGCATGGCAGCCATAGGCGGAATGGCGTACAAAGCGTGGCGCGATCACAAAGAAAGCCAAAACGCACCCACGTCACAAACGACCAACAGCGCGCCTAACCAAAGCTTCCAATCCGCCCCATCAAACGCCCTACCGACCGTGCCCGCCGGTAGCATCTTCGACCTCGCCGAAGAGCAACCCAGCAAACAGGCCAAAAATATACACCTGATTCTAATACGGGCAATGATCAGCGCTGCCAAAGCCGACGGCCACATCGACACAAGCGAACGGGCTCGAATCGAACAGCAAATCAGCGACCTTGGTATCAGCGCCGAAGAACAGCAGTTCTTAATAGAACAACTGCGCGCCACCAGCGACCCGATTACCATCGCACGCCTGTCCGAAAGCGAAGAACAAGCTACCGAAATCTACCTCGTCTCCATGCTTGCCATCGATATCGACACCGAAGAAGAACGACGCTACCTCGACCGTCTAGGCGACGCCCTACACCTACCAACCGACCTACGCCAAAACATCGAACACGAAGTGAAAAACGCCCAAATCGCCTAACGTCGTATCAAACACGACACCAAACAAAACCCACCTTCCGTAACAACGCGCTCTGTGTCAATCCAGAGCGCCTTCACCTCTCTGCTCAACGGGGCTTAGCCCCCTCCCCTCAAGAACGACTTCTGTCGATCTTGTAGGCCCGCTGAAAGCGAAGCTTTCATTTTCTAAGGTAGGTCGCGGCTTTAGCCCGACGCGGAATTTAGGTTCCATTCAAACCCTTTGGATTCTCGACCTTTATTCCGCCCTGCTGGGCGTGGGCTTAGTTCCTTCCCCTTTTGTCTTCCAAGGGGAAGGTTAGGATGGGGTTGTTTTCTTGTCGGGCTATCGCCCAAACGTCTCATTCTCATTATTTACAAATAATGTTTACTGGAACTCCACGTGCTGTGGCAGTATAAACACCAACACCCAAAGACCCATTGACAAGCTGTCCTTGATTTCCAGAAAAGCCGCCGTAAACATTAAACTGATAACCCAAAATTGCATTAAAACCATTTCCAACTGCTCTTTTGAGCATATCAGATTTAAGTGGCCTTTCATCGATCTCATTTAGATATGAATGCCGTCCATCACTATACTGGTTATAAGTGCCAGCTTGACTCATTGAATACATTGAATCGGCTTTTATAACTTTACATCCATCTACAGGATACAAGTCAGTGGTAAAAAAACCAAAAAAATCTGATGCTGATGCTGATGCTGAAACTAACATCGAAATAACTAAAAAACGCTTCATTATACCGCCTTGTACTTTAATCCCTTTTTAAGGGGCGATAAAATAGCCAACTAAAACTAGTTAGGCAATGACCAAAAGAGATTTTTTATAGATAAAAATCAGAAGTTATCAAAAGGTATCTTTCTCGGGCTTTCGCCTTGCGCGACTTTATGGAGTTTCAGGGTCAGTTAAAAATACCTTTCCTAAAATCATCAAAAACAATCTATGCCTTACTGCCCTAGAGCGTAGGCGGTAATAATGCATCTATGAAGAAAATCAGGCATTAAAGATCTTAAAGCGAATTTTTGCTTTCCTTTAAACTGAAGTTTTTGTGGCTCTGGACAAAAATTACCCGCTCAGCAGAGCGGAAAAAAGGTTGGGAATACAAAGCGTTTGAATGGAACCTAAATTCCGCGTCGGGCTAAAGCCGCGACCTACTTTAGAAAATGAAAGCTTCGCTTTCAGCTGCACATTACGCTGCGCTAATGATTCCCTAAGATTAGCTACGATGAATTCAGTGCACTGCAACAGAGCATCAACGATTAGCTACGAAGAAGTCCGTTCGACGCGACGAAGTTGCGCGACTTTATGGAGTTTCAGGGTCATTGTTTGACGATCTATCTCTGACTAAATAAACAATCTATGCCTTACTGCCCTAGAGCGTAGGTGGCAATCATGAGCCTATAAAGAAAACTAGGCATTAAAGATCTTAAAGCGAATTTTTGCTTTCCTTTAAACTGAGGTTTTTGGGCGCTTGCAAAAAGTTACCCGCTCAGCTTTTTCCTGAATTAAAAAGCGGAAAAAACCTGCAGCTAAAAGCAATTGAGAAGAAACAAATACACTTGAAGCCCAAAGATTAACCCCACCCTAACCCTCCCCTTGGAAGACATAAGGGGAGGGAACAAAGAACAGCCGTCTTCCTCTTGAAAAAGGGGAAGACACTGAAAACTAGTTCTCGCCGGAGATTCGGCTGCCCACTGCGGAGGTTTGGTCTTTGTATTTGGCGTTGGCGCGTTTGTTGTAAGGGCGATCAGCGGAACCTGACATGGTTTCGAAGTTGATGGCGCCGATGGTCATGCCGGGGCTTAGGGCGATGGGCAGTTTGCCGCCGTTGAGGAATTCTAATACGATGCCGCCGCTCCAACCTGGGTCGATGCGGTGTGCGGTGACGTGAACCATTAAACCAAGGCGAGCCAAGGAAGAACGCCCATCGAGCCAGCCGACTAGGTTGTCTGGCAAGGTGACGGATTCTTTGGTGACGCCCAGTACGAGTTCGCCCGGATGAATAAAGAAAGGTTTGCCGTCTTCGACGAGGATTTCTTCACTCATCACGGATTCAATGACTTTACTCAAGTCAGCTTTTGAGCTGCTTAGGTCGAGGTAAGGCGCTGGGTGACCTTGAAAAACTCGAAACGAGTTGCCCAATCGTAAGTCCACAGACACTCCGCTGATGACGCTGTTATCAGGGCGAGGCTCGATGACAATAGAACCTTCATCTAGGGCTTTTATAATATCTCGGTCACACAAACGCATTACTTTTCCTCAGTCGTCGCTCATGCCAATGATTGGCATGGCTATTTGTTCATTCTGTTGGGATGCAAGGGTAGCACCAAGCTTGCGTGCAATCGACTGATAAATACCAGCGGTCTCACTTTCTGGGGCATTGACGACAATGGGGCGACCTGCGTCGCTCTGCTCACGAATCGCTAGGCTTAATGGCAGTTTGCCCAATACATTAACATTGTATTGCTTCGCAAGGCTGGCACCGCCTTCGTCACCAAAAATGGCTTCGTGGTGACCGCAGTTGGAGCAAATATGCGTCGACATGTTTTCCACTACACCTAACACGGGGATTTTGACCTTGTTGAACATTTCGATACCGCGACGCGCATCCAGCAAGGCGATGTCTTGCGGTGTGGTGACAATCACGGAACCGGCAACGGGCACTTTTTGCGCCAGAGTCAGTTGAATGTCGCCTGTGCCCGGTGGCATGTCGATGAATAGGTAGTCGAGATTATTCCAATCGGTTTGCGTCAATATCTGCATCAAAGCGCCCGTCACCATGGGGCCACGCCATGCCACGGGCGTGTCTTTGGTGGTCAGAAACGCCATAGACATGACTTGCACACCAAACGCTGTAGGTGGCACAAAGAATTTGTCTTCACGCACTTGCGGACGAGTGCCGTCGGCGAAACCGAGCAACATGCCTTGACTTGGGCCATAGATATCCGCATCCAAAATACCGACGCGAGCGCCTTCTTTTGCCATCGCAAGCGCCAGGTTAACCGTGGTGGTGGATTTGCCCACGCCGCCTTTGCCTGACGCTACGGCGATGATATTTTTCACACCTTTTAAGCCAGCGATGTTGCCTTGTGTGGCGTGGCTTTTGACTTGACACTCAATGTCCAACACCAATTCACGTGCATCTGCCATGGTGGCTTTTATCTTGGCTTCTAGTGCGGTTTGTTCTGTTTGCGCAGGATAGCCCAAGGTCAAGGTGACGTGGGCACGATGATCATCGCCCACCACCTGCCAAACGGCGCCATAAGGTTGACCGCTATTGTCATCGATCAAGGTTTCTAATTTTGCCTGTAACTCTAATGATGGTTGGGCATCAGTTAACATGGGGGCTCCTAGTAAGGCGGTGATGTCGAATAATATCTAACGTTTTAAGCTTGTGCCAAGTGTGGGGGCAAATTGCGGAAAAGCAAGACTAGGAGAGAAGACTCGCCCTTGCACACGCACGACGGGGGCCTATAATGACGCCTTTTTAAAGCTATCTCAGCTTTGGGCGCGTTATTTATTCGTCATCGGCACCAAATTATTGATAGAATACCCGACCTTTTTTAATCCAGCAGGCTTATCAAAAATGGCACAACCGCAACGCAAAATTTTAGTCACCAGCGCCCTTCCTTATGCCAATGGTTCTATCCATTTGGGGCACATGCTGGAACACATCCAAACCGATATCTGGGTGCGTTTTCAAAAAATGCGCGGCCATCTTTGTACTGCAGTGTGTGCGGATGACGCCCACGGCACAGCGATCATGATCAAAGCCGATCAACAAGGCATGACGTCTGAAGAGTTGATTGACGGCGTCCGCCAAGAACACATGACAGATTTTAACGACTTCTTGATCGGTTACGATAACTACTATTCTACCCATTCTGACGAAAACCGTGAGATTTCAAACCGCATTTACACCGCCTTGCGTGACAATGGCAAAATTGCGGTGCGTTCCATTGTGCAAGCTTATGACCCTGAAAAAGAGATGTTTCTAGCGGATCGTTTCATTAAGGGAACCTGCCCTAAGTGTAAAGCAGAAGACCAATACGGCGACAACTGCGAAGTCTGTTCTGCAACCTACACGCCAATGGAAATGATCAACCCGCGCTCGGTTTACTCGGGCGCAACGCCAATTGAGAAAGAATCTGAGCATTACTTCTTCAAACTGCCAGATTTCCAAGACTTCCTAGCGAAATGGACACGCAGTGGCACCTTACAAGACCAAGTGGCGAACAAGCTGTCTGAATGGTTGGATTCTGGTTTAAAAGAATGGGACATCAGCCGTGATGCGCCTTACTTCGGCTTTGAAATCCCAGACGCGCCAGGCAAATATTTCTACGTTTGGCTAGACGCGCCGATCGGTTACATGGCGAGCTTTAAAAACCTTTGTGATCGTACCGAAGGTTTGGAGTTTGACGATTACTGGGCAAAAGATTCTGACGCCGAGCTGTATCACTTCATCGGTAAAGACATTATCAACTTCCACGCCTTGTTTTGGCCTGCGATGTTAGATTGCGCCGGTTATCGCACACCAACCGGCGTTAACGCCCATGGCTACGTCACGGTAAATGGCACCAAAATGTCTAAGTCGCGCGGGACGTTTATTAAAGCCCGCACTTACTTGAACCATTTGGACCCACAATATTTGCGCTACTACTTCGCCGCGAAATTGAACGCCAGCGTGGATGACATCGATTTGAACCTGCAAGACTTCCTTCAGCGCGTCAACTCAGATGTGGTCGGCAAGGTAGTCAACATTGCCAGCCGCACCGCCAGCTTCATCGGCAAGAAGTTCGACGGCCAATTGGCCAAAGACGTGAGCGAAGCGGAAATGATTCAATCTTTCATTGCTGCGGGTGACGTTATTGCTCAGCATTTTGAAAGCCGCGAATACGGTAAAGCCATTCGTGAAGTGATGCGTTTGGCCGATGTGGCAAACGAATACATTGCCGTTCAAGCGCCTTGGGTATTGGCAAAAGACGAAGCGACCTTGCCGAAAGTGCAGGACGTTTGTACGGTTGCGTTGAACTTGTTCAGTATTTTGGCAACCTACTTAAAACCTGTAATGCCAAACATGGTGGCGGATGCAGAAGCCTTCCTAGGTAAAGAGTTAACCTGGGACAATCGCAGTGAATTGCTCTTCGGTCGCACAGTGAATACCTTCAAACCGCTAATGGGGCGCATTGAACAAACACAAATCGACGCCATGATTGCAGAAGGCAAAGTGGAAGCGGAGGCAGAAGCCGCGACAAAAGAAGCCGCCCAACCTACTCCAACGGAAACCGAGCTAAGCAAAGACCCTATCGCTGAGGAAATCAATTTTGATGACTTCGCAAAGGTGGATTTGCGTATTGCCTTGATCGTCAAAGCCGAGCATGTTGAAAAAGCCAATAAGCTACTCAAACTGACCTTGGATATCGGCGGCGAAACGCGCACCGTGTTCTCTGGTATTAAGTCTGCTTATAAGCCAGAAGACTTAGAAGGCAAACATACTGTGATGGTGGCCAACCTTGCCGCACGCAAAATGAAGTTTGGCTTGTCAGAAGGCATGGTATTAGCAGCAGGCCCTGGTGGTGAAGAAATTTACCTATTAGAACCCCACGCTGGTGCGAAACCTGGCCAACGAGTGATGTAAGCCATCACTCAAAACACAGAGCTCAAAGCGCTGAAAAAACGCCATAAAACCAATGCCCACCTTAGTAAATAAGAAAGATTCTTAATAAGGTGGGTGTTGGCATTGTTTGATAATCATAAAGCGAACTTATATAAGCATAAGTTATTATCTATATACTAAATCGGACTAGAAATACAAAAGCTTTAGTCTTGTTAGTTATAAGCAGATTGGTATAGTTACGCTCACAGATGCTTTTCTCTAAAAGTGTCTACAATCACCATATTCACCTTACGAAATCTTTGCCCGCGATGTCGCGAGGAAGGATTTCCTATAACACTTTTGGACGTAGGATGACTGAATATCTCCTGATACTGGTCAGTACCATTCTGGTTAATAACTTTGTATTGGTACAATTTTTGGGTCTATGCCCTTTCATGGGCGTGTCTGGGAAACTAGAAACCTCTATTGGTATGGCAATGGCCACGACCTTCGTGTTGACCTTGTCGAGCCTTTGCAGCTATCTCACTTATACCTACATACTCCAGCCATTTGGGCTTGAATACCTGCAAACCATTTCTTTCATTTTGGTGATCGCGGTAGTGGTGCAATTCACTGAAATGGTGGTGCATAAAACCAGCCCTCTGCTTTATCGAGTACTGGGGATTTTCTTACCCTTAATCACCACCAACTGCGCGGTATTGGGTGTGGCGCTGCAAAACATCAGCAAGCAAAACGGCTTTGTCGAATCCATTCTGTACGGTTTTGGTGCTGCTGTTGGCTTCTCATTCGTGTTGATTCTATTCTCTGCCATGCGCGAACGCATTAACGTTGCGGATGTACCAACAGTGTTTAAAGGTTCAGCCATTGGTATGATCACCGCGGGTCTTATGGCTCTGGCTTTCATGGGCTTCACCGCCCTTGTGCAGATTTAGGAGACCAATGATGTTTACCGTTTTACTCGCCATCGGAATCTTAGTGCTTTTATCGCTTATATTCGGCGCCATTTTAGGTTACGCCAAGGTGCGCTTCCATGTAGAAGGTGACCCGATTGTTGACCAAATCGACGCCCTGCTTCCGCAAACCCAGTGCGGCCAATGTGGTCACCCCGGTTGCCGCCCTTATGCCGAAGCCATTGCCAATGGCGAAGCTATTAACCATTGTCCTCCAGGTGGCCAAGCGACGATTCAAGCCTTAGCCGACTTATTAGATGTGGAAGCCGTCCCATTGGATGGCGATCACGGCACAGAAAGCGCAAAACGTGTCGCGGTGATTCGTGAAGACGAATGCATCGGTTGCACCAAATGCATCCAAGCGTGTCCTGTCGACGCGATTTTAGGGGCAGCAAAGCAAATGCACACAGTGATTGCCGATGAATGCACAGGCTGCGACCTTTGTGTCGAGCCTTGCCCTGTAGATTGTATTGATATGGTAGAAGTAGGCGTGACAGCGAAAACCTGGTCTTGGGACAAACCGCAGGGTATTGCGGCCACCTCATTAAACCTTATTGCCACCGACCGCCAAGCGGAGGTTGCACACTAATGCCAACAGTAAACATGCCAACAACAAACATGCAAACAGCCAACACTTTTTCGTTTCATGGTGGCATTCATCCACCAGAAAACAAAGCCCAATCACTGCAATTGCCTTTGGGACGCCCCAGCCTACCAAGCGAGCTTATTTTGCCGCTTGGCCAACACATTGGTCAAAGCTCTCGTCCTTTAGTCAAGGTCGGCGACAAGGTGCTAAAAGGCGAAACTATCGCCATTAGCAATGGTTTTTTGAGCAGCTTTTTACACGCGCCCACGTCTGGCACCATTGCCGCCATTGAAGAACGCCTGATTGCCCATCCATCTGGCTTAAGCGACCTTTGTATTATCCTCACGCCAGACGGTGATGACAGCTGGACCACATTAGAACCATTGAGCCATTGGCAAGAGATCAGCAAAACCGACGTACTGGCGTATTTGTCTGAAATGGGCATCATCGGCATGGGCGGCGCGGGCTTTCCAACTCAAGTGAAATTACAAGGCGCGCACAAGAACCCGCTCACACATTTCATTATCAACGCGGCAGAATGTGAGCCTTACATCACCGCCGATGACATGTTGATCCGTGAAAAGACCTTAGAACTAGTATTAGGCATCGAAATACTGCAGCACCTTGTGGAAGCCGATAACGTTATTATTGGCATCGAAGACAATAAACCCACTGCCATCGCCGCTTTAAAAGCACTGCTGAGCAAGCGCAAAAGTCAGATTCAAATCGCAGTGGTACCGACAAAGTACCCTTCTGGCGGTGAAAAACAGTTAATCCAATTATTAACGGGCAAAGAAGTGCCAAGCGGACAATACCCAGCAGACATCGGCATATTGTGTCAAAACGTCGGCACCTGTGTCGCGGTTCATGATGCGATTACGCTCGGCAAACCGCTGATTTCTCGCTTCACCACCTTGACGGGGGACGCGTTAAAAAATCCGCAAAACGTCGAAGTTTTACTGGGTACGCCGGTGGCACACTTATTGGCTTACGCTGACTCTGAGCCGAAAAAACTCAGTCGTTTGATTATGGGCGGCCCCATGATGGGCTACACCTTAAACTCGCCTGACGTGCCGATTGTCAAAACCAGCAACTGTATACTGGCAGCCAGCAAAAAAGAGCTTCCGCCACCCGCGCCAGAGCAAGCCTGTATCCGTTGCGGCATGTGCGAACAAGCTTGCCCAGCAAGCTTATTACCTCAGCAATTGCTTTGGTTCAGTAAAAGCCAAGAGTTTGAAAAAGCCGAACATCATAACCTATTCGATTGCATCGAATGTGGTGCTTGCTCTTATGTTTGCCCAAGCAGCATTCCTTTGGTGCAATATTATCGCCACAGCAAGAGCAGCATCCGTGAAGCCCGTGAAGCCACCGTGAAATCGGACTTGGCTAAGCAACGCTTTGAGGCTCGTAAAGCACGCCAAGACGCCGAAGCGGCTGAAAAAGAAGCGAAGCGCCTTGCTCGTCAAAAAGCCACGCCAAGCAAAACCACGGACACGAAAAAAGCCGCGCCAGCAAAAGCCGCCCCGACTGCCGCCGCGCCAGCAATCAATGACGAATCGAAAAAGCTCAAAGTAGATATCGCCATTGGCAAATCCAAACTGAAAAAGCTACAAAAGCAGCTGCTTGAAGCACAAGAAAACGAACACGTAGAAGAAATCAACAACCTACAACTTCAGGTGACCAATCAAGAAAAAGCCATCGCTTCCCTTGAAGAACAGCTTACTCAAGCTGCTAGCGCAGCGCCTACTGCCCAGCCAACAAGCACGGCCAAAGCAAGCCCAGCGCCAGTTAACGACGAGCTGAAAAAAGCCAAAGTGGATGTCGCCTTGATCGGCGTGAAACTGAAAAAACTTCAAAAGCAACTTGCCGATACAGCGGATGATCAGGAATTAAAAGACAAGATCGCCAGCTTTGAAGCCGATCTTAAAACCGCTCAGGACACGGTAAGTAAACTAGGCGAAAGCGCTCAACCAAGTGCAAATACGACAACGGTAGAACCGAAAGCGGCGATCAGTGATGAACTGAAAAAGCTCAAAATCGACGCCGCCATTGCCAAAGCCGCGGTGAAGAAGGTCGAAAAAGCCCTGAAGAAAGCGGAAGAAATCAACGCACCGGAAATCGAGGCGATTCGTCAGCAATTGCAAGAAGCACAGCAACGAGCAGACGAGCTGGAAAAAGCCTTAGCCAATCCGCAAACAAACGTGCCCAAGGCAGAAAACACCGCAACACCGGTGAATACCGATGCGGCTGACGCGGCCAAAAAACGCAAAATCGATCTTGCCATTGCCAAAGCTGGCGTCAAAAAAGCCGAGAAAAACCTCCAGCTTTTAAAGGAGCAAGGCAAAGGTGAGAGCGAAATAACCGCCTCTGAATGGCCTAAAAAACTCATCGAAGCGCAAGAAAAGCTCGCTGAGTTAGAAGCACCTATTCATTCGCAAACCAACCTGCAAGAGAATCGTTAAATGGCACTATTGAGGATTACCTCCCCCCACACGCAACGTGCAGGACGTCGCACCTCTTGGGTGATGCAGATGGTCATTTTAGCGACCATTCCTGGCATTGTGGTACAGACTTGGTTATTTGGCTGGGGCACATTAATCAACCTAATGATTGCCTGCATCACAGCATTATTAAGTGAAGCGGCTATTTTGGCGATTCGTCGTCGTTCTGTTGGCTTTTTCTTGAAAGATTACAGCGCACTGCTAACCGCTGTGCTATTAGGCGTTGCCCTCCCGCCGATTGTGCCTTGGTGGGTCACGGTAACGGCAGTCGCCTTTGCCATTATTTTTGCTAAACAGCTTTATGGCGGTTTGGGCAATAATCCATTCAACCCTGCCATGGTAGGTTATGCCATTGTGCTGGTGTCTTTTCCTGTCCCCATGAGCCAATGGCTGGGTGTGCAAGACATGGTCACAGCGGGCGAGACGGTGTCTTTCATGCAGAGCTTGCAGGCGATTTTCCATCACCTGCCAGTGATCGACAGCTACACCATGGCGACGCCACTAGATGGCTTTAAACACAAAGATTTACTAGACACCCAAGCCGCTTTCAGCAGTATTGCCGCACTGCAAGGCCCAAGCTTAAACAGCTGGCTTTGGGTGAACTTGGCTTATCTTGTTGGCGGTCTTGCTCTGATTTGGTTGCGTATTATTACTTGGCACACACCTATGGCGCTTTTGGGTGCTTTATTGGTGATGGCTGGCGTCTTTCATTTACTCGATCCAAGTGACAACGCAACGCCCTTTTTCCATCTCACCACGGGCGCCGCCATGTTTGGCGCCTTCTTTATTGCTACCGATCCAGTGTCGTCTTGCACCAGTAATCGTGGCAAACTGATTTATGGCGCGGGCATTGGTGTCTTGATTTACATTATTCGCGCTTGGGGTGGTTACCCTGATGGGGTGGCGTTTGGCGTATTGCTGATGAACTTCGCCGCGCCATTGATCGATTACTACACTCAACCAAGAACTTACGGTCATAAAAAAGCCAAAACAGGCTTAAAAGTCGGGGAGGATAACTAATGGAATTGTTCGCCTCTATTCGTCGTAACAGTTTAGGTTTGGCTATTTTTGCGGTGTTGACAGCAGGCCTGATTGCCATCACTCAGCAGCTGACCGACCACACCATTAAAAACAATATTTTAAATGCGCAAATTTCGGCTTTCAACGAAATATTGCCCGCGAATTTGTACGATAACGATTTAACCAAGGACACGGCTTTTTTGCCTGCTGATCCCTTATTAGGCAGTGATGAAGGCATTAAAATTCACATCGCTCGCAAGAATGGCGACGTCACGGGTATTATTTTTGAAACCATCGCGCCACGCGGCTATAACGGTAATTTAGACATGCTGGTCGCCATTGATAAAAACGGCATGGTGACTGGCAGCCGAGTGATCAGTCATAAAGAAACCCCTGGACTGGGTGACAAGGTCGATTTGAAAAAAGACGATTGGATTTTGAGCTTTGCCAATACTTCTCTTTCCAAGCCCAATTTAAAAGGCTGGGGCGTGAAAAAAGACGGTGGCGATTTTGACCAATTTACTGGCGCAACCATCACCCCTCGCGCCGTGGTTCGCGCCGTGAAAAATACGCTTATTTATTTTGATCAACACAAAGATACGCTGTTAGCCTATTAGGATAATGTCATGAATACGAGTGCCGAAACAGACGCCATCGACGCGACGCTAGAAAGCAAACCGAGCGCCAATTATGCCGAAATCATCTACAACGGCATTTGGAAAAACAACCCTGCTCTGGTTCAGTTGCTTGGCTTGTGTCCTATGTTGGCGGTAACCAGTACTGTGGTAAACGCCCTAGGGCTTGGCTTAGCCACCATGGTGGTGCTGATGGGGTCCAACATTGCGGTGTCCATCATCCGTAACTATGTTGCTGACGCGGTTCGCCTACCGGCTTTTGTGATGATCATCGCCTCGTTCACCACCTGTATCGAGCTGGTGATGCAGGCGTATACTTATGAGTTGTATCAAATTCTAGGCATTTTCATCCCGTTAATCGTCACCAACTGTGCCATTCTGGGCCGCGCCGACGCCTTTGCCAGCCGTAATCCTATACTGCCTTCGGCATTAGACGGCTTTATGATGGGCTTGGGCTTCATGTTTATTCTCGTCACGCTGGGCGCCATGCGTGAGTTAATCGGCCAAGGCACACTGTTTTCGGATATGCAGTTGTTGTTTGGTGACATGGCAATTGGTTGGAAAGTCGTTGTTTTTGAAAACTACCCAAATGTCTTGTTCGCGGTGTTACCGCCCGGCGCTTTCATTGGTTTAGGTTTATTGATTGCGGGAAAAAACTACCTAGACGAGCGCGAGAAAAAGCGCGTCGCCACACAAAAAGCCATAGACGGCCCAAGTGCGTCAAAACGGGTTCGTGTGACTGGGCAGGTTAGCTAGCCTAGCGCCTCCCCCTGCTAAGGGGGAGCCTGGGAGGGGGTCTAAACAACCCCACCCTAGCCCTCTTCAAAGACACAAGGGGAGGGAATATTAAAGTGAATAAAGGCTATCCACTGTGATCAAGAGATATAAAAAGTGAACAAAGGCTATTTATTTTGAACAAAGAGAAACGCTACGAGATTTTTTCTCGCTTACGAGCTGAAAACCCGAATCCCGTTACCGAGTTGGAATACAACTCGTCTTTTGAGCTGTTGATTGCCGTGCTGTTTTCTGCCCAAGCCACGGATGTGAGTGTTAACAAAGCCACACGCAAACTTTTCCCTGTCGCCAATACGCCAGAAGCCATGCTGGCCCTGGGTGTTGACGGTCTAAAAAGCTACATCAAAACCATTGGCTTGTTTAACGCCAAGGCTGAAAACGCCATTAAAACCTGTCAAATTCTGATCGAGAAGCACAACAGCATAGTTCCTGAAACGCGCGAAGAATTAGAAGCCCTGCCCGGCGTGGGTCGTAAAACAGCGAACGTGGTGCTTAATACCGCCTTTCGCCAAGTTGCCATGGCGGTCGATACGCATATCTTTCGCTTTGGTAATCGTACCAAAGTCGCACCGGGCAAAAACGTCTTAGAAGTGGAAATGAAACTGCTTAAATTTGTACCAAAAGAGTTTCTTTTGGACGCTCACCACTGGATGATTCTTCATGGCCGCTATATCTGCGTGGCTCGTAAACCCAAATGCGACGCTTGTATTATTGAAGACTTATGCGAGTTTAAAGACAAGACGTCGACTTGATCCCCCTTCACTCACTTTAATTAACCACCTTTAATTAACCGTCTTTAGTTAACTAAAGGCTAATCTAAATTTAAATAACCTCGCATTTATTAAACCTTTCCAGCTCGGCATGCTTACTCTATTGATATTTCACTTTATAGAGAGGATGCCATGAGTCACCATTTAACCCAAGCTCAACTTGATGCGCATTGGATGGCCTACACGGGCAATCGTCAATTTAAAAAAGACCCGCGCCTTATCGCCTCTGCGGCGGGCAACTATTACACCGACAGTGATGGCAGAAAGATTTTTGACGGTTTATCTGGCTTATGGACATGTGGCTTGGGTCACAGTGTTCCCGCCATTAACGAAGCCGTGGCGCAACAAGTCAAAACCCTTGATTATTCCCCAGCGTTTCAATTCGGTCATGAGAAATCCTTCTTGTTGGCGGAGCAAATTGCCGAGTTTATGCCTGCGGGATTAAATCGAATCTTCTTTACCGGATCTGGCTCTGAGTCGGTTGATACCGCTTTAAAAGTCGCTCGCGCTTATTGGCGTAAAAAAGGCATGGGCACCAAAACCAAATTCATTGGCCGCGCCAAAGGCTATCATGGCGCGGGCATTTCGGGTTTCAGCGTCGGCGGTATTCCGGCGAACCGCACGCTGTATGGTCAAGGTTTAGAATCTTATCACTTGCCTCATACTCAAGTGCCGGGCAGTGAATTTTCCAAAGGCATGGCGGAGCAAGGTAAAGAGCGCGCAGATGATCTGCTGAACCTCATCATGATGCACGATGCGTCGAACATCGCGGCGGTGATTGTCGAGCCTATGTCGGGTTCTGCAGGGGTAATTGTGCCGCCACAAGGCTATTTACAACGTTTGCGTGAGATTTGTGATCAGCACAATATTTTATTAATTTTCGATGAAGTGATTACCGCTTTTGGGCGTATGGGAGCAAAAACCGGCGCCGAAGCCTTTGGCGTGACACCTGACGTGATTACCCTAGCAAAACAAGTAACCAACGGTGTGATCCCCATGGGCGCGGTGGCGTTCAAGCAGGAAATCTACGACACCTTTATGGATAACGGTGGCGCCGATTATATGTTGGAGATTCCCCATGGCTACACTTATTCCGCCCATCCTATTGCCTGTGCCGCGGGGTTGGCCGCGCTTGATGAGATCAAAAAACAAGGTTTAATCGAACGCGTCAGCAACATGAGTTCAGCGTGGGAAAATAGCGTCCACCAGCTCAAAGACGCCAGCCCTATCATTACGGATATTCGTAATTACGGCTTTGCTGCCGGCATTACTATTGCGCCAATCGATGGCGAACCTGCTAAGCGTCCGTTCCAAATCGCCATGGCCATGTGGGACAAAGGCTATTATGTACGCTACGGGGCCGATACCATTCAATTAGCGCCGCCTTTTACCACAGAGCAAGCCGAAATAGACAGCTTAATCAATGCGTTAGGAGAAACCCTCAAACAACAAAACTAAGCCTCTTTTACCCTTCTATCACACCCGCCCCAGTCAAGGTGTTGTACCAAGAAGAATAACAACACCTTGATTCATATCAGTTTTTTCAAGCTACCCATGCAAGACACTCTTGCACTATAATAACCTCCCTAGCAAAGTCATCAGTAAAGGATAACATCGTGTCTATTTCACATTCGCCCTATGTTCGCTGCTTTTGGACCGGCACATTGTATTTGACCAATGGCAGAGCAATGCCAATCCATTGCACGCACATATCAACACAAATAATAGAAGTCGAAGCCGCTGAAGGCTTGCAAGGGTCAAAACTGGTGAAGCTAGAGCTTAAGGCTATTCATGAAGGCAAAATCGCCACCATCAAAGCCTTATGCGATCCGCAATTAGACGTGTTTAACGAGCATAATAAGCATTATATAAAGCTTAGCTATCATACTATTTCAGATAAGGACCGAGAGTTTATCAAAGAGTTTGCCGACGCTCACTCTTAGCTCACAGGCTAATCGATTTAGCTCAGCCAATTAATGGGGCTTTTTTAGGTTTTATTCCGCCTCACTGTCGTCTTTTTTAACCGCCTCTTCCGCTTTTTTCACGCGGATTTTAGAACCGTCAACGTCCATGCCGTTTAAGGTTTTAATCGCCGCTTTTGCTTCGCCCACTTTTGGCATTTCAATAAAAGCAAAACCTTTTGACTCGCCAGTTTCTTTGTCCATCACAATCGCGCAAGATTGCAAGATACCGTGAACAGCAAACAAACGTCTTAACTCTTCTTCTGTGGTGTTACGCGCCAAATTTCTTACTAATAATTTCATATTTTTCTCTTTTTCAAAATAAAAAAGGCATGGCAGTGACTTGCCATGCCTTCGTGCTTAATCACGTCATTCTAACGATTTAAGACAAGGTTGTCTCAAACAAGGTTAACAATTTTTGACTGTCTACTTCCATGCACACTTGCGTCATGGGCACATCATTCCAATGTGGCTCTGGAAAACTCATGCCTTGTGGTGCAAAAATCGTTTGCCCAATGCCAATACCTTCACAGGCAACACGCACCGCCCCAAGTTCTACGCCAAAAATACTCGGGTCCATTACATAAGCAATGGTCGAAGCATCGTGAAAGTAACAGCCATTCATATCAAAACGGCTGCTGTAAAAATTAATGTAGTGCTGAGCACAATCGTACAAGAAGCCGCCCTCAGTCGGGTTGGCTTGCTTTATACGCTCTAAAATACGGTTATCCAACAGTACCTGATGCGTCACATCTAAGCCTATCATGGTGACTTGCCAAGGCGCGGTAAAAACAACATCTGCCGCATGAGGGTCATTCATGATATTGGCTTCAGCAACGGGTGATACGTTACCGTATTCAATCGCTGTACCGCCCATTAACACCACTTCATCGACTAAATTGGCGACTTCTGGGTCAAGCTCTAACGCTTTGGCCAAGTTACCTAGCGGCCCAAGGGCAATAATGGTGACTTCACCCGGAAACTCGCGCACCATATCCACAATAAACTGCGCGGCACTTTTTTCGATTGCCTTACCTTTTGGCGCTGGCCAATCAATATTACCGAAACCGTCTTTGCCATGCACAAAATCAGGATGTGGGCGAGGCGCGATCTTGCTGGGTACGGCAACGCCTTTCGCAACGGGGACATTTACCTTGGCAATTTCCGTCAGGGTAATGGCATTTTGTGTGGCCAAATCCACCGATACATTACCAAAGGTGGTTGTTAAACCCAACACCTCAAGCTGCGGCGCTTGGAAGGCGAAGAAGATCGCCATTGCATCGTCTATTCCAGGATCAGTATCAATAATAATTTTACGAGCCATGTTGTATTTCCTCTTTTAACCGTGCGTTTTGGCTAACTGTTTTTCGCTAACTGTTTTTAGCAAGAAAAGCAGTTACTTCATCTTGTGTTGGAATGGCTGACGCAGCCCCTAAGCGGGTAACACAAATAGCAGACGCTGCGCAGGCACGGGTAATCGCTTGCTTCATGTTTTCGCCCTTCATTAGGGAGGACAAACAAAAACCAATAAAAGTATCACCCGCCGCCGTGGTATCTACCGCTTCGACAGAGAAGGCTTTTACCGATAGACGCTCTTCTCCATCAAAGTAACATACACCGGCTTTACCAAGCGTCATTAATACCGCTAAGTCTGGGTAAGCCTTAGGGAAAGCCGCGATGGTGCTGTCTATGTCTGTGGTGCCAATTAGGTCCATAGCTTCGACCTCGTTAACAATTAATAAGTCAACAAAGCCAAGCACTTTTTGGGTCAATTCAGCGTCCATGGGTGCCGGATTAAAAGCAACCTTTACCTTATTTTCTTGCGCTTTACGCATGGTGTATTCGATCAGATTGGTTTCGTTCTGCAACAACACCCAATCGCCAGCGCTCGCCTGCGATAACACCTCATCAACCTGCGCTTCTGTTAAGGCATGGTTCGCACCTTGATACAGGATGATTGAATTTTCCGCCGCTTTCGTCAGCTGAATAATGGCATGCCCCGTAGGGACATCAATACGCTTGATCAACCCAGTATCCACACCAAGGGATTCCAGCTGATCAATCACCGCCTGATCACTATGATGAATCGCGCCTACATGCTTTACTTTGGCACCCGCTTTGGCCAATGCAACCGATTGATTTGCGCCCTTGCCGCCTAGCAAACATTGATAGCTATTGGAGGCCATGGTCTCGCCTGGTCGAACAAAATGATCTAGCTGATAAAGGTGGTCGAGGTTAATCGAGCCAAGGTTATAAATCGTCATAATTCTCTTCCTTTAAGATCAGCGTGTTTATTGTATCGACACATTTCATTCCACTGTTCATTCCATAAAGCAACACGCTATGTCGATGAGCAACAAATACTGACCAAGTGTACAAAAATAAAAAACGCTCCAATTCTGCAAGAACGGAGCGTTGTTTGAAAGCTTATTTTTCTAAATGAACAGGCAATTACTTGTTGTTATCTAGAAAACCACGACCTTTCTGAGCGGCAATACGCATGCGCAGTGCATTTAGCTTGATAAAGCCTGCCGCATCTTTCTGATCGTAAGCACCGGCATCGTCTTCAAATGTCGCAATTTTGCTATCGAACAAGCTGTTTTCAGACTGACGGCCAACCACACTAACGTTACCTTTGTACAATTTAAGACGTACGGTACCGCTAACGTATTTTTGTGACGTGTCGATCAAAGCTTGCATCATGCGACGCTCTTCTGACCACCAGAAGCCGTTGTAAATCAACTTCGCGTAACGCGGCATCATTTCATCTTTCAAATGCATCGCTTCACGGTCTAGGGTAATAGACTCGATGGCACGGTGCGCTTTCATCATGATGGTGCCACCAGGCGTTTCGTAGCAACCACGGGCTTTCATACCCACAAAACGGTTTTCTACGATGTCGACGCGGCCAATACCATTCGCGCCACCAATCTTATTCAGCGTTTCTAAGATAGTAGCAGGCGACATGGCTTCGCCATTGATAGAAACAGGGTCACCTTTTTCGTAACCAATCTCGATGTAAGTTGGTTCGTTTGGAGCATTTTCAGGAGAAACAGACCAACGCCACATGTCGTCTTCTGGCTCTGTCCAAGGGTCTTCTAGCTGGTCACCCTCAAACGAGATATGCAACAAGTTAGCGTCCATTGAATAAGGCGATTTTTTCTTCTTAGTCGAAAAATCAACAGGGATTTTGTGTTCTTCACAATAGGCCATTAGCGTTTCACGAGACGTTAGATCCCATTCACGCCAAGGCGCAATGACTTTTACGCCCGGTTTCAAGGCGTAAGCGCCAAGCTCAAAACGTACTTGGTCGTTACCTTTACCTGTTGCGCCGTGAGAAATTGCATCTGCACCCGTTTCATTGGCAATCTCGATCAAGCGTTTAGCGATCAGAGGACGCGCAATAGACGTACCCAATAGGTACTCGCCTTCGTAAATAGTGTTGGCACGAAACATAGGGAAAACGAAGTCACGAACAAACTCTTCGCGTAAATCTTCAATGTAAATTTCCTTAATACCCAACGCTTGAGCTTTAGCACGAGCTGGTTCAACTTCCTCACCCTGACCCAAATCAGCGGTAAAGGTAACCACTTCACAGTTATACTCTTCTTGAAGCCACTTCGCGATTACGGAAGTATCCAGGCCGCCAGAATAGGCAAGCACTACCTTCTTCACGTCAGACATTATTTCTATTCTCCTCAACGGGCTCGCGCTCCCACACCAATGTTTTCAAACCAGTACATGGCGGCGCAAATAATTTAAAAAAAGGGCGTTAAGTGTAAGATCTCAATTCTTGCTTAGCAAGCAAAAAGCCCATTTCTAGGCGATTATTGAGCAAACAGATCCCCTAAACTAAAAGTACTGACTCCGTTGCCAATCACTTAATAATCAACAACGGTCTAGATTAATTCCCATCCATTTTTTCCAACCGAATCGTCACTCGTCGGTTGCGTTCACGGCCTGCTGGCGTATTGCTCGCGATCGCAGGATAGCGCTCACCGTGATAACGGGAAATAATTTTCTCCGCTGGCACGCCCTTATCCAAAAGATAAGCGGTGATTTTTTCTGCCCGTACTTTGGATAATTCCCGGTTATCTCGGCGCGAGCCAATCACATCAGTGTGACCGTCAATATAAATGTATTCGACACTCGGGTCAGAAGACACATACAAGGCCACCAGATCTAAACGGGATTTAATTCGATCGCTAAGGTCTACGCCATTTACCGGAAACAAGGCCGCTGTTCGTGCGATTTGATCATAATTAACCGGCAGCAAACCAGCCAAACAACGTCGAAACTCATTATAAGCAGGAGCAAAGTTAATATTAGACAAGCCCACTTCGACCGTTTCTCGGGTGTTTTCCCACGCCGTCCCAGCCACCACAGGATGGCGCCCGCGATCCAAACTGCTTAACATGCGTTCCGCGACTCTTCCGCCCACTTCAACGGTTAAACCGTATCCGGGATAAGGCAAAATTTCTAAGGTTTCAGGCTTCATACCTGGCGACCAGTCAGGGGCTTGAGAGATAATATAAACCTGACCTGGACCCAGCTTTTCATTCTGCGGCTGCAAAATAAATTTCATTGGCTCACCCGCTTCTTTAATGAAGTGACCTTCACCATAATGCGGCACCGGGTGGGTTAAACTGCATGAAAAAATATCCCCAGACAGCAGCCACTCAGAGTCCGTGATACCAGACTGGTAGTGCGTCAGGGCATTTGCCTGCCCAAGTGGCAGGCAAGCCGTCAATAAAAACGTAGAGCGAATTAGAAGTTGTTGGGTAATTCCCATTTAGACATCTCGTTCAAGCATTATCAATTGTGTTATGATCCGATCCTATTGTACACCGACACTGTTGATCTAGCGGCAGAATTAAGGACCTTCTTTTGTCAAACCATGAAATTAAAGATCGATTCCGCGGCTTCTTACCCGTAGTTATCGACGTAGAAACCGCAGGCTTTAATCAAAAAACAGACGCATTGTTAGAAATGGCCGCCAGCATCCTTCGAATGGATGAAAATGGCGACATGTATATCCATGAAACACTCGAGTTTTTGATCAAACCATTTGAAGGCGCAAACCTTGAAAAAGCCGCGCTCGACTTCACCGGCATTGACCCTTTTGCCCCTGGCCGACAAGACATACCAGAAAGTGAAGCCATCACGCAAATGTTTACTAAAGTGCGCAAAGAATTAAAATCCGTTGGCTGCAAACGCGCCGTTTTAGTGGGCCATAATGCCGCTTTTGATCATGGTTTCTTAAACGCTGCGATTGAAAGAGCAGAGATTAAGCGCAACCCTTTTCATCCGTTTTCGAGTTTTGATACGGCAAGCTTAGCGGGGTTGGTGTTTGGGCAGACTGTTTTAGCAAAAGCCTGTGAAGCAGCGTCTATTCCGTTTAGCAACTCAGAAGCGCACTCTGCCAAATACGATACCGAAAAAACCGCTGAGCTATTCTGTGAAATGGTGAATCGCTTAAAACGGCTTGGTGGCTGGCCACTTGTCGAAAATGGCCCAGAAGAAAGCATGGGGGCTATTTTCCATTCAGGAAAATAGCCGCTTAATCAGCGCCAAGCAGTGATATAACCGTCTCGTTTTGTGTGTTTAGGTTTTTATTCATCCTGAATTTAGGTTTTTCTTTACCCAGAGAGTAGGCATTTTATGCAGGGAAAGCGGATTTTATATTTACTGTTTGGCTGGCTTTCCCTGATAATTGGCATTATTGGTATTTTTCTGCCATTACTTCCCACAACGCCACTTGTTTTATTGGCAGCTTGGTGTTTTTCTAAATCTTCAAAACGCTTCCACACTTGGCTCATTGAGCACAAATTCTTTGGTCCGATTGTGCGAGATTGGCAGTCTTCCGATGGTATCCCTCGCAAAGCAAGAAACCGCGCTATTATTTTTATGTGGGCTGGCATGGCAATTTCGATCTTTATCGTGTCGCGTTTTTGGGCGACTATTGCTTTGATTGTCATAGGTTTATGCGTTATGACCTATTTGCTGCGCATGCCAATACGCTCAGAAGACAAAGATAAAATCCGTTAACGTTACTAAGGTATTTGAAAGGTTTTATATGATGACACGCCGACATTTTCGACTTTTTATATTTTACCCATTTGCGGTTATTACGGCTTTAATTACCAGTATCTGGATCGCCACGCCTTTTATTGCGAAACATTATTTAAGCGATTATTTTCAACAACAAGGCAAAGAAATGACTCTTGGCAAGCTGTCTGTTGATTTCTTCCCCCCTAAAATTGACCTTAACGACATGGTCATTAATGACCAAAACCAAGACACTCTCACACTGAAGCGCGCCATTTTCGCAATAGAGCTGTGGCCTCTTGTTGAAAAAACTCTGCGTATTTCTGAGGCAAAAATCGACGCTCTGACGCTGCAGGTTGCGCAACAGGAAAATACTTGGGTGATAGCCGGCATCAATACCGAGCAATATGCCACAGAAGAAACAACGCAAGAAACAGCAGAACCGCCAAAAGCGGCAGACCATTCGCCTTGGACAATACAGCTGCCTTCATTTGCGATCACCAACAGCCAAGTGAATCTGTCTCGTCAAGTCGATCTAAATATTCCCGCAAAATCAGACACATTAGCCTTAACTCATTTATTCATTAAAGATGTATCGGGTCAGGGAATGGCATGGAAAGGCGAGGTTTCTTTATCAGCCTTAGTCAATCAAGCAACATTGTCTTTCAATAGTCAGTTTAACTATTCGCCAGAACAGACCACAGCAAATGTCGACGCCATCAACGCCCGCTTACCGATAGAAAGTTTTCGCCACTTTTTACCCTCGCCTTATAATGAAGGCAAAGGCCAATTAGACTTAACGAGCCGCTTTCAGTTTAGCCAAACGCAAGTCGATGGCGTGCCTGTTTATGAGGTCAATAATCTAACGCTAGATACTCAAATCCGCGAGCTTGATTTGCGCTTAAACGAGCAAGACAAGGTTGCTACCCAATCCACATCACTAGCGCTGTCACAATCCACTCTTCAATTCGTCTCCGCTGACAAATTAATGGCCACCGGCAGTCTTGATTTGCAATCAACACAGTTCTCTTTTACCCAAGCAGAGCGCGAAGTCGTATTTGATAGTCTGACACTGAAAACGCCATTCGAGCTAAAGCAGGATGAGCTTGGGCTAGCAACAACGGGAAAGCTTGATGCACAGCTCAAAAAGGTATTCTTTGCCCAGGCAGAACAAACAGTGCAATTTGCTCACCTGACACTGAATGCACCGTTCGACCTAAAACAGGATAAACAACAGGGTCTCACCGCTAAGGTTGCCGCGACAGAATTGGACATGGATGAATTGGTTCTTTCACTAGATAGCCTAGCGCTGCAAAACAAACAGCTGCACGTTGCACTGAATAACGTGGCTTTTAATATGGACACCAAAGAAGCCCTAACCGCGTCACTGCTTGTCGATATTCAAAGCCATGGACTGTCGGTACAACAAGCCGGAAATAGCGCCAATTATGATGAATTTAGTGTCTCTAATAACATTAATTTTCAGCAACAAGGCGACAACATCTCGGCTCAAAATAGCCAGTTAGACATCAAGATTGCAGGGTTAAAAGCCACGCAAGACGATGGGAAACAGTTTTCATTAGGTGGTGCCACTTTTACCGCAGAGCAAATAGACTTTGACCAAGTTGATCAGCAACCTCCTGCGATAAAAGGCGTCAATCTGAACGTGAAAAGCCAATCACTAGACAGTCTATTAACGCATAACAAACGCATTGCGGCATGGAAAAACGGCAACATTAATAACCTGTCCTTTAGCCAACAAGGCGAACTTTTCGACCTCGCTTTGGCGCAATTAGAGCTAACAGAGCTAAGCGTTTCTCAAGCCATAACAGACAAAAATGAGCAATCACTTCCGCCATTGGGCCATATCGGTAACCTAAAAATTGAGCAAGTAAAAGCCAATCAAGATGGCGCTGATATCAAACAGATCACCACCAATTCGATGAATATCAGCCTGATTCTAGACTCACAAAAACGTATTGAGAACCTTGTTTTCATCGACCAAGAAGCCCAAAAAACACCAGAACCGATACCGCAAAGCGCCAATATCCCTAGGGAAAAAGACGCCCAAAATGCCATCAACAACACTCAAGATGCGGAACAAAAGCCGGCTTTCAAGGCCCCCTATTATGTTATTTTAGACGCCTACGACACAACGGGCTCCTCCAGCATTTATGTGCAAGACAAGAGTATTTCTCCCGCTTTACAGCGCTCACTCGACATAGAAACATTGTCTTTACGCAACCTTAATACCCACGACAAAGATCAAGCTACCGTCTTTGCGTTAAAGGCCCGCAATGGCAAATACACCACGATACAAAGTGATGTCAGCATTTACCCTCTTGCCGACAAATTAACCATGATCAGTGAGCTCATTATCAAAGAAGCCGAGCTGCCGCCCTATTCTTCTTATATAGCCAATGTTCTTGGCTATCAAATTGATTCAGGACAACTCAACCTAGACCTAAAACTCAAAGCAAAGAACGGCATATTAGATGGAAAGTCGAATATTTTATTAAGAGAGTTTGACTTGGGCGGCCAAAAAGAAAGCAGCTCGGTTGTCCGTGCAGGCGCGGTTCCTCTTAACATTGCTGTCGGCATTTTAAAAGACAGCGATAATAATATTGACTTAGACATCCCCCTGTCTGGCGATATAGAGAACCCCGAATTTGGCTGGCAAGATTTCTTATTATTACCGGTGCGAAAAGCCCTTTATAGCGCATCAAGTAGCTATTTAATGCAAACCTTTGTGCCCTATGCCAATGTCATTACCATTGCCCAGTTTGCAGGCGAGCAGCTGCTCAGAATTCGGGTTGAACCGCTGATATTTACCGCCGAAGACAGCGAGCTAAATGAGTCACAAGAAATTTTCTTAAAGCAACTTACCGCCTTAATGAAAGATAAAAAAGACAGCCAACTTAAAGCCTGTGGCATCGCCAGTTACTTGGATTTAGGACTAGAAAAACCGCCTATTTCAATTGACGATAACACCAGAGCGGCGGCGATCAGTCTGGCTCAACAACGCGCCGAACACCTAAAAGACTACTTAGTGAAAGATGGCATTGCCTCGTCACGCATTTTTCTCTGCTCGCCTGAAATCGATTTATCCAGCCGCAGTAAACCGAGAATCGAGTTGAATTTTTAAACGCTCAACGGTGCCCTAAAACATAAAATTAAGCCGCGCTGGTAAAACAGACGCGGCTTTTTTCATCTTGTCAAAAAAACAAAAGAAACCAGCAAAAACTGAAAAGTTGCATAGACTTAAAGGCACCGCTGAAAACAACCATAAGGTGATAAATATCAACAGAGACTAAGCCAGACTGAGATAAGCTAGAAGAGCACTAAGCCAATACAATAGGAGTCCATTATGCCAATCGAAGACCACAGCTTAATCAACGAATTTCCTGAGTTTAAAGAAGATATCCAAGAGCTAAAAGCACATGACACTCACTTCAAAAAACTTTACGACGAATACCATCACCTAACCAAAGAAGTCGAAAGAATGGAGCAGGAAATTATTCCATCTTCGACGTTACAAGAAGAAAAACTCAAAAAACAACGCTTACAACTCAAAGATACCCTTTACGGCTATATCAAAGCATCAATACTCGCCGCTGCAAAAGCTTAACCTTCTCTAAGCCTTGCTGAATCTTGCTCAGTCTTTATGATTCAGCAAGGCTTAACACCTTAGAAACACCCCACTGTGCCCATTCCCCTCAATTTACCTATTGTAAGTAATGTAGGTCAATTCTCATTTGAAAATGACTATCATAAACATTAATATACGCAATCTTTTCATTTACTATCCGGTTTACATTATGACGCTAAGAACTCCCTTAATGATGATGCAGGCTTGTGGCGTGCTGGCATTCTCCAGCGCACTTTTCGCCGAAAACGCCTCAAGCAGCATCACCGACGATGATTATCTCAATGACTGGGAGACAAAAATTGAGGAAGGATCCGATGTCAAACTTCAACCGCTGCAAGTAACAGGCCGCGCTCTGTCGTATTACAAAGAAGACGAAGCCGCATTGGCGACTCGCACCACAACGCCAATTGACGAAACACCACAGTCTATTCAAGTGGTCACCGAAGCGTTAATGGAAGACCAAGCCGCCAGACAAATAACCGATTTGTACCGTTCTATTTCTGGCATGTCACAAAACAACGTCTCCACGGTGACATTAAGGGGCTTTAGCCAAGACGAAGTACTGTATGACGGTTTGAAAGGCGACCCTTTTGGTGATTTCTCCATCCCTCAACTGTTTACAATTGAGCAAATTCAAGTACTAAAAGGCCCTTCTAGTGCGGTTTACGGCGCAGGCGAGCCCGGCGGTGTGATTAACTATGTGACGAAAAAACCGACGTATGAACAGAAAAACACCCTGAAAATCAGCGCGGGCAACAAAGACTTTCTAAGCGGCAGCATTGAATCTTCAGGCCCCGTAAACGAAGACGCCTCGCAACGCTACCGTGTTGGCATTTACTCAGACGGCCAAGACTCCTATCGCAATAACGTCGAAGAAGAAAATCGCATTATTGACCTAGGTTACGCTTGGGACATTGATTCCAACAACACTCTAACCGTGCAATACACAGACACCCACCAGCACATATCTGGCGCACGCCTACGCGGTATTCCTACTGATGACGATGGCAATTTTCTGGCGGATACGTCATGGAACAACAACGAGAAATCCGACTACCAAGAACTAGACGCGCAAGTTTTACAAGCCCGCCTAGATCACAGCATTAACCCTTGGCTCGACAGCCATGCTTCTGTTCGTTACTTCGAAAACACCGAAACCCAGAAATACCATGAACTAAATGCCTTAGTAGATACCAACAACGATGGAACATACGACGAAACTAAACGCCAATTTCGTGACCAGGTTCGTTCACGCAAGGGCATGACTTTAAATGGAAATTTCATCGCCGAGCTAGATGAACATACTCTTCTAGTCGGCGCTGATTATACTCATGAAGTGAATGACTATGTCTATTATCGAGCCACAGGAGCCGCCCAAGGGGTATCCAACCTCAGCCTAACGAATCCAGTTTATGGGCAAGATACGACTGGTGATTATGCAATGAAGCCATTTGCGGATGACACCACCACGACAGACCAAGTTGGTTTTTATATGCAAGATCAGTGGAAGGTGACTAACCAACTAGATATACTCGCTGGCGCTCGCATTGATCGCTTCGAAGAAAAGTACACTGACTACAAAGACAAAACAGCAACCGAATATGACGATACTGGCTACTCTAGCCGTCTAGGCGCCACGTATAAACTCAATGAACATATGAAACCCTATGTATCCGTCTCTACTGGCTTCGTCCCCCAATCTGCTGCCGATCAAGAATCCTCAAAAGATGGCTATTTCGATCCAGAAGAAAGTCGCCAAATTGAAGCGGGGATACGTACTTACTGGCTGAAAAATACACTTAACGTCAATCTAGCGGCTTATCGCATCATTCGAGAAAACATTCTACAAACAGATCCTAATGACGACGACCTACTTGTCTCGGTAGGAAAAGTACGAAGCCAAGGCATAGAAATCGATGTCATGGCAGACATCACACCACGCTGGGTCGCTAATGTGAGTTACGCCTACAACGACACGGTGGTGAAAGAAGCCACCAGCGGCATTCAGTATGCCAATGGCGATCGCTTTGCCAATACTCCCTATAACCAACTGGGTCTGTGGACTCGCTACGACTTCCCTAGCATAGATTCGTCCATTGCTTTTGGCGCAGACCATGTTAGCGATCAAATCAATCGCCAAGGCCAAACCGTCAAACCTTACACGATTTACGACCTATCTTGGCAAACCCGATATGAAGATTGGAAGTTTCAGCTAAACATCAAAAACTTGCTTGATAAAGAATACGCCGTCAGTGGCTTCACTGAAAAAATCGGCTCATTCGTTGGCGAACGTCGTCGTGTCTATATCTCCGCCGCGTACGACTTCTAACCAAAATAGAAAAGTCACGATCTATCCCAGAATGAAAGCGGCGCGCCAACGCCGTAAGGGGGAAGAAATAAACGCCATAAGGGGAAAAAATAAGAGCGTTAGAACTCTTTTCCCAGCAGAAGCACGTCTTCTTTGATCTGCTCATTCTGGGCGATGTTGGGCAGTCGTCCCCATTGCTCAAAGCCTTGACGTTTAAAAAAGCGTTGGCTAGCGAGATTACTGAGGTAGATGTAGGCAACAAGATGAGTAAAACCAAGGCGTTGACGTTCTGTTTCTAGGCCATGAAATAATCGCGTAGCGATGCCTTTTCCTTGTTGATTTGGCAATACGTAAAGGCTAATTTCACAGGCGCCGTCAAAGGCGGGCAGTCCGTAGAAAGGCTCAATGGAGCACCACGCAATAACGTCCCCTTGCTCTTCCAACACTAAGATGGGGTGTCGGTCTGTGATGTTTTCTAGCCAATCCATTACATCTATCAGGCTGATATTTGCTTGCCGATAGCCAGTGCTCGCGAAAAGATCACAATGCTGGAAAATACTGAGGATAGCAGGGGCATCGTCAAATACTGCCCGACGAATACCCCTGCTCAAATAACATGACATACCCTGCCCATTAGCCCTGTTGAAGCAAACGGCGTAGGTCTATCACGGCCGTATTGGCACGTGCGACATAAGATGCCATGACCAAGGAATGGTTTGCTAATAACCCAAAACCACTGCCATTTAAGATCATGGGCGACCAGATACTGACTTGCGTAGCTTCTAGTTCGCGGATAATTTGGCGTAAACTAACCAATGCATTTTTATCTTGCAAGGTGAAGATAAAGTCCACTTCTACCGCACGTAACATGTGAATCAACGCCCAGCTGGTACCACGCGCTTCATAAAAAACATCATCGATTTTAGACCAAGGCGTCCGCACGTATCGAGTGTTTTCATCCGATTCCAGCTGTGGTTCATCATCAATCACGCTGGCTGATAAACGTTGCGACAAACTGCCCAACCGCGTACTAACGTCGGACAGCCAATCGGCTAAGTTATCAGCACGGGCATAGAATTGCGCCTTGTTGTTTGACTCACTGGCTAAGCGATCAAGGTATTCCATTAACTCTTGATTGCCTCGGCGATATTCACTTTCACTAGAGGGTAAGGCCCAACTTTTGTTGTCAAAGTTGAATTGCGGTTCGGCAATTTTTAAATTCACATCTTCGGTGGACTGAGACTGTGAACGGCTAAATTCTTTACGAAAAGCCCTTGCCAGATCACGAGATTGCACCAGTGCGCCAAACTCCCAAGCGGGCATGTTGTCCATAAACACGCCTGGCGGCATGATGTCGTTGGAAATAAAGCCACCGGGTTTATCCAATAAGGTTTCTATAATGGTATGCATGGCACTGGCCGTGGTGTAGCCAACCGCCAGTTTTTTACTGTTGTCCAAATAACCACGCTCTGCGGCTTTGTCTTTCGCTGTTGCCACAACATCAAATTGATCTGGTTCGCTGCTCCAGTACATGCCTAAAAAACTCAGTAGTATCGCCAGCAGCACGATAGCAGAGGCAATGACTTTCCCCATGCCTGAAACGTTAATATTAGGCTTTAATCCCTGTAATTTATTGGTTAACCGCGACATTATTGACCCACCTTAATCTTGTTGTAATTCCACCCTGTAATCCGCACGATGATAGGTCATCGCACGCACACGAAACTCGGTTACATGACTGTTAATGATCTGATAAATCAAACGTGCTTCTTTATCATTTGGCCAGTATATTTCGATTGACTGCTTTGTCTTTGTCACTTCTTCTATAATAGGCTGAATCTTTGCAATTATCTCCTCTTCACTCAAATTAAAGAGGTTTTCTGGCAGTGAATATTGGCCTTTTTGCGCCGTTTTTGGCGTTGTTTTTTGAGTGGCAATCTTATTAACCTGCCGTCGTTTGGTTTTCAAATCGCCAATGCGCGAGGTCATTTCCACAATCACTGGGTCTTGTGGATTCACCGAACGCGAAAAGTCTAAATAGCGCGCCGCTTTCGTATAGTCTCTATTTTGTGCCGCTTGCCACGCCCATTGAGTATACAAGTCGACAATGGCGGTAATGCCTTGAATGGCTCTATAATTACCAGGCTCTCGCCCTAGTGCGGCTTGAAAATACAAATTCGCGTTATCGCCTTCTGGCGTCAGAAGTCTATCTGCCGCCAAGGCCATTTCACCCTGTTTAATCAACTCTAAAGTCAATTTTTCTGCCGCTGTTAGCACCTTAGGTTGCTGTGCGTTTATCGCCGCTAATGTTTTTGGTTTATGAATAGAAGCTTCTACGGGTGCCGCCTCGAGGGATTGTGCTTCTGCTACAGGCTGATTTTTCTCTGTTGATCTGACATTTTGCTGACAGCCTGTCAGAAAAACCACAACAATTAGAAAACAAACTCGATTTTTACTCAATTTATCCCCTTGCGATTGGCAACTTAACGATGGATTGGTAGTCTACCTCCTCTACTCAGCGTGATGAAATAGGGATTTACACAGCACGCTCAACTTGATTGAAGATATTTATGCGCCTACTCGTTCTACTGTCCTTATTGATGTTCCACGGCATTTGCCAAGCGTTTACGTTCGGCCCCACATCGAGACTTGCAGAACCAGAGTTTTTACCGGTTGCGCAAGCCTTCCAATTGTCAATATCATCCGCCAAAGAGGGGCAATTTGTCGCTAAATGGCAAATTAGCGACGGCTACTATTTATACCAAGAACAATTCAATCTATCGGGTGAACACGCCGATAAACTGCACTTCTCTCCCTTTCCCGCTGGAGAGGCAAAAGAAGACCCCTATTATGGTGACGTAATCGTTTATCGAGATCAATTCACTCTGCCGATTTATTACGACATCAATCTTGCACCGGGCACTCAAGTGAATGCCATTCTATCGTACCAAGGTTGCGCGGATAAAGGCTTATGCTATGCGCCGCAAACTATGCCTATCCAATTTATCGTACCGGCACTGTCAGCCGCGGCAGAAAAACAACGAATAGCCACCCTAGCTAACCGCTCAGCTGCTGATGCTGATGCTGATGCTTATGCTGACATCAATTCTATTGCGCCTTCTGAAGCGCAAGCGGTGTCTCAGCTAATCAGTACTAACAACCTATGGACCACATTGACCGTGCTATTTGGGCTGGGGTTATTGCTATCGTTAACCCCCTGTGTTTTGCCTATGGTTCCGATTGTCAGCGCGATTGTGGTTGGTACTCGCCACTCAAAACTGGGCGGCTTTTATTACAGTGCAGTGTATGTACTCGCCATGGCGTTGACCTATGCCGCAATGGGCGGGCTGGTCGGAATGTTTGGTACGCAGCTGAACTTACAAGCCCAGTTACAAAACCCTATTCTATTGGCCATTAGTGCTCTGTTGTTTGTGCTGCTCGCCTTAGCCATGTTTGGCGTCTATGAAATAAAATTGCCAAGTTCATGGCAACAGCGCCTTCAAATCCCAAACAATCAAACAATGCCAAACACTCAAACAAAGTCGGCATGGCAGTCCACTATCAGTATTTTTATCGCGGGCATTTTGTCTACGCTGATTGTTTCGCCTTGCGTATCGGCGCCGCTTGCTGGTGTTTTGCTGTACATAAGCAGCCAAGGCAACGCGTGGTATGGCGCCATGATGCTGTTTGTGATGGCGCTTGGCATGGGGATCCCACTGCTTCTCGTGGGTTTATTTGGCCCTAAAGTGTTGCCTAAAAATGGAGAGTGGCTGCACGATACTAAAGTCTTCATGGGGTTTGGGCTACTCGCTATGGCGATCTGGTTACTCACTCGCTGGCTACCGATGAGCAGCCACTTGTATCTCTGGAGCGCGCTTGCACTGGCGATAAGTGGCTATTTTATTCATCGAGCGTTTCGAGTTGCTTCGCACCCTATACGTTGGTTTTTTGCCTTGGCTTTTTTCCTGATCGGCAGCATTCAATTTATTGGCGGTGCGACGGGCAGTACTAACCCATTACAGCCCTTGAAAAAACTATCCTCCCCCTCAGTAATGCTAGAAGACAGGGTAATATTTGACGCCACCATTACCAATTTAGACGAACTCAAGGCCATTGTTGCAAACCAAGACACTCGCCCCATTGTGTTAGACCTGTATGCGGATTGGTGTATTAGCTGCAAAGTACTAGAGGCGATGTTTGTGTCACCAGACGTTTCCCCTTTGCTTAATAACGTGCAACTTGTCCGCGTCGATGTCACTAAAAATTCAGCGCAGAACCAAGCACTAATGAAGCAGTTCAATTTATTTGGCCCGCCATCGCTGGTGTTCTTAGATGCGCAAGGCAAAGAACGCAAAGCGCTCACATTAATGGGTGAACCAACAAAATCCGCGCTTATGGATAGGTTGGGCGCTGTTATTGAGCCATAAATTAGTTGAAAAAATCAGCGAGTTTACTAAAGGCTAAAAATCAACCAACACAAACATTTTTAGGTTTTTTTGCCGCATAACTGGACAATATCCCGCTTTTTATCGATAATTTCGAGTTACAAGCTTTTACAATTCTGATGTTTTATAAAAGCCCTGTTTGCAAGGTAACGCAAGCAGCACGCAGAATTTATAATAGTCAGTGACGAATGCAATCACTGAACCACCAATACAGACAAAAGAGAGTAATCATGGACATTCGTAAAATTAAAAAACTAATCGAGCTTTTAGAAGAATCTAACGTCTACGAAATTGAAATCAAAGAAGGCGAAGAAGCCGTTCGTATTAGTCGTGGTGGTGCGCCAGTTCAAGCACCCATGATGGCCGCTCCAATGATGGCAGCGCCTGCTGCACCTGTTGCAAATTCTACTGCCGCCCCAGAAGCACCAGCGGCTATTACGGGTCACACGGTAAACTCTCCAATGGTTGGCACTTACTACAAGTCTTCTGCTCCAGGTGCTAAGTCTTTCATCGAAGTAGGCCAAAAAGTGAATGCTGGCGATACAATTTGTATCGTGGAAGCCATGAAAATGATGAACCAAATCGAAGCCGATAAATCTGGTACCATTGGCGCTATTCTTGTTGAAGACGGCGAACCAGTTGAATTTGACCAGCCTCTTATTACTATCATTTAATCCAACGCAGAGGTTTCATCATGCTCGATAAGGTATTGATTGCTAACCGAGGCGAAATCGCGCTACGTATTTTACGTGCGTGTAAAGAACTCGGTATCAAAACCGTTGCGGTTCATTCTAAGATTGACCGTGACTTGTTACATGTGCGCCTTGCAGACGAATCTATCTGCATCGGGCCTAACCCATCCGCTCAAAGTTATTTAAATATTCCGGCGATCATTAGCGCGGCAGAATTGACAGATACTTCTGCGATTCACCCAGGCTATGGCTTCCTTGCTGAGAATGCCGATTTTGCTGAGCAAGTGGAAAACTCTGGCTTCGTCTTCATCGGACCAAAAGCAGAGACCATTCGTCTAATGGGCGATAAAGTGTCTGCCATCAAAGCGATGAAAGAAGCGGGCGTACCGACTGTACCGGGTTCTAACGGCCCTGTGCCTAGCGATCCAGTAGAATGTCTACGCGTGGCGAAAGAAATTGGCTTTCCAGTGATTGTCAAAGCCGCCGCGGGCGGTGGTGGTCGTGGGATGCGCGTGGTTCATAACGAAGGCAGCCTACTAAAATCTATCAGCATCACTCAGTCTGAAGCGGGATCTTACTTCGGTGACAGCACGGTTTACATGGAAAAATTCCTCCAAAACCCACGCCACGTCGAAGTACAAGTATTGGCTGACGGTCAAGGCAACGCGATCCATTTATATGACCGCGACTGCTCTTTGCAACGTCGCCACCAAAAAGTATTGGAAGAAGCGCCAGCACCAATGCTAAACGAAGAATCCCGTCAGGCTTGCTTGAAAGCGTGTGTGGATGCTTGCATCAAGATCAACTATCGCGGTGCCGGTACGTTCGAATTTCTCTACGAAGATGGCAATTTCTACTTCATCGAAATGAACACTCGTGTTCAAGTAGAACACCCTGTTACAGAAATGGTAACGGGCGTCGACATTGTGAAAGAGCAACTTCGTATCGCCAGCGGCTTACCACTGTCTTTGAAACAAGAAGACATCAAGCTTAATGGTCACGCGGTTGAATCTCGTATCAACGCCGAAGACGCGAAAACCTTTATGCCTTGCCCAGGTAAAGTGGAATATTTCCATGCGCCAGGTGGTATGGGTGTTCGTGTTGACTCACATTTGTACAGTGGCTACACAGTACCACCGACCTATGACTCCATGATTGCCAAAATCATTTGTCATGCGCCTGATCGTACTGCTGCCCTAAAACGCCTTTCTGGCGCTCTAGATGAAACTTTCATCGATGGCATCAAAACCAACATAGAGCTACAAAAAGACCTAGTAAATGACCCTAATTTCATTACTGGTGGCGTTAATATCCATTATTTGGAGAAAAAACTCGGCCTATAACGGCTGTCGTTTTGCCCCTAGTGAACAGATAAATCACTAGGGGCTATCATTTTCCTCTCGCCTCTCGCTCCAAGCTTCGCTATTCTATTCCTGTTTGTTTTATTGTTGGACTCCACTTTATGCCTTGGCTTCAAATACGTATTCACACCACACCCGATCACGTCCCAGCTTTCGAAGATACGCTTCTTGACTGCGGTGCGCTGGTTGTCACTTTTGAAGACGTTCATGACGATCCCGTATACGAACCAGATCTTAATACCACGCCACTGTGGAAGAACACCAAAGTCACCGGGCTGTTTGAAGCCGATGCCGATATCGAACACATTCGCCCCGTCGTAGAACACAAAGCCGAGTCCCTTGGCGAAACCGATATCGATATGAAAATAGAGATACTCGAAGACAAAGACTGGGAAAGAGAATGGATGGACAATTATCATCCCATCCAATTTGGTGAGCGTCTTTGGGTTTGTCCTAGCTGGCGCGACGTCCCTGATCCGAATGCCGTCACCCTCATGCTCGATCCAGGGTTAGCCTTTGGCACAGGCACACACCCAACCACAGCATTGTGCTTACAATGGCTAGACAGCATTGATTGTCAGAACAAAACCATTATCGATTATGGCTGTGGCTCAGGCATTCTTGGCATCGCAGGCTTACTACTTGGTGCGAACAACATGGTGGGCATCGATATCGATCCACAAGCCGTGCAAGCCACCGAAGCGAACGCACAACGCAACAAGATCGACCCAAGTCGTTTAGAAGTAAAACTGCCACCCTACGAATCTGATCTACAAGCAGACATCGTTGTCGCCAACATTCTGGCAGGCCCTCTTGCCAACCTAGCACCGACTATTTCTGCCTTGGTGAAAAAAGACGGTCAACTGGCGCTGTCCGGCATATTGGCCAACCAAACCCAAGAAGTCATTGAGGCATATCAAGAATGGTTTACCATTGACTCGGTAACTGAAAAAGAAGAATGGGTTCGTATTGTCGGCACCAAGCACGCATAATACTTAACTTTATATAAAGAGGCCTTTGCACAAAGTCACGAGCCAAAGGTCTCGCAAAGATTAAACAGGAAGATGACCCCCCATGGCCAATAGCCTAATAACCCGTTGCCCAAAATGTTCAACTGCATTTCGAGTGAACGATGAAGTATTAAGCATGGCCAAGGGCAAAGTCAGATGTGGTCAATGTTTTCACATATTCAATGCCAGTGAAGCGGCAAAACAGCAAACACCAGCAAGCACACCCACACAGCAAGAAAAGCAAGAAAAGCAACCAGACAGTGTCAACCCAACAATCCATACGGAGACACAAGCCCTTGCGACAACCAAACCGTCTTCTCTTGATACCATAGAGACCGACACAGAAAAACGGCTTGCCCCAGCAGAAGAGATCGTCAACCCAGATTGGCTTCATACCTTGTTTGACGATGAAGACCTGACACCAAACAACAATTCCACCCCAAACAACAATTCCACTCCAAACAACAAAGACACCAGATCAACCGCTACAGTCCAAAGGCAAGATGACCCAGCCCCTTGGGAACTAGAGCTTGCCGAAGTAGAAGAAGCCCTTAAAGTCACCGACCGTACCCTTCGTGACCGTACCCTTCGTGACACGGCACAACGTGACACAACAGGCTACGATAAAACCCATCACCACAACACACCCACAACTGGCACGATTCAGCCAAACATCAGCACAACCAATCGCCCCCCGCCTCCAACCAAACCTGCTGTGGCAGCGGATAGCGAACCAGACTACATGGTCGCCCTGCATTCCTTAGCACAAACCGCAGCGGAACAAACCAGACCATCCGACAGTAAAAATCAACACAGCATTCTTGAGCAATTATCGGCCCAACAAAGCCTAGCGCCGTTAATGGGGGAAGGCGAAAACGCTTCGCAGCGCACCAGCGGTCACCCTTGGTTGTGGTTTTTTGCCTCTTTACTAGGGCTTGCTCTCTTGGCTGGCCAAGTTGCCAATCACTTTTTTGATGAAGGTAGCCGCTCAGCCAATTTCAGATCCATTTACCGAACAATATGCACCTACTCTGGCTGTGCCTTACCTGGCTTTCAGGACGTGACAACGATTGGCATTCAACACGTTCGAATACAGAGCCACCCAAACATACCCAATTCATTATTGGTTAACGCCATCATCACCAACACCAGCCAGTTTTCCCAACCCATGCCTAAAATTGCCTTGGAGTTTTTTGACTTAAATGGCGCCCCCGTTGCCGCACGACTCTTTTCACCCGTCGATTATTTGCACAAAGACTTCATGGATATCACCTATATGCCACCCAACACCCCCGTGCACTTGGTGATACCAATACAAGATCCCGGCGCTAGGGCAGTCACCCATCAGCTAAGAGCTTTCCCAGCGGATACTCGCTCATACTAGCTTTCATCGTATAAATTGCTTTAATCGGATAAAAAGAACAAAAAATAGTCAGTTTTTATCCTGTCAAGACTTCAAAAATAACAATTGCCTAGGTATTATTCACGCCCGCTCGACGCTGTCGACGATCTTTAACATTCAATCCAGTATTCAGGAACATCATGGCATTTGCTATTGGCCCGTATTGCGTTGACAAACCTGTTATTCTTGCCCCTATGGCTGGCGTAACCGATTTGCCTTTTCGCCGCCTTTGTCATGATCAAGGTGCAGGCTTAGTCGTATCAGAAATGGTCACGTCTGATGTTCGCCTGTGGAACTCGACAAAAAGCCGTCATCGTTTAATTCACGATATGGAAGTCTCGCCGAGATCCGTTCAAATTGCGGGTGGTGACCCTCAAATGATGGCGCAAGCGGCTCAACAGAATGTTGAACTAGGCGCACAAATCATTGATATCAACATGGGGTGCCCCGCTAAAAAAGTATGCAACAAAGCGGCAGGCTCTGCATTACTGAAAGATGAAACACTGGTTCGAGACATACTGGAGTCTGTTGTAAATAGTGTTTCTGTTCCAGTCACGCTAAAGATTCGCACTGGATGGAGTCTGGATCAGAAAAACGGTTTGGCGATTGCCAAAATGGCGGAAGACATCGGCATTCAAGCACTGGCAATCCACGGACGAACGCGAGAATGCAAATTCCAAGGACAAGTTGAATACGACACGATTGCAGAGATTAAGCATCATTTACGCATTCCTATTTTTGCGAATGGGGATATTAAAGACGCGCAATCCGCAAAATTCGTGAAAGATTACACCCAGGCAGATGGCATCATGATTGGTCGAGCTGCCCAAGGAAGGCCGTGGATTTTTCGCGAAATAAATCACTATTTAGAAACAAACGAATTGTTAGCACCTCCCTCTTTATCAGAGGTGAGACAGCTGGTTATTAACCATGTAAACGCCTTGCACCAGTTTTACGGTGATTACTTAGGCGTGCGTATTGCACGCAAGCACGTTGGTTGGTACCTGCAGACGTTAGCGGATAAAACACAATTTCGCAGCCTGTTTAATCGTATTGATAATACGCACGAACAGCTTGATAAATTGCAAGAGTTCTTTGTTTGCCAATAGGCAAACGAACCTTACACTTAATGTAGTGAAAATCAAAAAGAAGGGTGAAATCACCCATCTCGATGATGGTCAAAATACATGGTTAGCTTTAAAAAATAGAAGGTCATTCTGTGGTAGAACAAACTCATACTCATACGTTTCAAGCCGCTTCTTCAGAGCAGTCACAAACCCTACGTGACAATGTTGAAAAAGCCCTACAAAACTATTTCGCTCATCTTGATGGGCAGCCAATAACAGACTTATATCAGTTAGTCTTAGCCGAGGTTGAGGCGCCTTTGCTAGAGTCTGTCATGAGCTACACAAAGGATAACCAAACCAAAGCATCCACTATCCTTGGGTTAAACCGAGGCACACTTCGCAAGAAGTTGAAGCAATACGGCATGCTATAAGCACAAAGAAAAAAGGGCGAATTCGCCCTTTTTTTCGTCTTACCTTCCCCTTGTTTTATGTAGTGTTAAATTAATTGCGAGAACCATGATGGCAAATCAAAATACCGTAACTCCAATCAAACGAGCGTTAATCAGTGTTTCCGACAAAACAGGCATTGTCGAATTCGCACGTGAACTGACCGCGCAAGGCGTTGAAATTCTTTCAACGGGTGGTACTTACCGTCTTTTATTGGACAGCAACGTGACAGCAACGGAAGTGTCTGACTACACTGGCTTCCCAGAAATGATGGATGGCCGTGTAAAAACCCTACACCCAAAAGTGCACGGTGGCATTCTTGGTCGTCGTGATATCGACGGCGCCATCATGAAAGAACACGGCATCGAAGAAATCGACATGGTGGTAGTAAACCTTTACCCATTCGAAGCGACTATTGAACGTCCTGATTGCGATTTACCAATGGCGATTGAAAACATCGACATCGGCGGCCCAACCATGGTGCGTTCTGCCGCGAAAAACCACAAAGACGTGGCTATCGTGGTTTCTCCTTCTAATTACGAAGGCATCTTGGCGTCTCTTAAAGCCGATGGCGGTTTAACCTTCGAACAACGTTTCGACCTTGCGGTAAAAGCCTTCGAACACACTTCTCACTATGACGGTGCGATTGCTAACTTCCTCGGCAAAAAAGTAGACGGCGGCAGCGAAGACTTCGCTCGTACCTTTAATCTACAATTCAACAAGCAAGAAGAAATGCGCTACGGTGAGAACCCACACCAGAAAGCCGCGTTCTACGTTGAAGCCAACCCTAAAGAAGCGTCTATTAGTACCGCGAAACAAATCCAAGGTAAGGCACTGTCTTACAACAACATCGCCGATACCGATGCCGCTCTTGAATGCGTAAAAAGCTTTGATAAACCAGCTTGCGTTATCGTTAAACACGCTAACCCTTGTGGCGTGGCAACCGCGACTACGCAATTTGAAGCTTACGATCTTGCTTTCAAAACAGACCCAACGTCTGCCTTTGGTGGCATTATTGCCTTCAACCAAGAACTCGACGCTAAAACAGCCCAAGCGATTGTCGAGCGTCAATTCGTTGAGGTCATCATTGCCCCAAGCGTGAGCAAAGCAGCCGCTGACATCGTGGCGACAAAGCAAAATGTTCGTTTGCTAGAATGCGGCCAATGGGCAAAAGACAAGCCCGCTGCGCTAGACTACAAACGCGTTAACGGCGGCCTATTGGTTCAAGACCGTGACGATGGCGTTATTACTTTAGACGACCTTAAAATTGTCTCTAAGCGCCAGCCTAGCGAAGCCGAGCTAAAAGACTTATTGTTTGCTTGGAAAGTGGCGAAATTTGTAAAATCCAATGCCATTGTGTATGCCAAAGCAGAACAAACCATTGGGGTTGGCGCAGGCCAAATGAGCCGCGTTTACAGCGCTAAAATCGCCGGCATTAAAGCCGCTGACGAGAACCTAGAAGTGGTTGGTTCTGTTATGGCCTCCGATGCATTTTTCCCATTCCGTGATGGTATCGATGCAGCGGCACAAGCGGGCATTACCGCGGTTATTCAGCCAGGTGGCTCTATGCGTGATGAAGAAGTGATTGCCGCCGCTGACGAAGCTGGCATGGCAATGGTCTTCACTGGTATGCGCCACTTCCGTCATTAAAAACAGCGCCATTAAAAGCAGCGTCATTAAGAACGAGCCACTAAAAGGATTAGATAATGAAAGTACTAATTATTGGTAATGGCGGTCGTGAACATGCTTTAGCATGGAAAACGGCTGAATCCAGCCAAGTCGAAAAAGTTTTCGTTGCTCCAGGTAACGCCGGTTCAGCAACCGAGCACAAAGTCGAAAACGTTAACATCGGCGTCACCGATATCGCCGCTCTTGTCGCTTTTGCAAAACGCGAAAATATTGACCTAACCATTGTTGGCCCAGAAGCGCCATTGGTGATTGGTGTGGTAGACGCGTTTGAAAAAGAAGGCTTAGCTATCTTTGGTCCAACGGCAGCGGCCGCGCAACTAGAAGGCTCTAAAGCCTTCACCAAGGATTTCTTAGCACGCCATAATATCCCAACGGCGGCTTACGGCAACTTCACCGAGATTGAACCTGCTGTCGCTTACATCAAGCAGCATGGCGCTCCAATCGTGGTAAAAGCCGACGGTCTCGCCGCTGGTAAAGGCGTTATCTTGGCACAAACCGAAGCGGAAGCGATTGAAGCCGTTGAAGACATGCTGCAAGGCAATGCATTTGGCGATGCCGGTAGCCGTGTTGTTATCGAAGAGTTCTTAGTCGGTGAAGAAGCCAGCTTTATTTGCATGGTAGACGGCGAAACGGTACTGCCGATGGCCACCAGCCAAGACCACAAAGCCCGTGATAATGGCGACAAAGGCCCAAACACTGGCGGCATGGGCGCGTATTCGCCCGCCCCTGTTGTAACGCCAGAAATCCATGATCGCATTATGAATGAAGTCATTATGCCAACGGTGAAAGGCATGAACTCGGAAGGCAATCGCTACCGTGGCTTCCTATACGCGGGCGTGATGATTGCACCCGATGGCACACCAAAAACACTAGAATATAACTGTCGCTTTGGTGATCCAGAAACCCAGCCTATCATGATGCGTTTGCGTTCTGATTTGGCACAAATGTGTTTAGCAGGCATTAATGGCAAGCTAGACACCATTGAAGCCGATTGGGACCCTCGCGCCAGCTTAGGCGTGGTTCTGGCCGCTGGCGGCTACCCTGCTGATTACCCGAAAAGCGATGTGATTTCTGGTTTAGACACTGTGCTACCTGAAGGCCAGAAGGTCTTTCAAGCGGGCACCACATTAAAAGATGGCCAAGTAGTAACCAACGGCGGTCGTGTCCTTTGTGCTGTCGCCCTTGGCGATACCGTGGCACAAGCCCAAGCCGCGGCTTACGAGGTGGTTAAAACACTGTCTTGGGATAAGGTTTACTTCCGCACCGACATTGGCCACCGCGCCATTGCTCGTGAGCAACAGTAACCAACCTGTTACATAAGATAGCAAGCAGCTAATAAAAAGGCCTCGATTGAGGCCTTTTTATGTTTGAGCATTAAAGTAAAATGAGACGTTATTTTTTCAACTGAGACTCTTTTTTGTCTAGCCAGGCTTTAAACAAGCGTCCAATCTCCAATACCAGCAAACCAAATATAACACCCGAAACCCAGTCTAACCCCAGTACAAAGCCCAACGCAGCAATCATTCCATAGCCGTACATCAGGTTCGTCCGTGTTTTAGGTTTTGCTTGTCTCGTAAACCATGTTACGCCCAACAACAACATGCTAAACCAAACATAATACTCCACCAAAATTGGATATAGCATTTGATCCCCTATCTAGTTAATAATGATAGCCTTCATTGAATTTGCTTGGGCTAGTGTTTTGTTTTATCAATTAATTTTACTATTTTTACTCAGCATCTCCAACTCTGCGTTGGGCTCAGGCACTATTGCGATCATTGGCGACACAAATAGTGTTTTCAATATTGGTAAAAGTGGCGCCTACTTTATTGATGAGGAACAAAACCTTTCACTCAGTACCATCATGTCGGATGACTACGCAAAGCGCTTTCGCCCTATCAACAAGGACTACTTACAGTTTGGCTTGGTCAAAGGTAACGTGTGGATTCGCAGCGATGTTGCGATAAGAGTCACCGACAACATGCCCGTTTTACTGGAAATAAGCGCCCCTAGACTGCAATATTTAGACATTTATTTACCCAATCTGTATGAAAATCAAATTCAAGCAGAGTTAGGTGACGCCAGACCTTACAACAATAGACCCATAAAATCGGCGAATTATGTCTTCTCAATTCCCCCTAATGCGCCACCCGTTTTCAGTCTGTATATTAAATTATCTTCCCATCTACCTATTAACGCTGGAATTGAAATTAAAACGCTGTCACAAATGAGCATCGACGCCCAACAAGATTCAGTCACAACTGGGCTTCTCGTTGGAGTCTTGGTGACACTTTTTATCAGTAACATTTTCTTTTTCATTAAAACATCTCACCCCATGTACCTCATATACGGCGGTTTGCTCATCGGTATAGGCACGTTACACCTTTCCTTACACGGGTTAATGTCTCCCTTTTTTCCCAATACTATAGGCATCCAAGAGCGTATTTATAACTTTGCGGCCTTATCCTGCTTATGCGCCATTGTGCTATTTTCTAGACTGTATTTAGACACTAAAAAGTACCTACCCAAAATGGATGCGGCACTCATAGCAACAGGGGCTATCTGTGCGCTTTTTGCTGTTATTTTCACCTTCTCACCAGACAGCCTGAACATTGCTGTGCTCTCCGTCATCAGTGCGAGCACGCTCATTTTATTAACCTTGCATGCGGTGCTTGCTTTTGTCAAAGAAGTGCCCTTCTCTGGTTATTATTTGATTGCGAGGCTGATACTGTTTACCGGTTACTTTACTTGGCTATTGTCTGTATACGGCGTTATTCCGAGCGAGCTTTTATTCCAATGGGGGTTAACGCTCACCATTATTATTGAAGCGATGATCCATTTTATTGGCATGATAGTGCAAACCACGCCCTTGCTGAAAAAACACATTCATACACTCAACTCGTCTCAAACTGAAACCTTTGATCTTCTGTTTGATCTATCCAGCCGCCTGCGTCGTCAGGTAAACATCATCTCTGGCAGCCTCACCCACCTCGAGCAAGCTGCGGTGTCAAACGACACCAGACAGTTCATTACCAGTAGCCTTACCGCCAAAAGCAATATCCAAAATCTCATCGAAAGAATCGACCTACTCAGCGATATAAAAAGCGGCACGCTACCAGAGCAACACGCCCCCATTTCCCTTTATCTACTGTTAAACAACGCCCATCACAATATCCAGCGCTTGGACCAAGACAACGCCTCTATTGAATTAAACGTCGAGAAAACAGAGCACATTGAAGTGTTACAAGATGCCATCACATTACAAAACTTAATAGAATCTATCTTGCAAGAATTCAAACATTTCACCGATCAAACACTCACCCTTGAGGCCGCGTGTCATGAAGCATCAAGAGACGGCATCACCTTGCTTGATTTGAACTGTTTTCCGATTCCAACACGAATACACAACAGCCAGATGGAGTTTGACCTTGGCATCAACTACATCCACCTTCTCGTTCAATCTCTGAATGGAAAAATCCACTTGTCAGACGACGCTCATCAACGCCGCCTTACAATACAGATTCCGATCCGTGCTCATGTGCGCCATACAAATATCGACACCACTAAGCAAGGTCACTTCGACATCATATTATTTGGTCAAAAAGATGACGATTTACAAAACACCTTCACACTGCTGCAAAGTTATCCCAACAAAATAGAGCACTTCACCCGATTGGAGCATCTCTTAGAGTATTTGGACTTACCCGAAAAAAGAAAATGCGGCTCCATCATCTTGATGTTTGATAACGGCGGTCATATCCTTCACATCAGCCAACAAAAGCTACTACCTTTAATGCGTATTGAAGACCAATGCTTGCTAATCAGTAACGATGTTAGAATGTCCCATGATTACGCCAAAAAACTTGGCTTTGATGAGCTACTGTCCAGCGCCGAATTAGAAAGCCAGCTTGGCCCACAAATTTCGCGCCTAATCCAAAAAGGAGACAGACTCAAAAATAGCGCCTTGTCACGGATCAACCCTTTGCGTAAAAGACCTTGAAGCAATACCAGCAACCTTGAATAATGCCAATGAAAGGAGAAAATATGGACTGTTTATTCTGCAAGATAATAAAAGGTGACATTCCGGCCACCATTTTATATGAAGACGATGAGGTGATTGCGTTTGAAGACATCATGCCGCAAGCGCCGACACATTTTCTGGTCATTCCTAAGCGTCATATTAGTACCCTAAACGACCTCACTGACGCCGAGGCTTCCGTGGTTGGAAAATTGCCTATTACCGCCGCAAAAGTAGCTAAAGAAAAAGGCATCAGCGAGGCGGGCTACCGAGTTGTGATGAACTGCAACGAAATGGGCGGACAAACTGTCTATCACATTCACATGCATGTATTGGGTGGCCGCGCGATGACATGGCCGCCAGGTTAAGCGAGAGGAAACAAGATGATCTCTTTTTTAGACAATGCCGTATTACAATTTGATCGAGCGTTACAAACCTTGATTCCTCATGCGGCGAAGGCACAGCGCCCTTCCCCGGCAAACGCCTTAAAGGAAGCGGAATTAAACACCCATGAACGCAAACACGCGGCGGGGTTGATGCGAATCAATCACACTGGGGAAGTCTGTGCCCAAGCACTTTATGCAGGGCAAGCCACTACCGCAAAGCTCCCCGCAGTGCGTGAAGAAATGCAACACTCGGCTGACGAAGAAATAGATCATCTGGTATGGTGCGAGCAAAGGTTATACGACCTTGGCAGCAGACCCAGTCTTTTAAACCCTCTGTTTTATAGCGCGTCTTTTATTATTGGCGCGGGGGCGGGATTAATCAGTGACAAATTAAGTTTAGGCTTCGTGGCGGCCACGGAAGACCAAGTCTGCTTACACCTTGGTAAACACATGACGCAACTACCAGCACAGGATGAAAAAAGCAAAGCCGTTTTGGCTCAAATGTATATTGATGAAGCCAAACACAAAGCCATGGCGTTGGACGCTGGCGGATACGAGTTTCCACCCCCTATTATGGCGATTATGACCCAAGTATCCAAAATCATGACCACCTCAACTTACCGGATTTAATCATGAATCGAGACCTTCATTCTATTCGCCGCGACTATCAATTCGACGGACTCCTAGAAGAGCACGCAGGAAATGACCCACTTGCCCTGTTTGATACTTGGCTCGAAAAAGCCATAGAAGCCAGCCCTGATGACCCAACTGCCATGGTATTGAGCACGGTCGATAGTGATGGCTGGCCTCACTCACGCGTGGTGTTGTTAAAACAACGCAACGACTCTGGCTTTTCCTTTTTCACCAACTACGACAGTGAAAAAGGCCAACAACTTGCCCTGAACAATAAGGCCAGTATGACTTTTTTCTGGCCCGCTTTGTCTCGCCAAGTTCGCATTGAAGGGACGGTTGAAAAAGTTGCTCGCGATGTTTCTGAAAGCTATTTTGCCAGCCGTCCACGCGGCAGCCAGCTCGCGGCCAGAACATCGAAACAAAGCGCCATTATTGCCAATCGTGAAGTATTACAAGCAGCCTTTAACGAAGAAGAGCAAGCCTTTCACGAGCAAGAAGTGCCTTGCCCAGAAAACTGGGGCGGCTATGTGCTAAAGCCTAAGTTTATTGAATTTTGGCAAGGCAGACCAAGCCGACTGCATGATCGAATCTGCTTCACACAGCAAGACAGCGATTGGTTAAGAACACGCAAGGCCCCTTAAAGAAAGTGCGAATAAGTCTACTAAGCCTCAGTCTTTCAGAGAAAACGCCTAAAACAAACGCACTCACCTCAAAGAAGCAGCCGAAAGGTTAAACTGATTCGCTGCTCTTTGATGCGTTTTCGCACCGGCAAAGAGTGTTGCCACAATACTTGAGTTGAAGCCGACATGATCAGCCAACTTTGATCTTCTAACGCCACGCTGTGCTTGATCTGATGATTGGCTTTTAGACGAAACACAAAAGGTCTCTGTGCACCTAGGCTCAACATCGCCACCACAGGTGCTGGGCCTAACGCTTTTTCGTCATCGGCGTGCCAACCCATGTACTCCTCACCATCTTGATACCAGTTCAACAACAGCGCATTAAAAGGCTGCTTGGCAAGACGTTCCGCTTCCTCCTTGATCGCCAGTAACCAATCAGGCCAACCCGCACCATAGTGATCTTTTCCTGAGTAGCGATAGCACACACCAAGATCGGCCACAAACGCCACTTGTCGCGGCACTAACACATGACGACCAAACATCAATAAGCTCTCTCGCTCCCACACTAAATTCGCTTTAAGGCACGGCACAAGAGACAGCGGACTTGAGCTGGAAAATGAGTATCGGTATGATGGCCGAGCTTCCACTTAATGACTCTCCTTGGATTTCAATGCAAACTTTACCTATTTATGAGCCCGTCAAACGCAGTGCATTTTTAGATGTTTATCGTGGCTCCGCTGTATTGTTAATGATGATATTCCATTTATGCTGGGACTTACGGCATTTTGGCTTTATCGAATTCGATGTTTACAGCCCTTTTTGGCTGTCTTTTCGCAGCCTTATTCTCACCCTGTTTCTCAGTGCCGTCGGCTGGTCTACTTATATCAGCCTAAACAAAACACCGCATGCGTTTTTTTCATTTTGGCAACGCGACATCAAGCTGCTCATTTCCGCTGGCGCCATTTCACTGGCCACTTACCTCGCCATGCCGAATCAATGGATTTATTTCGGCATTCTGCATTTTATTTTTGTCGCCTCGCTGATCATCAGACCCATGGCAAAATGGCCAATCGCTTGCGCCTTAGTCGGTGGCATTATCATGGTGATTTATCACCTCACCCACTGGCTACAGTTTCCTAATGCTTTCGCAACCATTACCCACTATATCCCGCTGCCAGAAAGAACGCTGGATATTGTCTTTCCTTTCCCATGGATAGGCGTGGTTTTTATCGGCCCTTTGCTCGGCTATCTGAATTGGCATAAATGCCCGACTCCAAATAACCTTGCTATCTCTATTTTGGCTTTTATGGGTCGCCATGCTCTGCCGATTTATCTGAGTCACCAACTTATTTTATTTGCTCTGGTTGCTGCGTTCAAAATGCTGCTTATGGCTTTTTCTTGATCGCTTTTCGTGCATCTCAAACCTTCACTCTTGCCCCTGAAAAAATAGATGAAATTTGATTTTATAGCCTTGCCAATTGCTAACTTTAAGCTTCTTCTGGCAAGCAAAGTAAGTGACCACTTAGCCATCCTCTGTTTCTTGTTTTCGAGTTTTTTTCAAGCCTTGATTTTCAATCCAATGCACACTATTGTTCGCTACAGATTCTCAACAAAGCACTACATATAGTAGTGTCAGACAGAATACACACACTATATAGTGTAGATCGTCTCTTTATATAGTGTAGATCACCTCTTTTTTCAAATGCGCTAATGGGAAGTTAAGGCATGAGCACTCTCACAGTTACTAAACGTAATGGGTCGACCGAAAACATCAATCTAGAAAAGATTCATAAAGTCATCGCGTGGGCCGCTGAAGGTTTAGACAATGTCTCTGTTTCCCAAGTGGAATTAAAGGCACGAATTCAGTTTTTCGAAGGCATTCGTACCACAGATATCCATGAGACCTTAATCAAATCCTCTGCCGATTTAATTTCTGAAAACACGCCGGATTACCAATACCTAGCCGCGCGCTTAGCTATTTTTCATTTACGTAAAAAAGCCTTTGGTGATTTTGAGCCGCCACACCTTTATGCGCATGTAAAAAGCCTCGTTCAACAAAAGCGCTACGACTCGCATCTTCTCGAAGACTACACGGAAGAAGATTTCAACAAAATGAACGCCTTCATTGATCACTCCCGTGATATGGATTTTTCTTATGCGGCGGTCAAACAGCTTGAAGGCAAATACCTTGTACAAAACCGAGTAACGGGCGCCATTTACGAAAGCCCGCAGTTTATCTACATTCTCGTTGCAGCGTGTTTATTTGCTGGTTATGACAAAACCGAACGTTTGAACCTAATCCGTCGTTTTTATGATGCGGTCTCTAAATTCAAAATTTCATTACCAACGCCTATCATGTCTGGTATCCGTACCCCTACTCGCCAGTTCAGCAGCTGTGTATTGATTGAGTGTGGCGATTCATTAGATTCTATTAACGCCACCTCCAGCGCCATCGTCAAATACGTTAGCCAGCGCGCAGGCATTGGCGTAAACGCAGGGGCCATTCGCGCGCTCGGTAGCCCAATCCGTGGCGGTGAAGCTTTCCACACAGGTTGCATTCCATTCTATAAACACTTCCAAACCGCGGTAAAAAGCTGCTCTCAAGGGGGGGTTCGTGGTGGCGCGGCGACCGTTTTCTATCCAATCTGGCACTTGGAAGTCGAAAGTCTATTGGTACTGAAAAACAACCGTGGCGTCGAAGAAAACCGCGTACGTCATTTGGATTACGGCGTGCAGTTTAACCGTTTGATGTACCAACGTTTGATCAAAGGCGGCAACATCACCTTGTTCAGCCCATCGGACGTACCCGGTCTATACGACGCTTTCTTTGCCGACCAAGAAGAGTTCGATCGCCTCTACACCCTGTATGAGCAAGACCCGTCTATCCGCAAGCAAACCATCAAGGCCACAGAGCTATTTACCCTGTTTGCGTCTGAACGCGCCAGTACTGGCCGTATTTACTTACAGAACGTCGATCACTGTAATACTCACAGCCCATTCGACCCTAAAGTCGCGCCGGTTAAACAAAGCAACTTATGTTTGGAAATCGCACTGCCAACCAAACCGCTACACAGCATTGACGATCAAGAAGGCGAAATCGCCCTGTGTACTTTGTCGGCATTCAACCTAGGTGCCCTTGATAACCTAGACGAACTCGAAGAACTGGCTGAGCTAATCGTTCGCGCCTTGGATAGCCTGTTAGATTATCAAAACTATCCGATTCCAGCGGCACAACGCGCCACAGAACTACGTCGTACATTGGGTGTGGGCGTGATTAACTACGCGTACTACTTGGCGAAAAATGGCGTTAAATACTCTGACGGCAGTGCCAACGCGCTAACTCACAAAACCTTTGAAGCGATTCAGTATTTCTTATTGAAAGCCTCTAACAAGTTAGCCAAAGAGTTTGGCCCTTGTTTAGCCTTTAACGAAACCACTTACTCTAAAGGCATTTTGCCAATCGATTCTTACAAAAAAGAAATCGATAACATCGTTTCTAAGGAACTGTTCTACGATTGGGAAACCTTACGTAGCGACATCGTGACTCACGGTCTGCGCAACTCAACGCTAACGGCATTGATGCCATCAGAAACCTCTTCTCAGATCAGCAACGCGACCAACGGCATTGAACCTCCGCGTGGTTTTGTGTCGGTCAAAGCCAGTAAAGACGGCATATTGAAACAAGTGGTGCCTGAGTTCGAACGTCTAAAAGACAGCTATGAATTGTTGTGGACCATTCCATCAAACGATGGCTACCTACAACTTGTGGGCATCATGCAGAAGTTTGTCGACCAAGCGATTTCTGCCAATACCAACTATGACCCACAAAAATTTGAGTCACAAAAAGTCCCGATGAAGGTGATTTTGAAAGACCTACTAACGGCTTATAAACTCGGCGTGAAAACACTTTACTACCACAATACTCGTGATGGTGCCGATGATAAGCAAGAAGACATGGATGATTGCGCCGGCGGTGCTTGCAAGATCTAACCCTGCCGTTATCAAATCCAGCAAAGCCTCATCGTCATGAGGCTTTGCTACGTTTACGGCTTTAACGCAATACAACGAAATACCGACATCTATTAATAACTTAAGGCATGCTCTTCAAAGAAATGCCTTACGCTTTTGAGGAATACCCTAAGACATGAGTTACTCGACTTTCAACCGTAAGCACTTCGATAGTATGAAAGAACCTATGTTCTTTGGCGAAAATGTCAACGTTGCTCGCTATGATCAACAAAAGCATCCTATTTTTGAAAAGCTAATCGAAAAACAATTGTCTTTCTTTTGGCGCCCGGAAGAAGTCGACCTTTCAACCGATCGCAAAGACTTTCAACGCCTCGAAGCACATGAGCAACACATCTTTCTCAGCAACCTGAAATACCAGACCTTGCTTGACAGTGTGCAAGGTCGTTCACCAAACGTCGCATTATTACCGATTGTTTCGTTGCCTGAATTAGAAACTTGGATCGAGACTTGGTCTTTCAGCGAAACCATTCACAGCCGCTCTTATACGCATATTATCCGCAATATTGTTAACGACCCAACGAAGATTTTTGATGACATCATCACCAATGAGGAAATCACCAAACGCGCCGACAGCGTGTCTAAATACTATGATCGACTCATCGAAATGGTCAATCTGTATAACACCATGGGCATGGGAACCTTTACTATTCCCGGTAAAGGCGAGATCGAAATTTCCATGCCTAAGCTCAAAAAAGCGCTTTACCTCACGATTGCGTCAGTCAACGTATTAGAAGCGATTCGTTTTTACGTGAGCTTTGCTTGCAGCTTTGCTTTCGCAGAACGTACGCTCATGGAAGGCAATGCTAAAATCATCAAGCTTATTGCTCGCGATGAAGCCTTGCACTTAACCGGCACTCAACACATGTTGAACCTGATGGCTTCGGGCAAAGACGATCCAGAAATGGCCGTTATTGCGACAGAATGCCAAGACGACGTTCGCCAGATTTTCATTGAAGCCGCTGAGCAAGAAAAAGAATGGGCCACTTACCTATTCAAAGACGGCTCGATGATTGGCTTGAATGCGCAAATCCTAGCTCAGTATGTGGAATACATTACCAACGTGCGTATGCAAGCGGTTGGCCTAGAAACTTGCTTTGCCACTAAGCACAACCCGATCCCTTGGATCAACGCTTGGTTGGTGAGTGACAATGTTCAAGTGGCACCACAAGAAGCGGAAATCAGCTCTTATCTGGTTGGTCAAACGGACAACAATTTAGACGACTCAGACTTCGATGACTTCGATCTCTAACCCCCCAACACACACCAAAAGCGACGTCGTTCATCGAGTACTGTTAGGGAAAAAGCAAATTCTGGTAACAGAAGATGAACCCTTACTGATACAGCTTGAACGTGCTGGCATTCACGTTGAATACCAGTGTCGTGAGGGTTATTGCTCTTCTTGCTCTATCAAGCTCTTGTGGGGTAACGTCTGTTACCCTTTCGAGCCTCTAGCATGGGTACAAAGTGGTTATTTGTTGGCCTGTTGCGCCATCGTTAAAAGCGACATTGAAATCGCTTTTTTCGACTGATTTTTTTGACGACTTATTACTGCTTTAACGTAACGTACGGTAGCCTGCATAAATTCGGGTTGCCGTGGTTATCCAGCAAATCACACCAAAGCCATACGCCATAACCGCAAAGTAACTAGGCAGTAAACAAATCAATACCAGAAACGCGATGGTTTCTGTGCCTTCTGCCAATCCCCCCAAGAAATACAGAGATTTACGGCCGTATTCTAAACGCTCGATTTTGCGTTTTTCCGCCATAATGGCAAACGCTAAAAAGCTGCTGCCCGTGCCCATAAAGGCAAAAATCAAAAAACTCGCCGCCAACGCATTATCAGTGGGGTTCATCAAAGCAAAACCAAAAATCACCGCCGAATAAAAAATAAAATCCAAGGTAATGTCTAAATAACCGCCCAAATCCGTTGGCCCTTGCACTCGTGCCACCGCGCCATCCAAACCATCTAAAGCACGATTAATGATCACCAACAGCAGCGCCAACGAGGTGTTTTCAGCATACAACGCAGGCAGCACCATCATCCCCAGCGCAAAGCCAAACAAGGTGATCCAATTGGCTTTTATGCCCAATTTATCGATTCCCTTTGCGGTCAATCGCAAGGGATGTTTCAAACGTTTAATAAAAAATCGATCTAACATGCCAATCACTACCTTGATTCTATAGGGACGAAACTTTCCAACTCTTGATACAATGTAAACATACTGACGTTCAATAGCGTCTGTCACCGACTCACTATGCAGCATAATAAGGTTCCTATGATACACGCAAAACAATATGGCTCATCAGGCCCCCATCTTATTGTCATTCACGGCTTATTTGGCAACGCCGATAACTGGCACTCGATTGCCCAAGCCTTAGCTGAACACTTTACGGTATACTGTATTGATCTGCCCAATCATGGCAAATCAGACGCCATGCCAGACGCCAGCTACCCGAAAATGGCAAGAGCCGTACTAGACTGGACAGCGCTTAATAAAATCGACTCTTTCTACCTACTCGGCCACTCGATGGGCGGGAAAGTTGCCATGCAAATGGCCGCAATGGCAAACGCCAAACAGATCGAAAAGCTCATCATTGTCGACATCGCTCCTGTCGATTATCAACCCAGTCACACCCGTATTTTGGAAGGCTTAAAGGCGATTGATCAATCACAGCCTGAATCAAGAAAAGCCGCCGATACTCAATTGAGTCAATACGAGCCAAATCTAGCCGTAAGGCAATTTTTATTAAAAAACCTAGTAAAAAGCGATACAGGCTTTAAACTCGCCCTCGCCGTGGACAATATAGCGGACAGCTATTCCGTCATTCTGAAAAAACCGCGTATTGAGCACCCTGTCGATATCCCAACGCTGTTTATCAAAGGTGAAAACTCAGACTATATCGTAGCGGAATATCAAGAGGCTATTTTGGCCGCTTTTCCAAATGCCCGCTTTAAAATTATCTCCGGCGCGGGTCATTGGCTGCACGCGGAAAAACCGCTGCCCTTTACCAGCCTAGTAAAACGCTTTTTGCAATAATCAGTCACACAGCGTCTCGGCGCACAGACCATAGCGGTCGTTCAAAAAAGACGCCGACGGCGGGACAACACCATGGGCTTTGATAAGGGAAGGGTTAAAGCTGACTCTTAGCTTTTCGGGGTAGATTGCGTCCAGCATGTGCTTCTCTGTTTGCCATCTTCTGATGCGTTCCGCCAATGCTTCTAGCTTGGCCTGCGTATCAGAATAAACAGCAAACAACGAACCTGCACGCACAAACGAAAAAGCAGGCCCGATCATCAGCTGTTGTTGATTAAAAAGCTGTTTAAGCATGGCTTGTGCATTGCCATTCTTGTACAACTCAGTATCCACCACTGAAAAAATAAGCCCAGAACGCTCTAATACAATATTTACCGACCTCAATACTGAAAGACGATCTGTCTGCGTTTGCAAGAACTGAAACTCAAAACCATACTCTGCCGCCAGCGCTGTCATTTCATTTTCATCGATTAACACATTATCGCTGTAGAGTAGCGCTAATGGTTTTTGGTCAAGCCAAATAGTTTCTAATAGCGCCAAATTCTTTGCTAACGGCGCACCTGAAAAAACCCCTGTCGTTGGCATTGGGCAATCAGGCAACACATGACGGTATTCTTCTCGTCCAATAAACAACGCCATCACCGCGCCATCAAAATCAAACCCGCACGCCTGACGAAAACGATCAACACCAATGGTCACAACAATATCGTCCGCCTTTAAACTGGATTCGTATTGCTCAAAAACATCATGACGGATGGGCGTTAAAAGAGTATTGGACGGCACAAGCTTAGACAGCAGGAACGTCAGTGAACGTACTGAACTTTCATCAATATCATGTATCACATAAGTCACGGCTGAGGCGTTCATCGACCCCAGCAGGAACAACACAATAAAAAAAATCCTTTTCACGTTTCCATTCATCCACGTTAGAAAGCGATACGGGTGAAGACATAAAACACACTGTCTTAGGTCAAATTATTATGTCCGGAAAGGCCCCCATTGTCATCTACCTTATCGGTTTCAGTATGCTGAAAATATAGGCGATACGCATGTTGATTGGCTGAATAAACGCCCCATCAATAACCAACCAAGTGGACGCGACAGGACTCTTGGCTGGGGTATTTTTGACCGCGAAACCAAGGCATCGTTACTTGAGCCTATAATCATCCGCCAAATAGGTACCTAAGATGCGCACCTCTTCCGAAAAGAAACCCAATTCTTCAAGCGCCGCCTGCATCGCAGCGGATTGAAAGTGAGCCTCGACATCCACATAAAACTGTGTCGCGGTAAAATGCCCATTCACCATGTAACTTTCCAGCTTTAACATATTAATTCCCTGTGTAGCAAAACCGCCCATGGCTTTATAAAGCGCGGCGGGGATGTTTCGAACACGGAACATAAAAGAGGTAATGTAAGTTTGCCCAGTTTCGTACACTGGCATTTTTTGCTGGCGGGCAAACACCAAAAAGCGCGTGGTGTTACCAACCGAATCATTAAAATAGGTTTTCAATACGTTTAAGCCATAAAGCTCAGCCGCTAACTCAGAGGAGATCACCGCTAAGCCTGGCTCTTCGAATTCGGCAATGTGCTTAGCCGCGCCAGCAGTATCGTACATGGCTAGGCTTTTCGCCCCTAAGGCTTTGATGTTAGCGTCACACTGAGCCAACGCTTGTGGGTGACTGCCAATGCGCGTAATTTGTTCTAACGTCATTGCATGACGGGCGATCAGACAGTGATTTACCGGCTCAAAATGCTCTTTTACCACATAAAGTTGAGTGCGCTTTAATTCGCGATAAATTTCCTCAACGCGTCCAGCCGTCGAATTTTCTACGGGAATCATGGCGTAATAAGCATCGCCTTGCTCTACCATTTGTAAGGCGTCTACAAAAGTCGCACAATTGACACTGGTCCAGTCAGGGAAAGTATGTTTGCAAGCCAAATGGGAATACGCCCCAGGCTCGCCTTGATAAGCAACAATTTTGCTCGCATCAAGCGTCAGATGTTGATCAGGCATAATAAAATCGATTCCGTGATATAGTTCCGCTACAGTAACAAATAGACGCCATTATTTACACAAAAATGACCACAACCCAAACCGACTAAACCGTACTATGATCAAAAAAATCTTCATTTTATTCGTCAAAGGCTACCAGTTTTTAATCAGCCCGCTATTGGGCAATAACTGCCGTTTTTACCCAAGCTGCTCTCAATATATGATTCAAGCCATTGACACTTTCGGGGTAATAAAAGGCGTGTATCTAGGGTTAAAAAGGTTGTCCAAGTGCCACCCATGGCACGAAGGTGGTATTGACCCAATCCCTTCATGCCGCTGCCAAGAAGGCAAAGACAAAAAATGAATAACCCCGCGAAGGAGGTTGGATACGTTTTGTAGGCCTGATGAGGGAGGTACGACCGTAATCAGGCGTGTGACGCTATTTAGCCTACAATGAGTTGATTTATATTGTTTTTTTGTAGGTCGTGGCTTTAGCCCGACAAGGCGTAATTTGTCGTAATGCGTTTTTTGTCGGCCTACTTTTTTCAGGATAAATCGCGACCTACAAGATCAACGAAAGTCGTTTAGCGACAACCTCGAAGGCGGGAATGACAAAGCTGGATTTTAGTGATTTACGCAGCAAGCTGCGGGGAATTTACCCTAAGGGATTAACGCTAGACAGTTCGTTAGGTAGTCATATGATGGTCATTTGCAACTTTAGATCACTGGCGACCAAAACCGCTTGCGTTCTATTATTGATCCCCAACTTGCGAAAAATCGCCGTGATATGCGCTTTTACCGTTGCTTCTGAAATCGATAATTCGTACGCAATTTGCTTATTCAGTAATCCTTCATGTAAATAGCAAAGCACTTTGTATTGCTGCGGAGTAAGCTCTGCGACTTTATTTTGCATCGATAAATCAGGTTTAGGTTGGTTAGCAACAGCTTGCCTGAGATCGTCAGGCAACCAGATATCACCCGCCAAAATAGCGTGAATGGCTTGCACATAAGTAGCCGGCTCACTGGTCTTTGGAATAAACCCAAGCGCGCCAGCATCAATCACTTTTGCGACCATCACACTGTCTTCGCTGCCAGAAATAACAGCAACCGGAACATCTGGAAAATCCTTACGAATTCGAATCAGCCCATACAGTTCACCACTACCGGGCATATTCAAATCCAACAACAGTAAATCAAGATCACTTACCGTCTCTAGACATTGCAACGTCGAGTCCAAATCATGGGACTCGACGATAGCAATCCCCTTAATTTCTGCCCGCAGCGCACCGCATAGTGCACTGCGAAACAAGGGGTGATCATCTGCAATAACAAGTGAAATCACTGTCTATCCTTTTTAAACATGTAAACGATCACACATTTAAACGGTTTTCGATTAAATCATCAACCACACTAGGATCAGCCAAGGTACTGGTATCGCCCAATTGATCATGTTCGTTCGCTGCAATTTTTCTTAAAATGCGCCGCATAATCTTACCAGAGCGCGTTTTTGGCAGGCCTTTACTCGCCCATTGAATTAAATCTGGGGTCGCAATAGGGCCTATTTCTTGACGCACAAACTGCTTCAATGACTTAGTCAGCTCTTCATCTGGTGTTATACCCGCCACAGCGCTGACATAAACATAGATGCCTTGTCCCTTAATGCCATGCGGATAACCAACGATCGCCGCTTCTGCAACCGCAGGATGCGCCACAAGAGCACTTTCTATTTCCGCGGTTCCTAGTCGATGACCCGATACGTTCAACACATCGTCCATGCGACCGGTTATCCAATAATGACCATCGGCATCGCGCGATGCGCCATCCCCAGTAAAATACATGCCATCGAAAGTACTGAAATAAGTCTGTTCAAAACGCTCATGGTCACCATATACCGTACGCGCCTGACCTGGCCAAGAGTCTGTGATCACCAAACCGCCATCAACTTGAACACCCTGACCATCCAATAACACGCCTTGCGCATCCACCAATGCTGGCTGTACGCCATACAAGGGCCCAGTACAAGAGCCTGGTTTAATATCGCCTTGTACAATGCGTGGCGTCATCATCATGCCACCGGTTTCAGTTTGCCACCACGTATCCACAACAGGGCAAGACGCATGACCAATCTCATTGTAGTACCAGGTCCACGCTTCTGGATTGATCGGCTCGCCAACACTGCCCAAAATACGCAATGAATCACGCTGACTAGTACGTGTTGCTTCATCGCCTTTCGCCATCAAAGCACGAATCGCCGTTGGCGCGGTATACAAAATAGTGACGCCAAACTTATCAACGACCCGACCAATTCGGCCTGAATCTGGGTACGTTGGCACCCCTTCAAATAAAATACTCGTCGCGCCATTCGCCAGTGGCCCATATACCATATAACTGTGGCCCGTAATCCAGCCCACATCTGCAGCACACCAAAAAACATCATCAGCTTTAAGATCAAACACCAACTCATGAGTTAACGACACATAAGCCAAATACCCGCCAGTAGTATGGACAACGCCTTTTGGCTTACCTGTTGAGCCAGACGTATAGAGAATAAACAGCGGATCTTCTGCGTTCATCGGTTCTGCTGGACAGTCTGTACTTTCGTTTTCGACTGCAACACTCCAATCCAAATCCCGCCCTTCAAACCAAGGCACGTCTTTTTCGGTGTAGCGATAAACGATCACGGTTTCAACCGTTGGGCACGCATTGTTCTCCAGCGCCATATCAACATTGTGTTTAAGCGGTATGGTATTACCTGCCCGACGACCTTCATCTGCAGTAATCACCAGCTTGACTTCACAATCGCTCAATCGATCCGCGATAGCATTGGCAGAAAAACCGCCGAAAATAACCGAATGGATAGCACCAATTCGTGCGCACGCTAACATAGCGTAAACCGCTTGAGGAATCATCGGCATGTAAATAGCAACTCTGTCGCCTTTTTTCACGCCTTGACGTTTTAGGAGATTGGCCAAACGGCCCACTTCATCGTGTAGTGTTTGATAGGTGATAGCGACTTTTTCATCACTTTCTTTATCGCCTTCGCAATAATAAGCCACCTTGTTTGCCGACGTCGCCAAATGACGATCAATGCAGTTATGGGCAACGTTTAGCTCACCATCTTCAAACCATTTAATGCTTACCTCGCCACGTTTAAAAGACGTGTTTTTCACCTTAGTATAAGGTTTAAACCAATCTAGACGCTTACCTTCTCGACCCCAAAACTCATCTGGGTTTGCAATCGACTCTTGATAGCGTTGTTCAAACTCTGCTTGACTCACATTGGCATTTTTTGCCGCCTCATTTGAGGTTGCGCTATAGGATGATTTCATAACCCGCTCCATTGTTAAATTTGTTATTCGGATGCTGAACTACTATAACCTGCCGGACACATGGATCTATTCCACTTTAGTCTTATGGCAAATTCACCTTATGATAAATAGGATATTAAGGCAGCCGACCGGCTTTCACAAAAAAAGGCAAACGTATTTCTTGTTTCTTCGTCGGCTCAGACCACGCCTCCCGAATCACGGGAGAAGCCTGATGCAAAAAGTCATCGCCGTGCTCCTCAATATGCAGTTGGGAAGCAGACCAGGTGCGAATAAAATCCAACGTCTGTGCCACCGACCAATGACAGCGCAGTTCAAAGTCAGGCACCTCTATTAACTCAAAAGGAAACGCAATATCACGATACTGATTCCATAACAATCGACTTTCTGGTGGCCAATAAGGCGCAAGATGAGGTAACACAGACTCGGCGATAGCCTTGTCTTCGGCCTCGCCCACTTGCAGCCAGTTATAGCCCCAGCAGACAAACACGCCACCCGGTTTTAATACCCGTTTAAGCTCACGCCAAAAGGCTTCTAGATCAAACCAATGCAGGGCATGAGCGACACACACCACATCAAAATAATGGTCTGGATAAAGGGTTTTCTCAGCAGGAAAAACCTGATAATTCACCTTGCGATGCGGCGTAGCAGCGGTGATCTGAGACTCGCTAATATCCGAGGCTTCCACCCGATCAAAATACGCCGCCAAATCCACCGAGGCTTGTCCCGTTCCACAAGCGCAATCCCATACAACACTTGATGAAGCAACTTGCTGAGACAACCAATAATACAACTCAGCTGGATACATAGGCCGAGTACGAGAATAAATAGTAGAAGATTGTCCATCAAATGTACGCATAGAAACCTCTGGACTCAACAACATCCAATTCGCCTTATCACTTAGTTGGATAACACCCCATGTAAATGAAGCACGTGACGCGCCTCCTCCACCCCTTTCACGCGATAAGCCTGCATGCCCATCGCATTTGCCGCATCAATATTCACTTGATTGTCGTCCACAAACAGAATCTGCTCAGGCGCCACCTGTAAACGGCGAATAACATGCTGATATATTTCAGCGTCTGGTTTTACAAACCCCACCTGATGGGAAGCATAATAACTGTGGAATACGCCCGCGAGAGCCATTTCATCCATTAACCTTGGCCAATGGGCGGCATTAGTATTCGATAAAATAGCACGATGATATTCAGGTTTCACTGCCTTAACCAAGTCGAGCGCACCCGCGAACAAACCTCTCGGCCATGCCTTAAAAGACGCTTTGAATACCTCTTTATTTAACGTACTGCCCACTTCTTTTAGCAGGCTATCGGCAAACTTGTCAAACGAGATCTTACCGGAATCAAACGCCGCGACAGCAGGAGAACGTAACCACGCCAGCCAAACATCGGACTCTGCCCCTTGTGTATTCAACATCGCACACAGTTCAGCGACATCCCCCAAGTCCACCAACACATTGCCCAAATCAAACAATACAACGCGAATGTTATGATCATGTTTCATTTTTACTCACCTTAAGCCATCGGCAATATCTTGCTTATTAGAAAATTCATATTGCCTCAAATCACACGTCAATGAAGAGGTTTATTCCGTTTTACCATGAGCTATTTATTGCCGACGAAAAGCCTACCATCATAAGCAATAAACCGCTTAAAGGTGCACGAAAAAAGCATAAAAACATCATTTAAAATAATTAACCTTTATATATCAATAATTTAAAAATCTGGCACGATAATCGCTATAAGTAAGATGACACTACCCCATTAATAGGAGAAAAATAATATGAAATTGGGCCTTATTACAAAAACCATACTTTGCGGTGCCACCGCCGCTGCCATGACATTATCCGCTGCCAGCACCTTTGCGGCTGAAAACCGCAATTATATTCTAGCAACGGCGTCAACAGGCGGCACTTACTACCCTGTTGGGGTGGCCATCGCAACCTTAAGTAAAGTCAAACTAGAACCCAAGTTTGGCCTTTCTGTTTCTGCTATCAGCTCAGCAGGATCGGGTGAAAACATCAAATTACTGCGCGAAAACCAAGCACAGTTTGCCATTTTACAAGGCTTATACGGCGCCTGGGCTTGGGATGGTGAAGGCCCATTCGAAAGTTCTGGCAAACAAACGGAATTACGTTCCGTGTCTATGCTCTGGCAAAACGTTGAACACTTTGTTCTCAAAAGTGATTTGGCCAAAACCGGCACCATGGCGGATTTAAAAGGCCTAGAAGGCACAAACAATAAATTTTCCATCGGCACGAAAAACTCTGGCACAGAAGGGTCTGGTCGTCAGCAACTAAATGGCCTGAACATTGATGCCGATAAATTTGCCCTCGCTTATATGGGATACGGCGCCAGCGCTGATGCCATGCAAAATGGCAACATTGATGGCATGAACACCCCAGCAGGCGTTCCAGTAAGTGCCGTGACACGGCTTTACGCGTCGATGGGAGACAAGGTGAAAGTATTGGACTTCACCGACGAGGAAGTCAAAGCGGCAAATGGAAACTATGAACTATGGACACGTTATGTCATTCCCGCCAATACTTACCCAGGCCAAACTAAAGACATCAACACAGTAGCTCAACCTAACTTTCTAGCGACTCGAGCGGATCTATCAGAAGACGATGTCTATGAATTAACCAAGGCGTTGTATGAGAACTTGTCGTATTTAAGCGCCATTCATAAAGCCACCTCGGTGATGTCACTTGAAAAAGCCATTGCAGGCTTGCCTGTTCCACTGCATCCGGGTGCGGCGCGTTACTATCGTGAACGTGGTATCGACATTCCTGCTCGCCTGATCGCGAAATAACGACCACAATCGTTACTGCGCCGTACAAAAGTACGGCGCTTCTTTGCCCTACTCGCTTGTACTGCTGATTCATTCTGATTCGTACGACTGACTTGACTCGCACAACGAATTTGTACCACCGTTTTTCACTAAAGGTAGCTTGTCTATGACTGCTTCAACGCAACCAACCCCGCCTCAAGAAGACATCAATCTTGACGATTTTGAAACGAAACACCGCTCAGGACTTTGGCTAAATCGGTTCGTTTTTGTCCTGTCGATCTTTCTGGCCACGGCACATATTTACATCAACACCATCGCCACCTTACCAGAACTTTGGGTATCGGCTTTTCACTTCGCAGGCTTTGGCATTTTGTGTGCGTTACTGATTCCCGCCAATCCAAACTGGCGAGACAGTAAAATAGCCCTCATATTTGACTCCGCCATCGTGCTCGCGCTAATCGGCATGGTGCTTTATATCATCTTTTTTGAAGACGCACTGTATGCCCGTGGGGTGACGTTTAACAGCGCTGACTGGGTTGTCTCTAGTGTGGCGGTACTGTTGTCGCTGGAACTGATCCGCCGCACCAGTGGCTGGTTTATTCCTTGTCTTATCATCGTCGCGCTGACGTATGTCGTGCTGTGGGGGCGCTGGCTTGGGGGAATGTTTAACTTTCCAGGACTCACGCTTGAAACACTCTTGTATCGCAGTTTCTTTAGTACCGACGGAATGTTTGGTTCTATTTCCAGAATATCCTGGAGCTTTGTCTTCATGTTTATTCTGTTTGGTGCTTTTTTAGTGAAATCTGGGGCCGGCGATTTTATCATTAATCTGTCTCGATCACTGGCCAGTAAAATGATTGGCGGGCCCGGCTTTGTCGCTGTACTTGGCTCTGGCTTAATGGGCTCAGTGTCAGGCTCATCCGTTGCCAATACCGTATCAACTGGGGTGATCACTATTCCCTTAATGCGCAAAGCGGGATTTCCCGCACGCTTTGCCGCCGGCATTGAAGCCGCTGCGTCAACAGGCGGACAGCTGATGCCACCCGTCATGGGCGCTGGGGCTTTTATTATGGCGTCTTATACGCAAGTATCCTACGTCACTATTATCAGTGTCGCCGCCATTCCTGCCCTATTGTATTTTCTCTCAGTCGGTTTTTTTGTTCGAGTAGAAGCCAAACGCAGTAAAGTCATTGCGACAGACAGCGATGACGCGATCAATATCTCGCAAGTCCTCAAAGAAGGCTGGCACCATATTGTGCCGCTTGGCGTACTAGTGACGCTGTTGGTGCAAGGCTTCACACCCACTTATGCGGCAGGCATCAGTATTCTTGCGGTCATTGCGGCGTCTTTTTTATCTAAAAAATATCGCATGGGTCCCGCCGCAATACTCGACGCCATGGCACAAGGCGCCAAAAACATGTCAACCACAGCGGTTTTACTGGTTGGCATAGGCCTCGTTGTTAATGTCATCAGCACCACAGGCGTAGGCAACACCTTTTCGTTATTGATTACCAATTGGGCGGGCGGCAGTCTTTTCTTCACCATCGTTTTGGTGGCCATTGCGTCGCTCATTTTGGGCATGGGCTTACCCGTTACGGCGGCTTATATCGTATTAGGCACTCTGTCGGCACCGGCGCTTTTTAACCTCATAGCAGAAAGCCAATTATTAGAAATGATGTCAGCGGGTAATCTGCCTGACGCTGCCAGCGCAGTCTTTATGCTAGTCGATCCTTCCGCCATTGCCTCGCTCGCGCAAGGCATGCCAATGGAACAAGCTCAGGCCTTGTTAGCGCAAGTGCCCAATGATTTCAAAAGCATGCTGATGGACCAAGCTTTAGGGGCTCAAAGCGTTGCGATGATCTTGGTAACGGCTCACATGATCATTTTTTGGTTGTCTCAAGACAGCAACGTCACACCGCCAGTCTGTTTGACCGCGTTTGCTGCCGCAGCCATTGCCAAAACGCCCCCCATGCTCACCGGCATGACAGCATGGAAACTCGCAAAAGGCCTGTATATTGTTCCACTATTGATGGCGTATACCCCCTTAATAGGAGGCGACACCGAAACCCTACTGCGCCTGTCCTTCTTTGCTATTTTTGGTATGTACGCCTTGGTGGCCGCGATGGAAGGGTATTTAGAAGACAAATTATCCCTCTTACCAAGAGTCCTCGCCCTCATCGCCTCAGGGATGATGCTGTGGCCAAATCTGCCATTATGGGTTCAATGTATCGGCCTTGTCGTATTCCTCGTTCTTTTTGTCGCCGGCAACAAGTCCTATCGGAAAAGCCTGTAAGCAACGGCGGTAATGGACCGCAGTAGCGTATAAAAAAAGGCGTTTCTTCTCGCAAAGAAACGCCTTTTTTCATGGTGCTTTAACGCGATGACTAGGTTAAATATTGTACGGTTTTTCGGCCGCCTTAGATGTCATCATTTCAATCCACTGCTGCACATTCGCATCGTATTCTTGGCGTTGTGACTGAGGAACCGATTGCGTCGTCGGAATTTGCGCTGTCATTGGATTAACGGGGCGGCCTCTTACATGCAGCTCATAATGCAAATGCGCGCCTGTGGTGCGGCCAGTATTACCAGACAGCGCAATCACTTGACCACGCTTAACCTGCTGACCTTGTTTAACCAACACCTTGTTCAAATGCAAAAACCGCGAGCCGTATGGTCCGGTGTAGTTCACCACCACATATTTTCCCGCGTACTTATGATTAGCAACTCGTGTCACTATGCCATCGCCAGTGGCCAGAACCTCTGTGCCACTCGGCGTCGCTAAATCCACGCCATTATGTGGCGCTGGGTGCCCCGTAATGGGGTGCAAACGATTGGCATTGAATGACGAACTAATTCGATACTCTTGCTTTGTTGGCCAACGCAACAACGCGGGCGTTAAGCTATTGCCATCTTGGTCATAAAAACGACCGTCTGAATGAAAAAAGGCTCGATAGGTTTGCCCTTTCACGGTTATTTGCAACGCCTCAAGTTGGGTTTCCCCGACTCGAATGCCATCGATACTGCCTTTTTTAACCACGACATCAAAGGTGTCATCCACCCTCAAATCCTTACGGAAATTCACTCGTCCTTGTAAAACATCGTGTATCATCAAAATATTTGCATCGGATAAGCCAATTTTTTTCGCGGAAAGATAAAAACTGCTCGTAATCTTGCTATGAATCACCGTCTGCGTATAGCGGATGGGTTTAATCTGCTCTTCATAGGTAAAACCACCACGACCGTGCCTAACATAAGAGACACTTTTACTGACATCAAGGCGGCGCGTGATTTGCAGCAATTCGCCTTTTTCGTCAATCTTGAAGGTAAATTTATCCTTGGGTATCAAGGGCTCAAGCACCAAATACTCTTGATCCGCTTCAAGCACGGCGTACATCGACTCTCTTGATAAACCCAAACGCGAAAAAATACGCCCTAAGGTATCGCCAGACTTAATCACATATTCGATCGCTGGAATCGGCGCCTTGACCGTCTCTATTTGTTGCAAAGGGTCAATGATGGTAAATCGAGCCTCGGCATCGCTTTCATCCGCACTTAGCTCCGCTTGATCGACTTCTTCAGCGGTCTGATTTGAAGCAAGGCGAGGGGCTCTTGGCGCATCAGCGGAAGACTTGTTGTCCGGCAAGACATAATCTTGCGGATTGTCTGTGACCGGCACCAATGATTTGTAGACCAGCAATAAAAATATAAAAACAACAAAAAATAGCCAGAACCATACTCGTGGCCCAGACAAAGCCCAACTAAAAAGGCGTTTAATAAATGGCATAAATTAAAAAACTCGTAATACAAAAAGTGACACGAAACGTAACCAATACAGGAATCTGTCTATATTCTTGCTAGATGACAAAAACTCATATTATTTACTTATAAAACCTTACAGGAATCATACGAAAAAGTTATTAAGGCTTAAAAATTCGGCGTAGAATACGGCATTTTTGCAGCCAAAGAAATACTTCCACCCTGTAAAGCTCACTGATGCGCTTGCTTTTACTCGTTCCATTCTTTTCCATTCACCAACTATACAAACCGCGCAAACAAAATCATTGGACGCCTTCCCTCACGCTACGTACTATAAAGTTCATTTTATGACGAATAGCACACACGTTTATGTCTGACTCACTGCTTTCTTTAACAGGCTACCAGCGCAGCCCATTTCACCGCTACGACGCATTGAACACACAGCAATGCACCGACCTTGTGGAAGAAACCCCCGTGGCGATTAGCGTCAATGGTATTACCCATGCCGTGATGATGGCGACCCCGATACAGCTCGACGCCTTCGTCATTGGCTTTGCTCGAAGCGAAGGCATGATCGAACAATTAAGCGACATAAGAGACATTGAAATACACCCAGCCCACACCCAGCCAGACATAACAAGCGTGGCCATTGAACTAACCTTGAGCCCTCGTCAATTCGCCCAGTTTAAACAAAAGAGGCAATCACACCTTGGCGCAACAGGTTGCGGATTGTGTGGCGTAGAATCGTTATCCCAAGCGATTCCAGCCTTACCTAAACTGCCACCCAGCCGCTTAATAAACGCGGCGGCGTTGCCTACGCTACGGTCACTTTTATCGGACTACCAGCAGCTCGGTAACATAACGGGCGCCATCCATGCCGCCTTGCTATTGTCACCAGAAGGCGACCCTATTGTTTGCATGGAAGACATCGGTCGGCATAATGCGCTCGATAAGGTGATTGGCTACGCGCTGCAACAGAAGATAAATTTACACAATCACAGCGTATTAATGTCAAGCCGATGCAGCACAGAGTTGGTTCAAAAAGCCGTTCGAGTAGGGCTGTCACATTTAATACATTTGGCATCACCCAGCACACTCGCCGTCAAACTGGCGCAATATTATGGTCTCACCTTAATTCATTTACCCAAGCAAGACGCACCACGAATATTTGCGTCTTCAATCCAATCAGAGGGCAAAAACAATGACTAAAAAGCCAGATTTTTATACACCCTATAAAGGCCCTGCGGGTGGCTGGGGAGCGCTGCAAAGTACCACCAAGCATTGGCTAAAAAGCGAAAATGCTGTGCGTAATATTCACACCTTATTAAAAACCAACCAGCCCCATGGCTTTGATTGCCCAGGCTGCGCGTGGGGCGAAAAACACGACCCGGCGAAAATCCGTTTTTGTGAAAACGGTGCCAAAGCGGTTAACTGGGAAGCCACCTCGCGCAAAGTCGACGCCGCCTTCATGGCAGAACACAGTGTCAGCTGGCTCAATACACAAAGTGATTACTTCCTTGAATATCAAGGTCGACTCACCGAGCCCATGCGTTACAACCGAGCAACCGACCATTACGAAGCGATTTCTTGGCAGCAGGCGTACCAACACATCGCCGACACCCTAAAAAGCCAAACCGACCCAAACAAGGTGGCCTTTTACACCTCGGGACGCGCCAGCAATGAAGCCGCTTTTCTATATCAGCTTTTTGCCCGCGCCTATGGCACCAACAATTTCCCTGACTGTTCAAACATGTGTCACGAAGCCAGCGGTTACGCTCTCACCAGCAGCATTGGCATTGGCAAAGGCACGGTAGAAATTGACGATTTTGAACGCGCCGATGCGGTGTTTGTATTCGGCCAAAACCCGGGTACCAACCACCCGCGCATGTTAGAAACACTGAAAGAAGTAGTACAACGCGGCGCGCAGCTATTGAGCTTCAATACACTGCACGAACGTGGCTTAGAGCGTTTTCAGAACCCACAGAACCCCATCGAAATGCTCACCAATGGTTCCAAACCCACCAATACCGGTTACTTTTGTCCCAAAATTGGCGGCGACATGGCGGTGGTGCGTGGCATGGTGAAAGTACTTATCGACTTAGAGGACGCTGCTCAACAACAAGGCAAGGCGGTGTTTGATCACGACTTTATCCAACAACACACCCAAGGCTTAGATGCCTACCTAGAACAAGTCAAACAAACCCCTTGGCAAGACATCATTGAACAGTCGGGGCTCACAAAAGAAGACATCACCCACGCGGCCAATGTTTATGCCAACGCAGAAAGCGTCATCCTCACGTGGGCAATGGGCATTACGCAACACCATCATTCGGTGGCGATCATTCATGAAATGGTCAACTTAATGGCCTTACGTGGCAACTTGGGCAAACCTGGCGCTGGGCTGTGCCCGGTTCGCGGTCACAGTAATGTGCAAGGTGATAGAACCATGGGGATTAATGAGCGCCCTTCTCAGGCGTTTCTGGATGCGCTGGAGAAACACTTCAACTTTACCCCGCCGCAGGAACACGGTTTGGCGGTTGTCGATACCATACGCGCCATGCGTGATGGCAAAGTAGGGGTTTTTATCGCCCTAGGGGGAAATTTCGCCGCCTCCACGCCCGACACCCAAGCCACAGAGCACGCCTTAAAACAATGCCAGCTCACCGTACAAATCAGCACTAAGTTAAACCGCTCTCACCTTATTACCGGCACTGAGGCGATTATATTGCCTTGCCTTGGCCGTACCGACATAGATCATCAAGCCAAAGGCCAGCAAAAAGTCACCGTGGAAGATTCCTTCAGCATGATTCACGCCTCTGGCGGCGTACTGGAACCCTTAAGCAAAGAACAAAAATCCGAACCCGCCATCGTCGCGGGAATCGCACAAGCCACCCTAGGTAATTTCCCAATTGATTGGGCGGAAGTGGTCAGCGACTACGATCTAATTCGTCAACACATTGCCGCAGTGGTACCGGGCTTTCACGACTTTAACCAACGCATTTTACAAGATGGTGGATTTTACTTAGGCAACAGCGCGCGGGAAAGACATTGGAACACACCGGCAGGCAAAGCCATTTGCCATACCCATGTGTTACCGGAGTCAATTTTACCAAAACGCGCACAAGATTTGCTGTCAGACAAAACGCTCATCATGCAAACGCTACGCTCCCATGACCAATACAACACCACCATTTATGGCATGAACGACCGATACCGCGGCATAAAAGGCGAGCGCAAAGTGGTGTTTATCAACCCTGCAGACATACAACGGCTAGGCTTTGAAGAAGGCCAAAGCGTCACCCTTCGTTCACTATGGGACGATGGAGTGGAGCGCAAAATCAGTGGCTTCAAACTGGTGCCTTATAGCATCCCAGCTGGCAATATTGCCGCTTACTACCCAGAAACCAACCCATTGGTTCCATTGGACAGCTATGGCGAATTCAGCCACACGCCCACCTCCAAAAGCATTGCGATCGAACTAGAAGCCGACCAAGAGGAAAACAACGGCATCGCGGTTGCGGCGCTTTAGTTTATTTCTATGCCATCAAGCCACCATAGGCCAACTAGCAAAGTCCGCCCCGGCACCACCGGGCGGACGATCACTCTATCCGCCGCAACAAAATATGCAAATAATATGGACGAGGCAGTTATCCTGTGCTTTTATTAAGCAGACTTTTCTTAGCTATTTTTTTCAGACAAGCGTTTCTTAAAAAACTTTTATTAGATAAAACAATAACAACAGACACTAAAAAAGGAACCAACATGGAAAGCACACTAACCTTCGATATTCTTCACCTTTGTGCCTTGGCGATCACCACTTGCTGTTTTTTAATCATCAGCGGCAAACGGGTGATTGAGCTTTGCTCTCAAACCGACTCCAGCAAATAAAAAAAACCGAGCCTAGGCTCGGTTAACATCACCAAATCTGCACTGACTATTTAATCAAACGGTCCCATCAAACCGTCATACGCTTACCCTGCTGCAACCCCCTAAAGTTTGCGGGTCATTTCAGGCAGCACCGTAAAAAGGTCTCCCACCAAGCCATAATCGGCAATCTGGAAAATAGGCGCGTCTTCGTCTTTGTTTACCGCGACGATGACTTTTGAATCCTTCATACCGGCCAAATGCTGAATCGCGCCGGAAATGCCAAACGCCATGTACAAGTCTGGCGCAACAATTTTACCGGTCTGCCCCACTTGCAAATCGTTTGACACAAACCCCGCATCCACCGCCGCACGAGACGCCCCTACCGCTGCGCCTAATTTATCGGCTAAGGCGTCTACCAAGGCAAAATTCTCGCCACTGCCCACACCACGACCACCCGACACAATACGACTGGCACTGGCAAGATCAGGGCGCGCCGACTCGGTAATATCATCCGACTGCCAACTCGACAAGTGGTTGTCCGCCATAAAATCAAGCGTCTCAATCGTGCAAGCTTGCTCAGCCTGTTGAGTCGTTTTATCAAAAGAAGACGCACGTACCGTGATGACTTTTTTATCATCGAGCACCGTCACGGTGGCAATCGCATTACCGGCATAAATCGGACGTTTAAACTGATCGGCGCTCAACACCGCACAAATATCCGACACCTGACCCACATCCAACAAGGCGGCAACTCTGGGCATAAAATCTTTCGATGCCGAATTAGACGGCGCAACAAGATGCGAATAATGCTCAGACAAGTGTACGATCAGATCCCCCATGGGTTCTGCCAAAGCATATTCATAAACGTCGGACGCCGCACAAAGCACCTTGCTCACACCAGACAAACGCGCTGCGACGTCAGCGACGGATGCCACTTCTTTGCCTGCAAGCAGAATATGCACTTCATCGCCAATGGCGTGAGCCGCCGTCAACGCCGATAAGGTCGCAGGCGAAAGTTCACTTGAATTATGTTCTGCAATTAATAAAGTCGTCATTAAATCACCTTCGCCTCGTCTTTCAATTTAGCAATCAATTCGTCCACTGATGCGACTTTAATACCCGCGCTGCGAGTGGCTGGCGCTTCGACTTTATCTAATCGACAATGGGACTGTGCCGTCAGCCCTAAATCGGCCAATGAAAAAGTGTCCAGTGGCTTGCGTTTGGCTTTCATGATGTCGGGTAATTTGGCGTAACGCGGTTCATTAAGGCGCAAATCCGTTGTCACAATCGCCGGTAATGTCAGCGCTATCGTGCGCAATCCACCGTCGATTTCACGCGTCACAAGGGCTTTTTCACCTTCCACCACAAGCTTAGAAGCAAAAGTACCTTGAGAACGCTTCGTCAGCGCCGCCAGCATTTGCCCTACCTGATTATTGTCCGAATCAATCGACTGTTTGCCTAAAATCACTAAACCGGGCTGCTCTTTTTCCACCACAGCCGCAAAGGCTTTCGCCACATTTAAAGGCTCAATCTCACCATCAACCGTCACCAAAATACCTCGATCAGCGCCTAACGCCATGGCGTTACGCAGTTGCTCTTGGCTTTGTGTTGTGCCCACACTCATCACAATCACTTCAGAGGCAACACCCGCTTCTTTTAGGCGCACCGCTTCTTCAACGGCAATTTCACAAAACGGATTCATCGCCATTTTGACATTGGTTAAATCCACATTGCTCTGATCGGCTTTGACACGCACCTTGACGTTGTAGTCAATGACACGTTTAACGCCCACTAATATTTTCATTTTACCATTATCCTCAACACTGCTCTGTCAGTTTTCATTCAGCATACGCGCTCTAATATCGTCTGGAATGGCTTTGGCTTTCAGCGCCCCCGATTCATCGTGGCAAGCCCAAACTCGCTTCTCCAAACATTCCACCGCCAGATCGTCGCCATTAAAGAGCTGGTGACGAACACCAAAACTGGCACGACCCACTTGTAAAATTTCACTCTTAATCACCACTTTATCGCCATACTTTGAGGGCTTAAAAAATTGTGAGCGAATATCCACCATGGGAAAACCAACGTCTTTTAGTTCGTCACGAACATGTCGCAACGTGTAGCCCATCGCCTCAAACAATGCCCCTGTCGAGGCATCAAAAAAGGCAAAATAGCGTGGGAAAAACACAATATCGGCGGCATCGCAGTCGCCCCACTCGATTTGTATTTGACGTTCATTTTTAAACATAATATTCCCTAGAAATAATTATTCTTTAAAGACTAATCACCAAATCCGACAAGGGCTCCTGATACAGTAGCGCGATCTGATCTTCACGATAAGCCTGCACCGCGCGCTGATTTAATGAACCTTTATCGGTGATCTCATGAGCATCAATGCTGGGTGGCACCGCCTGCAACAAAATACGCTGAACCACAGTCGAGCTACCCGTGCTGTTTTTCGTAAACTCAACCAACTTCTGTTTAAAAGCGTCGCGCACTGCACTATGAGCAATCAGCTCTTCATTGGTTTCAACCAAGTCATGGGGAAGGATCGCCTGACAGTGAGCCCAATCGGGGAAAATCAGCGCGGTGATATAGCCACGGTTTGTGCCGCACAACACAACATCTTGCACAAAGGGCGCAAACGCACTGATGAATTTTGCCCGCAAGGTGCCAGCACTGACCCAAGTACCACTGTCGAGTTTAAAGTCTTCCGAGACACGACCATCAAAACGGAAGCCCCGCTGCGGCGCATTTTCATCCAGATAAGCAATCGCGTCGCCGAGACAATAATAGCCTTCTTCATCAAACGCTTTTGCCGTCAACTCAGGCTGACGCCAATAACCCGGCATCACGGTTTCCGCCTTCACACGAGCTTCTAACTTGCCTTCATTTGGAACCAACTTAATAGAAACACCCGGTGCAGGCACACCAATCACCCCAGAGGTCGACTCTTCCACCGAGGCAAACGTCGCGGAAGGCGCGGTTTCCGTGCAGCCCAGCCCCGTTAGCATAGGGATTTTTTTACCCGTATATTGAATCGCCAAGGCATCCAGATCATCCCAAATATGCTGCGCCAAACCCGCCGCGGCAAAAAAGGTAAACTGCAAACGGGCAAAAAACTTCTCGGCTAACTCGCTGTCGGCTTTCAAGCTTTTCACCAACAATTCAAAACCTTTTGGCACGTTGAAATACACAGTAGGAGAGATTTCAGACAGGTTTTTCAAGGTCTTCGCAAACAGTTTTTCCGTCGGCTTACCGTCATCAAGATACAGACTACCGCCGTTGTACAAAGCAATACCGATATTGTGGTTACCGCCAAAGGTGTGATTCCAAGGTAACCAATCGACCATCACTGGTGGCTGGTCTTTCAGAAACTGCATCACTTGATGAATCATCACTTGGTTGGCACAAATCATCCGCTGGGTATTCATTACGCCTTTAGGCATGCCCGTTGTACCAGAGGTAAACAAGATTTTAGCAATGGTATCGCCATTGACCTTGGCATTGTGCGTGTCCACTGTGGCGGCTTCTGGAAAATCCCAAAAAGACTCAAACGACAAGGTCGGGTTGCTAATTTTTTGCGCCGTGATGTCGCCTTTGATGACCACAACCGGCGTGCTCGTGTCCTGACAAACGGACTGAATGGCCTTTTCATAAGGCGCCAATTCATCCACCACAATCAACCCAGGCGTCAATGTGTCAAAAATATGCTGCAACTTAGAATAGTCCGTTGCAATCAGAGAATACGCAGGAGAAAGCGGCGCATGAGCAATACCCACATACATACCCGCCAACGCCAGCATCAAATGCTCTACGCTGTTACCACACAAAAAGACAATCGGACGCTCTACCGAAACGGGCTGCGTTAATAACCAAGCAGCAATTTTACGTACTCGAGTGACCGCTTGCGCATAGGTGACTTTTTGCCATTCGCCCTGATCATCACGCTCGGCGACAAACAGTTGCTCAGGCGTTTTTTTGGCCCAGTATTCAAGTTGGTCTGTCCAGCAACGGGCGTAGTCATCCAAGGCTTTTTGGCTGCTGATAATTTGTACACCGTCTGCGCGTTTTTCAATAGTAATAGGGTGCGTGACGACCTTGATTGGATGGAATTCAGCGTTCATTTTTTGCTCCTACGTTCATATTTTGCCCCTACTCTTATATTTTGCCCTAAAGAGCACTTTGATTATTTTTATACGGATAGAGTGTTAGGGAGTGGTTTATTCAACCACTGCCGTATTGTTATTGTTTTCTCGACTTTGACCTAAGCGGCCAGTTTCAAAATTCATACTCGCTAAGACCTAGGCCCGCGTTTTCAACGACCTTCAAAGCCGCCATAGCGGCAGGCAAACGATAAGCGCCATAAAATGCGCTTAGCGCGCTAATATTCTGTCGGTAAGACGCGTCGATGTGTTCTTCCGTTTGCTGATAAGCCAACACATTAAAAAGCTGCCAAGCGCAACACAAAATCCCCATGGCCTCTAAAAAAGGCACCGACACGGCCTGCAAAGACGCCGCATCACGGTCACGGTTTAGCAAATGAGAATCCAACAAAGACGTTACCCTAGTAATCACTTGCTGAGTTTCTTTCGCCATGGCGGCGAATACAGCATCGGCTTCAAAGGTGCGGACTAATTGCGTCATGTCGGCCAATAATTCGCTCAGCGCTTTCCCCTGATCGCCACGCACTTTTCTAAACACCAAGTCACGGGCTTGAATACCTGTTGTACCTTCATAAATGGTCGTGACCCGAGCATCACGCATAATCTGCGCGACACCGGTTTCTTCCACAAACCCCATGCCGCCAAAAACTTGAATCACTTGGCCCGCCATTATATTGGCGCGCTCTGTCGCAAAGGCTTTAAAGATCGGCGTCAGCAAAGCGATTCGATCTTTTTTCGATTGATTGCTTTTCGTTTCATCAATAGCCAATTCGCTGGCATCAATTTGCGCCGCGATCTGATAACCCAAGGCACGCAAAGCAAAGGTTTCTGAACGCATTTCCAACAACATGCGCTTCACATCAGCGTGTTCTACAATGGCGACTTTTTCACCTTGGTTGTTAGTGCCTTGGGTGCGTTCTTTGGCGTATGCCAAAGCCCGCTGATAACCTAATTCACCCAATGCCACCCCTTGTAAACCACAGCTTAAACGGGCCTCATTCATCAACACGAACATCGCCATTAAGCCTTGGTTCAGCTCACCCACTAATTCGCCAATACAATCGTCTTGATCACCGTAACTCATGGAACAAGTTGGGCTGCCATGAAGCCCCATTTTGTGTTCAATACCCGTACAGCGAACATCGTTAAAATCCCCCAATGTTCCATCATCAGTAACACGATGTTTGGGCACGATAAACAACGAAATACCACGGCTGCCAGCGGGTGCGTCTGGCGTTCTGGCCAGCACCAAATGAGCGATATTGTCCGTCAGATCATGCTCACCATAGGTAATGTAGATCTTCTGACCTTTGATTTTATACGTGCCGTCAGACTGGGGAATCGCCTTAGTATTCAACGCCCCTAAATCCGAACCCGCATTGGGTTCCGTCAGTGCCATCGCCACCGTCCACTCGCCAGTGACTATCTTGGGCAAATAGCGCTGTTGAATGGATTCGTTGGCAAAGTTTAATAAAATCTCCGCGCCACCTTGTGCCAAAGCCTGAAACATCACAAAGGCTAAATTCGCTGACAGCCACATTTCATTCACTGGCTGAGCAATGTATTTGGGCAAACCTTGACCACCAAACGCCTCTGGCAGCGCCAAGCCAATCCAGCCCGATTCGGCAAATTGCTGATACGCTTCTCGCCAGCCGTCCGCTGTCGTTACTTTTCCCTTTTGACTATTACCCTTTTGACTATGGCCACCTTGAAAACGACAGCCTTGCACATCACCCACAGCGTTTAGCGGCGCAAGGACGCCAGAAGCAAATTTCGCCGCTTCTTCCATCACCGCATTCGCTAGCTCAGGATCAAAGCCTTGCATGGCGTCAATGGCATCCAAGCCTTGTTGCTGGTAAGCCTGAGCCACCAGCAACTGCATGTCTTTATAAGGTGCTTGATAGGTCATCATCGACTCCAAAATACAAAAATAAAATTATTTCGCGGCCATACGAATGGCACCGTCAAGACGAATCACTTCGCCATTCAGCATGCTGTTTTCAATGATGTGCTGAGCCAACGCGGCGTATTCATCTGGTTCACCAAGACGCGGCGGAAATGGCACAGATTCACCCAAGGACTTTTGCACTTCTTCTGGCAATACATCCATCATGGGGGTTTTGAATAACCCTGGCGCAATGGTCATCACACGAATGCCAAAGCGCGCTAATTCACGAGCAATCGGCAAAGTCATGGCGCAAACACCGCCTTTGGAAGCGGCATAACCGGCCTGCCCAATCTGGCCATCAAACGCCGCCACAGAGGCGGTATTAATCATCACGCCGCGCTCTAAATTGGCTTCTGGTTCGTTATGCTGCATTTTGTCAGCCACCAAACGAATCATATTAAAAGTGCCAATTAAGTTCACTGATACCGCCCGCTGAAAAGACGCCAAACGATGGGGACCTTCACGACCAACGATGCGTTCTGCCCCGGGAATACCCGCGCAGTTCACCAAACCACTAATCGGACCAAAGGCTTCAACCGCTTTATCCAACGCACTTTGCACGGATGCTTCGTCAACAATGTCCGTCACGCAGCCTTGTACGCATTCGCCTAACGCCGCTTTTACACGCGCCAACCCAGCTTCATTGACATCGGCCAAGGTGACTTTTGCCCCGAGTCCGTGTAAACGACGTGCCACCGCTTCACCAATACCCGAAGCACCACCAGTCACCACAAAATGTTTGTCTTGAATTTGCATTTAAATACTCCTGATCTTGCTGTTATTTTTATGACAAAGAATAAATTTACTCAGTCTTTTCCTCGTTCCCTGATAAAAAGAACCTTGGTATTTGATTCACACTGACGCGTTGAGCTTGCGAAACAGGCGCAAGTACTTTTTATTTTAAGAACTGCATACCAAGATTCCCCTCGTTCCCTGATAAAAAGAACCTTGGTATTTGATTCACGCTGACGCGTTGAGCTTGCGAAACAGGCGCAAGTACTTTTTATTTTAAGAACTGCATACCAAGATTCCCCTCGTTCCCTGATAAAAAGAACCTTGGTATTTGATTCACGCTGACGCGTTGAGCTTGCGAAACAGGCGCAAGTACTTTTTATTTTAAGAACTGCATACCAAGATTCCCCTCGTTCCCTGATAAAAAGAACCTTGATATTTGATTCACGCTGACGCGTTGAGCTTGCGAAACAGGCGCAAGTGAATTAAGTATCAAGATTCATGCTATGCATAAACTTCTTAGCTTTTTTTACGATTCAAAAACGCATCAATACGGGCTTTTACTTCGTCGCTGGTTTGCGTAATACCGCAAATCAATGACTCGGTGTACAAACCTTCCTGTGCCGACATATTGCTAATACGGCTCAGTCCTGTGGTCATTGCCCAGTTAGAATATTTGGAGTTCTTGCCAATGCCTTGGGCGATCTCGAAAGCTTTTGCCAAAGCCTCACCATTACCCACCACATAATGCGCTAGACCAATACGCAAACCTTCATCGGCTTTTACATCTCGACCCGTCAGCATCATTTCGGTCATGCGGCTGACGCCAATCACATTCGCCACATTAACCGACGCACCGCCTCCCACAAAAATGCCATGCTTGCCTTCCGGCAAACGGTAAAAGGTGTTTTCTTCGGTGACACGAACATGGGCACAAATCGCCAATTCCAAACCGCCGCCAATCACCGCGCCGTGCATGGCCGCCACCACCGGAATACCTGACTCACGAATGTGACCAAACACGCGATGCCACATTTGCGAATGCTTCACCACTTGGAAAGGTTCGCGCGCTTTGTGCTCTAAAAGATCCAAACCAGAACAAAATTCAGGGCCCGCACCAGACAGCACAATGACATTGACCTCATCGGCTAAATTCAAAAAAACGTGCTCAATCTCAAGACACAAGCTGTCATTGATGGCGTTTTTCTTCTCAGGGCGATTAAGCTGCAAATGCGCCACGCCATTTTCTACGGAATAATTAATAAATTGATATGTCATCTTGGATTACCTTTAATCTTATAATTAGCGATCAGATACTTTTATTACGACGGCCATTCCAGTGTCCCCAGCAGCACAGCCGGTGAACAAACCATAACCGCCACCCAAAATGGTCAGCTCTTCAATCAGCTCGATAATGGCGCGCATGCCCGTTGGCCCTTGAGGATGCCCCCAAATTAACGAGCAGCCGTAGTTGTTCATGGTCATCACATCAATGTCCATTGCTTTGGCAAAGGCCACATCGTTGACAGCAAAGGGGTTGTGGGTTTTGATGGCTTTCACTTGTTTAATATCGATACCCGCTACCGCAAGGGCGCGTTTTGCCGCTTCGATTGGGGCGGCTGGCATGAAGGCCAAATCGTCTCGTGCTTGCCCAAAACCCAACACTTCTATCTTGATTTCAGGACGCGAGGTTAAAGACGCCACGTCTTCTGAGCGACAAAGAATCGCCGACGCATTGCCATCAGCAGGATGGGTTTGATTGCCAAACGTAATCACCCCGCCCTCTTGAATCGGTTTTAGCTTTTGCAAGCCTTCCAACGTGGTTGGAAAAATGCCTTCATCGCCAGTCACCACCGTCTCTTCTTTTTTAAAGTTGGCGCTTGGCACGGACAAAGGCAGCGTCATATATCGTTTTTGAAAGGCTTGATCGTCTTTCAATGCATCTTGGTACTGCTCAAAACGACGGAAAGTGACTCGGTCTAATTCTTCGCGCGTGATGTCAAAACGCTTGGCGACATTTTCGCCGGTTTGCATCATCGAATGACCGCCCACACAATCGTTCATCATGTTGTAGGTCACTTGGTCTTCCGACGCCCCCGCTGGGCCTTTGGCATTCGGGTAGTAAATATGTGGGCCGTTTGAACAGCGATCGGCGGTGATCAACAAAGATACCTTTGCCATGCCACAGACAATTTCCGACGCCGCGGCAAACAAACCACGAGCACTGGTGGCACACACTTGATTCACGGCGTGACCGGCGGTATTCACCGCGCCAATCTCATACAAGGGCCACGGCGCACCGTTAAAAGATTGATACTGATTGACGGTCATCCCCAGCACACCAGAGTCAAACACCAACGGATCAATATTGCGTTTCGCTAGCTCATTTTTTGCCACATGAGCGGCAAATTTCATCGAATGCAAATGCTGCAATGAACCTTGCCATTTGGTAAACGGCGTACTCCAGTAAGCACCGTAAGGAATTTCGACATTCTTGATAGACATAAGATTTTCTCGCTGATTGATTCTTGTTGTTTTTATAACGGATTGGCCGCCGCCATGATGTCGCCTAAACCGCCCCACTGTTCAGCGAATATCGCCTCTGGCATGGTTTTCAGGTCATCGGCTATGATGGGACGAAACGCCATCACACTTAGCACGTCTTTTTCTAAATCCAATCCCGGTGCAACTTCGGTCAGCACCATACCTTCTTGACGCAGTTCCAACACGCAGCGTTCGGTGACAAACACCACAGGCTGATGATTCGCGCGCGCAACCGCACCACTAAAAGTAATGTGATCAACCGCTTCGACAAACTTCTGCACCTTGCCTTCTTCTAATACTTTCATCTTGCCGTTTTCGAAGCCCAGCTTAGCGCCATTCACTAACGTGCCGCAGAACACGACTTTTTTCGCACTCTGGGAAATATTGATAAAACCGCCCGGCCCGACCACTTTAGGACCAAATTTACTGACGTTTAAATTGCCGTCTTTGTCGGCTTGCGCCAGCCCCAAGAAGGCAATATCCAAACCGCCGCCATCGTAAAAATCGAACTGCGCTTCGTGCTCAATAATCGCATCGGCATTCCACGCTGCGCCAAAGTCACCGCCAGACGCGGGAATACCGCCGTAAGTGCCAAGTTCTGTGGTTAAGGTAAACAAATGAGAGACTTTTTCTTCTGCCGCAATCGCCGCGACACCGTCTGGCATACCAATCCCTAGGTTCACCATGACATTGGCTTTCAGCTCCATGGCGGCACGACGGGCAATGACTTTGCGATCACTGAACAGCATAGGCGGCAAGGCATTTAATGGCACACGAGAATTACCCGCCAAACCTGGGTTATAGGTGGTGGTAATGGTTTGTTTGTGATCTTCGGCGGGCGCGACAGTGATGTAATCCACCAGCACACCGGGGACTTTGACTTCTTTAGGGTGAATAGAATGGCGCTCGGCAATGTATTTCACTTGCGCAATCACAATGCCACCACTGTTTTTTGCGGCTTGCGCCATGGGCAATATTTCCGCCAACATGGCTTCTTCTTCAACCGACAAGTTGCCGTCTTCATCGGCGGTTGTCGCACGAATCACCACCACATCGAGCGGGAATTTTTTGTACAGCAACCATTCTTCGTCTTCAATAGTGATGCGTTTAACCAACTCTTCGGTGGTCAAGGAAGTAACCTTACCGCCACTAATCAAAGGGTCAACATAGGTGCCCATACCGACTTTGGTAATCACCCCCGGTTTATTACCGGCAATTTGACGCCACATGGTGGTCAACACCCCTTGCGGAAGCAGATAGGCCTCAATGGCATTGTCGGTGATCATCTGTGCCATTTTAGGCGCTTGGCCGGTGTGACCAGAAATCAAACGCTTCACCAAATTTGGATGCGCCATGCGTGACATGCCCGCGTCTTTGCCATCCCCACAACCACAATCATGGATAAGCGTTAACTGTTGTGGATGACCTGTTGTTTCAAAACGTTGCTCAACCGCCTTGGCAACCGCTTCAGCAAAATACGACATGCCCACGGTAGACCAAGCAACATTGGCACCATCAGGGATCAAATTAGCAGCTTGCGCTAGGGAAATAATCTTGCTCATTTTTTACCCTCAAATATTTTTTATCGTTGTTTAGTGGGTTGGGGATCTATTAATGTTGTACATCACAACTATTTTTTTTACAAACGTTTTTGCTAAGATTGTCTTTTTTGAATACCTTGAGCAAAAAATCTATAAACACAATTGTTGAAAAGCACAACAATTTGTGTCAAAAATGGATTCACTCTCAGGAAGGAATCGGGAAAAACCATGGACGTTGGTGTAAGCCCATGTTGAAAAATAATAAAACGCAACGGATAACAACAAAAACAAAGGTGATTAAAATGAACAAAATCATGCTAAAAAGCATCGCGTTACTGGCAGGCTCTCTTGTGTCAATCAACGCCGCCGCGGCAGACCCTGAATACACGCTAAAGCTTCATCACATGCTTCCCCCCATGTCGATGGCCCACACTCAGTTCCTAACGCCTTGGGCGGAAAAAGTCGAAGCAGACTCCAATGGCCGCATAAAAATTGATGTGTATCCCGCCATGCAGCTAGGCGGCAAACCACCACAGCTTTTTGACCAAGTTCGCAAGGGAATCGTCGATTTGTCGTGGACAATTGCCGGTTATACGCCCGGGCGCTTTCCTAAAATGACGTCGTTTGAACTGCCCTTTATCCCTGGCACTGCCAAGGCAACCAGTATGGCATTACAAGAGTACGGCGAAACAGAAATGCAAGATGAGCTAAAAGACGTGCATGTAATTGCACTGCATACGCATGCATCTGGCTCTTTTCATTCCAGAGATAAAGCCATCAAAACACTCGAAGATATCAAAGGTATGAAAGTACGCGCGCCCAATAAAGTTATGTCTGAAGGCTTTAATGAAATCGGCACAAACACTATTTTCATGCCAGTCACTGATATGGCCAGCGCAATTTCAAAAGGCGTCTTTGATGTCGCGGTATTACCGTTTGAAATCGTTTATCCAATGAAAATATACGAGTTAGTAAAATACCATACCGAATTTAAAGGCACCGGCTTGTACACCAACACCTTTGTGTTTTCGATGAATAAAAAAGTCTATAACGATATGCCAGCCGATCTACAAAAGATCATTGATCAAAACTCAGGCGTTCCTTTCGCCGGTCATATCGGCGATCTGTTTGATAACTATGAAGTGAGTTCACGTAAGTATGCCGTTGATAATGGCAATACGTTTGATTATATCGAAGGAGACGAACACCAACGCTGGGAAGACGCCATGGCGCCTGTCAGTGAAAAATGGGTAGAAGATATGACGGACGATGGCTACGAGGGTCAGCGCCTTTTGGATAAAACCAAAGCACTGATCAAAAAATACGAAGACTTTTAAACCGTCTGGTTGGATGAGTTAGCATGATCAAATTAACGACAGATATACAACGATCTTTCTTAGGTCGTTTGTCGAGTCTATTTGCGCTAGCCGGTGGTTTTATCATGTTAATGCTGGCGGCGATTACCGTCGCCAGCATTATTGGTCGAACCACCATTGGGCAGTCGATAGAAGGCGATTACGAAATCACTGAAATGGGCCTCGCCATGGCGGTTTTTCTTTTCTTACCTGAGTGCTACATCAAAAAAGGCCATGTCGTTGTGGATTTATTCACCGCACATTGTAAACCAAGCACTCTGCATAAATTGGATACGCTTAGCGATCTCATTTTTACCTTGGTGGCATTTCTCTTTGTCTATCGAATGGGCTTAAGCGGCTTCGAAGCCAAAGAGTATATGGAGCAATCCATATTGCTCGCCTTACCGACTTGGTGGACCTACATTGTGGGCGTGGTCGCCATGACACTTTGTGGACTGTGTGGTCTTTATAATCTGTTCACTGTGTTCGTTGGAGGTAAACATGAGTAATATTGAGCTGGCCTTTTTCATGATGGCAGCCCTGCTCGTTCTAATGAGCATACGCATCCCTATTGCGTTAACCATGCTGGTTTGTGGCGCGGTTGGCTATTCTCTTATCGGTGGCGTTCCGGCTTTGCTGGAATACCTTGGCACCGCACCTGTGGCTAAGTTCTCCACCTACGATTTGTCGGTTGTGCCGTTATTTTTATTAATGGGCGAACTGGCCACCCGTTCAGGCATCACCGCAGAATTATTCCGCACCTGTAACACATGGATTGGTCGCCAGCGGGGCGGTATCGCCATGGCGGCTATTGCTGGTTGCGCGGCATTTGGTGCCATTTGTGGTTCCTCTTTGGCAACCGCGTCGACCATGGGTAAAGTCGCACTCCCCGAAATGAAACGCCTTAAATATTCGGGCAGCTTAGCAGCGGGCGCCTTGGCCGCTGGCGGCACCTTGGGGATTTTGATTCCACCGTCTATGGTGTTGATCATTTTTGCGGTACTCACCGAGCAAAATATTGCCAAAATGTTCATTGCGGCTTTTATACCGGGCTTTTTAGCGGCGGGTGGTTATATTCTTGCCATTGCCATTTATGTGCGTATTTATCCGAATTCTGGGCCTCGTGGCGAGAAAACCACTTGGGCGCAAAAAATCAAATCCACTAAAGACGTTTGGCACATTACGGGGATTTTCTTAGTCGTATTGGGCGGTATTTATCTGGGGTTTTTCACTCCGACTGAAGCCGCGTCGGTTGGGGTTATTTTAACCGCCATGCTGGCCTTTACCCATGGAAAAATGCGTCTGGATGGCTTATTAGTCTGCTTGATGCGCACCGCTGTTTCGTCGGCGATGATCTTTTTCATCGTACTCGGAGCCGACCTTTTTAGTGTCTTTATTGCTTTATCAAGATTACCGGACTTGGGCGTAGAACTCATACAGAATTCTGGCTTATCGCCTTACACTATATTGGTTTGCATGCTACTGACCTATTTAGTCATGGGCTGCTTTTTAGACAGTCTGGCGATGATACTACTGACCATTCCGATTTATTTTCCAATCATCATGGTGATGGATTTTGGCATACCGCAAGCCGATTTGGGTATTTGGTTTGGTATACTCGCGCTTATTGTGGTGGAAGTCGGGTTGATCACGCCTCCGGTGGGCATGAACGTCTTTATTATCAAGTCCTTTGATGACTCTTTAAAACTCAAAGAGTGCTTTAAAGGCGTGATTCCATTCTTGATCTCTGACTTTGTCAGGGTCGCCTTGTTGATCCTCTTCCCAGGCATTACCCTAGGCTTGGTTCACCTGATCGGTTAGTCACTCAAAAAGCGTGGGCATCATGCTCACGCTTTATTGATACAACGTCCAATTATCTTAAATTCAATTATCTTAAATTCAATCGTTTTGAGGTACATCAAAGCGGCGTTCTATATTACAATACTCAATTATTCGACAAGAAATGAGACAGACATGGCTGACGATACAAAAAAAACCGACCCATCAATAGACTTTGGCATCTTAAACAGCCTCGTTGGTTATCGCCTGCGTCGTGCTCAAATGAACTTTTTTACTAAGTTTTCTGAAGTCTGTTCCGACTTGGGCATCAGTCCTGGTCTATTCGCTATTATTGCCATTGTTGAACGTAACCCTGGTTTGACTCAAACCGCTGTCGCCCAAGCCCTTGGTAACGACAGATCCGCCATGGTCGCCGCCGTCGATAAGCTTGAAAAGATGGACATTCTTGAGCGCCGCCCAGCGATTAATGATCGCCGCTCTTACGCCCTCTTTATGACCAAACAGGGTAAAACTTTTTTCCAAAACCTCACGGAACGCGTCATGGAACACGAAAAAGTCATGGCGGCGCGCCTAGACAGCGACCAAGAACTGGATTGGTTACTCAAAACCCTAGACACCTTGTCTCAGTAACACGGACTGTTAACGGCTAAAGCATTTACTATTGCTTTAGGTCAAGGTATGTAGCGGCAACCCAAGCATGAGCAATGTTTATAGGTTATAAATAACAGACCCTTTTTGACAAAACGACAGGATCACGTTTTATGAAAGTTGCTGTTTTTTCCTGCAAACCTTACGACAAAAGAACCCTCGCCAGCGCCACAAACGATGCTGACTTGTCCATGACTTACTTTGAAAGTCGCCTAAGCATGGAGACAATCAGCTTAGTAAAAGGTTTTGATGCGGTTTCGTGCTTCGTCAACGACGATGTCAATGCCGACGTCATTCGTCTGTTAAAACAACAAGGCGTCAAAACCATCGCCTTACGTTGCGCAGGCTTTAATAACGTCGACCTAGAAGCCGCAAAAGCCGAAGGCATTAAAGTCTTCCATGTGCCCGATTACAGTCCCACCTCGGTTGCCGAACACGCCGTTGCGCTTATCATGACGCTAAATCGCAAAACACACCGCGCCTATCATAGAGTCAAAGAAGGCAACTTTGCCTTAGAAGGGCTAATGGGATTTAACTTAGCGGGCAAAACCGTTGGCTGCATTGGCACGGGTCGCATTGGCACCGCATTTTGCCGCATCATGAAAGGCTTCGGCTGCGAAGTATTGTGCTATGACTTATCCCCATCACAAGAGCTTATTGACCAAGGCTGCCAATACATCCCTCTTGATGAACTCTACCAACAAAGCGACATCATTAGCCTACATTGCCCATTGAACACATCGACTCATCACCTCATCAGCAAAAACAGCCTAGCAAAAATGAAAGACGGCGTAATGATCATCAACACCAGTCGTGGTGCATTGGTTCATGCACAAGAAGCCATCGACGCGCTGTACAGCGGAAAAATTGGCTATTTAGGCTTAGATGTCTACGAACAAGAAAACAAAATCTTCTTTGAAGACATGTCGTCTCACATCATTCAAGACAGCGTTTTTCAGCTCATGCTCACCTTCCCTAACGTCGTCGTCACCGGTCACCAAGGCTACTTCACCATAGAAGCACTGAACCACATTGCCCAAACCACCGTCGACAACTTACTGCACCACCAAAGTGACAGCAGCGGCACAAGGCAATTGGCGTAGCCTTCCCAGAGAATGGATTTATTAACAAACCCTCATGTGCATCGCGTATAATTATCCCATCTTTAACATAAAGAATAGGAGCAATGCATGAACCTCGATAAAGCGACGCAAGCAAGACTGATCAGCATCGTCCGTCGAGCCGGACAAGAGATCGTCATGCCAAACTTTCGTCAGTTAAGCGCCGCCGATGTGGAAACCAAAAGCAGCCTAACCGACCTTGTCACCATTGCCGACAAAGCCAGTGAAGCCTTTATAACAAATGAAATTCAGCACGCCTTTGCGGATTGGGAAATCGTTGGTGAAGAAGCCGTCGCCGAAGACCCATCGACCACAGACAAAATTACCACCGCCGACACCTGCGTGATTATCGACCCAATCGATGGTACTTGGAACTACGCCCATGGCTTATCAGATTTCGGCATCATACTCGCCGTAGTGGTAAAAGGCGTAACGCGCTTTGGCTTATTGTATGACCCCGTAAACGACGACTGGATTTACGCCAATCTAGGCGAAGGCGCGTTTTTTCAGCGTACCGCCATGAGTGAAAAAGGCAAAACTCAACCAGCACAAGCGCCCTTGCCTTTACACATAAAAGCCGAACCAGACCTAGATAAACTCACCGGCATCATGTCGGTCAACGCCTATAAAGGTCAGAAAAAACACGACTTCGCACAAAAAGCCGCACGCTTTGTACGCATCAACAACCTACCCTCTTGCCCAGCGTATCGACAAATCGCCCAAGGTCACTTTCACTTCAGCCTGACCTATAAAATGCTGCCTTGGGATCACGCTGCCGGCGTACTGATTCACACCGAAGCGGGCGGCGTCTGCCGAACACTCGACGGCCAAGAGTACCGCCCAACCATGCTAGACGGCGAAATGCTCGCCGCTCAGTCAGAACAACAATGGCAAGCATTAGCGGAGTGGTTTAGGAAATAGATTGAATTAAAACCTTATGTCCAATCAAACATTCTCACCAAGGGTGCTCGGCAAAGTAGCTTTCTAAATGGTCGATCAAGGCGCGTACATTGGGCGATAAATGTTTTCGAGACGAATACAGCGCGTAGATAATCAGGTCTTTGGGTTTCCAGTCGGGCAAAAGATGTTGCAAGCTGCCGTTTTGAATGTAGCGGTTGGCTAAATAAGTCGGCTGTAGACAAACGCCCATGCCATTTAGTGTGGCGTGTAACAGTGCCGTGGCTTCGTTGATGCTTAAACGACAATCCAAAGAAACCGATTCAAATTGCTCGTTCTGAGATAGGTGCCAGATGTGGCGTGCTAAGTTTTTGTAACCTAAGCAATCGTGGTGTATTAAGTCTTGCGGATGGGTAATGTCGCCTATCGTTTGTTGTACTTTTTCAAGATACGCCGGAGACGCCACCAACACGGATTCACACACGGCAATGGGTTTACCGATTAACGACGGATCTGGGTTCGAGGCGAGGCGTATGGCAAGGTCGATACTTTTTTCCGTTAAATCTGCCGTGCTGTCTTCTAGATCAATATCAATATGGACTTTGGGGTGTTTCTCCATAAAGTCTTGAATGGCAGGCATCAGTTGGGAGAAACCAAACGACATGCTGGAGGTGATTCGCACCACGCCCGATAGCGCTTCGCTGGTGTTGACCAAGGCGGTGATTTTATCCGCTTGCTCCAACCACTGTTCCACGTCTTTTAAGCAGGCTTCGCCAGCACTGGTGAGGGAGATTTTTCGGGTTGTGCGATGCAACAAACGGATTTTCAACCAATCTTCCATGGCTTCTATATAACGCGTCACCATAGGGCGCGACATATTCAAACGATCTGCTGTGCGAGAAAAGCTCCGCGATTGGGCAACATCAATAAAGACCTTAGCGGCGGTCACTCTGTCCATTTTCCACCCTTCCATTTGAACGATATAAGAAACAATCATGTTCATTTTCATGTATTTTTCAGAGCAAGACAATTCTTTATGCTTAGTAACATTAAGGAAACTCTTTTAAACACGCTTTTAAGATAAGGTAACCGCCCATGACCAAGATCCATTACTTCTTCGACCCTATGTGTGGCTGGTGCTACGGTGCCTCCCCTTTGATTGAGGTGTTAGCAAATACACCTGAGTTCGAGCTTATCTATCACCCTGGTGGGATGATTCCGAAGCGTGCCATTGATACCTCTTTTAGACAGCATATTTTGCAAGCAGACAAGAAAATTGCCGCCATGACAAACGTGCTGTTTGGTGAGTCTTATAAGGCAAGAGTGATGGCGGCTGATGAGTTTGTTGTTGATTCTTACGCGACAACACGCGCCATCTTTGTCGGCCAAGAAATGGGCATCGAAGCCCACAAAATGCTAGCGGCTATTCAAATCGCCCATTATCAACAAGGTGAACATTTGGAAAAGCTGGATGTGTTGGCCAAGCTAGCGGTTTCGATGGGATTGGATGAAACGATTTGGAATGAAAAAATGGCCAATTCAGAACCTAACATGCTAAAGCAAGTACAACAAAGCCACCAATTAATGGAAAAAATGCAAGTCAGGGGTTACCCAACCCTAGTGGTTGAGAAAGACGGCAAGCTACAGCACCTCTCTCACGGTCACTATTACGGCAAAACACTGGAGTGGAAACACTATTTAACCGCTTTCATCTGATTGCCCCAATACCCAAAAGGCCTTCTTTAGGCTCGCTAGCGATCAAAGCTGCCAAGCAAAAGTGAAGGTGCCATAGCGAGTGTACTTGTCCATTTCTCGGTCATGTTCATCACCGCTAAAGCTAAAAGGGGAATTAATCGCAAAAGATAACGCGGCATCACCCCAAGAGTAAGTAACGCCTGATGAAAACATATTGTTGTTATGATCGTAGTCTATGGAACGACTGTCACGGAAGGTGTTGCCATCGGTGAAGATCTGATTAAAAGTATAATTTAGACTCAAGCCAAGGTACACAAACCAGCCTTGATTCACAGCGATAGGATTCGAGGTTCTGGATTCGGCTAATAACGCGGTCGCGTAAGAGTCTTTCAGGTTTTGCCCATAGCGCAGCATAGCCCCCGTGCTGGCTGCACTTTTTAGCGTGCCAACGCTGGCGTTAACGCTTGACAGTAAATCCATTTTACCGGTATCAGATACCCAAGAACGCCATGTTCGACCACGAGACAATTCAAACACGACTTCATTTTCTAATTGTGTGTCCCAGCCTTTTGGGGTTTTAGCACTAATCACTTTATGCACTGCTTTTTGCGTTTGCTCCCCCATGGCAAGAGGGCCAACCACCCCCAGCGTGGTGCTGACTCTGTCGGCATAATCAGCAGTAACCAAAATATAAGCATTGGTAAAGCTCAATAATCCAGAGTAAGGGAAAGACCCTTCTGGCGGGACTGGCATGCCAATATCATAAGGCGTGGCTAACGTTTGACCAAGACTGTATAGCTTGATAGTACTGTCGACATTGGGGCTGTTGGGCATACTCCACATTAACGGTTTTACCCAAATATCAGGCGCTTGAATCGATAGCGGCTTATCATTTACATCGTAAAATGAAATATAAATACCATTGGTATAACCATTGTCTTCATTGACAAAAAAATCATTATCCAGAGTAGCCGACATCCAATTTATATCTGCATATGCGGGTAACGCAGACAGCAAAATAAAGCCAATGCAATATTTTCTGAATAGCGACACCATGCCTCTACTACGGATATTTTTACGGCTTATGCTTTTTCCGCTACCACCTTGCTCAATGACCATTTCCTATCCGTTTCAATGCAAAAAATACGCTGCATTATAAAGCGTATTTATACAAAAAAACGGTGCCGATAGCATCTATAACAATTTAACCATAAAAGGCTATTTTCTAAGAAAATCAGCATATTGCTTGCTTATTTCATGCCATTATTTGGGCATTAAAAAGGGGCAGAACCCTTAAAAGCGTCTGCCCCTTTGACACTTTAAAACCTTGTTAGAAAATCAAAAAGCCAAGAGAGATGATCACACCAGAACCGATCAACGCCATGAGGCAGTAACCCATTACATCTTTTGCACCCAGCCCTGCAATCGCAAGCGCTGGCAATGCCCAAAACGGCTGAATCATGTTAGTCCAGGCATCGCCCCAAGCAATCGCCATCGCGGTTTTCGCAGCGTCAACCCCCAACGCGGCACCAGCTGGCATCATGATCGGCGCTTGTACCGCCCACTGACCACCACCAGAAGGAACAAAGAAGTTAACAATACCCGCACTCAAAAAGGTGAAAAGCGGGAAAGTCGTTTCATTAGAAATGGACACAAATGCTTGAGAAATCAACCCCGCCAGTGACGCGCCAGAATCCCCCGTTGCCGTCATCATACCCATAATCCCTGCGTAAAATGGGAATTGCAGCAAGATACCCGAACAGTTACGCGCCCCTTGGGAAATCGAAATCAACAAACTCTTTGGCGTGCCATGTAACAAAATAGCGGAAAACAAAAAGATAAAATTGACCAGATTCAAGTTCAGCGCAAAACCATTATTGATGAAATAATAAATAATATACGCAAAGCCCATTACGCCTAACAGCAATGACAAAACACGACTATTCTCTAAACGTTCCGCTGGCGTCATGTCCGCTTTTTCAATAGCAACAACCTCTGGCTCTTTGAGTAGTTCCGCATCAATCGTGATGGTGTCTTGTGGTGCAGGGTGCATCAAACGATTCAACAACGGAATAGTGACAAACATCACCGCCAAGATGGTTAAGTTCATTGTAGAAAAGATCGTTTCAGAGGTTGGAATCGCAGCAGTCACCGCGCCATTTGTTACCTTTTCTATATTCGCACCACCCGCAATAGACAAGGGAATAGAGCCCGACAAACCACCGTGCCAGAACAAAAAGCCACTGTATGCTGAGGCGATCAACAAGCGGTAATCCACCCCTTTAACACGAGCGGCGATTTCTTTGGCAAAAATCGCGCCCACCACCAAACCGAATCCCCAGTTCACCCAGCACGCCATCGCGCTGATAGCGGTCACTAGGATAATCGCTTGGCCCGGTGTTTTCGCCGCACCGGCCAGCATCGCCAATTTACGCTTAAACGCTGGCGCACTCGCCATCGCATGGCCCGTTACCACCACCATCGCCATTTGCATGGAGAAGCTAAGCAAATTCCAAAAGCCACCGGCCCATGCGTTCACCACTTGCATCGGCCCCTGCCCAGTACTTGGCATGACAAAAAGGAAAACCACAAAGGTTAATCCAATCGCGAAGATGAAAGGATCAGGCAGGTAGCGCTGTAACAGCGCCACAAAAAATTGACTGACTTTTTGTAAACCGGTTTGTTTTTGTTCGAGAGTATTCATCAGTATTTCCTATTTATTATATTTTTTTATTGGATAGTTCAAGTCATTCGAGCTAACGAGACACCAGCATAGCCACGCCCATGCCGCCGCCAATACATAAGGTTGCCAGTCCTTTGTTAAGTTTTTGACGCTGCATTTCGTGAAGTAACGTTACTAAAATTCGACAACCAGACGCACCGATAGGATGACCCAGCGCCACGGCACCGCCGTTGACATTTACCTTGTTAGGATCCAAGCCAAGCTCTTTATTGACACAAAGGGCTTGCACGGCAAAGGCTTCGTTGGCTTCAATTAAGTCCAAGTCCGCTACCTGCCAATTGGCTTTTGCTAATGCTTTTTGCGTCGCGGCAATCGGGCCGGTTCCCATGATGTCTGGATCAACGCCCATACTGCTCGACGCTTCAATCACCGCAAGAATGGGCAAGCCCAAACGCTTGGCTTCCACATCCGAAGTGACAATCACCATGGCCGCGCCATCGTTCAAGGTAGACGCATTGCCAGCAGTAACCGTGCCCTCTTTAGCAAACGCAGGACGCAGTTTGCCAAGGGATTCAGCGGTGGTATCAGGACGAATTTGCTCATCGGCGTCGACCATCACCGGCTCGCCTTTGCGCTGAGGAATGGAAATAGGCAAAATCTCTTCAACAAAACGCCCTGCGGCTTGGGCTTGTGCGGCTTTTTGTTGCGAGTTGGCGGCAAAGACGTCTTGCTCTGCACGGCTGATATCCCAACGCGAAGCAATGTTTTCCGCGGTTTGACCCATGTGATAATCGTTAAAGGCATCCCATAAACCGTCTGTCACCATGGAATCTAATAGCGCCCAGTTGCCCATTTTCTTACCAGAGCGGCTATTGGGTAACACATGCGCCGCTTGGCTCATGCTTTCTTGTCCACCGGCAACCACCATTTTGGCATCGCCGTTCAATACCGCTTGCGCGGCCAGTTGCACGGCTTTCAAACCCGAACCACAGACCTTGTTAATCGTCATGGCAGAAACCTGTTTTGCTAATCCGGCATGAATCGCCGTTTGGCGAGCCGGATTTTGACCACAGCCCGCCGCCAGCACTTGGCCTAAAATCACTTCGTCAATCTGATCTTTTAACATAGGCTGTTTGGCTAACATGCCAGACAAGAGTTGCGTGCCTAATTGCACCGCACTCAACGAAGATAAAGCGCCATTAAAAGCACCAATGGGGGTTCTTGCAGCAGCAACGATGACGGCTTTCATAAAAAACTCCTTTAATTGTTATTAGGCAAATACCATTTCTGGCACATGGTCCGGTACGATAAGTTTGCCTTGGGTTTTTTCGATAATCTCTTCCACTGACACACCCGGCGCTCTTTCTTTCAACACGAAAGCGCCCTCTTCGATTTCTAGCCAAGCCAAATCGGTCAGGACTTTTTTAATACAACCTTTGCCCGTCAATGGCAAAGAGCAATTCGACAACAGTTTGGATTCGCCATCTTTAGACGCATGGGTCATGGTGACAATAATGTTTTCAGCGCCAGCCACCAAATCCATCGCGCCGCCCATGCCTTTGATCAACTTGTTAGGAATCATCCACGACGCGATATTACCGTTCACATCCACTTCGAAGGCGCCCAACACCGTTAGATCGACATGGCCGCCACGTATCATGGCAAAAGATTCCGCAGAGGAAAATATCGACGCGCCTTTCACCGTGGTCACGGTTTGTTTACCGGCGTTGATCATATCAGCATCAATGGTGTCTTCGGTGGGGAACTCGCCCATGCCAAGCAAACCGTTTTCAGATTGCAGCATGACATCCATATTTTTTGGCACGTAATTGGCGACTAAGGTAGGAATACCAATACCAAGGTTAACGTAAAAACCATCTTGTAATTCTTGGGCAACACGTTGCGCCATTTGCTCTCTTGTCAGTGACATAAGAAACCTCTTTTTTTATTCTGTTGTCTTATTATATTGCTTTGTTCTGTTGTCTTATTCGGCGGCTTTAACGGTTCTTTTTTCGATGCGTTTTTCAAACGTACCCAGCACGACTCGATCCACATAAATACCCGGCGTATGGATATGAGCAGGATCTAACTCACCTATGTCGACGATTTCTTCCACTTCTACAACGGTGATTTTGCCAGCGGTTGCGGCTAAGGGATTGAAGTTTTGCGCGGTATGGCGATAAATGACATTACCGTAACGGTCGGCTTTCCAGCCCTTCACAATGGCAAAGTCCCCAACAATGGCTTCTTCCAACAGGTATTCACGGCCATTAAATACTTTGGTTTCTTTGCCTTCCGCAACCGGTGTACCGACGCCAGTAGCCGTATAAAAAGCAGGAATTCCAGCGCCACCAGCGCGCATTTTTTCCGCCAATGTGCCTTGTGGTGTTAGTTCGACTTCCAGCTCGCCGTTCAATAATTGCTTTTCGAACAAGGCATTTTCACCCACATAAGACGACACCATTTTGCGGACTTGCTTATCTTCCAGCAAAATGCCCAAACCAAACCCATCCACTCCGCAATTATTCGACACAACGGTTAACCCTTTTGTGCCTTTGCGTTTGATTTCAGCAATCAGATTCTCTGGGATACCGCACAGACCAAAACCACCTGCCAGCACCGTCATATCATCTTCTAGCCCGATCATGGCTTCTTCAAAAGAAGCAACGACTTTGTCAAAACCGGCCATTTTATTCTCCTAATTTGTTATTTTTAGATTACCTGTCAATAACAACCAGTTTGACCTAAGGTAATAAATTAATTAAATTTGTTTTTTCTATTTATTAATAAGTTTTTCAAAACAATAACAAAAGAAGCCTGCCTAAATGAATGTCAAACAAGTTCGAGCTTTCTTAGCTGTCGCCCAATCCATGAGCTTTGCCAGCGCGGCCACACAGCTGCATTTGTCACAGCCCGCGCTGAGCCTGTCGATTAAAAGCCTAGAAGATAATTTAGGTGGGAAACTGTTTACGCGCACCACACGTCATATTGCGCTCACTCCAGAAGGTGAAGCCTTGGTGTCCATCGCCAGACGATTACTCGCCCAGTGGGAAAACGCCGAAGACGAGATGAAGCAACGTTTCGCGCTGCAGCTTGGTAAAATCACCATCGCAGCCATGCCGTCTTTTGCCGCGTCATTATTGCCAAAAGCGATTCGTAATTATCACGCCTCGTACCCAAATATTCAGGTCGCTATTGATGATGTGTTATCCGATATGGTGGTCGAAATGGTGCGCAACAACCAAGTGGAATTGGGCATTTCCTTCGAGCCGAGCAACCTTGTGGATTTGTCTTTCTACCCACTCTATGAAGACAGGTTCATCGCCATCTTGCCAAAAAATCACCCACTGGAAACACAAGACACCATTGCTTGGCATGCTCTTTTGGAATACGACTTCATTACCTTACAGCGCCCTTCCAGCGTGCGCACCATGATAGAAAGTACATTGAGCAACGCGGGCATCGAACTCAACGTCGCCTTTGATGCTCACCAACTGGCAACCGTAGGACGTATGGTCAGCGAAGGCATGGGCGTCGCCGTCGTACCTGCCCTGTGTCGCCAACAAGCCCTGGAACAAGGCGCCATCTGCCGCCCAGTGATAGAACCCGAAATTCGTCGCCGCGTTGGCGTGATCTGTCAGCCCAGATCCAACCTTTCGATTGCCGCCGCCGCCATGCTCGATGTGCTGATCACAACCTATGCGTGAACCCTGCCTTCAATCCAAACAAGCCTGATTGAGCACCTTGCGACTGTTGCGCGATTGAATAGGACACCACTCATGATCGCGCCTAATCAAGAACCGACAGCCTTGTACGTTTGCTGTCTCGAATCAAGCTCATGCCCGCTAAAACAACCGCACCAAGCACCAACCAAGAGCCAAGAATAACGCCAGTCCAGCCATTGGCTTGCCAAAATGGATCAAGATAAAAGCCACCCAAGCTGGCGCCTAAGTAGTAAAACACCAAATACAAAGAAGACGCACTGGCTTTGGCGTGCTTCGCGTTACGGCTGACAAACCCGCTGGCCGTAGAATGACATAAAAAGAAACCAAAGCTGTTAATCAATAAGCCCGAGATAATCGCCAGTAAAGAATCCCCCAAAGTAACCAAAGAACCCAACATAAAGATACAAGTGCCTAATACCATGATATTGGGCTGGCTCCAGCGTTTGGCCAGTTTTCCGGAAATAGCGGAACCCAATGTGCCAGACAAGTAGGTTAAAAAGAGTAAGCCAACGTATTTAGCGGTTAGATTATAAGGCGCCGCTTCTAAAACGAAGGTCACGTAGCTGTATTGATTAATAAAAATGAAAAAGCTAAAACCGCCGATCAGATAACACGTGAGCAAACGGCGATTCTGCAAATGGCCTTTCATGTTCATTAGAATATGGCCAACACGTAAAGGTTTCGGTTCAAAATGTTGAGATTTTGGTAACAGCAAGAAAAAGGCCAATAAACAAATCAGGCTAATCGCGCTCATCACACCAAAGGTCGCCGAACGCCCTAACCATTCACCAACAAAGCCGCCAATCAAACGACCGCCAATGCCGCCTAGTGTGTTACCGCTAATATACAAACCAACCGCGACCAGCAAGGCTTCTGGCGTGTATTCATCACCCAAATACGCCACCGCAATCGCCGGCAACCCAGCCAAAAAGAAACCTTGTAAAGCCCGCAATGCCAATAACGATTCGTAGCTTTGCACCAAGGACAAACAAAAAGTGGTGACAGTGATACCGACCATGGTCATCACCATAATGCCTTTGCGGCCCAAGGCATCTGAAATCGGGCCATAGAAGAGCAAAGAAATCCCCAGTGTCAGCGTGGTAATGGTAAAACTAGCGCTGGCTTGCAACGGACTAATGGAAAACTCGTTGGCGATCATCGGCAACAAGGGTTGCGTCACATAGACATTGGCAAAAATCATAAAAGAGCCAATAATAAGCGCCACCGTGCCCCGCCAAAATACAGAACTGCCCACTTCAATCACAACAACACTCCAATCACAACAACACTCCGCGGGAATCACTTCCCAATAAGACCCAGATAAGACTCAAATACAAAACACAGTATGGCGACACTATACGCCTTGACGTTTTATCAATAAAATATATCTACCTTATCAAATCCATAAAAATTATTGATATACATCGAACCGCTGCGTTATTTCATTGCCACTGCAAAAACCGAGAGTTTTACCAAAGCCGCGCAACCACTTGGCGTTGCCCAACCAGCGGTGAGTATGGCGATTAAAAAACTGGAGTCATTTTGTGAAAAAAACGCATCGGGCTGATTTCAAGCGCACAAGGTAATGTTGACTAATCACCAAGCCCCTTCCCTTTTTGTCTCAAGGGAAGACCGAGGATAGGGTTAATCTCTTCTTCGGCACTATCCACTATTGAAATAATGCAGCCTTCACCTGTAGGTCGCGGCTTCAGCCCGACGCGGAATTCACTTTGTATTCCCACAGAACCCATCACGCCCCTTGTGGATAATTGATAAAAAACGGTACAAGTATGCCGTTTATTTTTGTGGTCGCTCATTATTGGCACGGTTTGTCTAAAAAACAGTCATGATTTAGCGCATTTGTACTGGCAGCAAGTTAGAAAGTCTTTTAGTATCAATGGATAAGAATTTACAGAGCCGAAATAACGTGCTGTGGATAAATGAAATAACATGCATGCTCGTTTTTCCAGTTAACCAGCCTGTGGGAAAAATTAAAAAGTGCCATAAAATCAGTTTTTTATAGGGATTTATATGGAAATTAAAAACAGTGTAGATGCGCATGCGCACTATTAAAATGTTACGGGCCATAGTCATGACTGAGAAGATACTCATAGCGTTGATCGGGTTGGGCGGTGCTGTAATTGGTTCCGTTGCTACGATATCGGTTCAAATCGTCGCGGAATATCTGCGCAAAAAGGAAGTTGATCGGCAAGAGAGCCCGCAGATAGAAATGCTCACGGAAATGCTGAATCATCCCAAGCATAAATGGCGCTCGCTTGATCGTCTTCAGCACGTAATCGGAGCTGATGAGGAAACCACGAAACGTCTTTTGTTGAAGATTGGCGCAAGAGCATCTGAAGACGGAAAACCTATTTGGGGGCTACGGTCTCGAAATCCACTGCCTGGTGAGCCAAATGACTCGTAACAAGTGTAGTCTGTCGGACAAATTACTCGCTGCGCTCGCAATTTGCCGCAGCTACAGGCGTTAAACGGTATCGATATGAGCAAAATTGTGGAGTTCCCGAGTCGGGATATACGAAATAACCTTGAAATCGAGAAAGCGCTTCGTGAATCCCTTATTGATCGAGGATTTTCAGAAGAAACAGTAACGCAGACAGTCTCAGCTATAATGCCCCTCATCAAGGAGTCTAAAGAAGTAGTGGCGCAAAGTATTGACGCGCCGATTCCTGGTGGTATGAGTGAAAAAGATGTTTCGGAGCTTAAAATCAGTTTGTCTAGTTCGCTACAGGTTTACCAGCGGCAGGTTGGCGATTTCACATTAAAGATCCTTATACTTCTGGCCATTGAGTATGCTAGTAACTCCAAGGCTTAGGTCGGCGTTTAACAAGCCAAGGTAGCGGAAAATTAAGCTTTATTTTCATCTGACACCAATACTTACATGAATAAAACAACACACTAAGCCGACACTATACGCCCAGCAAAATAATCAATAAAATATATCCATCTTATCCAATCCATAAGGCTTATTGATGGACATCAAACCCTTGCGTTATTTTATTGCCATTGCAAAAACCGAGAGTTTTACCAAAGCTGCGCAACAACTTAGCGTTGCCCAACCAGCGGTGAGTATGGCGATTAAAAAACTGGAGATGGATTTAGGCTTGACCTTAATTCATCGAGCTGACCGTAATGTGGGTCTGACTGACGAAGGCAAAAAATTGCTGATTCATGCCGAAAAAATCATTCAGGCAACTGATGATGCTTTGTTGGAAATGAGCGAGCTGAAGGGCTTGAGCCAAGGCGAAGTGCGAGTGGGCATTCCGAGTATGTTAGGCTCTTATTATTTTCCGCCGATTCTGATGGCGTTTCATCATAAATACCCCACCATTACCCTCAAAGTCATCGAAGGCGGGACTTGGCAATTGCAAAAGATGCTAGAGAATGGCGAATTGGATCTCAGTGTGATTGTCGCTGAAACCCTTCCCGACGGCTTAGAAACACAAGCGCTGATTCGAGAAGAAATGCTGGTGACCGTGGCGACAGACCATCCTTTTAGTCAACTAAAAAGCATCTCGCCAGAGCGGTTCTTTGATGAAGAATTGGTGATGTTCAAAGAAGGCTATTTTCATCGTCGCATCGTCGACAAGCTCGCCAAAGACTATCACAGAACGCCAAAAATTGGCTTCGAGACCAACTTAATCCCCCTGATCAAATCCATTACACAGCAAGGCTTTGGCATCTCCACCCTACTCGCCATGGTGATTGAAGACGATGATGAACTCATTACTCGCCCCTTTGAGCCAGCAATCTGGTTAGACCTTGGTATTGCTTGGCGCAAAGACAGTTATCTGTCAAAAGCCAATCGAGCCTTTTTAGAATTTGTTAGTGAGCATGGACGCAGAGAGTTTTAGTCATAAGAAGTGCCCACTTCGCGGCAAGCAAAGTGGGCATTTGAACAGTGCTTAAAATAGATTAATTAAACAAACGCGCTTCAAACAAAGCAGAATGTTTAAAACGATGTAGGCTCTTCGCCCCTGCTAAAACAGCAAGATCCAAAACAGGTTCGATAAGCACAACACTCATATAAGCCACGCCAAAGGTTGCCACAGACGCTAAGTTTTCCGCGCCAAAACCTTGTCCATAAAATGCCCAAAAAGCCACCCAAGCGACAATGCCACCTTGATAAGTTAAAGACAACTGCAATGCCTGCTTATAGGAAATATCAACATAGGCGGTATTGTCGGTAATGATACGACGCGCAACCACTGACATCGCAAACAAGGGCAACAACAAGGTGGTGACGTTCATCCCGTACTGAGGAAGGTCGAATTGCGCAAAGAACACGCCTTGAACCAACAAACCTAAGAACAAACCGATAGACGCCGCCGCAGGGCCAAAGATAAGAAATAACGTCGAGCCTAATATGAGATGCACTTCCGACACGCCAACTGCGTGATGAGGCAACAATTCAAAAAAAGCAAAGACAAAAAGCGTTGTTAATGCACTACGACTGACTAACGACATTAGCCCATGCTTTTTTATCATTTCAACAGATGCTTTGGCAGAAAAGCCAAAGGCCGCTAACGCTGTCGCGTAACTTAACACTATTTTTGCGCCATCAACGACGCCAGGTTCAATATGCACAATGTGCCTCCAAAATAGGCTTCATACTCACCCGTATGATTCAAATTAGCGGACTTTGCAGCGCTGCGTTTGCTAGCGAACAAAAGTCCTAATCAATGAAGGCCGGTCTCCGGACTGATAAGTGTTTGGCCGATCTGTATTTATGAAAAATCCTCGTCCCTTCCCATTCAAAATATGGCTATTAATGAACAGTGGAAGCGAGAAAAATACACCACTTATTTACCGTTGCGGGGGCAGTACAGGGATTGTTAATAAAACGCACCTGTTTCCCGTTTCACCAGTCAAACTGGCACCTTCACAAGAACAACAAATAAAGCTTCAAAAGCCTATCTGCTGAGATTCGAAGCGTACGTTTTAACCTGAATTTAAGCAACTAGACATGACTAAACTGGCAAACTAATTAGCCGCTGTTAAACGATAAAACTGAAGTCTTTTCTAATCCGGTCTCTAATCACCTCAGTGCGTGCAGCGATAATGACACCGGTTCGGACCATGGGTTTGTAAGGCGTACCATCAAGCATACACACATGACCGCCCGCTTCCTGATAAGCAAGAATACCAGCGGCATGATCCCATACCTTTGGTTTTGGACTAATGAAGAAATCAACACCGTTCTGCACCATGGTTCGATATTCATGACAACAGCAGCGCAGACTAGAAGAACGTGCATAGCTAACTTGCTGCAGAGCAGCCCGCTCACGAGCAGCTGAATCCTCAAACAAAAAGGGTGAAAAGAATCCTACTAGGTTAGAGTCAACAGGCTGATCACTCAGTATTAAACGTCTTGGCGATTGATCAGGGCGAACATACCAAGCACCCTCACCTAAACTGGCCTCGATCCAGTCATCATTTAAAGGATCGTATAACAAACCATAAACGGTTTTGCCCTGATAAATAGCAGCGATTAATACACCAAAGGTTGCTAAGCCATGAGCAAAGTTCCATGTCCCATCAATAGGGTCGATGATAATAACCAGCCCATCCGTATCAATTTGATCCAATACAGACTCATCTTCTGATACCGCTTCTTCACCTATGATGATAGCGTGAGGCAACAAGGCTTGAAAGCGCTGTGTTAATGCTTTTTCAGAGGCAACATCTGCTTCAGTTACAAGGTCGTCAAAGCTTGTTTTGGACGATATAGCACCCTCCGAAAGCCTTCTAAACCTTGGTAAAACTTCTACCTTTGCAACGTCTCGAACAATTTCTACCATCTCTGATTTCTGCTTACGAGTTAACACAGCACCTCCACTTTACAGTCTAAATCGATAAATTACGGGCGAGAATGATACTTTTCATCAATAGAGTTGATGGCTTTAACATTATCCGCAGAGCGTCCATTTTCATCGAATGCCTGCATCAAAAAAGCATCGGCAATGGACTTCGCTAACTCTTGTCCAATAACACGTGCGCCCATGGTAATAATTTGTGCGTTGTTAGAAAGTGCGGCACGCTCTGCTGAATAAGTGTCGTGAGTGAGTGCTGCGCGAATACCCGGCACTTTACTTGCCGCAATGCACACACCAATTCCTGTACCACAACATAAAATGGCACGATCATATTTGCCGTCTAAAACCGCATTGGCGACACGATCAGATAAATTGGCATAAAACGGCTCAACCTCTCCAGAGTCAGTACGAGAAATTTCCTCTACATCGTAACGATCTTTTAGATGGTCAGCTAAAATTTTTGCTAGCCCTTCGCCAGCACTGTCTCCAGCAATTGCAATTCTCATGATGCTATCCTCGGTTTTATAGTTGCGTTCGAACGACTGCGGCACATTTGTTCAAAATATCGATATATCCATCAACGTTCCAAGCGGATCGACCAATAAATAAACCATCAATGTGTTCGCAGGCTATAAGTTCTTCACAGTTAATAGGGTTCACCGAGCCGCCATATAAACAAGGAACTTTGCGTCCCAATACTTTTTTGGCAACATCCAGAATTTCAGCTTGTCTTGCGTCGGCATACTCTGCAGAGGCCGGAACCCCTCGCTCACCTATCGCCCAAACGGGCTCATATGCGAACAAAATAGGGGCTCTTTTTTGGTCGTCGCTCAAAAACTGCAACGCACCGCGAACTTCCTCTGCCAAAACATAAGCTGCCTGACCACTTTCTTTATCTGCCAATGTTTCACCAACACAGATAAGAGGAATTAAACCATGACGAACAGCAGACTCGACTTTACGGCCGACAGTCTCATTCGTTTCACCAAAATACTCGCGTCGTTCAGAGTGACCCAATTCAACGATATCGAGCTGGCAGTCCTTCAGCATGAGTGGAGAAATCTCTCCCGTCCATGCGCCTTCTTCTGCCCAATGCATATTTTGAGCTCCAACCTTTACCGACGTATCACGAAGCACTTTTTTCACTTCTCGAATATTCGTAAATGAAGGAATAACAAATCGTTGAATATTGGCATCCGCATTCACATCATCAGCCTGTAACGCGGCCGCAAACGCCTGGGCTTCTGCCAATGTCTTATTCATCTTCCAACTTGTACCAACCCAAAACTGCTTTTTATTCGTCATGTATCTTCCAGTGGTCTCGCAATAGTTAACTGAATGCCAGCGCTCACCAACTGCTGTTGAACGCTTAGCTCCGGAACTTGGTCGGTGATGACCCAGTCAAAATCATCGAGATTTGCCAGCACATGAAGTGCTACATGATCAAACCGTGTATGGTTAACCAGCAAACATGTCTTAACGGCTGCGTTAAGCATGGCTTTTTTCACTCGAATCACATCTGCATCCATATGAAACACTTGGTTTCCTGATACAGCAGGGCTCGATAAAAAAGCAATATCCGCTCGCAAGCTGGTTAAATTTTGCTCAGCCAACACACCAAAGTAACCATTAAACTTAGAAGAATACATTCCCCCAAGCGCAATAAGATCAATCCCCTTTTCGAGCTTTAATGCTTCCAAAATGGAGGCATTGTTGGTAATAACCGTCAGCGGTTTTTTACGAGGAAGTATGCTCCCAAGCACAGCAGCCATAGAACCATCGTTGACCATCACAGTCATCCCCGGCTCGACCAGTTGCAATGCTTCTAACGCCATACGTTCTTTAGCCGCACTACCTTGACGCTCTCGCAATCTAAAATCACTTTCAAATTGCATACCCGCTTCAATAGTGGCGCCACCTCGCACTTTACGCAGCAAACCACCCGCTTCAAGTTCGTCTAAATCACGGTGAATTGTCATCTTTGAAACGGCAAAACGTTTCGCCAGTTCTTCTAGATCAACAACACCATTTTCAACAAGGAGATCGATAATTTGCTGTCTACGTTCATCACGCTTCATAAACACTCACTTCGATAGCAAATCTCTTATGCATGTTATAACGTTAAAAATAACATTTTAAAAGTTATATTTAACAAAATTTACTTTAATTTGTTAAATATAATGTTATAAACACAATAAACCTAAGAAATTTTGAGTTAAAATCACAAAAAAAGCGCGAAAACATACCCGTTTTCACACAACGTCGAGACTAGAATAACACTTACAACATGGATTTTTGACAGTAAAGTAGGAGATATACAGAAAAAACACGGTGGAGACGCTTAGGTAATGTGAAAAATCACAAAAAATATCACATTTATATGAGACACAGCGAAAGCCGTTGTTACACGACCTCGACCCTTAGCCCAGTAATCATCTTGATCAAAAGGTGGTTAATGGGCATTTTTTAGTGAGCGTTGACATTACAAGGCAAAACTTACCATACGACGGGGTATAAGCCGTAACGACTAATTGTTTGCTAGGACAGCACGAGCGGTTAACTCATCGGTAATCAATCCGGTAAGCAAGCCGCCTTTAAGCGCCGCTCGGATAGCTTCAACCTTTTCTTCCCCACCAGAAACAGCAATAACCTCGCCTTTATTACCCTCTAAGGAAACGGATAACATACGAGCACTTAAAGACGTTTCAACGAAATGCCCATTTTCATCGTAAAAATGCCCCATAACCTCGCCAACAGCACCTGACCGGGCAATTTCAATGATTTCTTCAGGTTTAATAGGTCCAGAAGATACTAGCTGCGCGGTTTGCGCTACCGTCCCAATCCCAATAAATTTTATATCGGCATTATTGGCCATTGTAAAAACATCTTGCACGCCTTTTTGAGCAAGGAGAACCATTCTATCTTCAACGGTATTAGCCAATAAAGGCACTGGCATGGTGTAGGCAGGCGCCCCTGTTTTGGCAGCAATCCAATGTAAAATATCGTCTCGATTGATAGAGTAGTCTCGTGTTAATCCGCCCAATAAAGACACAAAACGAATATTAGAAATATCAAGTTTAGGAAGCTGATGAACGACCGCAGCCAAAGCTCGACCAAGCGCCAAACCAATCGTGATATTAGACTGTGTCGTCAATACATTCTGTAAATAAAAAGCGCCCGCCTGACCTAAGGTTTTAAGCGGTATTCCCTCTTCTCCCAAATCTGGCGCGACAGTGCACTGACTCAAACCAAATCGAGCTATGAGCTGATCTTCCAGTTTTACGCACTCGGTAACATTGCCATCTATGGTGACTTTTACAGCCCCTTCAGCAACCGCTTTTGATATTAAACGATGAACCTTAACCGATGTTAATCCAAGTCGCTTTGCAACAGCGGCTTGAGTCAAACCACCAACATAATGCAGCCAAGCGGCTCGAATAGCTAAAGAGCTGTCTGGCTCAATATTAGATTTTCTTTCATCCACACTCTATCACTCCATGGTGTTGAATTATGACGGACAAGGCCAATGTAAAAATCAGCACGTCTTAATTTATATCAGTCATTCATATTTCCTCTCATTAAAACTGAGCGAAACCTTATACTATTGATAATAACACTACAGTTTGAAAGATAAGTAGAGACCACTCTCATTAAGCCATCATTAAATATGCAAGTCCTGAACACCACTATCAATATGCGGAGCCCAAAACGCCACACTTTCAGCAATTTGATCAACCACTTGATAGTCTGTTGGATCGCGCTCTTTAAAACTCAATTCAAGACAAATCTGATTATCCTTCGCTCCACCTTTATACAAGGTATCGAGTAAAGGCGCAGGCTGAATACGGCCATTTTGGTTGTATTCAGCGATAAAAGGTCGATGCCCTCCCTTATCCATTAAACTTTGCTTAATATGAATAATGGGCGACACCGTTGGCACTACTTCAGCCCAAGCATAGGGATCGTAGTCAGCAGGGTTACTGGATGTGACGTCCCCATGATCAATGTCTGCCATCATCCACATAGGTATCGCCATATTGGCAGCGGTTAGGCGCTGCTGTAACGTCATCGCAGATGCAATCGTGTCACCAAACTCTCGCCCGACGCTCATCGGCTCCCAATACACATAATCTAAACCCGCTTGCTTTGCGTGTTCGGCAACTTCTGCCCAACAATCAATCGCGATTTTAGTCAACTCCTCACGGCGCACTGCATCGTCAAAATCTTTATAAGTCATAATGGCAAACTGTGTTCCTACCGCGTGGCCACCTAGATCGGCCGTTATATCGGCAAAAATTTTAAACCATTCAATATAATAACGGCGAACGTCGGCGTCTGGATGACCAAAATGGTTTAAACGCCCATAGGGACCTGTCATACCAGATGTAATACGAACTCCGGTACGCCCCAAGGCCATTTTCATCTCTCTTGTTAACCGACGAATGACAGAAGCGGGCCAACTGGGGTTGATGAATTCATGCGTCAGTTGCACATCGCGAATTTTAATATCATGCGCAATGGTATCGATTAAATCCGCTGGCTCGGCAAATCGGTTCACCAGAGGGTTTGTATTCAGTCCTAATGTTAACGGCATGCTTAGCCTCTCTTATGATGCGTTTGAATGAGCTTGTGAGGTGATAAACTGTCCTTGAAACCAGTCAGAGAAAAACACTTTTTGCTCATCACTCAAATGAAGCCCTTCCTTCGTCCGACGAGTCAGTACATCTTCAGGCGTCATCGCCCATTCGTTTTCAACCAAATAACGCACTTCAGACTCATAAAGATTCGAACCAAAATGAATACCTAGGTCGTCAACACTCTTGGCATCAGCAACAATTTTTTTAATCAAAGAACCATAATGTCGGCCATAATGAATAAGCAAGGCGCGAGGCATCCAACTATAAGCGGCTTTAGAGTCTTGTATAAAGCTTTGGAAGTCTGCATTACGAATATCGCCACCCGGCAAAACCGCACCGCGCGTCCAATTACGCCCCATGTTCGGAAAGAACTTTTCAATCTTTTCAATCGCGTGCTCTGACAGCTTACGAAACGTAGTGAGCTTACCGCCAAATACATTTAATAGCGGCACACCCCCGCTTTCGTCAAGATCAAACACATAATCGCGCGTTACCGCAGAAGGATTACCCTTACCATCATCAAACAAAGGGCGAACACCAGAAAAACTGGCAATCACATCATTGCGACGTAGCGACTCTTTAAAATAGCGGTTGACAGCCGCTAACAAATACTCGATCTCTGACTCATCTGGTGCCACATCTTCTACACGCCCTTTATAGGGAATGTCTGTGGTACCGATTAATGCTTTATTGTCTTCATAAGGGTTAATAAAGATCACGCGTTTATCATGATTTTGAACAAGATAAGCTTGCTGCCCTTGCCAGAATTTAGGCACGATGATATGAGAACCTTTGACCAACTGAATGTTTCGCGAACTTTGTGAATGCGCAACATCATCAACAATATTACGCACCCAAGGGCCTGCCGCGTTCACTAAGACCTTTGCCTTAAAGCTACGCGTTTCTTTAGTAAATTCATTTTCTGTTGTGATCAACCAATGATCATCTTGGCGTTTCGCCGATAAACAACGCGTTCTAGTGAGTACTTCGGCACCTTTTTTTGCGGCATCCAAAGCATTTAAAATCACCAATCGTGAGTCATCAACCCAGCAATCTGAATATTCAAAGCCTTTGGTGTATTGATCCTTTATTGGTGCCCCTTCAGGGTCTCGTAAGAGATCTAGCGTTCGAGTTCCCGGAAGACGTTTACGCCCGCCAAGATGATCATAAAGAAACAGCCCTAATCGAACTAACCATGCCGGACGATCTTCTTTGCTGTGCGGCAACACAAAGCGCATAGGCCAAATAATGTGACTGGCAGAATTCAGCAGCACTTCTCGCTCAATCAAAGCTTCTCGCACCAAACGAAATTCATAGTATTCAAGATAACGTAAGCCACCATGCACCAACTTTCCAGAGCGAGACGATGTGCCTTGCGCTAAATCGTTTTTCTCACAAAGAGCAACACTCAAACCTCGCCCTGCGGCATCACGGGCAATACCAGCACCGTTAATACCACCACCAATCACAAAAAGATCTAACACCTGTTCGTTATTCATAAAGAACCTCTTATTTCACCACCAAAGATCAGGCTATGACTTATCTGAAGAATTCACTTGGAAAATCTTAACTGCTCCATGGCAAGCCAGGTCTCAGGGAGCGCCAAACGTTGCCTATAAAACACCTTAAAAAGTCTGTCATAGCGATCACCGAGCGCAACATCTGCCTTTTCAACCTGACCAAGTAGTGGCGTTACCCACTCAGCAATACAGTCGTCCATCGTTTTGTATTGACCTATCGCCACCGCAGCCATCATTGCCGCACCGGCCGCTCCAGCCTCTTCACGCCCCGACACTCTTACACCTGCGCCAACTGAGGCTGCCAATATTTTCCGCAGAGTTGGCGACCTAACCGCCCCACCGCTTAGGCGAAGCTCCTCTGTGCGCCCTCCCATCGCCTCATAGCAATCACGCATTGCCATAGCAAGACCTTCAACAACCGCACGCACCAAGTCCGGGAATCGGTGATGATAAGTCAACCCCGTAAAGCTGGCTCTAGCACGACCATTAACAAATGGTCCACGCTCTCCCGCATCAGAAATATAAGGGTGATAAAGCAGCTGGCCTTCGTCCGCTTCCTGTAGCCAATGCTCGACCTTATTGACCAACATTTGAGGTGTACATTCACAACCAAAGTCTTTTAATAATTCCGCGGCAACATTTAACAGCCAATCTAGGTTTAATGCGGACGCCATGTTAGTTTGTACTTGCGTAACCCTTCCCTGAATAGGCAAAGCAATCACGTAACCAGTGCCTTGATCATTCAGAAAAACATCATCTGACAAAACCGACCTCATGTGCACACCTGTGGAGCCAATGACCGAGCAAGCAACGTTATCTTGTCCAGTGTGAACACCCGCCCCTAAGGCAGTCATTACCATGTCCACATACGCCAAAGAAACAGGAATGCCTACTTTTAACCCTGTTAGGTCAGCGGCTTCTTGCGAAAGAGGATGTGTTGTTTCGCTGCCATCAATAATCTCTGGTAAAAGTGCGCGATAACCACCAAGCCCCAGACTGTCGATAACTTGGTCATCGTATTGACGAGTACGAAAATCGCCGAAAGTAAAGCTCGCCTCAGAGGGGTCAGTTGCCCTCACTTGAGTTAAATTAAAGTACAACCAGTCTTTACAATGAAAAGCCGTTGTGGCGGTTTTTAATAATTGTGGGAAGTGGGATGCCATATGCGCAAGCTGAACACCCTGCTGGCAAGTATTGAGACCCGTGCCTGTCTTTTCAAAACGCTGACGTTCATTGGGTTTCGCATTAAGGATGTCTACCGTTGGTGCGGAGCGGCCATCTAGCCATAACCAGGCGTCACAAACAGGTGCACCAGCCTCATCTATTAACCATGTTCCATCACCCTGTCCGGTTACAGCCAGAGCAACCACTCGCTGTTGAAAGCCCTCGATTTTTTGACTCAAACCTTTTATCGCACAAACACAATCATCCCATGTTTGGCCCAAAGACTGAGTCGCAGCACCATCGAACGTTGTGTTATAGGTATTTCGTACTGATGATACGGCAACTTGCTTGCCATCCAGTGAAAAGGCAACGGCCTTAATCACCGATGTGCCAGCATCAATACCTACGATTAGATCGGTAATCACTTGTCAGCCCTCCAGACGCAAAAACCTGCGCAATAAAGGGAAGCAAAGCGGGACATCTTTATTATTAGAAGCATGATTGAACCCCGTTTTGTTCTGGCTAAGAAACGCAAAGCCAAAATGAAATTTATTACTTATTTTGTGTATTATTTCCTCACTACGACATTCTGTCAACCATGAATTTGTTTCTTTTTTCACCTACACCCCCTCCATTAAAGACAAAAAAGAATGTATTAAAAAATAAAAACCAATCCGAAAAATTAAATAAAATATTTATTTTTCAATAAGTTATTAAATACATTTTTTATTTACACAGGCTCAAAACACATATAGATACCCTACACCGAATACATTCTTGAAAAACACACAAACAACATGAGTGATTTTTTTTGTTATTTATGCAATAAATTTCATTGACAGGTGTTTTTTTTTATACCATTGTTATGGTCAAAGATCATGCAATCCTCTAAAAACAAACCTTGATCTTGGCTCGATCAAACAGCTCATAGCACAAAGCAAAGCATGTGTGCTTTAGAGGAAAATAGCCGGAGTAAAATAAAAATGATAAAAAAAACTTTGCAACCGCAACAATCTAATCAGATTGTTGCGAAAAAACGAAAGATAGCCATCGTAAGCGCTCTTACGACTGTCGTAGTCGTAGGTGCGATGGCATTAGACACAAAAGTCGTTGTTAACGGTTCTACTGACGATCTAAGACAACAAGCTTTCTCTCCAGACAACTATGCAAATATCCACTACGCAGAAGTAAAGTCTTATATTTTAGACAATGCCGTTGATGCAAATACTCTGCTTAAAGCATTGCGAGCCGATAAAAAAGCCGCTGGGCAAAAGTATGGGATAAGTGGTGGAATAGGACCGGTTATCCCAGTCTCCTTTGAAGGCACCATTGCAACAGGAAAATCCGGCATTTTTAACGTCAACATCCCCGGCTTCCCAGATAATCAAACGGTTCGAATTCAAACAGGCCCAGCCATAAATGGCACAGACCTACGTGATGCAACAGGCGAAATAACCTTCGGCGAATTCACCAATCAAATCGAATACCAAGATGTGGGCGCCGCTCTAAACAGAACGATGAAAGCAGACATCCTAGAAGATCTTGACCGAAGCAAGCTAACCGGTACAAGCGTCGAAATATCCGGTGTATTTCGTCTCATCAATGATAAAAACTGGCTAATCACGCCCGTAAGGATGAATCTGAAATGAATCCAGCTTTCGATCATTCAGCGACTGAACCAGCAAGCAAGGTTGTTTTGGCAGCACGCCATATAACCAAATCTTTTGGCAACACTCATGCTTTGAAAGGTGTTAATTTTGATATTTACCATGGACAAGTAACGACTTTGTTTGGTGAAAATGGTGCAGGTAAATCCACTTTAATGAAAATACTGTCTGGCGTTATCGCCCCGACATCAGGTGACATTATTTTAGATGGATCACCTATTCTCTTTAATAATGCCAATGAAGCTAGAGCAAATGGTATCTCTATTATTCACCAAGAGCTTAGCCTAGCGCCTAATATGAATGTACGCGACAACATTTTTATGGGTCGTGAAATCATTACCAATGGCCGTGTTGATTTTGCTGAAGAAGAGCTGCAAACCCGAGAACTAATGGCCGATCTTGAAGAAGATATTGATCCATTAACGCCCGTTGAAGAATTACGCCTCGGTCAACAACAAATCATCGAAATTGCACGAGCAATATCACAAAAATCTAGAGTCCTCATCATGGATGAACCGACCTCTGCACTCAGTGCTGCAGAAGTAGAGGTGCTTTTTAAAGTGATCCATGATTTAACCAGTAAGGGCGTTTCCATTGTTTACATATCACATCATCTAGAAGAGGCACTGCTAGTCACAGATCATGCTGTTGTCCTTAGAGATGGCACAATGACAGCGTACGCACCTCGCAAAGACATCGACCTTGAATGGATTGTACGTAATATGGTCGGTGAAAATTTCGACCTAGGATCGCCACCCGAAGGCTATGAGTTTGGCGATACAGCACTAAGAGTCAACGACCTAGTGATCGCAGATCCTAATGGAGCCAACTTCAATGTTGTCGACAAACTGTCTTTGCAAGTCAAAGCAGGTGAAATAATCTGTGTCTATGGATTAATGGGCGCTGGGCGCTCCGAATTTATGGAATGCCTCGCAGGGCGCTTTAGCGCACAAAGTGGCACAATCTTTCTTGGCACAGAAGACATCGGTAAGCTTTCTATCGCTGAACGAATTAATATGGGTTTGGCTTTAGTTCCAGAAGACCGCCAAAAAGATGGACTGGTCCAAACCATGTCTGTTGGCCAAAATCTATCCTTAGCCAGTATTTCTGATTTCACTAAAAAGCTATTCACCTCATCAAGTACCGAAAACACGCTGATAGGCCAATCCATTAAGGCTGTGACGGTAAAAACGTCAGGGGCCGACGCCGCCATTGGCTCTTTGTCAGGGGGCAACCAACAAAAAGTAGTCATTGGTAAAATGCTAGCCACTAACCCTAAAGTACTTCTTCTCGACGAACCCAGCCGAGGCATTGATATTGGCGCTAAAGCCGAAGTATTTAAGTTGCTTTCAGAGCGGGCAAAAGAAGGTCTTGCCGTCATTTATTCTACCTCTGAAGTTGCTGAGTGCCTCAGTATTGCTCATCGCATTATTGTCATGCACAAAGGTCATATTTCAGCTGAATTTGACTCAACAGTAAGCAAAGAAAAAATCATGGCGGCATCCGGTGAATCGGTAGCCCATTAAAAGACTATAAGAATAATTTGGAGTTTCACATGTCTACGACCACTCAAACGTCTGCTCAACCAAAGAAGTTAGATATTGGCCGCTTATTATTAGAGGGTAGAGCTTTTTTTGCCTTGATAGCGATCATCATTTTTTTCTCTTTCATGTCGCCTTATTACTTTACGCTCAATAATTTTCTCATCATGTCTTCTCACGTCGCTATTTTTGGCTTGTTAGCACTTGGGATGCTTCTGGTTATTTTGAATGGCGGAATTGATTTATCAGTAGGATCAACACTTGGGTTATGTGGCGTATTTGCAGGTTACTTAATTCAAGGCGTTAATATAGAGCTACTCGGCGTTACCTTCTACCCATCACTTTGGGTTGTAATCGTGCTCACTTGTGCGTTAGGCGCAGTGGTAGGCTGTGTTAACGGCATATTAGTAGCCCATTTCAAAGTACCTGCATTCGTAGCAACACTTGGCACCATGTATGTCGCTCGAGGCATTGCCCTTCTTATCACTAATGGTCTGACATACAACAAACTGGATGGAAAAACAGAGCTTGGTAATACCGGCTTTGAATGGCTGGGGTTTAACCGTGTAGCAGGCATCCCTGTTAGCGTCATTATATTAGTCATTGTAGCCTTGATATGTGGGCTAATACTCAGCCGCACTGCTTTTGGTCGCTGGCTGTATGCCTCAGGTGGTAACGAAAGCGCTGCAAATCTATCTGGTGTTCCAGTCATACGCGTAAAAATAGTGGTGTACATGGTATCAGGCATCTGCGCAGCATTGGCAGGCCTTGTTCTTTCTTCTCAATTAACTTCTGCAGGCCCAACCGCTGGCAATACCTACGAGCTAACCGCTATTGCGGCAGTCGTTATTGGCGGTGCTGCGCTGACAGGGGGTAGAGGTACTGTGCGAGGTACAATCCTTGGCGCACTGGTTATTGGTTATCTATCTGATGGGCTGGTTATTATTGGCGTCTCTGAATATTGGCAAACCGTGTTCACCGGCACTGTTATCGTCTTAGCGGTATTACTTAACAGCTTGCAATACAGCTCAAAAGCAAAAAACCGCTAAAAAATGTTGTGCCTGTTTACTTTAGAAAATAACAGTCAACGGGCACAAACAACTCGCCGAGCTTCGGCACACTCTTAAAATAATAAATTGGAGTATTTCACATGTTTAACATGACAAAGCGTTTATTGATTGCCTCTACCGCTAGCTTAACCCTAATGGCAAGCAGTGCCTGGGCAGATGGTTTAATGTCTATTATAGTTAACAACCCTTCTAACCCCTACTGGTTTACCGAAGGTCAGGTTGCTAAAAAAACGGCTGAAGACATGGGCTACGAGGCTAATGTTTCTGCTCACAAAGGCGACACAAATACAGAAAGTAAGCTAATTGATACAGCCATCACTAACAGAGCAAAAGCCATTATATTAGACCCTGCTAACGCTGATGGCTCTATTGGTGCTGTACGCAAAGCGGTTGCGGCGGGTATCCCCGTCATCATTATTAATGCTGAAATCAACCAAAGTGGCCTCGCAAAAGCACAATTGGTCTCAAATAACGCACAAGGCGCAGCATTAGGGGCCATGCAATGGATAGAAAGCGTCGGAGATTCAGGCGACTATGTTGAGCTGTTCGGTGCACCAAGTGATAACAACGCTCAGACGCGCTCTAATGGCTTCGAAACGGTTTTGTCTCAATACCCAGACCTTATAAAAGTCGCAAGCGAAGTCGCTAACTGGGACCGCACGCAAGGCTACACTAAAATGCAATCGATTCTACAAGCAAACCCAAACATCAAAGGCGTTATTAGCGGTAATGATGATATGGCTCTAGGCGCCATAGCTGCGCTTAAAGAAGCAGGTAAGCTTGATCAAATAAAAGTCGGTGGGTTTGACGGCTCTCCAGATGCGGCCGAAGCTATCTTAAACGGCGAAATGGAATACACTGTACTACAACCTGTCGCCGTTTTTGCGGCCGAAGCCATTCGCCAGGCTGATAGCTTCATTAAAACTGGCAGCACAGGCGTTGATTCAGAAAAACAATTATTTGATTGTTATTTGATCACATCTGAAAACATCAAGTATTACACTTCTGCTTTCACGCTGTCTGAACACTAAGTAGCAAAAAACGTAAGGGCTACATTCGTAGCCCTTCTCTTAGTACTTCAATATACATTTAAAACCCCTCACATATTAAAAATGCTAGGCCGTTTCACTTAAGGCAAGGGGATAAATTCGTCTTCATCATCCACGACTTTTGGAAAGTTTCCTGCCAGCCAGTCTCGTTTGGCTTGTTCGATGCGGTCTTTACGACTGGAGATGAAGTTCCATTCGATAAAGCGTTTGGTCATTTTTTCACCACCGATGAGGGCAATTCTCGAATCAGCGGTGGCTTCAATAACCACGCCATCTGCCGTTGATAGAATCACCATGGCAAATTCGGGTATCACGGTGTCTTTTATTTTCAGGCCGCCTTTCGCCACATAGATGGCACGCTCTTCAGCGTTAGGTAAGGTTACGCGCTGCCCGGCTTGCATGTGCGCTTCGACATACAAGGTTTCAGCATAGGTTTTGACTGGTGAGGTCACCCCATAAGCGGTGCCCATTAGGACGCTAAGCGTCACGCCCTCAACCGTCGCGGTGGGAATGCTCGCCGCAGGGTAATGATAAAAGGCCGGTTCAATTTCTTCGTCTTTTTCAGGCAAGGCCAACCACAATTGTAAGCCGTGTAGCTTGTGCGGAACATTTTTTACTTCTGGACGTTCTCGCTCTGAGTGAGTAATGCCTTTACCTGCCACCATCAAATTGATATCGCCAGGCGTAATAGTGGCAAGGCTACCCAGAGAATCTCGGTGTAAAATTTCCCCTTCAAACAAATAGGTCACCGTGGCCAAATTGATGTGAGGATGCGGACGAACATTGACGCCAGAACCGGCGGGGAAGCTAGCGGGCCCCATATGATCAAAGAAAATCCATGGGCCGACCATTTTGCGTGCGCTCGTTGGTAGAGTCCGTCGCACCATGAACTCACCGAGATCTTTCTGTTGTGGCTCAATAATAGCCTCAATCGCCTCGCAGCCACTCCTAGACTCACTCTCTAACTCGAAATTTGCTGTTTCTATGCTCATATTGTTTACCTTCTTAAGTCACTATTCTTATCAACAGATTTCCTGCCAGTATAGATGAAATACGTCATTTGGCTCTGTCGATGAGGGGCATTTGCCCTAAAATCTTGATGCGAGAAGGCGAAACCTTCCCCTTTGGCAAAGAGGAAGGTTCTGCTGGCACGACGCTTACAAGGTTTTCAATGCCGCGGTAAGCGCGGCCATTTCTTCGTCTGTGCCTATGGTGATGCGTAGGTAGTTGCCGATGCGCGGCTTTTTACCAAAGTAACGAACGAGGATACCTTGTTCTTTTAGGGCAAGGTAAATTTGCTCGGCGTCTTTATCTGGGTGGGTGGCGAAGACAAAGTTAGTCGCTGATGGGACGATGTTAAAGCCAAGTGCTTCAAGATCTTTGACAGACTGTTCACGGGTGGCGATGGTTTTGTCGCAAATCGCTTTTAAATAGACTTCGTCTTCTACGGCGGCAGTGGCACCGGCTAAGGCGATGCGGTCGATTGGATAAGAGTTGAAGGAGTTCTTCAAGCGCTCTAGCCCTTCGATTAGATCTGGATGCCCCAATGCGTAGCCCACACGAATCCCTGCCAACGCACGGGATTTAGACAAGGTTTGTACAACCAATAAGTTTGGGTATTGATTAATCAGAGACGCCGCACTTTGTGCGCCGAAGTCCACATACGCTTCATCCACCAGCACCACGACATCAGGATTTGCGTTTAGAATCGTCTCAATATCGGCCAACGGCAAAGCCTTACCTGTTGGCGCGTTAGGGTTGGTGATCACCACACCCGACACGTCTAGGTTTTCATAATCCGCAGGGACAATATCAAAATGCTCATTGAGCGGAATCAGTTTGGGTTCGATGCTGTATAAGCCTGCGTAGACTTTATAAAAGCTATAGGTGATGTCAGCGAAAGCCAAAGGCTTACCGCCTGCAAAGTACCCCATGAAAGCCAACGCCAAGACTTCGTCCGAGCCATTACCGACAAACACTTGGTTTGCGTTTAACTGGTAGCTTTTTGCCAAGGCGTTTTTCAATGTGACGCCATTTGGATCTGGATAAAGACGCAAACGTTCACTGACTTCTGCTGCCATCGCTTCTAGCGCTTTAGGCGATGGCGAATAAGGACTTTCGTTGGTGTTTAGCTTGATGTATTTTTTGTCTTGCGGTTGTTCGCCTGGCACATAAGGGTCAAGAGAAGCAATTTTATCTGTCCAAAAACGACTCATGGAGTGCTCCATTATTTTTTAGCAAAAGTAGAAGGTGCAAAAGACTTCAAATCAAATAAGGCCTCGATTGAGGCCTTATTTTTGTATTACGTTTTTCTATGCGGCCTAAGATTAATCTTGTGGGCGCATATGTGGAAACAAGAGTACGTCGCGGATCGACGGCGCATCAGTGAACAACATCACCAAACGGTCGATACCGATACCTTCACCCGCGGTGGGTGGTAGGCCGTATTCTAAGGCGTTGATGTAGTCGGCATCGTAATGCATGGCTTCATCGTCACCCGCGTCTTTTTCGGCAACTTGGCGCATGAAACGCTCAGCTTGGTCTTCTGGATCGTTAAGCTCCGAGAAACCATTAGCGATTTCACGACCACCCACGAAGAATTCAAAACGGTCGGTAATGAAGTCGTTGTTGTCGCTGCGACGCGCCAGTGGCGATACTTCCGCTGGGTATTCGGTAATAAAAGTCGGTTGATCTAATTTGTGCTCAGCCGTTTCTTCGAAGATTTCCGTCCAAAGTTTGCCCAAGCCCCAAATAGGCTTCACATCGATTTTTAGTTTTTTCGCTACCGCGGTTGCGCTTTCTAGGGTTTCTAGATCGGCTGTGGTCAATTCTGGATTGTAGTGCAAAATCGAATCCAGCATGCTCATGCGAACAAACGGCGCGCCAAAATCGTAGTCAGAACCTTGGTAAGTGACCTTAGTTGTACCCAGCACTTTTTCTGCCACGGTACGCAACATCTCTTCCGTCAGGTCCATTAGATCCTTGTAATCGGCGTACGCTTGGTAGAATTCGATCATGGTGAATTCTGGATTGTGACGCGTCGAAGTACCTTCGTTACGGAAGTTACGATTGATCTCGAACACGCGTTCAAAGCCACCGACCACCAAACGCTTCAAGTAAAGCTCTGGCGCGATACGCAAGTACATGCTCATGTCCATGGCATTATGATGCGTCACGAACGGGCGTGCAGAGGCACCACCAGGAATAGTCTGTAACATCGGTGTTTCCACTTCCATGAAACGGCGATCTTCTAGGAAGCGACGAATCGTAGAGATGATTTTTGAACGCATTTGGAAGGTCTCACGAGACTCTTCGTTGACGATCAAATCCACATAACGCTGGCGATAACGCATTTCCATGTCAGACAAACCGTGATGCTTGTCTGGCAGCGGACGTAGTGATTTGGTTAGCAATTGTGCTTCTTGCATGTCGATGTACAAGTCGCCTTTGCCCGATTTATGCACAGGGCCTGAAATGCCGATGATGTCGCCCAAATCCCACGTTTTTTGATCGGCCAATAATTCTGGGCTCAAGGCTTTACGGTTAACGTACGCTTGGATTTGCCCCGTCATGTCTTGTAGCAACATGAAGGCACCACGGTTACGAATAATACGACCCGCAATGCTGACTTTATGGTCTTTCTCTTCTAACTCGGCTTTTTCTAGTTCGCCGAATTCTGCTTGAAGGTCTGCGGCATAAGCGTTTGGACGAAACGTATTTGGGTAAGCATTACGTTCAGCGCGAATCGCGGCTAATTTACCGCGGCGTTCTGCGACTAAGCGGTTGTCGTCGGATTGTACTGTGGATTCTGTGCTGTTTTCGTTAGCCATGATTTGCTATTGCTCTTAAATGTTAAAAAGTGGTCATTGTTCAAAAATAGTTAAAAACGTGCATTCTGCTTCGTGACAGGCTGCGGTGTTACAAGCCTTGCTTCAAACTCGCCACGATAAACTGATCTAAATTGCCATCCAGCACAGCACCCGTATTGGACGTTTCTACACCCGTACGTAAATCCTTGATACGCGATGCATCCAATACGTAAGAGCGAATCTGACTGCCCCAACCGATATCAGATTTGCTGTCTTCTAGGGCTTGCGCCGCTTCGTTACGTTTCATCATTTCAAATTCGTACAATTTGGCACGCAGTTGTTTCATCGCAAAATCACGGTTAGCGTGTTGTGAGCGCTGATTCTGACACTGCACCACGATGCCCGTAGGAACGTGGGTAATACGCACCGCCGAGTCGGTGGTGTTAACGTGCTGACCACCGGCACCAGAGGAGCGGTAAGTGTCAGTACGAATGTCCGCAGGATTGATCTCAATGTCCACGTTATCATCCACTTCTGGCGACACAAACACGGAAGCAAACGAAGTATGACGACGATTGCCAGAATCAAATGGCGACTTACGCACCAGACGATGGACACCCGTTTCAGTACGCAACCAACCAAAAGCGTATTCGCCTTCAAAACGAATGGTCGCGGATTTGATCCCCGCCACATCGCCCGCAGAGACTTCCATCAGCTCGACATTAAAGCCTTTGTCTTCACCCCAGCGTAAATACATGCGCAATAGAATGTTGGCCCAATCCTGAGCTTCGGTGCCGCCGGAACCAGACTGAATGTCCAAGAAAGCGCTGTTTTCATCCATTTCTTTGGAAAACATGCGACGAAACTCTAACTTGGCTAATAAGGCTTCTAGGGCTTCTAGCTCAAGTTCAACCGCTTCTACGGATTCTGCGTCGTTTTCTTCTACGGCAATGTCCAACAGCTCTTTAGAATCGCTTAAACCCGATTCCATGCTGTCTAGGGTTTCAACAACAGCTTCAAGCGCAGCACGCTCTTTGCCGAGTTTTTGGGCGTATTCTGGATCGTTCCAAATAGCGGGGTCTTCCAGTTCACGGTTAACTTCCTCTAAGCGTTCTTTCTTTGACTCATAGTCAAAGATACCCCCGAAGGGTTAAAGCACGAGCAGAAAGGTCTTTTATCTTAGAAAGTATCGGGTTTATTTCCATATTGGCGTCAATTTGCTATAAACAGTGTGAATTAAAGTAATCCGGAATTGTAACGAATTTACTCGCAGCATAAAATGCCATTCGCTACCCAATGATGGAAAAACAGACCATTTTTTGTGGGCCTTGCTATCAAATGGAGTCAATATGGATAAGCCAACCGTCTCAGTCGCCATACTGGGACAAAATTATAAGATAAATTGCCCTAAAGGGCATGAAGCCGATTTAAAAGAAGCCGCTGAGTATTTAAACAATCAAATGCACGAAATCAAAGCCAGCGGAAAAATTGTCGGCGTAGAAAAAATAGCCGTGCTTGCGGCGTTGAATATTACTCACGATATGCTGAATAATCGAAAATACGCCCGTGCTAACGAGCAACAGTTGCGAGAACTGACCTCACAGCTTGATGCGGCATTAACCCATGAAACAAAATTGGTTAATGACTAATCAGCCATGGTTGATTCTTTGATCTACTTTTTTGATTGCAAGCGTAGAACACGAATTTTCTTCATTCACGGCAGAAAACGAATGGGGCTATTGAGTGATTTCTCTGTTGAGTTACTTTATACTGGCATTCGTTTCCTGGGTTGTTCGAAGCGGCTTAACGCCCTTGAGCCTATGAGTAATACCCCGGAAAGAGCCTGCTGGTTTGGTGTGCATGTCCGTGCGTCGGAAAGCCTAAAGAATCACAGTTCTTTCCACCTTGAACCACTGGGTTCAAGGCCAATAGCCGAAACGGCAACTTGGGAAACTCTTTTATGACCTCTCATCTCGACCCTAGACAAACCCTGCGTCGCCAATTACGTCAAAGCAGAAGAAACTTATCCGCCGACGAACAGCTTATTGCGGCGACCGAGCTGTTATCTTGCTTCAAACAACAACTCAGTCATGCCATCGAGAACACCCAACGTATTGCTTTGTACCTAAGCAATGACGGTGAAATATCGCCTCATCTCTTATGTGAGTATTTTTGGCAAAACGACATTGAAACGTATCTCCCCGTTGTACAAGACAAACAACTCACCTTTGCCCGCTACACCGCAGAGACCGTCTGGCAAGAAAACATTTTTGGCATTAAAGAACCATTAACAGCAGATTATTTATCTGGCGATGAGCTGGATATCGTCTTGTTGCCTTTGGTTGGATTTGATTCTAAAGGTGGACGCCTTGGCATGGGTGGTGGCTTTTACGACAGAACCTTTGCCGACAAAAGAGCGGATAAATCACCGCGCTTGATTGGTATGGCGCACGATTGCCAAGAAGTAAAAAGCCTTCCAGTAGAAGGCTGGGACGTGCCGTTACAAGCGGTGATCACGCCAACTCAGCTTATTCTGGTTTAACCAAGGCTGGTTGATTTAAAAAGCAAAGCTATAGCCAACTGAGAAAAATGCACCACTATTGCCATTGTCATTCTCTGCTGCGTAGGCCACATCGAAATCTAAACGTCGATAAAACGTTAGCCCTGCTGTTAAGTAATTTAACTCATTACCCACTAGGTTTCTTCGATAGCCTACTCGCATACCAGGCAATATCCAGTTATCACTAAAATACGACAGAGACACGACAGCCCACTGATATTCATCCCCTAACGGATCCGCTATGGCATTCACATCATAAGACCCGGCCAAAGAGAAATGCTGGTCTTTACTTTTAATCGCTGCGTCCACTGTCATTTGGGCTTCCATTCTATAGGTTTCCCTTAACGACAACGCGCCTTTGTTGGCAAAGCGAATCGCCGCATGACAGCTGGTTAAGTCCGCACCAGATAATCCAGCACAATTGCCGAGTACTTTATAATCAAAGGTTGGTTCGTTCACGTTGGCGATAGAAGCGCCTAACTGGTAATTCCGCGCCGCCAAAATAAGCCCTAGATCTAATGATACTCCCGATGAAATTTCGTCTCGGCTTAAAAAAAAGTCGCCATAAGACACACTAGAATCTTCATCTTCTGTCAGAACGGTGAGCTTTTGATCTAACGCCAGCTTATGAAAATTCAACCTTCCGCCCAGAATAAGCGCACTATACTCAGATCGTGACACCATTTCGCTGTAGCCGACACTAAAGCGCAAGTCTGATGCTCTTTTTAAATAAACGGCGGTATCGGTTTCAAGGTTAACGTCACTAATGTCAACACTGTCGATATCATTTGCATCGTCTAAACCTTCTAAATCCTCCAACCCCGTCAATGTTAAATTATCGGCCAATATACTCGCACGCCCAACAAGAGAAGCGCTGGCATCAAGTGTAAAAACCCCACGACGTCGAGTTTTATAAATAATAGGCAAAAAAGGTGCTTGCACCGTGGTGGCAAATTTCAAATAGGTAGTATTGCTAATGTCTGTAATCACCTCGTCCGCCGAAACAAGAGTGCTGTCAATATCAGCCAGTACGTCCGCAACAGCATCGACAACATATTGGTTCGCTGCGGCTTCTGCCGCCACTGTGTCTCCGCTCGAATCAAACTCTGCTTGATAAGCATCTTGGGCACCAGTCTCAATGGCATCCAAATCAACACCTGAAGTAAAGTCTTCATCAAAGATAGCTTCAAGGTCATCCACTCTATCGTTCAAACCATTAATACCACCACCTTCAACGGCGATGCCTAACGGGCCCAAAAAGTTCACCCGAAAGCCTTGCAGATTTGCCATCAAATAAGAAGACGCAGGGTTACCTGACGCCGTCGACAGCGCATGGCGATTACCATAATTTCCCAATACCGTACTAGAGCCAATCGGCTGGTAAATATTCATTGATGCCATTGCACTAGAAGATAGCCCAAGAGCAAAAACCGCCAAATATTTTTTCATATGTTGCTCATATCAATCACTGCCACTTTAATCTGGCCAAAAAGCGTAAAACCCGCCCATAAAAAAAGCCGAAAACCTTATAAGGTTATCGGCCTTCTTTAGAAATTCTTTACACTTTAGAAAGCAGTATCATAACTGATTGAGAAATAAGCACTGCGAGGTAACTCATCTCCCTCTTCGTCTTCAACTGTTTCTAAAGCCACTGCCAAATCGATATTCAGGCGCTTTAAAATCGTCAAACCAAAAGTGCCATAACTTAACTCAGTACCCGCCATATTTTGACGGTAACCAACTCGAAGACCCGGAAGGAAGTGTGAGTCGCCATAGTAAGACACAGACGCTGCTGCCCATTGGTATTCATCACCTACCGCGTCTTTTACGGCATTAGTGTCGTAAGACAGACCCAAAGTCACTTGCTTACCTTTAGTAGAAACGGCTGCATCGATTGTGGTTTGCATTTCCATCACGTATTTACTGCCAGACGCATCAAGCTTACCAGCAGAGATCAAATTTGCTGCCGCATCACAGCTTTCGGTGCCACACGTGCTATTAATCGGTGCGCCATCAAATTCCGGCTCGTTGATATTGGCAAAGGTCACGCCTACTTGATAATAGTTCGATACCCACACCGCACCCAAATCAAGACCAATCCCCGTACTGCTGACCGCATCATCAGAGATAGCATCGGAAGCTGCGTCATCGGCGTTATCACTGTCATCATTTAAGGAGACCAAAGCGCGACCCAAAGAAATGTCATGCAGGTTGGCCTTTACCCCACCAATCAACATACCATGAGAATTTTCCCACATGGCCTGACTGTAACCAAAACCAATTTTTAAATCTGTTGCGGTTTGAGCATAAAAAGACGTATCTGTTTCCAGCTCATCTGTGGCGGTATTAGCGGTAATATCATCTGCAATAACATTGGCACGCACCACCCCTGAAAGGCTGGCATCTATCATGAAGGCGCCCTTGTTTTTCGTTTTGTAAATCAATGGCATAAAGGGCACTTGCATGCTTAATGAGGTTTTAATATACGCGGTATCACCAATACCCTTTAAAATCTCATTGGCCTTATCTGCCTCAGCTTGCAGTTCTGTGGGAGTCGAAGACGAATAATCCGCGTCTAAAATGTCTTCTATTTCCTCCGCGCGATCCCCCAAGTCACTCACATCACCCATTTCGACCCCCACACCAAGCGGGCCTAGAATACCAAAACGGAAGTTGTCGTCATCTTCTTGATTCACCATCAAAAAAGGCGACGCGGGGTTACCATGCACCGTTGATAACGCTCTAATATTTGGCGCATTACTCAGGGTAAAACTAGAACCAACAGGATGATTGACCGGCATCGCAGCCATTACAGCGCTACTTAACAAACTAGTGGAGACAATGACAAGCTTTTTCATGATTCAATCCTTCATAAATCAAAGTGAAGACAAAATGATAAAACGTATTTGTTGCAGTAAGAATAAGTGTAAACCCATTTTTTACACATTTCATGCAAAAACAGGACACTTTTCATACATGAAAATCGTTATCAATAATATGAAAGGTTAAAAACATATGAAAAAATGCTGGATTAAGACAAAAAACCCATGATAAACGCATAAAAGATATATCTAAAATGAAATTAGAATGTATTTTATGCAAGCAATACAAACAAAAAAAACCGCACCATTTTTATGATTGCGGCTTTTTAATCAAGTAAACAGTCCATTACTCGTCTGATATAGAGAGAAAAATTACGCCAAAGACAGCTGATAACGAAGCTTTTCCAAATCGTCTAATGTGTCCACTCCATGAGTCGGTAAACCATCAGCCAAGGCCACTTGCACTTTAATACCTTGATGCAAGAAACGTAGTTGTTCAAGCTTTTCCCAGCGCTCTAACGGCGACATAGGTAAATCAGCGTATCGCGCCAATAAACTAGCGCGGTAGACATACAAGCCAATGTGACGCAGTGCCGGAAAATCGGCTGGAAGCAAGCCCGTACGATTGACATTATTAGCAAAGCCGTCTCTGTCCCATGGCATAGGCGCACGGCTAAAATACAGCGCGCGCTGCTTCTCATCGCACACCACCTTCACCACATTAGGGTTAAAAAAGTCTTCGACCTGATCAATCACACAAGCAACCGTCGCCATTTCTGCTTCTTCATCTTGGCTTAATGCAATCACACTGGAGTGAATCAGCTTAACAGGTAAAAAGGGCTCATCACCTTGCACGTTAACCACAATTTCATCGCCTTTCCAGCCCATTTTCGCGGCAACTTCCGCCAGACGCTCGGTGCCATTTTCATGGTCATCCCGCGTCATCACCACGGGCGCACCAAAGGCCAATGCGGCTTTTTCGATAATCTCATGGTCAGTGGCCACCGTGACCGATTGCGCACCCGCTTTTAGCGCTAACTCGTAAACCCATTGCAAAACGGGCTTACCGCCTAAATCGGCCATTAATTTTTGCGGAAAACGCTGAGAGGCGTATCGAGCGGGGATAACAATGTGGAAGTCAGGTAATTCGCTCATCTTGGCAGAATCAGTCATTATTTTTCGAACTCCGGTTTTTGCGCCAATTCATAGGCTTGCTCCAACGACATGCGAGACGCCAACACCATGTCCGCCACTTCTCTTGCCACCCCTTCACCTGCCGTTTTACTGAGTATAATAGGACAATGGCGCTGCAATAAAACATGCGCATCCGCTGGGCACAAGGCAACGCCAACCTTGGGCATGACTTGAAGATCTATCACATCATCGCCCACATACGCCGCTTCGTCTGGAGTAATACCCAAGCGTTCAATTAATTCGTCAAAGGCGGCAGCCTTGTTATGACAGCCGGGATAAAAGTGCTCGACTTTTAGTTCTTTCATCCGCTGCCTTAATGGAGCAGAGTCTTTCGCGGTAATCACCGCGACCTGAACCCCCCATTTGGGTAACAGCTTCATCGCCACACCGTCTTTAACGTTAAAGCGTTTTATGGTTTCGCCTTGTTCGGTATAGAGCAAGCGACCATCGGTCAAAACACCATCTACGTCAAAAACCACCAATTTCAAGACTTGCAATTTAGCCAACAAGCCTTGATCGCTATCCAGCGCAGGATAAGAAGAAAGAAAAGCTGTATCCATTTATTAAGCGCTCGTGTCCAATACTTCGAAGGTTTTCACTAACTCATCAAGCTGCTTCATTTGCTTCAGGAAAGGTGCCAATTTACCCAAAGGTAGAGCGCATGGGCCATCGCATTTAGCATTATCAGGATCGGGGTGCGTTTCTAAGAACAAGCTAGACAAGCCAAGCGACATACCCGCGCGCGCCAATTCGGTCACTTGTGCACGACGGCCATCGGCAGAATCTTCACGGCCACCCGGACGCTGTAAAGAGTGAGTAACGTCGAACATTACTGGGTAGCCAAATTTTTTCATTTCGCCAAAGCCCAGCATGTCGACCACCAAGTTGTTGTAACCCATCATGGTGCCGCGTTCACAAAGCATCAAATTGCTGTTACCCGCTTCTTCGCATTTGGTCAGAATATGCTTCATTTCATGAGGGGCTAAAAACTGCGCTTTTTTGATATTAATTACTGCGCCTGTCTTGGCCATCGCAATCACTAAGTCTGTTTGGCGCGATAGGAAAGCAGGCAATTGGATCACATCTGCGACTTCAGCCACTGGCGCGCACTGATAAGCTTCGTGCACATCGGTAATCACTGGCACGCCAAAGGTGTCTTTGATCTCTTGTAAAATTTTCAAGCCTTCTTCCATGCCAGGGCCACGGAAAGAGTTAATAGAAGAACGATTCGCTTTATCGAAAGAGCCTTTAAACACATAAGGAATCCCCAAGGCGTCGGTGACTTTCACATGCTCTTCTGCCACTCGCATGGCTAGGTCACGGGACTCTAATACGTTCACACCACTGAACAAAACAAAAGGAAGGTGATTGGCAAGTTCAATTTTGTGACCAATTTTAATGATTTTTGATGCTTGAGATGACTGCGTCATGAGAACTCCATTGTTAATCTAGTTTGCTCACTCTAAACAAGTCTAAAGCGGCGTAAAATGAGTAGAAGCGTTTATCGATCGTAAATTTCCAATATGCCAGTTAGCGTTTGCGTGTTGTCCACCACCACCAGCAAGGTGATTTTATCCCGTAGCATTTGTTCTTCAGCTTGCACTATCATCACATTTTCATTGATAGTCTTAGGGTTCGGCGTCATCAAGCTTGCCATGGTTTTATGTATCATGCCTTCGCTTTCTTTTAACATGGCTCGACGTAAGTCACCATCGGTAAAGATTCCCAGTAACTTACCTGCGTCTTGAATCAATACCACCCCCATTCTGCCATGAGTCATCACAGAAATAGCGTCTTTTAAGGTGGTGTCTGGCGTACAGATAGGCAGATTGTCTTTGTGCATCAGGTCTTTAACGCGAGTTAATAACTTACGACCTAAGCTTCCACCCGGGTGAAAACGCGCAAAGTCTTGTGGCTGGAAATTACGACACTCCATCAACGCCACGGCCAACGCATCGCCCATGGCGGTGGTCATAGTTGTCGATGTAGTTGGGGCAAGGTTATTGGGGCAGGTTTCTTTGTCGATAGACAGATCCAGCACGCAATCACAGTGCTTCGCCAAGGTAGAATCAATGTTTCCTACCATGGCAATACTCGGATTACCGAAACTTTTTAGCGAAGGCAATAAGCGCATCAGCTCTTCGGTTTCACCAGAGAAGCTAATCAACACCAAAACGTCTTCCGGCTGAATCATGCCTAAATCACCATGAAAAGCCTCACCAGGGTGAAGGAAGAAACTCGGCGTTCCCGTCGAAGCCAATGTCGCGGCGATTTTTTTGCCTATCAAGCCGGATTTTCCCATACCACAAATAATCGTACGGCCCTTGCTGGCCAGAATCATTCGAACGGCTTTGGGGAATTCTTCGGTTACTTGACTGGCTAAATTCGCTAGAGCTTGAGCTTGGGTCGATAAAGTGCGTCGAGCGCTCTCAAGAAGGAGATAAGAGTCGGTACTCGAATCGGCACTCAAATTAATTGGATCGCTCATAAAGCCTCGCTGCTCAATGCAATAATCATAAAGTGGCATTATTATACAGAGGAGGAAGCAGGTCGCCTACCAAAGAGCAAATTTTCGTCATTTGCTCTTTGGTCGCGAGAAAGCATTATCTTAAGCAGCTAAGGAATTGGCCGCTCAAATTGTCTAAAAATGCAAAGTAAGCATTGCTGCCCATCTTCACTTCGCCACCCAATGGGTCCAAAGACGCTGTTTTTACGTTAGAGCCTTCCAGCAAGGTAGTCACGATAGCGGGACTAAATTGCGGCTCACTGAACACACACTGCACTTTGTGCTCTTCAATTTCACGACGAATTTCAGCGACTTTTTTCGCACCCGGCTTACGTTCTGGGCTAACGGTAATTTCACCCGCATTTTGCAAGCCATAATGCTGTTCAAAATAGCTATAGCCGTCATGAAACACAATATAAGGTACGGTATTTACCTTATTCAACGCTTGACGTATTTCGGCATCTTTAGCACTAAGCCCTTTTTCAAAGGCCGCTAAATTACCTTGATAATACGCCGCATTTGCCGAATCTAAAGAAGCCAAACGCACTGTCACCGCTTTTGCTAACACTAAAGCATTATCTGGCGAAAGCCATACATGCGGGTCAATACCGGTATGATCGTGACCTTCATGGTCGTCATGATGTTCGCCAGCATGGGCTGCGTGCTCGTCATGATGTTCGCCAGCATGGGCTGCGTGCTCGTCATGATGTTCGCCAGCATGAGGTTCATGGTCGTCGTGCTCTTGAGCAAAGTTATGCAGCTTCATACCTTCTAGCGCCAACCACTCAATGGAAGATTTTTCTTTGCCAGCATTCTCAAGCGGCTTTTCCAAAAAACCTTCTAACGACTCGCCTACCCAAACCACGGTATCGGCATTAATGATTTTCTTTAAATCTGAAGGACGCATCGCAAAATCATGAGGCGATGCGGTGCTCGAGACAATTTGTTGGATCTCTGCCTTATCGCCCGCAATCGCAGCGACAATCATAGAAACAGGCTTAACACTGGTCGCTATAACGGGTTTGGCCAAAGCCAAGGGTGACAACACAGAAACACCCAACGCAAAAAACACCTTATTCATTATTTAACACCTTTTAAATACGTTATAACGTAACAATACGATATAAAAAAAAGAGATTCAAGGGGGCAGCCTGAATCTCCTATCGGTATTATTAAAAAAACACCCTAACACTCATTTTAACATCTCAACGTCTCGTAGCAGCTAAACCAATAACCAAAACCAATAGCCGCTAAACCAGCGACAAGTCCTCGGCGGCAATAGCACGTACCACTAAACCCGCTCGCTGCCCAATAGGAAGATTGGTGTTAGGAAATACAATCGCATCGCCATTTTGCTTTATCCGATACTCGCTTTTTAAAGAGTGAGCCAATTGATAACCCGCTTCAAATTGGGTGAAGTTACTGGCGTTAGGGGCAATGTTCAGTTGATAGCTGTCGTCATCTTTAACCAAGGCGTCCTGCACAGAAAACACACGCAATGCAGACAATGGGGTCTGAGCGAATTGCGCTTTTTCGATCAACAAAAGTAAAGCCTTTTCCAATTCACTAAAGCGCGACACATCGTTTTTTCCAAATGGATGAACCTTGCCCAGCTCGACGGTAAAAGCATGTGCCGCATGCACTGCATGACTGTAATAAGAAAACGTGGTGGTCGACTGATGAGACAGCAACACCGCCTCTATCCCGCTAGCCGCCAGAAAACCCAACTGCTGTTTGTTATAAACAGCCTTTTCGACAAAAGGATAAATCACAAACTTTTCATGCACTGAACCCCGAATAGCAGTATGCAGGTCATAATGTAAGCGTATTTGTTCGCTATCGGCTGGCGACAAAGCGTAAAAATCACTGACGGCTTTTTCAAGACGCTGGGCTCTTTTTGCCTCAAAGCCCTCATAATGCTGCCAAGCACCGTTAAATAATCGATTCAAATTGACATCACAAAAACGTTGCGCCGCATTTGCCGCCACGGGATTACCAATAATCACCAATAGACGAACTCCTAAAGTCACCTTATTGGTCAAAATATCACTGACCAACTGATTAACTAACTCAATTGGACCCGTTTCATTACCATGGATACCCACTGATAATACCAAGCTAACCGCACTCGCTTGCTTGGGCTCAAGTCGTAAAATACCAGTCTCTTCAACAAACCCCACTCCGCTAGAAAAAGACACTTGAAATGGCGTAATACTCTCTGGGTTTGCCAGCGTTAAAGCCAAAAAATCATGGTTTAAAATGGTCATTTTCTCTACCTAATGAAGCTGAAAAATAAACTTTCATCATACTGCTTTTTTGCAAAAGATGATTCGCAATCTACGCACCTGTGCACAAAACCAAAAAACAGGTCGCTTTTTTTAAAATAACCCAACAAGGCCAAAAAGTAAGGCCAAGAAACCTTTTCTTTCAGCAAAAATGCCGATACCCTTTTGCCTTCCACTGGATTCACTTTTTAAACAGAGTATTTTATGTCTGAAAATGACGAGGTCATTATCTTAGTCGACAAAAACAACCGGGTTATTGGCGATGTGCCACGACGGTTAATGAACTTTGGTAAAGACTACCACCGCGTGACCTATATCTTGGTATTTAACCAGAAAGGCAACCTGCTCGTTCAAAAAAGAACCGATAATAAAGCCTTTTGCCCCGGTTATTACGGCATTACAACAGGCGGTGTCGTGGAAAAAGATGAGTCCTATATCGACTCCGCGCACAGAGAATTGCAAGAAGAGCTTGGTTTTGACGCCCCGCTTGAAAGCCAAGGAGTGTTTCTTACCGAAGGCGAAGGGTTCAAAATCTGGGGCAAGATCTATACCTGTCACTATGATAGCGCGCAACATGGCGAACTAAACTTACAACCCAAAGAAGTTGCCTCAATCCATGAAATGAGCATAAACAGCATTTCTGACAACAAAGACAAGCTGCTTTTTACGCCCGACTCCTTCGCAGCGCTTCAACATTATACCGACCTACTTACCCACCCTAAAGCCGATGATCCGCTATAGCCTTTTTTTATTCGCCTTTTTCATTGCCTCTTGTTCTTTCGGACAAGCGCGCTGGCAGGACGATGCTTATCTCCAAGAAAGCTTTATAAAAATTGCCTTAGAGCGAGAATACAAAGAAACCAAACACCCCAAACTCATACGCTGGAACACGCCCATCAAACTGTTTTTTGAAAGTGACGGTGGCGATGCCAGCCTACAAAAAGAACTGCTTAGTGTTCATGCCCAACATCTTGCTCACATTACTGGCTTGTCGATTGATTTTACTAAGGAGCCTAAAGACGCCAATATTTTTGTCATCTTCACCACTTACGACAATCTGGAAAACAAAGTCAGACAATACATAGGCGATCCAGAAAAAATTCGAGCGGCGCTCGACGAAGCCATTTGTCTAGGGAACTTTCGTCATAATAAACAATACGAAATAACCCGAGGAAGTATTATTATTCCCGTCGACCACGCTCGTAGAAAAGCGCGTTTTTTAGACTGCATTATCGAAGAGATCACCCAATTGCTTGGGCTTCCAAACGACTCTAACGAGGTGTTTCCTTCGATTTTTAACGATGTCAGCATCGACACCTATCTTAGCCCATTGGATTACTTACTGCTTAAAGCATTATATTCCCCTCGCCTTACGCCTGGCATGAACGTACAACAAACCAGAGCCGCATTCCCAGGGGTTTTAACAGACCTGCACGCCAATCAAGACATAGAAAATGCCGCTCAACGCGTGCAAAAATACAGCTTAAAAACGCATTTAGGCGACTGACTCTCCGACAGATTCAGCGATTGGCTCGACAGCAAATAAGCACGACAAATAGCCATTAACAAAGCCTGCCATAGATCAATAATATTGGCCTTTTATCTCGCCTTCTCATAAATTGTGCTTATTCGTTCTGCTTTTCCTACGCAACTTAGGTAAAATGCGTCCACTGAAATTTACCCTGGAGAGTCTTAATGTTTCCTGAGCTCAAAAATGACCGCTTCTTGCGCGCATTACTCAAACAACCGGTCGATACTACCCCTGTATGGATGATGAGACAGGCCGGACGCTATTTGCCAGAATATCGTGCCAGTCGCGCCACTGCAGGCGACTTTTTGAGTCTTTGTAAAAACGATGCGTTTGCTTGCGAAGTGACTTTACAACCGCTGAAACGCTATGAATTAGACGCGGCGATTTTATTTTCAGACATCTTAACCATTCCAGACGCCATGGGTTTAGGGCTGTATTTTGAAACCGGCGAAGGGCCTAAATTCAAACACACTATTCGTAGCAAAGCCGATGTGGATGCCATTCCCGTTACGACGGCCAGCGATCTCGATTACGTTATGAAGGCCGTCACTACCATTCGCCATGCTTTAAACGGAGAAGTACCATTAATCGGTTTTTCTGGCAGCCCATGGACGCTAGCGACTTACATGGTGGAAGGCGGCTCCAGCAAAGACTTCCGTCACATCAAAGCAATGATGTATCAATCCCCGAATACCCTGCACGCTCTGCTAGATAAACTGGCTAAATCCGTCACAGCCTACCTAAATGGCCAAATATTGGCTGGGGCGCAGGCGCTGCAAATTTTTGACACATGGGGCGGCGTACTCAGTGGCCCAATGTATCAGCAGTTTTCATTGTTATACATGAAGCAGATTCTAAACGGCCTTATTCGGGTTCACGAAGGCAAAAGAATCCCGGTTATTTTATTCACCAAAAATGGCGGTCAATGGTTAGAAAACATGGCCGCAACAGGGCCAGACGCTCTAGGTTTAGACTGGACGACAGACATTGCCGAAGCGCGAGCTCGCGTGGGCCATAATGTGGCGTTGCAAGGTAATATCGACCCTTGTGTACTGTACGCAGGCAAAGACGTCATAGAGCGCGAAGTCGAAAACGTGCTGTCTGGTTTTGGCACTGGCAGCGGCCATGTCTTTAACCTTGGCCACGGCATCCATCAATTCGTGAACCCTGATCACCCAAAATACTTGATTGACGCCGTTCACGACCTAGGACGAAAATACCATGAACCACAGTATGACGACCTAGACGCCTTGAATGGACTGTAATTTACATTTACTTGCTTAAAAAAGCTTTATTAGCGCAATGAGGGGCACCTATAACGAAGCCCCCTATTTTAATTAACCACAAACCGCCATCATGCCGGTGGCGACTTTTACGATAGAGTGGTATTTTTAGTGATGCTTTATTCGTATGGAGAGAAAAAATGAAATTAATAACGGCCATTGTTAAGCCTTTTAAACTAGATGAAGTGCGTGAAGCGCTCTCTGAAATTGGGATTAACGGCATCACCGTCACAGAAGTGAAAGGGTTTGGTCGCCAGCGAGGTCATACTGAGCTATATCGTGGTGCAGAATATGTCGTCGATTTTCTGCCAAAAGTGAAACTAGAACTTGCGGTAGAAACAGATCAAGTAGAACGTGCCATTGAGGCTATCCAACAAAGCGCCAACACAGGCAAAATTGGCGATGGCAAAATCTTTGTCACCGCACTTGAACAAATCATCCGTATTCGTACTGGCGAAACGGGCGCTGACGCAATTTAATCTGCGCATCAGTATGAATATCAGCTAAATCTGATTCAGTACCTGAAAAATACACCAGCAAAGCGAAAAAACCATCGTTTACTTTTTCGCTTTGCTGAAATGTATCTCTCTACCTCAACCCTTGTCTGGCACCTTAATCGATAAGGTCCCAAGATAACGATTTTGACGCAGTTCAATTTGACGAAATATGGCAATAATCACAATGCTAATCAGCAAATAAATCGCCCCAGCCGCCAAAAAGATTTCCATTGGAGTATAGGTTCTAGCAATAATGGTTCTTGCCATTCCCGTCAGATCCAAAATAGTAATGGTACTGGCCAACGCACTGCCTTTCAGCATCAAAATAATTTCATTACCATACGCTGGTAACACGATACCAAACGCACGTGGTAACAAAATACGACGATACATCTGCGCTTTTGTCATCCCCAATACTTTACAAGCTTCCACCTCACCTTGAGGAATCGCTTGGATCGCCCCACGAAAAATTTCAGCCGTATACGCGGACGTATTTAAGGTAAAAGCGATAATGGCACACCAAAACGGCTCCCTCAATATTGGCCATAAAAAGCTTTCTCGTACCACATCAAACTGTGACGCACCGTAGTACACCAAAAATATCTGCACCAGCAGAGGGGTGCCACGAAAGAAAAAGATATAAGCAAAAGGCACCGCTCGGATCCACGCCACTGGGGAAATTCTCGCCAATGCAATCGGCAGAGCAAACACACCACCCAAGACAATAGAAACAATAACCAATTGTAGGCTGACCCACGCCCCTTCTAACAATCGAGGAAAATATTCAACAACAACCGAAAAATCCATACATTATCCCCTTATCAAACCACGGCTAGCGCGTTTTTCCATGTAGGAAACAAACACCATAGAGATAATTGTCAACGCCAAATACATAAAGGCCGCCACCAAATAAAACAAAAACGCCTCTTTGGTACTACTCACGGCAATATTGGCTTTACGCATAATATCGTCTAACCCCACAACCGAGACCAACGCGGTGTCTTTGAGCAAGACCAAAAACAAATTCCCTAACCCTGGCAAGGCGATTCGCCATACCTGCGGCAAAATAATTCGATAAAACTTTCGAATCGGCCCCATTCCTAAAGCTATCGCGGCTTCATGCTGACCTTTTGGAATAGATTGCAATGCGCCCCGAAAGACTTCCGTTGCGTAAGCGCCAAACGTCAAACCCAGTGCCGTAACCCCAGCGGCAAAGGCGCCCACTTCGATATATTCGTCATAGCCAAAGACGCCAGCAATGGCCATCAAAACACTGGTTGCGCCAAAATAAATGATTAGAACGGTGAGTAACTCAGGAATACCGCGAATAATCGTGGTATAGCCATGGGCAATCCAACGCAGCACCTTGAAAGAGGATAATTTCGCCGAAGCGCCCAATAACCCCAGAATTAAACCGACAAACAGTGACGACAGCGCTAGCTCCAAGGTAACAACAGCACCTTGCAGCAGCTGATCACCGAATCCATGAAGATCAATCATAGTTTTTTCTCAGAGTAAGCTTAATATTCGTTTCTCGGCGCAACGCGCCGAGAAACGCTAACAAACATCTACCCTTAGTAGATAGAGAACGGGAAGTATTTGGCATTGATTTTCTGATAAGTGCCGTCGGCTAGAATGGCATCAAGCGCCTTATTTAATTGGCCTTTCAACTTGTCATCACCTTGGCGAATAGCAATGGCAATATTATCCGTCTTCATGAATGCATCGCCTTTAAACTCAAATTTAGAGCCGCTTTCAGACGTTTTCAACCAGTTATAGGTTGGCAATTCGTCAGACAATACAATGTCCAAACGCCCAGAAATAAGGTCTAGATAAACATTGTCCTGATTGTCATAGAATTTCAAATCCGCTTTGTCAGCAAAGTTGTCTTCTAGGAATTGTGCACCCAAAGTGGCACGTTGCGCACCGATTGTTTTGCCAGCAAGGTCGGTCAAATCAAATTTTTCACCAACACGACCCATGAAGCGCAAACCACCAGAGTAATATTTATTGGTGAAATCCACGACTTTCAGACGCTCTTCCGTAATCGACATAGACGCGATAATCGCATCAAACTTGCGCACTTTAAGACCCGGAATCAAACCATCCCAATCTTGCGTTAAGATTTCACAATCAGTCGACATTTTGGCACACAATGCACGGGCAATATCCACATCAAAACCCTGCGGCTGACCCGCGGAATCAATAAAGTTAAACGGCGCCCAAGCACCTTCTGTCACGAAACGAACTTTCTCAGCCGCTTGCACAGACACAGATGAAATAGCCACGCCTAACAACAACGCCGAACCTAGAACCATTTTTTTCAGTTTCATAAAAAGTACCTTTTGTTTATTTATTTTCTTGTATGATTGAGTTTAGCAACGTCCGAAGCAAAACTTATCTATTTTGTCTCTTCTATTACCGTGTACACCACCATGTTCACCATCATGGTTTATCTTTTACCTAGAAAGTACTGGATAAAAATGCCTTACAACGTTCCGACTTTGGCGCACCAAACACCTGGCTTGGCGTGCCTTTTTCTTCCACTATACCTTGATGTAGAAACACCACTTCACTGGACACTTCACGGGCAAAATTCATTTCATGCGTGACGATAAGCATAGTCCGCCCCTCGTCTGCTAGATTTCGCATTACCCCAAGCACCTCGCCGACCAATTCTGGATCTAACGCGGACGTAGGCTCATCAAACAAAATGACCTGTGGGTCCATGGCAAGCGTTCTGGCGATGGCCACACGTTGCTGCTGACCACCAGATAACTGATTGGGATACATGTCTTTTTTCTCAGCGATCCCCACCTTACGCAATAAATGCTCAGCGTACTCAGCCACTTCTTGCTTCGGGCGCTTTAACACATTGAGCGGCCCTTCCATCACATTTTGTAAAATTGTCATGTGAGGCCACAAATTAAAGCTTTGAAAGACAAAACCAATTTGCTGACGCATTTGCGTTAGTTGCTTCATATTACTGGCAACCAAATCAGCGCCTTCTGGCACTAAATCCAATTTATTACCATTAAAAATGATATCGCCTTGGGTGGGGTTCTCAAGCAGGTTGATGCAACGTAAAAAAGTACTTTTACCAGAGCCACTAGAGCCAAGAATGGAAATGACATCCCCGTCATATGCTTTTAAAGAAATACCTTTTAATACTTCAACATCACCAAACGTTTTGTGAATATTAACAAGCTCTAACGCAGGGACTTTCGACATGTTTTCTACCTTCTTTTGTCATGAGCTTCTATGAGCTTCTTATTGTAAAACATTCAGTCAATAACGCTATTGAACGCACCATGACTTAAACACCTTTATTAAACTTAAACACCTACCCCTCTTAAAGAGGTTGTCGCAAAACGACTTTCGTCTATCTTGTAGGTCGCGATTTGCCCTTATAAAGAAAGCATGCCGACAAAAAACTCACCACGACAAATGACGCCTTGTCGGGCTAAAGCCACGACCTACAAAAACAATATAAGTCAACCAATTGCAGGCTAAATAACGTCATACGCCTGATCACGGTCGTACCCCCCTCATCAGGCCTACAGAACGTATCCAACCTTCGCTGACTGCCTTTAGCGACAACCTCTTAAATGGATGAGGTTTACCCGAACACCTAGCCCCGTACTAAACAAGCACCAGACAGGTTGGTATGATACAAAAAACACGCCAAAACCAACCAAACCCATAGTTTAAATTACTTTTTCCAGAGTTGCCTCTTTTTCCTGTCTGTGTGGACAGGCTCATCGCGTTTAGGGTGAATTTTATTACGCTCATCCCGTGGCGTTAGCCCAAAAAAACCTTTGTAAGTTGTACTAAAATGAGGCGCAGAACCAAATCCGCACGCCACGCCAACCTCCGTCATGGTCTTATCGGTTTGAACAATCAACTGCTTGGCATGCTGTAAGCGTAGTTCCAAATAATAACGAGAGGGCACCGTATCCAAATTACTTTTAAAAAGACGCTCCAAATGGCGCCTAGAAACACCGACATGATAAGCAATATCGTCAGAAGAAAGAGGCTCTTGGATATTGGCTTCCATCAACTGCACCGCTTCAACTAATTTTGGCTGCCCCGTCCCTATTCTGGTCTGCAAAGGAATGCGCTGCGGGTCTTCGTGGGTACGAATTCTCTCACACACAAATTGCTCAGAAATACTGCTCGCCAGCGACATGCCGTGTTGCTTGCCAATCAAAAATAACATCATATCCATAGCGGCCGTACCGCCACTACAGGTATAACGGTCACGATCCACTTCAAACAAATGATTAGAGACCATCGTTTGTGGAAACTCGTCGCGCAAATTCGCCAAACTACGCCAATGAATCGTGGCGCGATAACCATCTAACAAGCCCGCTTTGGCCAGCAAATAGCTACCCGTGCAAACACCACCTAGGCCGACTCTTTTTTTGGCTTGTTTCTTTAGCCAATTTTCTAAAGTCTGATTTTCGTTTTTTGTCACGGGAGACGCCCCGCAGACAAAAATCGCATCTAGATCCCCTGGAGCATCACTGGTTAGGTAATCCGAAACACTTGTAACACCCGTGTTTGAAGGGGTTTGTCGTTCCTCATGGCTGATAGTACAAAAAGAATAAAGCTCTTTTCCTGTCACCCAGTTCGCCATATGCAATGTCTCAATGGCGGAAGAAAAACCCAGCATAGAATAATGTGGCAACAGCAAAAAACCGTACTTTAACGGCTTTTTGCTTGCCTGCATGATTTCTCTTGATGCAAATTCACTCTTGTACAAAATATTATCCTGCGAACTGTGGGCTAAAAAGGAGTTTATTTCGTTTAAAATGGATAACAAAGGTTTTTTTCACATTGAGCAAGACTTTTTTACCCCTATTAACCAGACATAGTAACAATATGTCGCAATTAGATAAGTTACCAACTATCAAAGGAGTGAAATTTTCATAATAATCATATCCAGAGTCCAAACCGAATACTTTCGTAATACAGCGCTAACGACTAGTTTTATAATAAGAACACCACTAGTTTTATTAAGAACACCACGATGAGGGATAAGTTCTAATGACTGATCATAAAAAAAACGAATTAATCGAACGCGTTGAAGTAGAAATCAACGAACACTTCAACGCCCCCGAAGCAAACCACTTGATTCAACTTGCCCAGCTTTACTTCCAGGACTCGCTAACGGAAGACTTGGTTAATGAATCCATAGAAAACCTTTACGGCACGATTGTCTGCTTGTGGGACTTTTTACAACAACGCCCAGCACACCAGCCAAAAGTTCGTGTTTACAACCCCAACTATGAAGAACACAGCTGGCAATCAACCCACACCGTTATTGAAATTTTAACCGACGACATGCCTTTCCTTGTCTCGTCTTTTAATATGGCGCTAGTACGTCTTGGCCATACTATTCACATGACCTCTCACCCAATGGTGCCAGTGGAACGCAACAAGAAAGGCGAGCTACAAGGCATTAACCTTGAATCAAACTCTCATGAAGCCTTGATGCGCTTTGAAATTGACCGTTTGTCAGACATCAACTTGCTAGACGAAATTAAAGAAGAGCTGCTTGATAGTCTAGTCGATGTCAAAAAGACCGTGACGGATTGGCCAACGATGAAAACCAGATTAAGCAACATCATCGAAGAGTCAGAGCAATTAGCGCACTTGAAAGGCAATGAAGAACACCAAGAGATTCTGGATTTCTTGCGCTGGGTCGCTAACGACCATTTCACCTTTATCGGTTTTCGCGCCTATGATCTTGCGGTCGAGGGCAATGAGACGCATCTTAAATTGGTGGAAGGCTCAGGTCTGGGTACATTCCGCGACATTAACGACAAAAAAGTCAAACGTGACATCGTTTTACAAGACAATCTTGCCAAGCTCGCCGTTGATAGCAACAACATCCTCATTCTAACCAAGTCGACGGCGGTTTCGACAGTTCATCGCCCTGTTCATCTTGATTACCTTGGCATCAAACGCTTTGACAAAAAAGGCAATGTGATTGGTGAGTGGCGCTTCTTCGGCCTGTATTCTTCTGCCGCTTACATCGCCCGTTTGCAAGACATTCCACTACTGCGTAAAAAGCTCAATGTCATTGTCGAAAAAGCCAATGTGGACCCAAGCAGCCACAAGGGAAAAAACTTAAAGCACATTCTTAACAGCTACCCTCGTGACGAAATGCTACAAGCGCCGGTAGACGAACTGTTTAGCACCATCGAAAGCATTCTTGCCATTCAAGAGCGCCGTCAGCTACGCGTTTTCCTACGCAAAGACATTTACGGTCGCTTCCTCAATGCCTTGGTTTACGTGCCACGCGATCGCTACAACACAGAACTGCGCATGAAAATGCAAGACATTCTAATGAGCGCCTGCAATGGCACCAGCTCTGAATTCAATGTGCAATTTTCTCAGCTGGTCTTGGCTCGAGTCAATTTCACCATTCAAATTGCTGACCCTAAAAACAGCCCAACCATCGACGTAGAAGACATTCAACGTAAGATGCAAGACGCCATGAGCTCTTGGGAAGACAAGCTGCTTAACGCTCTTCATAAAAGCCATGGCGAAGAAAGCGGCAATCTTCTGTTCAATGATTACGTGCCTTATTTGCCCGCCGCTTACCGCGAAGATTTCTCCCCTAACGCGGCGGTATTAGACATCGAGCGTTTGAGCCAATTAGCCGGCGAAGGCGACACCTCAACGCACATTTACCGTCAAGTCGGTCAGGCTAAAAACAACTACTTCTTCAAAGTCTATGGCGCGGGCACAACCTTAGTTTTATCCGATGTATTGCCAATATTAGAATACATGGGCTTACGCGTGTTAGAAGCCCGTCCCTATGAACTTGACCACAATGGCGACGGCATCACCAACACTTGGGTGGTTGAGTTTGCCATCAGTGTTGACGCCGATGTTAACCTTGAGAAAAACGCCCAGCGCGAAGCTTTCCAAGACGCGTTTAATCAGGTCTTCCGCCGTCGCGTCGAAAATGATCGCTTTAACGCCCTAGTCCTCAGTGCTTCTTTAACATGGCGCCAAGTCACCATGCTACGCGCTTTGACTAAGTACTTGACGCAATTACAAGTGCCTTTCTCGTTGCAATATATGCAGCAAACCTTAGAAAAAAACGCCGGCATCGCCCGTCTTTTGGTGCAACTATTCGAGCAACGCTTCGACCCAAGCCAAGACGCTAAGCGTGACGATAAAGTCCACAAACTGCTTGAAAAAATCGAGCTAGAATTGGATCAGGTCGCCAATCTAGATGAAGACCGCATTTTGAAACACTACTTGTCAGTGATTCAAGCCATGCTAAGAACCAACTTCTATCAAGCGGGCGCTGAAGGCGAAGTCAAAGACTATGTGTCTTTCAAACTGGATCCTTCACTGATTCCAGCGGTACCACTACCAAGACCGAAATTCGAAATTTTCGTTTATGCGCCTTGGGTTGAAGGTATTCACATGCGTGGCGGTAAAGTCGCCCGTGGCGGTCTTCGTTGGTCCGATCGGATGGAAGATTTCCGTACCGAAGTATTGGGTCTTGTTAAAGCTCAAATGGTCAAAAACGCAGTTATCGTACCGTCTGGCGCCAAAGGCGGCTTTGTTGCCAAGCAATTGAAAAAGAACGCCTCCCGTGAAGAAGTGCAAGCAGAAGTAATCCATTGCTACACCACCTTCATTAGCGGCTTGCTCGACATTACCGACAACCTAGTACAAAACGAAGTGGTTCCACCTCTGTCGGTATTACGTTACGACGAAGACGACCCATACTTGGTGGTAGCAGCAGACAAAGGCACGGCAACTTTCTCCGATTTAGCCAACAGCATTTCAGCAAAATACAACTTCTGGTTAGGCGATGCGTTTGCGTCTGGCGGCTCCAATGGTTACGACCATAAAAAAATGGGCATCACCGCTCGTGGCGCTTGGGAATCGGTTAAACGTCAATTCAAAGAAATTGGCATTGATTGCCAAACCACTGACTTCACCACCGTTGGCGTTGGCGACATGGCAGGCGACGTATTTGGTAACGGCATGCTGTTGTCTAAACACATCCAGCTAGTGGCTGCGTTTAACCACATGCACATTTTCATCGACCCAACACCCGACGCGGCAACCTCTTTCGTGGAACGTGAACGTATGTTCAAGTTGCCTCGTTCTTCTTGGGAAGATTACAACAAAGAGCTGATTTCCAAAGGCGGCGGTATTTTCAATCGTTCTGCGAAATCCATTCCGATCAACGCTGACATCCGTAAAGCGTTGGGTATTGAAGGCAATGTCAAATCCATGGCACCAACCGATTTGATCAACGCAATTCTAAAAGCCCCGGTTGATCTACTGTGGAACGGCGGTATCGGTACTTACGTGAAATCGGATACAGAATCTCATGCCGATGCCGGCGACAGTGCCAATAACGGACTGCGTGTAAATGGCAAAGAGCTACGCTGCAAAATCGTTGGCGAAGGTGGCAACCTAGGGTTTACACAGTTAGGCCGAATTGAATTTGCTCAAAAAGGCGGTTTAATTAGCACTGACGCGATTGACAACTCGGCGGGTGTCGACAGCTCGGATCACGAGGTTAACATCAAGATCCTGCTTAACCGCGTGGTTGAAAACGGCGATCTAACCGAGAAGCAACGCAACAGCTTGCTGGCTGAAATGACCGATGAAGTGGGCAGCCTTGTGTTGCGCCACAACCTTGGCCAAAGCCATGTTTTGTCTTTGGCCAACGCACAAGCACCTGAACGCTTGGCCGATCACTGGCGTTTAATTCAATCACTGGTACGCGAAGGTCGCTTAAACCGTGAAATTGAATACTTGCCTAGCGATGCGCAAATCAAGAAACGCTTAAACAAAGGGCTAGGCTTAACCCGCCCCGAAATTTCCGTGTTATTGGCTTATTCTAAAATCAAACTGTCTGAGCAGTTGGTCGAAGATGGTATTGGTGACGATGTGGATTTAACCACACAAATCAACGAATACTTCCCCACCCAGCTGACCAAACACTTCGACGGCCAAATGGCGTCACATCCGCTGATTCAAGAAATCATCGCCGGACACGTGACGAACAACCTTGGCAACCGCATGGGACCAACCTTTAGCACTTATATGCAAGAGGAAACCAGTGCGTCGTCGTTGAATGTCGTACGAGCCTACATGGCCGCCGAAGACATTTTTGCTATTCCCGCTCTTTGGGACGCCATTAACGGCCTAGACTTCACCGTAGAAAACTCGGTGTTAAACGGTCTACTGATTCGAATCCAAGGATTATTAGAACGCGCCACGCTCTGGTTGTTGCGTAACACCCGTGAAAGCTTGTCCATTCAGCGCCTAAAAGACACCTACAAACCTGGTGTCGATATTATTAGCGCCAACATGCAAGCCATTCTGACGGAATCCAGTCAAGCGCACTTGGCCGACATTACCACTCGCTTGGTTGAGCACAACATTCCAGCCGAAATAGCGGAAAGATTGTCGTCTCTTCACTACCTCTTCTACGGATTAGACATTATTCGTGTTGCGACTAATACCGAAACCGAAGTGTTGGATGTGGCTCAAACCTACTTTGCGCTTGAAATGGACCTAGAACTGCATTGGTTACGCCATAGAGTCAGTGAACTACCCGCTGACGATATGTGGCAGCGTCGTGCAAAAGGTGGGCTTGGTGACGAAGTAGACAACAGTCTGCGCACCCTCACTCAGGAAGTTATACAGTCTAGCCCTGATATCAAAAAATTAGAGCAACGCCTGGCGCATTGGCGCGAATCGAATAATGACAGTATCAAGCATTATCGAGCAACGTTCAGCGAAATAAAAACAGAAAGTGAATTAACGTTGGCGATGATCACTGTCGCTATTCGTGAATTAAGAAATCTGATATAAACCAAAAGGTGGCCGTCTTTACGGCCACCTATTTTTAAGAGGTCTTTTTTTAAGATGGATATCAAAGTGACAGAACAAGTAACGAGAGCAACGTTTGACGAAGTAATGGTTCCCAACTATGCCCCTTCCGCCATTATTCCTGTGCGTGGTGAAGGCTCTCGCGTGTGGGACACCGAAGGCAAAGAGTACGTCGATTTTGCCGGCGGCATTGCGGTGACCGCATTGGGGCATTGCCACCCAACCTTGGTTAAGGTTATGCGTGAGCAAGCAGGTCAACTATGGCATTTGTCTAATGTCATGACGAATGAGCCAGCCCTACGCTTGGCCAAAAAACTGACCGAAAAAACTTTTGCCGACCGAGTGTTTTTTGCCAACAGTGGCGCAGAAGCCAACGAAGCCGCGTTTAAATTGGCTCGTCGTTACGCCTTCGACCATTTTGGTCCAGAGAAACACGAAATTATCGCCTTTAATAAATCGTTTCATGGCCGTACCTTGTTTACCGTCTCTGTCGGTGGACAAGCAAAATACAAAGAAGGTTTTGAGCCAACGCCAGGCGGTATCAAGCATTGTGATTACAACAACATTGAACAACTTAAAGCCATTATTAGCGATAAGACCTGTGCGGTGGTGATGGAGCCTATTCAAGGCGAAGGCGGTATTATTCCAGCCGACCTTGAATTTGCCAAACAAGTGCGTGAGCTATGTGACCAACACAACGCCCTATTGGTTTATGACGAAGTGCAATCTGGCGTTGGCCGAACGGGTACGCTTTTCGCCTATGAGCAGCTAGGCGTGGCACCCGATGTATTAACAACCGCCAAAGCCTTAGGCAATGGTTTCCCCGTTGGCGCGATGCTTGCGACAGAAAAAGCCGCCAAAAGCCTAGCATTTGGTACCCATGGTAGCACTTATGGCGGCAACCCAATGGCGTGCTCTATCGCCGAAGCGGTGATCGATATCGTCGACACGCCAGAAGTATTAGGTGGCGTGGCGAAACGTCACGACCTTTTTGTGGAAGGCTTGAAAGCCATTAACGAAAAGCACCATGTCTTTAAAGACATTCGTGGTATGGGTCTGCTCATTGGTGCCGAAATGGTCGATAGTCTCACCGGTAAAGCCGGTGAAATTATCAAAGCCGCTGCCGCCGAAGGTTTACTTGCATTGGTCGCCGGACCAAACGTATTACGCTTAGCGCCGTCTTTGATCATCACCGAACAAGACATTGCCGATGGCCTTGCTCGTCTTGATAAAGCCATTGCAACCGTTGTGGCAAACAACCAAGCCGCGTAAGCAGACGTGTGGTAAAAAGTGTTAAAAAAATCGGGCCTCGGCCCGATTTTTTATTACCACTAGAACTCAAACGACATGACTTTATACATTGCCCCCTCACCTCCCACTTGAACACATACCAGCTCGCCGCTTTCCACACGTAACTGGGTCACAATACGCGATGACATATTCATTGCTCGGCCTTGCTCAAAAACCGCTTGTTGGGAGCCAAAGTGTCGATTTAAATAACACGCCAGCGCACCGCTTGAACTGCCTGTAGCAGACTCTTCAGGAATACCAACCGCTGGTGCAAAGTTTCGACAATTTGCCGTATAAGGTTCATCAGGAGAATTCATCTCAAAAACATGAAAGCCAACACATTGATGCTGTTGACAAAAACGTGTTATCGCCTCCAGATCCACAACAAGGCAATCCAACGCGCCGTAAGGCACTGGAATCATCACGTCCACTAAACCTGTCGACACAGCCTGAATAGGTAAACCTAATTGAACAATAAGCTGGGGGTCAATCCCAAGCATAGGTGCAATTTCCTCTGCGCTAAATTCAGTCAACCAAACGGGTAAACTCTGACTCATCAAGACACCACAATTTGATGCAACCTCAACATCCAGTACTCCGACTTTAGTTTCCTGTTGATAATTACCTAGCGGGATTTTTTGTAAATGATGCAACAACCAAAACGCACTCAGGGTGGCGTGACCACAAAAGTCGACTTCCACTGTTGGGGTAAAAAAAGATAACTGAAAATCGGCTTTATCACTCTGACTAACAAAAGCTGTTTCAGATACGCCTACTGCTTTGGCGATGGCCTGCTTTTGTTGATCCGTTAGTGCATCAGCTTGCAACACTACTCCAGCCAGATTTCCGCCTTGTCCTGATATAGAAAAAGCACGAACCAAGTACACATCAACTTGTGCCATAAAACATTCCTGTTGTCCTAATTTCACAGCGTAACAGACAGTTCAGTGAAAAAATGCTGTCTTACCGTCGATTGTCGTGTTTTTTGCTGATTCCTTAAAGGTCGTTTGATTGTGATTATCACTTGACTGGTTTAAGCTCCGATAAAGCGCCATGACACAACTCAGGTAGATCAATGGCTTATGAATCATTCAACTGATATAGAGAAACTAAACCGTGTTTCATTCTTTCTTTCCCAAACCCAAGCTCTTCTTTCTTAGCTTTGCCCTTTGGGCTCTTGTTTGCGTTATTGGCTGGTATGCAAAAGTTCAAGACTTAGGCGGCCTGCTCAGTTTAGGGTCTCTGTTTGGTGTGTATTTTCCAGCAGCATTAGCAGAAGGCGCTGACGCCGCCGCACAAGCCGCTTTTCAAAGCGCACAAAGTACCGCATTAGATGTTTGGTTATACCAATATATGGCGGTTTGTTATGGATTATTCATCGGCGCATGGGTGGTTTATGGCGGTCAAAAATGGGCAAAATGGTCTGTCGTTGGGTCGGGATTGATTGTATTCATCACCTGGTTCCAAGTACAAGTCAGTGTGATGATTAATGAATGGTATGGCAGCTTTTATGACTTGATACAGAAAGCCTTGAGCGCCCCCAATAGCATCACGCTCGATGAATACTTCGCTCAACTTTTTACGTTTGCCGGCATTGCATTCGTCTTTATTGCTGTCGCGGTATTAAACAGCTTCTTTGTTAGCCATTATGTTTTTCGCTGGCGCACCGCAATGAACAACCATTACGCATCCAAATGGCAACAAGTACGCCACATAGAAGGGGCATCGCAGCGTATCCAAGAAGACACCATGCGTTTTGCCAGCATTGTTGAAACCTTGGGAGTGCGCTTCCTCGACTCAATGATGACACTATTGGCGTTTCTCCCTGTTTTGTGGGGGCTATCGGCTTATGTAAAAGAACTGCCATTTATAGGAGAAGTGCCGCAAGCCCTAGTATTTATTGCCATTATTTGGTCCATAATAGGCACCACACTCTTGGCTGTAGCGGGTATTCGCCTGCCCGGGCTGGAGTTCAAAAACCAACGCGTTGAAGCCGCTTATCGAAAAGAACTCGTTTATGGTGAAGATAATGCCGAGCGAGCAGAACCCATTAAACTATCAGAGTTATTCTCAAACGTACGCAAAAACTACTTCAACCTATATGCAAACTATTTGTATTTCAACATCGTTCGATATGGTTATTTACAGGCTGGGGTTTTAGTACCTCTTATTGCTCTTGGCCCTTCTATTGTCGCTGGCGCCCTTACCTTAGGTATCTTCCAACGTATCAGCAACGCCTTTAGTCAAGTAGAAGGTTCGTTTCAATTTTTGGTTAACTCTTGGACCACCATCGTAGAATTGCTATCCATCTACAAACGTCTAAAAGCCTTTGAAGCGGCCATCGATGATCAGCCGCTACCAGAAGAAGACAGCCGCTATTTAGAAACACACCCACCTGCTGAATAATAATCGAATCGTAAAAACACAAAAAGCCCCGCAGTGAATCTGCGAGGCTTTTTTATTGCTTCTTACCTTTTACCTTTTACCTTTTACACAAATCTAGTAGAGATTAGACGCCATTATAAAAAGCTCATATTAGTATTTTTCCGTATTATATAAATACTTAAAGCACTTTATTTGATTCACATAATGTTGAATACTCTAAAGCTTTATTATAAATATTTTCTGCTTTTTCTGACTGAGAATCCATATTTTCAATATAAGACGCTATCACTTTTTTGGTAATAGGCCCCCATACTGGATCACTATTAACATTGTTAATTGTTTCAATGGTATGCCCTGCCTCAATGGCTTCTTTCCGGCCATCAGCATCCAAATCATCTAACGCTTTCCCCATCACACGCGACCAGTATTCACCACTGTGTTGATCGAGTATTTTTTTAAGATCGTCAGGCAGTTTATTATAGGCACTTTTATTCATAGTAGTGATAAAGGAGAGTGTGTATAGACCTATTTCTGTATGATGTGATAATAATTCATTTAGACGAAAATCTTTCATTGCTTGCCAAGGAAAAGCCACACCCTGAATAACGCCACGTTGTGCCGATTGATAGGTTTCTGGGGCTGGCATACCGACAGGATTAGCATTCATTGAACTAAGCAAATCCGCTACAACCGTTGTTGCACGGCGAATACGCATTCCTTCTAAATCACTTGGCGTAGAAACTTGTTTGTCGCTAGTATGGATATGCCCTGGCCCATGAACAAATAAAAATAACGGATGTGTATCACTATATTCTGCCGATATTAATTTATTGTCATAAAGTTTTTGGATAACACAGCTTGAATTTTCAGCATTAGTAATCAAACCAGGAAGTTCCACCACCTGAGTAAGTGGAAACCGACCAGCCATATAGCCTTGAGCTGTGACAGTAATATCGGCAATCCCGCTCACCGTTGCTGTATAACTTTGTGCCGCTTTAGCAAGCGTTTGACTTGGATATATTTCAATATTTAGTTGTTTATTTGAATCACTCTCAATTGAATTCGCCCAGTCTTGTATAACGTTGCCAACGCTCGAGTTGGCTGGCCAAAAATGAGCAAGACGTAATGTGTATGTTTGTGAAAACGCAAAAGTTGACCACATACAACCTAAAAAAAGAATTATTTTTTTATTTTTCATATTCATATTCATCACCTTTTTATTATTTTTGATTTTTTATTACTTAATCATTGCAACCATCTATTTCTCTAATACATCAGAATTTAGCACTAGACATGTTTCGATAATACGACGCGCTCTGTTTGGTGCCAGATCCACATGTATATCCAGCATTTTATTATGTTTAAAGCTTTGCATGTTTTTATACTGAGCCTCAATGACCACTTTATCTTCATCAAAAGTCAATCTAGTTTGTTCAATGACTTTTTTAGCCGTTTCTTTTGGATCATTTTTAGGGTTCGTAGACATAGTCCATATATAATGACAAGTCGTTTCCGTCTCAGGCGTAATGCCATGAAAACCTTTCATATGAAATCCATCACGATTAGGATTTTCTAAAGAATCAGAGCCTGCGTCTACAGCACCAGTCCAAATCTCTAGGTGCGATATTTTAAAAAGAATCTCCTGCCAACGATCAATTTTACCTGTAAACGGATAAGCTAAAGAATAAGTTGGAGGTGGAACAGAATCAGGCATATGACGAATAACACGAACTGTTTTTTCGTCGCTTTCAACTTTAGTCTCAGCGGTCATATGCAATTTTGCATTTCCACCAATCGTATGAAGGTGGACATACCCTAAATGACTAAGGTCCAATAAATTATCGTGTATTAACTGATATGGGGCATCGTAATGGTATACATCACCGCCAAATAAATATTCGGGGGCATTATGAACTGGGTAACTTGGTGGAAGACAAGTTGGTTCTTGATTATTCTTATCTCCAAACCAGATCCAAATAAGATGGTCTTGTTCGCAAATAAAATAAGCGGATACTAAGGCTTTACGCGGAACTTTGTCTTGCCCCGGGATTTCTATACACTTTCCATCACCATTAAATAATAATCCGTGATAACCACAACGAATACCACTCTCTTCGACTGTCCCCAGAGATAAAGGCAAAGATCGATGACAACATTTATCTTCAAGCGCCGAAGCTTTTCCATCAGCTGTACGGAAAAATACAATGTGGTTATTAAGCAATGTGCGGGGCAAAGGTTTATCTTGAAGCTCAGAGCTCAAGGCCGCTACATACCACATATTTAATGGAAATGGGGATGTTGATTCAGTATCAGAATCGATTAGTTCAGCTGCGCTAACATATTGAACACTCATACAAGTCTCCTTTTTTATTTACTTTATTTTTATTTACTTTTTTGGATGAATACTAAAGATCAAGTACTAGCATTTTTGTCAGTGATCGAGAGCAACAGGGAGTAAATTGATCATTTTTAGCCCGCTCATCATTCGATAAAAACTGATCTCTATGATCCGGAACTCCAGATATGACTCTTATTAAACAAGAACCACATATGCCTTGCTCACAAGACACATTAACGTCAACACCAGCATCATCTAATACTTCGAACACAGAACGGCCTTCAGGAATATGAAAGCGTTCACCTGAGCTGGCAATTTCAACGTCAAAAGCTTGATTTTCAGCATCTTCACGTGGGGCAGACGAAAAATGTTCTTTGTGCAACCTAAACTCTGACCAACCAACTTTCCTAGCCGAAGAAAACACAAATTCCATAAAACCATTTGGCCCGCATACATACAGGTGAGCCTGATGATTAGCGTTAAGCAGCGCTTGATGAAAGGATTCTTTCTCTTCGTCATCGAAATAGAATGAACTCTTATCGGCCCAATCACAGGAGATGATTTGGTCATAGAAAGCAGCCTTATCAATATTTCGTGCGAAATAGTGCAAGGAAAAGGAACGCTGCTCAGATTGCAGTCGATCAGCCATTGACAAGATAGGGGTAATGCCAATACCTCCTGCCACTAAAATATAAGACGGGGCCTCATTGTTTAGTTCAAACAGGTTTCTCGGAGCTGAAATACCAATCACATCGCCCTCATGAAAGTCTTCATGCAAGGCTACCGAGCCGCCACGAGAATTCGAATCTTTCAATACTGCAATTTTATAGCTATCCGTTTTTTGAGGGTCGTTATAAATAGAATATTGTCGAGTCATTCCACTACTAACACATACGTCTATATGAGCCCCAGGGGTAGCGTCAGGAAGCTTTTCACCTTCTAAACTTGTAAGTTCGAAACTAACGATATCAGGCGCTTCAAGCTTCTTTTTCTTAATAAGAACGTTAATCATTTAAGACTGCCTTAGTTGTTTTTAGCTGGCTTATGCAATCTTTATAGCGTCAATATAGTTGTGATGTCAACGAAATAAAGTTGCTATAGCAACTTTATTTCGTTGAAGAAAATCACTTGACGAGCTTGTTTTCCATTATTTTTTAAGTTTTATTGTGAGAAAATCAATTTAAATCATATGCTTATGATAAAAATCTAAGGCGGGAAGTGAGGTGTTTCAGAATTACTTGGGGAGATTAGGGCGGAAACTATTTACCTTACTAACACTGTCATTTAATCGGTTAAGCAGTTTTATCAGGGTATCAACTTCTTTCTTGCTAAAACCTTCAAGTAGTAGTTTTTCGCGCGCGATAGCGACCTCAAATACTTTATCGTGTAGAGCCCTTCCCTTGTTAGTCATCCAAATAATAAATCTACGGGCGTCTTCTGGATCGACACTAGAGTAGACATATTTTTCATTTTCAAGAAACTTTAGAGAACGGCTTACACCTGATTTGTCTAAACCAATTACCTGACACATACGATTAGCTGATATACCATTTTCTACTACAAGTAGCGAGATCAGCCTCCATTCAACAATACCAATACCAAAAAGTTCTCGGTATAAAGAAGACGCGCCGGTCGATAGTTTATTGGCCAAAAAAGTAACAAGTGCAGGAACATAGCGTTCCAAATTAAGGGAATGGGTATCTTCATACTGGTCGTTTGGCATATCTATAAATACTCATTTAATAGATTGATAATCATGGATACGAAGGGGAAAAAGCAAAAAATCGCAACTAACTCAATGTATTAGCATATGGTATTGACGATTGTCTAGTTTGACAATATTTAATTGCCGTTACGCAGGTTGATTCCAATCTAAAGCAGAAATTTTCACATCCAGGTCATCTCTTAAGCTTGCTAGAACTAAGAACGACTATGAGGCTTTTTACAGACACAAGAATACATTGACCATCAACAAGGCTGGCCAGAAATGGCAAACATGTTCCCTGGCCTAAAAGCTAGGCGATGAAGCTTGGGCGGTCGAGAAAATGGTGATGAGTGCCCATAATGGTACTCACGTGGACGCTCCTTGGCATTTAGAACGTGATGTACGCGTGGTCGGCACTGATGCATGACGCTGGGATACACCATTCAAATATACCCGTGAAACGTTTTCAGAATCCGGGGATGCGTCAATCATTTGGGAAGGCCATAACGCCGGTCGAGATATTGGCTACGGGCAAATGGAAAAGCGCTCTAATTTAGACAGCTTACCGACCAATGGGTTTATGGTGTCTTGCTTCCCTTATAAGATCAAAAACGGCTCTGCTGGCTTTATTCGCGCCGTCGCGATTTTTGATTAATCACTGAGATTTAGCGGTAAAAAAGAATACTCTAGGACTTAGAGTATTCTTTTTCTATTGGGAATGACTGCCTATTAATGACCTTTGAACAATGCCCGTCTAACAAGATTGTTCAAATCCACATCGTGTCTAAAACCTACCTTATCCGCCGCCAGAGTTTCTAGCAGAGGAAAGCATCCAAACAATTTTTCAATCATAGGATTGGGTTCATAACTAACCAGCTCATTTGCGTTCTGCTGATAAACCAAGCCAATGGCGTCAACCATTTGTGCCATGCTGAAACAGAGAGTGGGTAAAGTAAAAGTTCGATTCGACTTGAGCTTGCTTTCTTCGACTGCGGCGCCATGCAATAAATTTTCAATGATGTTCGGCAGAGAAGATGCCCAGGTTTTCGACTCAGCAGACATAGGGCAAACGAAAGCATGGCCTTGGGATACCTCACGGATAATATCGCTCAAAAAAGCCGACAATTGGCCAGTTTCTGCGGGAGGACGAGCCAGTACGCCGGGCAAACGCAATGAACGACCATCAATCCAACCACGGCGACTAAAGTCATTGACCATTACTTCACCGACAACTTTGTGAGCACCATAGCTCATCTGCGGTTTTAATGGCGTATTGTCGCTTACCCAATCTGGCATAATGCCAAAGACGGCAATGCTGCTGGCAAACACGAATACTGGTTTGCGCCCTGTTAACTCGGTTTGCGCTTTGCAGATTTCCAGCAAGGTCATCGTGGCATCAATATTGACACGACGACCAAGTTCATCATTTTGTTCCGCCATACCACCGGGAATACTGGCCAGATGGAAAATAACATCCATTGGGAAACGCCCTAGCGTGTCTTTTAACCATTGATCGTCTGCAAGATCACCACCCTGATGTTCAACGACTAAACCGTCTGTCGATTGATCGACAAGACCCCCATCAAACTGACGATCCAGCAAGGTCAAACGCGACACCCTGCGGTCTCCCACACAGCCTTGAGACAAGATATGTTTTGTCAGCGCTTGCCCAACAAAGCCATTTGCTCCGGTAATTAGTACGTGCATCTGACCACTCCTTTTGCTAATTCGCTATGACTTTTTGCTCGATCACACCAAATGGACCATCACGTCCATCATCAAATTTTGCTTGCATACGGACTTTGTCCCCAAAGCGCATGAACGGAGTTCTGATTTCGCCTAGATCGATTTTTTCAATCACTCGTCGCTCAGCAATACAGGCAGATCCTGCTTCACGAGATTTATTAGAGACCGTACCCGAGCCAATAATGCAGCCCGCTGTCAGTTTTCGAGTGCGTGCCGCATGAGCAACCAATTGCGGGAAAGAAAAGTTCATTTCACTACCGTGAGGTTCACCAAAACGCTGATCATTCCAAGTTACATTGAGATGCATATTCACTCGACCATTACACCACGCATCCCCCAATTCATCAGGTGTTACGGCAACTGGCGCAAAGCTGGAAGACGGCTTCGCTTGTATAAAGCCAAACCCCGTTGCCATCTCACGAGGACCAAAAGCCCGTAGACTCCAGTCGTTTATTTGTACGATTAAGCAAATAGTATTGGCCGCTTTTTCAACAGAAACCGCCATAGGAACCTCTGTCATCACCACGCCAAACTCCCCTTCAAAGTCGATTCCATCCGCTTCACTTGGCATGGGGATATCGACCGTTGGGCCTTGGAAGTCATCGCTCGCCCCTTGATATATCACCGGAATCGTCTCAAAATCTGGAATGGGTTTGGTATTAAAAGCCTCTTCCATCAATTTACCATGATTGATAAAAGCCGAAGCGTCTAACCACTGAGGGCTTCTTGGTAACGGCGCAAGACAAGCAGACGGATCAAAATCAAAGGCAAAATCGACTTTTCCTGCATTCAACAGATCGTACAAAGCTTGTAGGTCTGCTGATTTTTCCTGCCAGTTTTGCACGGCTGATAATAAATTAGGGGCGATAAGCGTCGCATCGACTGCTTTTGTTAAGTCTTTCGATACGACAACTAAGCGGCCATCTAATGAGCCATTCGGTAACGTTGCAAATTTCATAAATTCTTCCTTATTACGCTCTTGTTAACGCAAAGCGTTGGCCAGTTCGTCGTCGTACTGTCCACCGACTAAGATGAATAAAATACGGCACATTTTTCCAGAACGATTTGCCCAAGCATGATTGGTACCGCGCTGAACCACCACACTGCCCGGCTTCAAAACCGCCTCGCCCTTGTCGACGATCAAGGTTAATTCGCCTTCAATGACAATGCCGTAGTCCACAGACTCAGTGCGATGCATCAAAGGATGAGGCGAATCTTCTTTTACGGTTGAAGCGTCTTCATCACCAACTTTTGAAAACATCGCTTTCATCTTGCCTTTACCCTGAGTCAAAAACTCCTCAGTATCTGGCGGAATATCAACAAATCGAATTCGAGTACCCGTTTTCATCGGTGGTAAAATAACGGGGCCAAGGGTGGGATCTGTTTGAGTATGAGCAATATGAACTGGGCTCTCAGCAGTATTCCAGACCTCATGAAATCGAGTACCCGGAACCGCTTCTAAATCCATCACAGTATTAAGTGGACCGTTTTCTAAAATAACCGCCTTGCCATTTTCATCATGGCCTGTGACCACACGGTAAATATCAGGGAAATTCATCGAAAAACCTCTTGGGTATAAAGCAAAAAACCTAATAAATAAAAAATGGCAGTGATCCGTTATAAATATCATCACTGCCCAAAGGGAGTATTAAATTGGCTGACTTAAAGCCATTAATGACTGTCCCATAATTTTTGAGTGTTCGGCCTTATCGCCACCATTAATTTCGATATGACACAAGCGCTCAGAATTTTCCACGACCATACGACAACGCTCCCAACGACGTTGATGAAATTTATCAAACGCCATTTTCAAATCATCATTTGCGGCCAATTCGTCCGCCAATACGATACCGCTTTCGATGCCAATTCCGGCTCCAGAAGCAAGATGAGGGGTGGTCGCCGCGACTGTATCGCCAATCATCACTACACGGCCTTTGTTCCAAGGCGTTTTCACCAATAAATTAGCCAATGGGCGATAATCAATATTGGCCTCTTCTTTTAATACATGAGGAATCAACGACTGAACAATAGGGTTCGGGAAATGCGCCATCAAATCAGCACACACTTGCGGCCAAGTTTCTATGTCTATGTGCTCTTTCGTGGGGCGATCTTCGGTAATAAACATATACATAAGGGTATCGGACACGGGGTTCACGCCAAGTTTAAGGTGATCTCCCACCCACATGGTGACACGATTAATCTCAGCCGGACGTGGCAAAATGGCACGCCACACGCCTTGGCCTATGTATTCAGGATCAGGCACTTCAGGGAAAAGCTCTTTGCGTATTGTCGAATGCACACCGTCCGCGCCGACCACAAGGTCATAGCTCTGCGTCGTGCCATCGGTGAAGCTTACTGTCACGTCTTTGTCGGACTGAATCATTTGCGTATAAGTACAACCCAAGCGAACATTAACACCCGACTCAAGGGTCGCAGCAGACATAATACGCGCGAGAGTAGGACGAAAAATACCGCCGCTGCCTCCTACAGAAGAGCCAACAGGGCTGGGAGTTGGTAACTCCATAACTAAAGGCCCATGGGCTAAATGAATCGCCACGCCATCGGTAACACAGCCTTGTTCAACCACTTGCTGGTACAAGCCAAGGTTTTCTAACGCTCGCATCGACGCACCATTAATGCTGATTCCCGCGCCCAATTCACACCATTCTGGATCAATTTCAACCAGATCGACTTGAATGCCATGACGACGCATTTTAATTGCTGTGGCCATACCGGAAAAGCCACCACCAATGACCAATACTCTATTTACTGCAGCCATGTAATGAACCCTTATTTTTGTTGTTTGTACAATGAGTTACTGTCTATTTAGTTACTGTCTATTTAGTTAACGTTTGTTACTTGAATTGACACCACGCCCGCTTGGCTAATATGAATCGGGATTTTCTCCAATGCCTTACCAAGACAAGGTCCTTGGATACACAATCCCGTGGTTGGTTCAAACAAAGCGCCATGGGCATGACAAGCGACATGTTGCTTTTTGGCATCCATATAAGCATCCTTACGCCACGCCATTGGTGCCCCATTCACATGAGGACAGGCATTTCGCCAGGCGAATAACTGGCCATCCTTCTTCACGACAAAAAACAAATCGTGCCCAGCGGCGTTTTCCAAAAAGCCTTTTGTCGCCCCTTCATCAATATCATCAATATGACAAAGTGCTTTTTCATCAAAATCACTCATATCGCAGACTCATCCTGCACTTTGGTGTCACTTGGGTATTTGGGCTTAAGTAAAAAGTGCGCCAGTGCAGGCAATAGAATCAATGCACCTAACATGTTCCAAATGAACATAAAGGCGAGCAACAAGCCCATATCCGCTTGGAATTTAATCGGACTGGCCACCCAGGTAATCACCCCAACGGACAAGGTCACGCCAGTTAGCATCACCACTTTGCCGGTGAAGTTAAGCGCTCTTAAATAAGACTGAGATAAACTGGTGCCTTGACGTAATCCGGCCAAGGTAATGGATAAAACATACAAGGCATAGTCAATACCAATGCCTACCCCCAAGGCGATAACTGGCAAGGTAGCGACTTTCACCCCCATGCCGAGTAACACCATCAGAGCCTCAACCATAATGGACGTCAGCATCAGAGGAAGCAGCGCCACAATAACGGCTTTAAACGAGCGGAATGTAATAAGAGACAACAAAGCCACCGCACCATAAACCAGAAACAGCATTTGGTGCCAAGCCGCTTTTACAGAGATATTGGTGGCCGCTTGAATCCCCGCACTGCCCGCCGCCAAAAGGAACTGCACATCGTCGGTATTATTGTCTTTAGCAAAAGCTTCCACATGATTAACGATGTTACTCAAGGTGTCGGCTTTGTGATCTTGCAGATAGACATAAACCGTCAATAGACTACAGCTGCTGTTGTACAACCCCCGTGGTGCGCCCGCGGTGATGTAATTCAACATTCCTTGGTTGGGTAAAAATTCGTACCATTTAGGGTTACCTTCATTTAAACCAGACAATACACGACGAGACAATAGCGCCAAAGAGTTGGTGGACTCCACGCCAGCCAACTGACGTAATTGCCACTCAAGCGTGTCTATTTTCTTCAAGGTATCGTACTGGGAACACTGACCTTCAGGTGTTTTAACCATGATGGCCATCACATCACTGGAAGCGCCATAATGCTGATTCATAAAGGCGATATCTTGATTATAGCGGCTGTCTTGACGTAGTTCAGGCGCCCCTTGATCCAGGTCGCCGATCTTCAATTGAGTGCTTAGGGAGAAAGCCCCAACGGCCAGAACTGCCCCTGCTATCAAGGCGCCAATGGCCCATTTACGTTGGGTAAACTTGTCTAAAAATACCCAAAGAGCAGGCACTTTTTTAATATTTTCAGCATCAATATCATTGATAACACTGCGGTCTGCTGCTTTTTGACTGACACCAACATAAGACAGCATAATGGGCAACAAAATCAAATTGGTAAAAATCAACACCGCCACACCAATAGAAGCCGCGATCGCCAATTCTTGAATGACTTTAATATCAATCACCAACAAAACCGCAAAACCAACGGCGTCGGCCAACAACGCGGTTAAGCCGGCAAGAAACAAACGCCTAAAGGTAAAACGCGCCGCGACTAGCTTGTCAAAACCACGGCCAACATCCTGCATAATGCCGTTCATTTTCTGGGCGCCATGACTCATACCGATAGCAAACACCAAAAAAGGCACTAGGATTGAATAAGGGTCCAAGACGTAACCTAGCGTCGGCAAAATACCCAGTTGCCATACCACGGCTAACAAAGAGGCAAACACTACTAGAAAGGTTGAACGCACACAGCGGGTGTACCAAAACACCATAAAGGTCGCAATCACCACCGCTAAGGCAAAAAACCACAAAACCGCCTGTACGCCTTCGATCAAGTCCCCCATGACCTTGGTAAAACCGGTAATATGAATGTCCAAACCTTTGGCTTGGTACTTGGCGCGCAGGCCTTCAATGAGGTCTGAATACTTGGCATAATCCAACGCTTCCCCTGTCGCTTCTTCGCTTAACAGTGGCATATAGATAATGGTGGATTCTTCATCGGCGGCGATTAACTGACCAATTTGCCCAGAGCGAGCCACGTTGGCTTTCAACTCTTGTAAACTCGCCGCGGAGCCATCGTAATTTTCAGGAATCACTGGACCGCCATCTAGACCCTCTTCGGTCACGCCAATCCAACGAGTTGAAGGCGTCCAAAGCGATTTCATTTGCACTCGGTCTACGCTAGGCAATAGAAACACTTCATCACTAAACTGGCGCAATAGCTCTAGATAGTGAGCGTCATAAATACTGCCTTCGGGGTTCACCACGGCAATGCGTAACGCATTGCCTAAACCGGTTAACTCATTTTCATATTCCAAATAGTTTTGAATATACTCTTGATGAGTTGGTAACGTTTTTTCAAAGCTCGCATTAATGGTTAACTTGGTTGCTTGCCAACCCAATAACCCCGTCACCAAGGCACAAATGATAATAACGATTAAACGATGATTAAATAACGTTCGCTCAATAAAAGAACCAGAACTAGGGTCAAATTCATGCTCTGATGAAGCCGATGAGTGATGTTTCATTTGAAATCTCCTACATCAATAGAAACAGGCCCATTGATGCTTAAAGCAAGTACACTACCGTTCACTTTTTCTAGCATAGCGGTTAAAGGTGGAAGGCGTTTACGGGTAAGTGGGACCAGTCGATTCTCTTTCAGACCCAGCAAGGTTCCCGCTTGATTAGCCATGACGACTTGGCCATTAGAGTGGATAAAAGACGCCATAATCGACGAACCAATAGGGTTTTTAATGATTTTCCAGTGTTGTCCATTATCATTGGATAGCAAGGTATTACCGCGCAAACCAGCCAGCACTATGTCACTTTGTCCTAATAGTTGAGCGGTAAAAAAGCTGCCGCCATAAGGCGTTTCGATGGTTTCAAACGACTGGCCGTCATCCATTGAAAGGGCAACAAAGCCCTGCTCACCGGCAATTAAAATACGCTCACCTTGTTTACGGATGCTGTATAAATGCAGGCCAAATGGGTTCTCAATACGCTCCATCCAAGACGTCCAAGTCTGGCCGCCGTCTTCACTTTCAAAGGCCAAGCCATAAGCACCAACGACCACAAGATGCTCTCGCTCCAGCACCAACACATCTAAAAAAGGTTTATCAGGGCCATCCGATAACAAAAAATTAGCCTGTTGAATGGCCTCCTGATCATTGGATTTCTCAGCCTCAAGCAAAAGGTTTTCAGCTAATGTGCGACCATCAAGCTGAACCTGCCATGCTTCGCCGCCATTAGTGGTGCGTAATACAATACCGCCATGACCAATCGCATAGCCGTTATGTTCATCCGTAAAACTTACGCCAGTTAACGTGACACTGACTGGCGAAGGCCGCTGCTGCCAGTTTTTTCCCTCGGCATCTGAACGAAGAATCAAACCCCGTTCACCAACGGCAATATAATGATCCCCCACCGATGCCACCGACATTAAGGCAGAATGCGCGCCCAAGTTAGACGCTATAGCAGGTCGATCCATCGCATCCGCCACGGCCGCTATGCTCCACTCAATACGACAAAGTAGCAAAGCCATCAGAGTGAACCTAGCGAGCTTACGTAAGAAGCTAGCAGGGTGTGTTATCGCTTTCTTCTGATTAAACATTATTCACCTCACGCCACAGATTCAGATTCAGATTGAATGACATCGGCGCTGCGCTGAAAAACACGCAAAAAGCACACAAGTGAAATCGTACCGAATATAAAAGCAGCGATACCAATACCTTGATAGCCCACAAACTTAATGATGGTTCCCCCCAAAATTGGACCAATCGCGGCGCCTATCATTAACATCGCCGGTGTTGCCGCCATGGCGCGACCCGACGCGTCTAAACGAGCCAATAAGCCAAAAACAAAGGTATGAGTGAATATCATCAGGGCAACAAAGAAGGATGCTGACGCGGCATAAAAAGCGAAGCTGGTTGCGTTCATCATAATATTAGACAAGATAATTTGCAGCACAGGGCCCGCGCATAACACAACCCGGACCGAAAGACGCTTTTCAAAAAACCCAGCAAACACCGCTGCAAAAATATTAATCAGCGCAAGCACGACCAACACTAAGGTCACAGAATCCGCCGCAAAACCTCGCTCATTACCGACGCGCTCCATAAAGCTAAACGTCATGGCTTGAGTCACTGCCATTAAGCTAATGCCGACAATGCCATACCAAACGCTAGATGAGATTTTAGTGGCAACCGGTTTAGCCTTCGTACTTTCTTCATGATCAAACACCAGCGAAGGAAAGGCCACAGCACAAACAAGCGCAGCAAACGTCATAATTCCGCCAAAGATAATGAACAATGAATGCCCGCCCGCAGCCTTAGTAATATTGGGTGTCGCGCCCATAAAGACGAACGCCATAATACCTAACGTAAGGCCGGCAATAGCAAACAACTGATGCGGATTTTCAGCTCGTGCAAAAGTGCCATGCGCCATACTGAGTGCGGCGCTTGCCGTGATACCTGCCACCACATGCAGTACGGCTAACTGAACATAATCATTGGTTTGAGAAGCGGTAAAAAAGCATAACCCTGACGCCAAAAAGCCAACGCTCGCCACCATACGTCGATTTAATTGTTTAAAACGCGGAGCAATTAACACACTTGCGCACACCGCCCCGATTAAAAACAACGTCACTAAACCACCGGCTTGCTGGCTATCAAAATGATACGAAGTCACCAAAACACCAATCCATAAAGGCAACGCCACTAGGTCTAACATGCCGGCACTATGAGACACCATCAAAGCAAAATTGCCTTTAAATCCAAAACGATGGCTCATTGCACACCTCCCATAAGAAAGGTTGGTTCTCTTCGATCCGTAAAGCAAAAAATCCCGTATCTCACAGACATCATCAACATACTATTACCATCCACTTTGTTTATTGTTATTGCGTGGTAGCGACGTATCGTCACCTTCCGTTTTTATGGGCAGTAATAAAGAATTACCGCTCCCCCCATAAAACGTTATCTCTTATACCAACGACTTGTTTACACATTTTGTTACTTAAATACCACTACTCATAATCGCCGTTATGAGGGGTATCTTTTCCTGGTGACCATTTTTTTCTGTAACGCAGCAAGAAGGCTTGTGAGTTGTCTGCACCCATAGGGAGCGAACGAGGGCTCCAGTTTTGATCATGTAAATCCATGTCGGCATCCATCTCGATATGGCATGCAAAAGGGCTGTTGAAATACCAGAACCAGTTCGATCCCATAATATGTCGACCCGGCCCCCAAAAAGCTTGATAACCTTTTTCAATAAACTGAGAACCGTTTTGCATCACTTCAGTAGGCCCGGCAAAATGGAAAGTGAAATGCTCAACGCCTTGCATAAATGGTGGCGCACCAATCAAGAAATGGGTGTGGTGATCTAACGTTCCTGCTGGTTGTAGAAATGGCCCTGCACCTTCAAATCTATCGGTACAACGAAAGCCCAATCGCTCGACATAAAACGCTTCTGCTTTTACCGGGTCAGGCACAAAATACACAATATGAGACAAGGTTCGAGGACGAATTGAGTCCACCTCTAACTGTACTGCTTGGTGGTTAACGGGACGTTGAAATGGCGATCCCGGCACATTAGAAATTTCACCCGCCAAATTCAATTCTTTACGAGCAGTCACCTGAAAGCCAATCACAAAACCAGAGTCATCTGTCGATTCAATAGAGCCATCGGCTAGTTGTCGTACCTCTCGATCTTTACGTAATTCTTCAGTAATCGCCTCAATCGTCGCGCTATCAGCAACGCCCATGACGGTTTTTCGCATCATACAACCATTACCAATACTGGCAGGAAGACTGGTATCAGAGACATGCGCCAACACGACTGCAGTACCATCTAATGCTTCAAAACGCCCGCCTGTTTCCGTGACATCAACAGGAAACAAACCGTAGTCGGTTAGAAAAATAGCGCAAGAAGCGACATCTTCAACACCAAAAACGATAGTTTCTAAACCCACTATTTTCATTATTTCTATCCTCTTTGCGATTAGGTCGTATGACCATTCAATGTCTCTGCCACCCAATCGGCGATATACGCCCCAGCATTGGCAGAATGATCAAAACTAGAGTGCTGAATATCACCTTCACAATCGGTAAATATCTTCAATTCTCTTTTGTAAAATACACTTTTTCAGTCAGTCCAAAACCTGCATCAAAGGACGAGCGCGGCCAAAAGGGGTAAGGCAACGCTCTCCCTTTGATACAAAAATAATCGGATTAACTGAGTATTAAATGAACCTATCGAGTACCCTGACGCGCTAAACCTTGACCAGTAAAAGTACTGGTAGGAAAACGAGCAACCGGTCTATTGTGGAATGACTTATCATTCATCATATTGGCCACATAAGCCTCACCGGACAGTAAGTTATAAAAACCAAAGGTTTGCGGAATCGTGCCTGGGAACTCAGGCATGATGTAATTGAACTGCCATAGGGTTTTCCATAAGTCACCATTTGAGTCCCAACGATCCGCCAAAGAAGCTTGCCAAGTATCTTCATCAAGGTAGTATTTACTACGCACAGCCTGATGGCGTTTACCCTCAGCAAGCGTTGCTTCAACCACCCATACTCGATGCAACTCCCAACGAACAGCATCAGGATTTAAGTGGCTAGCGGCAATCGCTTCTTCATCGCTGTACTGTAAAAAACGGTTTTCATTGTAGGGAATCAGAATCTCTTTCTTACCGAGCAACTTCCAATCAAACACTTCAGTCGTGCCCGAAAATACGCTTAACTCATCAAAGGACATTAACCCCGCGGTTGCTGGCGTCGGCGTGTCACAACAAGCATTGGGGAGCTTACGCACACGACGTTGGCCCGCTAAATAAACATAAGACTGAGTTTTGCCCTCATCCAAATTGGTACGACCTGCTATTCTTTCACCCGCACGAATTGGTGGGCCGTAGTTTTCAAGGTTGATTTCCCAAAAAAAGCCATCAAACCCTTCACTGGAACCTTCTTCAAAGTAATAGGGCATTTGGTTCTTCAATAAACCATCGGTGGTTAACACAGCCTTGCCACTTGAGGTAATTTGATACTGGTTAATATCGGCTTCCCAACTCACCCCTTTCCAAGAAAGGCGATGGTTATTGATGGCTTCCAATCCGTTTTGAGGAATGGGAAAAGGCACACCGCCAAACGCATCAAGGATTTTATGACCATCTAATTTAGCTTTTAAAGCATTCTGCATGGTGTAGTTGTATACCCATTCAGGCGCCGTCGCCGTTCTATGGGTTGGATAAACATCTAGACGATAAGTATCCGGATACTTTTGCAGCATTGCCTTCACACCATCGGTTAACTTCTCAGCATACTTGTCCATATTTGCTGCAGTCACTGTGTATAAAGGCTTCTCATCAGCAAGAGGGTCTAAGCGCTTCCCACCTAATACTTCACCTTCAATCGGATCATTAAAACCGCCCGTCCAGGCAGGGATAGAACCGTCACTGTTACCCGCTTTTTCACCACCAAACGGGGTTAGGTCTGCCCCCAGTCGAGCCGCTTGCTCTGGGCTAACGGCCGCATAAGAAGCCAGCGAAAAGCAACCTAGTACTACCGAGGTAGCTAACATACTAAGAGCGTGTTTTTTATTGTTATACATCATCATTCTCCAAAGAATTAAAAGGTGGTGCTAATAGAAGCGGAGATAAAGTCGCGATCTTTGAGGGACTGTTTATAGGTTTGGCTATTGGTGTCATCATTAAAAACACCTTCAGGCCCATAAAACTTCATGTAGTTTAAAGAGGCGTTCCAACGATTCAGATAAAGCGCTTTCACACCTATGTTGATATCACCGCCTTTGTCGGTACCAAATGAAGACCCAAGCGCCGAGGAGTTACCGACTGTATAGCTAGCACCAATAGATGGGCTTAAATCCACCCCGTCGAAAGCTTGTCGATACGTAGGCGTAAACACCACTCGCAGAGACGCCGCCGACTTATCTGCATTCGGATTCAGCAAGTCTTCATTTTCTGTCGTTTTTACGCGAGTGTTCCATGCAAGCTCACCAACAAAGGAGGCTTCCTGAGAAATAAAGCTAGGCACACTGGCAATCCAGCTAACTTGCGCATGAGCGGTATCACCAATCGCATAACCTGGGTTACTGTTATTGTTATAGGGCTCTTGAGAGGTAGTTCGACCTTGAGGCTTAGTACCTAATGGACTGTTGGTACGATAAGACACTTCACCAGCCCAACCCCATCCGCCAATGGTTTTCGACATACTAAAGCCATAAGCTTCAATACCTTCGGCATAGGCCCAACGATAATCCCGCGCTTTAGGAGGGCCCATTTGAGGTATCGTGGTTGTATAGTTTCCACTTGGCGCATAGGCGTGAAAACGGATGGCATACAGACCATAGTCAATATCGCTTTCATAGTCGCTAAACTTGACTTGAACACCGTACTGTCCTGAGTCAGATGGCTCAACATCATCACTATGATCAAAGTTACCGATTGTGCCTGCGAGAATTCGATCCCCGTCAACCGAATCTCCTGAAGAAAGGTAAGCCCCGGCTGGTTGCAATTGTGACTTCTGCCATTCATAGGCGTAATAAGCACCAACGGAGACTGTTTCAGACACTGGTAGATCAACAGACACTTTACCGGTTGGTATCATCGTCTCTTTAAATTGAGAGTTTGGAACAGACATCAGCTTCACAACATCCACAGGACCTTGCGTACCCGCGATACCGTTAGCACCAAAGAACAAGCTTTCCCCCCACAAAAGGGAGTGGCGGCCTACGCGTAACGTACCCTCCATGCCATCAACCACAGGAAAACGACCATACACAAACGCATCTAATAACTCAGCGCCGCCACCCATAATATCTTTGGTTTGACCAGAAAACTTCCTTGCGGAACCATAGTTATTATTGGTGCTAGTCATATTATCAGTGTCTTGCTGATAGACATCGTCATACCAAGCTGCACCACTAATACGAACACCAAAACCGTCGTATGAGGCATCAAACTCTGAAAGTAGGTCTAAACGATTAGATACCAGACCTTTATCAAAGTTATTATTACCATCGTCATAGTTATCATCAGATGTAAGGGTGTCAGACTGATCTTTGAGGCGAGCGGCGGCACTATACTTCACCGTATTATCGAAACTGATTCTTACGTCTCGATTACCTGTCTCAATATTAAAGGCGTACCCTGTACTTGCGCTTGAGGCAATTGCTAACGCAACGACCTTCAGCCGAAATGGCGTCGAGTTGATTATTTTCACTTGTCCTTCCTCTCAAATTTTATTTTTATGCTTTAAGAACAAGTCCAATGTAAATTACTGCAACCTTTCGGAAAAACCCTTTAAATAGAATCGACCATTCGATATGATCGAATGATCAAAAATAACAAGCAACGAAAAAACTATGCGATTTAAAAAACTCGACCTCAATCTATTGGTAGCATTAGATACTCTGCTTTCCGAGCAAAGCATCACTAAAGGTGCCAAAAAGCTCAATATGAGCCCTTCAGCCCTGAGCAACTCTTTATCAAGATTACGAGAGTATTTTGAAGACGATTTGCTCACGCAAATAGGCAGGAGGATGGTCATTACCCCGTTAGGCGAAAATTTAAAAATACACGTACGAAATGCTCTCAACAACATCGAAAGCACCATACTTGTGCAACCCAGCTTCAACCCAAAAACAACAGATCGAATTTTTAGTATTTTTTGTTCCGATTACACACAAACCGTACTTATTCCCCATGCTTTAGAAATCGTTGGCAAACAAAAAAGCACAGCTCGCTTTCAGCTCTTAGCTCAAGTAGAAAACAACCCACATGAGCAACTAGAGCAAGGCAAAGCCGATCTATTAATCATTCCCTCTAATTTTATGTCGGCACAACACCCTAGCGAAGTGCTGTATGAAGAAGAGTTTGTCTGTGTCGTTTGGAAGCACAGCCAAATAGCAAAAGACCCGCTAACCACTGAAAAATACGCGGCAGCGGGTCATGTATTAATGCGCCCAGGGGATATTAAAAAAGACTTTCTGGAAACCTCGATCACAGAGAAATACGGAATCAAACGCCGCTTAGTCGCCACAACCTTTAGCTTCGCCTCTCTACCCGCCTTGGTCATAGGCTCGGAAAACATCGCGACCATCCACGCCAGATTAGCGAAAAAAATGGCCAAGGTATGGCCATTAGAAATTCTCCCCCTGCCTTTTGACATCCCACCAATGCAACAATGCGTACAATGGCATCAATATAGAAACAATGACGAAGGACTGATTTGGTTACGCAATATATTAAAAGAAGCGGCTCTTAATATGGGTGTAGAATAAACACAGCATTGCAATTAAAAGCGGAAGTAAAACACGTGCTTACTTCCGCCTTGAATTGCTCGCTTAGTGAACTTTTCGCTTAACCATCGATAATAGCAACAGCGCGAGTCCAGCCAGCCGAACCACCGCGCACCTTATGAGGAAAACAAACCACGGTATAACCAAAGGCTGGCAAGGCTTCAAGGTTGTGCAGTTTTTCCAGATGACAATACCCCACATCCCGACCCGCTTTGTGGCCTTCCCAGATTAAAGAGTAATCACCGGTTTCGGCCACACGCTTAGCAGTATGGCTAAAGGGGGCATCCCACGACCAAGCATCCGTACCTGTTACTCGCACCCCGCGCTCCAATAAATACATGGTCGCTTCATAGCCCATACCGCAACCGATATTACAAAAATCAGGATTCCCTACGGCGCTTCCTGCCGCCGTATTAACCAAGACAATATCCATGGGCTGCAGCTCATACCCAATGCGCTTCAGTTCCGCCTCGACATCCGCCGCGGTGACGACATAGCCGTCTTCAAAGTGACGAAAATCCAGCTTTACGCCGGGGCGAAAACACCAATCCAATGGCACTTCATCTATGGTAATCGCCCTTTCGCCATTGTTCATCGTCGGGTGAAAGTGCCAAGGAGCGTCCAAATGCGTGCCATTGTGAGTGGTGAGCTTCACCGTCTCAGCCGCCGCAAATCCATGACCTCCTGGAAATTCATCCGCCGCAACACCCGGAAAAAAGTGATTCGCTTCAGGAACGGTTTCCGCGTGCGTCTGATAGGTAATCTCTGGACGCATAAACGGCGGATCGGTGATGACATCGTTCTCAAGATAAATCGATAAATCAATAAATTGACGAGACATGTTTTTACCCCCGTTTGCCGCCTAACGTTTTCGCGAACCAATCAGCAATATAATCGCAGCCAAAACTCATATTGTCGGCGCCAACATGCTCGACGCCGCCTTCGCGTTCGGTAAAGATTTTAAATTCACGATGGGGTGAGTTGATCAGCTGATCGTAACTTTGATGAGCGTAATCAAGGCTAATCTGGCGATCTTTTTCACCATGCGTCACGAGGAAAGGAACCTGTATTTTTTCCATCACGCCATTCAGGTTCATACCTTCCGCTTTAGCAAAAAAATCGTCCATATCGGTTGCGCCAAATACCCACATGACATGTGCCCAATAATGCGGAACGGGGTTTTCTCCCTCGCGTTTTAGACGTTTTTGCTGTACTTCTGCCCAGTTGTGGTTAGCTCCCCACACGGCGCCAGCGGCGAATCTAGGTTCAAAAGCAACGGCACGCGGGGCAAAATGGCCACCGAGGGAGATACCTGTCATTCCGATACGAGCGGTGTCAACATCGTCTTGCTGCTCTAGCCAGTCCACTGCTTTTGATGCCCAAACTTCGCTATTGGGTACCGCAGGCAGTCCATATGTACGCAAGGTTTCACCAGTGCCCGGCTGATCAACACAAAGGGTCGATATGCCGCGTTTGGCCAAGGCTTGCGGCAAGTTTGACCAATACAACATCTCTTTACAGCTGTCCAAACCGTTACAATAAACCACAGTAGGATGAGGACCCTCACCAGGCGCTCGAACATACAATGCTGGCATGGTGCCACCATTTTCCAACGGCACCTCAACGTATTCGCAATTGTCTTGGCTAAGTTGGATACTTTTACGAAAAGCAGCCTGTGCATTGCGCCATGTTTCCATGCGATTAGGGTGACCTTGGCCCTGCATTCTTTCAGCAACCATCAGGTACAGAGCGGCTCTTTTTAACTTACTGCCAGCAGAAAAATAACAGCCTGCCGCTTCATCTTCATCGGCCAGACCAATAAGCTTGTCCGCCATTTTCACCCACTGCTGGAGAAACTCGACAGTGCCGGCGTCGTCACCGTTTGCCGCAGCTTCGCGCAGTGGCTTACACATATCGATAATTTCGCCCATTCTAGCGCCGCTCTCTACCGCAATAGAAACAGACAAGTTCCAAACATAATTTGGGAAATATTCAAATAACGCCATACCTACACCTCTAATTTTTATAATAATGTCAGATCATTCATCGAACAGAAAAACACTTATAATTTTATAAACAGTGATTTAAAAATTAATACATTTTCATCAAAACTTAATTTAAAAGACATTAAAATCACAATAAAATTAGATATCTGTATAAAAATAATTTTATATTTTTATACATTTAATGAATGAGCTAACATCAGCAACAAAACAAACAAACAGTCTACTATCATTTAAAAAACACATTTACTATAAACCACTTCAGCTTTTCATAAAAAACCTTTAAACAGAATCAACCATTCGATCTGATCGAAAGGTCTTAGAAAAAATATTATGAGTTTTTAGAAAATTTAAGAAATCAGATCTCAACTTGTTAGTACTATTAGACACTCTGTTAGCTTAGAAAAGCCTCATTAGAGGGTAAGCGCCCTTAAATCAGCATTCTTGTCGTTTAATTTGTTTTGTGTTGTTGTAAATGACCTTGTAGTGATCATCCATCGATAATGTAAATTGATACGTGAGGTTGCATCAGGTGTCAAAAAAGGCTAGGGTAAATATAGACAGAGGGCGAACGGATTTGCCTACGCCTCCAGGAGGGAGGCTCTGTCTCTTTTCAGGAAGATTCAGTGGCTGCAGGGATGCGGCGGTAAAGCCTTTCTTTGATTTCTCTTCTTTGCTTTTACGATTTCTATTTTTTTATTTTACTTTTTTATTTTACGCCTACCCGTTTCTTTTTTATCCCGTGCTTTTTGCTGTTGTGTCCGTTTGCTTGATGGGCGTGTGCCTTTACAGCGCCGCTTTAACACGCCAAGGCAATAAGGCTTCTAATTTTTCAACGGTGTCGGCGCTAGCGATGTGCTGCAGGATATGCAAAATATACGCATGAGGCTCTAGGCCGTTGGCTTTGGCGGTTTCGACAAGACTGTACCAAGCCGCGCTGGCTTTGGCCCCTTGTGAGGTGTCGGCGAATAACCAATTCTTACGTCCAATTGCGAAGGGGCGGATGGCGTTCTCAGCCAAGACATTGCTGATGTGCAATTGCCCATCCTCGCAGTATCCCGTGAGTGTCTCCCATTGGTTGAGGGCGTAGCGGATGGCCTTGTAGGTCAGCTGGTCTTTTGGGGTTTTATCGACATTATTGCCGAGCCATTCTTTAAAGGTGTTGAGGGCCGGAAGGCTTTGCTCTTGGCGCACGCGATGTTTCTCAGCGTCGCTCAGGTCTTTTATCTGTGTTTCAATCCTGTAGAGTTTACGGATATGGCTTAATGCCACCTCGGCTTTGGTAGGGGGTGAGTTTTTGTTTTTCTTTTTGGTGTCAGCGCCTTTGCTGGCCTCAATAAATTTACGGCGCACGTGATCCCAGCAACCAATGCGAGTTAGGTTGTATTTCTGGCACACGGCATTGTAGCCGCCATAGCCATCGGCTTGCAGGACACCTTTAAACCCATCGAGCAGCTGCACGGGTACCTCCCCATTTCGGGAAGGGTTGTATTCAAAACGCACGATAGGTTTGTCTGGCGGTCCGCCGCGTATCACCCACATCCATTTATCCGATTGGGCGGTTTTGCCGTCTTCTTTGAGCACTTGGATACGGGTTTCGTCACCCTGTAGGTACCCCGCTTCCAATTGGGTTTCCCAAGCAAGATTCAGTAGGGACTGGACTCTGTCAGTCAGCAGGATGACGTGGTGGGCCATGCTGGTGCGGTCATAATGCCCTCCGTAACGTTCGATCTGTTTTTCCAAGCGATACAAGGGCAGGCCATCCGCATATTTTCCAGCGATGATGTAAGCCAGCGCGCTGATGCTAATGGCACATTTACCGAGTGGGTGAAGAGGACGTTTGGCGACAACGATGTGGTCTGCTTGGTCCTCTTGTGTTTTAAAGACGGCTTTTTCCTGCCAGTACTCTAACACTCGAACCTGGGCGGGTATGATGTCCAGTTCTTCTTTGACCTTGCTGAAAAAGGTAGACGTGGCACCGGCTTTTTCTTCTTCTGACAAACGCAGTTCCACCCGTACGCGAGTCAGTTTGTCAGAGAAGCCACGTTGGCGTTTACGAGATCGAACCGCTTCTGGAAGCACGTCTTCGGGCAGTTGTTCGATCAGAGCCGCAATGGCCGCTTCCAATTCCACCTCATCAAACAGATCGATTTGATAGACGGACTTTTCACTGCTTGCCGCAAACTTCTGAGCCTTGGCTAAGCGCAGGAGCTCCTCTAACTGTGCAATTTTACGGTCTCTTTCATCCAGCAAGGCTTTTTGATGCTGAATAACCTGATGGTGATCATCAAGGAGCTGATTTTTCAGCTCTAGTACCTGATCTCTTTGCGCTAACACCTGATCTTTTTGCACGAGATCTTGGTCTTTTTTGACCAGCAACGACAACAACTCCGCCTGTGACAGAGTCGCATAATTGACCGAGATGTTGTGCGTATTAGGGGCTGTTTTCATGTACGTTATTTTATCATAACAGCCCCTAAAACGCGTTAAAAAACAGACTCATAATGCAATTTTTTATGGCCTTTCATCGCCGTTATATCATAGCCATCCAGCAGCCAATTAATCTGTTGTCCAGTAAGAGAGATCACCTCGTCACCCTTTTTGGGCCAACGAAACTTGTCCTCGGCAAGGGTTTTGTAATACAGCACAAAACCATTGTCCTCCCAAAATAAACATTTAATTTTGTTCCGGTGCCGATTGGTAAACGCATACAAAGCACCATCAAAAGGATTCTGCGCCAACTCCTGCTCCACAATCGCTGCCAGCCCCACAGCGGCTTTACGAAAATCCACTGGCTGACGATAAAGATAGATCTTAGGCATGTCGACCGACGGGCGAAAATAACGTGTCATAACGCCCACTCCAACAACTGACGAACCAAGGTCACATTGGTCGAATCAATACCGTGGATTTGCATGCCATTTGGCAAAGACACCGACAAGCCTGACCCTAACTGGCCCAATGAAGGTTCCACTTTGATAAAACTGGACGACTTGTCCTCCGATATTGGGGCTGATGGTGTCTGACATTTCTGCCGCCAATACATGAATTGAGAATAATTGAGATCGTTTTCTTTGCAGAACCGAGCACTGGACATGGCCGCTGCCTCAGCAGCTGTGACTTGCGCCCGCCAAAAGTCAGCACGGGATTGAGGATCCGAAAAAGTATTCATAAAGACACCTGTTCATGGTTAAAGTAAACAGGTGTTAGGTTCTGATATTACGAGAAGGTCAGCAAGAATGCAGATTTAAGGGCGCTTACATTAGAGGTGAAAAACTCAACATGAGCTCTCCAACCCAGAGGAAAAACCTAAGTGATGACGATCTTATTTGGCGGCGAAATAGACTAGAAGAAGCTACCGCTAACATGGGGGCGAAATAAATCGCTGTAACTAGAAATGGTTCGTTTTTAGCAAGGCTTTACTCTATGAATAAAACCTTCGTTTTATCTCTTGCTTTACTTTTTTCATTGGCAACTGGTGACTTAACATGCCGATGGTTTCTGACATTTTTGGTATGACATGAGAAAAGTGAGATTTAAAACCATCACACAGATAATTACGATTCAACACACCATCATCAGAAGGCTCAAATCGATGTTTTGGGCAGCCACCGTGACAAACAGAACGCACTTCACATTGATGGCAATTAACACTGATATTACTGAGTTTATCCTGGCCAAATTTAAGATTTTGCGGCAGATTTACTAGATCAATTAACGATGCTTCATTTACATTGCCTAGTTTATGTTCTGGGTAAACATAGTGGTCACAGGAATACACATCCCCATTAGACTCCATGACTAATCCATTGCCGCAGGTTTCACTAAACACACAAGCACCTGGGCGGCCCACAAGCTGACTCATGGTTTGCTCAAAATTCATAACAAAAACGTCGCCCAAATCGTTTTGAATCCAATGGTCAAAAATCGTATTCAAAAACTTGCCATACGCTTTAGCTGGGACAGACCATTGTGCAAGATTGGATTCGCCAGCAAATGTCGGTTGAATCAAAGTTAAGCCATGACTATCTGGGACAATGGCTTTACGCTCAACTAAGGGGATGAACTGTATATATCGACTGCCAATACGTTTTAGAAACGCATAAACATTTAATGGCCGCTTTACGTTCTCTGCATTCACTACTGTTAACGTATTAAAGTCCACCTTGTGTTTTTTGAGTAACGCAAGGCCGTTCAGCGTTTCATCAAAGGTGCTTTTGCCTTTGCGGGATAAACGATAAGTGTCGTTGCTAATTCGATCACCATCAATGGAGACACCAATTAAAAAATGGTGTTCTTTGAAAAATAAAGCCCACTCCTTATCAAGCAAAGTCGCATTAGTTTGCAAAGCATTAGTCACCGTTTTATAACCGCGATACTGCTCTTGAAACACTATGACTTGGCGAAAGAAGTCCACTCCTAATAACGTGGGCTCACCTCCTTGCCAAACAAAATCAATGACCTCACCTTGCTGAGACTGAATTTGCTCACGTATGTAATTTTCTAGCGTGGTATTGTCCATACGCCACTGTTTTTTTCTATCTGGATAAAGATGTTCTTTCTCCAGATAGAAACAGTAAGTACAGTCGATATTGCAGACCGAGCTGCTCGGCTTAGCCATGACACCAAAGTTGTTTATTCGATCCATTACTTTTTGCACCTCATATTCACAAGAGCCAAAGACAGTACATGACAAACAAAGTTGCCGCCTACAGGACACTTCAGGTTCCTTAACAGCGGCAATTTTCGGGTCAAGCTGACTATCTTCCTGTATAAGAAGTCGCGTGTTCCACTACGCTATTTTTAGAGAAGTATTTAAGCAGCTCCGCCTTTAGCTCAGCCACTATTTCTGGGTGTTGCACAGCAACGTCGATGGATTCACTGCGATCTGTTGACAAATCATATAAACGAAAAGGGACATCTTTTGTAAGCGAACGCTTTTCAGCTAGCGGATTTTGCTGTGTTAATTTCCAATTGTCACGAACAACGTAGCTCGCCCCCATCAACTCATCAACAAAAACGGTACCTTTAGGGTGTACTCGAAACACCTCACCATCATTTTTCAATGCTGGTAAAAATGACACCCCCTGAGGAACGTGAATAGACTTACCTTTAAACGTATCGCCTGGTAGGGCAGCGCCAGCCATGTCTAGCAATGTTGGAAGTACATCAGTCACCTGAAGACGAGCTGCCGACATTGGCTTCGCCACCTCTTGGCCATTCAACTTAACAATCAAAGGCGATGCGGTACCACCTTCCGCCCCCGTGAAACCTTTAAAATAACTGAACGCAGACGTACTGACTTCCGCCCATTTAGCACCATAGGCAACAACTGAACCCGGTTTGCCCATATTATCGTAGGCATTATCAACTTTCGTACCCGGAATTGGTGGCGCAAACGCGCTAGCCCCTTCCGCACCATTATCTGACATAAACATGATAACAGTATTGTCGTATTCGCCAATCTGTTTCAAATGAGAAACCAAACGCCCCACATGATGATCTAGGTTAGTCACCATGGCCGCATAAAGCTCCATCGTTTTCGCTTCTTTTTTACGCTCTTCTGGGGTCAACGCCTGCCAAGCTTTATCACCGCCTATTTCAACCGCTGGTGCAGCATTATCAGGGACGATACCAAGCGACTTCATGCGCTCAATACGGCGCGCCATAATGGCACCATAACCCTCATCATAACGCCCTTTATGAACAGCGATGTCGGCTTCTGGAGCTTGCAGTGGCCAGTGGGGAGCGGTATAGGCCGCATAAGCAAAGAAAGGTTTACCATCATCATGGTTTGAATCAATGTATTCGATCAACTTATCCGTATAAAACGTGGTAGAAAAGAAGTCTGTCGGCAACGCCTCTGCTGGCATCAAACGATCATTGTCAGCATACATAACCATGTCGAGTGGTGTGGGTGGCGTCGAAGGAGCGAAGTGAGAAGCCCCACCATTTACCAAGGTAAAAGATTTATCGAAGCCTCTCGCATATGGCAAAGCTGATTTATTAATTCGATAAAAAGCTCTGTGGTCTTTATCAGGCGCTTTTATGTCATACGCCAAATGCCACTTACCGACCATGTAGGTGTGATATCCGGCATCAGATAACAGCTCTGGCATCGCTGCTGTCTTCTCACTTAAATGCCCACGATAACCTTCTGGAATACTGTCAAAATCGTAAGTATTGGATTTTCCCCATGGCGCATTAGTCGGCTTATTTTGAATAATATTAAGTCCAACCACTTCGCCCATATTGCCGATGCCCGCTAGATGATGATCAACCCCTGTCATCAAACTTGCACGAGTAGGCGAACACACAGCAGCCGTATGAAAATTCGTCAGTATTCGTCCTTGTGTTGCTAAACCGTCAATATTGGGAGTATTGATTTCACTGCCAAAAGCACTCAAGTCTGAATAACCTAAATCATCCGCCATAATCAATAATATATTCGGGCGCTCTGAACTGGAAGGGACGGCTTCAGCTTGAATAGCAACCGACGTGCTTAACAAAGAAACGGCAACAAGGCCAAGACGTAAATGAGGAATTTGGAATTTCAACAAGGTGCTAGCACCTCTATCATAAAAGCGATTAATCATAGATACATCCATTACAAACTGTGTATTATTTTTATCAGTCATAAAGCTATCAGCAATTAACCCTTGGTCAAGCCCTTAAAACCAAACCCACCTATTGATAAAATCGAATGCTAATATTTTGAGAATAATCGCCAAATCTACACTTAATAGGTCTACAGTCACCTAAGCTCCCGTAAACCTGAAGACTAGAATCAGACATGTAACTCTGTCATAGATAAGCTCATTTTTTCGGCATCGCCAAGATAGTCTTTCGCAATTAATTTTTGCAGCACTGCTGTATGGTCAAAGACAAAATCACGGACTTTAGCCACTGGGTAAGGCGCATGATGAAAGCGTTTCCCTAGCTCTCTTGCAAATTCAACATGATGGTTAACATAGTCAACACGTTCACCCTCAAACCCCACAAAACCTTCTTGTACTGCAGCAGCATCGCTTAAATTAACGCCACCAAGGAACGTCGCTAAAAAATAACCGTCCTCAATCGCCATGCCCATGCCATAAGCCGCATAAGGAGATACCGGATGCACGGCATCACCTAAACAAACGACTCGTCCCTTACTCCATTTTTTCATTGAAGGTCGATTGTATATATCCCAAGCAAATACTTGTTTATCGAAATCTGTTGCTTCTGGAAAGCGCGGTAAAGGATCAAACCATCCCTTTAAAATATCAGTAATGTAGGCTTTTGGATCCTTGGGATGCGGTTCATTTTCTTTGACAGGCTCAACGATCCACCACTCATAACCCGGTTTCCCGTTATGCATCATTGGAAAAAAACTGGCTTGATACTTATGAGAATGCGAGATAACTCCCTGCTGCTTAGGAATCCCGTCTATTGGATTACACCAAGCTAACCAAACCCTTAAACCAACATGAAATAGGTCCGGCTCACCAAAAGCCTGACTAGAGACTCCAGATCGAATCCCATCCGCTCCCACCACGATATCAGCCTCTACAAATTCCCCATTTTTAAAATATACCGTGACTTGATCACTACTTTCTTCATAACGATCGAAATCAGAATTCCCTACAATGGTGCCTTCGGGCAACAGATTCATCATTTTTTCGAAGGCATTGGCCCGCAACATTCCATAATGCCAACCCTTAATGCCGAATGACTCCTCTACCTTCTTATTAAAAGGTAATTTTGCCCTAAGCTTGCCTTTATGGTTACGAAATTCCGTCACGGTAAAAGAACCAAAATTATTCAAATCGACACCGTAATAGCGCAATACTGCCAATACAGGCACGCTCAACAAGACAGCACCGCCTAATGGCTTTGGCTCAGCACTTTTTTCAAAAATGCGTACGTCATAACCCTGCCGCAACAGACCTAAAGCGGCCGACACCCCACCAGGACCCGCTCCGATAATCGCAACTCGCTTACCCTTTTCCCAAGATACGTTTTTAATGTCAGTCATAATTAACCTTCTTATTCCTATTTTAGTCATTGACTGGATCATGCTAACTCAGTGAAAATAAGTTAAATACACCTTAAATTATTAAAAATCGGACAAATAAACCTGAATTTATGGACTTACTGAGTAGCGTTTTATCTTCATTGAAAGTCGAATCGACTAGTATCTCACGCTGGACAATGTCTGCGCCTTGGGGAGTTGACGTGAACAACTTTAATCTAGGCTACTGTTTAAGCGTTGTGTCAGGCCAATGTTGGGTACAAATAAGAGACAGCTCATCAACCAAATCCCCTGCCACCATTCAACTGCAAACAGGCGACTCAGTCATTGCCCCTAGAGGTGCAAACCTTGCAATTTTGTCCGGTCCTGATAGTGAAACAATCCTCCTTGATGCACTACCATGGCACGGCGATACATTTCAAGGATTGAGCTCATCGATACAACCCTCTTCCGCAATGCAAGTTAACTGGGGTGGTGGTGGTCCTGAAACCCAATTACTTGGAGTAGCTTTTACTTTCCAGAATCACCAAAATAATTTTTTGTTATCATCTTTTCCTGAATATTTTATTTTAAAACAACGTGAATCTAATTTTTTACAGCTGATTCATCCAGCGATTCAGTTTTTTATTGATGACAACAGTCCAGGTTATTTTGCGGTGGCAACTCAATTTTCAGAACTCATTATAATGGGTTCACTAAGAGCCTACATATTATCAAATGAGATTAGTTCAGTAGGCGTTCTCAAGGGTATGAAAAACAAATCGGTTGCAAAAGTTTTAACAGCCATCCACCAAGCCCCTCAACATAATTGGACGCTTCCAGAGCTGGCTGTAGAGGCAAATATATCCCGCTCAGTGTTATCTAAGCGATTTCCACAGTGTGTTGGCGTCCCTCCTATAGACTACCTAAACCGTTGGCGTATTCACCTCGCTGCAGAAAAATTGATCAATAGCAAAGCATCACTCGACTTCATTATAAAATCATTAGGGTTCGAAACAGATAGAACATTCCGACGCCTATTTAAACAGTATAAAGAGCTATCCCCTTCACAATACCGGAAAAAATTCACTCGCGTATAACGCTCCCCTCAATGGTATAACCTAAAAACGGCCTCTTTTATTAAGCACCTTGTCACTACCCCATAAAACTAAAAAGCCCCGTAGTGAATCTGCGGGGCTTTTTGTGTTTTCTAACATTTTTTAATCAATAGAATAAGCGGTTAAATTAAACGTTCACGTTTATATTCTGACCGAGGTTATCCGTCGTGGTGTAGGATCCGCTGCTGGCGGCAGGGGTGACGCTTTTTGAGGCTTCTGCCAATAGCGCAAGGTCTTGCTCTGCTTTTTGTTGTTGCGCGGCTTTGGCTAAGTTGGCGCTATAAGCTTCGCTGGCGTAGTCCATTGCAGGACTACTGACACCATTAATGCTTGGCATTGTTCCTCCTATTATTCGTAAAAAGCCAATCGATAGGCAAAGTATAGCGGCCAACTGGTCAATTTACGAACACCTTTTTGTAACCGCGTGCGTCACTGACAACACGCTATCGATGCCCGTTTAATTGAGTGACCTTAGCTTAGTGACTTTAATTTAGAGGCGCTCATCCTTAACAAAGCGTTCCCAATACTGGCTTATCAAGCTCTGGTTTTCGACCAAGGCGTCGTTTTGAACCACGCGGCCTTGCTGCTGTAAGCTAAGACGATGCGTCAACGAACGGTACAAGGTATAGGTATCGGTCATTTTTCCAGCTTGATCTGCGTCCAGTAACGCCACTGCCGCCGCGGCTTCTAGTTGGCGTACATTGTCTGAAAAACGCATTAACTCTGGGTATTTATAAGACCAGGCAAGCACCAAATACTGCACCATAAACTCAATATCAATAATACCACCAGCGCCCTGTTTTAGATCGAAGCCTTTTTCTTTGCCGCCAGTATCCAGATGCCCACGCATTTTTTCGCGCATTTTGATGACTTCCGCTTTCAGCACTGCTCGGTCTCGCACCGACGCAATGATCTCCTTACGACACGCTTCAAATCTGGCCAGTAAGGTTGGCTCGCCAGCCAACCCGCGGGAGCGCGTTAGCGCTTGATGTTCCCATACCCAAGCCTCTTTCTGCTGATAATCCCTAAAAGACTCTAAGCTTGAGACTAATAAGCCAGAGTTGCCCGAGGGTCTTAGGCGCATATCGACTTCATACAAACGACCTGCTGCGGTGAAGCTGGTAATCATGTGGATTAAACGCTGACCTAGGCGAGTGTAAAAGGTTAAATTATCAAGACTGCGCTCGCCATCGGTACTGCCCGTCGCTTGGGCGTCGTGGACAAATACCAAGTCCAAGTCTGAGTCATAACCCAATTCCCAACCACCGGATTTGCCATAACCAATAATCGCCAATTGCGGGGTATAAGCCACCTCACCTTGACTCACGGGAAAGCCATGCTTCTTAGTCAAATACTGCCAAGACTGCTGCAACACTTGCTCTAACAGTACTTCGGCCAGCCAAGTTAAATGATCGCTGACCTTCATCACAGGCAAAATTTCAGTGATGTCACACGCCGCTATACGCAAAATAATAGAGAGTCTAAAACGCCGCATGGCGTCCATCTGAGCCTCTTCGTCGTTTTCTGGTAAACGTAACAAGATTTGCTGAAGCTCTTCCACTAACATCGCTTTATCGGGTGGCAAAAACAGTGTGTTGGCATCCAACAACTCATCCAACAACGCCGGCGTCGTCGAAATCGCCTCGGTAAACCACACGCTTTCTCGGCATAAACGAATAAGGTGCGTCAGTGCCGTTTGGTTTTCACACAATAAAACCAAATACGCGGTACGGCGCAATACCGCTTCTAAAATCGGAAAAACGCGCTCTAAGACTAAATCAGGATTCGCTTCGTCTTCTAATTTGGCCATCAATGCCGCCAAAAATATCGCCAAACGCTCTTGCCCAATTGGCTGCATAAACACCACGGTGCGAGAACTAAGACGCTGTGAAATGCGCTTTACACTGGCGTCTTGGTCCTGCCAAGCAATGCTTTCAATCGCATCTAATATGGCGTCTGTATCTTCTGGGTGCTTAATTAATAAGCGCCACATGTCTTGGTTTTTTACTTCTTCGCTGTTCTCTTCCCCGTCATCAATTAACGCCACAAACGCACGATGAACATTTTTACGCACTTGCCATAGGCGTTCTTCTAAAGCCTGCCAAGACGAAAATCCAACGATCAAGGCAATGCGTAGGCGCGCGTTATCGTCTTCGGGTAGCAGTTGGGTTTGCTCGTCATTCACCGCTTGTAATGCATGCTCGGTGCGACGCAAAAGTAAATACGCCTCACGTAATTGATCCATTTCTTCGACCGGCAAGTAGTCATGCTGAGCAAGATAAGGCAGCACTTTCAATAAGGCTGGGGTTTGCAAGCCTTGGTCCCGACCGCCATGCAAAATCTGCAACGCTTGCGCGATAAACTCCACTTCACGAATGCCACCTTCGCCCAGTTTAATATTGTGCTCTATGCCTTTACGACGCACTTCCTTGGCGATCATTTGCTTGAGGTCACGCAATGCACCTATGGCGCCAAAGTCTAAGTATTTTCGATACACAAAAGGTTTACGCAACGCTTCAAACTCTCGAACATCCAAGGCGTTCCCAGACATCACTCGGGCTTTTATCATGGCGTATCGTTCCCAATCTCGCCCTTGATCTTGATAATAGTTTTCGAGCGAATCCATGTTTAACACCAAGGCACCTGACTGTCCAAACGGTCGCAAGCGCATGTCGACGCGAAACACAAAACCATCGGCCGTGACCTGATCTAGGTGCTGGATCAACTTTTGACCCAGTTTGGTAAAGTACTCTTGGTGAGACAGGCTTTTCTTTCCACCTTGGGTATCACCGTGCTCGCGAAATGCAAAAATCAAATCAATGTCAGAAGACAAATTTAACTCGTTACCACCAAGTTTCCCCATGCCAATCACTATCATGGATTGCGGCAAACCCTCGCTGTCTAAAGCTCGTCCATACAAGCCTAAATAATGTTGCTCAGACCATTGTAAGCTGGCATTCACACAGGCATCGGCCAGACCACTCAAGCGAGACGTTAACGCCGTCAAAGAAAGCTTCTGCTGAATATCTAAGGCAATCAGCCGCACCATCCACCACTGACGATACAGACGCAAACGCTTAATAAAACTGGCTTCATCTAGGGCTTCCAGAGGGGCTTGAAGGCACGCACTCGCGGCATGAGAAAAAAACACCTCACCCGCCAAGAGCGCTTCTTTCGAAGGGCGTTCAGGCAGCGTATCCAGCCCCCATACATCGTCTAGCCAATGAGGAAAGCGGATAAATTGTTGATGCAGATAATGACTGAGTATCCACAATGGTTCCAAAACGGCGATCTGCTCTGTGTTTAATTCCGCAAGAGAGTGTCTTTCTCTGGCTTCTTGCACTTGTTCTAGCAACAAAAAGCGAGTGGTCGATTGCGCACAAAAATCAGGGTAGCTTGGGTTTAAATTCGGGGGCGTCAAAGGAGGTTCCTTAGCATTTTTTATTGTAACTATCACTTGGTACAAGAACTATCACTTGCTATAAAAACAATAACTTAGCAGAAAATCAAATCGTTTGTTGATTTAGCCATTTGCCGATGTTGAGCATCACAATACCTATTTGTGTCATGCCCGCCAAGGTTTTTAATATCGCCGTTTCGTCTTCTTTTAACTGCGCGACTAACATTTGATCTAAGCGCGTCACAGTGAGCGCCAAGTCGTCAGGTAAGCAGTCGCTCAATTGGCTCATTGAATGCCGAACAGGCTGCATAAGCGCCTCGTCTTGCATAAAATACATCGCCTCCCAATACGCCAACCAAACCTCATACCAGTAAGCCGCCAAGGCGATTTCATCTGTTGTGTTGTGCAGTTTTTCAGGAAATTCAATATGACGATTTTTTAACCGAACGCCCTTTTGTGCTTTTGACACAAGACTCACTTGCACCGGAACACACTCCGCCAACTGTAAAGCAAACTCATAGAGCCCGGCTTCATCGCCCGATTTCAGTTCCAGTTCCAACTCGCAAATCGCGTCTTCGCCATAAGGAGAAGTCACCAAACCTCGATCACACACCACTTCCATTTGCGTGTTATGGCAATCTATGTTCCACACTTGCCGCTCGAAATCCGTACGATACACTTCCACCAGTTGAGCACCCCACGCCATGTCTGCTAACGACTCCGGCAATGGCACTTGTGTTAATAAAGTTAAATCCAATCTAGCGTTGGGTAATTGCCACTCCCATTCGCCACGAGCATGCATACCAATACGATTGCTGCCTCGAGTTTTTACCGTCTGTATAAACTGGCCGTTCACCGCACGAATACGCAATGCCATACCCGCTTGCATCAAATCGCCGTCTTGCGTATCGAAATACGCATTCATTAGAGTCAGAGTCGGCAAACGCGATTGCCCATCGTGATTGGACGATGCACAAATATTGTCGAGAAAATTGCTGGCCGATGTCAGATGCTCAGATTGCAGCATTAATTTTAGCTCTAGCTCAATAGCCATAATATATATACCCATCCCTTAAACCTTTGCCGCTGGGCCAACAACAAAGAAAAATAATATTCAAGCAAGTGTACCAGATGCCCAGCTTACAGTAGTAATATTAGGCAATAACTCGGATTCAAGGATCATCCTTTATGCCCACACTGCCTTCGCTTATTAACATGATGACTCAACTCATTGCTTCACCCTCTATCAGTTGTAGTCAAGCCCACTGGGATCAGTCAAATAAAGGCGTTATCCAATTGCTCGAAAGCTGGCTGAGTTCACAAGGCTTTCAATGTGAGGTCATGCCCGTACCGGATCACCTAGGTAAGTTCAACTTGATTGCCACCCTCGGCACTGGCGACGGGGGCTTGGTTTTAGCGGGACACACAGACACAGTGCCTTATGACAAGGGGCGCTGGAAATCTGACCCGTTCACACTAGAAGAAAGAGAGCAAAAGCTCTATGGGCTTGGCAGCTGTGACATGAAAGGGTTTTTCGCCATTGTGCTCGACACCATTCACCAAATGCAGCTGGCTGATTTAAAGCAGCCGTTAATCATTCTCGCGACCGCGGACGAAGAAAGCTCCATGTCTGGAGCGCGGGCTTTAGTGGAACAAAATAAAGCGGAACAAAATAAAATCAAGGCCCGATACGCCCTGATCGGTGAACCCACCTCACTGACGCCCATTTATGCTCACAAAGGCATTATGATGGAGCGCATTCAAATTACCGGACAAGCCGGACACTCGTCTAACCCTTCATTGGGCAACAATGCGTTGGATGCCATGCACGCGGTCATGACTGAGCTTATGTTGTTTCGTCAAGATTTGAAAAAAAACTACCGCGACGCCAGCTTTGTCATAGACTACCCAACCATGAACTTTGGTTGCATTCACGGCGGCGATAACCCAAACCGAATTTGTGGGCACTGCGAGCTTGAATTTGATTTAAGAGCCCTGCCAGGCATGAGCAACCAAGCATTAATGGCGGAGATTGCTGGCATTCTGCCTTCCATAGAAGAAAAAACCGGCACTATAATACAGTTAAATAGCTTATTCCCTGATGTGCCGTCTTTTTATACTCCGGTAGAATCGGATATCATAAAAGCCTGTGAAGCCTTAACGAAACGCCAAGCCAGTACCGTGGCTTTTGCAACTGAGGGCTCTTTTCTAAATCAAATGGGAATGGAAACCTTGATACTTGGCCCTGGGTCTATTGATCAGGCCCACCAGCCCAATGAGTTTATGGCATTAGATCAAATTAAACCTATGCAACAGGTAATACGCGGCTTAATCGAGCGCTTTTGCCTTCAAACAAACGTACAGAGAAACGAGGATCAGCGTGCCTGAAGAACTAAAATATGTGGACTGGTTCCGCCATTCATCTCCCTATATCAATGCTCATAGGGGGAAAACTTTCGTGATTCTCATTCCTGGGGAAGCCGTTGAATGTGCGCATTTTTCAAGCATTATCCATGACCTTGCGCTCTTGGACTCACTGGGAATTCGTCTCGTTCTTGTACAAGGCGCGCGACCACAAATCAACCGAATACTGGAAAGCAAGCACATTGTCAGTCGTGTTGAAGACAACTATCGCATTACCCCACAAGATCAGCTGCTTGACGTCATTCAAGCCTCAGCGGCGGTGCGCGTGCAACTTGAAGCCCAACTGTCTATGGGGCTTTCAAACACGCCAATGGACGGTGCACGACTAAAGGTTTGCAGCGGTAACTACGTCATAGCCAGACCGTTAGGCGTGGTAGACGGCGTTGATTATGGTCACTCAGGTGAGGTTCGCCGAATCGACACCGAAGCGATTTTTCGTTTGCTCGAAGACGACAACATGGTGCTGCTACCGCATCTCGGCTTTTCCCCCACGGGCGAAGTCTTTAACTTAAAAAGCGAAGACGTCGCGATCCAAGCTGCGGTTCAACTAAAAGCCGACAAGCTGGTTATTTTTTCTGAAGAAGAAGGCATTTTTAAAGAAAATGGCGAACTTTACTCGGAGTTATTAACCAAGGACGCGGACATCATCCTTAACGCAAAGTCTCTGTCAAGCATCACCCATGCGGCGTTAGATGCCTGCGTACAAGCCGTTCGCCAGAGCGTGCCAAGAGCACATTTGATTTCATACAACGAGAATGGCGGTCTATTGCGAGAACTCTTCACCCGTGAAGGCTCTGGCACCATGATAGACGAAGACAGTTATGAGCAACTGCGCCCCGCTCACATTGACGATGTCGGCGGCATGATGGCCCTATTGTCGCCACTGGAAGAGAAAGGCATTCTTGTCAGACGTTCAAGAGAACTACTGGAAAACGAAATAGACAGGTTTATTGTCATCGAACGAGACGGCGCGATTGTCGCCTGCGCCGCCTTGTATCCGTTTGAGCAAGAATACGCAGGAGAAGTCGCTTGCTTAGCCGTTTCACCAGACTATCGAGGCTCAAACCGTGGCGAGCGCCTGTTAAAAGGCATTGAACAGTCGGCAAAACAGCAACATTTGTCGACTCTCTTTCTACTGACCACACGCACCGCTCATTGGTTTATTGAAAGAGGTTTCAGCGAAACCACCCTAGCCAGCTTGCCAACCAAAAAGCAGGCTCTGTATAACTATCAACGTAACTCTAAGATATTTTCAAAGTCACTCTAGTTTTCAAAATCACTTTAGAAAGTCGCTTTAGAAAGTCACTTTGGAGAATCACTTTAGAAAGTCACTTTAGAAAGTCACTTTAGAGAGTCACTTTAGAGAGTCACTTTAGAGAGTCACTTTAGAAAGTCACTGTAAATATTTTTAACGCCGCTAGCGAGCCAATAACAGATTTCTCTGTGGCTCGCTAGCGGCACAAAAAATGCCAAACGTTAATCTAATGCCGAGCAGTAATCGTTAAATTCCACTAAAATATAAAGCTCATCATCATGCTGAATAGTGCCCTGAATACAGCCATTATCGCGATATTCTAGCCCATGATCGTCGTTATTCTCGGGTAAATCCATCACCCGTTCCACGCCTTCGACTCGAATACCAAAGTAGCCAGCCGGTAGATCCAGCACAATAATATGCCCTTCTTCTTCACACTCATCAGGGTTTAAATTCAATAGGTGGGTGCCATACAATACCGTCACCATATGACCACGCACGTCGATTATTCCCTCAACCCCAAGACCCGCACCCGGTACAGGCGCTGGAGACTGGTAGCTAAGGACCTCTTTTACACTCGAAAGAGGATGAATATAGCGCTCACCTCCCAGTCGAAAACAAATCCCCTTTTCTACTGCTTGCGTCACCACCCAATCTCCTTCCTATATTGTTGTTTAGCGTTGCTGTCTGAATATTTCGTTCTCTAAGCACTTTTCATCTTTTCTTCTAGGCGCTTTTTTCCTAGACGTTTTTCTAGGGACTTTATTATCCAAATTATCCAAACAGCTCTTAGCTGTATTGATTCGTTTGCCCATTGATAGAGCGTCCAGCCTAGATGATATTGCGTCATTGCCGTATGACGGACTCAAAATAGTTACATGTCTAATCTTTATCTTCAAGTTTTAAGCAAAATAAAACCCGCCACAGCGGGTTTTATTTTGCTTTCATGACCTATCTGGCATCATTCAACAATTTTAAAAGGAATAAACATTGGGTAGCCTTGTCGAATCACTCGCATTGGCACTGATCGACCATTTGGAACCGCTTTGGCGGCCTCATTAAAGCTCGTTACATTATCAATAGGTTTGCCATTCAACATGGTAATCACATCACCTTGCTGCAAGCCATTACGTGCCGCGGCACCACCGATAATTTGCTCAATAATCACCCCACTTTCAATATCAAAACGTTTTGCTATTTCAGCAGGTAAGTCACCCACCACCATACCAAAGCGGCTTTGATCTTGCTGTGATTGAGCCAAGGTTTCCGAGTCATTAGGACGCGCTTCTAACATCACCGAAATGTTCTGCTCTTTACCCTCTCGATACACGGTCGCGTCTACTTTATCACCCGCTTTCATCTGCCCAACAACATAAGGCAATTCACCGGAATGGGCGATGCTTTGACCATTAAACTCAAGAATAATATCGCCTGATTGCAAGCCCGCTTTTTCAGCAGGTGAATCGGGTAATACACGACTAATCAGCGCACCATTTGAACGATCCAACCCAAACGACTCGGCCAGCTCGTTATTCACATCCTGAATGAGTACCCCAAGCCAAGCCCTAGACACTTTACCGTCTTTCTTCAGCTGCTCAACAACCGACATAGCCACTTTAGAGGGAATCGCAAAAGACACGCCCATAAAACCGCCCGAGCGCGTATAAATTTGTGAGTTAATTCCCACCACTTCCCCGTCTAAATTAAACAATGGCCCACCAGAATTACCCGGGTTAATCGCCACGTCCGTTTGAATAAACGGCACATAATTGTCTGACGGTAAGTTTCGACCGGTCGCACTTACAATGCCCGCGGTGACCGTATAGTCAAAACCAAACGGGGAGCCAATCGCCAATACCCACTGACCCGGTTTGAGCTTGTCGGAATCCGCCATTTTTACAATAGGCAGATCAGTGGCTTCAATTTTAAGCAAGGCAAGATCGGTTCTAGGGTCGGTTCCAACCAATGTCGCCACATATTCACGACGATCGTTTAAGCGCACGTGAATCACATCCGCGCCATCAATCACATGATTATTGGTCAACACATAGCCGTCATGAGAAACAATAAAACCCGACCCTAATGAGCTACGCTGCCCTTGTGGTGGCGGCGCTTGCTGACCGAACGGTTGCTGACCAAAGAAGTGTTTGAAAAACTCGTTCAACTCTTCGCTGTTAGGACCTAACTGTGGTTGATTTTCATTCGCCGCTTTGGCGACAATTTTTTGCTCCGTACTGATATTCACCACTGCAGGAGAGGCCTCTTCCACCAACTCGGTAAAGTCAGGGAGTGCAGCGGCATGGGAAAGCATAGACGCCATCATAAAGGTACTGACGACAACCATGCTGGCTTGTTTAAGCAATCTGTTCATTGATTTGGTCTCCTTATAAGACATACCAAGTTCATTACAGTGCCAGGTGAAGACAATGCCACCTTCACGATGTCAACATAACGGGGATGTGATCATCCTGAGAGTGTTCAATTCGTAAAATTTTGGGATAATAATCGAGATTATTTATTTCGTTTTTAGACTTATTTCTTGCCAATAATAAACCACCAGCAAAACCGACAATAGACAGCAATACAGCAACACCTGAATCGCCATTCCACAAGGAAGGCAAAACCGCGCCACCAAGCAACCCCAACAAAGGAATCAGATACATCCATACCGAAGCTTGCAACAAGGTATCTTCTGGGATACCGACCACCACATGCTGCCCCACCTCGACCGATAATGGATCAATAGCGCGCATGCGCATTCTATTTGCGGATGACACCTGAGCAATCGCGTGGTGACCACAACCATGGCGCGCACGACAAGAAGAGCAGCTGCTGGTGCGGATCGTTTCAACGTCAGCAAAGCCCTGCTCTATGGACAAAACTCTGCCCGACTCTTCAATCATGATTCACCCTTTGGCATAAATACGGTCATCAATTTTTCTATGGTTACGTCGGGCACTTCACCCACCATGGTGAGTAAATACAATTGATCTTTTACTTTAATACTGCGCTCTCCAGCGATCGTGGCCCCCATGCTCAAAATAGACATCGGCTTCGCCTGTCGAGTGGGTTCAATAAACACCGATATGGTCGTCATACCGTCCGATAACAGCAGCATACTGGTGCCATGATTAAGAGAACGCGCTTCTGGCCAAACAAGCGAAAAGCCTTCTGGTAACCAATCAAACTGCCAAAGATTTTTGATACGCCTTGGCCGCACTTCGACTATCGATTCAGAATAACTTCCTTCTTTTGGGACAAAGTCTTCATATTTCAAGTTCGGAGAAAAATTCACCGAGGTGAATTGAATTCTTTCCAATAATTGCCCATCGACTTTCATCATGTCATGTTTCAAAAGAAAGTGGTTTTTTTCATCAAGCCAAAACTGATGCCCATAGCGGTAATTATCTTTTGGTATCAGCCTTACCGACACCACGTCACGCCCAGCAATACGGCTCGTATTAGGGTCCACCACCATCTCATACCCCTTGGTAAGATAGTCGCTTTCCACACTTTTAAAACGTTTGAATGGCGGCACCAATGGCGTGCGCATATTCGCAACCAGAGCATTGGGATACACGCAGATAATTTTATCGTCAATGCGTAAAATCTCAATTTTGTCGCCATCTAAATTCACTAAACTTTCGTATTCCACGCCCTTCATCAAGTCGTGACGAACTCGCATGCTGTTCATATTCGTCGCTTCCGAATGAACAAACACCCCCTCATAACTTAGGGTCGAAAACGACTGAGTCATGCTTCTCAGTAATTGCAGCGCATCCAATGTCGACGATGAGGCAAACACCGCACTAGAAAGCACTAAATTAGAGAGCACTAGACTGAATATCATGATGGGAATACGCAACCGCAAAAACAATCTCATAACTTACTCTTTCATGGGATAACTGACGACTCTCGCCATAGGGATCATACCTTGACCTACCGTCATCGTCGCTTGCTCCGCATGTTGGCGAAGGTAATTCTGCAACCTAGTATTGTCTATTTGCAGCGCATCACTGTTTAAAGACGCCAGCGGCGCAACCTCTAAAGGCGTCACCATGCCATTCGGCACTGCTGCGGTTACTTGCTCTGCCGACACATTACCATCAAGAGAAAACAGCTCATTACCGCCCAAAATAACCACAAAGGTCACGCTGGCCGCCACCGCCAAACTAGAAAACACCGTTTTCCACGAGCTTCGAGGCGTCTCGTCAGACATTTTGTCCAACAAAACCGGCAAACTCAACGATACAACCTTGTCTCGCGATTCAAAGCGCTCTTGCCTAATAACGGAATGAGCTTTCTCCCCGGATACAGGCATGCCCAACTCATCGGCACTGAGCTGTGCTTGTATACGCTGTAGCAAATTGTCTTGAAGGCCAATCGACACTTCTGAGTCTTTATGAAGTGTCTGCTGGATTAAATGCAAACTCAGCGACTGTTGAGCCAATTCAGCCGAGTCTGCTGTTAGCAAGCCGTTAATATCGTGTTCTGTTGCTTCGCCATCGAACATTGCCGACAAACTCGCGCGCAGATCATAAAGGTTATCATTTTTTGCCGCCATGATTACTCTCCCCCATCCATCAAAGGACGTATGTGTTTTTCCACTGCCTCTCTCGCACGAAAAATTCTTGATCGAACCGTCCCCACCGGACACTCCATGATCAATGCAATATCTTCATAGCTCAGACCGTCAAACTCACGTAATGTCAGCGCGCCACGTAATTCTTCTGGCAAATGCTGAATGGCATGATTAATCGCGGCCTCAAGACGCTCTGTGTTTAAATTTGCTTCTGGAGTATCAATGTCGGTTAATAACTCATAAACACCAGATGCTTCTTCATTATCTAATTCAACGTCTGATTCAGGAGGGCGACGGGAACGACTCACTAAATAATTCTTCGCCGTGTTCACCGCGATACGATACAACCAAGTGTAAAACGCGCTGTCTCCGCGAAAACTTCCTATTGCACGGTACGCCTTAATAAAACTTTCCTGCGCAACATCCAGTGCTTCACCTCTATCTTGTACATAACGTCCAATTAAACCGATGACTTTGTATTGATATTTGATCACTAAAAGATCAAATGCTCGTTTGTCACCTTGCTGTACTCTTTCGACTAACGCCTGATCAGAAGACGTTTCGTGCTGCATAGGCACCTCATGTTAAACCTTATTTGTCTGTGCCCTTGCTTATTACAAGAGAAGACAACAACCCTCTGGGTGAGTTCCCATCATCTTATCAATTTGAAGAAAACACACCCAACATAAAATAGAAATCTGATGAATATTCAAAATGGGGCATCAGAAAGTATTCACTATTTATTGGCAACAATAGTAACATTAATTCTTTAGACACGAATTAGATCAATACAATGAGCCGACACTATAAACACGACATCGTTATTATTGGCGCAGGCGCTGCTGGGCTAACACTTGCCCTAGAGCTTGCGGACCATCATCGCGTCGCCATTTTAACCAAGGCGGACATCCGTGAAGGGTCGACACTTTACGCCCAAGGTGGCGTCGCGGCGGTGCTGTCGGACAAAGACACTATCGACTCACATATTAACGACACCATAGACGCCGGCGCTGAGTTGGGTGATCCAGATGCCATCAGGTTTACGGTTGAACGTTCCAAAGAAAGCATCGACTGGCTAATTTCCCAAGGCGTTCCTTTTACGCGCTACGGTGAAAGCGAAGAATACCACTTAACCAAAGAAGGCGGACACAGCCACAGACGCATCATTCACAGCGCCGACGCAACAGGCTTGGCGATCTCACAAACCCTAATCAAAAACGCCACCAACCACCCTAACATAGACTTTTACCCAGATCGTGTTGCCATAGATGTTATCACCACGAAAAAGCTCGGCCTCGCTGGCCCCAATCGTGCCGTCGGTGTGTACGCCCTGAATCTAGATGACGACGTGATCGAAGTTTTCCATGGTCGCTTCATTTCACTCGCTTGCGGTGGCAGCAGCAAGGTATACCTTTACACCAGCAATCCAGACACAGCGTCTGGCGATGGTATTGCCATGGCGTGGCGAGCCGGTTGTCGAGTGGCCAACATGGAGTTTAATCAATTCCACCCGACGTGCTTATACGACGCCAAAGCCAAAACCTTTTTAATATCCGAAGCGGTGCGTGGGGAAGGCGGCAAGCTTTTATTGCCCGATGGCACCCGTTTTATGTCCAAATTTGATAAGAGAGAAGAATTAGCCCCACGGGACATCGTGGCGCGCGCCATCGACCATGAAATGAAACGCCTTGGTGTTCACCATGTGCTGCTCGATATCTCCCACAAAGACCCTGAGTTTATCAAAGAGCACTTTCCAACCATTTACAAACGTTGCCTAGAATATGGCCATGACATGACCAAAGGCCCCATTCCTGTGGTGCCTGCAGCGCACTATACTTGCGGCGGCGTGGTCGTCAACCAACACAGCGCCACCGATATTGACAACCTCTACGCCATTGGCGAAACCTCTTACACCGGCTTACACGGCGCCAACCGATTAGCCAGTAATTCGCTATTGGAATGCATTGTATTTGCTCGCTCAGCCGCACAGCACATCACCCAAAACCATGCTTTAGCCAATGATGTCGTCATTCCTGATTGGGATGAAAGCAAGGTCACCAACTCAGATGAAGACGTGGTGATTACCCATAACTGGCAAGAATTACGACGCTTTATGTGGGATTATGTGGGCATCGTTAGAACCGATAAACGACTACTAAGAGCCAAGCATAGAGTCGACTTGTTATTGTCCGAAATTCACGAGTTTTATAGCAATTACAAGGTGTCCAATGATTTATTAGAGCTGCGCAACCTTGCCGTTGTCGCCGACCTAATCATACGTTCAGCCATGTCCCGAAAAGAAAGTCGTGGCTTGCACTTTACCTTAGACTACCCAGACAAGTTAGCCGCCACATCGCCAACCATATTAACGCCCACTCTATTTAACGCCCATTCTATTGAACGCAAGAACAGCCACACAAAAGACATAAGCACGTAATGCAAACAAGCCCTAGCGTGTTTTTTTAGGCCTTTCACTGCGGCGCAACACAATCTGTTGTGCCGCAAAAGAACGCAATATTTGATATTGGTTGGCGTCGACACTGTCACGATAAATCACCCGAAAAACCGGCCAGCATTGCGCCCAAAAACGGTCGCCTTGATCCACTCGGGCAATTAGCTGAAAATCATTCGCGCGAATAAAAACCAGCCTTTTATAAGCCCCTCGCTCAAATAAAAAGGCGCCTTGATCATCAATACCAATACGCCGACTCGTCCGACGAACAAACCACACTAGCCATACGCCACTCGCGCACGCCAGCGCATAAAATAATGCCTGCCAATCAACCGGCACCCAGTACAAACGCAACAGAGCGGCATACGCTATGGCCGTCACCAGCCACAACGCTAGGCCAATCCGCGAGCCTTTAAGCTCGGTAGTTTTCAGGCTGAACACGAGACACTATAAGGTCAACAATACGCGCATGATTCGGATCTTCCGGCACTTCTCTTTGCATAAACCATGGGAAGAGATCTTGGTCTTCACAGGTCAGTAAACGAGCGAAACGCAGCTTGTCCTCCTCATCCAACGTTAAATACACATCGGCTAAAAAAGGCTCTAGCAGAACATCAAGCTCCAACATGCCACGACGGCACTGCATTTTAAGACGCTTGAAACTAAGCGATTCTTTGGTTTCGATCATGATATTACCCTTAAAATAGAATGCCGATATTATAACCATTTAAATAAAAAACACGAAAACGGCTTCGCCTCATAGCATGACATTTATCATGCAAAACCTTAATAGACAAAGAGATAGGGACCGAACAGCCAGCTCAAAAGAATATTATATTGACTCAAATTTTAACAATAAGTGAATAATGAAGCAAAATAGTACATTTATTGGCTATTTATGTATTAACAGGTCAATTATGACATAGCCTATATTATTGATCACTTGATAAACGATTATCAAGAATTAGGTACGACTATAAAAACAAAGAAACTCCAAACTGGGGGAAACCTATGAAACGCCTTACCAAAAATACCCTAACTTATGCGGTATCCATGACAGCGGCGATGACCGCCGTTAGCACCTTCGCAGCAACTCAAATCACCGTGGCCACCGTAAACAACGGCCACATGATTGAAATGCAAAAACTCACACCCGCATTTGAAAAAGCCAACCCTGATATAAAAGTAAAATGGGTTACCCTCGAAGAGAATACACTTCGCCAAAACGTCACTCAAGACATCGCTAATAAAAGCGGTCTTTATGACGTTATGACAATCGGCATGTACGAAACACCTATCTGGGGTGAGCGCGGCTGGTTACAAGCAATCGATACTAGCGGTAACTTCGATGTAAATGATATTTTGCCATCCATTCGTGGCGGCCTATCTTACGAAGGCACTATGTATGCAGCACCATTTTATGGTGAAAGCTCCATGGTCATGTACCGCAAAGACCTAGTCAAAGCCGCAGGCATGGAAATCAATGACAGAGACAGCTGGGAGCACATTCGCGATGTCGCTGCTGCCGTAAACAACCCTGAAAAAGGCATTTACGGTATTTGCTTACGCGGCAAAGCTGGCTGGGGTGACAACATGGCTTTTATGACAGCCATGGCAAACTCTTTTGGCGCTCGCTGGTTTGATGAAAGCTGGAAGCCTCAATTGGAAACAGCTGAGTGGAAAAATGCAGTGAACTTCTACGTCGATTTACTTAGCAAATATGGACCTCCAGGCGCTAGCAGTAATGGTTTTAATGAAAACCTAGCCTTGTTTAACGAAGGCAAATGCGGCATGTGGATTGACGCCACTATCGCAGCGTCTTTTGTCACCGATCCTAAGCAAAGTAAAGTGGCTGACCAAGTAGGCTTTGCCCAGTCTCCTTACTCTGTAACAGAGAAAGGCGCGAACTGGCTTTGGGCATGGGCACTGGGCATACCAGCAGCAACGAAAAACGCAGAAGCAGCGCAAAAATTCGTTCGTTGGGCAACCTCTAAAGAATACATCCAATTGGTTGGTCAAAATAATGGTTGGGCGGCAGTACCCACTGGAACACGAGCCAGCACTTATGCCAATCCTAAATTTCAACAAGCCGCTGTCTTTGCCGATGCTGAGTTAAAAGCCATTAACTCTGCGGACCCAACCGACAGCACACTGAAACCATCGCCCTATGTTGGGGTTCAATTCGCTGCTATTCCTGAGTTTCAGGCGATTGGTACCACGACTGGGCAAATGATTTCAGGGGCATTGGCGGGTTCCATGACCGTCGATCAAGCGTTGAAATCTGCCAATGTTTCAGCAGATCGTCAAATGCGTCAAGCCGGTTATTACTAACCCCCAAGCTTGATCAAGAAATAGGGCTAACCGCCCTATTTCTTACTTTTGATCCGCTCTACCAAGAGCAAAACCCTGCTTATAATAAGAGAAACACATCATGAAGCGCTCAATCACTCGCTTATTAATGGCGCCATCCGTCATCATGCTTTTGGTTTGGATGATTATTCCGTTATCCATGACCATTTATTTTTCCACCATACGGTACAACCTGCTGTACCCAGGCCAAAATAACTTCGTCGGCTGGATGAATTTTGAGTTCTTCATCACCGACCCAGGCTTTATCCCTGCGGTGTCCAATACGCTCATACTGCTGCTGTCCGTGTTGATCATCACCGTTGTGTTAGGCGTCATGCTGTCCGCCTTAATTGATAAGCCTTTTTTCGGACAAGGCATCGTTCGTGTGTTGCTTATCTCGCCTTTCTTTATCATGCCCACGGTCAACGCCTTGATCTGGAAAAACATGATGATGAACCCGGTTTATGGGATTTTCGCTTGGATATCGCAATCCTTAGGACTGGAGCCCATCGACTGGCTGTCCAGCTACCCCTTAATGTCCGTCATCATTATGGTCAGTTGGCAATGGCTTCCCTTTGCCATTCTGGTGTTTGTCACCGCACTGCAATCCCAAGACACCGAACAAAAAGAAGCCGCTCAAATGGACGGCGCGACCGGTTGGCATATTTTCCGCTATCTAACCATTCCTCACCTTGCGCGTCCTATTGCCGTAGTAATCATGATAGAAACCATCTTTCTATTGGCCGTGTTCGCAGAGATTTTTGTCTCGACTGGTGGTGGCCCGGGTTACGACAGTACCAACTTAGCCTATCTGATATACAACCAAGCGCTTCTCCAATATGACGTTGGTGTCGCTTCAGCAGGCGGTTTATTTGCGGTCATACTCGCCAATATTGTGGCCTTTTTCTTAATTCGTGCCGTTGGCAAAAACCTAACGGTGTGAGGTGAATACGATGACTCTTAATCAACAACGCAAACTCAAAATCATTCTGACTGGCTTATTCGCTTGGACAGTGGCATTGGTGCTATTTTTTCCTATTTTCTGGATGTTTATCACCTCCTTTAAAACTGAACTGCAAGCCATCTCGGTGCCGCCACAGCTGTTTTTTGAACCGACTTTAGACAACTTTAAAGTCGTTCAAGAACGCAGTGATTACCTTCATCATGCTTGGAACTCGGTGGTGACCTCATTTGGTTCCACCATTATTGCCTTGATCATTGCCATTCCGGCGGCGTACTCCATGGCCTTTTTCCCTGGTAAACGCACCAAGGACATTTTGTTGTGGATGCTCTCGACCAAAATGTTGCCCGCAGTTGGCGTCTTGGTGCCGATTTACATTTTATGTCGCGATTATGGGCTGTTGGATTCCAAAACGGCATTGGTGATCATTTTCACCCTGATGAATCTGCCTATTATTGTCTGGATGCTGTTTTCCTACTTCAAAGACTTACCAAAAGAAATCCTCGAAGCCGCCAGAATGGACGGTGCAACCCCGTGGGACGAAGTGGTTAAAGTCGTGCTGCCACTGTCGGTTGGCGCCATTTCATCAACGGCTCTTTTGTCTATCGTGTTGTGCTGGAATGAAGCCTTTTGGTCATTGAACCTAACCGCCTCCGACGCCGCACCATTAACCGCGATGATCGCCTCTTACTCCAGCCCTGAAGGTTTATTCTGGGCAAAATTATCCGCCGCCTCCACGCTGGCTTGCGCACCAATCGTTATTTTCGGTTGGTTCTGTCAAAAGCAACTAGTACAAGGCCTGACTTTCGGCGCCGTAAAATAATTATTAGGAAATTTTTATGTCTTATTTAACGATTACAGATCTACAAAAACATTACGACAATTATCACGCCCTTCGCGGTATCAACCTCACCATTACCGAAGGGGAATTTGTGGTGTTTGTTGGGCCTTCTGGCTGCGGTAAATCCACCTTGTTACGCACCATTGCCGGGCTTGAATCCAGCACTGGCGGTAGCATTGACCTAGATGGCAGAGAAATCACCGAGCTTGCGTCGTCAAAGCGCGATCTGGCGATGGTGTTCCAATCTTATGCCTTGTATCCACACATGACGGTGGCGGACAACCTGTCTTTTGCGCTGCGCCTTGCGAAGGTGTCGGATGCAGAGATCAAAGAGAAAGTGCGTTCCGTCTCGGCTTCCTTGCAGCTGGATGAGTTATTAGAGCGTAAGCCAAAAGAGCTGTCCGGTGGCCAACGTCAACGCGTCGCCATTGGCCGCGCGATTGTGCGTCAACCTAAAGTCTTCTTGTTCGATGAACCGCTGTCCAACTTGGACGCGGCGCTGCGCGTACAGATGCGTTTAGAGCTGGCTCGCCTGCACAAAAAACTGGGCACCACGATGATTTACGTGACCCACGATCAAGTAGAAGCCATGACCTTGGCGGACCGCGTGGTAATTTTGAACGCCGGTCAAATAGAACAAGTCGGCACGCCATTAGAGCTTTATCGTCAGCCTAATAACCGCTTTGTCGCAGAGTTTATTGGTACGCCAAAAATGAACCTTATTAAGGCCAATAAAATTGTTCGCCAAGAAGATAACTTTGCCATCGACCTGCTCGGGCAATCCATCTTGTTCCCCGCGAATCGCTTAAAAGGCCCATTGCCTGAGTCCGTTATTGTCGGCATTCGCCCTGAACACATGACGCTTGTAAAAGACGGCGGCGACCTTACAGGTCGGATTGAATTAGTCGAGCATTTAGGCTCCGAAGCTTACGCACACCTGCAGTTGTCTAATGATCAAACCATTATCATCAAGGCACCCGCTCGAACAGAGCTTAAAGACGGACAAGAAGTCAGCATCCAAATTGATACTTCCGAAGTCATTTTATTCAACGAGAATGATCGTGTCATTTCCGTTATTCCAGAGGAAGCCTAGCATGAGCAACTATTTACACGCCTCGTTAAACAGTGAACAGCTGTCTGTACAGGATTACAACAAAAACACCATTCAAGCTGGCGTCATTCATTTGGGTGTTGGTGCGTTTCATCGCGCTCATCAAGCCGTGTATTTTGACCGACTTTTAAGCCACGACACACAGCGTCATTGGGGCATTACGGGCGTCAATATACGACCACAAGATAGCCAGCATTTTACTCGCTTCATGCAACAGCAAGGCGAATACGTCCTAAAAACCATGGCGGCTGATGGCGAAACGCACTACGAGCACATTCGTTCTATCGTACAACAAATTGACGGCGCCCAAACGCCCGAAGCAGTCGATGCGCTGATGGCGGATGAACGTACCCAGCTGGTGACATCAACGGTCACTGAAGGCGGCTACTATCTGGACGAAAACCGTCGTTTAATGCTTGAACACCCTGCTATTAAAGCGGATGTGGAAGGGAGTCGTAACACGCTTTACGCCTTTTTATACGCAGGTCTAAAGCAGCGCAGCCAAGTATCCAATGCAAAAATCACCCTTTTATGCTGTGACAACCTGCGCCATAACGGCGAATTGCTAAACACCGGGCTGCTGCAATTTTTGGCCGCCAAGCAAGATGAAGCCTTAATCAAATGGGTTGAGCAGCATGTTTCTTTTCCTTGCTCAATGGTAGACAGAATCACACCAAAACCCAGCCAACAACACGTTGACGATGTGCGCACTCGCTTTGGTATTGATGATGAAATGACCGTGATGGGCGAAGATTTTATTCAATGGGTAGTAGAAGACAATTTTGCAGGGCAAAAACCCGCTCTTGATCTGGTTGGCGTGCAGTTTGTCGATAAAGTCGACCCCTTTGAAGAAGCCAAAATTCGCATCCTAAACGCAGGCCACACTTGTGTTACCTACCAAGCGGCGTTAAAAGGGCTCACCTATTTTGATGAAGCCATGCGCGATAACGCATTAAAGCAGTATTTCACCGACTTTATCTTGCAAGATTCGATTCCTGCTATCGGTGATTCTGTGGTGGATCTACCCGCGTATTTCGAAGTCATCGCACAACGCTTTAGTAACGCCAACATTGGCGACACCATCGAACGGATTTGCACCGATGGCTACGCTAAATTCCCAATATTTGTGTTTCCAACCTTAGAAGGCTGCTATAAAAAAGGCCGGACACCTAGCAAAACCATTCAAGGCATTGCCAGCTGGTTCACCTTTATACAGCTATCGGATCAAGGCAAGCTTAGCACGCCTTATCATGAGCCAAACAAAGCCTCACTGGCCGCATTCAGTAATGATGATGCGGGGATTCAGGCTTTTGTCACCGATCGTTTTTTGTGGGGCAATCTGCCAACAGAATACCCAGATTTTGTGACACAGCTCACGAGCGCCATTCAAACCAATATGGCAACGTATGCTTAGATATATGTATGCTTAGATATATGTATGCTTAGATATATGTATGCTTAGATATATGTATGCTTAGATAGTTTAGATGTATGTATGCTTAGATAGCGACAATCAGCTTCAAGCAGACAAGGCGGCAAGCCTTGCCTTCTTGAAGCGGTTATCCATAATAAATACATGGCAAAAATGGTGACATTATAAGCGCCAAAAAATACGGCTTGAGCGAGAAAATTATGCTAAATACCGTCAAACGCATCACCCCCGAATACGAAATTGTCGAAGACAATGAAACCATTCGTTATTTAGAGCACGGTCATCCAAGCGATCTTATTCGCTGGCATGCCCACGACGACTATGAATTGCACTTTATCGTGGCAACGTCCGGAAAAGTGTTTGTCGGCGACTACATTGGTAATTACGCACCAGGTCAATTGATCTTAACCGGCCCTCGGCTGCCACATAATTGGATTTGCCAAAACGATCAAGAAGATATCCCGCTAAGAGACATGGTGATACGGTTTGACCACGAGTCTTTTTCCAATGGTATGAAGATCATTCCAGAATTGGCCGAAATTTTACCCATGCTTGCTAGAGCAAAATCCGGTATTGAGTTTTTCGATTTAAACCATCAATACCTAGCCGATATTTTCCAAAAAGTACGGGATTCAAGCGGCTTATCAAGGTTGATTATTTCACTTCCGCTACTGCAAAAGCTGGCCCAAAGCCGAAGTTATCGTTTGCTGTCTACGGTACAGATTGATTTAAAATCAAACGAGACATTACAGCGCAAAATCAACACGGTTGTCGATTACGTGTCACAGAACTACAGCCAAGACATTACGCTTTCTAGCGTGGCAAGCTTGATTGGCATGTCGGATAGCCACTTTTCACGTTTTTTTAAAAAAGCCACAGGCAATCGTTTTATTGAATTTGTGAATCGCGTCCGCATTAGCCGAGCCTGCAGTTTGCTCACCGAAACCGACCAGCAAATCGCCACGATCTGCTTTCAAGTCGGCTTTAACAATGTGGCTAACTTTAACCGCCGCTTCCATGAACTCAAAGGCGTCACCCCTAGAGATTTTCGGACACAAAGCAATATTCATATCGAAGGCACCACCGCGCACTAGTGCCCTCATCCAATAGCCGTTTTTTAGTGCTACCAAGACGACTGTGCCAATTTATCGTTTAAGTCTTTTGTCGCCTGATACAGTGATTGATAAAGCGCGTATTTGTGCTGGTAATAAGCTTGTGTGGCGGCCTCTGGCTGATGAACCGCCAAGGCATCTGGCATGGTGCAATATTCTGCAATTAAAGCCTCAATCGCTTTTCCCTGACGCTGTTGTTCGCCCAATAACGCTAAACGGGCGGCTCCTAGCCCAGGCCCCACATCGCCACCATCACGGTAAATAAGACGCTTATTTAGCACATTGGCGATAATTTGACGCCATAACGCAGAACGTGCGCCACCGCCAATCAAAGACAACTCTTCCACCCTGCTTCCCGCGCTATCCAACGCATTTTGGCAATCCAATAAAGAGAAAGCCACACCCTCTAATACCGCCAAAGTCATGTCCTCAACACGAGTCGTATTGCTTAACCCAACAAACTGACCATTTGCCAAAGGGTCATTATGAGGCGTCCGTTCGCCACTTAAATAAGGCAAAAACAACACCCGCGTCGTATGATCAGGGCAATCATCGAGCGCCTCTAAGAGTTCCGCGACCGATTGACCGACTAATTTAGCAAACCAAGCAAGAGAGTTCGCCGCGCTTAATGTCACGCCCATTTGGTGCCAACGATTCGGCAACGCATGGCAAAACGCATGCACGGTATTTTCTGGGTTTGCTTTGTGAGATTCGCTCACCGTGAAATACACACCCGAGGTACCCAGTGAAATAAACCCTTGATTTGGGTTGGTAACGCCCATGCCCACTGCGCCGGCGGCGTTATCACCCGCGCCTGCCACTAAGGGTAACACCGGCAAAGACAACGCCTGTGCAACTTCTGGGGACAACTCACCAACCAGATCACACCCTTCGTAAAGCGTTGGCATATTGGCTTGTGTTAACCCTGTTGCGGCCAACAACGCATCATCCCATTGACGAGTTTGAGGGTTTAACCACAATGTTCCCGCCGCATCGGAGCAATCCGATGACATGGTGCCAGTGAGTCGATAGGCCAAATAGTCTTTAGGCAGCAACACAAACGCCAACTTAGCAAAAATGTCTGCTTCGTTGTCTTGTACCCAACGTATTTTGGGGGCGGTGAATCCCGGCATAAAAAGATTACCTGAACGCTCAATAAGCTCAGGAAATTGCGTCATCAAGGCTTCACACTGGGCTTGGCTTCGACCATCGTTCCACAGAATACAGGGACGTAACACCTGTCCATTTTGATCTAATAACGTCGCGCCGTGCATTTGCCCTGACAGGCCAATGGCTTTGACTTTGCTCAAATCAAGACGCTGATGTAGCAACTCAATCACCTCAAGACAAGCTTGCCACCAGGATTCAGGATCTTGCTCGGACCACGTTGCTTGAGGGCTGTTCACGGTTAACGGAGCAGACGCTTGCGCCACCACGCTGCCCTTGTCGTCAATTACCACACCTTTTAAACCAGAGGTTCCAAGATCAAGACCTAGATACATGTTATTGCTCATTTTGTCAGAAGATTATGTGGGAGGTTATTATTCACTTGGCATACTGGCGCCAATAAAACCCTGTCGTTTCATAGTCGAAATAATCAGCAGTTGAGTCAATATTTTTTTGAAAATAGGCCTTTTTAGTATAAAAAACGCATAAAAACCGTTAGCTTTACGCCTGAGGATGTCGCCACAAATTGAAGGTGTTACCATAGCCTACATAAAAGACACCATGCTGGTTCTCCATAGAAAAGGTAGAAGTACAATTAATGCAATGGCTTAATCATTTTTTTGTTACACAAGTCGACCCAAGTCATCTTGCAATGGGCCATTACAACATTTTATTAGTTGCCCTTTCTGTGTCATTAGCCGTCGCCGCGTCTTTTTTCGCCTTACATTTTGCCTCCATCGCACAGCACATTGTGATCGAAAAATACAAGAACATCGCCTTGGTGTCCGGCTCTTTTATCATGGCGGGCGGTATTTGGAGTATGCACTTTGTCGGCATGCTGGCATTCAACATGGGTCATGCGATTTCCTATGACCCCTTGTTAACGGCGTTATCTCTGCTGCCCAGCATTGTGGCGTCTTACATCACGCTAAAGCGACTGATTAAGCCAAACCTAACGCTTTGGGAACTGTTGGTAGGCGGTGTGTTAGTTGGCTCAGGCATTGGCGCTATGCACTATATTGGTATGGCCGCCATGCAAATGAGTGTTGATTTACGCTATGACCCTGTCTGGTTTGTGCTGTCTCTCGTCATTGCCGTGGTGCTCGCCTCAATCGCTCTGTCGACCCATTACTATGTCAAAAGATTATCCTTAGGACTCAGCCAAATATGGATCAACAGCATCAGCGCGTTGATCATGGGTATGGCGATTTCAGGAATGCACTATGCTGGCATGGCGGGAGCGCGCTTTATTTCCGATGGCCATACCCACATGGCCGACCTTGGCGATCGCTCTAATGGTTACTTCTCGTTTGTGGTCGCGACCATCACTTTATTACTGTCTATTTTGGCCGCTAACATCGCCTCTCAACTGCGTTACAGGCAACTACTGCAAGAAAAAACCGCCAGCGAAATACGCCTAAAAACCACCTTAGACACCGCTATTGACGCCATTATCAGCATTGACAGCAATGGCATGATCAAGGCGTTTAATAAAGCCGCAGAAACCCTATTTGGCTGGTCAGAAAAAGACATTATTGGCCGCTCTTTTCACCTGTTATTTCCCACTCATCATGCTGAGGCATTTAACACCGCCTTAACGCACTTTCGTAACACCAACGAAGTGACTTTTTCCGGCGCAGAGTACGAAATTGAAGCAGTCAACAAGAACGGCAAGGTGTTCCCGATTCGCCTTGGCGTCGGTTTGGTAGACATTCCGGGCAGTGAGACATTATTTGTTGGCTTTATTAGTGATATTTCAGCCAGAAAAACCATGGAAAAAGCCATCAAAGCCAGCGAAAAACAACTCAGCTCGCTGATCAAAAACATTCCCGGCGCCTCCTTTCGCTGTTTAATGGACGACGAATGGACAACGCTATTTGTCAGCGATGCCATTTACGATGTCGCCGGTTGGACCACTGAAGACTTCTATAACAATAGGATTTCTTTTGGCAAAATGATCCACCCAGAAGACAAAGACAAGGCGGCCCACACCGTCAAGGAAGCCACCAAAGAGCACAACACCTACAAGATAGAATATCGCCTAACACACAAAAATGGCCACTCTGTTTGGGTGCTCGAAAATGGCTCTGTCATTTATAACGAACAGGGCGAGCCGGAATGGATTGACGGGGTCATTCTAGACATCTCGCAACGCGTAAAAATAGAAGATGAACTGCGCCTAGCCAAAGCCAAAGCCGAGGCATCAGCCGAAAGCAAAGCGTCATTTTTAGCCAATATGAGCCACGAAATACGCACCCCAATGAACGCCATTATTGGCTTTTCTGATATTTTATTAGAATCAGACACCACAGATGAAAACAAAAAGCATTTAGCCACCATCAGTAAATCTGCACGTTCATTACTGCACCTTCTCAACGACATACTAGACAGCGCCAAATTAGAAAAAAACAAACTAGAACTCGACATACAACCCTTTATGCTCAGCAACATGGTCGATACTGTTATCTCAACATTATGGCTGCAAGCCAGAAATAAAGGCTTGGCTCTGCATTTTCACATCGCACAAAACGTGGCCACTTCTTACTGGGGGGCGGAAGACCGAATTCGTCAAGTGTTAATGAATATTTTGGGCAACGCCATCAAGTTTACCGAGCAAGGCAGCGTGACTCTCACCATTACCAAGCAAGACAACGAGCACTTACGCTTTGCGGTAAAAGACACGGGGATCGGCATCGCCGAGGAGCGCCTAACGCATATCTTCGACCCCTTTACCCAAGCCGATGCGTCCATGAGCCGTCGCTTTGGTGGCACAGGATTGGGAACCAGTATTTCCAAGCAATTGGTGACACTCATGGGCGGAGACATTCAGGTCAGTAGTGAGCTCGGCATTGGCAGTGATTTTTATTTTGATCTTCCCCTTATCGAATCCGATTTACCCGTTGACACTGCAACGCCACAACTGACGATCATTAAACCCAAGAAAATACTCATCGCAGACGACATTGAGCAAAACCTTACCTTGCTCACTTTATTATTAAAACGTCACGGCCATGCCATCTTTGTCGCCAAAGACGGCTTAGAAGCGGTTGAGCAATTTAAGTCTATACAGCCTGATTTAATTCTAATGGACATTCAAATGCCCAAAATGGACGGTTTAATGGCGACCCAAATCATTCGCCAGTATGAAAAAGAAAAGCAACTGTCGCACACTCCTATCATCGCCCTCACCGCTAACGTATTAATAGAAGACAAGCGCGACGCCCAACAAGCGGGCATGGACGGCTTTGCTAACAAACCGATCGATCTGCATAATTTAACCGCCGAAATGGCTCGAGTATTGACTGAAACATCGAATAATGTTGCTCAAAATCATTTAACGCAAGATCACTTAACACATGACGAAACGCCAGATTTACACAGTTTACCGCCGTCGCACTTAAAACAGTCACGCTTAAAATCGCCTCAGTCACGACAAAAGCACACACAAATCCACCTTGAAAAAGGCCTATTATTGTGGCGTGACTTGGCGGTTTATCTGTCTGAAATGGCCAAATTTTTGACCACAAATGTCAACCTAGTCGATGTCTTAACAAAGCATGTATTGACTCACGAATACCAACAGATCGGACTACTGGCCCACGCGATCAAAGGCACCTCAGGGAATCTGGCTTTACTCTCCATATCGAACACAATGGCCGCCATAGAAATGGCCGCCAGCGCGGAAGACGCAGAACAATGCCAAGCCAATATTCAAGCACTGCGACCCTTATTAGATTGTTTTTCAGAGGAGCTTGCGACTTTAATGCAAACCCATGCCACCGACGCCGAAACAGCCGAGGCGCCCTCGACACCACTCAACAAGGTGGAATTGCCACCGCTAATCGACGCACTCATTACCTCAGCCAGCTTAGGGGAAATTAACGATGAAACAATACAACAATTGATTAGGCATGTACCAAGCGAGATGAAAAAACAAGCAATCGACATCGGCGAAGCCATTGCAGATTTCAACTTTAACCTTGCTATCGAGCAACTCAACGACTTAACTCATCAACTCAAAACAAACAACTCAAAACAAACGACTCAACAGGAGATCAGTGAATGAGAATCGGCAACAAACCCGCGCCTCGCATTCTATTGGTTGATGATGAACCCACCAATTTAAGGGTCTTGCGGCAAGTTCTACAAACGGCTCACTATCGCCTGTCTTTCGCTCGCTCAGGTCAAGACGCATTGGCCTTGGTCGAAAAAGAATCCGTTGACCTGATATTGCTAGACATCATGATGCCACAAATGACCGGATTAGAAGTCTGTGAGCGACTCAAACAAAACCCCGCCACCGCTCATATTCCCGTGATTTTTGTCACCGCCCTCAAAGACAGCATTGATGAAGCCAAGGGCTTTGAAATAGGCGCCGTTGATTACATTATTAAACCCATCGTCCCTGCGGTGGTATTGGCTAGGGTCAAAACCCATTTATCCTTGATCCGATCCGACGAACTGCTCATCACCCACATCGACCTAATACAGCGACTTGGCCGCGCCGCCGAATACAAAGACAACGAGACCGGCATGCATGTACAGCGCATGAGCCGCTACTCGAAAGTCATCGCCTTGGCCTACGGCTTTTGTGAAGAGTCCGCTGACGATTTAATGATGGCCGCTCCCATGCATGACATCGGAAAAATCGGTATTGCAGACAACATTCTCTTAAAACCTGGCAAACTCACCGCAGACGAATACGAGATCATGAAAACCCATACCCAAATAGGCGGTGAAATTTTATCCAACCCTAGCTCCTACCTGATTGAGCTGGCCCATTCGGTTGCCATGACCCACCATGAAAAATGGGACGGCACAGGCTATCCAAATGGTTTAGCAGGCGAAAACATCCCGATTGAAGGCCGTATTGTGGCCCTAGCCGATGTGTTTGACGCGTTAACCAGCGAGCGCCCCTACAAAAAATCCTGGTCAACAGAAGAGGCTATTGATTACATTATGGCGCAAAGCGGCAAGCACTTTGACCCAGCATTGCCACCATTATTGCAGCAAGAATTGCCCAAGCTACTGCAAATCAAAGCGCAATTCGCAGAACAAACCAAACAATAAGCATGGTGACCAGTAGACTATTGAAAATCCTAAAATAGCCATTACTGATCAGTTATTCATGCCGACCAATGACACAAGACCTTTAATGGAAATCACTCTATGACCTCGCTAAGCAACACCGTTAACGCCATCTTACAAAATGAACACGTCATCGCTAAGCAACACCACATCGGAGTATTGCGAGTAACAGGGGTCGATGCCAAAAAGTTCTTACAAGGCCAAATCACCTGCGACATTCATAAACTCACCGCAGAAAATGGTCTATATGGCGCAATTTGCAGCGTAAAAGGACGTATTATCAGTAACTTTTACCTACTCCAAGATAACGCAGACATACTCATGCTGATGAGCAAAGACCTGCTCGATAGCACCTTGTCCCATTTGAAAAAATACGCCGTTTTTTTCAAAACTGAACTGTTTAATGACAAAGATCACTACCAAGTTTATGCCAAACTGACGCAAAGCGCTCTCGACCACGCGCCAGAGTCACTCGCGGAAAATCTCGCAGTGAGCCAAGACAAAGACACCGTTAAAATGACCCTATGCCAATACCCACTCACCATCGAATGGCTTATTGATCGCGCGGAAAATAGCGCCACTGCAGAGCACAATACGGCACTCGCGGGGCTTAGCATACTGTCGGCGCGCCCCCTCATTTCACTCGACCAAAGCGAACAAGTCTTGCCTCAATGGCTGAACATGCAACGCACAGGCGGCATCAGCTTCACCAAAGGTTGTTACACAGGGCAAGAAATTGTGGCGCGCATGCAGTATCGAGGAAAATCAAAGAAACAACTGGCCCTAGCAACATGGCAAGGTCAACCGAGCAACGCAGAAGACATTCTAGATGCGCAAGGTAAAAACATCGGACAGGTTCTTGATGTGAGTGCCGTAGAAGACACTTATTTTGCACAAATCATCTTAAACATTGAGCCAAGCGATGCTCAATCACTTCTGCTGGACAAGCAAGTCATTAGCCTACTTCCATTGCCCTATCAATTAGACACAAAAAAATAACGCAAGCCTCTCCGCTCGCCTAGAACAAGAGCACTCATTCGGAACAAGCGCATTCACTCAGAACAAGGGTATTTGCGCCTTTTGTTCTGCGTGAGCCATGTTATCGTCAACGCCTTTCAATGCCCATTGTATGGGCGTTTTGCCAAGCGTGGTTAAATAGTCATTGGCTTTTGAAAAATGCTGGCACCCCAAAAAGCCACGATAAGCCGACAAAGGCGATGGATGAACGCTTTCCAACACGCAATGTTGGTGACGATCAATATGGCGACCTTTTTTCTGCGCATAAGCGCCCCACAACATAAAAACAACGCCTTGGTGGTGCTGATTAATCAGCGCGATGATTTTATCAGTGAAGATCTCCCAGCCTTTGTTTTGATGAGAACCGGCTTTACCCGCCTCTACCGTCAACACACTGTTTAACAACAACACACCCTGCTCCGCCCATTGGCCCAGAAAACCATGTTGCGCCGGAACAATGCCTAAATCCATTTCAAGCTCTTTATAAATATTCACCAAAGACGGCGGCACTTTAATATTGGGCTTTACCGAAAACGACAAACCATGGGCTTGACCTTCGCCGTGATAAGGGTCTTGCCCCAGAATCACGACTTTTACCTGACTAAACGGCGTCGCGTTTAACGCCGCAAAATACTCAGGTTCAGCAGGGTATAAGGTTTTATGTTGTTGCTCTGATTGCAAGAATGCCTGTAACGCCAGCATGTAGTCTTGGGCAAATTCATCGGCTAAATAGTCTTGCCAATCTCCGGTTAATGTCATTACTTCGCTCACTTTATTAATCGCGCCAAGCCTTTCTCATGAAAAGGATTTAACCCGGGTGTTGCTTTAAATTCATCATAATGTTGTCGCAACAATGCCTCTTCAGGCGTCACTAAGTGCTTTAACAACAGCCAAGCCATTTCTCTTAGCCCGTAGGCTTTGACATACGTTTGAATCGCCTTTAACGATTCCACCTCAGGAAGGTCCGATCGATATGAGTGCAACAACAACGTCGTTTGCCTTGCGTCTAAATTGTGGGACTTAACCACCACCGCAAGGTCAAATAGCGGATCACCAACGCCAGCGTATTCCCAGTCAATAAGCCACAATTGTTCACTGTCCATTAAGATATTTTTAGGATTTAAATCGTTATGGCAAAGCACGGGCGCTAAAAACACGTCGGGCGGGGTTAATTGTCTAAAAAGAGCGCTAAGGTAGTCGTATTCCACCAGCAACGACGCGTTATCACCACAATGAAACAAAATGCCAGCCAAATAATGTTCAATCACATCGAACACATCATAGTGATGCTGTCCCATGGGTAAACTGTGCACCTGCACTAGCGCTTGTGCGAGACGTGGAATCTCTTTATCTTGATGAAAAACCGCCCAATCAAGAGAAGGTTGAGACACAAACTGACAGGCAAACGCACCTTGATCATCATGCCAAAGCACAGGCGGTGAAATACCCGCCCTAACCGCCGCCAACAAAACCGCATTTTCACTCGACCTATCTATACCAAAAGCGGACGCATCCGAACTCGGAATTCTAAGCACAAGGCGAGGAATTTGATGCCAGTGGATCAAATACACCTTGTTTGAAAAGCCGTCCTCTAATAAAGTAGTTTCAATCTCCGCCAGGGTAGGCAATATTCCTGCCATTTTAACGAAATACTCAGATAGTGTTGTCATTTTGCATCATTTTATTGCCAGAATTGTCAGTGGCTGTCAGAATGAACAACCGAACCATCCGAGTCAATAGACAACTTGAAGCAGATCAATGAATAAACACGAAGACATTATTCGTAAGATACAAGAACGACTGAGCACATTAAGCAAATCCGAACGTAAAGTTGCGGAAGCTATTCTTGCCGACCCTAAAACCACGATTCATTCCAGTATTGCGAAACTTGCCGCCAGAGCGGAAGTCAGTGAACCAACGGTAAACCGTTTTTGTCGCAGCCTTATCGGCAGTGGCTTTCCTGATTTTAAAGTATCGCTGGCCCAAAGCCTCGCCACAGGAACACCTTATGTGAACCTTAATGTCGAGCCAGACGATGCCCCAGGCGCCGTCACTGCCAAAATATTTGAAGCCGCGAAAAACAACCTAACTCGTGCTCAAGAGATTTTACCCGAAGCGCTCATCAGCCGAGCAGTCGATGTATTGGCTCAAGCACGTCGCATTGAGTTTTATGGACTTGGCGCCTCAGGCCCTGTCGCCAAAGACGCACACCATAAATTTTTCCGTTTGAACATGCCGGTTGTTGCCTACACCGACATTCTAGTACAACGTATGGCTGCCGCGGGTGCTCACGCTGGTGATGCTATCGTGATTATTTCCTATACAGGTCGAACCTTGCCATTGATCGAAACCGCACGAGTGGCAAGAGCAACAGGCGCCTCGGTAATTGGCATCACCAATCCAGATTCGCCCCTTACCGAACATTGCTCGATTGTATTGCCGATAGAAGAGACCGAAGATACCGATATCTATACGCCAATGAGTTCACGGATTGTGTATCTAACCTTGATTGACGCACTGGCAACCGGAGTGCTGTTAAAACGCGGCCCTGAATTCAATGCGCATCTTAAAAAGCTCAAACAAAGCATACAAGATACTCGCCTGCCTAAGATCGAAAATAAATAACCACTTCTGCTCTCAGCACTGGTAAAAAGCCAGACAGAAAAGCAAACACAAGGCGCATAACATGCGCCTTTTTCATTTCTTTCCATCAGCAAAACAAACACAGTCACGCAACAGACCAAGCATAGAAACAGAAAAAGAGAGAGAAAAGCGCGCCTCTCATCGCAAAATACGATTTTTTTGTAACTTTGTCAGAGAATTTTGAAAGAATATCCTTTCTCAGCAACCTAGAATCGGCGTAGGTCTTGAAAATATGTCAAATAGTGTCCATCTTCTTTACGAAAATTGGATTTCATTTACATCACAACTCAATGACTACTACACTGGTAACTCAACAGTGACAATTCAATAATGATAACAAGTCTCGGATGTCGCCTTTGATCAGCGTTTTCCATCAGCAAAGGATAGCAAGTGATCGTAATGCCAAAATAACACTTTTTTGGTTTATTGCTTAATATAGAAAAAAGACGTCATCCGAAAAATGTTAACGAGGGGACAATAACAATGATAGAAAACAGCCTTGCGATCAGCTTTACATTCTTAGCCTATCTAGTGGTTATGTTAGGCATTGGGCTATACGCCTATCGACGCACTTCCAGCTCCGAGGACTATTTTCTGGGTGGACGCTCTTTAGGCCCTTGGCCTACTGCCATATCGGCAGGCGCCTCAGACATGAGTGGTTGGTTATTACTCGGCTTACCAGGCTATGCGTTTGCCGCTGGTATGGAAGCCATCTGGATTGCTGGCGGCCTATTTGTCGGCACCTGGCTAAACTGGCTAATTTGCGCCAAACGTCTACGTACTTACAGCATTAAAACCGACAATGCACTGACGCTTCCAGATTTCCTATCCAAGCGCTTCAATGATAAATCCAAGCTTATTCAAACTATTTCAGCCGTTTTCATCCTGCTATTCTTCTTGTTTTACACCAGTTCAGGTTTAGTGGCTGGCGGCAAATTGTTTGAAACCGTATTTGGTTTAGACTACACCTACGCTGTCATTCTTGGCACTGTGTGCGTTGTATCTTACACCTTGTTTGGCGGCTTCCTCGCTGTGGCCTGGACAGACCTTATACAAGGCCTAATGATGAGTGCCGCCTTGGTGATCGTGCCACTTGTTGCAATTGAAGGCGGCTGGTCAGACCTTTCTGGTGCGCTAACCGCAAAAAACCCTGAGTTACTCAATATCTGGACCAGCGTTAGCGGCGAACCACTGAGCGCCATCGCCATCCTTTCTTTGGTAGCATGGGGACTGGGTTACTTTGGTCAACCGCATATCTTGGCCCGTTTTAAAGCGTCTCGTTCCAATAAAGGCATTAAAACAGCGCGTCGTATTGCCGTTATTTGGACCTTTATCTCTATGGCAGGCGCTTTGCTTGTCGGCCTAGTTGGGATGAACTACGTAGACATGAATATGGCTGGCAACCTAGCCGATCCAGAAAAAATCTTTATGATCTTGGTTAATGCCGTATTCCATCCTGTTATCGCCGGTATTTTGTTGGCCGCTATTCTTGCCGCCATCATGAGTACAGCGGATTCTCAATTACTAGTATCGTCCTCCGCGCTTGCAGAAGATTTTTACAAGCAATTGTTTAACAGAGAAGCCAGCCAACAACAAATCGTCAATGTTGGACGCTTTGCCGTTGTGGCGATTTCGATCATTGCATTAATACTTGCCCTGAACCCTGAAAGCTCCGTGCTTGGCTTGGTATCTTACGCTTGGGCTGGTTTTGGCGCGGCGTTCGGCCCAGCCATTCTCCTAAGCTTATTCTGGCGTAACATGAACCGCAACGGCGCTCTAGCGGGCATCATTGTCGGTGGTGTAACCGTAGTGGTATGGAAACAGTTAACCGGCGGCATTTTCGATTTATATGAAATTGTTCCTGGCTTTGTTTTCTCAACCATCGCCATTTTTGTATTCAGCCTAGCCACTGGCGCACCAGAAGAATCGGTTACAGAGTCTTTTGATGAATACGAAAAAGCGTTAGAGACTATGGACTAAGCCATAAAAAGCTAAGCGATAAGAAACAAGTCACCAAGTGACTAAACCATAAGCTCACTGAGTTCATGGTTAAAAGGCCCGAATCCACCCCGATTCGGGCCTTTTTTATACATTTTGACAAGACACCATGGATTTTTCACCACTCCCGCCACCCAACTCAAATAGCGAACGAAAGCAGCAAACCAGCAAACCAGCAAACCAGCAAACCAGCAAACCAGCAAACCAGCAAACCAGCAAACCAGCAAACCAGCAAACCAGCAAACCAGCAAACCAGCAAACCAGCAAAGGAAAACCTAAGAGCCGAAGAAAATACAAGAGTGCAAGAGTGCAAGAGTGCAAGAGTGCAAGAGTGCAAGAGTGCAAGAGTGCAAGAGTGCAAGAGTGCAAGAGTGCAAGAGTGCAAGAGTGCAAGAGTGGGTAAATTTTAGACAAAAAAATGGGGCTTGAAACAAGCCCCTAAACACCATTTACTAACAAGAATGTTAGTAGTCAGAGGAAAGGTTTAATCATTAAATAAACTACAAGCGCCTTGCTCAGCGCCGCTTACTAAAATACGTTGAGCGCTAAATAATTCACGCCCCATACCTTGATGAGAGTCGGTTAAATCTTGCTGAGCCGCTTCACGCTTATTCAGCTCTGCGTCTGAAATCAACAAAGACAATGTCCCTTCGATTGCATCCAAACGAATCAGGTCGCCATCTTGGATCTTAGCAATCAGACCGCCCGCCAAGGCTTCTGGCGTCAAATGAATCGCCGCAGGCACCTTACCAGACGCGCCAGACATACGACCATCCGTTACCAAAGCCACGCGATAACCTTGATCCTGCAAATTACCAAGATACGGCGTTAACTTATGCAGCTCAGGCATGCCAATCGCTTTAGGCCCTTGAAAACGCACAACCGCCACACAGTCTCGTTTCAATTCGCCACTTGCAATGGCATCCGCCAAGGCGTTTTGGCTATGAAAGACCACAGCGGGCGCTTCGATAATCTTATTTTCATCTTTCACCGCTGAGACTTTAATCACCGAACGGCCAAGATTACCTTTTAATAAAGACAGCCCACCTTCTTTGCTAAACGGATTATCAATAGGTCGAATAACGCTCATATCCAAGCTTTCAGATTGGCCATCGCGCCATACCAACTCATCACCTTCCAAGAAAGGTTCTTTGGTATAGTGCGTCAAACCTTTGCCCATGATGGTATTCACGTCTTCATGCACCAAGCCGCCTTTCAGCAACTGCTTCACCAAAAACGCCATACCACCAGCGGCATGAAAATGGTTAATATCCGCTTGGCCATTCGGATAAATTTTAGTCAACGATGGCACCACTTTAGACAGGGCTGAAAAATCATCCCACGTGATAATAATGCCAGCGGCACGAGCGTAAGCCACAATATGCATCGTATGGTTCGTTGAACCGCCAGTTGCCAACAACCCAACAATCGAGTTAACAATGCTGCGTTCATCGACTATTTCGTACAAAGGTCGGTAATCTCGTCCCAACGCCGTGATCTTAGTCGACAACTGGGAAGCATACTTGGTTAATGCGCCACGCAATGGATCATCAGGGTTAACAAAAGAAGAACCCGGCAGTTGTAAGCCCATTATTTCGACCAACAACTGATTCGAGTTCGCTGTACCATAAAACGTACACGTACCGGCACTGTGATAAGACGCTGCTTCGGCCTCAAGCAATTCTTCACGGGACGCTTGACCTTGGGCATAACGCTGACGAACCGCCGCTTTCGCCGCATTGGTAATCCCTGAACGCATAGGGCCAGCTGGAATAAACAAGGCGGGTAAGTGACCGAAACGCAATGCCGCAATCAGTAAACCAGGAACGATTTTGTCACAGATACCCAAATAAATGGCCGCATCAAACATATTATGAGAAAGCGCAATCGCCGCACCTTGTGCAATATTGTCACGGCTGAATAAACTCAGTTCCATGCCATCTTGACCTTGGGTAACACCATCGCACATAGCGGGAACACCGCCAGCGAATTGTGCCACAGAGCCCATTTCACGAATGGCAGAACGAATTTGATCAGGATAATGTTCGTAAGGTTGATGCGCGGACAGCATGTCGTTATAAGAAGACACAATACCAATATTCGCTTCTTCCATTAGCGTCAGTTTTTGCTTTTCTTGTGGTTGACATGCCGCGAAGCCATGCGCCAAGTTGCCGCAGGATAACTTTCCACGATGCGGCCCTTGCTCCTGCGCTTTTCGCATATCTTTAAGATATTGCTCGCGCAAGGTTTTGCTTCGTTCAATGATGTCGTTCGTTACCTTAGCAACAATCGGATTCATGCTTCTCTCCGTTTTTCATTCAGTTATTTTGACAGCCAGCCCGCTACCAAAATTTTATGTAATATTACTACATTTTGAATTAAATTCACGCCTTAAAGTGGAATAAAAACCATAAAAAGGCCTTTTTATGTAATTTATTTACATTTATGCTCAAAAAGTTTCGTTTTTAAGGTAAAATCCCCTAACACTTGTAATAGAATTCACAGCGTCTTTATATTAACGATCAATACTTGTTCAAAATATAGTCAGACAATAATGATTTTGTTACTAATCCTTGCTTAAAAAATAGCTTATGTAGTATTTTTACGTCAAAGAGCAATAATGAACGCTAAATGTTCTAAACTGAACACACAGCATTTTTCGCACTAAGTTAGAGGTGATTATGACAATTAAGGTAGCTATCAACGGATACGGACGCATTGGACGCAACACGCTTAGAGCGTTATACGAATCAGGTAAGCGTGACCAAATCCAAATTGTAGCGATTAATGATCTAGGCGATTCAAAAACCAACGCTCATTTAACAAAATATGACACGGTTCATGGCCGCTTTAGTGAAGAAGTCACCTTTGACGATGAAGCCTTGTACATCAACAAAGATAAAATCCGCACCTTCTCTGAACGCAACCCAGCAGACCTACCTTGGGCCGAACTGGGTGTAGACGTTGTTTATGAATGCACTGGCTTCTTTACAACCAAAGAAAAAGCCAGCGCTCACATTTCTGCTGGCGCTAAAAAAGTCATTATCTCTGCTCCTGGAAAAGACGTTGATGCCACCGTTGTGTATGGCGTCAACCAAAACGTCCTTACCTCAGCAATGACGGTTATTTCAAATGCGTCTTGTACAACTAACTGCCTAGCGCCAGTCGCCAAACCACTTAGCGACAAATTGGGCATTGAAAGCGGCTTAATGACAACAATACATGCTTACACCAACGATCAACGTCTATCTGACGTTTATCACGAAGATTTATATCGTGCTCGTGCTGCTGCACAAAACATGATCCCAAGCAAAACCGGCGCGGCCGCCGCTGTAGGTTTAGTCGTTCCTGAGCTTGCGGGTAAATTTGATGGCATGGCGGTACGCGTACCGACCATTAACGTATCCTTGGTTGATTTAACCTTCTTAGCGCCGCGTGAAACCAGCGTCGAAGAAGTCAACAAAATCATCGAAGACGCCATCAAGGCCGACGCAACACTTGCCGAAGTTTTACATATTAACTATGAGCCGTTGGTTTCTTCAGACTTTAACCACAGCGCATATACCTCTAACTTTGATGCGACCCAAACGCGCGTTCAAGGTAAGTTGGTCAAAATCATGGCTTGGTATGATAACGAGTGGGGATTTTCGAACCGAATGCTCGACAATACCATCGCGTTGATGGCCGCGAAATAATCAAAATACACGAAGGCTGCTGACGCGGCCTTCGTCGTCTCTTATACTCCATATCACGCTCTCAATCTTTGGTAAATAAAATGACTCGTAGAACTAAAATTGTTGCCACATTAGGCCCCGCTTCCAGCACCCCAGAAATGATTGAAAAATTGATTTTGGCTGGCGCTAACGTTTTCCGTTTAAACTTCTCTCATGGTCAGCCAGAAGACCACATTAACCGAGCAGAAGTGGTTCGTGCCATGGCGAAAAAGAACAACCGTCATGTGGCGATTCTTGGAGATCTACAAGGCCCTAAAATTCGTATTGCACGCTTCAAAAACACCAAAGTTGAACTAAAAGACGGTGCGACGTTTATTCTGGATGTTGGCTTTGACAAAAATAACGGTGACGAAACTCGCGTTGGTATTGACTACCCACAACTTGCAAGAGACTCTCAAGCAGGCAACATATTACTGCTTGATGACGGACGCGTTGTTCTTGAAGTACTAGAAGTGAAAGGGCAAGAAGTCATCACAAAAGTTATCGTTGGTGGCGCGCTTTCAAACAACAAAGGCATCAACCGCCAAGGTGGTGGACTGTCAGCGGCCGCCCTTACCGATAAAGACAGAGAAGATATTAAAACAGCGGCGGCGTTAAAAGCCGATTACTTAGCCGTCTCTTTCCCTCGTTGTGCTGACGATCTTCATGAAGCTCGCGCGCTAGCCGAAGCGGCTGGACTTAAAGCGGGTATCGTTTCTAAAGTAGAGCGCGCTGAAGCCGTTGCCGACAACGAAACACTGGATGCCATCATTCTTGCGTCTGACGCGGTCATGGTTGCTCGTGGTGACTTAGGTGTTGAAATTGGCGATGCAGAACTGATCGGCGTGCAAAAACACATGATCAAACGTTGCCGTCAGTTGAACCGCCCGGTGATTACCGCGACTCAAATGATGGAAACCATGATCACCAGCGCCATGCCAACTCGCGCTGAAGTATTTGACGTAGCCAACGCCGTACTAGATGGCACAGATGCCGTCATGCTGTCTGCTGAAACAGCCGCGGGCGCGTACCCTGAAGAAGTGATCAAAACCATGAACCGTGTTTGCTTGGGCGCTGAAAAGCAACCGGCAATCAACCGCTCTAAGCACCGTATCGATGTAACGTTCACTAGCGTTGATGAAACCATCGCCATGTCTGCCATGTATGCAGCTAACCACTTGGAAGGCGTAAAAGCGATTATCAGCTTGACCGAATCTGGCACCACGCCACTTCTTATGTCTCGCATCAGCTCAGGTTTGCCCATCTATGCCTTGTCGCCAAACCAAGCAACGCTAAATAAAGTCAACCTTTATCGCGGCGTAACGCCCGTAGCATTTTCATCTCAAGACTTCAACGTCGACACCATAGTTGCAGGCTTGGTTGAACACGTTAAAGCACTGGGTTTGATCAATGATGGCGACCTAGTGATTGTAACGAAAGGCGATCACCTAGTGAGCTACGGCACAACAAACATGATGAAAGTTGTGAAAGTCGGTGCTGTTGAGGAATAAGTCACAGTGAAAAGCATAACGCTACAGCAAAAAACCATCACGACCCCAGAGCGCAAAAACGTCGCTCTGGTGGCTCATGACAACATGAAACCCGCTCTTATCGAGTGGGCTGAAAAGCACAAAGAAAAGCTCATCAAACACAACCTAATGGCGACAGGTACAACCGGAAATTTAATGCATAAGCAACTAAATGTTCCGGTTCAGTCACTCATTAGCGGCCCTCTCGGTGGTGACCAACAGCTCGGAGGTCTCATCGCTGAGGGCAAAATTGATGTGTTGATCTTTTTTTGGGATCCCTTTGAGCCCATGCCGCACGACCCCGATATAAAAGCACTGCTAAGAGTCGCGGCGGTTTGGAACATCCCCATTGCTTGTAGCGTCTCATCGGCCAACTTTTTGGTCTCGTCGCCCTTATTTGAAAGCGAATTTGAGCGGCAAATACCCGATTATGAAAAATACCTTCAAGAGCGACTTTAAGTCGCTCTTTTTTCTTTCGCTTTTTATTCCCACACTTTCACCTTACCCGCCTTTTGGCCACGACATGTAAACCCCCATAGACTCACACAGCCCCTCCTCTTAAAAAGCCCTCACCATCATCGACAATCACCACGTACAATCACCACGTACAATCACGCTCAATGCTCGCTGTTTCTATCAAAATCGGCTATATTAGCCGCCAATTACGGTAAACGATCAATCCTCTAGACGGCATCAATCGTTCACCTGCTTTACTGACGACCTTCAGCGTATACGCCCCTCAGCACCACGTTGAACCACGCAATAGGAGAAAATATTTTGCACGCAGAAGTTGCCCTAATAATGGGCTCAAAAAGTGACTGGGCCACCATGGAAAGTGCCGCTGAAATCATGGACGAACTTGGCGTAAGCTATCACGTAGAAGTGGTTTCAGCCCACAGAACCCCTGTCAAACTTGCAGAATTTGCCGAAAGTGCCGCCGAAAAAGGCTTCAAAGTCATCATCGGAGGCGCAGGTGGTGCCGCACACTTACCCGGTATGGTTGCCGCACACACACACCTTCCCGTACTTGGCGTACCCGTTCAAAGCAAAGCCTTAAACGGCATGGACAGCTTACTTTCCATCGCACAAATGCCCAAAGGCGTTGCGGTTGGCACCCTAGCGATTGGCAATGCTGGCGCATTCAACGCAGGTTTACTTGCCTGCCAAATTCTAGCCACAAACAATACCGAACTGGCCAACAAAATCATCGCATTCAGAACCAAACAGACAGACACTGTTTTGGCAAACCCAGATCCTAGAGAGGCTTAATCTATGTCGGTTCTATGGGTACTAGGAGCAGGCCAACTTGGCGCCATGCTCAAACAAGCTGCGACACCACTTGGACTTGACGTTCGCCCCGTGGACATCGAATCCACCGCGACACTCCCGCTCAGTGCAAACGACATCGTGACCGCAGAAAGAGAAGAATGGCCAGAAACCATCGCCACCAAACAACTGGCCACGCACAGCAACTTTGTCAACCTAGCCACCTTCCCACAACTGGCTGATCGACTCACCCAAAAACAATGGCTGGATCGCCTCGAACTCGCCACCGCCCCTTGGTTTCCCGTTGAAAGCGACTCAACAGCTCAACATGCTTACCAAACCCTAGGAGCGCGCGTATTACTAAAACGTCGCCGCGGCGGCTACGATGGCAAAGGCCAATATTGGTTAAAACAAGCGGACAACACCGACATACCAGAAGATTGGAAAGGCCACGCCATTGCAGAGCAAGCCATCAACTTTGACGAGGAAGTCTCCTTAGTGGGAGTGCGAGGAAAAAACGGCGAAAAATACTTTTACCCGCTCACCCTCAACCTGCACATCAACGGTATTTTATACGCCTCCATTGCACCGCTAAAACGCCTCAACGCCCTGCAAAGCAAAGCCGAAACCATGCTGAGCACATTAATGGACGCACTCGACTACGTTGGCGTAATGGCCATGGAATGCTTTCGGATTGGCGACGACCTGCTTATTAACGAACTCGCACCACGCGTGCACAACAGCGGCCATTGGACACAAGCAGGCGCCAGCGTATGCCAGTTCGAAAATCACATACGCGCGGTTGCAGGGCTCCCACTGGCCCCCATGGAAGTGAAAAATCAAAGCATGATGGTCAACCTCATAGGCGTAGACCTGAATTACCAATGGCTAACCATCAAAGGACTAGAACTCTACTGGTATAAAAAAGACGTCCGTCCCGGCAGAAAAGTAGGCCACCTAAACTTCTGCGCAAACGACCACAGCGTCTTACAAAATGCCCTAAGCGAACTAAACCTACCCGCGCCTTACCCTGAGGCCCTAACCTGGTTAGCTAAAAACCTACCGACCACAGAAACAGCCACTCAATAACCTTATTGAGCAAAGCGAACACACCTCATGCCGCCATCCTTCGTGATAGGCGGCATTTTTTGACAAAAACAACCAGCCTTCACAAAAAAGCCAACCAACGCCACTAAAAACAACAAAAACCACCAACCATGCAAAAAAATGTCTAAAAAAGCGCAAATATAATCGCTTTGAACTTGTTTACTTTATAAAACTCCTTATTCTAAATGACCTGACTAAAACAACAGCCAATACAAAAAAACAGTGCAAAAGACACTGATAAGGAACCATGAATGAGCCACATAGAACTAGACAGCTACGACTGGCGCCTACTTCGCGCCCTACAAGCCAACGCACGACTCACCAATGTCGCCTTGTCAGAGCAAGTCAACCTATCCCCTTCCCAATGCTCAAGACGCCTACAAAGACTCGAACAAAGCAACCTAATAGAAGCCTACTTTACACAACTAAACGCCAACGAACTTGGCTACCAAGTCACCGCCTTTGTCAGCGTTGTACTGGATAAAAGCATCAAAAATTCAGACCAAACCTTCCAACAAGCCATCACCTCCATCCCCAAAATACTAGAATGCTACGCCATCAGCGGCGAAGCAGACTACTGGCTACGCGTTATCAGCGAAGACCTCCCTTCCCTATCCACCTTTCTACACGAATCACTATCCGCCCTACCCAGCGTCCGCAACCTAACCTCCACCGTCGTCCTAAACCGAATCAAACACGCCCCCTCCATCCCCCTACCCAACTAAACCCGACCGTAGGGCTGCATAACTGCCAACAGCAGCCTATTCGGCCAACCTAAAACCATCGAATTCGATTGCTTGTTATCTCCCACTAAACCGTAGGGCAGCATGAGGAAGGCACGACCGTAACCTGCCAACAGCAGCCTATTCGACCAGCCTAAAACCCATCGAATTCGATGGGTTTAGCCAAACGAGAACCGATTATTTCTAAGCCGCGTGCTCGGCGGCGAACAGCGCAAAGTTAACGCGCCGATGATGTCGCAATTTCTAAGCCGCGTGCTCGGCGGCGAACTATTATAAGTTTAAAATACATGTACCCCAGTATTTCTAAGCCGCGTGCTCGGCGGCGAACGCAAGCGTTATCCTTTTTTCTTTGATTATTTTTTTCTAAGCCGCGTGCTCGGCGGCGAACTATCCGCCTTAACCTGAAAGTCCTCTTGTAGGTTTCTAAGCCGCGTGCTCGGCGGCGAACTTCCAAGCGGAGTGCTTACACGTACAAATCGATTTCTAAGCCGCGTGCTCGGCGGTGAAGAGAATGCAATGGAAAAGCACCCGTTTTTACAATTTCTAAGCCGCCTATTCGGCGGTGAAGACTATTATTGGCATATGGGATACCAATGCAAATTTCTAAGCCGCCTATTCGGCGGTGAAGTTCACGAGATAAATGAAAAATCCTATCAAATTTTTCTAAGCCGCCTATTCGGCGGTGAAGAATCTTATTTCCAGCTCAGTCGAATTTACTCATTTCTAAGCCGCCTATTCGGCGGTGAAGGCCTACTAATCGACAGAACCAGAAACATCATCTTTCTAAGCCGCCTATTCGGCGGTGAAGAACGCTGGCGATATTAGCAACCCAATCGTTACTTTCTAAGCCGCCTATTCGGCGGTGAAGAAAGCGGGGCTGTATGTGGGTTCGGCAATCATTTTCTAAGCCGCCTATTCGGCGGTGAAGTTGCTGACTAATCAAAAGATCGTGCGTTTCTTTTTCTAAGCCGCCTATTCGGCGGTGAAGTCGAAAAAGTAGACGAGTGTTGCATTTTTGAGTTTCTAAGCCGCCTATTCGGCGGTGAAGTTCAGAATCGCTAAATTCATCGGAAAAACTAGTTTCTAAGCCGCCTATTCGGCGGTGAAGCTCTGTTGTGGAAATTGTGCTTTTTAGTTCTCTTTCTAAGCCGCCTATTCGGCGGTGAAGCACCTCCCCAGCTAATCGCGCTGTGCCTGATATTTCTAAGCCGCCTATTCGGCGGTGAAGTGCAGGGCGTACAGGGTCAAAACGTCGTTGCGTTTCTAAGCCGCCTATTCGGCGGTGAAGCGCAAATAAATGCCGCGCCGCCCAGGAGAAGCTTTCTAAGCCGCCTATTCGGCGGTGAAGGGATGAGCTACCGAGGGATTGAGAACTTTTACTTTCTAAGCCGCCTATTCGGCGGTGAAGGCCCTCGCTGAACGGTGGATTCATCACAATGCTTTCTAAGCCGCCTATTCGGCGGTGAAGATAATAACCCACTAAAATCGTTTGTTTTTGTTTTTCTAAGCCGCCTATTCGGCGGTGAAGCTAGGTATAGCGCTGTCTGAGGCTTGGTTAAATTTCTAAGCCGCCTATTCGGCGGTGAAGTAACCGTCGCGCCCTCCACCTGTTTCGGCTGATTTCTAAGCCGCCTATTCGGCGGTGAAGACAACCTAATAGTATTCTTTACAACTATTATTTTTCTAAGCCGCCTATTCGGCGGTGAAGGCATAGACATGGATCGCTCATAACCGCTCACATTTCTAAGCCGCCTATTCGGCGGTGAAGCGGATTGCGGTTTTGTATTGCGGCAAATCGACTTTCTAAGCCGCCTATTCGGCGGTGAAGACCACCACGCGCTCGTTGCCTGCTGCATTGTTTCTAAGCCGCCTATTCGGCGGTGAAGGGTGAAGACGATCTCAGAACCAAGATGATGCATTTCTAAGCCGCCTATTCGGCGGTGAAGACCTGGCGACCCATCTACGCGCTTATCAACCTTTTCTAAGCCGCCTATTCGGCGGTGAAGAAAGTAATATTTCAAGGCGTGTAAGTGCGATATTTCTAAGCCGCCTATTCGGCGGTGAAGAATTAAAGTCATGTTAAATCCTCTCATGTTGTCTTTCTAAGCCGCCTATTCGGCGGTGAAGGATAGGCAGCCAGGTCGATAAGCGCGCTGATATTTCTAAGCCGCCTATTCGGCGGTGAAGTTGGGGATTTTTGACGAGACGCTACTGGTACGTTTCTAAGCCGCCTATTCGGCGGTGAAGCGCAAATTCGCCAAGTGTCCGTAGTTCTGAATTTTCTAAGCCGCCTATTCGGCGGTGAAGATACCATCATCGCCGTCGGACGTTACGTTGATGTTTCTAAGCCGCCTATTCGGCGGTGAAGTATTGTCGTCACCCCAAACCACACACTTAACATTTCTAAGCCGCCTATTCGGCGGTGAAGGCGGGGGATTGTTTACCCAACCAACCGCCGTATTTCTAAGCCGCCTATTCGGCGGTGAAGACTGGAAATATTCGCTAGGCTTGTTTCGTCAATTTCTAAGCCGCCTATTCGGCGGTGAAGTAGACCCGTGTAGCTAGGCGTATCGGTCATTTTTTCTAAGCCGCCTATTCGGCGGTGAAGGTTTGGGGCAATCGTTTAATGGCTCACTTGTATTTCTAAGCCGCCTATTCGGCGGTGAAGGGATAAAATTAACATCCGAAACAGCGGCCGGCTTTCTAAGCCGCCTATTCGGCGGTGAAGTTGACAGTGTTAGACAGAGTGCCATTGCGTTATTTCTAAGCCGCCTATTCGGCGGTGAAGTTCTGTTGGCCCATCCATCGTCTGCGGCTCATTTTCTAAGCCGCCTATTCGGCGGTGAAGTCTTGTACTGTTTTTATTGGATTATCACGTTCTTTCTAAGCCGCCTATTCGGCGGTGAAGCATAATCACCGACGCCACCGCCCGTAAAAACGATTTCTAAGCCGCCTATTCGGCGGTGAAGCTGTCAAGTACTCGGTACGATCACTGCTGATATTTCTAAGCCGCCTATTCGGCGGTGAAGGTGATGAACTTTTGATTGTTCAATTTTAAGAATTTCTAAGCCGCCTATTCGGCGGTGAAGCTTTTTCTGTCTCCTTGTCAATTGTGGCTACTTTTCTAAGCCGCCTATTCGGCGGTGAAGGCTTACTACCCTGCAAGAATTGCTCGGGCTGATTTCTAAGCCGCCTATTCGGCGGTGAAGGTATTTTGTAAACGTCGCGGTCGCAAGTACGGTTTCTAAGCCGCCTATTCGGCGGTGAAGTATGTGCAGCATATCGAGCGCGTGCTCTGGATTTTCTAAGCCGCCTATTCGGCGGTGAAGTTTTAAGCACTTTATCAGGTCGCGCCAATCTTTTTCTAAGCCGCCTATTCGGCGGTGAAGCTGATCTAGGCCGCCGGATAAGTCGGTCATTATTTCTAAGCCGCCTATTCGGCGGTGAAGATATCAGTAAGGCTCTTGCTTGTTGTGAAGATTTTCTAAGCCGCCTATTCGGCGGTGAAGGAATGGATTTACAGCAGCTAGCCAGCTCTTACTTTCTAAGCCGCCTATTCGGCGGTGAAGGTGCTTGCTCGATGATAGCACCTATCTGATCTTTTCTAAGCCGCCTATTCGGCGGTGAAGTAAAAAATATGGTAGCAGGTTTGGTTGACCACTTTCTAAGCCGCCTATTCGGCGGTGAAGGGTGGCGTAGAGCCATTTCGCTGAAACCCGCTTTTCTAAGCCGCCTATTCGGCGGTGAAGAACCTACAAAACAGACCGATACCGCCATTTTTTTTCTAAGCCGCCTATTCGGCGGTGAAGATAACGTCAGGGCTAAAATTGAACCCGTGAGCTTTCTAAGCCGCCTATTCGGCGGTGAAGTTGGAGAGGTCAAAACCGTTGATCTAGTAGAGTTTCTAAGCCGCCTATTCGGCGGTGAAGTCCCGTTCGTCGGCGGCTTCTCGTGCCGCGCATTTCTAAGCCGCCTATTCGGCGGTGAAGTTAGACGGTTGGGCGGCACAAAGCGGCACAGCTTTCTAAGCCGCCTATTCGGCGGTGAAGTTTTCAGGCACAAAAAAACCGCTTTCGCGGTATTTCTAAGCCGCCTATTCGGCGGTGAAGCTTGCGTTGGCGCTGGTTCTGGCCGCTGTGTCTTTCTAAGCCGCCTATTCGGCGGTGAAGAAGTGCCACAACCAGACACATCGACCAGCTCTTTTCTAAGCCGCCTATTCGGCGGTGAAGACGAAAATCAGTTAAAGAAATCAGGGGCCACATTTCTAAGCCGCCTATTCGGCGGTGAAGGCCATACAATCAACAAAACAGATACAGCGTTCTTTCTAAGCCGCCTATTCGGCGGTGAAGTACAAGTAGTAAAAGCACTCAACTCATTCAACTTTCTAAGCCGCCTATTCGGCGGTGAAGACGAAAATCAGTTAAAGAAATCAGGGGCCACATTTCTAAGCCGCCTATTCGGCGGTGAAGGCCATACAATCAACAAAACAGATACAGCGTTCTTTCTAAGCCGCCTATTCGGCGGTGAAGTACAAGTAGTAAAAGCACTCAACTCATTCAACTTTCTAAGCCGCCTATTCGGCGGTGAAGCCAAAAGACCAAGCCGAGTTTTTGAAGTCACTTTTCTAAGCCGCCTATTCGGCGGTGAAGAACCGAGATTGGAAGGGGGTTAACACCGAATGTTTCTAAGCCGCCTATTCGGCGGTGAAGTCATATTCAAGGCGTCTAGATGCAACGCAATTTTTCTAAGCCGCCTATTCGGCGGTGAAGAACTCACCATCCACAATCCTAAGAGACTTAGTTTTCTAAGCCGCCTATTCGGCGGTGAAGCCAAGTGACTCTTGAGCACTATTAGCGGCACTTTTCTAAGCCGCCTATTCGGCGGTGAAGACGGAGTGGCTTTAGGCGCTCAAATATCAACATTTCTAAGCCGCCTATTCGGCGGTGAAGTTCTTACCGATTAACGCGACACCTATTGATCGTTTCTAAGCCGCCTATTCGGCGGTGAAGCGTAGGTGAAGCTCGATCCTCCTATCTGAGTCTTTCTAAGCCGCCTATTCGGCGGTGAAGATGGTTCAAGCGTATCAACTAACGACGATAAATTTTCTAAGCCGCCTATTCGGCGGTGAAGAGAGTGTAATTATGAGAATGATATTGCTGCTATTTCTAAGCCGCCTATTCGGCGGTGAAGCTGAAGAGTAATAACGGCAAGGCTCGGGGTAATTTCTAAGCCGCCTATTCGGCGGTGAAGTATATTGATGTGAGCTCATAGGGCACCAGCATTTTCTAAGCCGCCTATTCGGCGGTGAAGAAATTGGGGTTGCTCAATATCAATCAAAACAATTTCTAAGCCGCCTATTCGGCGGTGAAGGAAACATTACTTTCGATTTAAAGGTGACTTATTTTCTAAGCCGCCTATTCGGCGGTGAAGTTCTTCTTCTTTACTACCTGTTTCCTCTGTGTTTTCTAAGCCGCCTATTCGGCGGTGAAGATAACCTTGCTAAAGCTGTTGTGCCTTTCATATTTCTAAGCCGCCTATTCGGCGGTGAAGCGGCTCGCGGTGCCTTTGGTGAGATTCTCACATTTCTAAGCCGCCTATTCGGCGGTGAAGTCTATCAGTCTGCAAGCGACTCGTATTGAAACTTTCTAAGCCGCCTATTCGGCGGTGAAGTTAATGGTACGTGTTAAAGGCTGTCAGTTCTTTTTCTAAGCCGCCTATTCGGCGGTGAAGAGTCGTACTTGCTAGGCCATGCAAATAGCGAATTTCTAAGCCGCCTATTCGGCGGTGAAGCCTTACCATCAATTCCGCTTTACGGTTTGCAGTTTCTAAGCCGCCTATTCGGCGGTGAAGGGTTATCGTTATAAAATACGATTCATGCCCAATTTCTAAGCCGCCTATTCGGCGGTGAAGGGTTATCGTTATAAAATACGATTCATGCCCAATTTCTAAGCCGCCTATTCGGCGGTGAAGTTCTTGCTCAGCTTCTTCTAAAAGGTCGTCAATTTCTAAGCCGCCTATTCGGCGGTGAAGTTCATGATACGAGCTGGATGTAAGGTGAGTATTTTCTAAGCCGCCTATTCGGCGGTGAAGTGATAGTCACGGCTTGACACGCTGCCACCACATTTCTAAGCCGCCTATTCGGCGGTGAAGAAACCCAAGCGAAGCGTTTCAAGTGGCGGAATTTTCTAAGCCGCCTATTCGGCGGTGAAGACTTTTGAAAGCTTAGACCACATGATTTGCACTTTCTAAGCCGCCTATTCGGCGGTGAAGTGAATGCGCCACTGCCGAGCGATTCTATTGATTTTCTAAGCCGCCTATTCGGCGGTGAAGGGAGAGTCAGAGAGCGAATTTCTATTTAACGATTTCTAAGCCGCCTATTCGGCGGTGAAGCAGTTAAACCAGATATTGGCATTTCTATACCCTTTCTAAGCCGCCTATTCGGCGGTGAAGGTGTTGGGTAGAATTGGTGCGTCGTTTTATCGTTTCTAAGCCGCCTATTCGGCGGTGAAGGACACAGGTGTTTTGAAAAATGCAATCTCTACTTTCTAAGCCGCCTATTCGGCGGTGAAGGAACCCGCCTCATGTTATCGTGGATCACCTCCTTTCTAAGCCGCCTATTCGGCGGTGAAGGATCGACAGGCCGCAGCAATGTCTAGGTTGATTTTCTAAGCCGCCTATTCGGCGGTGAAGTTTAACGATCTACCATTACTTGTGGCGGAGCTTTTCTAAGCCGCCTATTCGGCGGTGAAGTTGGTCGCACATAAGATAAGCGGCAATAACAGTTTCTAAGCCGCCTATTCGGCGGTGAAGAGTAGGCGCGACCGTCAATTTTTAATGCTCACTTTCTAAGCCGCCTATTCGGCGGTGAAGATACCTATTTGGCTGGTTTGTGCTACTATTTATTTCTAAGCCGCCTATTCGGCGGTGAAGTCTACGAGGGGGATATTGTTAGCGATCATGTGTTTCTAAGCCGCCTATTCGGCGGTGAAGCCAAACTACTAGGACGCGAGGAACCACGTCACTTTCTAAGCCGCCTATTCGGCGGTGAAGTACTCAAAGAAGTTGCAAAACTTGGCTTAAAGTTTCTAAGCCGCCTATTCGGCGGTGAAGGGTAAGAGAGTTGAAAACCAAGCGGGCAACATTTTCTAAGCCGCCTATTCGGCGGTGAAGTAGAACGTTCGGATTTAAGGAGGGCATGGCTATTTCTAAGCCGCCTATTCGGCGGTGAAGCATGGAGATAGGCGCATCCACAGGTCTTGTCTTTTCTAAGCCGCCTATTCGGCGGTGAAGACATCGGCGAGACAATAGCAAAGCAGCGCCTATTTCTAAGCCGCCTATTCGGCGGTGAAGATAGCGTGTGCAAGATGATGTTTACCGCTCTCTTTCTAAGCCGCCTATTCGGCGGTGAAGAATGGCGGGTATTCTATAGGAGGAACTAGCATTTTCTAAGCCGCCTATTCGGCGGTGAAGCGCTGGACATCAAGGCCGACAAAAAAACAGGCTTTCTAAGCCGCCTATTCGGCGGTGAAGCAGAGATTCGAGCCACTTTAAAGGTTCTTCATTTTCTAAGCCGCCTATTCGGCGGTGAAGAGAATATTAGTGGTGAGTTCAGGTTGTATGACTTTCTAAGCCGCCTATTCGGCGGTGAAGGCCCTGATTCGCTTTTTCTGCTGCCCGAATAATTTCTAAGCCGCCTATTCGGCGGTGAAGCATTGATTCGGTGCGTACTTAGTCGCCCCAAATTTCTAAGCCGCCTATTCGGCGGTGAAGCTCTGCCGTTCTCTACGTTGCGCCACTGATTATTTCTAAGCCGCCTATTCGGCGGTGAAGTAGCATCAATCAATAATAACGAACCAACTGGCTTTCTAAGCCGCCTATTCGGCGGTGAAGGTGGCGATTCCGAGCGGTGTCGAACTGACCGATTTCTAAGCCGCCTATTCGGCGGTGAAGAGAGAAGTTCAACATAACTGGAAGGTTTACACTTTCTAAGCCGCCTATTCGGCGGTGAAGCCTCTATTCTGAGCTGACCCAGTACGTCAATTTCTAAGCCGCCTATTCGGCGGTGAAGTAATTCGATGCGAGTGTTTCTAAGCTGCTCTATTTCTAAGCCGCCTATTCGGCGGTGAAGATCCACGCTAAATACCGGACTGATGAAGTTGTTTTCTAAGCCGCCTATTCGGCGGTGAAGCTATGGCGTTCTCTACGTGGCGCCATTGGTCTTTTCTAAGCCGCCTATTCGGCGGTGAAGTCGTCGAACATGCAAACAAGATCCACGCATTCTTTCTAAGCCGCCTATTCGGCGGTGAAGATGTACGCACCTTTAATGCGGCACTCGTGTGCTTTCTAAGCCGCCTATTCGGCGGTGAAGGCGCTGACGGGCATCGCCTCCGCATCGCAAGCTTTCTAAGCCGCCTATTCGGCGGTGAAGGTTGCAACTTCGAGAATTTGCGCTTCTTTTTTTTTCTAAGCCGCCTATTCGGCGGTGAAGACTTCAAAGGTTAAACCCGTTTTAGTGCCTTCTTTCTAAGCCGCCTATTCGGCGGTGAAGTTCCTCCCTAGCTCGTACAGCACGCCTTTCAATTTCTAAGCCGCCTATTCGGCGGTGAAGCGCGTTGCGCCTGATTAAGATTGACCAGCATATTTCTAAGCCGCCTATTCGGCGGTGAAGTTAATGAAGCTGAAACGCCTCACGTGTTGAGTTTTCTAAGCCGCCTATTCGGCGGTGAAGACTACTTCGTTAAGAACGCTGTGGCGATTCTCTTTCTAAGCCGCCTATTCGGCGGTGAAGTAGAAGTCACCGATGGTGCGGCAAAGATCAACTTTCTAAGCCGCCTATTCGGCGGTGAAGTTAGCGGATCGTGTGAACCTTGGTTGGGTAGCTTTCTAAGCCGCCTATTCGGCGGTGAAGAGCGTACGTCCGACCGCCATACCTCTGATTGCTTTCTAAGCCGCCTATTCGGCGGTGAAGCCCTATTCTTTTTAATCGCGATAACTGGTCTATTTCTAAGCCGCCTATTCGGCGGTGAAGGAAATTTGTGATGCGGGGAGAGAGATTTTTCGTTTCTAAGCCGCCTATTCGGCGGTGAAGACCAAGATTGATGGTCATCCGCTCGGCTAGTATTTCTAAGCCGCCTATTCGGCGGTGAAGTAAAGAGAACCTAATCAACTGGCATAGAGACATTTCTAAGCCGCCTATTCGGCGGTGAAGAGTTACTGAGGTCTAATTTACTGATCTCTTTTTTTCTAAGCCGCCTATTCGGCGGTGAAGCACTTTAGCGCCTCTGCGTGCCAAACCGTATTTTTCTAAGCCGCCTATTCGGCGGTGAAGCTTGACAAGTTTACGCAAATACTCGGCACTGATTTCTAAGCCGCCTATTCGGCGGTGAAGGTGCGGTGTCGATCAACACGTCGAATTTCTTATTTCTAAGCCGCCTATTCGGCGGTGAAGAGATCACAACGCAGGACACTTGGAAGCCTTATTTTCTAAGCCGCCTATTCGGCGGTGAAGCTCTAATCTATCCGCTACCTCTATAAATCCATTTTCTAAGCCGCCTATTCGGCGGTGAAGGTTTCTTAGCCATTACTCATTCCCCATCATCATTTCTAAGCCGCCTATTCGGCGGTGAAGTATTTGTAACCGGTGGGGATTTGATTTTAAATTTTCTAAGCCGCCTATTCGGCGGTGAAGGTATCATGAACGATACAGCAATCAATGACATCTTTCTAAGCCGCCTATTCGGCGGTGAAGTGTGTGGTTTTTAAATATTTAACAGTTTTCATTTTCTAAGCCGCCTATTCGGCGGTGAAGCCAGTGCCGGCAGCAGCTTGCGCTAGTCTAGTTTTCTAAGCCGCCTATTCGGCGGTGAAGACGGTGACGATGTTGAATACGATGGTTACGCATTTCTAAGCCGCCTATTCGGCGGTGAAGTCCGGCTATTGAGGAACCCTAACACCGACACATTTCTAAGCCGCCTATTCGGCGGTGAAGCTTGTGGGTACTGGAGAGGCTGAATGCTTTTATTTCTAAGCCGCCTATTCGGCGGTGAAGGCTCACCTGTGGGATGGCGAAAAAGTGTTTAATTTCTAAGCCGCCTATTCGGCGGTGAAGTCCGAGTTTATTTCTTATGCCGTCGACGACGTTTTCTAAGCCGCCTATTCGGCGGTGAAGAGTTGGCCGTTCAGCAACATAGCCGATTCAGCTTTCTAAGCCGCCTATTCGGCGGTGAAGTCTTGCCTTTACTGCTGCCTCTGCGGCCTTCTTTTCTAAGCCGCCTATTCGGCGGTGAAGACTGGCGCGAAGCGTACGGCCTAGCGGTTTACTTTCTAAGCCGCCTATTCGGCGGTGAAGTACTCGGCACTGAGGTGGGCAAGCAGGCGAATTTTCTAAGCCGCCTATTCGGCGGTGAAGGATTTAATGAGCCTTAAACGCGCCGGCGAAATTTTCTAAGCCGCCTATTCGGCGGTGAAGTATCCCCTAGCGAAGTCAGACAGATGACGGTATTTCTAAGCCGCCTATTCGGCGGTGAAGCGCGACCTTCATGGCCTGCTTAGCGCCTGCCATTTCTAAGCCGCCTATTCGGCGGTGAAGTAGCCGCACTGGTGGCGGACTTTGAAAGCATATTTCTAAGCCGCCTATTCGGCGGTGAAGACACTCATTAGATCACGCCCGCCCGCATTACTTTTCTAAGCCGCCTATTCGGCGGTGAAGTTGCGATAATCGGAAGCGCCCTAACCTTTTTCTTTCTAAGCCGCCTATTCGGCGGTGAAGGAGTTAATGAGCGGCTTATCTGGGTTGCAGTATTTCTAAGCCGCCTATTCGGCGGTGAAGAAACCCACTTCGGTGGGTTTTAAATTAACCAGATTTCTAAGCCGCCTATTCGGCGGTGAAGCATGGATGAGAGAATAAACGGTTTAGGGGTTATTTCTAAGCCGCCTATTCGGCGGTGAAGACATGGATGAGAGAATAAACGGTTTAGGGGTTTTTCTAAGCCGCCTATTCGGCGGTGAAGTTAATGATGGGCTTGTGTCTGTACCTGCAGTATTTCTAAGCCGCCTATTCGGCGGTGAAGCACCACAAGGTACGGTTGCTGGTATTGGTTCTTTTCTAAGCCGCCTATTCGGCGGTGAAGCGATTTCGTTGTCTCTTTCTGTGTTCTTTCTTTTTCTAAGCCGCCTATTCGGCGGTGAAGAATAAAACCAATTAGCCGTGCGCATCATTCGCTTTCTAAGCCGCCTATTCGGCGGTGAAGAAGGTGTTACGGGCTTAGCTGATTCCTGTGATTTTCTAAGCCGCCTATTCGGCGGTGAAGTCGGCTCGTATCTATCGAGCAACGCGCTAAGTTTTCTAAGCCGCCTATTCGGCGGTGAAGACCTGCGCCTTGGGGCAGCATTGTAAACTGGTTTTCTAAGCCGCCTATTCGGCGGTGAAGAAAGAATCTAAGTCTAACCTGCCAATCTCTTTATTTCTAAGCCGCCTATTCGGCGGTGAAGTTTTAGAAGCGTTCCCCCATGCGGAGGTATTATTTCTAAGCCGCCTATTCGGCGGTGAAGTATCGATCAAACGCGCCTCTACATAGCCAGCGTTTCTAAGCCGCCTATTCGGCGGTGAAGAGCTGCCCGCAAGTAACACTAGCGGTACGATATTTCTAAGCCGCCTATTCGGCGGTGAAGGCCACGAAGGAATAAACACATTACGCTCAAGCTTTCTAAGCCGCCTATTCGGCGGTGAAGCTGAGAAAGTGGGCGCGCTAGACATTCAAGTTTTTCTAAGCCGCCTATTCGGCGGTGAAGACATCCACGCTCGCGTACTGGCTGAGAAAGTGTTTCTAAGCCGCCTATTCGGCGGTGAAGGATGATGCTGGTCAAGTTCTTGCAACCACTGCTTTCTAAGCCGCCTATTCGGCGGTGAAGTCGTTTTGATTCTCAACCCCCTTACCCGCTTTTTTCTAAGCCGCCTATTCGGCGGTGAAGATCCTGAATGCTGGGGTGTTCTCGAGGTATATTTTCTAAGCCGCCTATTCGGCGGTGAAGTCCTACAATAACGGCTCTGCTACATTGGCGCTTTTCTAAGCCGCCTATTCGGCGGTGAAGCGCGTGGCGACTTCCGCTTCATCAACTCGATTTTTCTAAGCCGCCTATTCGGCGGTGAAGTCAACGCTCTAGACCTGACGGTAAAAGGCGAATTTCTAAGCCGCCTATTCGGCGGTGAAGGAACCACTATATGCTTCCCGTTAGTGTGTATTTTTCTAAGCCGCCTATTCGGCGGTGAAGCAGAAGCAGAGTATATTGCCTCTCTAGTAGCTTTTCTAAGCCGCCTATTCGGCGGTGAAGAAAAGTGAAGAAGAATTGAAAGCGGCTGGCACTTTCTAAGCCGCCTATTCGGCGGTGAAGACACTAGACCAAATGATCACTAAGACCTATGTTTTCTAAGCCGCCTATTCGGCGGTGAAGAAATGCCTGTCAAAGTTTGGTATCTCGGAATCTTTCTAAGCCGCCTATTCGGCGGTGAAGTAGAGAAAATTACCATTAAGTATCTGATTGTTAAAGAGCTTTATGTCTTTTTAGTAAAAATACCCTTTTTTAAACAAGAAACGCCAAGCCCCTATTTATAAGAGCTTGGCGATACGTTTAAAAAAAGGGTCAAAACCAAGGTAAGGTGCTAGTAGAACTTAATCCGTATTTCGAAAAGCTCACCGTGTCTTCCTTGGCTTCACTCAGGGTTTGCTGGATAAACAATGGAAACTGTTGATCCCCTGTTGATTTGCTCTTGATTCTGACAAAAGGCAGCTCCAATTGCTTTTCAACTTCTTTGGGGATGCGTTCCACTGCTTCTTGGTAAGAGAAGCTATGACGTTTCATTGCTCTACGACGTAATCGCTCGACATTGCTTTGCACATGAACTCGCTTAACCAAGCAAAACTTATTAATACTTGGCACTTGAGTTACCTTGGTTACTACAGTGAAATCCCCTAAGCCACGTCGCCATGGTAAGGCTTCAAGTTGCTCCAGCCGCTCTTTTGAGCTGTGCAAGCGGAGTTTGTCTCCTAAGCTTTTTTTGCTGGCATTTGGAAAACTCACGCCGATGTCGTTTTGAGACACTTCCACTAACGCACGATGTAGCTTGCTGAATAAAGCATTCATCAAGATAGGTTTTGTGAATTCAGGGTCTTCCAAAATGGTAATGTCCAGATAGTAGTCCATAACCACTCCTTTTTAAGCCTCAGACTTTCCGCCAAATACACCACCACGAATCAAGTTTGCGATCACGTAATGCTGTTGCTCTGTTTCTGGCGCTTGGCCTTTTTCCATCCATTTATCAAATAAGGTATAAAAATCGTCTTTATTGCTACGATAAGCTTTACCACGGCTGGTAACGGAGCCAAATGGTTCGGCAGAAATAGGGCCGATCTCTTCAGAGCCTTGATACCAAGTGTCTACTGTGCGAATGGCATTGCCGATTTTTTGCGAGTGTAAAGCAGCCGTTCCATCGACATCGTACAACACCTTACTCTTGCGAGAGTTGCCATCTAATACTAATTCTTGTGAAGGGAAAACTTCTTGTCCTTCTCCCAATTTTACAAAGGCTTCTATTTGAAAATAGGTGAAGGTATCGCTGGTCAGACCAGTTTGAATTTCATTGGCAAAGGCTTTTAAATCATCGCTTTGGTAATCAAAATCACGTAGTGATAAATCGTACCCATTAAAAACCCAGATGGTGTTGCCTGCTTTGTTCTTTTGCGTCACACGGATAGAGATCTCTTCTGCGCCGACACGGTTACGCCACAAGAAGCGGCCATTGGCGATGTTGGAAGCATAACGATGCGCCAATACGGCAAAAGATTGCTCTTCAATGTAGGACTGAATCGTGCTGCTCAACACTTCTTGATAATCAGGACTATTGCATGCAGAAGGTGTTGGAAGGTCTCCCAATACTCGCAAGCTGTATACAACTTTCAATGTGTCACAGTCAAACGGCAAAGCGGCGGTATCGACCGTTTGTAGGTTAGCCTTGTTTACTTCTTGGTCTAACTTTGCAGGATCATTCAAAACGGCATTTTTTTGCCGGTTAGAAATCGTACCGCGTACCGATTTCTCTTGCAGAGCTATCGGTTTCCATTCTCCATCAGGCTTAGCCCAGTTCCCTGAGAACAGCAAACCATCTGAGTTTGCCAGTTTACGTTCGAATGCCAATACTGATGCGGTTTTTACTGCTGCCATGCTATTTCTCCTCAATGGTTTGATTTGTTTCGTCGTTTAATAAAATCGGGGTATCGGGTTGGTAGTCGTTTTTACAAAGGTAAAGTGCGTTGCTTGCTTGGTATTCTTGATGCCAAAAAAGATGTTTCAAATCGTCTATTCTATGTGGGCTGATCCATTGACCTAGTGAGTAAATGGATTCCACAAATTGCACTGGGCAAGAACGATCTCGCACATGTTCCACTTGGCCTGCTTCGTACACATCGGATATTCCTTGATAGCCCACCATAATGGGCTTGAGCCATCCGGTGTATTCAAGACGATTCGTGGTCCATTCCGCTTTGTCACCTTTTCCTTTGGATGACATTTTACGAATGCTAAAATCTAAAAACGCATCCAAAGGCGCTTTTTGACTTTTCTGAATATGGTCTTGCAGCACATCGTCGCGACTGATTAAAGCGAATCCAGGAAGCAGCTTGCGCAGGAAAGATTTTCGAGTAGATCGCTCTCGATTAATGGCACCGATATCCGTTATGAGTTCAATTTCATCGATGCTCAGCACTGCGCCCCCTGCCACTCTTGAAGCCAATAAAGCCTCTTCAATGAACTCGACAAGCGTATCTTCTATCTCAGGAGGCGTTGGGCCGTACAATTTAATCAAGAGCGATATATCCATACGCATTTTGCCTTCTTCATTGAAGGGCGCGGTGCTACCGTCTTTTGTTAATGGGTTACGAGTTAATGCGAAATAATTTTCACGACTCATGTTATTGCTATGAGATTGCACTTGGCTGGAATGGCAAATCACCGCACAACCATTTAGGGCCAGTCTTTCCGACACCTTCGTTTGCACCTTTCTTTGCAGAGCATGGGTCAAACCCAAAAAACTCGTCATAGAAGGAAAGCCCCACGTTAAACCTGCAATGGCATTCGCTCCTTCGACTTTAATATGTCTAATGACCAGTAATTTATCCATTAAAAAGCTCCTTTTACGTCGTCTTGTACTAGCCTGAGCTCTTGAGCGGTAAGGACTTTCCACTGCACAAATTCAACATCGCCTGTGGCAATGTCAGAATTTTTTTCTAGCTCAGCATTTAAGAAACGAGAAAAATCCGCTGCGACTAAACCTTGCCACTCTTTTTTATCAAATTCGTCTTCAAATTCTTTATCAAAGGCGCGTCGATTTGGGTCTAACCAAAGCTTTTGATGTAGTGGCAGATGACAATCTGGATGGGAAGACCAACCCGCCGGAAAAGACCGAACACTCGCCCCATAAGCCACCAGCTGATCAACTATGTCGTCGATACGACGCGCTCTTTCGGCACGTATTTCCCAAACACTGCGCTTATTCAAATTAGCGACTAAGAATTTTTTCAAACCGATAAGGTGACCATACACCTTGCGAGAAAAAGGCCCACGAAAAATGGATTTCACTTTTAACGGTGGTTTTTCTTGGCTTTGCCAGGTTGGCGGTGCGCTGCTTAGTAAGAAAGAACGTCCTCCACGACCAGAGTTCAATTGGCTAATGTTTTGTGGCTTAGTTCCACCAAACGCTTGCACGGCAACATCAGGAAATTCGATGGTAACAAGCTCTGACATTTTTTCAGTTCGACGAGCCGCACGAGCCTCTTTTTGCTCTTCAGAAAAGCGAGCATGCTGCACACGTTCAAACACTTCTTGAGAAAGCGATGTGGCATACAAAGGCAAAAGCAAATGGTAGTTACCGTCAATAGGCCAGTAAAGTTGCTTAGCCAATTTATGAGAACTTGGATCTTTGGCGGTAACGGCCAACTTAAATCCCGCTAACCAGTCAACTAATTGCTCTTTGGATTCTGCCAACGGCTCAAAAGGAGACATATCGTCTTGCTGAATAAAGTTCACCAGCAATTTGCCATCGTCCTGTTCAAGCAAAAGCAGTTTACCAACATCTAAAGCCGCCGCATTGCCCACCACATCAATCTTTGGAGTTTCTAAGATAGATGTAGACACAAACGGCAGTGCGGATGACACACTTGCCTTTGCGAACAAACTTGTCCCTTTGGCATCGGAGTGAGTAAATTTAAGCGCATGCGTAACGAGCTGCAACTGCTTAGCTCGACTTGCCGCATCACTCAGCCAATTCGCGGGTTTAAAGCGGTCTTCTTCACTGACTCGTAAAGCGGCCCGCTCCATTTCATATGCTGCGACATTTTCTGCCGACGCCGCTTTCACGCCTTTTTGCGTGTCTTTATCGAACTTATCTAGCCGATCCTGCTTGCGACTGTCGATGTAATCGCGGATCTTGTCGGATAAATTTGCCACTTCGCCTCCTGCTCTCAAAAAATGAAAATTATTTAGATAATCGTATTTCTTAACTGATCAAACCAATCAAGTGAAGATCCACCAAACACAAAAAACGCTGAGTAAATAACCATTCCAGTTAAATCATCTTGGAAACCAAAACGAAAGACCTTTCTCTTCTTCCGTTCAATTTTCTTATTGCCCGTTTTACTATCACTCTCTTCTTTACTGACATCTTCACTCTCAAAATCAAACATACACATACCCTCATGATTAACACATGAGCATAATAGTTAATAAAAAAATCAAACCATGATAGAGCATATTTAAAAAATAATATCCGTTAGACTATTTTTCTTTTTTATCATAGAATCCACAAACCGTTGATCAAACGGCTCAGAAAATGATGGAGCATATTTAAAAAACTCCGCATATCTTCACCGCTGAACAAGCGGCTCTACAAACCTTCTACTTAGAGGGTTTGTAGAATCCCAATACACTACTCTGTTGCCATACATCATTTTCGCCACTCTTTCGCAATCGAATCGAGCCAAATTGTATCGATGCATCGCTAAGCTCTAGGTCAAGCTTGTCCGCCAAGGTGACTAGCGCACTTTGATAATCAAAATCTTTTATCCAGTTATGAACCCCCATGGCGAATACGCAAGTTTTGTCACGCTGAAAGCTTTGCTTGTCATCAGACTTTAATTCACCGTTATCATGCCAGCGATGCATAGTCGGTTCGTCATATTCTTCCTCTACATAAAAGCAATAAGATTCATCCGGCGTATGACGTCGAAATGGCAATTTGCGTTGTAGATGATTCGTCCAATGACAGGGCTTGTTCCACCACAAACTAGCAAACGCTTCACCGAACTCTTTGTCTTTACCCCACAATTGAGAATGCAGAGCAGCGTGTTCCAAATCAACAAATCGCTTAGTGGGGGCCAATAAATCGCGTTTTTGAATACGCGGTAAGGCATTAATCGTTTGATATTCATTGGGCTCTAATAAGTTTTGCAGCTTATGGCTGTCTAACAAAAACGCATTACCTTCAAAGCCTGGTTTTGTGTAGGCGGCTTTTTCATTTTTCATGGCTCGCACATTTTGATCGAGCAAATGAATGTTCGCCGTTTCCACTGTCGCGCTTGAATGACGCAACACTCGCCCTGCTAGTTGAATCAAGGAACGAATCGACGACGGCTCCACGACCGCCCAGTCATAGGAATGATCTCGGCCCACCTCTGTTACAGGGCTTCCAAGCACCACAAAAATATGTTGGTCATTTGGCTGGGCCTTTAATGCGACATGTACACTTGGATGATGCCAAATGGCATTTGGGTCTTTGCGGTTCAATACCGTGTCCAGCATTTGCTCAATAGATGAGCGCTGCAATAAAAGAAACTGACTGTGATACACACAATAGTGTATCTGCATACCTGCTGGGCTTGGCGTATTCATCAAGGCCTTTGCAACTGCCACCAACGGATTAATATTGGCCATACGCACTAGGCCAAAACTGGCTCTGGCCGACAAGGTTGGATGTTTATGATGGTGCGCATTATGAAGTGCTAAGATACTTTGATGAACACGCTGAACGACGGCTTGAATAACACTAGGCTCATCGTCTTCGCTATTACAACACTCAACTAACTCGACACGCCGCTTGATAGATTGCCCTAGGAGCTTTTCAGCGCGCATTGCCATCAATTTTTGATGCTGTTCAGAAAAAGCGGAACGTTCACTAGCTTGAATGGAATCGCTGCGAAACTCATCAAACCAAGCACACACAATATTGGGCGTTTGACTGGGGTTTATTTTTACCGAGGCTTCATATTGCTTGCGACCAGCAAGATAAGCATCAAATAATGCGTTAATCAAATCAGGTGGTAACGTCGCTGATGAAAGCAATACGTTCGACCCTAACATGCCTGCCCAGTTAACTAATCGACACAAAGCCGGTAAGTCTTCTAAACCAAAATCATCTGGTTCATCGAGCACTAGATCGGAGGTGAGCAAACGCAACATGGGGGCGATTTGTTTACCGCCTCGACTGCCTTCAGTTGATGGTATCAAATGATCGATGGTGCTCACCAACACAGGCGCATTAACTAACTTATTATTTTTAGGGGAGTTTTCTAACCAACGTGATAATGGCCCATCACCTAACATACCTTCGTAGCTAACATAGCTATCTTGGTCACTGAAATCATTAGCAGATTCTGACCCCAACAAGGCTTCCTGCTGACTTTCCTCGGCTAAAATTTGTTTGGTTTTCGCTTGCTCATGTAAATCTTTCACGGCTTTAGAACCGATAAGAACCGCTAGATCTTCATCGTCGAGTCGTAATAACTCTTTAAAAGCATCACCTGTTTGCAAGGTTAAGGTACGCAAACCAAGTGCCACACTGAATCGACAGCCTTTTCTGTCATCGGCAAGACCATACATAATGCGCGCGTTGGCAAAGGTTTTGCCTTTGCCAGTGGACGCGACATTCACACCAAAAAAACCATGCTGTTTTACTTTATCTCGAACACTGACAGCCAATTCGTAGGCTTTATTTTGCCAAGCAAAACGACTGTCTAACGTACGCTTCTTCAATTCTGGGTGTCGGGTAATGACAGGCAAGGATTCTTTTAATGACGACAAAGAGCGTACGATTTGATGGCTATGACGATACACACCAATCAAATGCTCGTCTAAGGTTTGGTTATAGTTTCCATTATCTCGGCTACCTCGTTCGCGCCATGTGTTGGCATAGACCTTTTTATAACCTTTGTCATCATGCCACGGATGCTTAAGACCGATGGACTTTTGTGAGGAATAATAATGATCGCCCAACATTAAACTGAGGCGAGCGAGATGCAAAGAAAATGGCTGATTCAGCCAGTATTGAGTAAGTAACTGTGTACGTTTAGCGCCTTGCGAAGCAATACGGCTAATACGCTCACGCCAGACTTTACTGCAAAATGGCGAGCCTTTGGAGAAAGTCCAAACCGCTTCGACCTCAGCTGATTGCCACTCTTTATTGTCGCATTGAGGTGAATTCCATCCTGCTCTAATATAGCTATCCATCAACAATTCTGGATACTTCACATAATCCGTATTGTCATCTAAAGGTTCTAACAATTTATGATGAGACAAGATCAACCATGCAACAGCCTTAGCAACAGGCGGCAGCGCAGTAAATGGTGAAGAAACTTTGGCGTCTAACCCATCCTTTTTAAGACGCGTCATGACGCTGCTTTCAATATCGTCCGGTAAGTCACTTAACAAGGTTAACCATGCCGCGTCTTGCTTACTTTTTTCCACACCTTCAATCGCATGCAGCACGAAGGCTTCAAATAGTCGCACCGACACCCATTCATGGCGATACGGTTCGTAGCTTGGCGTCTTCTTATTAGGATTTAGTTTGTCCTGAAAGGCTTTATTGGCTTTTCCAAAATCATGAAACAGCGCAGCGATACCAGCCAGCACTCGGATGTCTTCTGCGGTTTGCCATGTATTTTCATCGCCAGAACGCAAGATATCTCGGCCTGTTACGTTTGTCGGCACACTACCCCATTCGTTAAAACGGCGTGGATTACCCACCAGCCATTTCAGCTCTGTTCGGTTACGACCCCGAATCCAATGACACGCCACGGAAGTATTTCGACGTGCGGTTTTTTTGAGTAGTTTACGTAACGTTGCCAATCCTTGTTCCGTGATCGCGGTTTGCCAAGTTCGATCACCGGTTCGCTCTGCAAATTGGTCGATCACGCGGCGAGTTTCTTTTAAGGCTTTTTTAGAACATTGGGAAACCAAAAGAATGTTCATTTCTTTTCCCCAAGCGTTTCACTGATTTGCTTGAGACTGTCGATCATATAATCAAGGGCTTCGCATCGACGAATATTGGTAATACAGGCTTGGCGGAATTCTTGTTCACTGTCGCCATTCATCGCACTAATAAAAGCCTGCGGTAGAATGATGCCATCTTTTATTAAATCGGCCGCATCAAACACTAGTCCTCCACGACGAGTTTTCCCATGAAGAACAGATAAGCCATGAGGTAAACCTAATACCCAAGTGGCCGTAGCGCCTAAGCCATAAGCGAGATAATTACCATGATCCAAAAAGCGATTGGCGAAATCGACTCCTGCCCCCTGTTTCACGCGTTTAAAATCGTTATATCCAGTGACGGCACAAATAATTTTATAAAGGGTTTTGGTTAGTCTTGCTTCAGCTAGCATGAGTTCTTGCGTATGGGAAACTTTAGCAACCGCTTGCTCAAAGCTATCCAAGGCTTTATTTAGATCTGCCACACTGATGACTATACCGGCATCTTTTAGTGCTGAATTATTAGTCCATTGCTGTCTCGTGTATTCAATCCGTAGGGCTTGAATTTGCTTGGCTGCTTCTAAGCGTTTGCCTTCATCAAACCAAAACGACACCCAAGATTGCAGATACTCAACGGGGCGATATTCACTTTGTGGGCTAAAAAAAGACACATCAAAATCGACTTCATTGGTCGAAAATAATGGCGCGCCACCACCGCCACAAAAACCGATCAACACCCCTGATTTTGCTAACTCTCGAACAGCGGCTTGAGTTATGGATGTACCATTTCCTAGCAATAGACACGTCGTGTTCGCAATAGGAATATTCCAATAAAGAGATTGTTTCCCTTCATCCGTCACATATTCCACTCGTCCGTCTTTCACTAAGACACGACAATATTCGAGGTAGTACATATTGGCTCGTTTGGAGTGCAATATGGTTTTCATGTCCGATGGTGAGAACTGTTCCATTGTTTGTCCCTTCTCGCTCTTATTATCTGGCTGTTTACACTGTGCCTTGCTTTCCCCCACCCCACAACCCTGTCGTTTTACACAGGTAAAGGGATTTGACAGGTTTTGCCCTATATCAGTGTTTGACGGTGCTTATCAGTCATAAAGCCATTGTTTTATGTCGGCATAGTTAACACAGATGAGTTGTTGGGCTTGTGGGTTGGCTGACAAAGGTGATCATTATTATGTGTCACCGTCATTTTTCTTAATGCGTTTATTTTTTGCAGGAGGCAGGTAGCTATCGGAGGTAATCACCTTTTTTCCTGTTTTAGCTTCCAGATCCTTGCGGGCATTTTTGGCAATAGAGCCACCCGCTAGGGCTGCAGTTTTGTTTTCATCCATCCCTGTAGCCTCTTCGGTTTCGGCAATATGTCTAGTGGATAATTCTGCAAGAGCGGTAAAAATCAACTCCGCCTCACTCATGTGATCACGCAGATTCTGGCTTTTCAGACCTTTGAGGTTTTTATGCGCCTTAACACTGGTGTCTGCCCATTCTTGATGGATAATATTAGTGAGAATGGCAAATTCTTCACCTTGTTTGATGTCGTGATCAGCCCAATAATCGGTTAATTTATTACGAGTCTCCTGCCCTGTCATACGTTGCTGGATCCACTTTTCACTGCGACCATGTTTTTGCCAAGTTTCCCTAGCGCGGTCAAGTGAACGGGAAGGGTCAGCCATTTCCTGCATGCGTTCATAGCCCACCTTAGCCAGCCAAAGCTTGATAGGTTCTGCTTTGGGACTGGGAACAGATTGCACTAGGCGTAGCAAGGTTTCAGCGGTGGCAACATCGGTCAGGTAATTTTTGCCATCAGCCGCAGGTAGTTTCAGTTGGTTACAATCTGTAACCAACTGACTGCCTTCTTTGGCTAAGCGATTTTTCAACACTTTCCAATAATTTCTGGCAGCCTTATAGTCCACTTGTTGTGTCAACACTTGCACAATATCAATCACCGAAAACCACCAGATTTCGGCTTCTTCATCATAAACGCGGCGAATTTGGTAATCTTCAAATAGGGTCATATCATTTTTCATTAACATCGCTCCTTAATGTTGGTTTGATCTGATAAAAATTAAACATAATCATATTGTGATCTTTTTGGCTAGATGCTGAGAACGGCTTCATTGCCTGTCCCTATGTCTATGTTAAACGGTGCTTATCAGTCGTATAACCATTGTTTTATGTCGGCATAGTTAACACAGATGAGTTGTTGGGCTTGTGGGTTGGCTTCGAGCATTTTGGTTTTTATCTGTAAGTCGTCGAGGGTGTATTTGACGAGGGCGGCGCGGGTGATGATGTTCAGTTGTCCGTCGGTCATGCCGTAGTCGTTTTCTAATACCTGTTTTTGTTTGTCGGTGAGGCGGGAATCTGGAGCAAGCACTAACATCACTTGGGTGCTCCACAGTGTGTCTTGTTGCTCTGTGTGTTCGCTGGTTTTGCCGTCGTAGTCAACCTGTTGAAAACGGCTCAGTACGAAGTCTAGATAGTGTTGTCGCATGTCACAATAGGCGCGTACATGCCAGCGTCCAGCGGTTTTGACAAAGCTATGGGGATAGAGCAAGCGGCCTTGCGGATCGCTACTGGACACGGATAGGTATTCGCAGTCTACGGCGGTTTTGTCTTTAACAGCTTTTAATAATGGCCGCATGACTTGCGGCGAAACGAAGCGCGCTAAGGCTTCTATCCGATGTTGGGTGGATTCGATGGCGGTATTGGGGAAGGTGGGGATTTTGCCGTAGTTTAGCCAATCAAAATATTCATCGACGGTTTGGTCTATGTAATGTGGTTTGAATTGGTCGGTTATTTGATAGGCTTTGCGTTTGTTGTCATAAACAAAGTCATTGCCCGTCGCTTCTTGATATTGCTTAAATAACGGGCTGACACTTTGACGTGTTAATCCGAAGCTTTTCATCAAGGGCTTGGTGTTGATCTGCCCTTCCCAAAAAGCCAGTAGCTCTATCATCCAATAACGCTGCACCACTTCCATTCTGACAATCCCTTTACATTTAATGGTTTAGCAATGTAACGCAGTTTTCTATGATAGCCAAATGGCAATTGTTGTGTTTTTGTATTCAGATCAATCAGTTTGTCATTTACACCGTGGATTCCCGCCTTCGAGGCTGTCGTTAAACGAATTCCGTCGATCTTGTCGTGCTTTAGCGCGTCAAGGGTTTTGGGTTGGTATTATCGGGCTTTTGACGGCCTAAAGGCACGACGTCACAAAACAATAACCCCACCCTAGCCCTCCCCTTGAAAGACATAAGGGGAGGGAATAGTTAAGTTGTCGACCTGAAGGCGCGACTTACATGGTTTTGTGGTCGTGCTTTAGCGCGTCAAGGGTTTTGGTTTGGTGTTATCAGGCTTTTGACGGCCTAAAGGCCGACCTACAAAAAACCAATATAAATCAATCAATTGCAGGCTAAATAATGTTAGCGTTCTGCCCTGATCATCCAGTTCCTTGGGGTGAGGTTTTTGTCGCAGAATTTGCCTATCTCAACTTGGTAGCCGTGTTCTTCTAGGTACATGGCGCGGTCGAGGACGAGCCAGTGTTCTAAGGCCGGTCGAAACAGCTGGCTGATGGCTTCGAGTTTTTGTACCTGTTGATAGCGGGTTTGACCAATGCGTTCGAAGTCTTCAAATGGGGTTTTGGCGATCAAGTCCGTTAAGCTTTTTTGCTCAGCGGCCCAGTGGCAAAAAGCGACGAAGCCTTGGTTTAAAAGGGCTTTTTGCACGGACGGAACAGGCAGGTAATCGTCTTGCTGGCGGGCGGTTCGTTGCCATGCGTCGAAGCCGAGCCGATAAGTGAGTTCGAGCTGTTTAAGCCTTTGTTCACGCGCACCTGCGGTGGCGACTTCTTTGACGGCGAGTTTGAGGTCGGCTTGGCGCAGTGTCAGTGCGGATTGCTGGGCGGTCTGTGACAATGGCCGGTAGCGGCTATCTTTGGTGAGGTGATAGCAGCAAGGGGAAAAACACAAGATAGCGGTATGAGCGGCAACAGCTTGTTCGATCAGTTCACGGTGCAAATCCCCGCAAGCATGGAGTGCAACAGCGCAGTGAGCGTTTGCTAACGCTGAGTGCCCTTCGCCTTTTAACACATCAGCATGGATGAAGGTTTGCGCTAGCGTTAGTCGTTTGGCTTCTTGCTCGCCCGCTTCGCAGAGTGTTTTTTGCCATTCTAGGCTGAGCACCGAGCGATTGTCTTCAAAGGCCAAGAGTTTGCCTAAATGGCCTTTGCCTGCGCACCATTCTACATAGTTGCTGGCGTGTGGTGTGTGGGCAATAAAGGCTTGAATTTGTGACCATTTACGGCCTTTTATGCCCGCTGATACATAATGTGGTAAATCGTTGGTAAGTATTCGCTTCGTCGCTAACGTCAGTTTTTCGTATGTTTGGTCGCTAGATAATGTCTGAAGTTCTGGGCAGAGGCGAAATACCTCTGCATAAAACAGGTCATCGATTGGCTGCTTTGTATGGCTTTCGAGATAGCTCGCCAGCATAGGGTAATGATCACGCCAAGGCGTATCAAGCCGCGCAAAGGTGTCAAATTGCCAAAGCTGTGTATGCCTTGTTAGCCAAGCATCGAGGGCGTGAAAACGAGGTGAGAAAGTAGTCATTAATCGGCTCGTAGGGAAGGAAAAACTCGGTGTCTTTTTTTCTTTACAGTATTGAGGAAATTTCCCTCGCAGTTGCATTGTATTTTGTCATAAAAACGGCAAAATGAAGAAGCTATTTTAAGCAACGATTCTAGCCACAGTGATTTCCCTGTGACCTATATAAGGACCCCGTAATTATTATGTTCAAGCATCTTAAAGCTGTTTCTGGCGACCCTCTTTTAGCCCTTATCATGGCCCATAAACAAGATACCAACCCAAAGAAAATTGATTTGGGTGTGGGTGTTTATAAAGACGACAATGGCCATACGCCGATTTTAAATACGGTGAAAAAAGCCGAGGCGATTCTGCTTGAACAAGAAGATTCTAAAAGTTATTTAGGCATTTACGGTGCCACCGAATTTGAAGCCATTATCAAGGATTTGATTTTAGGCGAAGGCAATCCACTTATTATCTCGGGTCGTGTTCGCTCAACCCAAACGCCTGGCGGCACTGGCGCATTAAAAGTAGCGGCGGACTTTATCAGTGCGAATCTAAAAGGCGCGCGCCTTTGGGTAAGTGATCCAACTTGGGGTAACCATAAGTCTATTTTTGACTCAGCCGGTGTGGAAGTAAAAAACTACCCTTACTACGATCCAGCCACTAATGGCTTACGCTTTGACGATATGATGGCGACGTTAGAAGCCGAAGTAAAAGAAGGCGATGTGTTGTTGCTTCATGCTTGCTGCCATAACCCAACGGGCATCGATTTGCAGTTTGACCACTGGAAAGTATTAACCGACTTCGTTAACAAGCGCGGTCTGTTGGCCTTGGTTGATGCGGCTTACCAAGGTTTTGGTGACGGTTTGGATGAAGACTTGGCGGGCTTGCGTTACATGGCAGCCAATGTTCAAGACATGTTGATCGCCAACTCTTTCTCGAAAAATTTTGGCATTTACCGTGAACGCTGTGGTGGTTTAAGTGTGATTGCCGCGTCTGCCGACGAAGCCAATGCGGCGTTTTCTATTATCGGTCAAGCCATTCGTGCAAACTACTCTATGCCGCCAGCCCATGGCGCTGCGGTGGTTTACACCATTATGAGCGACCCAGCGCTAAAAGCAGAATGGGAATTAGAAGTGACCGCTATGCGTGATCGTATTAACGGTTTGCGTGAAAAATTGGTGGCGAAGTTGGCCGCTTCTGGCGTGAGCAAAGATTTTAGCTTTATCAAAGATCAGCGCGGTATGTTCTCTTATTCTGGTTTGACCCTAGAGCAAGTACGCACATTGCGCAGCGAATACGCGATTTACATCGCTGACACAGGCCGTATGAGTATTGCAGGGGTGAGTGACACTAACATCGATTATCTGTGCGAAAGCATTGCTAAGGTCGTTGGTTAATCCACTTAGTTACGTTACTTGGTGAAAAACAAACAAAAAACCGTGAATCTGCATTAGATTCACGGTTTTTTTATGCCTGAGTTTTCTATCAATAAAGCCTAAAAATAAAAAAACTTAATGAAGCACGCGCGTCTCGGAGTTCTTTTTACCTGCTTGCATTTCTGGGTGGTAATGCTGCACCAAGCGTAAAATAGAGGGCTCTAACATTTCGCGCCAAAAATTCACTTCTTCTTCCACCATGACTTCCAGCTTATCCCAACCCGCTTCAGTGCCAAATAGACGCACTGGCGCCAGCGCTTCATCGAAGAATTCTCTATCGCCGCCGATTCCCATGCCAATCAGTTTGGCGCCGCGAATAAATCCGACACACCATTCTTCCACTAATATGCTGTATTCGCCATCCACTTCTTGTTCTAAATACACCGGATAAAAATCCCCAAACAACAAGCTGTTCATGGTTTCCATGTACATGATCAACACCAGACTCAGAAACTCATCTTCTTGCTCGGTGGATTCCCACACGGGTTGATCTTCATCTGCGCCCCAAATGGCGTTCAACCAAACATCTGGCTCTAACTCTTGCACAGAACAACCCAGTGCGGTTAAAAAGCCATCTAACTCTGACACGCACATCAAGGAGCGATCGGTCCCAAACGTTAATAAATAGTGATCTATTTTTTCGTAAAGGACTTCTTCGCTGATAATATCATCGTCTTTTTCTTCAGACATTTATTCGTTTCCATTTAGTTGAGCTATACATATATTTTAGCTTGTCTTGGCAAAAGCGATAAGCTCTTGATCAATCCACTATCGCCAAGTTGCCGTAGGTTTCTAGCCAGCTTTTCCGATCCCCTGCGCGCTTTTTCGACAGCAGTTTGTCTAGTAGCTCGTCGGTGTCTGGTTTGTCTTCCATAGTGAGTTGGATTAAGCGGCGGGTATCTGGTGCCATGGTGGTTTCACGCAGTTGCGATGGGTTCATTTCACCCAAGCCTTTGAAGCGTTGTACGTTTGGCGTGCCGCGTTTGTTTTCGGCGGCGATTTTGTGCAAGGTGATGTCTTTTTCTTCGTCATCAAGGGCGTAATAGACTTCTTTGCCAAGGTCGATTCGATACAAGGGCGGCATAGCAACAAACACATGACCGCCGTTAACTAAGGCAGGGAAATGGCGCACAAACAAGGCGCAAATCAGTGTCGCTATGTGCAAACCATCCGAATCGGCATCGGCCAGAATACAGATTTTCCCGTAACGTAAGCCACTTAAATCGTCGTCGCCGGGATCGACACCAATCGCTACCGACATGTCATGAATTTCTTGAGAGGCAAGAACTTGATTGGAGTCCACTTCCCAAGTGTTTAATATTTTGCCTCGTAGCGGCAAAATAGCTTGGAAGTCTTTCTCGCGGGCTTGCTTGGCAGAACCACCAGCAGAGTCCCCTTCCACTAAGAAAAGCTCGCTTCGTGACGTGTCTTGTCCAGAACAGTCGGCCAATTTACCCGGTAAGGCTGGACCTTGGGTAATGCGTTTACGCACCACTTTTTTACTGTCTTTTAGGCGTTTTTGTGCGCTGTTAATGACAATGTCGGCGATTTTTTTGCCATCTTCTACATGCTTGTTCAGCCATAGACTAAAGGCGTCTTTTACCGTGGCGGAAATAAAGGCCACGATTTGACGAGACGATAAACGCTCTTTGGTTTGGCCGGAGAATTGTGGCTCTTGAATTTTTGCGGACAAGACGTAGCTACAACGATCCCATACGTCTTCTGCGGTGAGCTTAACGCCACGAGGCAAAAGGTTATGGAAGTCACAAAACTCACGAATGGCTTCTAATAAGCCGGTTCTCAGACCGTTAACGTGCGTACCGCCCTGTGCGGTGGGAATCAAGTTGACATAGCTTTCTGTCACTAATTCGCCGCCTTCTGGCAACCATTGCACCGCCCAGTCGACACCTTGCGTTTTTTCTGTCAAACCGCCAATAAAAGGCTCGTCCGGTAACAAGGTAAAGCCTTCGTTGGCCTGCGCTAGGTAATCTTTTAAACCGTCCTGATAAAACCATTCTTCACGAACTTCTTCACTGCCACTTTGGTCAATAAAGACAACATGAAGACCTGAACAAAGCACCGCTTTGGCTTTCAGCAAGTGTTTTAGGCGTGATAGAGAAACTTTAGGGCTGTCGAAGTATTTAGTATCGGCGGTAAATTTAACTTTGGTGCCGGTGTTTTTCTTGCCGACGGTACCGATTTCTTTCAGTTCTGAGGTTTTAAAACCGTTTTCAAAACCGATGTGATACTGAATGCCGTTACGTCTTACCCAAACTTCCAACGACGTCGACAAGGCGTTCACCACGGAAACCCCAACACCATGTAAACCGCCCGAAAACTGGTAGTTGTCACCCGAAAATTTGCCACCCGCGTGAAGTTTAGTAAGGATCAATTCGACACCGGATATGCCCTCTTCTGGGTGTATATCGACGGGCATGCCGCGGCCGTTGTCTTCGACGCTCAAGGAGCCGTCTTTGTAGAGAATGACTTCGATACGATCTGCATGACCAGCCAAGGCTTCGTCGACTGAGTTATCAATGACTTCTTGCCCTAGGTGGTTTGGCCGTGAGGTGTCCGTATACATTCCTGGGCGTTTTTGTACAGGTTCTAAGCCACTAAGAACTTCTATCGATCCGGCGTTATATTCTTTTGCAGACATGCGTGTTTTTACTTCCAAGTTGATCGTGCGTCATAGTGTCAAAATACTAAAGCGCGTGCGAGTGTAAATTAGATTGGCTAGAGTCTATCACTGGTTTTGCGCAGTGTGAAATAGTCCAACAAAAGCCGTGATTTACTCGGTTATAATTTGTGCAAAACGCAGAATTTCTGCGCAAAACCGTTCAAATTCGGTAAAGCTGTGGTCGCCCTTGGCTTCATGCGTCAATCGAGCTGGGTTGGGAAAAGCCTTCAGCGCTTCTTTATAGTCCAACACGTCATCACCTTCTTGAATCATCAGCCAATATAACGCAGCGGTTGGCTCAGTCACGACTAATTGCTCAAGCTCAGCCATGTGCGCAGAAGTCAGCTCATACTCTTCGCCCGTGTAAGGGTTGTGTTGCGGGCCAAGATAGTCTTGTAACAAGGTCGGCGCCTGTACCGCCGGATTGACCAAAATGGTTTTTAGGCGATACTTTTCCGCCAGATAGGCCGCGTAAAAACCGCCAAGGGAACTACCAATTAAGGTAACGCCTTGTTGTTGATTGGCTTGGATAATGGCGTCTAGCTGTTTAATCGCTTGTGCTGGTTGCCAAGATAAGCGTGGTGAGATCACCGCGTCAGGCAAGCCTACTTTTTGAGCGGCATCCCCTAGCACAGTGGCTTTATGAGAACGCTCTGAGCTATTAAAACCGTGGATATACAATAAAATGGCCAAAGAGACTCTCTAATAAAATAAACGCTAATAAAATAAACGCTAATACAATAAAAACGAATTAAATGAAAACTAGGCGAATTGAAAAGACAAGGCGTTGTTAAGTCGATGTCCGTGCTTCAAACATAGTTCTAATAAGTCGGCCAGTTGCTGGTTTAAACGAAACTTTTCGTCTCGGTGCAACATGGCGTCGTTAGGGTAAGGGTAAGCCCCTTGGTAGTGGCGGTGCCCGTCGGTGATTTCCGCAATGCCCACGTCATGATACAAGCGCACGGTCATGGATAGTTTCGCTTCGAATAACAGTTTTCTTTCTATTTCTGGGCCAAACTCTAACGTCATTTCAGAGGTGAAGCGGCTTTCTTTGCCAAGCGTTAGACGCAGACGACTTTCTTGGTCGCCAACACTGTGAATCGCAAAATGCCAAGCGTCCGTTTCCTCGTGGCCACGCATAAGCTTACCTAAGCGACGGTAATTTAACTCGCCAAGCATCTGCAAACTGACCAAATCGGGTACGTATTGCTTCGACATTTTCTTCATTGTGCCTATCTTAGTGACATGACTCATTTAAGCACTCCAACGCAAAACAAGCTCGCTTTTGTTTAAGGCAAACCATTGCAGCCCCATAATCGTACTGGCGTTTTCCACCTCGTGTTTAAGCAAGGCTATGGCGTCATCAGCAGACACCAAATGCAATTTAATGTCTTCGTTTTCTTCATCCAAACCGTGAACTTGACTGGTATCAACCAGGCTAGAATCGAACTCCCCCGCGTACATCCGCAAGTATTCCACTAGTCCACCTGGTGAAGGTACAAATTTAAACAGGTACTCAAGACGCTTTACGGTCACTCCGGCCTCTTCTAAGGATTCACGGCGCGCCACGTCTTCGTCACTTTCGCCTGCTTCGACCATGCCAGCCACCAGTTCTAGCAACCAAGGCGATTCGCTGCGTAATACGGTGGGACGAAATTGCTCAATTAACAACACTTTATCGGCCACAGGGTCAAACAACAAGACGCACACCGCGTCATTGCGTACCATCATTTCACGGGCCATGGGTTGACTCCATTCACCGTTAAATTTTTTATGCCTTAAGGTTAGTTTACGCATTTCGAAAAAGCCTTTGTACAGGCATTCGTCTTTTAAAACGTCCACGTCTTTTTTACTATAGGTCGGTTGAAACTTCATATAATCTGGCCCTAAGCAGACCGCTTTTTCAAATAAGGTCTGCTATGATTGATTCGTCGTTAAGTCAGCAATGATTACCAATTTGGAGTGTCGTAAATGGAAAACATACGTTGTGCTTGGTGTTTAGGCTCTCCCGAATACATTCATTATCACGATACAGAATGGGGAACCCCTATTTATGACGACCAAGCGTTATTTGAATGCATTGTACTCGAAAGCGCGCAAGCAGGTCTAAGTTGGATTACTATTTTACGCAAACGTGAAGGCTATCGCGCACTTTTTCATGGTTTTGACCCGATTAAAGTCGCTAACATGACAGACCTTGATGTAGAAAGGTTGCTGCTGGATGAACGCATTGTACGTCACCGTGCCAAAATAGAAGCCACCATTAATAACGCGAAAGCTTTTCTGAAAATTGCTCACGAATTTGGCTCATTTAGCCAATACTACTGGGCATTTAGCGACAATAAGGTCATAGACAACCCGCTTCGCCGTCACACCGAAGCACCCGCAGTGACCGAGTTGTCGACTCGCTTTGCCAAAGATTTGAAAAAAAGAGGCTTTAAATTTCTTGGCCCCACGACCTGTTATGCCTTTATGCAAGCCACCGGCATGGTGAATGATCACATTGCCAACTGTATGGCTCGTAAAACAACATCCCCACCCTAGCCCTCCCCTTAAAAGACACAAGGGAAGGGAATAAAGGCCAGACTCTTCCCCCTTGCTAACTGGGAGGGGGTCACTTGATTTCATTAATGTTTCGCTTAAAGTGGTCGATACAGTAAAAAGATTCTTTGTCTATGAGCCTTGTTCAATCTCCACCCTCTCTAGGCTGATATAATTTTCATTTTGGTTTGGTACTAATACATGTTTAACAACAAAAGCATTCTTATTACAGGCGGGACCGGTTCTTTTGGCCGTCAGTATGTCAAAACACTGTTGGCCAATTACCAACCGAAACGACTGATTATTTATTCCCGTGATGAGTTAAAGCAATACGAAATGCAGCAGGATTTTGACGCCGCTTGCATGCGTTATTTCATCGGCGATGTGCGCGACAAAGATCGTTTAACCCAAGCCATGCGCGATGTGGATTATGTGATTCATGCGGCGGCGCTCAAGCAAGTTCCCGCCGCGGAATACAATCCGATGGAATGCATCAAAACCAATATTCACGGCGCCGAGAATGTGATTGCCGCAGCGATAGCCAATAACGTGGAAAAAGTCATCGCGCTATCCACCGACAAAGCCGCCGCGCCGATCAACCTGTATGGCGCCACCAAGCTCGCTTCGGATAAGCTATTTGTCGCCGCAAACAACATGGTCGGCCAAGGCCGCACACGATTTTCTGTGGTTCGTTATGGCAACGTGGTTGGCTCTCGTGGTTCGGTGGTGCCTTTTTTCCAAAAGCTGGTAGCCGAAGGCGCAGAATCTATCCCCATCACCCACCCTGAGATGACACGCTTTTGGATCACCTTACCGATGGGCGTGGATTTTGTATTAAAAAATTTCCAACGCATGCACGGCGGTGAAATCTTCATCCCTAAAATCCCGTCTGTGCGCATCATGGATTTAGCCGCTGCTTACGCGCCTAATATTTCCACCAGAGACGTCGGTATTCGTCCGGGCGAAAAACTTCACGAAGTCATGTGTCCGAGCGATGATTCGTACCACACCTATGAATTCGACAATCACTATGTGATTTCACCCAGCATCAAGTTTTATCAGGACGATATGGATTTTGCGCACAGCCGTTTAGACGAGATCGGTACATTGGTTGAACCAGGTTACGAATATCAATCTGGCAGTAACCCACACTTTTTGAGTATTGAAGAGATTCTAACCTTCGATGATGCACACTGATTTTATCCCTTACGGTCGTCAATCCATTAGCGAAGAGGACATCGCGGCGGTAGTAAAGTCGCTGCGCTCTGACTTTTTAACCCAAGGCCCTTGTGTCAGCGAATTTGAGCACGCCCTTTGCACAAAAGTAGGCGCTCGCTATGGCGTGGCAGCGAACAGTGCGACGTCTGCCCTGCATCTCGCTTGCTTAGCATTAGGGGTTGGCGCTGGCGACAGGGTGTGGACGTCCCCCAATACCTTTATTGCGTCGGCCAATTGCGCACGTTATTGCGGTGCTGAGGTGGATTTTGTCGATATTGACCCGCGCACGTATAATATGTGCGCGGACAAATTGGCAGAAAAGCTACAGGCCGCTAAGCTAACAGGCACGCTACCTAAAGTCGTCATACCAGTACATTTCGCCGGTCAATCTTGCGATATGGCAGCGATTCACACCTTATCCAAGGCATACGGCTTTCGCATCATCGAAGACGCTTCCCATGCGATTGGTGCAAAATACCAAGGCGAATACGTTGGCAATGGCCAATGTAGCGACATTTGCGTTTTTAGCTTTCATCCAGTGAAAATCATTACCTCGGCGGAAGGTGGCATGGCGGTGACCAATGACGAACACTTGGCCGAACACATGCGCACTCATGCTTCGCAAGGCACGACCAAATCCCCCGATGAACTCACTCAGATGCCGGGCGATTGGTATTATGAACAGCACACATTGGGCTTTAACTACCGCATGACGGAATTGCAAGCGGCACTAGGTTTGTCGCAATTATCGCGTTTGGATGATTTCATCGAGGGTCGTCATCAACAGTTCGCTCATTACGAGGCACTATTAAAAGGTTTCTCTATCACCTTGCCTTATCAAGCGGACGATAGCGACTCAGCACTGCATTTGTATCCGATTTTATTACCAGAACACAATAGAGCAGCCAGAAAAGGCGTGTTTGATAGTTTGCGTCAAGCTGGCGTCGGCACTCAGGTGCATTATATTCCTGTGCATTTACAGCCTTATTATCAGGCGTTGGGGTTCAAGCAAGGCGATTTTCCAATGGCAGAAGATTACTACGCTCGCACGCTCAGTTTGCCGCTTTTTGCCGATCTAACCTTGGCTCAACAAGAGCGAGTCGCGCTGATTTTAAAGCACGCCTTGATCGCCAACCGTGTCATGAGCGCCTAACCATGCAAGACAGCTTTTGTTCACAAAACAGCAGTCGTCTACAAGACAACGATCATTCAGCTAAACGTTATCGAGTCGCGGTGATTCCAGCTCGAGGTGGCTCTCAACGCATTCCCAGAAAGAACATTCGCTTATTAGATGGCAAACCCTTGATCGCTTATTCTATTGAAACTGCGATGGCTTCTGGTTTGTTTGACCGAGTGATTGTGTCTACCGACGACACAGAGATTGCCGACGTCGCCCGCCAATTTGGCGCTGAGACACCCTTTTTACGCCCTGCAGACTTGGCCGATCACATGACGGGCACCACGCCGGTTATGCAACATGCCTTGCGGTTTTTGAGTGAAGAAGGCAAAACGCCCGATGAAGGCTGTCTGATTTACGCGACTTGCCCGCTGCTCACCCCTAAAGATTTGCAGCAAGGTTTGGCTCAACTCGATCACAGCACCGCATTTTGTTTTTCCGCCACTACCTTTGCCTTCCCCATTCAGCGAGCGCTTCATCTCAACGACAAGGGTGACTTAGCGCCTATGTTTCCTGAACATATTGGCAAGCGTTCACAAGACCTAGTCGAAGCGATCCACGATGCGGGGCAATTTTATTGGGCAAGCACGCAAAGCTGGTTTGATCAAGAAATATTCGGGCCACAATCTAAGCCCTTACTCCTACCAAGACATAGAATTCAGGATTTAGACACAGAGGAAGATTGGCTGCGTTTAACGCAAATCATGCTATTGAAACAAGCGGCGGATTTGAACCTTTGAACTTTAATTTCAGTTCCAATTTCAGTTCCAATCTTTACTGTGTCTCAAAAAAATCGCTAATCACTCTAGCAACACGTTCCGCTCCCGCGCCATCAACCAAGCGACGCGCCGTTTGGCGGGCGTTTTGTTGCCATTGAAGGTCCAACCAACGGCGATTCACCTCTTCCACTAACCGCGCAACTCGCTGTTGTCGAGCCGCTTCCGGCACAGTATCAAAGCGCACCGAACAACACCAATCAAGTGGCACATGCTGCTCTAAAGAGCGCGTTTGATTCTCCGCCACTTGAGCAAAGACCGTCGGCACGCCCAGACAAGCTAACTCAAACAAGGTGCCACCCGCGGCAGAAATCGCCATTTTGGCCTGTTTCATCAATGGCGTGACATCCGCTAAACCTTGCTCGAAGGCGATGCGATTATCATCACAAAACGCGATCACTTGAGCGGCGTTTTTAGCATTCGCGCCCAATAGCACCTGAATGTATTCCGTTGGAAAACCGGACGCCAACAAGGTATTTAAAATAGGGAGCGTCAGCATCAAGGGGTCGGTTCCCCCTAGGGTAACAAGCAGTCGTTGCGGTGAGCTGTGGTCAATGTGGGAAGCTTGAAAAGCCGGTCTTAATAACGCGTATTGACTGCCAATGAGAGGGTATTCAATTAACTTGGAATAGTCTTGCTGTAACGGATTCAATAACCACTTGGCGGGAAATTCGCCCCTATCGTTCATGTCATCCAACACCAGAAGGTTTGCCTGATGTTGATAGAGCTGGGTAATGGCATCAGCAGCGTAACCATAATGGTCCAATATGACGAGATCCGCCTGTTCGGCTAATCGCCAGAATTGCGCCTCCGTGGCAATAAAAACATCGTCTGGCGAGGCAAATGCTTGATAACGGCGATCCACGACGAACTGGCATTGCCAGCCTAATTGAGTAAAGGCGTGAATCAAGGCTTGGCAGCGAACCCTGTGCCCCATGCCGATCTCGACCGAGGCATCGGCTCGCACCAAGGCTTTCACGCCATCATATCCCAAGCAAGCGGCTGGCCTTTTTGCACGTCCATAGACAAGGTTTTGCCCAAGACATCGGCCCAATGCTTAGGCGCAAGACCAAACGATGGGCGAATGATTTTAAGATGCGCGGCAGTCAGAACCGTCCCGGCGGGTAAGTCCATCGCCACATAAATAGAGCGACGGTATTTTTTCGCCGCTTGTTCTGCGTCTGAGCCACCGTAAGTAACAGAGCCAAGGGCGGCTTTTGCTGCACGACAGGCGATTACCAAGGCTTTCATTTCCTCCGGTTCCATAGAGAACGCCGCGTCTACGCCCCCCGCGCTACGATCTAACACAAAGTGTTTTTCAATCACGGTCGCGCCCAGTGCCGTTGCCGCGACCGCCGCACCAAGACCTTGGGTATGATCAGACAAGCCAACCGGACAAGCCGTTTTCGCGGCTAAATCCGCCATGGTAACCAGGTTGGAATCTTCTATTCTCGCCGGGTAAGTACTGGTGCATTTGAGCAAGGTTAATGGGTTATCGCCAATCGCTCGAATCGTCGCCACGGCGTCCGCGATTTCGTCTTCACTTGCCATGCCGGTCGACATAATGATTGGTTTACCCGTTCGCGCGACAGCTTGAATCAGCGGAATGTCGGTCATCTCGAAGGAGGCTATCTTGTATAAGGGTACGTTGAGGCTTTCTAAAAAAGCCACCGCACTCAAATCAAACGGCGAGCTAAAGGCCACTAATCCCAAGGATTCAGCTAATTCAAATAAGGGTTTGTGCCACTCCCAAGGAGTCGATGCCTTGGCATAAAGATCATACAAATTGCTGCCGCGCCATAAACTATCGCTTTCCGAAACCATGAATTCACCATGACGTACGTCGAGCGTCATGGTGTCTGGTGTGTAAGTTTGTAACTTTATGGCGTCTACGCCTGCGTCTGCCGCGGCGTGTATCATGGCTTTGGCGAGTTCAAAATCTTGCTCATGGTTGCCTGATAACTCAGCAATAATAAAAGGCGTTTGCTCGAACATAATAAAAATCAACCATTGTAAAAAGTGATGAGATGATCGTTGCCCTGATCAACATACTCAGAAGCCTGTTGCAACATGCTAGGCATTTCTTCCAGAAACTCGCACCAAGGCTCAAACAAATGACGAGCACGAGCCACGGTTTCGGCCTCGTCCTGATACTTGAATAGAAACTGCACAATCAAAAACGCAGAGTAAGTAAAAGAACCAATTAATAAATCGTAAATATGACGGTGAATACTGCCTTTCAAAAAATAGATTTTTCGATGATGAGACCACAACAAATCACACACTTGCTGGCGTGTGACAACCGTTTCGTCCCAACCTTGTTGCAACATTCGACTGATGGTACGAAAGTCGTCAATAGAAATCAGCGTCTGCGCAGATTGCTCCAATAAAGCCGCTGGTGGGTCGGTGAAATACACGCTTTCTAAAATATCAATAACGTTGGCGTGATCAATTTTCGGGTCTATGATCAATACATCATCAATAAGGAGCGGTGTTACGCCTTCGATTTTTGCCCCATCAGACAAGTTATAGCTGGCAAAATTTCGACGCTTATTTAATTGCCGAGTCAACGTCTCCAGCTGAACTCGTGACGTATCCATAATACCCGTCGCGTAAACCGTACCGCCGAAGTTCCCTTCTCGTTTCACTAACTTGGCTTCTTGGAAGGTTTGAAAACCAGACTCTTTACCGTCTTTATAGTACCCACTGTGCACCGAGTGATGGCTGCCTTTGTCTTTGAAACCATTATCCACACCAAGGTAATACACAGTGTTAAAACCAAACAGGTGAACATAAGACAAGGCTAAGTTTGCCACGACCGGATTACAATAATTCAGTTGCACATATTCTTTATCATCGCCATGTGCCCGCGCTTGGGACAACATAAGTGACGTAATCGCTTCACCGGGTTTCATTGCCATGCCCGAGCGCTTAAAACAATCAAACAGGCCGGGGTGCATAACATTGACAGACAACCCCCAGATTTTGTCTAGGTAGTCTTGATCCAAAAATGAAAACTTATCAACCGTTTGTTTCAGGCGCTCAATATCTACATGAATATCAGGCGTCACACCTAATTTTTTCAACGTGTTAATAGTGGAGCCGCAGCAGATCAACAACACCTGATCACGAATTTCTTTGACTAACTCAATCCCCTGATCAAGAGAAGGACCATTGCCTAAAATAAAAACCGGAATATTGGCGACCCATTTAGGCAACGCTTCGCGGCCTTGAAAATGCGCTATTTTGGTTTTAGGGAGCGATTTAAGCCCCTGCGCAATGCCAATTAAAGCATCATCAAAAAATCCCCACCCCATGACTTGACGAGCATAGTGTTTCTTAAAATACGCAATCGCTAGGTCGTTTTCAGGGCTGCTATAAGAAACATGCAAATACGTTTCTGGCGCCATAAAAAAGCCATTTTCTTCTAACTGGTGGAGGTATTTTTCAGTAAATTCTTCGGGGTTAACGCCAAGGAAAAAATGAATCGTGCGTCCATCACGATTGCATAGGTCTAAAATATTGCCCCACTCAATGGCGAACAACGAATAATAAAAGAAGTCCAAATCATGTTCATACAAATACAAATGCTTAATGGAGCGCTGTGCCAGCAGTATTTCGAGCTGATAACCAAACTCAACACCAAACAATATTGTGGATCCGACGAACTCAGGCCAACCTTCTTGCGGTTGCAACGCCTGCGATTGTTGCTCGATTTGATCGAGTATTTTATTGCTGTAAAAAACGTGACGACTTGGATGCTTCGCCGTGCGCTCTAAGTTAAGTAGGGTTTTATTCGGTTTTTTTAAGGCTTGGGCAATTTTCTCTGCCGCCTGCGCTCTTGGCTGAGCCGAAAAGAGCGGGACACCGACATCTTCCCGATAAAGGTTAAGTCCGCCCTCTTCTTCCATATAAATATGGCGTTTTTTAGGTTGGTAATGTTGGAAGGATTCAAAAATATGAGGCATGACTTGAGAAAATACCGTCATGTTTCTTACGTATCGCTCAGTTAACTCACTATCGTTCTCTTTGAGGCGAGCTGCACCTCTTTCAAACAAAGCAGCAAACGCTTCTGCCTGATCAAGAGAGGATAAAACTTCCTCATTTTGCATGTTTCACGCCTTTATATTTATTCACACCCTTGCGGGTTTTATTCGTTCGGTAAAGTTGTTTTTGCATTTCTGCATGCACATCTCGAATCAGTCGCGTGGCGGCTTGATGTGTCATGATAAACTGTCTGATTTGTTCATTCGCTTTGGGGTCAGTCAGTGGCTCTATAGTGTGTATAAAGCCATCATTGTCTTCACATAGCTGCTGAATTTTTTCTATGTCGTTGTCGATGAGGCTTTGTTCTAGTGCAGCACTCAACGTCGTTAAGTGTGACAAATCGAACATTAAACAACCCCTACCCGAGCCTCAGTTTGGCCACCATAAGCGACTTGCTTATCCAATGTGGATATTTGATCCCAAGCGCCTTTGATTTGTAAAATAAGCCCCATTACTTGATCGATAATAGCCGTGTCTTTGGTCACACTGGCCTCAGTAATTCGAACCATCATGTATTCGTAAAGCGACTCAAGGTTATCGACCAACTCTGGGTTAGCATCTCTATCTAGCGCGTCTCTTAGCGCATTGATAATTTCGCTCGCTCGCGTTAACGCGGCGGCTTTACCTTCCCAGTCCGAACGTTCAATACAGCCCTTTCCTAGGGCTAACTTCTCAAGCGCCCCTTGCATCAAGAGCTGAATGACGCGATGAGGATCAGCCGATGCTAAATCGGACTTAATTGAGTCCTTTCTGTAAGCTTGGATCCCTTTACTCTTGTACATACACAACCCCATTAATTCGAGTATTACTGTTTAAAACCGTTTACATTTTCGCTAATACAGAATTTAGATAGCCGCCTTGCGCATTCATGTTGGCCAAGCGAGAATCCAAACCAGCAAACTTAGAGCGAAGTGATTCTTCATAACGAACCATCCGATCTTCATACGCTTCCAATGTCTCTTCTGTATTATCTATCGACCGAGTCAGCGAATCCTTTAATGTGTTTGTCATTCCAGCTGAACCCGTATAGCTGCTTAGCAAATTTTCCAGTGACTGAGCCAGACCATTTTTTCCTGATATCATTGGGGCAATTTCACTGTAGCCCCGCTTCATGGCATCGTCGAATTTAGCATTGTTAAAACTTAGCATGCCCTTGTTGTCCATTTTGATGCCCAAATCAAAAACAGACGTGAAGGTTCCGGCCTCACCATGACTGCTCATTAATTGGGTAGACAAGGATGATTGCAGTGTACGAATCATACTGTTGCCATTTAAAACCGCATCTTTGTCGGTACTGGCTTGTAAGAATCCGACCATGTCATTGTAAGAGGCAACAAAGGCTTCAATGGTTTCTTGTACGGTTTTCTGGTCAAAACTGATGTCAACCTTGGTGGTTTTGTCCGTTGGCGCTAACGCCTCAATGGACAACCCCGCGACCGCGTCATCAAAGGTATTTGATTGATTACGAATTTGAATACCATCAACGGTAATCACCGCGTCACGCGCTTCTTCCCCTAGAGGAGCATACAAACCAGCCGTCATGCCTTCGGTGGAAACACTGTCTAACGTAAGTCCAGCTGCGAATGGAGCGACCTCCGTGTTATCGGTGTCGTCTGTTTCGATCTCGACAGGCTCAATATCTGCGGCACTGGCTGTTTCTGCAATGTCTTTTTCTTCATCAGCAGGGATAGGGCCATCGTTGGCAAAGTCGACATCATCGCCTTCCAAATCCAATTCGTCAGGCTCGTCAACTGGCTTAGCGTCATCCGCTACCTCGTTGCTTTTTTCAACGGCGTCTTGCTCTTCAATAGGATCTTTTACGTCGATGGCGTCTTTGCTGTTGTCGATAATATTGCCATCTTCATCTCTAACAATAGACGTGTTACTAATTTTGAGCGTGTTACCAGCGCCCTGAATAGAGGATGTTGCGGTAAAAAATAGGTTGCCATTGCCGTCATCAATCAAATTCGCTGATACGCCAAAGTTGTCTTCGGAAGTATTAATCTGGTTACGTAATTCAGATAGGGTCGTGCCGGCATCAACATTGATAGAGAATTCATGGCTGCCAGCCTTAAAAATAAGTTGTGCGTCTTCTTTGGTGATGACCTCATCCGCAGAGGAAAATAATCCTTGCGCAGACATAATACGGCTGCCTTTTGCTAACTGATTGACATCAATCGCATAAGAGCCATTCGAAGCCGTGTTATCTGTGGTAATAGAAACAACTTCTTCACCTTCTTTTTGCGCAATTTTAGCATCGCGCCCAGTAAAAAGGTCGTCATTATTCAGTGCCTGCACTGAGCTTTTAAAGTTATCAATAGCAGAACCGACTTGGCCTAAAGCAGAAAATTCAGCCTCATAGCCATTAATTTTATCTTGATAAAGTTTAACCTTGACGTCTTTTTGAGCACTTACCATTTGCTTTACTAGAGACTCTAGGTCTATACCAGATCCCGCCCCTAAAGAGCCTACCGCCATAACTTTATCTCCTAACGCTTTCTATCTATGTCTAGTTAAACCTCACTGTTTACCAAGGTTCCCTTGATATCACTCAACTGGCTCATAATAGCATCAATTCTCTCAGACATTTTAAGAAACTCTTCTGTCGGAATTTGACGAACTACATCCCCTGTTGACTGATCCAATACTTTTACAATATTTTGTGCTCGGTCTTCTGTCATTTCAAAGGTTAAATGCACATTTAACTGGGACAGCTTTTTATTCATTGCCTTTAAATCATTAGGCTCAACCGGTGCCGATAAGTTCGAGAAATGAGACGGGTTATTGTCCCTATCCGCTTTGTTGCTATCGGCGGTATTTTGGACAACTTTAGCATTACTCTGACGCAGTGCAGCAAAATCCTCTGCGGCGCGCTGTTCGTTAGGTCTTAAAGAGTATGGAATACCCTGCTTAGAAAAATCACTGACATTAATGGACATAACAGAGTTTCTCCGGATAGACAAAAGCCGGGACAACGTCCCAGCTTTCCGCTACCACTAACGCTTAGCCTAGAAGAGACAAAGCGGTTTGTGGACGTTGGTTCGCTTGAGCCAAAATAGATGAGCTTGCTTGCTGAAGAATCTGAGAGCTTGTTAGCTCCGCCGTTTCTGCCGCAAAGTCAGCATCACGTACACGAGAACGAGCAGACGATACGTTTTCTGTGACGTTACTTAAGTTACTGATAGTAGAGCCAAAACGGTTTTGAATCGCACCCAATTCGGCACGCTTTGAGTCAACGGCAGAAATCATGGTGTCTAATACATCGATCATGCTTTGCGCATTTGCCATAGTCGATACAGAAGCGCTTGTTACACTCACTTGTGCTGTACTCGCACTGCTCGATAAACCGGACATAGTGAAGCCAGCATTACCCGCGAAGTCAATGGAATTAGTAACACCACCATCCGTTAAGTTAAAACTAATGGTTTGATTAGAGTCCGCACCTACTTGGAAAATACCAGTGTAAGTACCATCCAATAAATTCTCACCACCGAATGTTGTATCCGAAGAGATACGGTTGATTTCGGTTGATAGTTGACCCATTTCTTGCTGAAGCGCTGCACGGTCTTTATCTGAGTTTGACCCGTTTGCTGCCTGGATAGACAAGGTACGCATACGTTGCAACATATTAGATGTTTCATCTAATGCACCCTCAGCGGTTTGAGCCAAAGAGATACCATCATTAGCGTTTCGCACAGACTGGTTTAAACCATTGACCTGAGAGGTCAAACGGTTAGAGATCAATAACCCTGCCGAGTCATCCGCCGCACTGTTAATCCGCAAACCAGAAGACAAACGTTCGAAAGAAGTATCCAAAGATTTTGCTGAGCTCATCAACTGACGCTGTGCGCTTAAAGATGACGTATTCGTATTTACGTATAGAGCCATTATAGCCTCCTAGGTTTTATTAAATCCTGCAATAAAAAGCAGATCGTATAAGGTTTTCGACAAGACTTTGAAAACCTTTAGTCAATTTCGGATATTTTTTTCCACAAAGCGGAAAAAAATATCCCTTCAAGAGGCAGAAAACTGCCTAACTGGTTGTTTTAAAAGAGTAAATAATAATTAAATTTTTTTACTCTTTTTTCCAAAAAACGGTGTTTTCACGTCAATTAACCTAAAAACACACCCTAAAACACCTTTAACATTCGTATTTCTACAATGAGCTGACAAAAAGCCTTTGATCTGAATAACACTGAGGCCCGCTCTCTCGAAAACGGCAAAAAGCCAAGTGGCAAAATAGCGCCACAAAAACAAACCAACGACACAAAGTGACAAAAAATTGCCACCCACAAAACATCACCAACAAAACCAATATCCACAAAGGCACAAAGGCACAAAGGCACAAAGACACAAAGACACAAGCGGCCATACAACAGCAAAAGCCCATACACAAAAAACAAGACGCAGCTGTGCTGTGCCATTTCTTAGATAGGCAAAAAACCGAGCACAACAGTACCTTTGCGCGTTATATGGCAAACAAAAATAAAGCCTCGTTTTATACCGTGTATTTTTCATTCACCCATACGCCTACCGCCAGAAAATAACTTCCTAACAAGACACCGCCGTTCACACGCCCAAACTGCTTAGTAACCACAATAGAAATCTATCGCCGGTTACTTTTTAGAAGTTCAAGTAATGCTCACAACCTAGATGTGATCCAAACAAATGCCGCCCATACAGGCACGCCCTAAGCAGCCGCTCTAAACAGGCAAGGCCTAATAGCATGACTCAAATAGACATGACTCAAACCAATACAGCCTGAAAACATTTGTGCTCATAAAAAAACGCCTAAACATACTTTCGTCGCCTAATACCTCACTGTCGAAAAATTCATTAACTGGCTGTCATCATTAACAAAGCCCATCTCAAAGCCAATCAGGAACAAACAGCGCGCGCTCACGTCGCTCAATTTGCCCATTAATCCGCTATGGCATAAGCCTTCCCCCCATTACCGTCAAACAACAACGCAATATCGCGTTATTTAGGCAAAAAAAAGCCAGGTGAAAAAAATCACCCGGCTTAAAAGGCACCTCTAGGAGAGAGAAGTTGCCCATAATCCGAGAATAAACTCGAATACTTTGGAGAAGCCGCAATCTAGTGCCGCTTCACGTCATGCCATTTTTATCATTAACTACCTAGTAGAGATAATGCCGTCTGAGGACGCTGATTTGCTTGGGCAAGAATCGTACTACTCGCTTGCTGTAAAATTTGTGCACTGGTCAAGTTTGCCGTTTCTTGAGCGAAGTCAGCATCACGAACACGGGCTCGTGCTGCCGATACGTTCTCAGAGATGTTACTTAAGTTAGTCACCGTAGAACTAAAACGGTTTTGTACCGCACCCAGCTCCGCCCGCTTAAAGTCAACAGCGGAAATCATGGAGTCAATGATGCTTATCATGCTTTGCGCATTTACCATGGAAGACACCGAAGCCGTTGTCTCACTCACTTGAGAGGAAGACTGATTCGATAAACCGGACATAGTAAAGCCATTGTTCGACTGATAATCGATAGAATTATTCGCCCCACCAAACTCTAACGTAAAACTGATGGTTTGGTTCGCATCGGCGCCTACTTGGAAAATACCTTGATAGGTTCCATCAAGTAAGTTTGCACCACCAAATGTCGTGGTGTCGGCAATACGGTTAATTTCTTTGGACAACTGCCCCATTTCTTGCTGCAAGGCCACACGATCTCTGTCTGAGTTAGAACCGTTGGCAGCCTGAATGGACAAAGTACGCATACGCTGTAGCATGCTGGTCGTTTCGTCCAATGCGCCTTCCGCGGTTTGCGCTAAGGAAATGCCATCGTTTGCATTTCGTACAGATTGGTTCAAACCGTTAATCTGAGAAGTCAAACGATCAGAAATTTGAAGTCCGGCTGCATCGTCTGCCGCACTGTTAATTCGTTGACCTGATGACAAGCGCTGATAGCTTGTATCAAGCTCACGACTGGAATTATTTAGCATACGCTGAGCATTCAGCGAGGACACATTTGTATTTACGTATAAAGCCATTTTATCTCTCCTAAAAACATTTTTTGACGAGACAACCTTTTGATTTAATTAGTTATTTGGTTTTTGTCTCTTATTAAAGTTATCGACACTTCAGCGCTGATCTTTAATTTTTTTTTATACTTTTTTTACGTTCTATTCATTTTTTAAACACAAAAAAAGCGGTACTCACAGTTATCGAACTCAAGGCTGATAACTTTAAAAATAAAAGCCGAAAAAGCCAAAATAATGTCAAAACAATAGAAATTTAAAGGCAAAGAGGAGAAAACAGCATTGAGATCTAATGCTTCTTTCTATGAACGGTGAACGGTGAACGGTGAACGGTGAACGGTGAACGGTGAACGGTGAACGGTGAACGGTGAACGGTGAACGGTATTATGAAATATGATTGATGAACTGCAAGCCAAAGTCTTGAGGATCGACTTCTTTTTCAATCACTATTTCAGTTCTTAAATTGGCGGGCTTGTTTAACTCAACGTCTGTCACTTCAATAAAGGCTTTATTGGTCATGCTGTACACTTGGCGGACCAAAGAGGGCTGGAAGGACTTATTCAGTGTCAGGACGAAGCCAACCCGTCCATTAGACAAGAGCACACAAGACCCCACAGGAACTGCACCAATATTTTTCAGAAATACGGCAAGCAACTGCTTATCAAACGCCAAACCGGACTCTTTGCGCATCTGCAAACAGGCTTTTATTGGCCCCATAGAATGCTTATGTGGCTGTTCTGAGGTCATAGCATCATAAGCATCAATAATGGCCGCGATTTTTCCATAGACGGAAATTTCGTCACCCTGCTTACCTGCTGGGTAGCCCGAGCCATCCATTTTTTCATGATGGTCAGATAACATTTGATAAACCGCTTTAGGAACCCCATCGCACTTTTGCAAAATTTGTTCGCCAAATTGAATATGCTTACGAAACAAATCAAATTCGCCCTCGGTCATTTTAGTGGCTTTAGCCACCATGGCAGCGGGCAAACGGAAACGACCTAAATCAAACAATAACGCCCCCAGCGAAATGACTTCCACATAAGCGCTCGATAGTTTCATCGCCTTAGCAAAATGAATCCCTAACACCGCCATGCCCATGGCATGCTGCTCCAAATACGACGACGCGTCTTTTATATGCCGTATGGCCATTAACGAAAAATTATTTCGGGTATGAGATTCTATGAGTCGACGGCAAAACTTCATCAACGCCAACATATCTAGCTTATTACCCCGTTTAAAGCACTCTACTTGGCTGGATAACAAAGTATGGCCATCTTGAAACAACTTAAACGCAACAGCGGTTTCGTCATCAAATGAGGTGGGGATAAACTTGTTTTCGAGGGGCACTTTTTTGATTGCCGTGGAGGCTATGTTTTTCTGCTCCGCCTCAGCGAGAACACTAGAATCGTCTTTGACTGGGTCACCAGTCCCGGCGGCATTCTTATCCATACGAGCTTTATAGCTCAAGATGTATTCTCGAGTATGTTCGTTTAATTCTTGTCGAAAATAACGAAACAGACTTTTATTTCGAGCATGCTTACTGCGTAGCTCTTTGGTGTTCAAGTCAGGATTAAGTTTTTTTAGACTGCGTACCGAACGCCCACTGGCGATGGACAGGCAAAGGACAAGAAATCGCTCTTGAGCGTCATACAACCTTTCTCGGCGACTGCTTAATAACTGGTCACTATCAAAATACGGATCATGAGGAAGAAATTCAGCATCAAGTACTGGACGCAACACATCAAATGCCATTTGACGCATGGCAATCCCTACAATTCGGTCTTTGCGACCATGCATTCTGATCAGGCTCTGAACGCGTTTACTGCCAACTACTTTTTCTTTTATTTCCAATATTTCGAGTATTTCTTCTATATTAAAATACCCTACATTGATATCAGCCCCAAAACAGGACTCTATGTTAAATGCTGACATCGTTTTGACCTACCACTCTAAACTTACATCTTATTAAAAAGAGAAAGATTACTCATTCGAGTAAAGACTTTTTGCGACGCATTCAAAGCCGACTCTTTCATCGACAACTCGGTTGCCGCTGCGGCGAGATCCAATCCACCAATACGATCCTGCGCCACCGCATTTGATAGCTGGTTAGCCGAGCTAAAATCTTCTCGATCCCGCAAAATATTCAACCTTGAACCGACAGAAGACCGACCCTCACTGACTTTTCGCTGGGCATTATTAATGCTCGTCGTGGCATCAAAAAAAGCCGCCTGCCGCTCATCATGACTGGAAGTTTTATCCCTCAACACCGCTAACGTATCATTTATTTCATTGAGCACGTTATCTCGTCTTGGCTTATCTAACGCAAAATCAACCTCTGCACCTGGCGCCCCTTTTAATAGAAACGACATGCTGCCAAACGCAATAGGCTTACCCGCCGTATAAGAGCCAGAAGACACAACTTCACCAAGATGATTCGTTATGCTGTAGGTTCCAGGAGTGCCATCAAAAGCACGGCGTCTTTCTTGATCAGCCCGGGTATCTGAGCCGACATAATTCATCTCGACTTGGGCAGCTTCCCCTTCTGGCGTCACAGGCGATGTGGTTAGACGATAGGCATTCGCCTCAGGTCTTTCAGGGTCGTAATGCTCATCCATAAACGCATTAAAATCCCCCTGATTTTTCACTGTCGACTTTAGAGAAACATCCCCCGCCAACACTTGAGAGGAAAAGCTACGATTGGTCCAAATATCTTGGAACAAAGCTTTGCCAGAATCAGAAACAGGGATCTTCATGTCTTCTGAAATTTGAGCAAATTTTTGTTCTTCATTGCCCGCCCACTGGTAACGACTTTCACTATTCAATACAAAGGGCGGCCCTTGCGTATCGGTACCCGCAAAAATATAGTTACCATCTGCACTTTTTGAATTCATCAACTCGGCCATGGATTCGGTTATCAAGGCTATTTCCTGCGCAATGGCATCAATATCTTCTTGGGTATTGATGTCATTTTGCGCTTGAATAAAAAGCCCTCGAACTTCATCCATTGAATCGTTTAGGCTATCCAAGGCAACCTCTTGATACTCTAGGTTACCTGTTGCCATTTTAATCGATTCATCAAACAGCTTGAGGCGATTATTATTGCCTTCATACATTAATATCTGGCTCGCACCAACCGGGTTATCACTTGGTCTAACGATGTCTGTTTGCGCTGAAATTTTTTCCTGCGCGTTCATGATCTTCTCGTTTGCTTGGCCAATCGCCCGACTCGACTGACTATAAATCAAATTATTTGTCACTCGCATAAACTTACCTCATGATCCCTAACAGCGTTTCAAACGTTGTACGAGCTGCCGTTATCACTTGAGCAGAAGCGGAGTAGGATTGCTGATATTTCAGCAAATTTACCGCTTCTTCATCAAGACTGACCGCGGACAATCTATCTCGGCGGTTCACACTGTCATTCATAATAACTTCACTGGATTTTGCATGGCCTGCCGATTCTGCTGTCTTTGTACCGACCTGAGCAATAAAACCAGCAAAAGCCTTGGTTAAACTGGCTTTGCCTTCTACCAGTGACTGATTCTGTAAATTGATTAATGCTAAGCCATTAAAGTTATCAGAAGGGCCAATATTATCCGTGCTAATTGAGAATTCATCACCTTGCTGAGGCATAGAAGACACCGACACATCAAACCCAGCTTCTTTTGCTAAACCGGCCTGCTCAAGTAAATCGGTATACTGCAACACATTATTGACGGAGGCAATTTCGGTGCCTGATGCATCCTGAACCACATAAGAGCTAGGCGATGTAAAATAAATCTTATGGGGAGCACTTGGGTAAAGAGAACCATCCGACGCAAACGCCGATGTATCAGACCGAGTGTTGGTCACCGAAGATACCGACATTTTAGCATCAGATAAATTTTCTGAATGGGTCGTCGTGCCCACTGGAGAGCTTAACGCTAAAGCATCGCCATTTTTCGCATGCAAACTCAGACCCGCGGCCGCTCCGGCGCTGGGTGTGAAACGAAATACATCATCTTGGTCTATGGCGCTCAAGTCGCTGACTCGAATATCCAATCCTAATTCTTCAATTTTATAATAGCCATTAGCATTCGGCGTCATACTAGACAAATCAAACACAGTTGATTGCCCCACAGCTTTACCATTTAAATCGTATTGCGTAATCGCAAATCGATCATCGTCCGTTCTATTAAATTCGTACGTATTCGTCGTGAGTTTGGCAGACTCTCCCGTTGACACCTTAACCGAAAGGTTCGACAGTTTATGGATATTATCTTTACTGGAATAAATCTCTATTTTCCCCAAAGAAAACAGATCTCGGCCGAAGTCACCATTCGCATCTAGGCCCTTCGCATTCTGCGTATTCATAGCATCGGCAATGGCGATCGCATGTTGCCCTAAGGTACGATCTGCGTATTCACTGAATTCTGAGCGAAAATCCACCAGCCCGCCAATACTGCCACCAAGACTGTCTGTTTTTAAACCAACACTGTAATCCCCAAAACTGACCACAAGATCGATTTTCTTTGGGCTTAATGGGTTTTGTACGACCTTTAACTCAGTAGGGTTTTGATCCATAACCAAAGGCTGACCATTCCTTAACTGAATCGTCATCAACCCTTTATCATTAAACTGAGCGTTGATGTCCAAATACTTAGAAAGGTCTTTTGCCAATAACTCTTGCTGGTCGCGCAACTCATTTGCCGGTGAAATAGACAAACCTTCTTCGCGCAAAATTTTGCCATTCAAATCCGATATTTTGGTTGTAATGGCATTAATGTCGGTCAAAGACGATGACAACTGCTCGTCAACCAAGTTGGCTTGATTCTGCACTAAGCCTGATAAGGTTTTGTATTGTTCAACAAGGTTATTCAAACTGGAGTGAGCAAGCTGCCTTAAGGAAGATGACGTTGGGTCATTATTCGCGGCTTGCAAGGCGCTAAAGGCTTTATCAAGATAGCCGGTTAAAGACACACTGTCTTCTGCCAACAAGCTGTCAGACATGGACATCAAAGAATGATAAGCATCATGGTAGGAAAAATCCGACGTGTCCGCCCTGACTTGCGCACTGACAAACTTATCAACAAGGCGTGAGGTATCACGAAGCACAACGCCGCCCACGGGAGAACTGCTAGTATCCGTTCGTTGGCGACTGTAACCTTCGGTATCCACATTGGCTGTATTCTGCCCGGTCGTATTGATACGAGCATTACTGGAATGTAACCCAGACAAACCAATCGAATATAAATTTGAGCCCATAGCTCACACCCCTAGTACGTTTTCAAATAGTACGTTTTTCAAAAATAACCGTGCACTTTCTTTAGCTCTATCGGCTACTTATGCAAGAACTTTACCAATGCTGAGAATTGGGCGGTTTTATTGTTACAAACGTTGAAACCATTGACTAGAAAGGATGTTATCGATTTTTTCTGCATACTTGGGGTCTGTGGCATAGCCGCCTTGTTGCAAAGAAGCGGCAAACATTGACGCGTCATCCCCAGCTTGGAGGGCATCTTTATACCGCTCACTAGAGGACAAAAAGTTCGCATAATCATCAAAGCTCTGCGAAAAAGAATCATAGGCTCGAAAGGCGGCTTTCTCGCGTTTTGCGACGCCATCACGAAATTCCAAGGTATTTACCACCGCTCGATCACCTTGCCATCGGCTGTCGGCTTTAATGCCAAATACATTAAAGCTGGCCGCTCCATCCTCTTTGGCAATAGGGTATTTCCCCCAACCAGTTTCCAATGCAGCTTGGGCCAATACCGCTTTCGGGTTGACCCCTAGCGTTTGCGCCGCTTTCTGAGCGTGAGGCCAGAGGTGCTCAACAAACGCTTCTGGCGATTCAAACACGACAGACAAGGCTGATGGCGCAGAAACCGCGTCACCACCAGAAACCGCGGCGGTCTTTTGCTCAGCTTCCTGCTGAACCGACTGGATAAAATCGGTAGAAGCTCGATGCGCTAAAGCTTGAATTCTTACTAAATCCTGTTTCGCGACTTGATTGAGAAAATCCGTATCGCCCCGCTCTTTTGCTGCGGAGGAACGTAGACCTCCTTGCTGCTGAGTTTGATATTGACGCACCAGTGCTTCTGACAAACCAATACCACCTGATTTCGCCAAGCCCTGAGACATCTGAGAGTCCATCATTTCTTGATATTGTTTCGTTTGCGCACTGGAAAAAAGCCCGCCACCAATGGCTTCATTGGTGCTGCGCATATTTTTCAGCAGCATATTAATAAAGATTGATTCAAACTGCTGGGCGACATCTTTCAACGCGCCATCTGGGTCTTTTTGAGCCTTGGTCTTTAACGCGGTTAAGGTGGAAAAATCCGCGAAAAAGTCTTCTTTAGGTGGTACTGAATTCATCAAATCAACCTATATCACCACTAAATCAGCGTTCAAGGCGCCAGCTTGTTTTAAGCTCTCCAAGATCGCCATGACATCGCCAGGCGCGGCGCCCACTTGATTCACTGCACGAACAATATCGTTTAATGAAGCGCCAGGATCGAACACGAACATATGACCGCTATTGGGTGCTATTTCAATTCCCTCACGCGGCGAGACGATCGTCTCTCCCCCCGTCACCGTACCATCTTCGCCAACGACAGGAGGCACCTCACGGATCGTCACGGTCAAACTACCATGAGTAATCGCCGCGGGTGACACTTTAACATGTTGACCAATAATAATGGTCCCCGTTCTGGAGTTCACCACAATGCGCGCACGCTCTTCGGCGACTTCCACCTCGAGATTTTCAAGAATGGATAAAAAAGTGACTCGTTGACTGGAATCTCTCGGAGCGGAGACACGTATTGATGTCGCATCCAGCGTTGTCGCGACACCAGGGCCTAATAAACCGTTGATTTTATCGGCGACATGTTTTGCTGTGGTAAAGTCAGGACGGTTCAAATTAAACGTTAACGTATCGCCCATATTGAAACTGTTTGCCACCAAGCGCTCTACACTCGCGCCATTTGGGATACGACCAACAGTAGGAACATTGACAGAATTTCGACCTCCGTCCGCCCCATCAGCCCCCAAGCCACCAACAATCAAGTTACCTTGCGCGATGGCATACACTTCACCGTCTGCACCTTTCAATGTCGACAGAAGTAACGTCCCACCCCGCAAAGCGCTCGCATTGCCTATCGACGATGCCGTTACGTCTATTTTTTGCCCTGGTTTTGAAAAGGCCGGTAACGTGGCCGTGAGCGAAACCGCGGCGACGTTTTTCGATGTCGCATTAACCCCTTCGGGCAAGGTCACCCCAAAACGCGACAGCATGCTCGCAAAACTCTGATTGGTGAAAGCCGTGCTATCACCCGTACCATTTAAACCAATCACCAAGCCATAGCCAAACAGTTGGTTTTCACGAACCCCTTGAACACTGGCAATATCTTTTAAGCGCTCTGCGTGAGCAGAAAAAGACAAAAAATATAAGAGAATTAGCGCTATGTGCTTCATCACATCACCTTTAATAAGAGACAAAAACCAAAAAGAGAGTTATCTCTCTTATCTATTTGATCACTACGTTTAATAAGGCATATCACTAGAGTTTAGTAAACGACTTACCCAACCCTGTTCACTGCCAGCCGCCACATCACCCGTACCAGAATAGGTAATTCTTGCATCCGCCACTCGCTCTGATTCTACCGTATTATCTGGAGAAATATCCTGCTTACGCACAATACCCGAGAAACGAATGTATTCATCGCCTTGATTTAAGCGTAACCACTTTTCGCCTCGCACCGCCAACAGGCCATTGGGAAAGGCTCTAAATACCGTCACAGAGATGGTACCGCTTAAACTGTTATTTTGATTCGCTGACGCATTCCCCGTAAAGTCGGTGCCTTGTTGTGGAAGCGTGGTGTCCATTTTCAACTCTTGCCCCAACACGGTTGGGTTTTCTATGGTGGCCGACGCGGACTTAGACACAGCCGCCGCATTGGCTTTGGTTGAGGTTGTGCTCTCGTTCAAATTAATGGTTAAGATATCGCCTACTTTACTGGCTTTTTGATCACCAAAAAACACATCACCCATGCCGGTTTGATAAATCCCCCCCGTAGGCGCTTGAGAAGGTGCCATGCCGTTAGGGTAGACTGGCGTATAGTAAGGATCATCAGACTGAATAGACTGGCTAATTTGCGGGCCGTTTAAGGGATCATTCGGATCTGGCACATAGCCTTTGCGTGGCGCCGCTGCGGCTTCTTCTGGCGCTTCGTCGTCGTCCTCACCTGCTACGGCATCAATCACCGCATCGGCCACTGCCCCAGCCGCCCCTGCGGCGGCGGCATTAGCAACCGCTTGTTGGTTAACATCCCAAGAGAGGCAACCAGACAAACACGCACTTAATAGCACCAAGAAAACACATTTAGTCTTCATCATCATCCACACGTTACTATAGCTGCTGTATTGCAAAACTCATCATACCATCGGCGGAAGAAATGACTTTAGAGTTCATTTCATAGGCGCGCTGAGTGGTAATCATATTCACCAATTCTTCTATCGAATTAACGTTGGACGCCTCCAACATACCTTGCGCAATGGTGCCTAACGAATCCGTCCCAGGCACACCAACCAATGGCGGCCCGCTCGCATTAGTTTCCGTAAAAATATTTTGCCCAACCGCGTTCAACCCCGTTGGATTAACAAAACCAGCAATATTAATCGCTCCAACTTCCTGAGCATCCGCTTCACCATTACGACGTACCGACACAACACCATCTTCGGCAATCATAATTTCAAGTACATCGGGATCAATCTGAATACCGGGCTCGACCAGCAAACCACCAGAAGAGACAAGTTGACCTTGATTGTTAAGCTGAAGGCTGCCATCCCGCGTGTACGCGATCGTTCCATCGGGTTGCAACAACTGTAAAAAGCCTTTGCCTTGAATCGCGACATCAAGCTGTCTATCCGTCATATTATAATCGCCATTGGAAAAGTCTTTTTGCGTCGCGCCTACTTTTACCCCTGTACCCAGCTGCAGACCTGACGGCAGCTCGGCATTTTGGGCACTCAAACCGCCCGGCGCACGTACTGTTTTGTACATCAGATCTTCAAAGACAGCGCGATCTTTTTTGAATGCCGTGGTTGATACGTTTGCCAAGTTGTTGGCAATCACGTTCAACTGCTTATCCATGGCACTTAAACCGGTTTTACTGACCCATAATGCTGAATTCATAATCGCCTCTTTACATTCCGTTATTCTTTACTAATTAATAATTTTAAGCTGAACGCTGTAATATTCGAGCAGACGAGTCGGCGTTATCCCGAATCGTGTCCATCATTTTTACATTCATTTCAAAACGTCTAGACAGGTTCATAATGTGCGTCATTTCTTCCACCGCATTGACATTACTCCCCTCAATAAAACCGCTAGCCAGCTGTACATTGGGATCCGCTTCATAAACTTGGCCATCACGAGAGTGGATCAGACCGTCTGCCTCTTTGCGTAAATTTTGCGGATCTGGATTCACCAGCTTAATTTGATTCAGCACCGCCACCTCATTGTCTGCGCCACCTTGCGGAACAATAGAAATAGAGCCATCTGCGGTAATATTAATGTTATCCAGTGGCGGCAAAAAAATAGGCCCATCAATACCCGCAACCGGCAAACCTCGTCCTGTGACTAATTGCCCTGCGGCATTAATTTGTAAGTCTCCCGCGCGGGTATAAGCCTCTTGACCACTGTCATCATAAACCGTGATAAAACCATCCCCCGTCACGGCAACATCTAATGCTCTACTGGTTTGTATCATGTCGCCTTGGGTGTATCGCGTCGCTGGATTTTCTGTCATGGCATACACGCGGCTTGGGTGATGATCCCCATATACCTGCATTGAACGGGCTTGCTCGAAGTCAGAGCGAAAACCCGTCGTACTGACATTTGCCAAGTTATTAGCGTGTATTGTCTGAGCATTCATGGTTTGCACACCACCACTCATTGCCAAATATAAGGCCTTATCCACCGCGACACTCCTACAGAATTCACATTACAATTGAGATGATTTTCATCACGACTGCCCATAACCATTTATAACTACTATCAAAAATCGTACCAAGTCTAATAGCAGCGAATAAACACCAATAAAAAGGCAAAAAAAAGCCGAAGCAACTGAGCTGCTTCGGCATCAAATCTTCTCTCTCCAGAAAATTAACGTAGATTTATGATCGTCTGTGTTACCGTATTTTCAGTCTCTAAAGTCTTACTGTTTGCTTGATAATTACGCTGCGCCTCAATAAGCGCAACGAGTTCAGAGGTTAGGTCGACGTTAGATTCCTCTAACGCGCCCCCTTGTATTTTGCCTAATGTTCCGCTGTTCGGACGACCAATATCGGCCGGGCCAGAACCCTTACTCGCCAACCAAGAAGTATGACCAGACGGCATAAGACCGTCTGTGCTGTCAAAGCTTGCCAGGGCAATCTGGCCAAGTGTTGCCGTTTGTTGATTGGTATAGTTGGCCATGAGGAAGCCGTCACTATCAAAAGACACACCTTGTAACTCACCAGCAGAGAAGCCGTTTTGTTCAAAGTTGTCTGTATTTTCCAAAGCAAACTGCGTCGAACCGGTCAAATCCATTGGCGTGATACGACCTCTATTCGTCGGGTCTACCCCCATTATTTCCAATGTGATGGGCTGCGCAACACCAAAAGGAGGAATACCACGATAGGCTCCCATTAAGTTACCAGCAGCATCGAAAGAAACGGAGGTGTTTTTTTCCAAAAACAGCGTATCTTCTCCGGTCAAAGGATCAACATAACTTTCCTCGCCATCCATAGTCACGCGCAATTCATAAGTATTATCTTCGCCTTGCTTGGTAAAGTAATACCCCATGGTATGCGGCTCTCCTAGCGAATCGTATACCGTTCGAGTATTACCATAAGAGTAAGTCTCGGGATTCAATGGATCAAACGCTTCACGGGCAACGGAACTGGGTTTACGCACTTCTTCAGGCGCCAGCGCCGAAGCAATAGCCACGCCACCTAATGTCCCAGCCACCGCCAGTGGATTTTTTATAGCCGCTTCAATGTCTGCCACACCCGGCTCGGTTGCGCCAATATATAAAAGCTCAAACGGCGGCTCTTCAGCACCATCACCATTAAAGTCCATGCCTGCTTCTGCAGAATTATACGTGGCGTAGGTTTCGCCTAAAAACTTGGCGCCAGCATCGTCGGTTAAATTACCATCAACCGTTGCATGCACTTTGTAAGTGTTAGGCAAATCACTTTTCGCATAGTAATACGTCACTATATGGCTTTGCCCATTACCATCTATCACACCTTGAGTTTGTGTGTAGTTGTAAGTGTCTGGGTTTAGGGGATCAAAATCTGCCTTGATAAAAGGTGGCACATCATCTGTTTTTGAATTTAAGTTCACCTTTAAATCCATTTCAGTAGTTGGCTCTGGCGGGATACGATCTGTTGGTATCTTTAAGTCATCTAGATTGCCGCCCACCACACCATCAACAGCGTTAAAACCTTGGACGTTGCTACCCGTGTTGGTCACCAAAAAGCCATTTTCATCTAATTTGAAATTACCCGCACGCGTATAAGACTGAGCAATCCCCGCATCCAAAACAAAAAAGCCACTGCCATCAACAGCCAAGTCTAAATTGTTATCTGTGTAAGACAAATTACCAGCAGCAAACTCTTGAGAAACCTTGCTAACGCTCACACCAGAGCCGATGCTGTTGCCACTTCCTGCCCCCAGAACACTGGTGTTATAAAGATCATCAAACTCAATACGTGATTTCTTGAAACCTGTTGTATCGGCGTTGGCAATGTTATTACCGGTAACACTTAAATAATCGGCAGAAGCTTTAATGCCGGATAGTGCAGTATTGAATCCCATAATACTCTCCAATCACCCTAATATTTCTAATTCACGTGTAAGTTTGATTTTGCCGTGGTTTTCCACGTTTAAAACCGTACCATTTTCACCATTAATGGTGACGCCTTGAATGCGCGTAGGCAGCTGAAGACTTAAAGCCGACGTTTCACCTTGGTCATTCACCGAAAAAGCGGCAAAGCGATATTCGCCAGGCGGCAAAGGATTTCCGTCGTCATCTAATTTATCCCACTTATAGTCACCAGAACTAAGGGTCGCGGTTCGAACAAGACGACTATTTTCATCGTATATTTTCAAGGTAGAGGACTGGGAGTTCTCAGGAACAACCGTTCTAAGCTGAACCGATTCCAAGCCTTCGGTTACTTTCGCCTTATCACCTTCCATCAAAATCGATTTACCAACCAGCGTAGAAGCACTCAACGCTTGATTTGAGGTCAAAGAAGTTGCCATGTTTTCCAGCTGATCAGAAATGCCTGTCAGCCGCTCTAAAGAACTAAACTGAGACATTTGTGCCACCATGTCGTTGGTGTCTTGTGGCGACGTTGGATCCTGCCCTTTAAGCTGCTCAATATACAACTTTAAAAACACATTCTGATCCGCCAGTGCGGCAGCTTCTTCTTTTTTCAGCGCCTCCGGCTTTTCAATGCCGGACTTGGCTTTTGCGGACTCTGTCCCGTATTGGGAAATCAGCCCGCCAAGACCTTTGCTATCAGATATATTTGCCATCTATCAGCTCCTATGACTGCCCAAGTGTGAGCATTTTTTGCATCATACTTTTTGCCGAGTTCATAATTTCTACGTTAGTCTGAAAAGATCGAGACGCCGACATCATATCGGCCATTTCTTCCATCGGATTTACATTCGGATAAAACACATAACCTTCTTGATTCGCCATAGGATGATCCGGTTCGTACCTAGGTTGCAAAGGCGCATCTGATTCCACTATGCCATCAATTTTTACACCTACGCCAGCACCACTTTCATCCAAATTCGCACCATTCCAACCATATTCACGCATACTGTCATTCATCATTTGCGAAAAGACAGGCTTGCGAGCACGATACGTCTGATCGGCAGAGCTGGCCGCACTGTCTACGTTAGCCATGTTGCTTGCAATGGTATTCAAACGCACCGTTTGAGCACTCATGGCCGATCCTGAAATGGTAAAAATATTACTTAAAGACATTGTTATCAGTTCCCAGTCAGTGCTTTTTTCATGCCGCTGATTTTTCTATCCAAAAACATAAAACTTGTGTCAAATTGCAATGAGTTTTGCGCATATTCTGCTTGCTCTCTTTGCATATCGACCGTATTACCATCAAGAGAAGGCTGGCTCGCATTTCGATACAACAGACCATCAGATTCCCCTGATTGACCTTCGCTGGAGATATGCCGAGCATTGGTTCTGGCGAGTGAAAAACGACTCGTTTCATTTTTCAAATACGAGTCAAAACTAATGTCTCTCGCCTTAAAGTTTGGCGTGTCAGCGTTCGCTATATTGTTCGCAAGCACAGCCGCTCTAGCACTTCTAAACTCAAGTGTTTTGTCGTGCCCTGCAAACGCACTCGCAAAAGATATCGCCATCTAACCCTCTATAAAAAACTGTATCTATTAGAATGACATGTATAAAGCAATTATGATGCCAAAACAAAAAACCTTTACTTTTCAATTGCTTAAAAAAATAAAAATGAAAGACGGCAAAAAGCGGCAAAGGTAAAGGTAGGACAAAAGAAACAAAAAAGCCCGTCTGATTTTTGAAGATGGGCTTTTTAATATAAGCGTGTTGGGTAACGCCTATTTAACGAGACTTGGCTTTATAAACAATACCTGGGTGACACTGGACTATCTCAAAATATTCAGACAAACCACTTAACGCCTCCGAACCACCAAGAAACAAATACCCACCAGGCTTTAAAGAGGCGTGCATTCTTTTCAAAATATCCAGCTTGAGATCAACCGTGAAATAAATCAGTACATTTCGGCAAAAAATCACATCGAACTTGCCTAGCATAGAAAACGAATCGATAAGGTTCAGGTACTTAAACTCCACTCGAGCACTCAAATGAGGCTTAATCTTCCACGCAGAGTCATTCACTTTATCAAAATAGCGACGTTGTAAATCTGGCCCAAGCCCTCTGGCGATGGCTAAGCTGTCATACTCACCTTGCTTAGCATGCTGAAGAATATTGGTGCAAATATCTGTTGCTACGATTTTCTCACCCGCTTTCAACAACCCCGGGCGAGAGGCTTTAAATTCTTCTATTACCATACTAATAGAGTAAGGTTCTTGCCCTGTGGAAGAAGCCGCCGACCAAATTCTTAGTGGCGACACTGTCATTTCAGGCAACACTTTTTCTTTTAGAATGGAGAACGGATGAACATCCCGAAACCACAGCGTCTCGTTTGTCGTCATGGCGTTGATGACTTCTTCCTTTAATTTCGAGCTTCCGTATTTTTGTAACGCATCAACAAGTTTTTCAATAGTCGTAAAACCCTCTCGTTCTAGAATCTTCCCTAAACGACTGGCGACTAGATACTGCTTATTATCACTCAAAGAAATACCGCAGGCTTTCTGCAGATAGTCTCTGAACCTTAAATACCCGTTGGGGGTAATTGCATTTGTGCTACTGAGCATCAAAACTCCATAAGTAACAAATTCAATACAGACAGCCTGATATTAATATCGGACAACGCACTACTCAGATTGAATTTGTACTGTTTCTATTGCCAGCCTAGCCAGCTCATCCGGTTGAAATTTTGCCAAGAATCCATCAGCGCCTACTTTTTTCACCATAGACTCATTAAACACGCCACTTAACGATGTATGAAGCAAGATAAACAAGTCTTGTAGACGGCTGTCATTACGAATCGATGTCGTTAATGTATAGCCGTCCATTTCTGGCATTTCAATATCAGAGATGACCATCGCCAACTCTTGAGTGACATCTTTACCTTCTGCCACCATCGCATTTAGGTAATCAAGCGCTTCTCGCCCGTCGCATAAAACCGTGGTGGCAAAGCCCACCTGCTCCATACAACGCTTAATCTGTTTTCGAGCAACAGAAGAGTCATCGACAATCAGTATATGATGCTTTTGTGCATTTTCTGTTATGCCAGCATTGACAATACCATCTGAAATATCTTGGCGGGTCGGCGCCACCTCAGAAAGGATTTGCTCAACATCAATAATTTCAACCATTTCTTTATCCACCTGACAAACCGCCGTCAGATAGTTATCATTCGACAGGCCTTTAGGTGGCGGCTGAATATCAGCCCAATTCATATTCACAATGCGCTCAACACCACGCACCAAAAAACCCTGAATTCGACGATTGTATTCCGTAATAATGACAAAACACTGGCTAATATTCTCCATTGGGCTTGCACCAGTCGCCAACCCTAAATCAAGAATAGGTATCGTCCCACCACGAATATGAGCCACGCCTCTCACCACGGGTGAACTATGAGGCAGCATGGTGAGTTTTGGACATTGAAGCACTTCTTTTACTTTAAAAACGTTGATGCCGTATATTTGCTTACCATTTAAACGAAACAACAGCAATTCTAGTCGGTTTTCTCCCACAAGCTGTGTACGTTGGTTGATTGTATCTAGAACTCCGGCCATAAACGCCTCCAAAATGAGCAAACATTATACTGAGGTATTATCCCCAAAATTGTTAAAATACATCATCCAATGATAAAGTGATTTCTACTATTTTACTAACTATCTTATCTGTAACCTAATAATAAACAAAGAGAGCAAATCATGCGAATCATAAGGCTAATGATAGCCTTCATTTGTTGCCAAGCTGGGCTGCTGCTAGCGGCCCCTATTGAGCAACAAATTACCAATTATATCAATGACATTGAAATTCCGAGGCTAATCGAAATATACCCTAACGCACGCATCGACATCGCCCTTAACAACCTAGCGGCATTAAACTACCTACCCAACTGTGACAATGCAAAAGTCCAAATCAGCAACCAAAGACCTGACGCCACTAAAAGAACCAACTATGAAATAACGTGCGATTCACCCAGCTGGACATCATACGTCCCAGTGACACAATCCATCATGATTGAAGCCATAAGAACCATCACCCCGATTGATCGAGGCCAAGTGATCAATCAATCTAATACCGACGTAGGAGAAGTCGACCTAACCAGTTTAAGGGGGCACGTTTTTACGACAGAGAACCCACCTTATGGTCTAATCGCCTCACGCAATTTACGCATCAACACCTTTCTTACCGACAACGTGACCAACCAACCCACCTTAGTGAAAAAAGGCGATATTGTTCTCATTACCGCAAGCAGCGGTACTATTATAGTTAGAATGAACGGTGTTGCCTTAGAAAACGGCATAAAAGGCCAACAAATACGTGTTAAAAACACCAGTTCGGAACGAATTGTATACGCCAAAGTTGTAACGGACAGCGAGGTTCTTGTAAACTATTGAGTAAGAACTAATCGGCATTTTCTAATTCAATCTTTTTGGGACTTTTTATTAAAGTTTCCGTAGACCAAGCCGACAATATAGACAGGCAAATCATGAAAGGGCGGAAAACCCAATGGCAATACATTTAACAGGTCTATCGAATCAAAGCACGGTCAATAAAAGTGAGCGATCGCAAAAAGATGATGCGGTGGGCAATGCGGCGGATAAACAAAATGCGGTACCATCTGGTGGTACCTTAGCGGAAGATACCGTTAAATTAAGCGGTACAGCACAAGTACTACAGAATCAACAATCCAAAATGAATGACCTACCGGATGTTGATATGGATAAGGTAGAGCAAATTAAAAACGCCATTGCGGCGGGGGAATACAAAATAGACACCCAAAAATTAGCGAGTAACATGGCTTCCATGGATTCACTATTCTAAGCTGCACTTTCTGCGTGGCGCGTAAACGGTTTGCCTTATGATCCCCATTACCCCGATATTCATCAGAAGCAAAGAAATATTAAAAGAACTTTCCTCGCTTCTGGATGAAGAACGCTTGGCGTACGGCAAGCTAGACAGTGAAATCATCATCAACCTGTCCGAACAGAAACAAACCCTACTTGATGAAATGAACCAGCTTAATGAGAAAAGAATCAATGTACTCATTAAATTTGATGTGGTTGACCGAAAAAAACCCACCGAAGAAGCCTTTAAAAACTGGCTCAACACACAAGACAGCTCGATGGACAACATTCGCCTTCTTATGCAAGATTGCGAAGCACTGCTAAAACAGTGTAAAATCAAAAACAATACCAACGCTCGTATTTTAAATACGCTACAAAAGCGTAACAAACACCTATTCGAACTTCTTCAAGGCCATAGCAGCAAAAACAAAGTCTACACTGCCAGAGGATCAACTCGCCCCATTAGCAGCAAACACACCTTAGGGCGCGCTTAAAAAACCATAAAAATCAACGTCATACTTAGCTTACAATTGTCTTTCAGCTATAATTAATGTATAAATCCCTTTTTAGAATACGTCCTCATAGGTAAACAGGATATACCGGCCGCCTCCTAAGCAGCTATTCCAGGTTCGAGTCCTGGTGGGGACACCATTCAAGAAACACCCAGATTCCAAACAGCCTTAAGACAAAAAAAAAGAGCCTTGGCTCTTTTTTTAATTCTTTGTAAAGCAAGACTTTTATTCTGCTTCAATCACTTCAAAGCTATGCACAATGTTAACGCCACCTCTCGCCAACATAAGAGAAGCTGAGCAATACTCTTCTGCCGATAACTTAACCGCACGGGCAACAACGCTTTCTTTTAAATTACGCCCAGTCACCACAAAATGCACGCGAATTTCCGTAAACACAGCCGGCACCGTATCCGCACGATCGGCATCAATTTGCACGACACAGGAAATCACCTCTTGTCGAGATTTTTTCAAAATCCCAACCACGTCATAAGAAGTGCAGCCCCCTAAGCCAGCCAGCAGAAGTTCCATTGGTCTTGGCCCAGCGAGCTGATTACCATCTATTTCAACCTTAAAACCCGAGCCTGTTTCAGCGGTAAAATGCACATCTTCTTGCCAACTAACATTTGTCTTCATAACTCAACCTTACTTGATTCTATTATGACGGAAGTGATCGTCGCTATGACTGGAACAGTTCTGCCAATTTTTCACCCGGATCATCGGCGCGCATAAAAGCCTCGCCAACTAAAAACGCATGAATGCCCTTTTGACGCATTAAAGCCACATCGTCACGAGTGTGAATACCACTCTCAGTGACAATTAATCGATCTGCCGGCACGCTACCCATCAATTCAAACGTGTGATCCAAGCTCAACTCAAAGGTATGAAGATCTCGGTTATTAATGCCAAGCAACTCACTTTGAGTATGTTCCAAAGCCAATTCTAACTCTTGACGATTATGCACTTCTACCAAAACATCCATACCAAGGTCACGCGCCATTTGATCTAACTCACGCATTTTATCGCCACTTAAGCACGCCGCAATCAATAAAATACAGTCAGCGCCAATCGCTCTGGCCTCAAGCACCTGATACTCATCGACCATAAAATCCTTACGAATCACTGGCAGTTTACAAGCCGCGCGTGCTTCGACTAAAAAGTCTTCGTGGCCTTGGAAAAAATCCTGATCTGTCAATACCGACAAACAAGCCGCGCCGCCTCTCTCATAGGATCTGGCAATGTCCGCTGGCGCAAATGGACTCCGTAAAATACCTTTGCTTGGCGAAGCCTGTTTCACTTCCGCTATCACCGCGGCTTTACCAATGGCAATCTGATGCTTCAAAGCGTGAGCAAAACCACGGGGCGCATTGTGTACATTGGCAACCGATGCGGCGACCTCTAGATTGCCGTATGGCGTATGAGCTCTGCGCTCACTAATTTCTTCATACTTACGTGCAACAATATTCTTTAAAATGGTCGGTGTTTCTATTTGCATTAGATTACTGCTCCTATTTATTACAGTGAGTCAGGACTCATAAAACAACGGGTAAAGCTGGCAAGTTCAGACATTTTTACCTTCGCTGTGCCACCGCCAATCACATCTTCGGCAATAATCACCCCTTCTGCCAAGGTATCTGCAATGCCCGATACATAAATAGCTGCCCCGGCATTTAACGCCACAATATCCCGCGCTGGATTCACCTTGCCTTTGCCGTCTAAGGCCATCTTGATTAACGCCAAACTTTCATTCGCGTCTGTCGCTTGAATGGCCGCAACCGATTGCAACGGAATGCCAAAATCCTCAGGAGAAATCTTATATTCGACAATGTCGCCGTTTTTTAATTCAGCAACATAAGTTGGCGCCGAAATGCTGATTTCATCCAAGCCGTCTTCTGAATGCACCACCATCACATGCTCACTGCCCAGCGCTTTCAATACTTCTGCAATAGGACGTACCCACTTCTGATGGAAAACCCCCATGACTTGACGTTTTGCATTGGCGGGATTAGTCAGCGGGCCGAGCAAATTAAAAATAGTTCGCGTCGCCATCTCTTTTCGAGGCCCCACCGCGTATTTCATCGCAGAATGATGGTTCGGCGCAAACATAAAACCCAAGCCTATTTCTTCAACGCAGCGGCAAACTTGCGCGGCATCCAGACCAAGATAAATACCCGCCTGCTCCAATACATCCGCACTACCGGATTTAGAAGACACTGATCGGCCTCCATGCTTTGCCACTTTACCGCCAGCGGACGCCACCACAAAAGCCGCCGCCGTTGACACATTAAATAAATTGCCACCATCACCACCGGTACCACAGGTGTCCACCACATGATCCAGCTGCAAATCCACCTTGCTAGACAACTCTCGCATCACTTGTGCAGCGGCGGTAATCTCTTCAACCGACTCGCCTTTCATTCTTAAGCCGATTAAAAATCCGCCTATTTGTGCTGGCGTGGTTTTTCCGGTCATGATGTCATTCATCACTATTCGCATCTCGTCGCCGCTCAAATCTTGGCGTTCAACCACCGCAGCAATCGCTTTTTGGATATCCACCAGCCTCTCCTATCGTATTAAACTGTCGTATTAAATCGTCGTATTAAATCGTCGTATTAAGAACGTCGTATTAAGAACGTCGTGCTAAGAAATTGGCCAATAAAGCATGGCCCGCCTCAGTTAGAATCGACTCAGGGTGAAATTGCACCCCTTCCACAGCAAGGGTTTTATGTCGAATCCCCATAATTTCATCTTTCTCTCCCGCTGGGGTTTGAGTCCAAGCGGTCACTTCAAGACAATCGGGCAAAGTATCCGCCGCGACCGCCAAAGAATGGTAACGCGTCGCCGTTTGCGGATTTGGCAAACCAGTAAACACCGAGCTATTTTGATGATAAATTAACGACGTCTTGCCGTGCATAACATTTTTAGCACGAATTACCTCGCCACCAAAGACCTGAGCAATACTTTGATGACCTAAGCAAATACCCAAGATGGGGATTTTACCGGCAAAAGCCGCAATCGCCGCCATAGAAACACCTGCTTCATTCGGGGTACAAGGCCCCGGCGAGATAACCAAATGTGAAGGCGCAAGACGCTCTATTTCCTCGACACTGATATCGTCATTACGATACACCCGAACATCCGCACCCAACTCACGAAAATACTGCACAAGGTTATAAGTGAAAGAGTCATAGTTATCGATCATCAATAACATAAATCAATTAAGCCTTTGATTTTATTCAATAAATAAAAATTCATTGCTATATGTTACCCCCTATATTACCCCTTTACGTAAGTTCAATTGAAAAAACAACAGAGATAACTAAAAAAACAGTGTATGAATTCTATCAAACCTCTTACTTTTTCGCTCATTTTAATGCGTGCCGTTTTTTTGCAGTGTTTTAGACGTCGAAAACAGTGCAGCACGGAAACCATAAGGCTTTCAGCGTTTTTTGCGTCTATTCTCAGCCGTTTTAAGCTGCAATTTATTTCATGTTGCTGCAATTCCATTTTTTATAGAAACGCACGCTATACGGGCTGTGGCGGCTTTTAATTGCGCTTTTAGAATTGCAGGAATAAGAAAAAGCGTAAAGCGTGCGGGCGTGGGGAGGAGTGCTTTTTGGGGGTCGGGGAAGCGGCGCGCGGGCTGGTTGCTGGCATGAAAAAGGGCGCAGTATGCGCCCTTTGGTTGTTGTGTGGTGTGCTGGTTACTTAAGTAATGGTTGCAGCTTACCCGCTTGTTCCGTGGCTTCCGCGCCTTTTTGTGTGTAGCTGGCGGTGTTCATTGGTGGTGATGTTGTGCCCGCTCCACCCGGATCACTCCATGTGTATGAGTGGTTGTGCGTTCCTGCAATTTTCGCGAGGTCTGCCACGGTGTTCATTAGGTCGTGAAGCAGGCTATAAATGTTTGTCGTATCGTCACCAGCGTGGTGCTTTGCTGCGATCATTTCATGCAGCTTTCCAGCCTTGAACCGTAAGTCTTCTTCTATTTCTGTTGTGCTGTTCTTGCCTTTGGTTTCCCATTCGTTGTCTTTGTTTACTTGTATGTATCCGGTTTCTGATTGTTGCCAGCGTTGATCCGTCTCGGCCATGTTGGGCAGCTTCAAACCGTGGGGCAATATGGACCTAATGAACGGGTGTGCGGGCGATCCATAAGCAAAAGCCAATTCAACAATAGTGCCTTTGCTTGGCTTTGACCAAAAGCCGCGCTGTTCGCCGCCCGCTGGAACGGGTAATAAGACATCTTCTATTATTGGTATGTCTTTATCTTCTTGTCCGTTGGCTTTTAGCAGTTGAACAGACACAGAATACACGGGCGTTTCTTCCGTTGCCAACTCCCCCGCCAACGGCGTGAGTATGTCGGTTACTTTGGCCCACATGGGTAAATGCCAACCGCTTTTTAATTCTGGGTATTTGCGCATGAGTACGCGTTCAACTATCGCTTCCATGAAACCACCATTTTTGATTCGATCATTCGCACGCTAGTAAGACGGTTATCGTTTAATAGATAGTTTGGCCGTATACCTGGTATTGCCATAATCTCGGCGCTTTGCGTTGCCAATTGTTTATCGAGCACCGCCGCCGGTATGTGTATTGGCGTGTCTGGCCAATGGCCGTCTTTCCACGATCCTACATAGATTAAACCGTCTCGCCTTTGCTGCCACAAATAGCCGCTTATGCCGAATACATCAGCAATGGCTTTGATAAGATGGAAGCCGTTGCCCGTGTTGATGAAGTGAGGCACTTTTTTAGCCGCGTAATCAGCAACGGGCAAATCAAAACCTAGCCCTGTTATTTCCTTAACCTTGGTTAGCACTTCTTTTAATGTGACGTTACGCAATGCCAATGGAACCGGCATTTCTAGCATGTTGGATTTCTCCCGACAAAAGATGGTTTGTACGCCTTTTCCCGCTGGCGTTGATCGTTCTATGTATCCATAGAATTGCCCTTGTTGTTGACGGCCATCAACCCCAAACGAAAAAAACGCGGTCCCACTTAGTGAAACCGCGCTTTCTACGACAAACGTTGCTCGACCTGGCATCATGGTATTTAGTGCTACATCATGCGAAACCAACCCCGCCCTTTCACCATTAATTTTAAGCATGTAATCATACTTCATCGCCTTTTTTTTCCTCTTCTGCCAAGCCTTTATCTATCCGCGCCAGTAGTTTTTCAAACCACCCCGCCGGCTCACTTTCCGCCGCTGAAACCTCAGATATAACTTTTTCATCAGCCGGCGCAGCTTTCGGTTCTTCTTCTTTGATTTTCTGTGTTTCGACTTTTTCAGCGATTGATAAATGCTCTATCAGAGTAAACGACACAGACCACGCCTGTTCTTCGTCTAGCTCTTGCGCGCTTACCTCGTCTGTGAAACGAACCTGACGGACGCCAAAGGCTTTGGCGGTTTGGTTTTCAATGTTGTAAACCTTCCGCGTGCCTTTGTTTTCGTCTTTCGCCATACTTAGCAACTTGATGTTTTTTAGAAAGTCCGGTGTGTTGTATTTGATTTTCAAAGAGACACGTAAACGACACGCTTTGTCGCCCTCTTCCGCGCCTGCAGTCGATGAACTTTTTCCGGACAAATCGGATTCCGGCAAACTGAATTTACAGTTTACCGTGTGTCCGTAGCCCTCGATGTTTGTTTTATCCAGAACGAGGATTATCATTTTTTAACAACCTCGTCACACCACACTGGCGTAGACAGTTGCCCATCGCCATGCGGCTCTATCACGTAGCATATAGGCCGAGGCGGTGGCGGTTCAGGTGCCAGTAGTGTATTTACACCCCACGACACTAACGCCGCCGCACCCAGCACCAACCAATCAATACCAAGCATATTTCAGCCCCTTTTAAGCCAGCGGAAAGCGCTCTTTGATCTCTGCGACCTTATCACGCCATTTCTGTCCCGCTTCTTCCGTCTGATCGTACTGCCACTCCATGTAAAGCGGATCTGATTCGCGCTTGTACGCGGCCTCTCGTTTTTGCACGTTTTGCGATAGTTCGAAATCGCGCTGCGCGATGACTGAATCGATTTGCTCTTGATCCATGCCCAATGCGGTCATGTACGCCGCTGTGAAATCTTTGTGACTTTCGTTGTTAAAAATGTATGTCTGTTCCATCTTTGCCTCTCTTGAGTTTTATGCTCAGTAGTTTTTGCGTTAATCGCTGTGTGCTAGCGTGGCGCGCATGGCCCAGCCAGCTTTGTATGTTTTGCTGTATGTCGATTAGATCGACCTCTCCCGCGGCGTATTTCTTTTGAAATTTACGCAGCTTGGTTTTAATTCTTTTCACGCTGCATTTGCGTAACAGCCGATGCGTTGAGTAAATCCGATAGCCGAGGAAATCCAACGCCCTCCCGTTGTGTTTTGCGATCGGGAATACTTGCGTTTTGCTGTTTGTTTGCAGTCTCAATTTTGACCACAGAAACCGCTCTATCTGTTCACGCCACGCGTGCAATTGCGCTTTGTCGTGATGCACGATTGTAAAATCGTCCATGTAGCGCATGTATTTTGGCGCTTTTAGCGTGTGCTTTACGAACCAATCCAATTCGTGCAAATACACGTTGGCAAACACTTGGCTAGTCAAATTTCCCAGCGGGATGCCAACTCCCGGCGCGTCGCTTGGGCTATTGTCGATAATGTAAAACAACAGCGCCTTGGTGCGCTGGCACCTTAATTTTTGATCTAGTATCGATTTCAATATGCTGTGATCGATGCTCGAAAAATACTTACTAATGTCTGCTTTTAGCGCATACGCTTTGCCGTGTTTGCGCTCGACTTGCTGCACGAACGATTGCGCCCGATCCGCACCCTTGTGCGTGCCTTTACCTTTGCGACACGCATAGGAATCATAGATATATTGGCGATCAAACAGCGGTTCGATGATGTTATAAATCGCCCTGTGCACAACCCTGTCCCGAAAATGCGGCGCGCTAATTAGCCGGCGCTTTGGCTCAAACACATAAAAATGATGATAGAGCGACATTTGATACATTTGCCAGACCAATTCATTCTGTATGTTGATCACGTTTTCTTCGAGATTGTTAAAAAACGACAATACCGCCGTGTTTGTTGTTTTACCGAGCCGACACTGATATGCCGCATTCAGTATGTTTTCAAACTGATAAATCTGTTCGTATAAACACTCGCTCGACGCATCGAGCGAGGTGATTCGTGTTCCGCCAATCGGCGAGGATGCTGCATCCTTTTCATGACCGCACTGACAGCACGCCTTGGCGTTACTGTTTCTGGCATTATCAAGAGCGGGGCGGAACCCGATGTTCGTGTTCGCATTCGAACGAGCATTGTTCAGATTGAGCGCGCCCAACCCGGCATTCGAGCCGTTGTTCCAATTGCCACCGCGTAGCGGGAATCGGTTCCGCTTATTCATCATGCAACAGCCTGTTTCTGTGGGTTTGCGGCCTTTATCCAGCCGCCCACCATTTTTCCTATTTCGACCAGCTTTTCTGACCAAAGCTGATATTTTTTCACATCGATATAACGCAAATCTTTGGCTAGCCTTACTCGTCGACGTAGTATTGACAGTTCGATATCTAAATCAGTTAACGTCGTTTTCTTGTGATAGCGTTTGTACGCTGTGATGATTAGTCGCTGCACAGTCAGCATAGATAGCCTGATTTCAGCGCCCAAAACGTGTTTTTCGTGCTTTGGGAATTGCTGCACAGCGTTGTATCCATACATCATCATTTCTCTACATTTTTCGTCTATCACTAATACTGTCAAAACGACCTCCATCGCATACTGCTGACAAGTAAAACGCTGGGCTATCGCCCAGCCATCAAAGATTCACAACTCACTACACAAATAAAGCGGGGCGGAACCCGATGCTCGTGCTCGCAAACGAACGAGCATTGCCCAGATTGAGCGCGCCCAACCCGGCAGCCGAGCCGTTGTACCAATTGCCACCGCGCAGCGGGAATCGGCTGCCATAATTGCGCACATACAAACCACCTGCTAGACCCGTATCGCCTGCCGACTCAATCAGCAAGCGACGAAGGGCTTCGTTTGGCGCATAGCTCGGATCTTTCGCAATCGTCGAAAACAACGCGTCATGCACATACGGATTATCGTGTGCGTCGTTGCCGACTGGGCCGTTTCGATTTGTGATTGTGCTGCTCAAGATCGATGATCCTACGTCGCCCGTGCCAGATTGCGACGATGACGTCGAATCAAAATACGCCGTGTGACGGTGCCAATTTTCCTCAACGATAGATGGATCGTTATCCAGCGTTGTGATAATTCGGCCATCTTCTAGGCGCATCTGATCGAGCCATTCCCACACGTTGCCGACTAAATCTTGCACGCCGTAGGCGCTGTGATCATGCGCCCACGTAACTGGGCCTGACCCCGTATCCGTTCTCGGCGTACCCGATACGCTGCCGGGCATGCCGTTGTCAGCACGCAATGCTGTTTCGTGGCGCGCATCGTGAGCTAATCCGTAATATGTGTTACCACGCGGCACTGTATCGTTTGCTAGCGACCACAACGCTATCGCAGCCCACTCGTGGATTGACATCATGTGCCAGTTCGCGCCTTTGTTCGCTGACATTGATTTTGCTGTGTCGTAGTTCACGCTAGTACGCGGCTGAACACCGCCGATTACAGAGCAACCGCCGCCCACGCCCGCCGATGCTTGATATTTACCCACCAAAATTTCCCCGCGATCCACGCCATTTGTGCGAAACGCGGGATGTGTACCTACGCCCAACTGCATGTCGACACCCGTTGCGGCCAACACGGCGGCATTGATGTCTTCGCAGTTAAAACGAGGAATCACGACCATAATATTTTCATTGCCTTGGGCGTCCAAAATCATCGTATTACGACCGCCGGACGCTTTTTCAACCGCGTTGCGATAGCCTGCCGTAGCTGTAATCGTTAGCGATGCGGCCTTGGTAGCGAAATTTGCATTTACGTCATTAATCGCCTTCGTTGCGTCTTCACGAATGTCTTCAAACGATTCTTTTGCCGATTGCATTTGCTGTGTTGCGCTTGTTAGCGCTTGTGTTGCTTGCGTTAGCTCGCTCATATTTTGTTCTCCAATTTCAGTAATCTTTCGTGATTTTTAATGGCGCTGTTCAGCGCTGAAATAGTCGCGACACTGTTTTGCATGACACCCATTTGCATGGCTTCTATTTCGCTTTCGTAGTCGTATTGCCACGATTCGATTGGCAAATCCGCCCCCGTCATTTGCTTGGCGTTCGAAAATGGCACCACCAAATTTCGATTAATGACCTGACCGATTCCCTTTCTCTTTCTGTTCACCGGCAAATACTGAAATGCGAGCAATACACCCGTATCTGTTACTGCACCGTAAAAATTAAAATCGAAATCGCCAACGTCTGACCCGAGAACGAGCGAATACGTTACAGCGTTGTCGTTGTTATAACGCGGCGCTCCAACTGAGATATTTCCGCCAACTCTTTGAGACACCGCTGGCAAGCCCGCTGCTGGATTCGCCGTTGTTGTTTCGCTGGCTCCCGGCACATTTGCCAAAACAAAGTGTGTTATCACCACGTCTTCCAGCGCCGCCACTTTTCGCGCTATGTACCGCGCGCCCGCGTCCGTTACCGTTCCGCTTACTATTTCTGCCATTATTCGTTACCTCTCACGCTGTCGACGGCTCGTTCCAACGACGCACTTAAAAACGTCACATTCATTCCGCTCACCGCGTCGTCAAATATCCACGGTTCACGCACATTTAAAATTTCTTGGCTTCTGTCCATCCAGTTTGCTGCTATTTTTCCTATTTTGTAGCCGTCCAAATCATCAGAAAAAATATGTTCATTTACCGCGTTAGCTTTGTCTTGTTTGCGCTCCACACTGGACGAAAACGAATGCACATTAACTGCAGGCAATGCGTCGACTAATAAAAATTCATAGCGTCGACAAGTACGGCCATACGTCCTGATAATGTATTGACCTAGTTCCGGTTCTTGCGTTATTGCCGAGTCCGTCAGCCATAGCGTTATCACGTCCCAATCTGTTAATGGATCTCGCTCTATTTGCCCCAGCAATGGCACGTCTAAACGCTCGAAAATTGCTTTAAATCCTGCATAACTGCCAGCGTCTTGGGCGTTTTTAACCGCGTGTTTTACTCGCTTACGAAACAAACTTTCCGGCTCGTTTGGCAGTAAATTCATATCGCGCTGATACGCTAGCATTTTTAGTATTTTGGGGTGACAGGTTTCCGCGTCCAGTTGATTGAGCGGCGTTTTTATCCAGCCCTCGGCTTTGTCCCAAAAGCTTGCAAAACCACTGGCTAGCTTTTGAACTTCCGTGCCTTCTTTGATCCAGACGGGCAAATCAAAACGATCTGTCATCACACGCCCTCGCTCACAGTAAGCGCCGATAAACGCGGGATAGACATTTCGCTGATGATGTCGCTCTGATCAAACGTAATGCTTTCGATTTCTGGAAACAATCTATAAATCTCGCTCGCCATGCGCGTAAAACTAAAACGTGAAAATGGCAAGGTTTGCGTCATCACGTACGCGGAATTAGAGCGAAACGCGGCTTGTATTGCTTGTTCTACGCCTGTCAAAATTGCTTGCTTTTCTGTGCTCAATAAATCCGATGGCAAATAGACATTTGCGGTTATTGAATGCGTAGTTTCTGGCATTGCGAACACTTGTAAATCGTCGCCGTGGCCGTGGTAGCCCTCGCTTGAAATCATGCGATTAATAGTTGCTATGTAGCTGTTTGCCGGCGCGTCTAATTCGAACAACACATACGCATTGGCCGTACCTGGTCCCCGTGGTGCTTCGTGTTCGAACCAAATCATATCGGTTGCGACGCCCGCAAATTTCGTCATCAAAAAACGATACACGCCGTCTGTGTGGTAATGGCTCAGCGTATTGAACGCATTGCGAATACGCAGGCGATAATCTTCAATGTCCTCATAATCTGCGCCAACGCTGTCTATCCAATCCACTGGGTTTGTGACCGTTAGCCCGTCAATATCGCAATGTCTGTAATAGCCTGTTTCCAAGTTGTACGCCGCGCCCGCTTTGGCTGCTTGCACAGCGACGATGGCGCCATCGGCACCAGCATCAATAGCCACTTCGTCAATGGTCAATAATTCATAAATCGTGTTGTTAATACTGTCTGTATAAACAACGGTTCCCGCTGGTATCACCAACTCTGCCGACGTATCGACACGCGTAAACAACACACGGCCCAACAATGTTTCGGCCTGCTTACGCTCTACGCCGTAGCTGTCACCCCAGAGATTAATAAACGACTCACCCACGGTTTTTAGGAAAAACTGTGGCATTACGTTTTTAATCAGTAATTGCACGATCCACAAAAATGGCTTAGTAGCAATAACTGAGATCAAACGCCAGAATGGTGAATAGTTGGAATCGTTCGATATTTTCGAACCCGATTCGACTAACGATTCTCTAAACCTTTCTGTGATCTCGGCTTCTGTTGTCGGGACGCCGTTGTCTTTTAATACGTCTTCAAAATCGCTCATACCGTCACCACCAATCGCTCGCCCGCTACGGTTTGGGCCTCACAAATCAGCGTTTCACCGCTTAGTGTTACGTTGGCCGTGCCTGGGTAAATTCGCTCGTCGTTTTCCATTTCTATTTCAATTTCAGTGCACAGCGCATTAATGGTGGTTTGGTTGCGCTCGCCAATCATCCGCCACGCATAGCCTTTTTCGCGGATCATGTGGCGTATGTCTTGCGCGACACAATCAACACCAGTGACTAACAATGGTTCGCCAATGCTGGAAAACACCATGTCATCGTCTTGAATGAGCAAATCGATACTTGGCATTAGCCCGCTTCCATTTCTAATTGATAGAGTAAATCCGCACCGCGTACTGCTTGCCCATTGTTATTCACTTCCATTTTCTCAACGTGTACGGATTTTTTATTTCCGCCGAACATGTTGCTAATGGTCTGGAACAATCCGCCCGACTCGCTGCCGCTTTGACTTGATTCCGCACCGGGCAACACCACCGATTTATTCACCGTTTCGGCTTGGCTTTCGACCTTGCTGATCACTTCTTGTGTGCTGCTTGTGCTGGTGCTCGTATCGATACCTGGCAACCAAGACAGTTTGTTTTTCAGCCAATCGACCTTTTCACCAAGAAACGCGAACGGATCAAGAGCCGATAACCAGCCTTTGAAATCTGTCCACCATTGTTTGATAGAGTCGAATGCATCAATACCTAAATTCCAGCTCGGCATAAGCGACACACCGCTTAACCAAACTTGAAAATCTCCCCACTTTTGAGCCAGCCCCTCGACTAGATCACTGCCCAGATCCCAAACGGGTGCTAAGCTCAAGCCACCAATCCAGCCCGCAAACGCGGCCCATTTAGCAGACAGACTTGCCGTAAAATCGCTACCCATATCCCAGCTTGGCATAAGCGACACACCACTTAACCAGACTTGGAAATCGCCCCACCATTGCTGGATAGGCTCGAAAATAGACACGTCGACAAAGTCGCCAATGCTTGAAAAGAATCGCCCAACAGCCGCGCTTACATCGTCCCAATACACAACCAATGCAACTAACGCGGCGATCAATGCGACAACACCAACCACAACCCAAGTTATTGGATTGGCCAATAAAGCCGCAGTAAACGACCAAATTGCTGGTAATGTCGTCAAAATACTGGTTTTCATGACAGTAAAAAATGCCGCAATAGCAGGGCCATAAAGTACGAACGCGAGTAAAGCGGTTCGTGCAACCCACATTGCCGCAGACCATGCCAACATAACAAGGCGAGCCGCCCAGACAATTGGTCTAAGCAAAACAAAGCGCATCATCAAACCAACGTGGGCGTATTGCATAAGACCAATGGCAAGCGTTACGACACCAGCCACGGCAACAAGAGCAATAAATCCGGTAATCAACAAACCAACGGCTTTGGTCAAATGCGGGTACTTATCCGCCCATTCGACAATCACGCTGGCGGCATCTGTCATCATGTTGATATAGGGTTCAATAGACGGCAGGGCTTTTTGCCAAATTGCGATAGACACGGCGGTCACCGACTGAGCAAGACGAGCAAAGTTGTTTTGCATTTGCGCGGCCATCCATTCCGCTTTTTCCATGCCTGTTATGTCACCCAGCTCATTGATGTCGCTGCCCAGCTTATTGATGTCTTTACCCATCAACTGGATAAAATCGATGGCTTCATCGTTAAACGCACCCGATAAAAAATCTCGGCTTTGGTCCCAGCCCATGCCGCCCATTTCGCCTTTTATCTTTTTCATGATCTCGACAATGGGTAATAAGTCGCCATTCGCATCACTAAAATTCAGGCCAAATTCGGCTTGCGCTCCGGACAACCCTTCTAAAAATGCACCGTACTTCGTGCCCGCCTCTGACCCGCTCATGGTGGATTGCAATGTGCCAAGCACGGCCATTTGTTCGTTAATTTTTACGCCCATTTCCGTGGCGCCCGCGCCGATAGATTCAAACGCGGATTTCATTTCTGGCCCTGTGGTTTTGAACATTTGCACGGCTGTGGCGGTTTGCCCCGCGAGCATTTCTACCCAATTCCCCTTGCCCATTCCGTTGGCTTGTTCTCTAAAAATCCCGTACATCGAACCGAAATAGCTGGTTATATCGGTCACATTGGCCTTTGTGGCTTTTGCTAGCGTGCCCGCCGCCGTGGTGAATTTTGGTAAATCAGCGCCTTCTAATCCGTCTATTGCGGATTGAATGTCATAAGCGGAACGCACGTAGTTGCTGGCCGATTCGCCAAACTGAATGGAGTACTGAAGTCCGGCTTGATTTAGCCGTTTTAGCGTGTCGTCGGCCACGTCCATTGAACGCACCTCGCCAAGCGCCATGTTCATGTCGTTGGCTGGGTTTACCGTGTTGGCAAAGCTGGCGGACGCGGCAATAAGTGCCGTTACGCCCGCCGCCGTGTTCATAAACGCTTTTCGCGAATTGCTCGTGACTTGCTGGATAGTGCGCTGAATACCGCGCATGGGGCCTGTGATTTTATCCAGTAGCCCCACTGTCAACATTAGTCTGTCAAATGATCCAGCCATCAATCCACCAATCCGATTACTTCGAAAATGCCTTGCTTATGCCGTTTGCTATCGCGGCGGTTTGTCTTTCCAGTTCGCGCCCTTCTAACCACAACGCCCTACCCAAATTTTCGGCAGAGTCGTTTTCGTGTGGCAGGTGGCGCATTCGTAACGTTACGAGTTGCTCAAATCCGTTTCTTTCGATGAATTTGCAGAACTCGCTCGCGTCTTTACCACTTTTGGCAAATCACTCACGAATTCCTCTTGAATGATCTTGATCACGTCCATAACAAGTTGCGCGCGCGGCTCGTTTGCGTCGTTAACTAGCATGCCTTTTAGCTTTGCATGCTGTTTGTTTTCGACTGTGTCAGCCAAAAAACTCCACGCTTGAAGCGTTACTTTTCCGCCATTTGACGACGCGTCTACAAATTTGTTAAACGCCTTGTCTGTCACATTGAATTGAAAATCCACTGTGCCGATGGTTACCAAAATCGCTTGGCCTTCTAACGCCTTAGACATACTCATTCCCCTATTTTCTATCGTAAAATTGCTTAAACAGGTCGTCCATTTTTCGTTCTAGTCGACCCGCTATTTCATTAATTTCATTTTTATGGGCGTACTTTTCTGCCGCATCCAATTTGTGCTGCATTAAGTCGCGTTCGTTGCTTGCTGTGCGCTGGAACAAAAATATAAGAAAAGCCACAAGCCCACTTGTAATCGCTGACAGCACAAACATGGCAACAGTCAAAGTCGCTTGTGACAGCTCCATAACCACCCCTAAACTTTTTTAGAAAGCTCTTCCAAAATGGCTTTTGCGGCCGCTTCAATCTTGGCCGCATCGTTGTTTAGCCCGCCTTCCAGCAACAGCACCGCATTGTCATCGACCATGGTCTTAGTCGATTTCGCCGCCAGTTTTGCCAGCCAAATACCAAAAGTTTTGGTCAGTAACGCGGTTCCTAAATTTCGTAACAAAGGTAATAAAAATGCACTCATGCAAACGCCCTCTTTTGCCATCCGTTAATAAAAACCGCTTGGCTTGGTGTGTTTTCAACAATGGCTTTATAAACAGCCCATGCCTGATATTTGATACAAACCAAAAGCGGCTCTGCTTCTAAACTATTTAGAACGGCCATGCTTTTTGACCCTAAAATACCGTCTTCAACCAATCCCGCGCCCAAATCATTGGCCGCGCGCTGGGCAATTAAAGCCGCTGTTTTTCCGCGCATATTGACGAATAGATTCATCAATTTCACGGCGATACTTTCGGTCTCCACTTCATTCAAACGGTAATGTAACCAAAAATACGTTTCGTAAAACTTGGCCGCGTCCTCTTTTGAAAGCGCCTTTACATCGTCCTTGTTCACATGGCCGTCACCGTTCACATCACCTGCCAACGCTGGCAATATAGATAAGAAACGCAACGAAATACCAAACGCCGTTGCGCCGCCGTTATCATTTTTATGGTCTACATAGCCGCCTTCGTGTTTCAGTACGTCGGCCAATGCTGTTTTAAAGTGGCTCATGGCCTACAACCCCAACGCCGCTATGTGGTTTTGATCCAAGTACGGTACGCCGTTAATTTCAACGAAACGCGGATCTGTCACTTTATACGGGATGGTGTGTTCCAATTTGTCGCCGCCATCACCGGCGGCATCAAGCAATTTAGATACACTCAGCTTGCAGCCGTACGCCGCTGTTTTCAGCTTTTGGTTTACTGTTTGACCCAAGCCGATAATGTCGAATGCGGGCAACTGCTGGAATGACCCAACCTTTCGCGCCTCTTCAATGATTCGATTAAAGTTTTCTGTATCCACGGTGATTTCACCGCTTGCCGCTGTTACGCCATTAACAAAACCATTTGCCACGCCGCGCGTGGTGGTTTCTTTCATGCCGTCTTCGATGTTCAGCGTAAATTGTTTTACGTTTATCAATTGCGTGCCCAATGACACGTTTACATCCATTCCTGAAATGTGATGTGTACTCATGGTCTACACTCCGTTACTTAGTTCTAAGGCCACGGTTGCTTCAATCGCTTTCGGGCAGTTGTAAGGACGAATCAATAAAGCCACGGCCACATTTGTTCGCGTTTTCCACGTAATAACAACGTCACCGTCTTTTGGCTTCTTCACATCGCCTGGCTTGGTAATGCCGTTGATAGTCGTGGTGACACTGCGATTAATCAGCGGGCGCATAAAGTTGGTTTCATGCGCGGCAATAGATGCCGGCGTGCTGTTAAGCCCACGATCACCCACTTTTTTGATGGCTAAAATACGGATCTCACGCTTACACACGTTGACCACACGACAGTTTTCAATTACCGCAAAATCACTGGCTTCTGGCGCGAGCGTCATACCGTCGCTGCAATAGATGCCATCGTAATCGGCATAGACCTGTGGCACGGTGCCGCGAGCGTCGTTCAGGGCTTTTGCATGGCTCATGTTGAAAGTAATACCGTCCTTATCCACGGGTAATGTGGATAAGCCGACAATAGCACCCGACTCCACGCGCATTGGTGTGTCGGCAATGGATTGGTCTTCATGGCATAAACGGCCACAGTACGTCCCCAACCAGCCATCGAACACTTGCGGAATCAATGACAAAGACGGCGCGGCAACGCCATCTTGCAAAAATTCAAACCCAGCAATGAAATCCGCCCAGCTTTCCAAGGTCTTATCAATGACGTCGGTTACTGCGATCATGTGCAAATATCGGCCATACTGATTTTCCGCGCTGGTTACCGCCGCGTTCATGTCGTCTAGCTCGGTTTGCGTTGTGACCGCGTCGGTAACAACAACCATTTCACACACTAGGTTTTGAGCCATTGCGGTATCAAACGCGGCTGACCATGTACCCGCCGCCGCTTGCGGCATGGCGATACAGGTCCAGTTAGTACCGGCGTTTTGTCGCGCCCACTGAATAGCTGTTTTTAGCTTGCTGGACGGGATGCCGAGCACGTCGTCCAAGTTTGTGGTTTGGTCGATGTATTGAATCGTTGCGGCGTTTTTACCCGCCGCGCCGATGAACAAGAATTGCTTTTCTACTTGCGTAAAATCGCCCTGTCCGCTGTCTGTGCTGCTAACGCTTACGCTACCTAATGCCATGTTATTTACCTGCCTTTGCCTAATTCGTTTTTCACGACGTCGAACGCCATTTGTTTGACCCATTTCGCGTCATTGGAGAAGAATTCACGCGCGGGCAGTTTCACTTGCCAGCTTTGTTTCCCTTGTCGCTTGTTATTCAATTCGTACAACATGCCAAGCGCTTGCAGCTTGGTTAAATTTTCCATGATGTACTGACGGCTTATCTTTTTTCGCTTTCCGTCTCGTCTTCTCGATGTACTCCAACCCAAACGCAAAATAGCGTTTGCCTGCGCTTGTGTTGCTGGCTCACTTCGCCAATCCGACTTTTGTTGCTCACTCATCTTTTTGGCTTTAATGGTTTGCGTTTGGCCTTCTTGATGCGCTTTTGCCATCCTGCCCATTACGCTGTTTTTAAAACCAACCGTGACAGATAAACCGCGTGTCCGTTGTCGAATGTTTGAACCCTTCACAAAGCCGCTTAACATTTGGCCTTCTCTGGTTCGCGCTTTTCGTCGATCTTTAAAGCCTTCACCGTTTACGCTTCTTTGTTGCTTTACGTTTTTACGGGATTGCTTTTTTATCTCTCTGCCCATTTGCCCAAGTGCGCGCTTTCGTCTCTCCTTGGGCAACATGAATAGTTTTAACTCTGCATTCAGTGCCGTTTCACCGCGCCAGAAAGCACTTACACCGCTGGCGCTATTCATTCTTATCAACCAAATCAAATGATTCGGCTACGTCGTGTTCTGGCGTGTCTAATCGCCATTTTTTGCCAAAGTATTCAATGTCGCCGCTTTCGTCTTCCGTTATGTAAACGTCTTCTTCAAAGTTCAGTGATATTTCAATATCTGCCACTTCGTCATCCATAACATCGCAAGTAATTCTTGGCTCTCTGTCTTTCATGTCGCTTCGGTCATCGTTGTCCGCTAACCACGTGATCAAGCGCGCATGCAAGATCTCAAACGGGTATTTACAAAAGGCGTAATCTTCAATCGAATACACAGCCCTATAGCTCATCGTGCAAAGCAACACGCGGTTACCTTCCATTTTTCCGCGTAGTACCTGCTCTATCCCTTCTGCCCACGCTTCAAATTTATTTTTATGAAAGTAATCTGTGCTTTCTAAAAACGTGCGTAGTGCGGCAAGCTTTTTCATATGATCGACGCTCTAAATCCGTCGGCATAGTCACGACGGCCAGTGCCTAGCGCGCCGTTATCTGCGGCCACTTTTAGGATGCGCTTGCTTAACATGTCGATGCAGCTTTGCGCCTCGGCTTTCCATTCCGTGACAATGATTTCGTTACGTTCGCCCTGTATTTCTGCCGCTGCTTTGCGGTTGATGGTTTCGAAATACTTGATCAACCCAGACCGCGCCCAGTGCATGACTGCAGCTTGGTAAACTGCCACTAATTCTTCATCGAACGCGGCCAGTGTTTCCGCGACGATCACGCTTTGTAGGATCAACACATCGTCGGTCAATTCTTCGTTTACGTGACGCATGGCGCCCGTTAATTCGTAAATAAGCGGCGCTTCGTTGTATTCACCTGGCAAGCGGTAGTTTTCGATAAACGCTTGCAATTCAATATCAGGAAAGAACGGGCGCGTGTTTCTGATCACCGTTTCTGTTGTTGTGCTAGCGGTTATTTTGCCGTTTAAACTCACGCTGCTTACTCCTGATACTGTCTAATAAAAACACCGACCAAGCGGTTTTGGTGTTGAGCTGACAAGCAGCCAACCCGCCACCGCTGGCGATGTCTCGCGGGGAGCCCGTTACGATTCTTTTGTTTTGGCTAGTGTTGCCGTTAGCCGTTCAATGCTTTTTTTCACACCCGCACGCGGGTTTATTTCTATGGCCTTTTCGTAGGCTTTTAATGCCGCTTCGTTTTCTGCGATTGCGTCCAAATGCTTGCCATACATTGCGTACATTTTGCCGTGCACAATATCTGGCAATTGCCATTTGTCTGATTCAATCGCATGTATTACTTGCTCTAAATATGGCCCCGCGCTTTTGTTCGCTTTTAGCTGTGCCGCTGCCCAGTCGTACATTTGGTCACAGATAAAGGTTTCGATTTCCGATTTAAAACGCGTCGGCATGTTGTGAATTTTTTGCTTTGCAAGGTGCAATGCAAGCGGCAACGCGCGGGCAATATCGCCCAAGTCAAACAGCCAAATCATGACCCACACGGCCACGATGTTTGGGTATTTCGCGGCGCTGCTCACATAGCCATTAACAAAGTCGATTAGCTTCACAATGGCTTCGGCTTTGTAGGCTTTGCGGTCTTCGATGTCTTCCACGTTTAGCATTTCGTCAATGCTGTCCGCTAAAATCGCTTTGTGCGTTTCAAGCTCTGGATTGCCGATAAATTCGTTTTCGTCGCCAAGCTTTTCTTTGATTTTTTCAATGTCGCTTTCGACGTTATCCACGCGATAATCCAAATCGCTAACGTCACTTTTCACGCTGTCTAGGTCGTTGCTTAGTTCGTCAACCGTTCCAGCCAATTCATCAGTTTTTTCGCCTTGGCTTTCAACGTCGCTTTTTAGCTCATCAACCGAGCCTTCCACGTCGCCTACCTGGCTTTCCAAGTCGTCGATTTTTTCTGACTTTTTAGCCGGCGCCACCGTTTCCGCTTTATTTTGCTGTAACGTGGCACGAAATTTAGACACCGTTTTTTTCACTCCCTGCTTTACCGCAGGTTTGGCCGCTTCTTTTTGTGCGTTCTGCTTCGCCAATCTGGCAAGGCGGCGCTGCTGTATTAGGTTCATGCTTTCTTTCCACTCATATGGGTTTAATCAATGGCACTCGCGATTGAGCGAATGCCATTTGTTAAACCAACGGTTTAAGGCGTGACTGGCGGAACGTATTTCGTAATGCCTTTGATAATGCCGATTGCGTCGGTTTCTTCGACGATGTAATCGACGTTTTCAGAGTTGTAATCTTCCACGCGTGAACGTTTTGGCTCGTCTTTAATATGACGACGTAACGACCCTTCTTGCAGATAGATCGACAAGTTTTCTGGGTAGGTCACAATCACGGTTCCAGACGGGAAAAACGGTGGCGTAATCGCTTTTAGACCAGCAAAAATACCGGTTACGCGGTTATCATTGACCTGTGTTTTTTCCGTCGCTTTGTCACCATTTGCCGCCAAGCTTTCAAGGCGGTAATCGCTCATCAAGTCGGACGAAATGAACGCGACCAATTCGGAATCGTCGCGCAAATGTTCAGGGATCATTTGCTTGGCGCTTTCAACCACTACGTCTAAGTTGCGCATATCCGCATCGGCATGACCGAAGGTCAAACCTTCTTCGTCAATTTGTGCTGGCGCTTCTTCACGTACTTTCTGAATCCAGCCTTTGTTGACGTCTTCACCGTTCGGGTATGTCGCTTTGTTTGTTGTGGTCGCAATAGACACGCCGTGCCAACCGATGCGCACACGGTCATCCACCATGGCTTTACGATATAAAGCCGAATACAAATCACCGTATTGCTGTGGTGTACGGTTGCGCCACTGATCCAATTTTGCATAGTTGATATGCACATCGGTTTCGGTGAATTGGCATTCGTAACCTTTTGAATCTTCACTAACGACACTGGATGTTTGACGATCTGTGGTATTGGTGTTGGTACGCTTTGTGATTAAGCCCGCCACCATCAGGCCGACTTTCTCGCCTTTGATTTCGGTAACCACTGCAACATTGATCATGCCGAGGAACCACGCGCCATGCTCAACCGCTTTTTCATACAAGCGTTGCTGCACAGACGGCGTGACGTCGAATTGTTCGCCAAGCGCAGCACCCACCGACGCGTAAACATTATTTAAATACGCTTTTAGCTGTGTTCTGCCCTGTACTGATAACGATTTTGTAGCCATCTTCTTTTCCTATCTAAGATTCTTTTTTAAGCGGCTCCCCAGACGCTTTTCGTGTGACCTGGACCTAAACGATTTCGAAACTTGCTTCCGACTCGCCTTTGCTTTTTTGCGGTTGCTCGGTTTTGTCTTTCATCGCTTCGGTAAAGCTGTTTTGCAGCGTTTCGAAGTTTTCCGTTAGCGCCTTGAGCGTTTCCGCTTGTGTTGCGAACGCTTTCTTTTCGTTTTCAAGCGCGGTGATTTTTTCGGTTAGCTCGGTGATTTCTGCCGCGAATTCGCGAGGCGCTTCGTCGCCTTTTGGCTTATCTTCTGCCGTTAGTGCTTCGAGCTTGGTTTTAAAATCGGCTAATTCGTCTTGCAGCTTTTTAAACGCTGCTTTTTCTGCGTCTGTCATGGGTTCGTCATCCTGTGTTGGGGAGGTTTGCTTGCTAAAAAAACGTTGTAAAAAACCAGGGCGTTTCGTAACTTCCGCCGCCAATTCTTCGTCTGTTTGGGGTGCGTTAAAGTCCAGCTCTATGCCGTCTTCGTTCGCAAAAATTTGGGAGTGTTCGCCGTTTTGGCTAAAGGATAGCTGTTCCGTTCCAAGGCTGGCTGGCTCGTCTGTAATGGCTAGGTGCATCAAATAAGCTTTACCCGTCGCTGCGAAATCTTCAATCACGCGAATACTGGTAAAGAGTTTTTGACCCGCTTTATTCAGCGCAAGTAGCATTTTGTTTGCTTTAACTTGGACAAAAAGACATAGGCGCCCTTTTTTGTCTTTCTCTGCTTTTACAGCGGTGACTTGGCCGTAGTTGCCATACCAACCGTAATGGTCTTGAAAAATGCTGGCGGTGTATTCGTCCATGTCGTAAGTTTCGGCCATGTCTTTAATCCACTGCTCTTTGATCTCGCGACCATCGACAGTAGGACCAGACGTCGCCACTTTGAACCACTTTGATTTATCCGCCATTTCGCGCCCTTTTTCCCATTTCGCTAATTCGTTTAAACACTCGATAGGGCAAAGATAAGCGCCAAAACCCGACGGTTCCAGCGGTCAAAATCCAAGGAATTGCGATAAACGATTTATCACAACTCATTGTATTTACTGACGTTATTAGTTGGTTAATGGGCGGCTAATATGGCGGCATGGCACATTCCACAGATACGATTGAATACGCACGAAAGCTTTATATCCACGCGCACAAACCGTCGGAGATATCCGAACGTCTAAACGTTAGTGAAAGGACTATTTTTAATTGGATTGATAAATTCAATTGGAAAGAATTACTGGCTTACGACACACCCTCTATAGAAGTCAGCCGCCGCATTAACACGCTAACGAACCGCGAAAACAAGACGAAAGACGAAATTCAAGAGCTAAGAGCCTTATGCCAAATTTACGGCAGCATGGAACAGGATCTAGCCAAGGCCAAAAAGATCATGGCCGAAGCCAAAGCCATTGCCGATGGCAGACCGGAAGCGGTAGAAGGCGCCATCACTCGCGGCAATCGCCGCAGCAACAGCAAAAAGAAAGCCACGGCGAAAAACGACATTAGCAGTATTGATGTTGGCTTGTTTGATGAATGGGCTCATGAAAACCTATTTGAATACCAAAAGCTGTGGCGTGCCGTGGCGCACGATCCCGACCTATGCCGAAACCGTTTTATATTAAAAAGCCGCCAGATTGGCGCGACTTACTATTTTGCGTGGGAAGCGTTCGAAGACGCGGTGAAGAATGGCGAAAACCAAGTATTCCTATCCGCCTCTAAAGACCAGGCGCGCATTTTCAAAGGCTACATTCAAGCATTCGCCCGCAATACGTTTGATATTGAATTGAAAGGCCAAGATTCTATCGAGCTAACGAAAGACGGCAAATCATGGGCCACGCTGTATTTTCTCTCTACCAATTCCAGCACGGCGCAGGGCTACCACGGTCATTTGTATGTTGATGAGGTGTTTTGGATTCATGGCTACGCCAAGTTGCAAAAATTGGCGTCCGGGATGGCCGCGCATAAAAAATGGCGGCGTACTTATTTTTCTACGCCGTCCAGTTTGCAGCACCCGGCCTACGAACATTGGAGCGGCGCGAAATTCAATAAAAACCGATCCCGTAAAGTGGATATTGATTTATCCGACAAGTTGCTTAAAAAAGGCGCGCTTGGTGGCGACAAAATATGGCGCCACTTGGTCACCGTGGAAGACGCGGAAAAAGCCGGCTGCACGCTGTTTGATATTGACGAACTCAAAGCGGAATACAGCAAGGCCGACTACGAAAACCTATTTGGTTGCAAGTTTGTTGATGACAACGAAAGCGTATTTCCGTTTTCGACGTTACAAAAATGTATGGTCGACGCGTACAGCAAATGGACAGACGTGGATTTCGACAGCAATAAACCAAGCAGCACTCGCCCCGTGGCGATTGGTTACGATCCGTCGCGGATTCGAGACAACGCGGCCTTGGTGGTGTTGGAAATTCCGCGCACACTGGCGCAAAAGTGGCGCGTTATTGAAACACATCAATTCAAAGGCATTACGTCGGAATACCAAGCCGCGCGTATTGCCGAGATATACAAACGGTTCAACGTTAAATGGTGTGGCATTGATACCACGGGCATTGGTCACGATACCTTCCAATGTTGTTTGGATCTGGACCTAGATTTTGTGGTGCCCATTTATTATTCCGTTTCCGAAAAAACCGACTTGGTAACGCGAGCAAAACGCCTAATTGACGGCGGACGATTCGAATACGACATGGGCAATAAAGAGCTTTCGCAATCGTTGATGATGATTCACCAAATCACCACGCCGAATGGCTCTATCACCTACGGCGCGGCACGCAGTGGCGAAACAGGCCACGCGGATTTGGCGTGGGCAGCATTCCACGCGATGCAGGCGGAAAAACAATTCTTCGAATCGAAAAAAGCCGACGACACAGCAAACGACAAAGAAACACACATGGCAATGAGTCAATAAACAGGACAATGAATCATGACAACACAGAAACCGCGCCAACGAATAGACAGCTCATACACCAGCACATCAACGGGTGTGTTGATGCCAAAGCAGGAAGAAGTGCAACCGACGGCGTTTAGTTTCGGCGACCCTGAACCGGTGCTAGGTAGTCAGATAAGCGACTATTTAGGCGTGTTTGCGGATTCGAACGGCTATTGGTATGTGCCGCCCGTTAGCTTGGCAGGACTGGCAAAAACCATGTATGCCAACGGCACCCATGCCAGTGTTTTGGAATTCAAACAAAATCAGCTTTTGGCGAGCTGGCAAGATAACCCAATGATAGCCCGCCGCGAAGCCCGCGCCGCGTTTAAAGACTTCGAAGTTTTCGACAATGCCTACTTCTTGGCGATCCGCAATTGGCTAGGCGGCATTAATCGTTATGTTCGTTTGCCCGCGGTCAATATGCGCGTGGGCACGGAAGACAATTACTATTTACTGAACAGCGATGGAAGTTGGACGGAATACGACGCGGCCGACATTATTCATCTAAACGGCGGTGATATTCGCCAAGGTCTTTACGGCGTGCCCACTTATTTTTCGGGCATTCACAGCATTTTATTGGGCGAAGCGGCCACGCTTTTCCGTCGCAAGTATTATCAAAATGGCGCCCACACTGGGTATATTTTGGTAACATTTGATCTTGATAAAAACAAAGCCAATAACCTACAAGACGCGATTTCTCACTCAAAAGGCCCTGGCAATCATCGTTCGTTGTACCTAAACATGGCATCTACATTACAAGGCAAACCGGGCTACACCAAAGACCGCGTTCAAGTTATCCCCGTGGGGGATTTTGGCAACCGCGACGAATACGACAAGATCAAAGAAATCACACAGCAAGACATTTTGAATATGCACCGCGTGCCCGCTGGCTTGGCGTCTATCATGGCAAACAATGCCGCAGGTCATGGCGATCTAACAAACGTCCGTGAGGTGTATTACGACTGTGAAACCATCCCAAAACAAGCCATTTGGCAGGAACTAAACGACCAGTTACTAACGCGGGCGAAAATTGGCTTTAACGAGCCACGTTGGCTAACACAAGGCGCCACAGCATGAGCCTAAATTTTAATAAAAATCTGTTTAATGTGTTCGGATCGAGCAACGCATTCCAAAGCGCGACAATGAGCAAAGCCACGGCCACGAACAGCCAATGCGGCACGCTACGCACGCGACTGGAAAAATATTTACCCGTCGAAGGGGAGGTGATTATAGACCCCACATTGCCCGACGAAACGAAAGTAACGAACTGCCAAAACGCCCTATTAAACTATGGCACCGGCGCGAACACGCTAAACGCCCACGTACAAACGCGGCTTGATTCGCTGTTAGACGATATGCAAGTGTCGAGCGCGGTTAAGTCGGTTGATAGCTATATCAGTGATATGCCAGAAAGTTGTTACAACATCAATACGATAGCCGGCACCGCCGCTGGCGCCACGGATGATTTGCTGGCCGCATCCACGGGTATACTAAACGAACTAGACCAAGGCATTGCCGCGTTCGATGGCGGCACGATGGAAAAGGTGGATTTTGAAGACTTACTTGATAGAGTCAGCGCCGAGCTAGGCGGTAATTTAACAGCGATTTTAGGCATGATCAGCAACGAAGTCAGCATGGTGCAAAACATGTATGACACCCACATGCGCATGGCGAAATCGTTCAAGGTTTCCGCTTTGATAGACGACCCATGCGTTAGGCCGTTTTTGGTCAGATTGGCAGGACCAGAACTTAGTGCAGTGCTGGTGAGTGATTTTGGTGTGGATGATATACCGGACCTATAAAAAAGCCCTCGCGGGGAGGGCTTTGGATTCATCTATTAATTAGTCAATCCAGAAAGCGCTTTGAATGCCGCTAATAGTGCGGCTTCGCGGGTTCCTCCGTGGCTTGCGATCACGCTTTCAACAAATGATTTTTTGTCTTCAGCTGACTGTTCGCCATCAGTAAAACGAATAGCGCTAAATGTTGGCTTTCCCTTACGCTTCTCTTGCCGCTTTAGCTCTGCACGTTGCGCGGGTGTTAATGTGTTATCGTCTGTCATTTTATTCCCCTGTTGTCGCGTTTATCAATAATGGCGGCAACCATTTGTAAATGAATTTTCTGTCTTGCCCTGCTTTTGCGCCTGTCCAGTAGCCGTGCCAATGGGCGCGGCGTATGTGTGGCGCGGGGCCGTTTCTTGTTTCGCCAGTTGGTTCGCTGTAAATGGCTTTTAGCTGTTGAGCGACTTTCTCGCCCACTTTCCATACTTTCGGCTTTTTAGGCGGAAATAGCTTCCATTCGCCTTTTACTTTTTTGGCTTTTGGTCGCTGGGGTAACTCGTGCTCTATACGCGCAATGTCTGGCTCTTCACTGCATAGATAGAGCAACAGGCTAATGCAGTGGTGTGCGATTTTGCTTTGATGTTCCACCATTTGTTCAAATGGCCAGTCGTATTTATTGATATCGCCCTGTTTGGCCCCTTCGCTGATCGCTCGGTCTATGGCTTCGGTTACTGTGTGCTCACCCATGTGCAATATGATGGGGTATAGCGATTCCTCGCTGTCGATCAATAGGCGCAATTCTGAACGTTTGGTGTTGATGTCGAATTCTAGGTGGGCGAAAAAACCGTAAATATCGTCTAGCCCTGGCGTTTCGATGTACATGCCCCATTCTGGCAGGCGGTGCAAAACTTCAACGGGCAATTCCCCTTTTGCCGTTGTGCTGGATATGGCCTCATAAACAGCCGGTTCAAATTGATAAACGCCTTGCGTGTATCGCCACGCAATCAATGCGGACAATCGCGCAACATCGCCAATACGATTTGGCGGCATGGCGCCACCTTCGGACACGATGGCGTAGGTTGCAGCCATCGGAAGAAAGCACCAAGACGGCCAATCGGGCAGGTCTTTACCCTTACCTTGGCGAAATGTGTTTACCTGCTTCCAAGCGTTGGGGTATTTGGCTGAAATTTGGTTTAAGTGGTCAAGTGGGCGCATTGTTAACCCTCAATAGAGAGTGGTTTTATATTATTGAAATCACTTTCGCATTCTTTATAACTACTTCATCTTGGTCGTTGTGAGGCTCGTCAATATTTTGGGAGCCGCAAATTACTACTACTTGTCCTGAGTATGTGTTTTTAACCAGTTCAACCATCTTCAAAAAATGCTGTTCACTTTCAATTTCGCCAAACTCAACATCAAACCCAATTGCGCATGTGCCATCAATTTCATTTCCTGTGCTTACTCCGTCCTCCCAGTGGTAAGAGTTTGGAAGGATCGATCCAACTTCGGCAGTCTGGACACCTGTCATTGCTCTAATTCCAAAGCAATAACCATGATTTTCATAAGCCGCCTCGATTGAATTTTTAATGCTTTGCATGTCCATATTCTTCACCTATCTATTCGTGATTGGGTGGGGCCAATCCCTCACTCCATGTAAGTCATATTATTATGGGCGCGCCCATAAGTAAAGCATTAGATTGCATTTATTTTGAATTATTTCCCCGCGCTTACGTGTCAGTTTTTAAAAACGTGACGTGTCACGCTTTTGTAAATAACGTATATTCCCCATAACAATACGTTAAGGAGGATTTATGGATTACAGAGAAATACGCCAAGCAATGAAAGAAGCCGTTGATTTACGAACGGGGGAAGCGTTTGAAATCATTTATCATGGTGGTAGTTCGCCTGGCACTCGCCGCACCATCATGCCGCTTGCAGTCGATAATTATAAAGTCTATGCAAAGTGCTTTACTTCCGATTCAGAAAAGAGCTTTCGCTTTGATCTTATGGAACTCGCAGAAAACAGCGACGCCCCAGCGTGGCAATCATTTGATCAACAAAAAACCAACACACCACCGACCAAGAAAAAAACAGGTTTTCTTAACTCTGTAAAAGAAGCCAATAAAAAAACCAAAGAGCCCATGAGCAAAAAAGCCATTTTCTTTGTGTCTCTTTTTTTCGGGATTATTGGCGGTCTTTTCTTAGGTCCTATCGGTTTTTTAGTCATTTTTGCTTTATTCGTTTATGTCGGCATAGACAACAACAAAGGGCTTAAAAAGAAAAACGCAGCGTCTTACGAACAAAACAAAACCACTGTCTTTGCGCCGATCAGCATTAATGGTCAATCGGCGTCCGTAAAAAGCACATCGAACAGTACGCCTTACACCGAACAAAAATCGTATAAAAAAACCAACGCCGCTACCGTTCCAACCCCCACTACCAAAACAGAAGCGCGACAAATGGTTAAGGAACTTAACACCAAAGAGGAAGTAAAAGCCTTTATTGAATCCTGCGACGCGGCACAAGATGCTCTTTCCGACAATTACGACTTAACCGAAAAGCAGCTTGATAGACTGTCTGAAATACTTTTTGATGCCGTTGATCTAGCTGAACTCAAAACCATTACTTGGCAGTACGTTCCAGATATCAGCCCTCAAACCTCGCTTGATGATTTAAAAATGGCATTCAAGACCTTTTCAAATGACGAGTACAAGTCACTACCAACTAAATACAAGAAAGATAAAAGCGCCGAGTGGCTAGAGCTTACTGCAGACGACGAACCCGACATTGCCGAAGAGTTCTTAGACAACCTCATTGCCTACCGCGAAATAGTGGAATCACGTTTATCTGATGAAGATATGATTAAGGCTATAGACGACTATCTCAATGAACACCCTATATTCACCGAGGAACATTTCGGCGAGCTGGACGAAGACGCGCTATTAACGCACGGCCAAGAATGGTTCGCCGGAAAACTGGCACGTCTTGGATTACCCGCTGCATGGGAACTCTACGCCGAAGGCTACACCAGCATTGAAAAATGCCTAGAGATTGACCCGAATGAATTTGTAAAACGTCGCGGCATTGGGCCAAAGAAAAAACAAGAGCTAATAGAGTTTCAAGAAAAGCACAGATAAACCAAAACGCCCCATCATTGGGGCGTTTTACTTTGTACGATCGCACATAGTTGGTTTTATCTATACTGCAGGTACCACATAGTTAAATCCGTCTATGTGGTACCTTCGCATTTTAGTAGTTCGCTCAAGATGGCGATTCGTTCCATTTCTGGTAGGGCTTGGTATTTTTTCGCCCACCCTTCCGCTTTGCGTTTAATGCGCTGGCGATCTGTGAAGTTTTCCCCCGCGTAGGTTGACCAGTTCACTTTATCGATGTCAAAACTGAACCATAGCTTCTCGGTTCTAACGCCGCCGCGTGTCATGACTTGAAATTCGATGTTTCGCCAATCTAGGTTATTTTCATACAGCGCCGACGGGTAACCGGACACCATGACCATGGCGCCTTTTTGCTGGCACTGTTTTAACTGGTTCAATAATTTTATATGGTCGTCGTCGTTGTATTCGTGTTTGTAACGATTCCTAGATGTTCGCGTAGCGGCAACATAGGGCGGATCTGAATAGATCAATACGCGCGCCGCGCTGGCAAAGTCGAACGAGTCTAAAAATTCCACGGCGTCACCACAATGTAAATCAACGCCGTGGTATTCGTTTAGGTCGATGGCAGCTTGGTCAATGTCGATACCTATCGAACGCGCCACGCTTGGTTTGCGTAACATGATGGCCCCGCCGCCCAAGTGGGTTTCGATATAGGTATCATGCGGCGGCATGTTGGCAATAATAGCTTGGTATGCCCCGCTTGCCGCTTTTGATCCTAAATACCCCATGCTTTTCCCCTAGCTGCTCACATAGTCATTTTTATCTATGCTCGATCATAGCCGTTTTTGTCTATGGTGGCCAGCATAGATATTTTTAACTATGACGATCGCACATAGTTGAATCCATCTATAGATGTTTTGCGGTGATCGCCTGACTCAGATTGTCGTAAAGACAATGCACCGCGTCACAATTTGGATTAGTGCAATATGGGCAATTTGGATTAGTGACGCGTTCACGCGGCAATTCAAACGATTGCCGGTATTGCGCTTCAAAATCGGCTTTTACAGACTTTGCATTTAGCGCTCTTACTGCATCCCAATCAATCTTAAAATCATGATTAAAAAAGTGGCTTTTTGGCACTGTGATAGACTCCGCGACGCGCTCGCCTAGCAGGCGCTTGTTGTCGCATTCTAGGACGGACACCTTCAAAAGCAGGTCGTCAATCAGGTGTTTTGGCACCACGTAGCTCTCTACGATGCCATGACGGACGATTTGCAGCGTATCGGCACAATTTACCGCCGTGGCCAGCGTTCCATTGTCTACCTGCCCGAGGGTGATTTTTTGGGCGTGTTCTAGTGTGGTTTCTAGTTTATTAATCATTTTCTTGACCCTCCTATCATGACAAGTAATTTTTCTTCAATCTGTTCATTGGTTAGCTTTGGAATCTGGCTTTTTGTCCCTGCCGAGTATTCATAAACCCCGTCATCAGAAACAAAAATATGATCACTGCTTCCCGTTTCTGGATTACGAGATACGGCAAGCCCTAGCGGGTGCAATACTTCTTGATTGATTCGGGCCATCAAACCCAGTTCTGCTAATTGGTTCCAATTTATGGCTTTAACCTCATTCCCTGTTACCACGTCTTTTTTTCCGTTAGCCGCTAATGCTTTCATAATGTGTTCCCCGTTTGGTTCATTTTTAAAAACGTGACGTGTCACGCTGTGGTTTTACAATCTCAGTTTTCTTTCTTCTCGTGTGTAGAAACAGCCGCCGACGCCTTTTAGCTTTGGTATGCCTAGCCCGTTTTTACAACCCAATGGCAATGGCTCGCCGCAAAAGTCGCATGTGCCTAGATGTTTCTTTTCTTCGTCTGCCCGCTGTTTTTCGCGGCGTATCAGTGTGGCGATAAATTCCGCCGCGTCGTATGGCTCGGCACCGCCGCGATAGGCGCACAGCTCGGCCAGTGTTTCGGACTCAGCTTGTGATAATGGAACTCGGTATTCATGAATACCGAGTTCCGATTTTTTTTCAGCGTCCCGCGCTCGCTTGGCACGTTGGCGCTCTTTGTCCTGCTGGCGCTTCTTGTCGGCTTTGGCTTGGTCGTTCACGGCTTAACCCCTTTTGCTCTGTATAAACAAAATGGCTTCTTTACCTCTCACCACGCTTTTATCATTGCGCTGTACGTATGCGTCTTCACTAACACCGTGCCCACAACACGCATTCATAACCCCATCAAGCACACCCAAACACGCATCATGATCATCTTTTCTATTTTCCTTTTTACAGAAACCACACCGTCTTTCAGGATCGTTCGATACAGGCTTTTTGCTATCCACATAAACCCAAACACCACCTTCAAAAACAATACGATGTCCTCGCCACTTCGCCATTGCCGCCATGGTCACACCCCTTCTTTTTTCGCTATACCGTCTTGCTCGGTCCAATGCTCTATGTCGCATTGAGTTCCCAACTCTTCCGCGCTTCGCTTCCCCGCCACCAAGTCGTTAATGGTTTCGATACAGCCTTCACAACCGCAAAAATCACCGCCACATTCGCAAGCTTCTTCACCGTTATGTCTTTCATCAGTGAAATCTTTCACCTTCAAGCAGTCCTGACACAAAACCTTTTCTAGATCCCCGCACATGGTCACACCCCTTTGATGTTCAGTTGTTCTTGCTGTTCTAGAATTTTGCGGGCCATGCTGACCACGTCGGTTTGCGGTGGGTTGATGTAGTGTTTAAATTCCATACCAAAAACCGCGCGCGCGCCGCATCCGTCCTTCTCTACGCACTGCACATAGAGTTCTTTGTAAAACACGTCTTTTATGTCTTTTGCTAAATCATTACTGTTTGTGATTATCGCCTTACCTTTACACCGTGGACATTTAACCCGTACTGACATTTGCGCCACCTCCACCGCTTCCGGTTCGCTGATTTCCTAGGCCGAAACTCGGCCCCGTACAGTTATTGACACGAGTCCAAGGGACGACTTCGTCGTCCTCTAAAGATCCAGCCCCCTTGCGCTGTATCGTCCACTCGTAAATTCGGGTGATAACCACTTCAATTCCTCGCGCCACGCCTTTAACAGTTTTGACCATTTCGCCATATTGGTTTTGCTCTTCTTCGCTGTAATGGGTTTTTAGTGTTTGGTTACGGCCAGCAAATACGCCGCCCATCAATTTAACGAACGCCGCATAATCTGGACGGTTGGCCGCGTGGTAAATGTCTTTAAAAATAGCCGGCGCTTTATCTTTGCCGAGGCGTCGCAATTCACGCCACACGGTGACAGACGCCCCGCCCAAAAATTGAAATTGACGTATGCGATTCATGCGCGCCCAACCCACAATACGGTTCGCCGCGTCGGTTCCGCTGCGCCCTGTTTCGTGGTCTGTGTCTACGTGTTTACCGTGGATGTTTTTAGAAATGTATTTGACGATATATCCCACCGCCGAACCCTTGGCGGGATCAATCTTTTTGACTTTTACGCGGTATTTTTGAGCGCCCTTTTCGTTTCCATCTTCTTCCAATGCATAACGTGAAAAAGCACTTAAAAAGTCTTGTGAATGATCAGGATGAACCCATAGCATCAAATGCCAGTGCGGTGTGCCGTCGTGGTGCGGCTCTACCGTGCGCAAACCATAAAAATCAATCTCATTGCGCTTACACCAAGAACGAAATTTGGCCCATACGTTCAGCATGTATAAATGGGTTTCGCGCACACTTGGGCAATCTGCCCGCCAGAATTTACGGTTACGGCGACCATTCGAAATAGGATGATATTTAGACGGGGCGGTTAATGTTAAAAACCAACCGTCGTGCCCTTCTTCTTCGGATATTTCTTCCAAGCCTTTGGCACGCACGACCATTTCAGCAAAGCGATTATCTGAATTGGATACGCCTTTTTCTGACAATTCAGCCAGCGTGAAAGACTGCCCCAAATTGTTGACAGCCTCCCAGCCCTCCAAAAACGCCTTGTTATTCTCTTTCTGTTTTTCGGCTTTATTCAGCGCCCAGTTTGATAGATACGGTGATTTATAACGCTCCACTTGGCCGCACTCGCGCAACACTTGCTCAACGACAATCCACTGGCGTTTTGCTTGCCTAACCCACCACTCAGGTGTGATCATGCGTGCCGCCATGGCGGCTACTTTGTCCGTATCGTCCCAACAATCAAAATCAACACCTACGTCTTTTAAATTCGTTTCAATCCAACGGCGCATAGCGTCGCTGCCCTCCTCCATGAAGATGCGGTACAGATTCGATTCAAATTTATAGCGTCTTTCTTCCGCCCATTTATGCAGCTCCTCGCCGTCCAGCTCAGTAATAACCTTGTCACAAAAATGCAAACGCTTTACCACTTTACGCAACCACGCCATCGCTACTTCGTCGCTGTCTTCATCCGCCAACCGCGCGGCCTCTTTCGCGACAATAGGACGCATGATGGATATTTTGTTCAGCAGGGTGTGACGCTCAACAACAGAGCTAAGCCACGCATTCGCGACAATGTAACCGCCGCTCTGGTCCAACTCCTCAAGACGCGCCCGCAGAATAAGCACGTCCTCAGGGCTTACACCTTCTAGCTGTTTATTCCTCCACTCTTCACATTCATACGGCCACATAAAACCCGCTGGCGCGGGCGGTATTACGTCGTCCTCTTGCTCGTGGCTCCAATAACTAAGCATGCTCTACTTCCACCCCGTTCATACGACGAATACCTTTAACCGCCAATTCATAACCGCTATGCCCAGTAAACAGCCCCGCCACCCCGCGCAATAAATCCAGCTTTTCCGCCAACGCAATGGCCGCTTGATTACACGTCCATGATTGCGTCAAATACTGCCCAACCACGTCCGCCATCACGCCCTTTTCAGTCAATAAAAAACGGTTTAACTGACCGCGCACCGCGTAATTTGTCATCGCGCTTAACATATCCAGTTCCCACACACACAAGGGGAAACCTACTTGCGCCCCAATCTCACCAATGACGTAAGTGTCACTTTCCACACGATCCGTCTTAAACGTTGGCTGAGATTCCAACTTGTCGATAGTGAACAGCGGGGACCACACACAATAAAACGTCATGCCCGGAGCCTCGCCCCTGTCTATCTCATGACACACGAACATCTTTTGCCAATGCGCCGCGATCAGTCGCAACACGTTTAACTCCGTTCTCGTGAACGAAAATAAAATCGATTGGGGCGGTTGCAATTTGGTGGGCTGGGTTGTCATTTTTCAGTACCTCTAATGCTTTCTTTTCTTCTTTCCACGAACGCCATATTTTCTGGCGCACCTCTTGCGGCGGCATGATCCGCAGCATGGCTTTTAGCTGTTCGTATGACAGCTCAAGGGGTGTGATAATGTGCATGTGTCGTCCTCGCGATTCATGGCGTCTAATTCGTCGCCACTCACTAAGAATTCAGAATGGCCGCAATCAGGGCAAAACTGTTTTGGTTCAGAAAAACCGACCCAAAGCGAAAACCCTATCCACCCACCTAACTGGCTTTTGGTTCCCTTCCAACCACAATCGATGCAGTTATAAGGCATGGCCGCGTCTTTCTGGATGGCTTCGAATTGCTGTATTTGCGCTTCACGCGCTTGGTGATTTATTTTTGCTGACATCATAAAAACCCCACTTTGATTAACATGGTGATTTCCACCACGCTGCCGATGATGACCAACACAGCCGATGCAGCGGCCACAGCCATACGGCGGTTGTGTCTTTTCCTTGCTGTTTTTTTCGTGAAATCGAAATGCATAACTCACCCCTCGAATGGTCGGCCGTGGGCGATAACGGCTTGCTCGGTTACTTCTAATGACGTGATCGCCTCGCGGATTTCCTTCAATACCTTTGAACGTTCGCGCTCGGATAAATGGTTATCCGCTAATGCTTCTTGAACCGCGCCGAATACATCGCCAATTTCTTTACCTTGGTTGATCATGGCTTCCAGAATAGGCGGCGGCGCGTCTCTCAAAACACTAAGAACAAATTCGGCTTGCATGGCACGCAATACAACGTCGTTACCCGTTAGCACTTGGATAGCGTGCAACTCATGGACGGTTAATTTGTTGAACGTATTTTCAGGATTGACCTTGTTGGTCAGAACTTGGCGACCAATGCCCAACGCCTTTGATATTTCCGTGGTGCTCATTTCAGATTTATGAACAAGGTCGTGCATTGCTTGGTTTAAGTGGCTCACTTCATTTTCTCCCCAGTCAATGAAACGTATTTAAAATTACGCGGTTTGCTTATGCTTTGGCATATACAAAGAAGCATCGTATTTAAGAGCGCCATCAGTAAGGCGCTCTAGCTTCATGGCTTGAAGTTCTGGCACTCGATCAGGCCACGCTGAAACATATGAACGAGAAACGCCCAACTCGCGAGCGACTCGAGACTGACTACTACCGAAATATTCAATTACTGTTTGTTTAAGCATTTTGTTACCTCTAGTTTGTTCACTTTAGAGAACAGTAATCGTTCGATAAAAAAATGTCAACATATGTAAACTAGATATGTTCATTGTTTTTATTATTTAACAGGCATCAGACATGACACCAGGCGAGAGAATTCTAAGAAAACGAAAAGAGCAAAAGCTTTCTATAAGAGGCTTATGCAAACTATTAGGCGGGATATCACCTGCAACTATCTCAATGTGGGAACAAGACAGAAACAAACCAAATGGTGAAAACCTAAATAACTTAGCAAAGCTATTTAAAACAACGACCACTTGGATATTGACCGGAAAGGATTACACAGCGAACACACCGCTTACATCTAACGTCGCCGAAGCACCAGCCCAATACAACACAAAATCACTTCCCGTCCTTAGCCAAGTTCAAGCCGGAAATTGGGCAGAAGCCCTTGATTACAGGGCGCTTGGTAACGACATCGAATGGGAGGACGCACCATCAAGAGCAAGCGATAACTCTTTTTGGCTTCGTGTTGTTGGTGACAGCATGACGTCACCCATTGGACTAAGCATCCCAGAAGGCATGCTTATCTTGATTGATCCCGATATAGCACCGGAAAACGGAAAATTGATTGTTGCCAAACTAGATGGCACAGACGAAGCAACGTTTAAAAAACTGGTCATTGATGCGGGCATGAAGTTTTTAAAACCTCTCAACCCCACTTACCCAACAATTCCCATCAATGGAAACTGCCAAATTCTTGGCGTAGTAATAGAGGCAAAATTTAAACTTTAAAATCCTTTCTATATTTTTTGTTCTTATTTGTTGACAAGATTCTCTCACGCCTATAATGTTCTCTTTACCGAACAGAAAAAGACAACAGGGGACAACAAATGACAAACAAAACTATCTCAACACAACAACCACAAAACGAACTCATCAAAATTCAAGAAGTCATGGAGATCACGACTTTTTCCCGCAACACCATTTACAAGCTTATGGGCAATGGCGAGTTTCCACGCCTGTCAAAAGTAGGTCGTGGCTCTTACTGGAAACGCCGCGAAATAGAGCAATGGATTAACGACCTCACCCCCGCCACAGACGAACAAGTGCAAGAAGCCGCCGAACAAGCCGCAAAAGCCGCTCGAAAGAAAGTTCACTAAAAAAAGCAAAAAAAAAGGGCCGGTAGGAAATGCAACTTCCCAACCAGCCCGAGACAAACCAACCACCAACCTAAAGGAAATTAATTATGTCTAACGCAGATTATAACGTCATAAAGCGCACCACGTTAAGCGGTTTTGCAAATCTCTCACCAGATTTGCAAGGCCGATACCTGGCAACCTGCCCCGCGTGCGTAAAAACCGCGCTTCTTAAACTGACCAAATAGGAACCATCATGGCAACTAAGACAATCACTATTCAGACATTCACCAAAGACCAAAAAACCGGGGTGCACACTTCCAACACCACGGAAATCACAGGCCAAACGTTTACCAGTACCGTGGGCACGCTCACCCGTGAATTCATCATTCACAAGGACATCATAAAAACCCAAAAGCAATACGTCCTTAGCGACACTAAAACCGGTAACCGTGTTGGCTACCTTGAAGTCACCAACAAGAAAGCGGCCACGGTCGATCTAGCAAAACACGTACTTCAAGCACTAACAGAAAAATACGGCCCTGACCGACTCACCCAAGTTTTTCACAATGCTGATTTACAAGCGGGCCTTGAACCTCAAATTTAAACCACTAAAAAGGAAATGATTATGTCTCAACATCAAACCAATCAACCGTTAGCCAAAGGCCGCGTCGTTTACGCCGCAGATTACTATCCAACCCAAGAGCGCGACGCTCAGGGCAAACCAAAAATGAAAGCACGTTATGCGCCACTCGGCCGTGCGACTTTATGGCCAGCCGAGCAACAAGGGGAAATGCCACAGGTAAGCATTGAGCTAGACTCTTTGCCGATTGGTTCAAACGGCGCCATCAAAATGTCCGTGTTTTGGGACAACCCAAACCAGAACCAACAACCGGCACCGCAGCAACAGCAACATCAACAAGCGCCACAACCACAAAGTTACGGAAGCTGGGGCAACCCTCCACAACGCTAAATGTCAGACACAAAAAAGCCGCCAATCACGGCGGCTTTCTTTTAACAACGGGAGCAAAGAACATGAAACAGCAATTCACAACCATGAACCCAGAATTTCGCGCGGCGATTGAAGAACAACAACAGGCCTATGATGCCGCCGCAAGCAAAAGCCAAGCGGGTGAAGCCGAGTACAAAGACGCGATCTTACGCTTATTGAAGTTGGCACAAAGTGACAGCAGCGCCTCAGAAGTGGCCGCGCAAATCTTGCTGTCTACTTACAATAGCTACAACTGGCACGCGCCGCTGGCTTGGTTTTGCCACCTCGACGCCCTCAACTTTGACGCCGCCATTACCGTCATCAAAGGCCGCTGGTCACTGCACTGCGAACCACACAACGCCATCCAAAACGGTGACGCACTTTTCAAAGACCTTGTTAAACGCTGGCCGAATCTGCCAACGCAAGGTTAATGACATTTCTTTAAAATCAGGGGGGTAAATATTATGGCTACACAACACAGCGAATCGATAGCAGCACGTATAAAAGAAATGGAATTACGCCCAGAAAACGCGAACCGCGAATGGGTGTTTGGTTGGTTTACTACAGCAAAAAACAAACGCGATGCCGATTCAAAAGAAATCACTATCAAAGAAATGCAAATCGCATGGGCTTATTTTCGATCCTATTGCAAACGCAATGGCTTGGAAATTCAAGGTTATCGTCGGATCACTCTCAGCAAAAAACACGACCACCCAAAACTAGAAATAGGAATATTTGCGGCAAAAGAGTCGCTGGAAAGAATAAACGAAGCGCTTGCAGGACACTTCACAGATCATGGTTTCAAATCAGTCACCAAGAAAGCAAAAGAGCAATGCCACGTTGATCAATACATAGAAAAGTACTTTTCGAAGTCACATACGCCAGAACAGCAAGATCAATTACGAAATACAGTTGGCACACGCCCAACAGTTTTCATAAACCCACCAATACAACTTAAGCAATCACTTCTTATGATGCAGTGATTACCAAAAAAAGCACCTTCAAGGTGCTTTTTTTTCGAATTGGTAAAACCTTACGCACCGCTCCCAAGACTCCTTATCCCATCCCTCGTCATCATCATCTTCCGGCGCGTCTTTGTTTTTTTCATCAACAAAAAACACCTGATAATTTAAAACCACCTCTTCACCGTTTGCACTTATAGCGAATTCAGTTTCAAACACATCCAGAATATAAATATCAGCCCTTTTAGGCGATACATAGACCTCACCAGCACTCGGCTTTACTACATCCGTCATCATTTTTCCCTAAACGTTGTTAATCAAACACCCAAACCTACCAGAAAACCAGACCAATACTCCATCATTTCCCGACGCTCTGCCATGTATTCGCCATGGTTGTAGGCGCGGCGCTGGCCTTTTCGCTCGACGTGTGAAAGCTGTCTTTCTATTGCGTCTTCTCGATAACCCATTTCATTTAGCATAGTGGACGCGGTGCTTCTAAATCCGTGGCCGCTGAAATCCCCTTTAAAGCCTAGCCGCTCAATGACTCGATTTATTGTTGTGTTACTCATGGATCGTGACGAGTCACGCACATTGGGAAACATCAATTCATGACCGCCGGTGTATTTTCTTAGCTCGTCGATTAACTCTAATGACCTAGCTGTTAATGGCACTATTTGCTTTTCTCGCTTTTTCATAATGTGCTCAGGAAATACCACGGCATCACCCTGAATAAACGACCATTGCATGCATCTAAGCTCTTTTGTCCGCATAAAAGTATGCGCCAACAATTTCACCGCAATGATGGTGGCGGGAAAGCCGTTATAAACGGCCAAGTTTTTAAACAACGTAATAATTTGATCTTTCTCAAGCGCTGGCGCGTGCCGGACTTTTGGCCGAGTAATAACACCCGCTAAAAATACGGTAGGATCTGCCTCAACCATTAACCTGGCACCAGCATATCGAAACACCTGCCCCATAAACAAACGCGCCAATATTGCCATGGTGGGCGCGCCTCTTTTTTCCATGCTTTCTATTATCTTCAGTAGGTACGGGGCGGTAATTCGAGAGATTGGCATATCACCAATAATGGGGTAAACGTCGTTTTCCATGACCGAGCCATATTGCCATGCATAGTGATCACTCCAACCGTCTTTTTTCTTTGAATAATACTGTTCGCTCACAGCGTAAAAAGTGCTTGAATCCTCGCTCTTTTTTCGCATTTCATCGGCTTTTTTCTCTATGTTTGGATCCAAACCAAGCGAAATCTGTTCGGCGGCTTTGTCTCGCTCGCGCCGAGCGTGGTAAAGACTTACCATTGGATATTCGCCAATTGTAAAGAAACTGTCTTTTCCATTTATTTTATACCGCATCCTCCAGAACTTTTTACCAGTTGCCATGACTTGCAGATACAAGCGGTCACCATCCAACACCTTGTACGGTTTACTCTTTGGTTTTAGCGACTTTATTTTTAAATCAGTGAGCATATAGGGGTAACGTCCTGTGTTTTAACTTTACCCCCGATATTACCCCTACCCCCGCCCGCTTTCCACAAACAATAGAAAACAAACAGAAACGAAAAAGCCTATATAGATCAAGGGGTGTAAAACAAACAGGAACGGAAGGAAACTACAAGATATGGTAATGCTGTTTATCGATCATTAACAGCATATTGAGTTTAATCTATTGATTTCATTTGATTTCTTAGAAAAATTTAAGCATTGCTCTTTACCCGCCCTTTTTTAGAAGCCAGTAATCAGCACAGCTAAAAAAATAAGGCGGGTAGATTCTATCAAAACCTACGCGCCTTAGCTCATGTAAAAAACAGAATTGATTTATTGTTACTTATCAACCTCCGACCCCAGCAGCACCTAACCCAATACTGAGATGACTAACCAGATGTTATAAGCCGCAAAAGCCGCGATTAATACCCCGCCTTCAAGCCGATTAATACGCCCTTCTCGACCAAAGCCATAAGCCATTGCAAATAACATAATGGTCATACCCAGCATCACTAACCAATCTCGATTAAATACTTCCGGCGCCATGGAGCGAATCGGTTCAATAATACCCGCAATCCCAACCACGGCGAGAATGTTAAACATATTTGAACCGACGATATTGCCAATCGCAAGATCATGCTCGCCTTTACGCGCCGCGATCACCGACGCCGCCAGCTCTGGCAGTGAAGTACCCAGTGCAATAATGGTTAAACCAATAATCAAATTACTAATACCTAGCGTTTGGGCAATACTAACCGCCCCCCAAACTAAGATCCGAGAACTGATAATCAGCAAGATCAAGCCCACAACAAGCCAAAAAACCGCCTTACCCACCGTCATTTGATGAGCAACAAGCGCCTGCTCGGTTTCCACGCCTAAATTGTCGCCTTTGGCTTTTAGAGCGGAAAAAACACTCCATACAACCAAGGCCAGAAAACCAACCAACAAAATAATGGCTTCGATAAAGCTAAAAGCCCCATCCCAAAGCAAACCACCCAATAGCAAACAAATCAGCAACAGTAATGGCAGCTCCTTACGCACAATACTGGAATTCACTGTAATAGGCGCAATTAAGGCCGTAATCCCCAGTATCAAACCAATATTGACAATATTAGAGCCTAAGGCATTACCCATCGCCAAATCCGGCTTCCCATCGATAGCCGCCATGGCTGAGACCACCATTTCAGGCGCCGACGTACCAAAGCCCACCACTACCATGCCTATTAACAAAGACGGCATGCCAAAATGCTTCGCCGTGGCGGCGGCCCCATCGACAAACCTATCCGCACTCCAAACCAGCAAAACAAAACCACACACAATAGCAAGCAGTGCAAGTGTCATACTATTTCCCCCCACATTATTCAGTGTCAAACACGCTGTCAGACGGCCAATTCTCAACCACCTTATCGAAGACAATACTAAATTTTTTTTGTCCAGCCGCCTACGCCGTTAAAAAATATTTTTTAACGTTAGCCGAGACAGTATCAGGTAAAAATAAAGCCTTGTTTGATAAAGGATTTGTTTTTACCGCAGACTAGAAAACATGTTACTTTTATCGTCATATTTTCGCGTTTTAAGGATATCCCGTGCACAACCAAGTCGCCGACCTTATTGAAACCCTCATCCAGGATGAGCATTCACCCGAATCCATCAACAAGGCAATATCAGCATTAACGCCAGATGATGTAGCACTCGCACTCGAATCCATCCCGCTTGCTCAGCGAAGACAGGCGTGGGCTAATATTAAGCAAGCCAATCGACTGGATATTTTGGTTGAAATGCGTGGCGAGTCTCGTCAGTTACTCTTAAAGGGGCTGGACGATACAGAAATTGAAAACTTGTTCGCCGATGTCGACGCGGAAGACCTGCTTGAAATAACAGACTCCCTACCAGACCGTCTAGTCGACATTGCGCTTAAACAAATGGACAACAAGCAGCGTGAATATTACCAACAAGGTATTGTTTACGATGACGACCTTGTCGGCCGCTGGATCGATCATGAACTATTAATTGCCTCGCAATCGATTCGGGTATCAGAAGCGTTAAGATTGCTTAAAAAGAACATACCGGACTACACCGACATGGTGTATCTGGTCAATAGAACAGGCCGCTGGGTGGGTTGCGTCAAATTCGACCAACTGTTTAAAGCCCAAGATCATGAGCCTGTTTCGAATTTAATCGATGAAGAATGTTCTTTTATTCACGCCGATACAGAGCTAACAAAAGCCGCCGAACAATTAGAACGCTCCGCCCTATCTGCGCTCCCAGTGGTGGATGATAATCACATTTTATTAGGCCGCTTTCATGCCGGATTGGCCATGGAAACCTGGCGTTTAGAACACGAAGCTCAGCAAATGTCGACGGCGGGCTTAAATGAAGAGTCAGACTTGTTTGCGCCGGTAAAACGCAGTGCAGCGACTCGTGGCATCTGGCTTGGCATCAATTTATTAACGGCGTTTTTAGCCTCGGCGTTTATCGGTTTATTTGAAGCCACATTACAACAAGTGGTTGCGTTAGCCGTATTAATGCCCGTTGTTGCCTCTATGGGCGGCATTGCCGGCAGTCAAACGCTTACCTTGATTGTTCGCGGTCTGGCCCTTGGGCAAATCACCCGCAGCAACTTAAAATCGTTATTATCCAAAGAGTTAAAAGTCGGGGGATTAAACGGCATATTATGGGCGATTGTGATTGGCGTGGTCACACTGTGGTGGTTTGAAAGCCCAATGCTGGGTGCAGTGATAGGCTTGGCGATTATCGTTAACATTTTTATGGCCGCGCTTTCCGGTGTATTAATCCCTGTGATACTGGATAAATTACGCATTGATCCGGCGTTATCTGGCTCCGTTATTTTAACCACGGTCACGGATATCGCGGGGTTTGTCGCCTTTCTGGGATTAGGTACATTATTACTGTTATAAGATTACTACTATAAGGTTATGGCTCAAGACACAGTCACGACTGTCCTAGTAAAATGGCATTCACCCTCAACATAAACAGATAGAGAAACACAATGACTTGGGAAACAATAACCTGGGAAACGATGCAAGTATATTTGGGCCTTGGGGACACAAAAATGCACTGGGTCGTTCGGGTATTTTTGGTTGTACTCAGTACGCTAGTGGTTAACTTCGTTGCCACTCGTATTATAACGCGTATTGACAAGCAATTAGAGCGCACCAAAACGCCTTGGGACAATGTCCTGATTCATGCGGCTCAAAAACCCGTCGGGGTAGCTATATGGCTCATTGGGTTAAGTGTCGCGGCGGAAATATCAGGCACTGAAATGGACCCAGGCCTTACTTCGCTTATTCAGTCTATCCGCGAAATCGGTGTCGTCGTTATTCTCACCTGGTTTATTTTACGCTGCATTTCTGAAAGTGAAAAAACCCTAACCCACTCAGATAAATTAAAAACCCATGTGGATCACACCACCGCCAGCGCGATCAGCAAATTATTACGCGCATCGGTGATCATCACCTCCGTATTGGTCATTTTACAGACCTTGGGCTACAGTATTTCTGGCGTATTAGCGTTTGGTGGTATTGGTGGCATTGCGGTCGGCTTTGCCGCAAAAGACTTACTGGCCAATTTCTTTGGTGGCTTAATGGTGTATTTAGATAGACCCTTTGCGATTGGCGATTGGATTCGCTCGCCAGATCAAAATATTGAAGGCACGGTTGAACACATAGGTTGGCGACAAACCAGAATTCGCACCTTTGAAAAGCGCCCTTTGTATGTGCCGAACTCAACTTTTTCGCTTATTTCGGTGGAAAACCCGTCACGCATGACGCACCGCCGCATCAACGAAACTATTGGCGTTCGTTATGGTGATTTCAGTCTTTTACCCACCATTTTGGCCGATATTAAAGAGATGATTGCCAACCATGAAGACCTTGATACCAATCAAACTTACATGGTGAACTTCAACCAATTTGGCCCTTCGTCTTTGGATTTCTTTATTTACGCCTACACCAAAACCGTCGATTGGCGAACCTTTCACAACGTCAAACAAGACGTTTTGTTTCAAGCCATGCAGATTATTGAGTCGCACGGCGCAGAAGTGGCCTTCCCAACTCACACCATTCACATGGCGAAAGACATGCCGCCCGAACCGGCACAAGCGCCAGCACAATAAACAGGTCAAAAAAATGCCAAGTGATCCACTTGGCATTTTACTTTTTCTGTTCCTGTTTTATTGCTCACGAACCTACATCAGCAACTCGGCCAAATCATCAATAATCGCATCCGCACCTAGCGCGGTTAAATCGACACCTTGATGATAACCATACGTCACCAAAGCACATTTAAATCCTGCGTTGTTGGCCGCGTTAAAATCGGTAATGGAATCCCCTATCATCAAGCATTTTTCCGGCAAGGCGTCTATCGACTCACTGCAATGCAACAAGGGCATAGCTGAGGGTTTTTTCTCTTCTAGAGTGTCGCCACCCAGCAACCAACCGAACTGTTCCGTTAGTTCAAAATGATCCAACATGGGTTTCACAAACACGCTTGGCTTATTGGTAATCAGTGCAACTGGCACACCATGGTGCTTAAAGGCTTTTAACAAGGCCTTCACATTGGGGTAAAGTGTCGTGCCATCGGTTAAATGGCGATGATAATGGGTCAGAAAAATGCGATAGGCTTCTTCATGCTGAGCCGCATCAATATCCGCCCACGCTAAGGCTTGCTCAATCAACTTGGCCGAGCCAAAACCAACCCAACCACGAACGCGATCTTCTCCGGCTAATGGCGCGCCAAGCTCGGTTAAGAAGGCATCAACGGCACCCGCAATATCAGGCACACTGTCGACTAGCGTCCCATCAAGATCCAAACACACCAGCTCCGGCCAACCATCAAACCACGCTGAAAAATAGCTCGGTGTTTTCATTAACGTACACTCGCCAATGCTTTGCGCATCGCATCAATCACCGCTTTGTAATCTGCTTTACCGAAAATAGCAGAGCCGGCAACAAAGGTATCCGCACCAGCGCGGGCGATGTCGGCGATATTTTTTTCACTCACACCACCATCCACTTCAAGACGAATATCGTAGCCGCTCGCCTCAATCAGAGCTCGCGCTTCGCGCAATTTGTCTAATGTGCCCGGAATGAAAGATTGCCCGCCAAAACCTGGGTTAACCGACATCAGCAACACCATGTCGATTTTATCCATGACATATTTTAAATGCTCAAGAGACGTCGCAGGGTTGAATACTAAGCCCGCTTTACAGCCACCATCTCGAATCATTTGTAAGGAGCGATCAAGGTGCTCGCTGGCTTCTGGATGAAAGGTAATAATAGACGCACCCGCTTCAATAAAATCGCCAATCATACGATCAACGGGCTTTACCATCAGGTGCACATCAATATCAGCTGTGACACCATGTTTGCGCAATGCTTTACAGACCATAGGGCCAATCGTTAAATTAGGAACGTAATGATTGTCCATCACATCAAAGTGTATGATATCGGCTCCGGCCGCCAACACATTATCAACCTCTTCGCCTAAACGAGCAAAATCGGCAGAAAGGATCGAAGGGGCAATGATAAAATCATTCATATCTGACTCCAGCAGTGACACAATAAAGGTCTCATAGTGAAAATGTAGACCGCATTTTAACAAGGCCTTTTTAAAAAGTATTGAAACAATGAAGAAATTTACTGCGCTGCCCCACGTTATCATGGCCTTGCTGGTATTAAGTGCCAATCCCACTCTCTGGGCAGAAGAGCCGCAAGTAACGCCAAACAACAATACCGCCCCAGCGCAACCGACGCGGCCAGAAGACGCTAAAGAATACCTTATTCCCAAACCTCAAGAGTCTCGTATCGAGGCGCTAACCACCTCTTTAGCCATAAGACGCCTAGACCATGAAATCCTTACATTAGAAGCCGATGGCGAGCCTTTCCTTACCCTTTACAAACCGTCCATGACAAGCTCAACACAAGGCTGCGTCATTCTGTTAGCGGGGGACAACGAACACCCAGACTGGCCAGACGCCATCGCGCCACTCCGCAACGATCTCCCCCAATACAGTTGGTGCACTTTATCGGTTGAAGTACCTGACATCATCAAACGCGGCCAGCCCGTTAGCACAGCAAGTATTGAAGAAAACAACCAAACAAACGCTGAGTTGCCAAATCAAGCCATGGTCTTTGCTCGAATACAAGCCGCGATGAGCCATGCCCAAAGTAACGATGTCGAGCAGTTCGTGCTGCTCGGCGATAACACTGGCGCCAGTTACGCACTGGGCTTTGTTGTTGCAAATCCCACTGCTGGGACAGCATTGGCTCTGATCAATATAGAAGCACCCGCCAAGATGAGCCATTACGCTCTCGCCCAAAAAATTCGCCACGTCACGCAACCGACACTCGACTATTATGTTAACCACAATGCCAGCAGCAACCAGTTTGCGCGGTGGCGTAAACAAGCCGCCAATCAAAGAACACAACAAAGCGGCGATTACACACAACTGGACGCCATGCCCGATCGCGTCACTGGAAAAGACAGCAAGCAACAGCTGATCCAAAGAGTGCGCGGTTTTTTAAAACAAAACACCCTTCAAGTAAACCAACAGAAGACATTGCCTAAGGTAAAAAAAGGGCTTTTCTATGAAAGCCCCGTCAACCATTAACCTGTAAACCCTAGCAAGCACATTATTTGCGGGCATTTTTTACCATTTCATAGGCCGCTTGAATTTCTTGCGTGCGCTCTTTCGCCAGTTCAATCATTTCATCTGGCAAGCCTTTTGAACTTAATTTATCAGGATGATGCTGACTCATTAGGCGACGATAGGCTTTTTTGATATCGGCATCTGACATGTCTGATGTAACGCCAAGCGCTTCATAGGCCGCTTTCAATAAATCTTTCGAGCCCATTCCATTAGAAGAAGATTGATAACCTTGGCTGAAGTGCGCCTGCTGTTTAACTTGAATGTGCAGCGCTTCAAATTCCGCTACCGACACACCAAGATGAGCACACACTTGGGAGACAAAGGATTTTTCTTCCAGACTAAAATGGCCATCGGCATACGCCGACACCAGTAACACTTCCAACAAAGTACGCGTCAAATCGCCCGCACCAACCACTTGTTTAAAGTTATTCAACACCGCTGAAAGGTCAAAATTATCAGATTTGCCTTCATTAAAAAGCTGCTTGGCTTGCTCTTGAGCCGCAGGGGACAATCTTAAGCGCTGCATCACAGACTCCGCTAACTGAATTTCAGCCGCCGTTACCTGTCCATCCGCTTTCGCTAAACGCCCCATTAAAAGAAATAAGGTACGAAAAAAAGTCTCCTGTTGTAATCGTACATTCGCGCGCCCAGCAATACTGCTAAAGCCGCCGCCAGCCTGCGCTCTGTCTATAACACCGCCAACAAAAAAGCCCAGTAATCCACCTACAAAACCAGCCAAAATATAACCCAAAATGGCGCAAACAATTTTCCACATAAAGATATTTCTCCAGAATCGGTAGCCCCTATAGGCCTGCTTAGATTATCATTTGTGTCACAACATGGACCCGCTCATGGGCAGAATCCGATTTCGGACAATAACTTTTGGTAATAAGTATACCCTGCATGGCTAAGCATTTACGCACCTACGCCTTATTTTTTCACAGTCTTTTCATCGTGCCATTCGCTCAAGCACAAGTAGACCAATGGGATTGGGCGCCCAGAGAATCGTTGACATCCGAACAACAGAGTCAACTCAATCAATATTGTCAGGGAAGTTACGTCAGTAGCTGGCAGGCAACCAATGCCACAAGCACCAACCTTGCAGCGGACCTGATCGTACGGGATAAGAACGGCGTGATTCATTTACAAGGGGCGGCTGAGGTCATACAACCCCAGTCCACGCTATCCGCTGACAGCATAGAAGGCATCCCCAATGAATACTACCGCGCGACGGGCAACGTTACTCTGCGCAGTGAAAACCAGCTTATTCGTAGTTCAAATGGCTACATCGCCAACAACGATACGGCACCAACAGAATTCAACCAGGCTAAATTTCTGAGTCATCAAAGCGGCGCACGGGGCGAAGCCGCATTACTATCACGCCGCCAAGATGGCGTGGTGTTTATTGAAGAGGGCTTTTTTACCACCTGCGAACCCAATGAAGAAAGCTGGAAGCTCTATGGCAGTGCCATAAAACTGGACACAAAAAGCGGCTTTGGTACGGCAAAACATGTTCAAATTCGCATTGCAGACCTACCCGTTTTCTACTTTCCTTGGCTACGATTCCCGCTCAATAACACTCGCCAAACGGGCTTTTTATTCCCAAGCTTTGGCTACTCAGGAACAGACGGACTGAGTTTTTCCGCGCCATTTTACTGGAACATAGCGCCCAACTACGACGCCACTATCACACCACAGTTTATTCAAGAAAAAGGCGCCGGTGTCGATATCGAATTTCGTCACTTAAGCCCTTATGGTGAAACGATTTACGAGCAATCGAGCTTTTCCGATAACGATGAGGGTGAACAAACCCTGCTCAAATTGACCACAGCACAATCCTTTAATCGGTACGTTAGCGCTGGCTTCTTATTGGAAGACAACCCCACTAGCGACAAATACCCAGAAGCGAACAGCACTTCCATTGGCGAGAAAGACCACTATCAACGCAGTGTCTATATTAATGTTAATAGCGGCAATTTTCTGAACAAAGTCACATACTTGACTTACCAAACACCCGATAGGGCAATCGACCAACCCTTCGAATGGCTGCCTCGTATCGACAGCTCCTATCGCTTAGCAACCTCATTACTAGACTATCGTATTGATGTGCAATACACCGACTTCTATGACCCAGCGGAAGACAACTTCGACGGTCAGCGTATTGCCTTAAATCAAGATGTCAGTTTAAATTTCAGCAACGCGTGGGGAAGTCTCACTCCTGGGGTGCTAACCCAGTATCGTGACTATAATCTGCACGACTACACCACCGATGCCGATCACGCAGCTTCGGTTGGCAACCTAAGTGGTTACCTTGACTCATCATTAGTATTAGAACGTCGCGTGGATATCAATAAGGGCGTATGGCGCCAGACGCTTGAGCCTCGTCTAAATTACCTGTACGTACCTTATGAAGATCAAGACGCGATTCCAGATTTTGACGCCAGCCACTCAACCATGACCTACTCACAAGCCTTTAGCCATAAACGCTTCAATGGTAACGACCGCATCGGCGACACGGAACAAGTCTCTTTTGGACTAGAAAGTCGCCTCTATGATGAAAACAATAATGAAAGATGGGCCTTTAAAGCAGGCCAAGTCTTCTATTTAGCAGACCGTTATGTTGGTATTAGTGGCGACACTGACGACAATAGCGCCATTGACAACGCAAAGCGAAGTGACCTACTCACCTCCGCCAACTACAATGGCAATCGCTACAGCCTAACCGGTAATGTAAACTACAACCTTGATAACGATGAGGTAAACTTGGCACAATTAGTCACCACACTCGAACCCGTGGATGACGTCAAAATCAACCTAAGCTATTTGTACTCGATCAACAATATCGACCCAGATGACGATGCGAAACAAGCCAGTATTGGTAGCATTTTTCCACTCAACCAAAACTGGTCAATGTTTACACAATATACTTATGACTTTTTAAGAGAAGACGCCAGCAAAGAAATCGCGGGGTTCGGTTATGAAAACTGCTGCATCAAGGTGTCATTAAGTTATCAACATTGGCTAAACGACGATAACGAATTTGATCGGGGCGTCTTTTTACAATTTATTTTACGTAGTTTAAGCACTGCAGGGCGCGCTAGTAACGCAGCCAACATTGCCGATAGCTATTGGAACCAAGGAAAAGTTGGATATTAATCATGAAGTTGTTTTCTTTTTTCTCTTTCATTTTATTTGCATCACTACCGCTGCAAACACTGCACGCTGAATCAATAAAGATTGACGGCATTTCAGCCATTGTCGACTCAAAACCGATTTTAGAAAGTGACATTCAAAATCGCTTTCAAATAGTCAAAGAGCGAGTGCCGGGCGGCATCATGACGGACAATATACACCGTCAAATACTCAATCAAATGATTGAAGAAGCGCTACAGGTTAATTACGCCAAAAAAATCGGCATGAGAGCGTCCAGTTCAGACGTAGACAACGCCATCCTTGGGGTGGCAAAAAACATGAATGTGGATCTGCAAGGCTTAAAAACCATTCTTGCCAGCAAAGGCATCAATTACGCTCGCTATCGCCAACAAATTGAGCAAGAAATCCTCATCAACAACATCAAGCAAGAAACCGTGAAGAGACGTATCGTCATTTCAGATCAAGAAATAAATGACTACCTAAGTTCTGACACCAGCATCACCAAAGAAAAGGAACAGGCTCACCTGCGCCACATATTGGTACGAGCCAGCAACGCCGAACAAGCTGAGAAAAAAATCGAAGCCATCGCACAAAAAATTAACACCGAAGATGACTTTATCCAGCAAGCACTCGAAAACTCCGACGGTCAATTTGCCATCGAAGGCGGAGATTTAGGCTGGCGCCCACTAAACCAACTACCACCGCTGTTTGTTCGCGCCCTTGAAACTGACAAAGGCCCACTTATTGGTCCATTACAAAGCAATGCTGGCTTCCATTTACTTTGGTTGATTGAAAAACGCTCGCCGAATGTCACCTTGCAACAACAAACCAAAGCACGACACATTCTGGTTCGTCCCAATGAAATTCGTA